>NZ_JBNTJV010000002.1:0-711909 GCF_051195035.1 Natronomonas sp. EA1
CGCTGTCGCGTCACCCTTGCCCGCTACGCTTTCACAGCGCCAGCTCTACCCGACCAACAATCTGCTTCCGAAGAGCGTTGATTGTATCTCCTCCGTCATGGGTAACACCCACGACATTACTGTCCGTGTCTGAAGCTGGGTCAACCGTAGAGGAAGCAGCGATGCTGGATCCCTGATTATTTTCGAACGTGAAACTGGCCTGCGGTGCGGTGCTGGAAACCTGGTCGCCGAGCCCGAGGACGAACGTCCCGATGACGGCAGCCAGGATGACCGTAATCGCGACCATCAGGATCACACCGATGACCGGCGACACGGCGTCGTCGTCTGCGAAGAGTTGTTTGAAGTTCATGTTGAGTTTGCTTCTCCCGCGTTCAGTACGGACGCCGAGAGCCCAAACAGCCAAGAGGGAGGGTGCCATACCTTCCCATGCTCAGGCGCGAGGGGAGGATGGGAACCTACCCGCGCCGGGGTGCCTCTTGTCCGCGAGTGAACGCGTTATCTCCGATTAGCCGAGCGACCCTTATAAAGGTTGCAGACGGGTCGGGGGGTTTAACGGGCGGTTTCGGGAGAGAGGAGCACATTAAGCCGAATATATCACGACTGAGAACAGTTCTCGAAACTGCGAAAAAGAGCGACAACGACGTGTTTTCCATTGTGTCGGGTGCTCGACAACACGACACAACGCGACCGTCTCGTCGGAGAGCGGAGCGGAACGGCGCGTCGGACGCGTCGGGCGCGTCGGGCGCGTCGGGCGCGCCACCCGCGGTGGCGCGACGCGTGGCCCCGCGCGTGGAGCCCCCGGAGGGACGGTGACCAGCGCGCGAGGTGAATCCACAGCGCGCCAATATGAGGTATCGGGTTGAGATATCGCATCGTTCCCCACCGCGGTTGCCCCCGGTGGCGGGACCGTGCCCACCACACCCGACGCACCCACCCAGCACCCCACCCATGTACCCCTCCGCACGCGCGACCCGAGGCGTCTCGCCGGTCATCGGCGTCATCCTCATGGTCGCCATCACCGTCATCCTCGCGGCCATCGTCGCCACCTTCGTCTTCGGGCTGAGCGACGACCTCCAGCGGCGGACCCCGCAGGCGGGTTTCACGTTCGACTACGACGCGAGCACGGGCGAGCTCGACATCACCCACAACGGCGGCGACACCCTCGACGCCGCGACGCTCACCGCGGTGGTGGCCGACCCCGATGGGTCCGTCCCGGACGCGAGCCCGTGGACCGGCACCGTCTCCGCTGGCACGACCGTCACTCTCGGCGGGCTGGACGGCGACGAGACCGTCCGGGTGGTGTGGAACGACGGCGAGAGCTCCGCGACGCTTGGCCGGTGGACCGGCCCCGACGCGTGACGACGGCGGTTTTGAAAACTTAAGGCCGCTCCCCACCCGGACCCTCGTGTGCAACATCCGAGCCTAGGCGTCCTTCTCGCCGTTCTCGCGCTCCCGTTCGCCGGAGCGGCCGTCACGCCCCTCGTCTATCGCGTCCTCGGGGAGAAGACGGCCTACTTCGCGGCGGCGGTCGCGGCGGTGTGTTTCGGCCTCCTCGCCACGCAGTACGAGGCGGCCCTCCACGCCGACGTGGCCGCGAGCGCGGTGTCGCTCCCGTGGATCCCCTCGCTCGGCGTGTCGCTGACGCTGTATCTCGACGCGCTGGCGCTGCTCATCGGCTTCCTCGCGAGCGGCGTGGGTGTACTCATCTTCACCTACTCCGGAGGGTACATGCACGGCGAGCCGGGCCAAGCGAAGTACTACGCAACGCTGTTGGCGTTCATGGGATCGATGCTCGGCGTCGCGCTCGCCGCCGACCTCATCACGCTGTTCGTCTTCTGGGAGCTCACCTCCGTCACCTCCTTCCTCCTCATCGGCCACTACCAGCGGACGAACTCCGCGCAGTACGCCGCGAGAAAGTCCATGCTCATCACGGTCGCCGGCGGGCTGTTCATGCTCGTCGGCTTCCTCGCGCTCGCCGCGCTCGAGAGTGGCAGTTTCACCCTCGTCGGCACGGAGGGCTCGCTCGTCGCGAACGCCGATCTCGTCAGGGAGGAGCTGCGCGCCGCGGGGCTGTTCGTCCCCGTCATCGGCCTCATCGCCGTCGGCGCGATGGCCAAATCGGCGCAGGTCCCGTTCCACATCTGGCTGCCGAACGCGATGGAGGCCCCCACGCCCGTCTCGGCGTTCCTCCACTCCGCGACGATGGTGAAAGCCGGCGTCTATCTCGTCGGGCGCTTTCGACCCCTCCTGCTCCCGGAGACGCCCACCCCGGACTGGATGCTCGTCTTCGCCACCGTCGGTCTCGTCTCCATGACCATCACGGCCATCCTCGCCGTCGGCGCGACCGACATCAAGGAACTGCTCGCCTACTCCACCGCGTCCCACCTCGGCCTCATCATCGCGGGGTTCGGGCTCGCGGGCGAGGCGTTCGCCCTCGGCGCCGAGACGGGCGCGTTCCACATCCTGAACCACGCGGTGTTCAAGGCCACCCTCTTCCTCGTCGCGGGCATCATCGCCCACGAGGCCGGAACGAGATACATCGGAGACCTCTCGGGGCTGCGCCACGATATGCCGGTCGTCGCGGGCATCACCGCCATCGCCGCGCTCGGCATGGCCGGCGTCCCGCCGTTCAACGGGTTCTACTCGAAGGAGCTCCTCTACGAGTCGGCCTACGAGGTCGCCCATGCCGAGGGGGGGCTCTTCTGGCTCTTCCCCGCCCTCGCCGTCTTCGGGAGCGTCTTCACGTTCCTCTACTCCATCAGGTTCCTCAGCCTCTTCTTCGGGGAGAAACCCGATGGACTCCACGCCCACCGACCCCCGCTCTCGATGCTCCTCCCGCCGGGACTGCTCGCCGCGGGCGCACTCGCCATCGGGCTCTACCCGCAGGGAGCCATCGACCTCATCGTCCAGCCCGTCATCGACGCGGTGCTCGGGGGCCACGGTGACCACGAGCTCCACATGTCCATCGTCCCGCACGTCGGCCCCGCGCTCTACATGAGCCTGCTCACCCTCGGGCTCGGCGCGCTGGCCTACCAGCGCTACGACGCGCTCCACGAAGTCGTCCACAACGTCCGCGCGTGGCCCGTCTGGAGCGCGAACTACTACTACGACGGCGCGACGACGGGGCTCAACACCCTCTCCACGCGCGTGGACGGGCTCGTCCACTCCGGGCGCATGCGCACCTACGCGTACGTCACCCTCGCGTCCGTCTCCGCGCTCACGCTCGCGGGCTACGCGGCCGCCGGCGTGACCCTCCCCGGCTTCGAGGGGCTCGCCGTCGCGGTTCCGCTGCTGCTCGTCCTGCTCGTCGCCGTCGTCGGCGCGCTCGCCGTGACGAACGCCCCCTCGCACGTGGCGGGCGTCCTCACCCTCTCGATCCTGGGGTTCATGGTCGCCGTCTTCTTCGTGCTGGCGAGCGCGCCCGACCTCGCGTTGACCCAGCTCGTCATCGAGACGCTCGTGCTCGTCATCTTCCTGCTCGTCCTCGACAAGCTGCCGTCGTGGTACGGCGAGATACGGCGATCCGCCGCCATCAAAGACGGCCTCCTCTCGGTCGTCGTCGGGGCCACCGTCACCGTGACGGTGCTTCTCTCCACCGCGGCGACGCCCGAGGACCCCATCGCCTCGTTCTTCATCGAGCGCGCACCCGTTCCCGCCGAACACGACTCGTTCTTCACCGAGTACGGCGGCGGTGGCAACATCGTCAACGTCATCCTGGTCGACTTCCGGGCGTTCGACACCCTCGGCGAGATATCGGTGATCGCCATGGCCGCCCTCTCCGTGCTGACGCTCATCGCCATGCGCAACCGGGGTGAGAGCGCGTGAGCTACGACCGCCGCACCACGGTCATCGCCAAGACCGTCACGCGCGTCGTCGTGCCCATCATCCTCGTCACGGCCATCGCCCTGCTCCTGCAGGGGCACAACCTTCCGGGAGGCGGGTTCATCGCGGGCGTCCTCACCTGCACGGCGTTCGCGCTCGTCTACATCATCTTCGGACGTGAGTACCTCCAGCGGGAGGTGCTCGCTCGCGGCGGGGGCGGCGAGGGACTGCTCACGGGGCTCACTGCCACGTACGCACGACTCTTCGCGGCAGGGCTCGCGCTCGCCGCGGGCGCGGGCCTCGTCTCGATGCTGTTCGGCTACGCGTTCCTCACGCAGGGCGTGTGGTTCCTCGAACGCGTCCCCGTCTACCACGAGTTCGAGATCGCGAGCGCGCTGGCCTTCGACCTCGGCGTCTACCTCGTCGTCGTCGGAGCGCTTCTGACGATCCTCTCGGTGGTGGGCGAACAGTGACCCAGTTCGCCCTCGCCCTCGTGCTCGGCACGCTCGTCGGCCTGGGGACCTTCCTGATCCTCCGGCGCGACGTGGTCCGGGTCGTCTGGGGCGTCTCCATCCTCTCGCAGTCCGCGAACGTCTATCTGGTCACGATGGGTGGGCTGTCGGGGGCCGTCCCCATCATCGGTCACGGCGGCGCGGAGGGGCCCATCACGGACCCCCTCGTTCAGGCGCTCGTCCTGACCGCCATCGTCATCGGCTTCGGGACCACCGCGTTCGCGCTCGTGTTGACGTACCGCATCTACCAGGAACACGGCACCATCGACCTCCAGGACCTCGCCGGAGGTGCACCATGAACCATCCACACATCGTCATCGCGCCGCTGCTCGCGGCGCTCGTCACCGCCATCGTCACGCTCCTGTTGCGCCCGTATCCCCGCGCACAGCGATACGCCAGCCTCCTCGGGGGGGTCGGCTACGCCGCCACCGTCGCCGTGCTGTTCCAGCGCGTCGCCACGCAGGGCACGCTGGTCTACCAGCTCTCGGACTGGCAGGCCCCGTTCGGCATCTCGCTCGTCGCCGACGCGCTCTCGACGTTCATGCTCGCGCTGTCGGCGCTCGTCGCGGTGCCGGCGCTCCTCTACTCCGTGGAGTACCTGCAGGAAGCGGACCAAACGCTCTCGTATCATGCGCTGTTCCACTTCATGCTCGTGGGCGTCGCGGGCTCGTTTCTCACCGGTGACCTGTTCAACCTCTTCGTCTGGTTCGAGGTGATGCTCATGTCCTCGTACGTGCTCGTCGTCTTCTACTCCGGGCCGGAACACACCCGCGCGGCGCTCTACTACGTCGTCCTCAATCTCATCGGCGGCGCGCTCATGCTGCTCGCCATCGGCGGGCTCTACGCGACGACCGGCACCCTCAACATGGCCGACATGGCCCATCGCCTGGCGAACGCGAGCCAGTACGGCATCGACCCCGCCCCCGTCCTCGGGCTCTCCGCGCTGCTGTTCGCCGTCTTCGCGCTCAAAGCCGGTATCGTCCCGTTCCAGTTCTGGGTGCCCGAGGCCTACCGCGCCGCGCCCGCCCCCGTCACCGCGGTGCTCGCGGGCGTGGTGAAGAAGGTCGGCGTCTACGCCATCGTCCGGCTCTACTTCGGCGTCTTCGCCGCGGCCTCCCTGCCCATCTCCTTCCCCGGCATCGGCGGCGAGAGCTTCCTCGCCTTCTACGGCCCGGTCATGTTCAGCATGGCCGTCGCCAGCATCCTCGTCGGCGGCTTCGGCGCGGTGGACCAGCCCGACGTGGAGGGGGTTCTCGCCTACTCCTCCATCGGCCAGATCGGCTTCATCGTCCTCCCGCTCGCCGTGGGCGCGACGGTGCCCGCCGTCCGCGAACTCGCCGTCGTCGCCGCACTCGTCTACGCCGTGAACCACGGAGTCGCGAAGGGCCTCCTGTTCCTCGCCGCCGGCGCGACGTTCTCCGGAACGGGCTCCACCCGCTTCGCGAACCTCGGCGGCCTCGCCGAGCGCGACCTCGCACTCACCGGCGCGTTCTTCGTCGGCGCGCTCGCGCTCGTCGGCATCCCCCCGCTCTCGGGCTTCTTCGGCAAACTGCTCGTCTTCGACGTGGCCGTGAAGGGGGCCGCGTGGGGCGCGCTCGCCGCGGCCCTCGGCGGGGCGGTCCTCACCATCGCGTACTTCTCGCGCGCGTGGAACCGCGCCTTCTGGGGCGACCCCGTCGCCTACCAGCGTGACACCGGCCTCGTCGCCGTCGTCGTCCTCTTGGCAGTGGTCGTCGTCGCGCTCGGCCTCGGCTTCGAGCCGTTCTACGACGCCGCGGCCGACGCCGCCGGCGCGGCGCTCGACCGCACGGGCTATGTGGATGCCGTCCTGGAGGTGACACGATGAGGAAGTGGCCCGTCATCGGCATCGCACTCGCCGTGCTCTGGCTGTTCGTCCGGGGGGTGACCCTCGATGGACTCGCGGGAGAGTTCCTCATCGGCCTCGCCGTCGGGATGCCCACCGCGTTCGGCCTCCGGCGGTTCTACGCCCCCGAGACGAACGTGGGGAGCACGCTCACGGCGATTCCGTACGCCGTCCGCTACGTGCTGGTGTTCCTCCGCGAGCTCATCACGGCGAACGTCGACGTGGCCTACCGGGTGCTCGCCCCCTCGATGCCCATCGAGCCGGACATCATCGCCGTCCCGCTGCGCGTCGAGAGCGATCTCGCCATCACCACCATCGCGAACTCCATCACCCTCACCCCCGGCACCCTGACCATGGATCACGACCCCGAGACGAACACCCTGTTCGTCCACGCCATCGACGGCCGCGACCCCGACGCCGTCGTCGCCCCCATCCGCACCTGGGAGGACTACGCGCTCCGCATCTTCGACGAGCCCGCGAACCCGGGCGACGCGGCACCCACCCCGAAGGCCGTCATCGACGGAGGTGACGCGGATGAGTGAACCCAGCGCGCTCCCGGCCGTCGTCACCCTCGCGGTGCAGGCCGGCCTGCTCGTCTCCGCGAGCGTCACCCTGCTCGCGGGCTATCGCGTCATCGTGGGCCCGACCACCCCCGACCGGGTCGTCGCGCTCGACACCATCGGCACGAACGTCGTCGCCATCGCCGTCCTCTTCGCGATCCAACGGGGACGGGGGCTGTTCGTCGACGTGGCGCTCGTGCTCGCCATCATCGGCTTCATCAGCACCATCGCCGTCTCTCGCTACGTGACGGAGGGGGACATCATCGAATAATGATTCACCACTACCTCACCGCGCTGTTCATCGGTATCGGGGCGTTCTTCCTGCTCGTCGGGACCGTCGGCCTGCTCCGACTCCCGGACGTGTACAACCGCATGCACGCCACCTCGAAGGCGACCACCATCGGGGCCGCGAGCGTCTTCCTCGCCGGCACGCTCCACTTCGGCCTGCAGGGCGCGGGGCTCGTCAGCCTCGTCGGCATCGTCTTCCTGTTCGTCACCGCCCCCACGGGCTCGCATATGATCTCGCGCGCCGCGGAACGGATGGGCGTCGCGTTCGCCGGCGGTGCGGACTGGCCCGTCGAGAAGGAAGATTAAATTTCTCCGGCCAGTTCGTCTGCGATTCTGCGGCCGAGTCCCGCTTTCTCGCCCTCGTACTCGCCCACGTCGTCAGCGCGGACGATGAACGCGCGCGTCCCGTTCGTGCCGAGCACACCGGCGTGATTGGCGACGACGAACGAGAGGTCCGCTCGTTCGAGTGTCTCGCGGGCCTTCTCCACGAGCGCCGCGTCGTCGTCCGCGGTTTCGAGTTTGAACCCGACGATGGCCATCTCAGGGTACTCCTCGCGGATGGTGTCGATGAGCTTCGGGGTGGGTTCCAGGTCGAGCGTGAGTTCCTTCCCCGACCGGATCTTGGCGTCCGCGGGCGTGACGGTGTAATCGGAGATGGCCGCCGCGGAGACGAGGGCGTCCGCATCGGGGGCGTGTGCCTGCACCGCCGCCAGCATCTCCGCTGCGGTCTCCACCCGCTCGACGGTCGCGTAGGGCACGTCCGAGCCGTCGTGGACGAGCACCACGTCCGCACCGCGCGCGTAGCAGGCGCGGGCGACCGCCCGGCCCGTCCGCCCCGACGCCCGGTTCGAGAGGACTCGCACGGGGTCGATGGGCTCCGAGGTTCCACCGGAGGTCACGATGACGGTCCTCCCGGCGAGGGCACCGTCACCCGCGTGTCTCGCGGTCTCGAGGACGATGGCCTCCTCCGTGGCGATCTTCGCCTTCCCCTCTTCGACGTGGGGGTCGACGAACCCGACGCCCCACGCCTCCAGTTTGTCGAGCGATTCGAGCACCCCCGGGTGGTCGTACATCGGCTCGTGCATCGCCGGGGCGCAGACGACGGGGATGCCGGCGCCGAGCGCCGTCGTCGCGCAGGTCGTCACGGGCGTGTCGTCGACCGCGTTCGCGATCTTTCCGACCGTGTTCGCGGTGGCCGGCGCGAGAAGGAGTACGTCCGCCCAGCCGTCGTTCCCGCAGAGCTCGACGTGTTCGACCTTCCCGGTGATCTCGGTGACGACCTCGGTTCCGGTCGCGTACTCGAGCGACCAGGGGTGGATGATCCCCTGTGCCGCCCCCGTCATCACGGCGCGGACCGCGGCGCCCTCGCGTCGGAGTTCGTGGGCCAGCTCCACGGTCTTCACCGCGGCGATGGAGCCGGAGACCCCGAGCACGACGTTCGTCCCTTCGAGCAGTCCCATACCCCTCTCTCGCCGCGGGGTCAGTAAAAGGACTACCCCTCGTCCTCCTCGCGCGCGGCGACCACGGAGGGGTGCTGGGTCGGCTCCTCGGGGTGCGGCTCGGCGAACGCCTCCCGCATCACCTCACGGGAGGCAGCCTCGCGCTCGCGGCGTTCTTCCTCCGTGATCTCCTCACAGCCCGGCGGGACCTCGCGACCCCGCTCCGTGAAGTACCCCTCCGGCGCGACCCAGTCGTGGTAGAACGGCACGTCGGAGTCGTCGATGAGCGTGAGCGCGACCTCAGAGCCGTGGCCCGCACAGACGACGGTCTGGTGGGCCTTCTCCGCGATACGGCCCGCGGCGTAGAGCCCGTCTAACCCCGTCCGGCCGAAGTCGTCGATGTCGACGTAGACCTTCGAGCCGCGCTTCGTGAGCCCCACCTCCTCGATGTCGTCGAGGTAGTCGGAGTCCGACCACGACGCGGCGATAGCGTACTCTGTCGAGAGCGTCTCCTCGCTGTCGGCCCCCTCGACGCGGACGAGCAGCCCCTCCTCCCCCGAGGAGAGGTCGCTGACACGCCCCTCGCGGAAGGAGACCCCGTTGCGCTCGGCCTGCTCGCGCGTCAACTCGAGGAAGAGTCGGGCGTTCACGCCCGCGGGGAAGCCGGGGACGTTCTCTAAGTGGCTGTTCCGCTTGAGGATGGATTCGCCGTGCGAGACGACGAGCGTGTCCAGCCCCGCGCGGGCGGTGAAGATGCTCGCGGTGAGGCCGGCGACGCCGCCGCCGATGACGAGTACGTCGGTCATGGGCCGACTACAGTCGAGGCCGAAACAAACCCACCGATTCCCCAACGGTTAGGCGGGCCGCCTCCGAACGAGGGGTGTGGACGCAGTCGAAGTGGAGACGACGGTGTATCTGCCACCCGAAGAGGTGTACGACTTCCTCGTCGATTTCCCCCGGTACGCGAACTACTCGAAGCACCTCACCGAGGTGGTCGCCCACGGCGAGGGGGGACCGGGCACGGAGTACGACCTCCGGTTCGAGTGGTGGAAGCTCTCCTATACGGCCCGCTCGCGTGTCACGGCCGTCGACCCACCCGAGCGCATCGACTGGGCCGTCGTCAAGGACCTCGACGCGACGGGCTACTGGCTCGTGGAGGCCACCGACCCTCCCGCGGGGGAGGAAACGGCCACACGGGTCACCTTCCACGTCGAGTTCGACGCCGACTCGGCCGACACGGATGCCATCGACCTCCCCAGTCTCGTCTCGCTGGGGTGGGTGATCGACAAGGTGAAACCGAAGATCAAACAGGAGGCAGAGCGGGTCGTCCGGCGCATCGTCGCCGACATCGAGGGGGAAGACCGCCCCGTCGACCTCGAGATCCGGACGTTCTAGTCCTGCCCGGCGTAGTCGCCGCCGTAGCGCATGAAGAAGTACGCCAGACCGAGGGTGGACGCGAGCCCGATGCTCGCGGCGATGCCGAGCGTCTTCGCGGAGTCCGGCACCGGTGGCGGGCCGCCACCACCGCCACCACCGGAGCTGCCGGCGTCCTTCGAGACCGTGATAGTCCCGACCATCCCGGCGCTCTGGTGGGGCGCACAGTAGTACTCGTAGTCACCCTCCACGTCGAAGGTGTGGGTGTGGGTGTGGCCAGTGTCGTACAGCTGGCTGGCGCCGCCCTCGGTCCCCTGCCAGTTCGCGCTTTCGGGCTGACTCTCGACGACGATGTTGTGGTCGTCGGAGTCCCAGACGAACTCGACGGTCGTTCCGGGCGTGATCTCCAGCTCGGCCGGCTCGAAGACCAGCGACCCGCCGGGGCCGACGGTGACGGTCTTCGTCGGCCCACCACCCGACCCGCCGGTCTCGTTGCCTTCCTGGGCAGCCGCCTGCCCCGCGGTGGCCGTGACGGCCGCCGCTCCGGTGGCCGCGCGAAGGAACCCACGGCGGCTCACCGACTCGTTGTCCGTGCTCATGAGTGGGGCTTGGCCCCACCGGCTACTGAATACTTTGGTTTCCCGCGGACCCGCCGTCCCCCGCACCGGCGCGGTCGGGGGACGCACCGCCCCACGGTAAGTGCTGAAGCTATCGGGGGAGATTTACCCTCCCTCCGAGTGCCCCAGCGCATGACCGACACACGGGACGACGCGACGACGGAACTGGCCACGTTCGGCGAGACGATGCTGCGGCTCGCCCCGCCGGCGGGCATCCGACTGGAGACCGCGACGGACCTCTCGTTTCGCACCGCCGGCGCCGAGAGCAACGTCGCCATCGCCGCCGCACGGCTCGGCACGGACGCGACGTGGCTCTCGAAGCTCCCCGACTCCCCGCTCGGGCGCCGCGTGCTCGCCGACACCCGCCGACACGGCGTCGAGAACGCCGTCGTCATGGCCGACGAGGGTCGGGTGGGCACCTACTACCTCGACTTCGGTGGCGAGCCCCGCGGCACGGAGGTCGTCTACGACCGGGCGAACGCCGCCGTGACGACGGCCACGCCGGAGGAGCTGGACCTCGACCCGGTCCGGGAGGCCGAGGTGTTCTACACGAGCGGGATCACCCCAGCGCTCTCGGAGACGCTGGCGGCGACGACCGAGCGACTGCTGGAGACCGCCGTCGAGGCCGGCACGACGACCGCGTTCGACCTGAACTACCGGGCGAAGCTCTGGGACCACGAGACCGCGAAGGCGACCTGTGAGGGGCTGTTCCCCCACGTCGACGTGCTGGTCGTCGCCGAACGGGACGCCCGCGCGGTGCTGGAGGAGTCCGGCGACGCCGCGGCCATCGGCCGGTCGCTCGCCGACGCGCACGGCTTCGAGACCGTCGTCGTCACCCGCGGCGCGGAGGGCGCACTCGCCGTCCACGAGGGAACCGTCTACGACCGCCCGGCGTTCGAGACGGAGACGCTCGACCCCGTCGGGACGGGCGACGCCTTCGTCGGCGCCTTCCTCGCCAGCCGCATCGACGGGGACGACATCGAGCGCGCGCTCGCCGCCGGGGCCGCGGCCGCCGCGCTCAAACGCACGATTCAGGGGGACCTCGCGGTCATCACACCGGCGGAACTGGAGCGCGTCATCGCCGAGGAGGGGGGTGGCATCGGTCGATAGCCAAGTGGTTCAGTAGTAGTGAACAGTAGTTGTCGCGCAGTTTCTGTTCACCAGTGGTGAACCAGCTCCCGTGCGCGCACGCTGGTCGAAGAATGGACATACCCGAACGATCAGGCCCGGAGGTCGTCACGAGAGGTCGAGTTCGATGCGTTTCGCCGCGCTGAGCACGAGCCCCGGGAGGTCCTCCTCCAGCCGTTTCCCGGAGAGGCGACCCCGGGGGCCGACAACCGACAGCGCCCCGACCAGCCCGTCGTCCGTCCGGATGGGGGCGGCCACCCCGCGCATGCCGGGAAACGCCTCGCCGCGGTCGAACGCCAGCCCCCGGTCGGTCACCGACCGGAGCTCGCTGCGGAGCGCCGCCTCGGTCTCGACGGTTCGGTCCGTCCGCTCCGTGAGACCGTGGTTCGCGACGTACGCGGCGATCGCCTCGCGCGACCGGTCGGCGAGGAGCAGTTTCCCCCCGGCCGATGCGTGAAGCGGGAGCCGCGTCCCGAGGCGAATTCGCCGGTCGTTCCGGTCGGCGTTGTGAACGTCCGCGTACACCGCCTTCCCGTGTTCCGGGACGACGAGACTGGCCGACTCCCCCGTGGAGTCGGCGAGCCCAGCGACCTCCGGACGGGCAGCCCGGTAGATCGGCATCCGGTCCCGGACGGCCATCCCGATGTCGAGAAAGCCCAGTCCGAGCCGGTAGCGACCCCCGGAGGAGACGACGACACCGAGTCGCTCCAGGGTCACCAGATGGTTGTGAACCGCTCCCTTCGACAGGTCCAGTTCCCTCGCGAGCTCCGTGACACCCGCGTCCTCGACGTCGAGCAATGCCTCTACGAGACGGGCACTCGTCCGTGTCGCACCCACGGGATACTCCGGCACGTCAGGGTGATACCCCCACTGGCCACTTAAGTCTGTTCAGAGATAGCAAACGACGAGTGAAAGTCGACAACAATAATGAGGAATCCTCGTTAGAACCCGAAACCATCGATTTTCTGCTGTTCGAGGCCAGATAACCCCGAATACCGAAGATCATCCGGGCGGCACGCGTTCACCATCACTGAACGCTTAGTTTATGAAGTATCCCATTCGACCGCTGTGAACAGCGTTCAGAAGCCGTATAAACGCATTTTCTGAGCGCCTGTAGAAAGATTTATATATAGTGTGTCCTACGTTTGAGACGAATCAGTCATGGCAGACAGTAACAAGGACACGATCGGTCGTCGAACGGTGCTCAGGGGCGCGGGACTCGCAGGGCTGGCGGGGCTCGCCGGCTGTGTCGGGACCGGAAACCCGACGCCCGAGTCGACGCCGACCGACAGTGGCAGCAGCGGCGGGGGGAGCAACTCGACGGAAGCGTCCGGCCCGCAGATGGCCCAGTCCGTGGAAGTGTGGGGCTGGGACGTCGCGGCGAAGTCGCTCGACCTCATCGACGAACCGTACGAACAGGCACACGGCGGCGACGTGACCATCACCCAGATTGGCCGCGCGGACCTGAAAGACAAGTTCAAATCGACGCTCCTCTCCGGCTCGGGTGCCCCCGGCGCGTCGATGATGGAGAGCGTCGACGCCGCCTCGTGGGTCAACACCGGCGGCCTGCGCGACATCTCCGGGTGGATCGCCGACGCCGGTATCGAGGACAAGTTCGTCAAGGGGAAGTGGGGGCCGCTGAAGAAGGACGGCGGCACGTACGCCCTCCCGTGGGACATCGGTCCCGTCGGGACGTTCTACCGCCGTGACGTGATGAACGAATACGGCATCGACCCGACGAGCGTCGAAACCTGGGACGAGTACATCGAGGAGGGGAAGAAGCTCCCGGACGACCAGTACCTGCTGAACCTCCCGACGAACGACTACGACGGGCTCTGGCGGATGATGTACCGCCAGCTCGGTGGCCAGCCGTTCACCGAGAGCGGTGCCGTCAACATCCACTCCGACAAGAGCCTGCAGGTCGCACGCATCCTCAAACGCATCCGCGAGTCCGGGGTCGCAAACGACCTCGCTTCCTGGTCGTCCGCGTGGTTCACAGCGTTCGGCAAGGGGACGACCGCCAGCCTCACCGCCGGGGCGTGGATCGAGGGGACGCTCAAGGCCGAACTCGGCGACACCGCCGGGAAGTGGGGCGTCATCAAGCCCCCGGCCATCGAAGCCGGTGGCTCCCGTGCCACGAACTGGGGTGGCTCGAATCTCACGATCGCCAAGCAGGTCTCCGACGAGACGGCCCGGCGCGCGTGGGACTACATGGCCTACACGCTCGGCCGGAAGGAGAGCCAGATCACGATGTACAAGGAGTACGGCATCTTCCCGGCGCTGAAAGCCGCCTACGAGTCTGAGGCGTTCGACCAGCCCCACCCGTTCCTCGACGGCCAGCGCGCAGGCCGGCTGTTCGCGGAGATCGCACCGAACATCCCGCCGTACCGCTACACCATCGACACCCCCGAGGTGACCAAGGCAATCAACACCCACTTCCGGGATATGATGACCGGCAAGAAGACGCCGAAACAGGCGGTCGACGCGGCCGCGGAACAGGTCGCAAACCGAACGGGCCGCGACCTCGCCTGAGGCCGTCCGATGGCCACGCAAGACACCGGACCACTCGTCGACGCCACCGTCAGGGACCGGCTTCGGTTCGCCCGGCAGTCGCTGAGCCGCCGGCTTCCCACCCCCGGCGAAGGCGTCGTCGGCTACCTCTTTCTGGTCCCCGCGTTCCTGCTGTTCGGGGTGTTCCTCGCCTTCCCCATCCTCTATACGCTGTATCTCTCCTTCTTCCGGTTCCGGGGCGTCAGCAACGAGACCATCCTCTGGATCGACACCGGCTTCTTCAGCTACCGGCTGACCCGCATCGCCGACCTCCAGTTCGTCGGCCTGCAGAACTACACGACGATGCTCTCCGACACCCTGTTCCATCAGGCGCTGTTCAACACGACGTTCATCCTCGTCGTGCAGGTGCCGCTGATGGTGGGACTCGCGCTCCTGTTCGCCGTGGCGCTCAACGCCTCGTTCGTGCGGTTCCGGGGCGTCTTCCGGACCGTGCTCGCGCTCCCCGTCTCCGCGAACCTCGTCGCCTACTCGACGGTGTTCCTCCTGATGATGCAGGAGTCCGGGCTCGTCAACTACGTGCTGTCGAGCGTCGGCCTGCCGACCATCCCGTGGCTGACCAGCTCCTTCTGGTCCCGGATGACCATCGTCGGCGCGGTCACCTGGCGCTGGACCGGCTACAACATGATCATCCTGCTGGCGGGGCTCCAGAACGTCCCCCAGCAGCTCTACGAGGCCGCGGAGATCGACGGCGCGAACCGGTTCGAGAAGTTCCGGTACGTCACCGTCCCGCAGCTCCGGCCGGTGCTGCTTTTCGTCTTCGTCACCTCCACCATCGGGACGTTCAAGCTGTTCAGCGAGCCCGTCATCATCAACGGTGGCGGCGCACCACTCGACTCCACCATCACCATCGTGCAGTACATCTACCAGACCGCGTTCATCGACTTCCGACTCGGCTACGCGAGCGCCCTCACCTACGTCCTCATCGGCGTGGTGAGCGTGCTCTCGGCCGTCCAGCTCCGTGCAGGGGGATCGAACGATGCGTGAGGAGACCCGTCGCGAGGCGGTGTGGCAGTTCCTCACCTACTCGTTCGTCATCCTCGGTGCGGTCGTGACGCTCGTCCCGCTCTACTGGATCGTCGTCGCGTCGACGCTCTCGGAGTCGCAGTTCCTCTCGTCGACCTCGCCGCGACTGCTGCCCGGCGACCAGTTCGTCGAGAACTTCCAGTCGCTACAGGCCCGCGAGAACGTCCAGTTCGTCGGCCACCCCGGCGAGATGACGCAGTTCATCGACATCGGGCCGATCTACGTCGCCTACGACTTCTGGAACCTCTGGAACATGGGGGCACTGGAGAGCAGCATCTTCGTGGCGACCGTCTACACGCTCCTGTCGCTGCTGCTCTGCTCGATGGCCGGCTTCGCCTTCGCGAAATACGAGTTCCGGTTCAAGACGCCCATCTTCTACGCCATCCTCGCGACGCTCATCCTCCCGATTCAGCTGCTCGTCATCCCGCTGTTCCTGTTGATGAGCCAGATCGGCCTCACGAACAGCTACTGGGCCATCATCCTGCCGTGGGCCGCGAACCCACTCGGCATCTTCCTGATGCGCCAGAACATGCGGTCGATACCGGACGCACTCTTAGAGTCGGCACGGATGGACGGCGCGACGGAGTTCCAGCTCTACTACAAGATCGCGCTGCCGACGATGAAGTCGTCGCTGGCCGCGCTCGCCATCATCCTCTTTCTGTTCCAGTGGAACCTCTTTCTGTTCCCACTCGTCATCCTCGAACAGGGGAAGTACACCATCCCGGTCGCCATCAATCAGCTGGTGGGGGCACAGCGTGTCTACTACGACCAGATCATGGTCGCCGCGTCGCTGTCTATCATCCCCATCTTCGTACTGTTCCTCTTCCTGCAGAAACAGTTCGTGAGCGGTATCCTCGCAGGCTCGGTCAAGGAGTAATCCATGTCAACGATCACACTCGACACGGTACGGAAGGAGTTCGACACCGGCGACGAGCGCATCGTCGCCGTCGAAGACATCGACCTGGAGATACGCGACGGGGAGTTCCTCGTCCTCGTCGGCCCCTCCGGGTGCGGCAAGACGACGACGCTCCGGTGTATCGCCGGACTGGAGGACATCACGAGCGGGGCGATCAGGTTCGGTGACGACGACGTGACCGGCCTGCGCGCCCGCGAGCGGGACGTCGCGATGGTGTTCCAGAACTACGCGCTCTACCCGCATATGAACGTCCGGAAGAACATCGGCTTCGGGCTGAAGCTCTCGACCCAGCGCACCGCCGCGGAGATCGACGAGCAGGTGGAGTCCGTCGCCGAGATGCTCGGCATCGAGGACCTGCTCGGCCAGAAGCCGAAGGAGCTCTCCGGCGGGCAACAGCAGCGCGTCGCCCTCGGTCGCGCCATCATCCGCGACCCGGAGGCGTTCCTGATGGACGAACCGCTCTCGAACCTCGACGCGAAGCTCCGTTCGCAGATGCGGACGGAGCTCCAGACGCTCCAGCACGAGCTCGACGTCACCACCGTCTACGTCACCCACGACCAGACGGAGGCGATGGCGATGGGCGACCGCATCGCCGTGATGAACGACGGCGAACTCCAGCAGGTCGGCTCCGCCGAGGAGGTGTACCGCAGTCCGGTCAACGAGTTCGTCGCGGATTTCATCGGCTCGCCGAGCATCAACGTCTTCGACGCCACCGTCGAGGACGGCGTGCTCCACGGCCCCGGGGAGTTCAGCTACGCGCTCTCGGACCCGAGCCCCGTCGAGGGGTACGACCGGGTTCGCGTCGGCATCCGCCCGGAGGACATCACGCTCGTCGCCGACGGGATCCCCATCGAGACGAACGTCCTCGAACCGATGGGCAACGAGAACTTCCTGTACGCCACGCTCGGCGACCGGGACCTCACGGCCCGTATCGCGGCGACGACCCGGCCACAGCCGGGCGACATCGTGGAGTTCGACTTCGCGGAGTCGTCGCTCTACCTGTTCGACCCCAAGGACGGTGCCGCGCTCAAGACGAAGACGGACGGCGAGAGCGACCTGCCGTCCGGGGCGGAGCTCGCGGAGGTGGCTGAGTAGATGCGAATCGTCGATTACGAGCTCTATCACGTCCCCCCGCGCTGGCTGTTCCTGCGGCTGGAGACCAGCGACGGGCAGGTCGGCTGGGGCGAGCCCGTCGTCGAGGGGCGCTCGCGAACCGTGGAGGCGGCCGTCGAGGAGCTGCTCGACACCTACCTGCTCGGGGAGGACCCGACGCCCATCGAGGACCACTGGCAGACGATGTACCGCGGCGGCTTCTACCGCGGCGGTCCCGTCCTCATGTCGGCCATCGCCGGCATCGACCAGGCGCTGTGGGATCTGAAAGGAAAGCAGTTCGGCGCGCCCGTCTACGAACTGCTCGGTGGGCGGGCCCGCAACCGCATCCGCGTCTACCAGTGGGTCGGCGGCGACCGCCCGGAGGGGGTCGCACAGGCCGCCCGCGAGAAGGTCGACGAGGGATTCACCGCCCTGAAGATGAACGCGACGGCGGAGATGCGGCGCGTCGACAACCCCGCATCCATCGAGGCCGCACGCGAGCGGCTCGCCACCGTCCGGGAGACGGTCGGCCCAGAGGTCGACATCGGCGTCGACTTCCACGGCCGGGTCTCGAAGCCGATGGCGAAGCGCCTCGCCAAGGCGCTCGAACCGTACGACCCGATGTTCATCGAGGAGCCGGTGCTCCCCGAACACAACGACGCGCTGCCGGAGATCGCCGAACACACCACGGTCTCCATCGCCACCGGCGAGCGGATGTACTCCCGGTGGGATTTCAAGGAGGTGTTCGAGGACGGCGCGGTCGACATCATCCAGCCCGACCTCTCGCACGCCGGCGGCATCACCGAGGTGAAGAAGATCGTCGGGATGGCGGAGGCGTACGACGTGGCCATGGCCCCCCACTGCCCGCTCGGCCCCATCGCGCTGGCCGCGTGTCTGCAGGTGGACGCCTGCTCCCCGAACGTCCTCATCCAGGAGCAGAGCCTCGATATCCACTACAACGAGACGAGCGACGTGCTCGACTACCTCGCCGATCCGTCGGTGTTCGACTTCGAGGGGGGCTACGTCAACCTCCCCGAGGACCCCGGGCTCGGCATCGAGATCAGCGAGTCGCACGTCCAGGAGCTCGCCGGTGAAGTCGACTGGCACAACCCCGTCTGGCGTCACGAGGACGGCAGCGTCGCGGAGTGGTGACGATGGAGCGATTCACCGACGACGTGGCCGTCGTCACCGGCTCTACCAGAGGTATCGGCGCCGGCGTGGCGAAACGGCTCGCCCGCGAGGGCGCACGCGTGGTCGTCACCGGTCGCACCCGCGAGGCGGGGGCGGCCACCGTCGCCGCCATCGAGGCCGAGGGCGGCGAAGCCGTCTTCGTCGAGGCGGACATGCGCGACCCGGAGGAGATCGCCGCGCTGTTCGACGCGACAGTGGAAGCGTACGGCTCGCTCGACGTGCTCGTCAACAACGCGGGCGTCGAGACGAACACCGCCGTCGACGAGGCCACGATGGACGACTGGGCGTTCGTCGTCGAGACCGACTTCCGGTCGTTCTGGCTCTGCGCCCGCGAGGCCGCCGACCGGATGGACGAGGGGGCCATCGTCAACACCTCCTCGAACCACGCCTTCCTCACCACGCCCGAGCTGTTCCCGTACAACGCGGTGAAGGCGGGGATCAACGGGATGACGCGAGCGATGGCGCTCGATCTGGGACCGCACATCCGGGTCAACACCGTCAACCCCGGCTGGGTCGCCATCGAGCGGACGATGGGGGAGATGGACGACGAGTACCGCGCACACCTCGAGTCCATCCACCCCGTCGGCCGCATCGGCACCCCCGAGGACGTCGCCGCCGCCGTGGCGTACCTCGCCAGCGACGAGGCCGGCTTCGTCACCGGCGCGAACCTGCTCGTCGACGGTGGCCGGACCGCCGTCATGCAGGACGACACGCTCCCGAACTACCGGGAGCGCCGGCTGGCGCTCGACGAGGACGATGAGAACGGCGAGAGGGACGACTGATGCGGGCCACGGCTGGGGCGATGTCGGTTACGTACGACCCCGACTCGGCCCGCATTCGAGTCGCGCGCGACGGGACCCGACTGCTCGCGGGGCGGCTGAACCTCGTGAGCGACGCGAGCGACGAGCTCGTGGTCGACCTCGACCTGACAGCCGCCGACGGCGCGGTCGATATCGCGCTCACCGTGGAGAACCGCGGCGAGACCCCAGTACGGCTGGACGCCGTGTGCCCGTTCGACGGAGCCGAGACCCCGTTCGGCCCCACCGACCGCGTGTTCGAACACGGCTACCAGTCGTGGTCCCCGACCGCGACTCTCCCACTGGACGAGCGGTTCCCGCCGGAGACCGACCGGTCCCGCCCGCAGATGGTGGACCTCGCGGCCCCCGACGACGCGCGGACCAGCCACGCGGTGACCGCGCTCACCGGCGACCCCGGAACGCTGACGCTCGGCTTTCTCGAGCACGAGACATCGCTGACGCGGTTCGACCTCCGGACGGACGGGGAGACGACCGTCACCGCGACCTGTCCCTTCGACGGCGTCACGCTCGCCCCCGGGGAGACGCGCGAGGTGCCGACGCTCCGGGTCGATGCCAGCCGCTCCGTTTCGGATGCGCTGTCCGGCATCGCCGACACCGTCGCCGGGCGGATGGACGCACGGGTCCCCGAGCGAGCGCCGACCGGCTGGTGCTCGTGGTACCACTACTTCACCGACGTGACGGCCGAGGACGTCCGCGAGAACGTCGCCCGCCTCGACGACTGGGGCGTCCCCCTCGACGTGGTCCAACTGGACGACGGCTACGAGGCCGCCTTCGGCGACTGGCGGACGCTCGCCGAGGGGCTCGACGACATGCGCGCGCTGTGTGACGACATCACTGAGGCGGGCCACACCCCCGGACTCTGGCTCGCTCCCTTCTACGTGCAGGCCGACTCCGCGCTCGTGACCGAGCATCCGGAGTGGCTGGTCACCGAGAACGGCGAACCGGTCGACGCGGGCGCCCGTCACGGCCCGATGTACGCGCTCGACACGACCCACCCCGGCGTCACGGAGTGGCTCACGGAGACGTTCGAGACGGTGGTCGACGACTGGGGGTTCGACTACCTCAAGCTGGATTTCCTCTACGCGGCCGCGCTCCCCGGGGCCCGGCATGAGAACGTGACCCGCGCCGAGGCCTATCGGCAGGGGCTCCGGACCATCCGCGAGGCCGTCGGCGACACCTTCCTCCTCGGCTGTGGCGCCCCGGGGTTCCCGAGCGTCGGGCTCGTCGACGCAATGCGGATCGGCCCCGACACCGCCCCCTACTGGCGCCGCGCCGGCGAGAGCGCGAGCCAGCCAGCCCACGAGAACGCCGTCCGGAACGTCCTCAACCGCCAGTTCACCCACCGACGCCTCTGGCTTTCGGACCCCGACTGCCAGCTCGTCCGGACGACGACCGATCTCACGACGGCCGAGCGCGAATCCTTCGCGGCGCTCGTCGCCCTCCTCGGCGGGGCGAACGTCCTCAGCGACGCGGTCGCAGAGATCGACGCCCCCGGAAGACGGCTGTTCGAGCGGACGCTCCCACCCGTCCACGACGGCCGGGTGGCGGGGCTCACCGGCCGGGAGTTCCCCGACCGGGTCGTCACCGAGCGAGACGCGGACGGCGCCGTCGCCGTGGCGGCGTTCAACTGGGCCGACGAGCCGCAAACGGTGACGGTCGACCCCGCGGCTCACCTCGAGGGCGATGCCGTCGGCTGGGTCGCGCTCGGCGAGGGAGCAGCGGAGAACCGCGTCCACGAGGGGTCCATCCACCGGACCGTCCCCGCCCACGGCGTCCTGCTCGTCCACGCTGCGCCCGCCCGCGACCGGCCGCACCTGCTGGGCGCGCACCACCTCGCGAACGCGGGCGAGCACGTCACCGCGACCGACTGGGACGGGCGGACGCTCGCCGTGGAAGCCACGGAAGCCCTGACGCTCGTCGCGGCCACGCCCGACCGCTGGCACTCCGACGCGACCGACAGTGAACCGACCGACGAAACGACGACGCTCCGGGTAACCCCCGGCACGACCACCTTCCAGTTCTCCGACGAATGACAGACGCTTCGACCCGACGCGACGACCGCACCGACCGAACGACGCCACGCATCGGCGTCTGCTACTTCCCCGAACACTGGCCCCGCGACCGGTGGGCGACCGACGTCCAGCAGATGGCCGAGGCGGGCATCGAGGTCGTCCGCATGGGTGAGTTCTCGTGGGGGCGACTCGAACCCAGCCGCGGCGAGTTCGACTTCGAGTGGCTCGACACCGCCGTCGAGTTGCTCGGCGAGGCCGGCATCGACGTGGTGCTGTGTACCCCGACGGCGACCCCGCCGAAGTGGCTCGTCGACGAGCATCCGGAAATCCTCCAGGAGGAATCCGACGGCACGGTCCGGGACTTCGGGAGCCGCCGTCACTACTGTTTCAACTCGGCGGTCTACCGCGAAGAGACCACCCGCATCGTCGAACGGCTCGCGGCCCGCTACGCCGACTCCCCGCACGTCGTCGGCTGGCAGACGGACAACGAGTACGGCTGTCACCGGACCATCCGGTGTTACTGTGCCGACTGTGCGGCGGCGTTCCGCGACTGGTGTCACGAGCGGTACGACGACATCGAGACCCTCAACGAGACGTGGGGGAACACCTTCTGGAGCCAGCAGTACGGCTCCTTCGCGGCCATCGACCCGCCGCGACACACGGCGGCCGAACACCACCCCTCGCGGCTGCTCGACTACGGCCGGTTCGCCTCCGACAGCGCCGTCGCCTACAACGAACACCAGGCCGCGCTGTTGCGCGAGGCGAACGACGACTGGTTCGTCACCCACAACTTCATGGGGAACTTCCCCACCCTCGACGCCTTCGACGTGCGCGAGTCGCTGGAGTTCGCGACGTGGGACTCCTACCCGACCGGGTTCGCCCAGGACCGCTCGCTCGGCCCGCAGACGGCAGATCGCCTCCGCGCCGGCGACCCCGACCAGGTGAGCCTGAACCACGACCTCTACCGCGGTCCCCGTGGCTTCTGGGTGATGGAACAACAGCCCGGTGACATCAACTGGCCGCCGTACGCCCCCCAGCCCGGCGAGGGCGCGATGCGGCTGTGGGCCCACCAGGCGGTCGCCCACGGTGCAGAGGCCGTCTGCTACTTCCGCTGGCGGCGCTGCCGGCAGGGGCAGGAGCAGTATCACGCGGGACTGCGCCGGCACGACGGGAGCCCGGACCGGGGCTACCACGACGCCCAGCAGGCCGCAGGGGAGTTCGCCGAGTTGGAGCTCACGGGCGTCGACGCCCCCGTCGCGCTCTGTTTCAGCTACGACGACCTCTGGGCGCTGTCGGAGCAGCCCCATTCCCCCGACTTCGACTACTGGTGGCTCGCCGGCGCGTTCTACCGGGCGCTTCGCGGCCGGGGTGTGCAGGTCGACGTGGTCGACCCCACGGCCGACCTCGGGGAGTACGCCGCCGTCGTCGCCCCGACGCTCCATCTCGTCGACGAGACGCTCGCCGACCGACTGACCGAGTACGTCGCCGACGGCGGCCAGCTCCTGGTCGGCCCCCGCTCGGGCTACAAACTCCCCGGGAACCGCCTCCAGCCGGCGCTGGCCCCCGGGCCGCTCACCGACCTCGTCGGGGGGCACGTCGACCAGCACGAGAGCCTCCCGGCGTCGCTGGAGACCAAACTCAGCTACCGCGGGGAGCGCTACGAGTACGAAATCTGGGGGGAGTGGCTCGTCCCCGACGAGGCGAGAGTCACCGGCGAACACGAGACGGGAACTGCGGCCGGCAAGCCCGCCCTGCTCGAACACGCGGTCGGCGAGGGGGACGTGGCCTACTGCGGCGTCCAGCCCGGAGACGACCTCGCGGACGCCGTCGTCACCGACCTCCTCGACCGCGCGGAGGTCGACCGGACCGACCGGCTCCCCCCGACGGTCCGGGTGGCCCGCCGCGGCGACCTGACCTGGGTCCTGAACTTCGGGGGCGACCCCGTGGAGGCCGAGGTTCCCGCCGATGCCGAGTGGGTCGTCGGGAGCGAGACCGTCCCCGGCTACGGCGTGGGTGTCACGGACGCCCCTCTTTCGACCGTGACGCTTTGCGAGACGTAGGACGCTTTGCGAGACGTAGGACGCTTTGCGAGACGCAGGACGCTTTGCGAGACGCAGGACGCTCCGCGAACCCTACAGCGTGTAGTCGTTCTCTCCCGTCTCCGACTCGAGGAACGCGACGAGCAGGTCGAGACAGGCCTCCACGTCCCGGTAGTGGACGGCCTCGACCGGCGTGTGGAGATACCGCGTCGGGAAGGAGATGGCGCCAGCGGGCCGCGCACCCCCGGCGCGCTGGAGGTTCGCGGTGTCGGTGCGCCCGGCGACCATGATCTCCCGCTGGACGGGGATCTCCTCGGCGGTCGCCACGCGCTCGAGCCGTCTGTTCACCTTCCGGTTCGTGATGACCCCGCCGTCTTTGAGTTTGATACCCGCACCCTCGCCGAGCCGGGTGACGGCGTTCTCGCTGTCGAAGCCCGGAACGTCGTTCGCGATGGTCGTGTCGAGCGAGATGGCGAGGTCCGCATCGGAGTCCGCGCCGAGCGCTTCCGCACCCCGAAGCCCGACCTCCTCCTGTGTCGTCGCCGCGAGGTGGACGGTGACGGGTGGGGTGTCGAGCCGCCGGGCGACCTCCACGAGCGCGAACACCGACACCCGGTTGTCGACCGACTTCCCGGAGACGTGCTCCCCGACGATTTCGGTCTCCTGGTCCATCGTCACGAGGTCACCCACCGCGACCCGCTCGTCGACCGCCTCACTGGGGAGCCCAAGGTCGATATACGCGTCCTCGATTTCGGGCTTCTTCGACAGCTCCTCGTCGTCCAGCGTGTGCGGCGGGGAGGAGCCGATGACGCCCGGGAGGTCGCCGTCGTCGGTGTGGACCGTGACGCGCTGAGCGCGGAGGATGCGCGGGTCCCACCCCCCGAGCGGTTCGAGTTTGAGAAAGCCCGCGTCGGTGACGTGTTTCACCATGAACCCGATCTCGTCCATGTGGGCGGCGACGACGACCGAGTAGTCCGACGCCCCCTCGATGGTCGCGACGAGGTTCCCCATCGCGTCGGTCGTGATGGCGTCGGCGTGGCTGTCGAACTCCCGGCGAAGGACGTCCCGAACACGCTGTTCGTAGCCGGGGACGCCGCTGGTCTCTGTCAGCTCCCTGAGTAAGTCGAAATCGAACTCGAAGTCGGCGGGGTCCATACCCCGCTTCGGGGAGGCGGCGACTTAACCGTTAGACGTTCCGGTCGACGACGAACCGCGTGAACGCCGCGAGCGTGTCGGCGGTCTCCGGGTCGAGGTCGGCCTCGCCGAGGTAGTCGCGGGCGTCCTGTGCCAGCCCCAGGGCGACCTCGCGAGCGTACTCGACCGAGCCGGCCTCCCGCATGATGTCGATGGCCTCCAGCACCTCGTCGTCGGTGTTCTCCTCGGCCCACAAAAGCTCCTCCAGCCGCGCGACCGACGCCGGGTCGGCGTGTTCCGCGGCGTGGATGGCCATGAGCGTCTTCTTCCCCTCGCGGATGTCGTTCCCGATCCCCTTCCCGAACGCGCCGCCGTGGTCCATCGCGTGTTCCACGTCGAGGATGTCGTCGGCGATCTGGAAGGCGATGGACATCGACTGGGCGTAGTCGGCGACGGTCGCCTCTTCCGACTCGTTGCCCGTGACGATGGCGGCGAGCCGGGCGACGATGCGGCCGAGACAGCCCGTCTTGCACGCACACATCTCCAGATAGGCGTCCTCGTCGACCCGGATTTCGCGTTCGTTGTGCCACTGGATGTCCATCCCCTGCCCGAGATGCGTCCGGTTGAGTTCGTGGGTGAGCATCTCGTAGGCCGCGAGTCGCGTCTCGGGAGGCAGATTCGCGGGGTCGCGGGTGATGACCTTCAGCGGGAGGAAGTACATCGCGTTCCCCGCGTTGAGCGCGATGTCCGTGCCGAACTGGTGGTGGAGCGCCTCCTCTCCCCGGCGCATCGACGCCGAGTCCTCCACGTCGTCGACGATGATGGTCCCGTTGTGGAGGATCTCCGGGATGCAGGCGTACGGCAGGTAGCCGTGTGGGTCCTCACCGAACCCCTCGACCAGCAGCAGGAAGACGACGGCTCGCCACCGCTTCCCACCTCTGTCGAGGAGGTTCCACAGCGGGTCCGCGAGCCCCTCCTGGATCGAGACGGGGTCGTAGGCGTAGGCGGGGGCACCGAAGAACTCCGCGAGGTACGCCTCGGTGATCTCCCGTGGGAGGAGGTCGGCGATTGCGTCGTCGATGACCGGCCGCCACTCCTCGAGTACCTCGCGCATGTTCCGTCGCTTGCGTGGCCGGGATAAAACCCTTGCGCGGTGCGGGCCCGATGCGGCGCGACACCACGGGACGAAATCACTATCCGCGCGGCGGGCGCGGGTCGGGTATGCACTGGATCGCCGAGACGTTCACCTCCGATACCGGGTGGTCACATCTGGAGTCGCTCGTCGAGTGGAACCGCATGGCCGGCAGCGACGGAGAACGCGCCGCAGCAGAGGCCACACGCGACGTGCTCGCCGACCACGCGCGCAACGCCCACCTCCGAGAGTTCGACATCCAGGGGTGGGAGCGCGGTGCCTCCAGTATCGAAGCCGACGGCGACCACGAGTGTCTCGCCCTCCCGCGCTCGCCCGCGGGCGAGGCGACCGGTGCGTTCGTCGACCTCGGCTACGGTCTGCCCGAGGACTTCGAGGCCGACCTCGAGGGGAAGATCGTCATGGTCGCCTCGAACGTCCCCTCGTGGTACGGCCGGCTCATCCACCGGCGCGAGAAGTACTACCACGCCGTCGAGGCCGGCGCCGCGGGGTTCGTCTTCCGGAACCACATCGAGGGCTGTCTCGCGCCGACGGGGAGCGTCGGCACCGCGGAGGCACCCATCGGCGAGATTCCCGCCGTCGGCGTCTCCAAGGAGGTCGGCAGCACCCTCGCCCGCCGGTTCGAGGGCGAGGAACTCACCGTACAGGTGGACTGCGAGACGCCACAGGCCACCTCCCAGAACGTCCACGCCGAACTCGGTCCCGACACCGACGAACGCGTCCTCGTCACGAGCCACGTCGACGCCCACGACATCGCGGAGGGGGCGATGGACAACGGCGCAGGCACGGCGATGGTGGTCGAACTCGCGCGGGCGCTCGCCGCCCGCGAGGCGGAGCTGGAGACCAAGGTGGAGTTCGTCTGCTTCGGTGCGGAGGAGGTGGGGCTTCTCGGCTCCGAGTATCTCGCCGAGCAGGTGGACCAGTCGACGATAAAGGCCGTCCTCAACAACGACGGGGTCGTCCAGGGGCGCAACCTGACCTTCTACACCCACGGGTTCGCGGGGCTCCGAGCCGCCGTCGAGACCGTCGGTGACCGCATGGGCCACCCGATGGAGGTGAACCCACAGCTCGGCCCCCACTCGGACCACTGGCCGTTCGTCGTTCACGGCACCCCCGGTATCCACGTCTACGCCGAGACCGGCGCGGAGGGCCGCGGCTGGGGCCACACGCGCGCGGACACCCTCGACAAACTCGAGAAACGGGATCTGCGGGAACAGGCCGTCCTCCTCACGGAGCTGGCCGTGGCGCTCGCGAGTAGGGAGACGGAGCTGGAGCGCAAGGACGAAGCGGAGCTCGTCGAGCGGTTAGAGCAGGAAGACCTCGCGGAAGGGATGAAGATAACGGGAGACTGGCCGTTTTAGATGATGCTGTTCCAGACCGGCGCGATGACGAAGAACAGGGTCTGATAGAGGATGTACAAAAGCGCGAGCAGGGAGGCCGCGATGGCGCTCTTGGGGCGCTCGATGTCGATCTCACGCCGTGCCTCCACCTTTCGGGACTCGAACTCGAAGAGATCAGAGATGAAGATGGCGAGCACGAGCGTCCCGAACACGACGCCGCCGTGCTGGTGGACGGTCATGTAGTAGAACGTCCCCACGACGAGCAGGAAGCTCGTCGCGACGCGCAGCGGGTGTCGGGTGATGGCCTCGGCCCCACCCTCCGCGGCCTGCGATTTGATCTGGTTGAATTCGATCCCGCGAGCGACGATGTTCGCGAGGAGCAGTCCCAACAGCACGTATCCGATGTACGGCGCGAGAATCGCGTCGACAGGTCCGAACAGCGACACGGACGGTTCCATATCTGGGCATCGGTTCGTCACCCATTAAGGTGTTTCCAATCGCGCCGTCAGGCGAGTTGGAAGCTCACGAGGACGCTAGTCCTCGGGGTGTTTCCAATCGCGCTATGGACCACCCCCGACCGCCGGGAGCCGCCCCACCTACTCGAAGAACCCGGTCGCGAACTCGGTGCTGACGAACGTCAACTCCTCCTCGGTCGCGAGCGTGACGGGCGTCGCGGTGTCGATACTCCCGAGGCGGCGGTCGTCGACGAGGAGTTCGACGGCGGCCTCGTCGCGTTCGACCCGGAGTTCGAGGTCCTTCGCGGGGAGCACCCAGTCGTCCGCGTCGGTCGCGAACGGCGAGATGGGGACGACGGCGAGCCCCGTATCCGGCGCGACGACGGGGCCACCGGCAGTACGGGCGTAGCCGTGGCTCCCGACGGGGGTGGCGACGACGACTCCGTCCGCGCGGAAGCGCGCGACCCGCTCGCCGCGGGAGTGGATGGCGTACTCCGAGATGCGCGCGGGCTGTTCGGTGACGAGCATCGTATCCGAGAGCGCGGTGTGGGTGCCGAGCGACGAGTCGACCGTGAGAAGCGGGTGGGTGACGGGGGACCAGTCACCCGCGAGGAACGCGGCGATGGCGTCCGTGGCGTCGACACCGGGAACGGAGGGGAGCCCGCGACCCGCGTCCACGGGGACCACCGGCTTCGCGGGGGGGTCCGCCGCGAGCTCGGAGATGGCCGTGGGTCCAACGGCGACGATGGCGTCGGCGGCGTCGGTCTCGTCGACGGGGACGCCACCAGCGACCTCGATGGCCTCCGCGAGGGGCGTCGGTCCCACGACGGCGAGCCGCGTTTCGCCCGAGAGCTCACTCATCGTGGCAAACTGCGCGGGGGGAAGGGAAAAGACTGCGGGATTACTCGGGGTGGTCGGGCTTGCCGGCGCGCCACTGCTGGAACTCCTTGAACGCCGGGATGATGACCCAGAACGTGAGCGCACCGAGGATGGCGAACCAGAACAGCGCGTCCTTGAGGATGATCGCAAGCTGGTCGTACACGGTGAGTCCCTGCGTCGGGTCGGGCGCGATGAGCTGCTGGAGGCTCTCGAAACTGGGCGTGTTGTACCAGCCCGCGAGCGTCATCCAACCGAGGCCCGCCGTCACGAGGATACCGAACCCCTTCGCGAATTCGTCAGCCATTACCCGACGGTTAGTCAGCGCCATCTTTAGGCTTTCCCATTCCCTGAGCACGGAACCGGGTCGAAAAGGCGTAGGTGCCGGCCCCGACCGCGATGGCCGCGAGCCCCGCGACGGCGAGGACGACGTTGATGTCGTCGACCGCGGCGGTCGCGCGCTGGGTCGCGCTGTCGAGGAGGATAAACCCGAGGACGACCATCACGACGGCGAACAGGGTGGAGAAGACGGTGACGGCCTTGTACACCTCGAGGGGCACCTCGACATCGCGGCCGCTCGGACCCGATTCTGACATGAGAGAAGAGAGGGGTGGTGCCTACTTCACTTCGGCGGACGCAGCCGGTAGTACCGGCGGTTCAGCTCGAACATGTACCCCTCGCGCATGGACTTGAACACCGCGTAGCTGATGAACCCGCCCACGAACGGCAGCAGGAACGCCAGGTCGAACAGCAGGTGCGAGTCCATCGGCACGAGGTTCTTGACCGCGAGCGCACTGATAGTGATGGCGAAGATGACGCCGAAGACACCCACTGCGCCCCAGAACGGCTGCTCGACGGGTCGCCGCGCCGACCCCTTGTTGAGGAACGGCACGATGGCGATGAAGCCGACGACCACGAGGTTCGCCAGCACACCGTACGTCCGGTCGGCCATCAGCTTCTGTCCACCGAGGATGGACAGCGACGGGTTCAGCGGCCCGAGCTTGAGCAGCCCGAACGACCAGTAGAGATACCAGTCGGGCAGGATGATGGCGGGCGTCTGTGACGGGTTCGCCGGCGGGCCGATGTGTGGCGGCATCGACGCCGACAGGAAGATGATCATCCCCACGAAGAAGCTCGTCAACGCGAGGTTGCGGATCATCTCGTGTGGCCACGCCGGGAACGCGAGCACGTCGCGTTCGACGTAGTCCGACTCGATGCGGAGGTCCTGGTCCTCACGCCGAGCCCGTTCGAAGTACTCGTACGTCAGCCGTGAGAGCCCTTCCGTGCGCTGTTTCCGCTCCAGCCACGTCGGGGTCTCGTCGTCCGGGGGCACGATACCCGTGCCGTCCGTGACGATCTCTTCGGAGTTGGTGTCGTCGCTCATGATACTAGTGCGGCTCCGCGATCCCCTGCATCCACACGATACCGATGTGGATGGCGATGAGGGTGGTCGTGATGAACGGCAGGAAGAACACGTGTAGGATGTACATCCGCTGTAACGTGCTCTGGCTCAGGGTGAACCCGCCGAACAACAGCTGTGCAGCCCACTCACCGGCGAGCGGGATTGAGAGGCTCATCTCGACGCCGATCTGGCCCGCCCAGAAGGCGAGCTGGTCCCACGGCAGGAGGTAGCCGGTGTACCCGAACACCATCGTCAGCGAGATGAGCACGATGCCGATGATCCAGTTGAGTTCGCGCGGCTCCTTGTACGACCCCGTGAAGTAGACACGGAGCATGTGCAGGAACACCGCGGCGACCATCACCTGCGCCGCCCAGCGGTGGAGGCTCCGGAGGAAGAAGCCGAGCCGCAAGTCGGTCATGATGAAGGTGATGGAGTTGTACGCCGTCGACGGGTCACCGGTGGTCGCGGGGCTGTAGTAGAAGCCCAGCATCGCCCCGGAGATGGCGGCGACGACGTACGCGATGGTACTGAACGACCCCAGCGCGTAGAGGGGGTACCAGTACCAGAACTTGTTGTCGAGGTTGTACTGTTCCGTGTGGCTCTTCGGCATCTGCATGTTGACCTTGTAGTACAGGTCCTCGAGCAGTTCGAGGTAGTCAACGATGCGGAGACGCTTGTCGAGCCACATCAGGACGGTGAGGTAGGTGACCTCGACGGGAGTGAGGTCCTTCTCACGCATCCAGCCGTCGTGGTCGAGTTCGTCTTTGCGTTCTAGACTCATGGGTTACTCCTCCGGCCGCGGCAGGGCCACGAACGATTTCCTCACGGGGCTAAAGGGGTCGTACACCGACTGGTGGCACTGACAGTACACCTCGTTGGCCGCACCGAACTTCGCCGAGTCCTGGTAGGCCTTGAAGCCGGGGACACAGCAGAAGTGGGTACACTTGTCGAGCCACGCGATACAGCCCTCGGCGGTCGCCGCGTTGATGAACTCGTCCTCCTGGGCGAGCTGTTCGATCCTGGTCGACCGGACGACCTGAACCGGAATCGTCGACTGCGGCTCCACGTCGACGGAGCGCCAACTGGCCATCGCGGGCTTCCCGATACCCGCTTTCCCGATGCCGTTGCCCCACTCCTCGTAGTTCGAGAACATATCGAGGTGGAGCTTTTCGCCGGCTTCGAGGTCCTGCATCCAGGCGTAGGTGTTCCCGGCACCGGACGCGACCCGGAAGAAGTTGTCCTGGTCCGCACCGGGACGAATGCCCGGATAGGTCTGGACACCACAGTACTGGAACCACTGCGAGGAGTAGGTCTCCCCGCCGAGTTCCATCTTGGCGACCTGTATCGTACGGCCGCCCTCCGTGACCTCCTCGACGTCGGGCCAGATGCCCTTCAAAAAGCCCTCGGAGTCGATCTCGAGGGGGATGATGGGCATCCCGCGCGGCGCGGGACCGTCCGTGTTCTCGATGCCGACGTACTGCGTGATACCGCCACCCGCGCCGGTCGAGGACGTGGCCGTGCCGATGGTGGCGGCGGCCCCCGTCCCCACGCTGGCGAGCGTGGCGGAGCCGACGACGCCCTTGACGAAGCGTCGGCGGCCGGATTCGGTCGGATATTTATCGTCTGCTGACATTGTTATCGCTTGTAGTATGGGTAGATCGCGCGTTTGAGGCTCTCGACCGCGTCACCGCCGAGGGTCGTCCCGTCGACGTCCTCCTCGCGGATGTAGAGGTCCTCCCACTTGCGACGGCGCTTCTTCACGATCATCACGTCCGGGAGGAACTCCTTCCGGTAGAGCAGCATGATGAACGCGAGGTCGATGAAGATGACCGCGAGTACGCCGCCGAGGAACATGTTCCCGAACTCGGAGAAGCCCCAGCCGGAGAGCAGGCCGTAGGTGAACAGGCCGATGAACAGCACCTCGACGACGGTGAGTAGCACGATAGCGATGGCCGCCGCGGTCGATTCGCGGGCTGGCTCGTACCGGTGGATGTCACCGTAGGTGTTGTTGCCGGAGCTCATTATCGGTTCCCTCCGCTGGCGTGGGGCGACTCACCGTACTTCAGCTGGAAGAACGTGAACACCAGCGAGACGAAGATGGCGAGGATGGTCGCGATTCCGACGAAGTGCGCCTGAATCGGCACCCCCATGTGCTCGGGGTCGACCTCGCCACCGCCGGCCGGCGTCGGGGCCTGCCCGGTCTCGTTCACGACGACTTTCCCCACCATGCCCGCGCTCTGGTGCGGGGCACAGTAGTACGAGTACTCGCCCAGCGTCTCGAACGTGTGGGAGTACGTGTGACCGGTGTCGTACAGCGTCGCGGCGTCACCCTCCGTGCCTTCCCAGCCAGCACCCTCGGGCTGGGAGTCGACGACGATGTTGTGGTCGTCGGAGTCCCACTCCCAGGTGACGGTGCCGCCTTTGGCGACGTACACCGTTGCGGGGTCGAACACGAGGCTGCCACCGGGACCGACCACGACGGTCTTCTCCTCCTGTGCTGCGGCCGTGCCGGAGGCGGCAACGGCACCGGCGGCGGCTGTCACGCCACCGGCAGACCGCAGAAAGTCCCGTCTATTCATGGACATGCGTGACTCGGGATTGTTCGCGTATAAACCCACCGAACACGGCGCGGACGCCGGGGTTTTCCCGCGATTCGGCCGTCTCGCCCCGCGTCGATGGCCTCGCGCACGGGGGCGCGTCCGGCCGGGTGGCCACGCGCGAGAGCGGCCGGGCGAGTGGTCATTCGGTGGTCACTCATCCTCCGTGGTGAGCTCCCCCTCGGCTTCGAACTCCGGGAGGAACGCCGGCCGTTCGTCCGAGTCGATACCGATCGCACGGAGCCGATTGCGGTACTCCTCCGCCCGGAACGTATCGGAGAGTCGGGCGTTCGCGACGGTCGTGAAGAGCAGGACGCCGATGAAGAGGAACCCGACGCCGGCGACGCCGGCGATGAGCCCCAGCTCCTGGGTCAGCAGGGCGCCACCGGCGAGGACGAGCCCCGCGATGACCTGCATCCCCGCGATGATCTGGAGCATCAGGTTGCCGAACTCCCCGCTCCCCTCGGGGACCTCCATCGGCTTCGGGAGGAGGTCGCCCTCCGGCATCGGCGGGACGTCGTAGTCGTCCATCGAGCACAGCGCCACGGAGGGTTTCACGTCCCGAAGCACCGTCCCCTGCCCCTCGACGCTGCCGTCCCCGTAGACGATGGCGTACCCCTCGTCGGAGTACGCCACCAGCCGTTCGGGGTTCTCGTGGCGTTCGATGCGGGCGAACACGTCACGGTTGCGGATGCGGGTCTTGAGGTCGGCTTCCAGTCTATCGAGCAGTTCCGTCCCCGTGATCCACGTCTCGGGGTCGAAGACGGCCTCCCACTCCTCCAGCGTCATCCGCTCCATGTCCTCGGGCCGGAAGTTCTCGAAGTCGTATTTCTCCTCGACCTGCTTGCGGAGCTCCTCGGTGGAGAGCTCCCGCTCGGCCTCCTCGCGGAGTTCCTCCGTCGAGGGCTCCGCCTCGTCGTCGTCCGTCGCTGGCTCGGACCGGGAATCCGCCATCGCGTTCCCTTGGAACGGCTTCGGTAAACCGTTTCCGGAGCGCCCGCTTTCGGCACCCTAATGCCGGCTCACTCCCTACGAGCGGGCAATGTTCGGCCTCCCGGACGCCGTCGTGGCGACCGTCGTCGCGGTCGCGCTCACGCTCGCCCTCCCCTGTTTCCTCTACGGCGCGTGGATCATGATCGACGCCGAGGCCGTGACGTGGAGGGTGCTCACGTACCACCTGAAGTTCGTCCTCACCGGCCTCACCCTCACGACCGTCCCCCTCGTGTTCTGGATGGCCCCCCGGCTGTTCGACCAGCTCGGGGGGTACGCCGTCCTCCACGCCTTCCTCGGCGTGCAGGCCTACGCCTTCCTCCTGTTCGGGGGGACGGGCATCGTCCGCATCTTCAAGGCGAAGTGGGAACACGACCTGTATCACGACTACGACGAGGACGTCCTGCTCGATGAGATCGGCGACGAGAACATGCGTTTCTGGCGGCGCCGCCTCCGCATCGGCGTCTTCGGCTACACGTTCTTCTGGATTCTCGCGTGGCTCACGGGACTTTCCAGATACGTGATAAAGTATCTCTTATAAGTTCACCACGCCTCGCCGCTCGCGAGGTCGACCTCGTGGTCGAGCTTCGAGGAGGGGCAGATGTCCTCTAACACGCAGTCCGAGCAGTCGGGGTTCCGCGCCGTGCAGGTCGCCCGCCCGTGCTCGATGAGCAGGTGGGTGTACTCCTTCCAATCCTCCTCCGGGACGATGGTCATCAGGTCCCGTTCGATCTTCCCAGGAGTCTCCTCCTCCGTCAGCCCCAATCTGCGAGAGATGCGCCGGACGTGGGTGTCCACGACGATTCCTTCGGTCAAATCGTGGCCGTGCTGGAGCACCACGTTCGCCGTCTTCCGGCCCACGCCGGGCAGGTCCGTGAGCGCGGCCATGGTGTCCGGCACCTCCCCGTCGTGTTCGTCGATGAGTATCTGGGCCGACTCCTTGAGGTAGGAGGCCTTGCTGTTGTGGAAGGTGATGCCGTAGATGTCCTCCGCGAGCTGTTCCTCCGAGGCGGTCGCGTAGTCCTCCGGTGTCCGGTATTTCTCGAACAGCTCGGCGGTGACCTCGTTCACGCGCTCGTCCGTGCACTGTGCGGAGAGGACGACGGCGAAGAGCAGTTCGAGCCGATTAGAAAAGTCGAGCGAGATGGTCGGGTCCGGATACTCCTCGTACAGGCGGTCGAGCACCTCGACGACCTGGTCCTCGCGAGAATCGAGTGGCGTGCCCATACCGGGAGACAGCGCGCCCCCGACTTGGTGGTGTCGTTTACCCGTTAGAGCCCGAGTTCCCGACCCAGCACGAGATGCTGGATCTCGGAGGTCCCCTCCCCGATCTCCATGAGCTTCGCGTCGCGGTAGAACCGCTGGGGGGCGAAGTCCTCGGTGTAGCCGTAGCCGCCGAGCACCTGCACGGCGTCCTCCGCGACCTCGCGGGAGATCTCGGAGGCGTCGAGCTTGGCGAGCGAGGAGATGCGCGTCACGTCACGCCCGTCGTCGTACTCGACGGCGGACTTGTGGGTGAGCAGGCGCGCCCGCTCGATCTTGCGGTCCATGTCCACGATCTTGTCGCGGATGGCGTCGAACTTCGAGATGGGCTTGCCGAACTGCTCGCGCTGTTTCGAGTAGTCGCGTGCGGCCTCGAAGGCACCCTGCGCGAGCCCGGTCGACAGCGCGGCGATGGAGATGCGCCCGCCGTTGAGCGTCTTCATCGTCTGGGTCCACCCCTCGCCCTCCTCGCCGAGCAGGCGCTCTTCGGGAATACGGAGGTCGTCGAACTGGATCTCACACGTGGGCGAGGCGTTCAGGCCCATCTTGTCCCAGAGCGTGGTGACCTCGAACCCGTCGTCGTTCCGCGGGTCGACGATGAACGTGGAGATGCCGTCGTACCCCTCGCCGGGGTCGGTGACGGCCTTCACGAGGATGCTCCCGGCCTCCGAGGCGTTCGTGATGAACTGTTTCGTGCCGTTGATGACGTACTCGTCCCCCTCTTTGACGGCCATCGTGTCCATGTCGGAGGCGTCGGAACCGGAGCCGGGTTCGGTGAGCGCCCACGCGCCGATGTACTCGCCGGAGGCGAGCGGCGTCAGCCAGCGCTCCTTCTGGGCCTCGGTCCCGAACTTGTAGATGGGCATCGAGGCCAGCGAGGTGTGGGCGACGTACGAGAGGCCGATGGAGCCGGAGACGCGACCGAGCTCCTCGGCGACGAGGGCGTACATGAGGTAGTCGCCGCCGGCACCCCCGTACTCCTCGGGGACGGGGACGCCCATGAGATCCAGCTCCGCGAGCTGGTCGAAGATCTCCGCCGGGTACCGGTGTTCGTTCTCGATCTCCTGTGCGATGGGAGCGATCTCCTCCTCACAGAAATCGCGCACCATGTCGCGGATCATCCGGTGCTCAGCAGGGAGGTCGAAATCCATGGCAAAATTTTCGATGGGGAGAAGATAAAGCCACCGACGGGTCGCGGGGAAGGCATATACGGCTCCCCGGCCTCGATTGCAGTAATGGCATTCCGGCGGTTCCTGCGCGGCCGTGTCCCCTGGCCGACCCTCGAAGCGATCGCTCGCGAGCTGGGCGAGCGCTACGACGAGGAACCCGTCCACGTCACCTTCCTCGAGGCGGACAACTGGCTGTCGACCCCCTTCGTCGTCAACGAGCAGTGGTTCGTGAAGGTCATCTCCGAGCAGAACTCCTTCGTCCACGCCCTGCTGACGACGGGCCGGAACCTCGGCGCGTTCACCTCCGGTACCCCGGGGTTCTTCGAGCACTTCGGGACCCCCTACGAGATGGCGAAACACGAACTCGAAGCGACCCGCACGATGCGCTCGCTCGGGGTGAACGCCCCCGCCCCCGTCGAGGCGTTCGAGCACGACGGGCTCGGCGTGCTCGTCCTCGAGTACCTCCCCGACTTCCGCACCCTCGACGAGCTCGACGCCGAGGAGGTCACGAAGCTCGCTCCCACGCTGTTCACCCGGCTCGCGACCATGCACGACAACGGCCTCGCCCACGGCGACTTCCGCGAGGAGAACGTGCTCGTCTCGGGCGGGGAGCTCTACTTCATCGACGCGACGAGCGTGCGCGAGGCCGCCATCGCGGACGCCCGGGCGTACGACATCGCGTGCGCGCTCGGCGCGCTGGCCCCACACATCGGCGCCGCGCGTGCCGTCGCCGCCGCGCTCGACGCCTACGACGTGGAGGTCCTCCTCGAAGCGCGTGATTTTTTGGATTTCGTCAACCTCCGCCCGGACCACGACTTCGACAGCGCGAGCGTGAAAGGCGAGATCGAGAAGGCCGGTCAGTAGGCGCCACCGCCGCCACCGCCGCCGGCCCCGTCGTCCTCCGTGGGGGTCGGCGTGGCTGTCGGCGTGGCATCCCCTTCGGTCGGCGTCTCGTCCCCGACGACGAGCGTCCCGCTCATCCCCGAGGCGCGGTGGGGGTTGCAGTAATACTCGTAGACTCCGGCGGTGTCGAAGGTGTTCGTCATGACGTACCCCTCCTCGTGGGTGTAGAGCCCCGTGCCGCGCCAGTCGCTGTCGTTCGGCCGACTGTCGAGCGTGACGCTGTGCCCGCCGGAGGCCCACGTCCACTTCACCGTCGCCCCCACCTCCACCTGGAGCTCCGCGGGGTCGAAGACGAGGGCACCGCCGGGGCCGACGACGACCTCGTAGTCGGCCGCCACCTCCTGTTGCTGTTCGGGTTCCGCCGTCTCCGTCGCCGGGTCGCTCCCCCCGCCACCACCGCCACCGAGACACCCCGCCAGCCCGGCGGCGAGCGTGAGGCCCCCGACCCGAAGGAGAGCTCGTCGTGTGCTATCGTGGGTCACGCCCAGAATGTTGGGTGAGATGGTATATCAGGCTTCCCGTCCGAAGCGGTCGCTCCGCGGGTCGGTTCGAAGCGGTGGCGAAGGGGGGGAGAGGTGGGGGGAACCGAGGACCGGGCTTCCTCGGTAAATGCGGTGGGCATTTTTCGCCGTCACGACGAGAAAAGCGTCGTTTCGGCAACTAGGGCTACTCCGGTATAGGGTATAAAGTCTTGCCCTCTAGAGACGGTGAACGTGGGTGTTCAGTCGGGGGGTGCGCGACGGATTCGGCCCTCGCGGCGCGCGGGACCACTCGACGCCCGTCCGCCGGGTCAGAGCCCGAGTTCCTCGCGCAACGCGGCCTCGAGGTTGTCCAGTTCCCCATCGAGGTTGCGTTTGAAGAACGACTCTACCCCGGGGACCCGCCCGTCGACGACGAACCGGTTCGTGAGCAGCGTCTTCCCGCCCGACTCGGAGAGCTCGTGTTCGCCCATCACGCGCATCACCTTCGACCGGCCGACGAACCGGACGTACTCCTCCTCCTCGCGGTCGGTCTCCTCGGTGTCGATGGCGATGGTGCGGTCGACGAGCGGGATCGGGAGCTTCACGTGCCACGTCGCCGTGTTCTCGCCGGTCGTCTCGAAGTCCGAGACGACGCTGATGGGGCGGGCGCGCTTCTCCGGGTCGGCAATAAACGCCCAGACGGCCGCCCGTGGTGCATCGAGTTCGAAGGTCCGCTCGACCCGTACGGTCATGGCGGAACGTCTCGGGGAGGGACTAAAAGAACGCTTATTCGGGCGTAACGCGCCAGGTCGTCGAGCGTGCACGGCCCCACTTCTCGATCTCGACGTCATCGGACCGCTCGGCGAGTCGCGGGAGTCGCGAGCCCACCTGCTTCGCCGTCAGCCCGATCGCGTCGGCGATGTTCTTCGCGCGGAAATACTGCTCACCGACGGACACCTGATCGCGCAGGTACGAGAGGATGCGTTCGTCCTCGTCGCTGAAGTCGGCCATACACGAAGTAGGGGTTTGAGGTTCTTAACGCTATTTGTAGAGTCAGAACGTGTGGCGTAGACGGCTAGTCGTAGAGGTGGAGTGCGGCGATCGCGAGCGCGCCCGCGGCCATCGCGAGGGCGAACCCCCAGCCGGAGGCGAGCTGGTCGCCACCCATCGCCGCGACGTACATCACGACCGCACCGAGGAGGCCGAGGATGCCGAACAGGACACTGAAGCCGATACGCTTGTCCGAAGCCGGAGCCGTTTCCATACCGCGCTCTTCCGGCGACGGTGACTTAAGCCCCCCGTTCGTGGCGACGGCGTTTTCGTCCCCCGGCCGAGGCCAGAACCCATATGTCCGTCCGTCGTGTTCCCCCACCAAATGGCACTCCGTGCGCTGTTGTTCGGCACGAAGCTGAAAGCCGCCGTCACCGTCGTCGGGCTGCTCGCCGCGAGCATCGGCGGGGCGTTCGCCGTCGGGCTCGTCGGCGTCCCGAGCGTCGTCGCCGTCGAGAACAGTTTCGGCGCGGTGGACGACCAGACGACGGTGGTGAACACCGACCTCGTCGTGAACAATCCGAACCCCATCGGTATCCGACTGGGTGACACGACGGTGAACTACACCGTCAAGATGAACAACGTCTCCATGGCCGCCGGCCAGAAGGAGGGGCTCGCAATCGGGACGGGGAACACCACCCTCGAGTTCTCGACGCGGATGGACAACACCAAGATCCCCGACTGGTGGGTCACCCACGTCCGCAACGGGGAGACCACGAACGTCACCGTCGACGCCCGGATACGGACCTCCATCCTCGGGAACCGGCAGTTCGACCTGAGCCAGCGCCAGCAGGTCCAGACCGACATCATCTCGCAGTTCAACTCCGACGAGACGCGCCCCGTGAACGGCCCCTCCTCGCCCGTCTTCTCGAACCCGATGCTCTACGTGAACGAGACGAGCGCGGAGTGGGGCTCCGTGACCCAGCAGGAGACGCCCATCGACATGCAGTTCGTCGCCTACAACCCCCAGACTCAGCCGTACACCATCACGGAGGTGGAGTCCGTCATCTACATGAACGACATCGAGGTGGGCCGCGCGGTGACCGACCAGCCGTACGTCATCGAGGGCGGGACCACCGAGACGATGCAGGTCGCGGCGGCCATCGACAACTCCAAACTCGACGACTGGTGGGTGAGCCACCTCGAACGGAACCAGGTGACACAGCTGCGCATCGAGTTCTTCGCCACCGTCCGGCTCCCGACGGGCAACACGATCCGCGTCCCGCTCGACCAGCTCACCTACGAGCGCACCATCGAGACGGACATCTTCGGGACCAAAGGCGAGGCGGCGAGTTCGGGGAGCACCGACGCGAGTGGTGAGACGACGCCCACCCCCGAGGCGACCCCGACGCCCACGCCGACCGAGGACGGCGGACTCGTCGGCACGGACACGCCCATCACCGGCGGCTCCGGGGGGTCGACCACCCCGACACCGACGCCCACCGACGACGGCGGCCTCCTTGCCATCCAGGCACAGGAGGGCGATACGTTTTAGTTATCTCGCTCATATGAGGGAGATACATGACACGGAGTACCCAGTCTCCTGATCGAGTTCTCCACGCGTGATGAAACACGCGTAAGTGCGGACGGTGAAACGGTGTTCCTGACGATCGCTGGCGAGACCCACGAGCTGTCGCGCCGCGCAGCGCGCGAGCTGCAGGGTGCCATCGGCGACGCGCTGGTCGAACGCAAGGAGTTCTTCCGGACCAGCGGCGAGTATCGGGAGGACGGCAGCTACGTCGTCGCCAGACGCGGGGCCGATTCGGCCGGCAACGCGAAGGTGTTCGACTCCTTCGACCGGGTGAAACGGCTCTACGAGCGCCTGCCGCGTGCGTTCTCCGCCGAGGACGTGAGCCGGACCGGCATCACGGGCTCCAGACGGCACATGCTGATTCGCCACTTCGCGGAGCACCCGGCGTTCGACTGTTCGGTGACCTGCCGGAACCCGCTGACGGTCGAGAAGAACGAAGCGGTAGATGCCGACGGAGAGCGTGAGCTCCCCGCGGCCGCGGCCGACTAGGAGATCGAGACGTACTCGCTCTCCTCGTTGAGCGCGAGGTTCGTCGCGATCTCGGCGTTCCGAACCGCGTACTGTGCGGTCTGCTGGAGCGAGACGAGCACCTCACGCACGCGCAGGAGGTCCTCGTTCGGCATCTCCGGGAGGTCGTTGAGGATCTCCCGCTGGCGGTCTTCGATCTCCCGGAAGAGCCGTCGGGTCTGGATGGCCAGGTCGTAGTCCCGCTCCACGGCGGAGGTGACCCCCTTCTCCGTCACCTCGTTCACGTCGTCGGTGAACTCGCGGATCTTCCGCATCGTCGCCTGGTCGACGTTCAGCGAGTGGCCCTCCGTCTCGAGGACGATCTCGGCGATGTCCTCCGCGTTGTCGGCCGTGAGCTCCAGGTTCTTCGCGATGGAGCGGTAGCCGATGAGCGGGAACCCCGAGTCGAGCCCCACGGCCCGGGCGAGATTCGGGTTCTGGTAGGCCGTGAAGATGAGTCGGAGGAGCAGGACGAAGATCTTGTTCGCCTGCCGCTCCCGGTTGAGCGCGCGCTGTGCGAGGTCTGGATTGCCGTGTGCGAGCGCCTTGATGGCCTCGTTGCGCATCGTGCTGCCCGTCGACTCCAATCGAAGCAGCAGGTTATCGAGCGTGAAGTCCTCGGGGTCGACCGAACACCGGATGGAGATGCGCTCTGGCGTCTCCTCGATGACGCCGAGCCCCATGAGCTGGGTCTCGGCGTTGTAGACGGCGTTGATGGTCGTGGAGTCGAGCGTTCCACCCTCCGCGACCTCGACCATGATGACGCGGCGACCGAGCACGTACTGCGCGAGGATGGCGCGCTCGACGGCGTCGGCTTCGAGCTCGTCCGCGTGGATGATCGCCTCCGACTCCTCCTGCTGGACCGATTCGGGCATGACGGTGAGCGTCCCCTTCCCCCCGATGCGGAGCGAGACCTCGTCCCCCTTCTCGACGTTCTGGGCCTTCGCCCACTCCGCCGGGAGCGTCATCGCGAGGGTCGAAGGGCCCAGCCGCTGGACTTTCCGGGTTTCCATATCCTCTCTGGGGTTCCTATGCCCTTAATCTTCACTATACATTCGATGCCATATTTCGATACCTCTAGGCGACGTGAACATACGGAGCCGAAAGAAAGGGTTCAGCGGGGGCTCAGGCGACCTTCAACAGCCGCCGCTCGAACTTCCCGACGCGGACCCGGATCCACCCGCGGAGGTCCTCGTCGAGTTCGGGGTCGCCGGTGTCCACGCGGAGCGTCCCGGTGTCGTCCAGTTTCCGGCGAGAGGCGACCACTTCGACCTCCGACTGGCGGATGACGGGCGGGGAGATCTGGGGGTTCCCGCGTCCGAAGATGAACCCCTGGCCCCCGATGGGGGAGACGACGATGACGTTCCGCTCCCCGAGGGTGGCGAGGATCTCCGACTCCGTGGCGTCACGGACGAGCACCTCCCCGTCGCGCCACACGTCCACGCCCAGCGGCGTCCCGTCGAACCCGAGTTCCCGCTTCACCGCATCGAGCGTCGACCCCGGCCCGAGGACGTACGTCACGCCGTCCTCGACGTCGGCCGCGACGGCCTCCGCGAGCTGTTCGACCGTCCCGCCACCGATCTGTTTCGAGGACTGCAGGTCCTCCCCGACAGGGACCCTCGCCAGCGCCTTCAGCTCCGTGTTCACATCTCCCCCTCTGAACGCGTCCTCGTCGATGTCGTTCACTTCCCGGCGCTCGACCCGGTCGAAGGAGACGGCGAGCCGGCCCGCCGCACGCGGGGTGACGGCGAAGACGGAGGAGTAGACCTTGACCCCCGCAGGGACCCCGAGCATCGGGGTCTCCGTATCGAGTTCTTCGAGCGTCTCGGCCACGTCGACGGCCGTGCCGTCCCCCCCGACGAACAGCACGAGGTCGACCCCGGCGTCCACGAGCCGTCGGACCGCCTCGCGGGTGTCCTCGCGTGAGGTGCTCTCGCCCGGCTCCCCGACCACGACCGGGTCGAACCCCGCCTCGCGCGCCTCGTCCGCGCCCATGACCCCGCCGTAGGCGTAGAGTTCGAGCGCCTCCCCCTGCTCGCGCAGGTGGGCGAGCGCCTCCACGGCTCGCTCGGGGGCGCGCGGCTCCGCACCGCGGGCGCGGGCCTCCTCCACCTTGTTGTCCGTGCCCTTCAGCCCGACACGACCGCCCATTCCGGCGATGGGGTTCACCACGACCCCGATTCGTCGCATGGGCGGGGTTCGGTCGGGTGGGGGAAAAGCGGCCCGGTGGCCGAGAACGAATCACCTAAGGGAGCCCCTGCGGTACGGATGCACATGATTCCACTCCAGCAGGGCGTCGACGCCATCGCCATCAACACCGCGGGCTGGGCCATGCTCATCGGCGGCCTCCTCGTGACGGCCGCGTGGCTCGCGAAACTGTATCGATAGGACCGCTACACGAGCGTCGCGTTCTCCCGCAGCCACGCCGCCGCGTCAGCGACCGCCGTCTCGTCCTCGCTTTCGAGTTTTACCCGGACGCTCTCGCCGGGGTACGAGCCCACCTTCACGTCGAACCGCTCCCGGAGCGTCTCGAACCGGGAGATGAGCGCGCTCTCCGGTTCGTCGACGGCGACGAACTCGACGTGGCGTTTCGTCCCCGAGAAGTCGTCGGCGACCGACTCGAACATCGCCTTCATCTCGTCGGGGACGCCCGGGAAGACGTACACCGATTCGAGCCGGCAGCCGGGGGCGACGCCCACCTCGTTGTGGAGCGGCGTGGCGCCGACGGGGAGTTCGGCGGTCCCCGTCGCGAGGTCCTCGTTGGAGTAGCCACCGTGTTCCGCCAGCCAGTCGAGCGCCTCCGCGTTCGGCTCCACCGCCCGACCGAACGCCGCGGCGACCGCCTCCATCGTCAGGTCGTCGTGGGTCGGGCCGAGCCCGCCGGTGACGATGACGGCGTCGTACTCCGCGTGGTACTCGTTGACGACGCGGGCGATGTCCGCCTTCCTGTCGGGGACGACGGTGGCCCGTTCGACGGTGACGCCCCGTTCGTCGAGGCGGGAGCCGAGCCAGGCAGCGTTCGTGTTGACCGTGTCACCGGCGAGCAGTTCGTCGCCGACGGTGACGAGCGCGACGCGCATGGAGACCGATTCGGGGCGGAGCCTAATCAGCCCATCCCCCTCGGTCGGGGAAATCAGCCCATCCCCGGTGGCGGCCCGCGGTCATCGTCCTCTATCTCGACGTCGACCCCCACCTCCTCGCGCTTGGCGACCGTCCGGCTGATCTCGCGGTAGTAGTAGAGCGCCCCGGCGACCCCAGCGGTCCCGAAGACGAGGACGATGCCACCGAACAGCAGCAGGTCACGCTCCAGATACCACCGGACGATGAGCACGTTGGTCGTCACCGAGTCCCACTGCAGGGTGACGCGGTCGTCGGCGAGCGTGGAACTACTGGGGTCCGGCGTCACCCGCGAGAGCAACGGGTAGTTCACCCGGGCGCTCGGGGGGAGCGTCACCGAGTACGAGCCCTTCACGAACGTCGGGGTGGCGACCTGCTTCCCGTTGCGCGGCGTGGTGAAGGCGACCTGCCCGGACTCGTTCGTCGGGATGGAGACGATCGTCCGCTGGCGCGTCTTCCGGACGGCGAGCTTGCCGGGGGCCGGCGCCGTCGTCCCGTTCGGGTAGACGAACGCCGAGACAGCCTCCTCGTCCTCGACGCGCATCACGAGCCGCGTGCCGTTCGCGTACTGGAACTGCAGCGCCCGGACATCGAGCGGGACGTCCGTCCCGAGCGTGTCGCGGGTGTAGAACTCGATGGTGTAGTTCCCCTCCATCGAGCCCGTGGTGCGGTTCGCCACCGAGTAGACCGCAGTGTAGTTCTCCGACGTGACGTCGAGGTGGGCGTCGCTCCCGGTGTCCCAGTCGTAGTTCGCGTCAGCCGCGAGTTCCTCGGGGCTCGCGGGCGAGGGGCCGAGGACGGAGCTACACCCCGCTGTGAGCGCGAGGAGGGCGAGCGCGACGAGCGGGAGCCATCTCTTCATGGAATAATGCAGAGCAGTTCCGACGGCAGATGCGGACCGATGTCCGCGAGGATGCCCGGCGGGTCCGTCCCCTCACGGCAGACGATGCTCTGTTCGAGCAGACCGAGTCGCTCGACGGTGACGATGTCCTGCGCGTGGCCCGCGCGGTTGACGGTCGCCCGGACCTCCGCGCGCGTGGCGCTGTTGACGTTCACGCGACCCGTGCCGCGCGTCCAGTCGTAGAGCCGGTCGCGCTCGGCGTCCGCCAGCCGGGAGGGCTCACCCGTCTCCCCCTGTACGAACCGCAGGGGCATGTGCTGGACCAGCCCGAACCGTTTGCGGATCTGGGAGGCCGTCCCGGAGCCGAGCCCGAGCTCCTCCTTCGGGATGCGGATCGGCTCGCCCGCATCGAGGACGAGGAAGTCGTCGTCCCACGATTCGAGCGTTCCGACGTACACTTCACCGGCCTCGCGGTGGGGTGTGATGGCCCCCCACTCCTCGCGCAGGAGATTCCGGGCGACCGTCGCGTCCTCGCCCGTGACCGTCACGGACGGGAAGTCGTCGTCGCGCAGCCCCACGTCGAACTCGACGTCGAGCCCCGAGAGCTCGTTGCCGACGAGCGACGTGAGCGAGTCGAGTGCCCGTTCGCGGGCCGCTCCCCCGATGTAGCATTTGGTAGCGAGGACGACCATTACGCCTCGGCTTCCGGCACGATGTTCAGTTCGTCGCGGAGCTCGTCGATGCGTTCGTCCATCGCCTCGACGAGCCGGTCGTTGCCCATGTCCACCAGCTGATTGCCGCAGTTGGGACACTGGAAGCCGAAGTCCATCGCCTCACCGAACTCGAACCGGAGGGAACACTGCTCACACAGGTAGAACTCGTGGTCCTGTTCGTACTCGCGGCGGACCTCCAGCGCGTCCAAAAGGCGGTGCATCTCCGACTCCAGCTTCTCCGGGATGTTGTCGTACTCGAACGTCCAGAGATAGGTGAGCCAGCCGGAGTCCTCGTCGCGCAGGCGGCGGTACGACGCCAGGTCGTTCTCGTAGAGAATGAACAGCGCCCGTCGCACGTCGTTGAGTTCCAGCCCCAGTTCCTCGGCGAGTTCCTCGTCGGTGACCTCGCCATCCGGCGGTGCGGCCGCGACCGGCATCCCGGTCGGCCCCACCAGCTCGTGGAGGTACTTCTGGATGACAGGGTCCGAAAGGAGTTCCTCAAAAGCCATTAGGGGGAAATCCGGCCGGTACGTGTTTAAAAGATTCGGAGCGCGCGAGGTGCGAAGTGCTTGCGTCAGCAAGCACGAGTACCTCGAGATGGCGAACGGTGAGGATGCGGAGCAAAGCTCCGCAGACGAACCGTGAGCAGCGCGCGAGACGTGAACGAGGCGAGCGTCCCGAAATGCCGAGCGGTGACGACGCGGGCCGCAGGGCCGCGAGTAACCGTCAACCCCCGAGGAACCGGTTCAGTTCGCGAAACTCCTCGGGCGAGAGGATGACCTCCGTCTCGAACGCATCGAACCGCTCGAAGTCGTCGTCGATAGTCAAGACCGTGGTCACGCCTTCTTCGATAGCCACCTGCGCGTAGTAGCCGTCCCAGCCACCGACGTTCGCGTCGCTCGCCAGAGCGAGCCCGTCCCTGACGACGGATTCGGGTATGCCGTCGTACCAGTGGATTCGTCGTGCGTCCATGAAGTTCTGTAAAAGTCGAGACGCGTCCTCGTTCGATAACCCGTAGTACGTCGTCAGGACGGTGTGCGCACCGAACACTGCAGGATACGGGACGACAGCGTCGATATCACCGGTGATCGCGTCTCGGACGTACGAAAGCGCCGCGTCGCGGACGGGGGCGTCCGTGTGTGCGAGGGCGATGACCCCGACATCGAAGAGATACGGGCCGTTGGTATCACTCATCGTCGCGCTCGTTCGCACCGCGCCGAACGGCATCTCTGTGCTTCCGAGCGATGGGGTCTTCGTCGAGTGGAGCTGTTTCCCGCCGTTTCGGGGCAGTCTCCTCGATCAGATTCTCCATGCGCTCGATAACCCGTTCAGGGTCGTCTTCGGGTTCGACGACCGCCTTCCCCCCCTCTTCGTGTACCGCTACCTCCATGCCGGGTGTGATGCCGAGACGCTCTCTCACCTCCCGCGGAAGGACGATTCGACCTTTCGAATCCACCGTGACCATATTCCCACTACGAGTGGGAAATTAATGGGCGTTGTGGTCACTGCGGAATCAATCGATGTTCAGACCACACCTATCGACAGCGGGAGTAGGCGAACAGCGACCCTACTCCTCGCTCGGGTCGACGACCTTCTTCCCCGTCGCCTTCGGGACCACCTTCCGGTCGGCGTCGGGCCACTCCTGCTCTAACTCCTGTCCTTCGAACAGCCGGTCCAAGAACACCGCGAGCCCCGCGACCTCCGAGTGGGGCTGGTTCGTCACACCGACGTTGTAGTCCGCCCACTCGTAGACATCGAACGGGACCTTCTCACCCCCGACGACGACGAGGAGGGGGGCCTCGGCGTGGTCCGCACGGATATCGCTTTCCACGTCCTGAATCGGGAGCCCGTACATCGTGAGGTGCACGATGGGCCCCTCCCACTCGCGCACCAGTTGCTTCGGGGAGTCGGTGAGCTCGACCGCGAAGGGGCCGCCGAAGCGGGCGGTGATGTCGGCGACGGTGTCGCGCGACTGGCCGGCGTTGTCGGGGAAATAGACCCGGTCGGCGCCGAGCGCTCGCGCGGTGAGTCCGACGTGCGTCGTCATCCGTTCGTCGCGGCCCGGCCGGTGGGAGAGCCGGAGGACCGCGAGTTCGTGTTCACCCTGCATACCCGCGCTGGGCGACGGACGGGCTAAGGGGTTTCCTTCCGGACCGGAAGGCACTTTCCGACACCCCGAGAGCCTCGGAATATGGACCTTACCGGTCAACGCATCTGCATCACTGGCGGCGCGGGCTTCGTCGGCTCGCATCTCGCCGAGTTCCTCGTCGCGGAGAACGACGTGGTCGTCGTGGACGACTTCCGGAACAGCCGCCGCGAGTGGGTACCGGACGACGCCGAGGTCGTCGAAGGTGACCTCACCGATCCCGCGACGACGGAGGCTGCCATCACGCCCACGACGGACCTCGTCTTCCATCTCGCCGCGGACAAATCCGCCAGCCGCGACGAGCTCGGGCAGTTCAGGGGCAACACCGCCATCACCGAGGCCGTCATCGACCGGATGGACGCCGTGGGTGTCTCGCATATCGCGTACACCTCCTCCTCCGTGGTGTACGGGGAGGCCCCGCGCCCCACGCCCGAGGACTACGCCCCGCTCGAACCCATCTCCATCTACGGCGCGTCGAAGCTCGCGGAGGAGTCTCTCCTCTCCGTGTTCGCCCACAGCCACGACTTCACCGTCTGGAACTTCCGGTTCGCCAACATCGTCGGTCCGCGGCTCCAGCTCGGCGCCGTGATCCCGGACTTCATCGACAAGCTCTCACACACCCCGGATGAGCTCGAGATCCTGGGGGATGGCCGCCAGGAGAAGTCGTACATGCATATCGACGACTGCGTGGCGGCGATGTGCCACGTCGTCGAACACGCCGACAAGCCCGTGAACACCTACAATCTGGGGACCCGGACGACCACGTCGGTGACGCGAATCGGCGAGATCGTCGCCGAGGAGATGGGGCTCGACCCCACGTTCACCTTCACCGGCGGCGACCGCGGCTGGACCGGGGACGTGCCGCGGATGCGGCTCTCCATCGAGAAGCTCTCCGCGCTCGGCTACGAGCCCGAGCAGTCCTCCGACGACGCCGTCCGGCAGGCCGTCCGGGAGCTGATCCCCGAACACGCCCACTGACCCGGCGTCAGACCGAGAACGGCGTCTCCGCGCGCACGTCGCGCTCCTGGACCCGCAGCTCCGCGATCGCGGTGTAATCGCCCGACTCGGGCTCCGGCCACGCCTCCTCGAAGACGGCCTCCTCGCCCGGCTCGAACCGCGCGGGCTGCATCACCTGCGTGAACAGCCGACCCCGGGAGAAGCGCCACACCTCCTCACCGTCGAGATCGACGACGACGAAATCCGCCTGACAGCTGTCGCGGAACGTCACCGTCACGGGATCGTCGCCCGCGTTGGTCACGGTGAACCGGAAGGTGACGCCCTCGCCGACGGTGACATCGAGTGACCCGGTAAGCATGCTACCACTTGGCGTTCGTCCCACAAATCGCTATGGGACGGAACTCTTGATCTCTACGGGCGGGATTTGGCAGCCCGGTGTGGGGAGTTCCTCTTTGTACCGCAGGTGACGGGTCCGCAAACAGGGTTTCGAAAGCCCCCGGTCGCTCGCGGTCGCTGCGCGAGATATCCGCGCACGCGATAGGGCTCGCGCAGGCGACTCTCCTCCGGCGCGAGCGCCCGGCCCCTTTCAGTCCACCCGAATTGGCTGTTCGGCAGGCCATCGGGAGTCGGCTGTTCGGCCAGCCACCGCAGGTCGGCCCTCCGATATTTCACCGCGGGGTGGGATTGAAAGGGGCGACGCGGTGGGGGAAGGCGCGCACCGACAAGCACCGCAGGGAGCGCTAGCGACTGAGGAGCGCAGCGGGCGCACCGACCCCAGCGCGTCGGGGCTTTCTACCTGTTGTCGGTGGACCCGTTTCCTGCAGTCAAAAAGCAAGTCGGGGCTTTCGAAGTAGTGTTGGCAGTTACCGTAGCACAACAAGAGAGGACTCTCGAAAGTAGACATCCGAGTCAGACGAGTAAACACCATCAGAGCGCCACGTCTTTTTACCGCTACGCCCTATCCCGGATGTGCAAGTCGTCGGCTACGACGCCGCCCCGGACCCCGCCCTCTACCTCGCCAGCGACGGCGACGTGACCCACGAACCCCTCGAATCCGGGAGGGAGCTCTCGTACAGCCTCGGCTCCCGCCGGTGTGCGGGCACCGTCACCGACGCGGGCCATCGCGCGTGCGAACACGACCGGGCGCCCTACTGCGACCAGCACTCGTCGGTGTGGGTCTGCGCGAAGTGCACGGGGACGTGTCTCAAAGACGAGATGGACTGCGTCGAGGAGCACGCCATCTATCTCGCCGCCTTCGCTCCCGCGCTGTGGAAGGTGGGTGTCACCCGCGCGTGGCGGCTCGAGACCCGACTGCGTGAGCAGGGTGCCCAGCGCGCGGCCCACCTCCGGACCGTGAAGGACGGGCGCATCGCCCGCGAGCTGGAGGCCGAGCTGGCGGCCGAACACGACATCGTCGACCGGGTCAGGGTGCCGGACAAGCTCCCGGGGCTCGCCCGCGAGGTGGACGCCGAGGCCTGGGAGGCCTTCTACACCCAATTCGACCCCGTCGACACCTTCGCGTTCGATTACGGGCTCGACCTCACGAGCCAGCCCGTCCCCGAGACCATCGCCGCCGGCACCGTCGCCGGCGTGCAGGGGCGCGTGCTCGTGCTCGAACGCGAGGGGACCTCGTATGCGGTGGACCTCCGGGACCTCGTGGGGTACGAACTCACGGAGGGCGGCGAGACACAGGACCTCCAGTCGAGCCTCGGCGCGTGGGGATGAGACCGGGCGTGCCGTGAGGCTAGCGGCTCTTTGACCCTACAGAAGACTTATTCCCGAATATCCTGATTCGCTGATATGAACCGCGAGTCCCTCCTCGCCGCGGGTGCCGTCACCGTCGTCGTGGCGTTGCTCGTGGCGGGCGCGCTGGTCCCCGGCATCCTCGCCTCCCCCACGCAGCACGACCGGCCGGCGCGCATCGACATCGTCGAGACGACGGTCGCCGCCGGCGACGTGGGCGGGGAGACGGCGACCCTCGAGTTGACCACCTACCTCCGGCACCACGGCGGCACCGCCACGAACGTCACCGTCCGCTATCGCGCGACTGACCTCCAGACCGGCCTCGTCACCACCACCGAGACGGTCGAGGTGGGAACGCTCGAGTCCGAGCGCGAGCGCCCCGTGAACGTCAGCCTCGAGGTGCCCCGCGAGGGCGGCTACCGCATCGAGACGACCGTCTACGTCGACGGCCAGCGCCGCGAGGAAGCCCGGACCGAGGTCCGCGGTGTCGGGAGCCTCCAGCCCGACTACGCGAAGACACCCATCGCCTTCCACCGCTTCGACGGCACCATCCCCTCCGTGGAGTATCGCATCGCCGACGTGACCGGAAACCGCACCACGCTGAACGTCTCCGCGTACCTGACGAATCAGGGTGACGAGCCCGCGGGCGACCTCCGGCTCACGCTCACCGCGCGGCAGGCCGAGTCCGGCATCGTCGCGGACCGCGCCTCGATTCCGGTCGGGGAGATCCGTCCCGGCCGGACCGTCACCCCGAGCGCCGCGCTCACCGTGCCCGACGACTACAACTACTACCTCGACGCCGTGCTGTGGAAGGACGGCGTCATCGTCGGGACGGCCCGCGCCGGCGCGAACCTCGACCCGACACGGACCATCAGCGTGAACCAGACCCGCGAGTCCGTCGGGCTCGAGGTGGGCGACTTCGAGCGGGACCGCGGCCGACCCACCGAGGCCCCCCAGGCCACCGGCACCCCGATCGAGGCCAGCCAACCCGGCTTCGGCCTCCCCGCCGCGCTCACGGCACTCACGGCGCTTTCCGGTGCGGCCCTGCTCGTCCGGAGGTGGGACGCATGAGCGACGACCAACCGAGAGACACGACCATGGCAGACCCCGAGACCGACCACGAAACCGAGACGCACAGCGACGAACCCGGCAACGATGCGGACACCGAGAGCACCCGCGAGCGGTTCGAGCGCTATCTCACCTACGCGGCGCTCGGGCTGTTCGTCCTGTTCGCGCTCGTCGCCGCGGTCGGCGTCTACACCAGCATCGAGCGCGCCATCGGCATCTGGGTGACCCACGAGTTCCGGCCCTTCTTCCGGGCCGGCTTCAACCTCGTCGTGCTGCTCCTCGCGGTCGGGGGCGCGGCCCGCGTCCTCCGACGGCTGGACTGAGTCGTCTCGCAAGCCACACGTTTTTTCCGGGGCGATACCCAAGCCGGAGGTATGGCAGACGACGACAACGAGACGGAGTCGGCAGAGAGCGAGGGAGAGGAGAAGTCCTTCCGCGAGCGCGTCGAGGAGATCCGAAAGAAACGCGCCGAGGAGCGCGAGGAAGGCGAGGGCGAGGGGATGTCCCGCGAGGAGCGCATGGAGGAGATGATGGGCGGTGGCGGTCCCGGCGGCCCGGGCGGCATGGGCGGCGGTAACCCCTTCGCGCAGATGATGGGCGGTATGATGGGCGGCGGCGGCCCCGGCGGCGCCCTCGGCGGCCAGCCCGGCGGCGAGGAGCGCGGCTCCTCGAAGGTGGACGAGGAGCTCGTGCGTGAGGTCCGGAAGGTCCGCGACGAGCTCCACGACATCCGTCGCGAGCTGGAGCGGATCGGCGACGCCTTAGAGAACTAAACCGAGTCGTAGACGTCCGCGAGGACGTCGACCGCGTGTTCCACGCTCGTCCGTTCGCGACGGGCGAGGCAGTTTTCTTTCAGTGCATCACGGTTCGCGAGCGCCCGCCGTATCCCCGCACGGAACCCCTCCGTGTCCCCTTCCGCGAAGTGATAGCCGGTCTCACCGTCCACCACCGTCTCCGAGAGCGCGCCGGAGTCGACGCCGACGACGGGGGTGCCACAGGCGTTCGCCTCCAGCGCGACGAGTCCCTGCGTCTCGACGGGGGAGGGGAACGCGAACACGTCCAGCGCGGAGTAGAAGGCGGGGAGCTCCTCGCGGTCGAGAAAGCCCAGGAAGTGGGCGTCGAGGCCCAGCTCGGCAGCCTTCGATTCGAGCGACTGCCGGGCGGGCCCGTCGCCCCCGAAGACCACGGTGGCGTCGAGACCCTCGGCCGCATCGAGGACGTGGTGGAGCTGTTTCTCGAAGCCGTGGCGGCCGGTGTAGCCGACGAGCGGGCCGTCCGGGAGGCCGTGGCGCTCCCGGAACGCGTCGGTGTCGACCGGGCGGAACCGCTCCGTGTCGATGCCGTTCGGGACGACGTGAACGTCGGTCTCGACGCCCAACTCGAGGAGGTGCTCGCGGGCGGGAGCGCTCGGGACGACCACCGCGTCGACCCGGTTCATGTACCACCGCTCGTACGCGCCCGCGACGCGCTCGACGAGGGTCGCGAGCCGGCCGTCGGCGATGTAGTCGGCGTACTCCGCCGTGGGGGTGTGATACGACGCGACGAGCGGGAGGTCGTGTTTCCGGGCGTAGCGCCGGCCCGCGAGCCCGACGAGGAACGGGGTGTGCGCGTGGACGATGTCGATGTCCTCGACGCCCGTCGGGATGGAGGGAATCCCGGCGCGGAACCCCTCGTAGAAGGGGAAGGCCACACTCCTCACGGGGTGTTCCCGCGGTTCGGGGTCGTACTCGCGAGAGCCCGGGAAGACGACGTGCATCCGGCCGCCGCGGCGTTCCCAGCGGTCGCGCCACGTCTGGACGGTGTAGGTGACGCCGTTGACCGTCGGCAGATACGTGTCCGTGAACGCGGCGACGGCTGGAAGCATGGCTCCGGCTTCGAGAGAGGGCGCTTAATGGATTTCGTTCGCGCGCTCGGCTCACTCCGCGAGCCGAGTCGCCTCCGCGTAGGCGTCCTGGAGTTCCGCACCCACCCGGTCCAGACCGTGTTCCGCGGCCGTCGCCTTCGCGTTCTCGCCGAGTCGCTCCCTGAGGTCCGGGTTCTCAGCGAGTCGGTGGAGGGCCTCCAGATACTCCTCGTGGGTCGAACACATCAGGCAGTCGTGGCCGTCCTCGTAGAACTCCCGGAAGACGGGGATGTCGGAGAGGACGACGGCCTTCCCGCAGGCCATCGCCTCGAGGACGGCGATCCCCTGGTTCTCGTTTTTCGTCGGAAACAGGTAGACGTCGCCCGCGCCGAACGCCGCGCGGATGTCCTCGACCCAGCCGGTGAACGTCACGTTCGCCGGGGGGTCGCCGACCCAGCGGTTCACCTCGGGGGAGGCCTGCGGCCCGGTGTCGTACGGCCCGAACCACGCGAACTCGTAGTCGGTGTCCTGCGCCAGCTCGCAAAAGCGGGTGAGCCCCTTCCGCTCGAAGACGTTGCCGACGGCGAAGACGACCATCCCGTCGAGGTCGTATTTCGCCCGGTACTCCTCGCGGACCGACTCGAACCCCTCGAGGTGGCTCGTGTCCACCCCGTTGGTGATCTGGCGGATGGGGGCGTCCACCGGGTACGCCTCCAGCAGTCCCTTCGTGTACTCGGAGGGACAGAGCACGAGGTCGGCCTGCGAGTAGAACCACTTCAGGTAGCGGCCGAGCGCGGGGGCGACCTCCGAGGAGAAGCGAAACGACTCGCCGAAGTCCTCGCGGGTGACGTGCGAGTGGAGGACGAGCGGGATGTCGTTGCGCTTCGCGTGCCGGGCGACGGCGACGCTACCGGGGCCGATGACGTTGCAGTGGGCGAGGTCGTACTCGCGGAAGAACCGGTCGCCGAGGGCGAACCGGTAGGTCGCACCGGGGAGCGAGCCGTTCCACGGGGAGGTGACTACCTCGACGGAGGTGTCGGCGAGGGCGGCTCGCTGGTGACGAACGGACGTGCCGATGCCCGAGCGCTGGAGCCGCGATTCCACCTCGAGGTAGTTCAGGACGCGCATACCGGAGTGGCCGGGCGACGAGGAAAAAGCGTGTCGGATTCCGTCCTCGGTTCGAGGTCAGACCCGGCGAGTGAGCCGTTTCTCGACGGTGAGCCACCGAGTATCCTCGCGCTCCTCCCGCCCTTCGACGAGGTAGCCCGTCGCCTCGTACAGCGGGGCTGCGGGCGCGCCGTCCGGCGACTCCGCCACCAGCCGCTCGATGTCGCGCTCGCTTGCGGCCCCCTCCAGTGCGAGGAGGACGGCCTGGCCCAGGTCGAACGCCCGGTCCGGGTCGGCGACGCGGAGCCGACGGATGCGGCCCGACCCCTCGCCGTCGGCGAGCACCCCACCCATCGCGACGAGGCCGTCTTCGCCTTCCGCGACGACGAACGCGCCCCCCGACGCCAGATACGTCTCGCTCACCGTCGCGAGGTCAGCCGCGTCGGTTTCGAGACCGGGGGAGAGCCCGCCGCTCGACCGACCGAGCGCCAGCACCCCCTCCTGGTCACCCGGGCGATACGGCCGGACGCGGACAGCAGTTGCCATGCGTGGAGTACTCCGGCACCGCATATACCCCTATGCCCGAATCGGGTGAAATCCGAACGGCTTTCCCGCCCATCGCCGAACTCCGGGTGTGACCATCGCGGCGACCCGTATCGACCGGCTCCACGACCTCGCCCGGGAAGCCGCGGCTGCCGGCGACCACGACCTCGCCCGCTCGTACGTGCGCCGCGCCCGCCGGGTCGCCGAACGCCACCGGCTCTCGCTGCCCGAGCAGTTCAAGCGGTTCACCTGCGACGCCTGCGACGCCTACCTCCGTCCGGGGGCGAACGCCCGCGTCCGGCTGCAGGGTGGGAAGGTCGTCATCACCTGTGAGTGTGGGCATCACGCTCGCTATCCCTACAAGTAAAGCTTCAAACCGCCTCGGCGTGACCCCTTGCCCATGAGCAACGACCTCGCCGCGCGAGCCCACGACCTCGACGTGACCGTCTGGGTCGGGAAAAGCGGCATCGCGCCCGTCGTCGACGAGTTGCAGGACCAGCTCCAGAACGAGAACCTCGTGAAGGTGAAGTTCCTCCGTGCCGCCCGCGGTGGCACCTCGACCGAGGAACTCGCTGAGGAGTTGGCCGAACAGGTGAACGCCGAGATAATCGACGTGCGTGGCCACACCGCGGTGTTCCACAAATGAGCTGGCTGCTGCCGGTCGCCCAGTCGACACCCGCCCCGCCGTCCGGCGCCTCGGGAGCGGTCGCCCGGCTCCTGCGGGGGGTTCTCCCGCCCGCGTTCGCGGACCCCATCGCCAGTGCGGCGGTGTTCATCGTCGTCTTCGTCCTCATCTACGCCGTCGGGAAGGCGGTGGTCCTCCCCGTCGTCACCCGGTATCTGAAGCGGCGTGACCTCGACGAGCACGCCCGGACCCCCATCCGGAAGCTCACGAGCATCGTCGTGGTGTTCGTCGCCATCGCCGTCGCGTTCGGGACCGCCGGCTTCGGCGACTTCCTGCAGTCGCTCGCCACCGTCGCTGCGGCCGCGACGCTCGCGATCGGGTTCGCCATGCAGGACGTGCTGAAGAACTTCGTCGCGGGCGTGTTCATCTACACGGACAAGCCGTTCCGCATCGGCGACTGGATCGAGTGGGACGGCAACGCCGGCATCGTGGAGGACATCTCGCTGCGCGTCTCGCGGGTCCGCACCTTCGACAACGAGCTGCTCACCGTGCCGAACTCGCAGTTGACGGACGGCGTCATCAAGAACCCCGTCGCGAAGGACAAGCTCCGCCTGAAGTTCGTCTTCGGTATCGGCTACGACGACGATATCGACACGGCGACGGACATCATCATCGAGGAGGCCGAGAAGCACGACGAGATCCTCGATGACCCCGAACCGTCCGTTCGCCTCACCGAACTCGCCGACTCCTACGTCGGCCTCCAGTCGCGCATCTGGATCGCCCAGCCGTCGCGCGCCGACTTCGTCCGCACGCGCGCGGAGTACGTGAAGAACGTCAAGGTCCGCTTCGACGAGGAGGGCATCGAGATCCCCTACCCGCAGCGCGACCTCTCCGGGTTCGTCGAGGTCGACGGCCCGGTTACGGCTCCCGAGCAGTAACGCGCGGTCTCACCGACTGCGTTTTCCCGTCACCGACCCCTACTCGCTGGGCTCCCGGACCCCGGTGAACTCGAAGCGGGCGCCCCCCTCGGCGCTCTCCGTCACCGTGACGGACCAGCCGTGGGCGGTCGCGATCTGTCTGATGCTCACCAGCCCGAGGCCCGTCCCGTTCGACTTCGAGGAGACGCCCGGCTTGAACACCCGGTCGCGCTCGGCCGCGGGGATACCAGCCCCCGTGTCCTCGAAGTAGAAGCCGTCCGGGAGGGTGCCGACGCGCATCCGGACGCCCTCCCCACCGTGTTCGAGACTGTTCTTCACGAGGTTGTCCGCGAGGCGGTCGAGCGCCCGCTCGTCCGCCAGCACCCGCCTCGTGTCGACGACCTCGATCGAACTCCCGTCCTCGAGGTCGCCCCACGAGCGGAAGGCGGCCGCGAGGTCGACGGGGCGGGGCTCCTCGACGAGGCTCCCCTGTGCCATCACGTTCGAGAGGTCGTCGATGAGCGCCTCCAGCCGGTCGAGCGCGCTGTGGACGGGGTCGAGCCGCGAGGTGTCGTCGAGGTCCTGTGCGAGTTCGGCGTTCCCGCGGGCGACCGTAAGCGGGGTCTTCAGGTCGTGCGAGAGCACCCCGGCGAGCCCGGAGAGCCAGTCGAGTGAGGCCTCCGCGGCCACCGATTTGCTCCCGCGTCGCCGCAGGACGGCGACGACGTTCACCACCGTCCCCGTCTCGTTGGTCACCGGCGAGAGGTCGAGGACGGTGTCCACCGAGGTGCCGTCCGCGGTGGCCACCGCGACGGAGCGGGCCACCGTCTCTCCCGTCCGCACCGCCCGCTCCAGTTCGGCCACCGTCCCGCCGTCCGCCTCACCCTCCAGCCGCTCCCAGGTCGCCCCGACGAGCGCGTCGGCCTCGTAGCCCGTGAGCTCCTCGAACCCCGTGTTCACGTAGACGAACGGGACCCCCTCGGCGGTGGCGTCGAGGATGGCGAGCCCGAACGGGAGCGAATCGAGCGCCCGGTCTTTGAGCGCCAGCTCCGCTTTCATCTCGTCCTCCTCGGTGAGGTCCTGGACGATACAGACGTGGCCGCCGTCCGCCATCTGCGTCAACACCAGCCGTTCCGGCACCTCCCGCCCTTCCTTCGTGATACCGGTCGAGACGCCGCGCCACGACCCCGTCGCCTCCAGCTCCGGCAGGATGTCCTCGTAGAACCGTTCCGTCTCCTCCGCGGAGTAGAGCACGTCCCAGTGGCGACCCACGAGCTCCGACCGCTCGCGGTTGTAGACGGCGGCGTACGCCTCGTTCATGTACTGGTAGACCCCGTCGGCGTCGATGATGCCGATCCCCTCCTGTGCCGACTCGATGGCGAGGAACGCCCGCTGGACCTGCGACTCCGCGCGGTGTTTCTTCACCAGCGTCTCGATCTTGTTCGCCAGCACTGCGTACTTCTCCGTCCCGCCCTTCTGGAGGTACTCGTCGACCCCCGCCGAGATGGCCTGGCTCGCGATCTCCTCCGACCCCTTCCCCGTAAAGAGGATGAACGGAACCTCGAGGTCCGCCTCCTGGATCGCATCCAGCAGCTCCAGCCCGGTCAGCCCCGGCATCTCGTAGTCCGAGACGACACAGTCGTACGCGCCCGTCCGCAACAGCCCGAGCGCTTCCGTCGGGTCGGTGCAGGTCGTCGTTTCGACCGCAGTGAGTTCACGTTCGAGAAACCCGACCGTCAACTCCAGCAGATCGGGCTCGTCGTCCACGAGGAGCACGGAGATATCCCCGCGACCCATCCCGAACGGGGGCATCTCGCTCGGAGAGACGGAAAGCATACACGGATATGCCCCGTCGGAATCATAAGCGTAGTGTCTTGTTCCCGGGGACAGAACGGGCGAGACGAAAGGCCCTTAAGTAGGAGTCGAGTAGGGGCGTCTGGACTAGGTCGGGCGGTTTGGCCCCGCTCGTCAACCCCGGAATGGTCATCAGGGGGACCGACCACCGAGGGCGTCTGACCAGACCACCTCGGGCCCCGCAAGCCAACTGAGAAGCCTCGTCCCACGAGGGCAGCGGTCCGCGTTCCAGCACGTGCAGGCGTGCTGTGACGCGGTTAACGGTGGGCACTTCGCCAGGCACGGAAGTGAGCAGCGAACCCATCGACACCTGTCGCCCGTGGGGTCGCGGGGTGGAGACGGCGCGCGGGACTCCCCGTGGCGGAACGGTCAGGCAATCTCGGCGTCCACATTCATCCACCTCCACCTTTTTGAGCCTCGGGTGCGCTTCGCGCACCGCGTGGCGGCGGAGCCGGCTATCCACTCGGCTAAAAAATCTGGACCAAAAAAACCCGAGTCAGCGCAGTGCGCTGACTCGGTACGACGACGGGTCCGCCTTTCCGCACAGCACCGCCCCGTACAGCCACCGCCCCGTACAGCCACCGCCCCGTACAGCCACCGCCCCGTACAGCCACCGCGACCGCAACGGGCCAGCCCTCCCCCGAGCCCGCGCGACCGTTCGCTCGCGCTCACGGGACGCGCGGACGGCCCACCGCTTCCCCACCGCACCCGCACCGCGACCGCAACGGCACCGCACCCGCACCACGCCCGCAACAGCACCGCACCCGCACCGCGACCGCAACAGCTACCACTCGGCACCGCCACCGCGACCCCCGTTTTGATTACGGTCACACACCCACCGGGCGGTATGCGATTCAGTCTCACAGCGGAACAGCAGGCCCTCCGCGAGGAAGCCCGGACGTTCGCCGAGGAAGAGATCCGCCCACGGGCCATCGACCTCGACCAGTCCGAAACGTATCCCGAGGAGGTTCTGCGCGACCTCGGCGACCGGCGCTGGACCGGCCTCACCCTCCCCGAGTCGTACGGGGGTCGGGGAAAGGGGCTGGTCGAATTGGCGCTCGTCGTCGAGGAGCTCTCCGCGGCGCTCATGCCCGTCGCCAGCGCACTCGCGCTGCATCTCGGCGTGGCGACCGTCATCGAACGGTTCGGAACCGACGCCCAGCGCGAGCGGTATCTCCCCGAAATGGCGACCTTCGACACCGTCGGGGCGCTGGGGCTGAGCGAGGAAAACGCCGGAAGCGACAAGTCGCGGCTGGAGACCACGGCGAGGAAGGAGGGCGACGAGTGGGTCATCGACGGTCACAAACAGTGGGTGACGAACGCGCTGGATGCCGACGTGGTGCTCGTCTACGCGACGACCGGGCCCGAAGAGGCGGCCCCGCACAACGTCAGCGCGTTCCTCGTCCCGACCGAGCAGCTCGAGGTCGAGCGCGTCTGGGAGACGCTCGGGGCACGCCCCGTGAAATCACCGCGGGTGTCGCTCTCGGGTGTGCGTGTCCCCGAGGAGGCGCTGGTCGGGGCGGAGGGTGAGGCGTCCGTCCAGCGTAGCGAGCTCCACACCGGCATCAACGTTCCCGCACGCGGCGTCGGCATCGCCCGCGCCGCGCTGGCGGACACCGTCGCCTACACGAGCGAACGCGAGCAGTTCGACCAGCGCATCGGCGACTTTCAGGGGGTCCGCTGGCGGGTCGCGGACATGGCCGAGCGGGTGGACACGGCGCGGTTGCTCACCCTCCGTGCCGCCGACCGGGCGGACCGCGGTGAGGACGTCTCGCGGGCGTTCCCGATGGCGAAGCGCCACGCGACGCAGGCCGCGGTGGACAACGCGAACGACGCGATGCAGCTCCACGGGGGGGTGGGGTACACGACCGAACACCACGTGGAGCGGTATCTCCGCGACGCGCGGCTGCTCACGCTCGCCGGGGGGCCGAACGAGGGGCACAGCGACAGCCTGGCGAACGCCGTCTTCGACCGCGGGCGTTAGAGCAGCCGCAGCGCCCGCGCGTACCAGCCCGCGCTCGCGGGGACGCCCGCGGCGACGAGGACGAGGAGGAAGCGGTGGAACTCCAGCAGGGTGGCGACGACACCCTGCGCCTCGCCGAGCTGGAGGGCGACGCTCGCCGGCACCGTGACGGCCCACGACAGGGAGATGAGGAAGATGAACGCGCCGAAGACGAGCCCCGCACCGGCGACGAGGGCGGGGTCCGACCGCTCCTCGCGGCCCGCGGCGAAGGCGATGACGGCGACGAGACAGAACAGCCCCGCGGCGAGCGGGGTGATGGCCCCGGCGTTGTAGTACGCGGTGACCGCGCTCCCCTCCGTGACGAGGACGTAGGGGAGCGCGAGAACGAGGAGAGTCGCGAGGCAGGCGACGATACCGGCAGTCGGGGCAGAGCGGACGTCGTCCATGCGTTCGCGTCCGGCCGGGCGACCCTTAATCGTGCCGAGACCCGCACGGAAGCGCAAGCCACAGGTGGCTGGCCGCTGGAGGGGGCATATGGTTGGACTCGGCAACGCGGCCCAGAAGCTCCAGAAGCTCGCGGACATGGCTGACGACCTCTATCAGAAGATGAACGAGGTCAGAAACCAGATCCAGGCGATGCGCGAGACGGTCGAACACACCGACGAGACCGTCGAGGCGCTCGAACGCCGCGTCGAGGAGCAGAACGTCCTCCTCGAGGCGCTCGCGGCGGAACAGGGGATCGACGTGGAGCGCGTGCTCGCGGAGGCGGCCATCGACGAAGCGGAGGACACGAACGGCGACGCCGACGCGGAGGCCGAGGACACGAACGGCGACGCCGACGCGGAGGCCGAGGACACGAACGGCGACGCCGACGGCACCACCGCGGAGTAGGACCACCCCATTTTTCACTACCGGTAATGTTTGCCTACCCATGACCACCCACCGGGAACCGCTGGAGTCGGTGCTGGACACCATCGGTGAGACGCCGCTGGTCCGGGTCCACGCCGCCCCCGAGTCAGTTCCCGTCTACGCCAAACTGGAGTCGTTCAATCCGGGTGCGTCCATCAAGGACCGCATCGGGAAGTACATGCTCGAACGGATGCTCGAATCCGGGACGCTCGCGGCGGGCGGGACCGTCATCGAGCCCACCGCCGGGAACACGGGCATCGGTATCGCCGTCGCCGCCGGCCAGCTGGAGATCGACGCGGTGTTCGTCGTCCCCGAGCGCTTCTCCGTCGAGAAGCAGACCCTGATGCGCGCGCTCGGCGCGGAGGTCATCAACACCCCCACGGAGGACGGGATGGGCGGCGCCATCGACCGCGCCCACGAACTCGCCGCGGAGCTCGACGGGGCCGTCGTCCCCCAGCAGTTCTCGAACCCCCTCAACGTCGAGGCACACTACGAGACCACCGCCCCGGAGATCTACGACGCGCTCGATGGGGAGGTCGGCGCGGTCGTCGCCGGCTGCGGCACGGCGGGGACGCTCATGGGGCTCGCGAAGTACGCCCGCGAACACCACCCTGACACCCACATCACGGCCGTCGAACCCGAGGGCTCGCTCTACGCGCAGACGAAGGGCGGCCACGCCGAGGAGGCCGACTACAAGACCGAGGGCATCGGGACGCACAACCCCGCGACGAACGAGCTGTTCGACCCCGAGCTGGTCGACGAGATCGTCCAGATCCCGGACCGCGAGTCGCATGCGGAGCTGAAGCGTCTCGCCCGCGAGGAGGGGCATCTGGTCGCCTCCTCTGCGGGAGCCGCGAGCGTCGCGGCCCGGTCGGTCGCCGAGCGCATCGCCTCGGGCGACATCGACGCCCCCTACGACTCGGTCGTCACGATCTTCCCCGACTCCAGCGAGCGCTACCTCTCGAAGGGAATCTACGGCTCCTTCGAGGAGTGGTCCGGGTAGCTACCGCGTCGACAGGAACCCCGCGTTCGGCCGGCGCCGCGCCGCCCGGACCGCCCCGGTGTGGACCGCCACGAGGAGCACGACACTCACGACGATGAGGCCCACCTCCGACGGCGTCGACAGCAGGCCGAGCGAGACGATGAGCGTCGTCGCACACGCCGGCGCGTGGATGGCCTCCGTCCCGAGCATCCCCCAGCTCGTGAGAACGATGGAGACGATGGCGCTCGCCGCCAGCCGGAGCCCCGCGGGGTCGAACGGCGCCAGCGCCCCGGTGATGACGACCCCCGACGCGAAAAGCGAGTGGGCCAGAAAGCCCGCGAGTGCGCCGATGGTGTGGGCCCCGACGATCCGCCCCGCCGGCGCGCGCGTCTCCCGCGTGTGGAACGCCAGGACGAACGCCGACGGCCCCAGACTGGGGAAGAGGAACGCCCGCCCCGTCGCCCACGCGAGGCTCCCGAGGACGACGAAGAGGACGCCGGCATACAGGCCCGTGACGACACGCTCGCGCATACGGTCGCTCCTCGCGGGGAGTAGAAACCACTCACGGTCGCGACCGTGTTCGGGACGACGGCACACGGGGGGGCCGTCCCGGAATCGTCGATGGGGAGGTAGATTCGAACCTCGCCGAGACGCTGCGCGTCTCGTCTGGTTCAAACTACTCCGTGCTACGTCGACGGTCACGGAGAGCCGCGGAGCCGAGACGCTTCGAGAGGCAATTTTCGTCAGAAGACACGAGCGGGAGGTAGATTTGAACCACAGTCGTTCCGCTTCGCTCCACGACTTGGTTCAAATCTCCTCGTCGCTACTTCGACGACGACCGACTCGCGTCTCGCGATGCTCGACGCTCGGACAGTGGTCGTCGTCAGGAAGTAGCGGGAGGTAGATTTGAACTACCGATCTCCGGGTTATGAGCCCGGCGGAATCTCCTGGCTATCCCATCCCGCTGTCTCTTCGTAATCCGGTCACCCCATTAAGGGTTGTGATTGCCGCGCCGTCTGTGAATTCTTACCTCGACTCGTGGACCCGCCACGTCACCAGACTCTCGGCGATGTAGTTCACGAGCATCCCCGCGCCGATACCCGCGACAGAGGCCATCACGATTCCCACGTCGAAGCCCCCGAACCGAATCCCCTCGGTCAGCCCGCGATACACCACGGAGAAGACCACGAGCTGCACCGTGATCCCCCCGACGCGGACCACGTTCGACGTGGCGAGCCGGCGAAGGAAGGCGGGAATCCCGACCCCGCCCTGCTCCGCGAAGGTGAAGCGGTCGTTGAGCAGGAACATGACGACGATGGCCGTCTCGATGCCCGCGAACTTCGCCACCTCGGGGGCGAGGGACGGGACGCCGAGCGCGCTCGCGATGACTGCGGACGCGCCCGTCGCGGTGAGGAGTACGAGCATGGTGTTGTCACAGATGGCACCGACGACCCCAACAGAAACGAACTGGCCGAACCGCCCGGCCGAGACGAGCGCGCGGAGCCGACGCTGGAGCCAGCTCATTTCCGGTGGACGAGGGCGGTCGGCTCCTCACGGGTCGCGGCGAGGGCGTCGTGGACCCGGCTGCGTTTCAGGCGTTTCGCGCGGTGGCGCGCCGCGAGGAGCGCGCGGGCGAGCGAGACGGCGGTGGAGACGGGCGAGACGGTCGAGCCGGGGGCGTCCTCCCAGGTGACGGGGACCTCCGCGACGCGCAGACCCAGCGCGCCGGCCATCGCGACGAGCTCCACGTCCCACGCGAAGCCGGGCTCGTACAGGTGTTCGCGCACGCGGCCCCACGCGTCGCGCGTGAGCGCCTTCGCACCGCACTGGTAGTCGTAGAGGTCTACATCGAGGAGCCGACGGGCGAGCCACGCGAAGCCGTCGCCCAGATAGCGACGGGCGAACGTCTGGTGGCCGAGCACCGTGGCGTCGGGGTGCCGGCGCGACCCCACGGCGAGGTCCGCACCGTCGAGCGCGGCGACCACGTCGGCGACGGAGTCGGCGGGGGTCGCCCCGTCCGCGTCCGCGAAGGCGAGCCGGTCGGTGTCGAGCGCCTCGAAGCCGGCGGTGATGGCCGCGCCCTTCCCCCGGCGGTAGGGGATGGCGTTGAGCTCGGCCGGGAGCTCGGCGAGGACCTCGCGGGTGGCCGCGTCCGCGTCGTCGAGTTCGATCCTGATGACGGCGGGTGAGAGCGTCTCGTCGAGCGCGCGAACGAAGCGAGCGAGCCGCTCGGTGTCCGGGTGGAAGGCGGGGACGACGATGCCGAGCGACGGCGTCATTGCCGGAGAAATCGGCGGCGGGAGTAAAAGGTGTTCGACTCCCCTCCAAAAAGGGTTTACTCGGGGGCGGTCGCATACCGACCAATGGAGTACGGTCTCGTCGTCCGCTGGCTCGCCACCTACCTCCTCTTGGGCGTGGCCAGCTACCCCATCGCCGCCGCACTGTTCCCCCGCCTCCACGACCGCGGTGCGAGCCTCACGATCCCCATCGGGCTCGCCGTCCTCGGGGTCGTCGGCTACCTCGTCGGGCAGGTCTCGTTCGGGCTCCTCGCCCTCCTCGCGGGCATCCTCGTCCTGCTCGGACTCTCCTTCGCCGTCGGCGACACCCAGTTCGACCGCCGTGGCTTCCTCGAACCCGCGGCGGTGTTCACCGTCGCGTTCCTGTTCATGGTCGCCATCCGGGCCGTGGACCCGGCCATCCACCCCTACGCCGGCGAGAAGTTCCTCGACTTCAGCCTCCTGAACTCCCTCCTCCGGGCGGAGGCCCTCCCTCCCGAGGACCCGTGGTTCGCCGGTGCCGGCGTGAAATACTACTACGGCGGCCACCTCCTCAGCGCCCTGCTCGCGACGCTCACGTTCACCAGCTCCCCCTATGCGTACAACCTCGCGCTCGCGGGCTTTTACGCCGCCTACGTCACCGCGGGCTACGGCCTCGCGTCGAACGTCGCCGCCCATGTCGGGGCGCCACGGCGGCTCGCCGGCGGGCTCACCGCCTTCTTCGTCGGGCTCGCGGGGAACCTCTACGTCGCCGGCGCGTTCCTCCTCTATCTCCTCCCCGACGGCCTCGCAGGGAGCATCGTCGGCCCCGAGAACCCCATGCTGGAGTGGACGCCGGAGACGTTCTCCTACTGGACGCCCACGCGCATCATCACCGGGAGCATCAACGAGTTCCCCCTGTTCGCGTGGCTCAACGGCGACCTCCACGCCCACATGATGTCCACGCCGTTCCTCCTGCTGGCGGCGACCCTCCTCTACGCCTACTGGCGCACCCCCGAGGAAGAGATTCGGCGACGCCGGCTGCTCGTCTTCGGGGCGCTCCCCCCCGTTGCGGGGCTCCTCGCGCTCGTCAACACCTGGTCGTTCCCCGCGGCGGCGTTCGGGCTGCCGGCGCTCACCCTCTACTTCGCCCCTACGGACCCCCGCACGCTCCTGCCCGAACGCGCCCGCGAGGCACTGTCCGGGGAGCACGCCGTGAGCGAGGAACTCCTCCGCGGCGTGAGCGCCCTCTCGCTCGTCCTCCCCGTCATCCTCCTCGGTGTGGGCTGGTCGCTCCCGTTCTGGTTCGGCACCGCGAGCGGGCGCTCGCTCGGCTTCCTCCCCGAGCGCTCCGCGCTGTGGGAGCTGCTCCTCATCCACGGCGCGTTCCTGCTCGCCTTCGGCCTCTACACCGGCCGGCGGATCGCCCGTGAGGCGACGAACCCCCTTACCGTACTCGGAGCTGTCGTCGCCCTGCTCGTCGTCTCCGTCCTCGCGGACGCCCCCGCCGTGGGGCTGTTCCTCCCGCTGTTGCTCGCCGGCTGGTATCTCCTCCGGCGCGACACCGAGGTCGGGTTCGAGACGGTGCTGCTCATCGGTGGGGTGGGTATCGTCCTCCTCGTGGAGTTCGTCTTCGTGCAGGAGGAGGCCGGCCCCGGTCGGTTCAACACCGTGTTCAAGACCTACGCGCAGGTGTGGGCGCTGTGGGCGCCCGCGCTCGGCGTCGTCCTCGCGCGGCTCGTCGGGGGCGTCTCCGGCCCCAGTAGCGAAACGTGGCGAACGGTAGGCCGCGGGGTCACCGCCGTTCTCGTCCTCACCACGGGGATGTACGCCGCGTTCGCCGTCCCCCAGCACATCGAGAGCGACAGCGTGTTCGGCAGTGCCGACGAGCCCACGCTCGACGGAACGGCCTACGTCGCCGACCGGCACCCCGGGGAACTCGAGGCCATCCGGTGGCTCGACGACAGGGCGGGCCAGCCGAACATCGCCAGCGCCCCCGGCTGCTGGTGTAACCCCGCGGACACCGTCCAGCCCTACTCGTGGGCGAACGCCCCCTCGACGATGACCGGAATCCCCACCGTCGCGGGCTGGTCACACGAGGTCGGCTATCGGGGACAGGAGACCTACCGCCAGCGCGTTGCCGACGTGGAGACGATCTTCACCGGGAACGACAGCGCCCAGTCGCGGCTCCTCGCGGCGTACGAGGTCGAGTACGTCTACGTCGGGCCGAACGAGCGGAGCCTCTACGGGAGCGCGATCACGATCACGAATCACAGTGCCGTCACGGTGGCACACCGGTCGGGCGACGTGACGATACTGGCCGTAGACCAATCGGTGCTCTGAGGAAGAGAAAGCGGAAGCGGAAGCGAAAGCCGATCAGACCGCGAGGTCGCCTTTCCCCTTGATGACGGTGACTTCGCTCTCGTCGACGTCGATGACGTCCATGTGCATCGGGATGAACCGGCGCTTGGCGAAGTCCTCGCGCTCGTCTGCGCTGCCGACCGTACACCAGAGCTGGACGCGGTCGGGGCCGTGCCAGTCACCGTTGCGCGTGACGGCGAAGCAGACGTACTCCTCGCCGTCCACCTCGACGACGGCGTCCTTGCGGATGCCAGGGTCCCCGTGGATGATGAGTCGCTTCATAGGCACGCTTCGGAAACACGCCAATTAAGCGCTTCGAAGGGGGTCAGTCGCGGGCGAGGCCGGCCCCCACCGCGGCGAGGGACGTGACGACGACCGCCGCCGCAATGGCGCTCATGAGCATGAACACGATGAGCGCGCCGAACGGCCGATAATCGGTGGGGACGAACGCCGCGGCCGCGAGCGCCACCGCACCCACGAGCAGCGCCCATCCGAGCGCGAACGAGCGGGCGCGCGACCGCGAAGCGAGCACGCCCGCAGCGGGCGCGAGCGCGACCGGGAGGAGCTGCAGCCAGAGTGTGCCCAGTATCACCGGGAGCGGCGGGGCGAACGGGGGCGCGAACGCGACGATGACGGGAATCACGGCAATGAGGACACCAGTGAGCGACACGAGGCCGACCCGTGCCGCGGGTCGCGCCGCGCGGTAGTGGTCGGGGCGAGTCGCGGCGACCCACCCGAGCACGGCGACTAGCACGGCTCCCGCAATCGTGACACCGACGGCCGGCAGCCGCCCCACGAGGGCGAGCACGAGACTGCCGAGCGCGATAGCAACCCCGACAGCGAGGAGCCCCCGTCCGAGACCGGACGCACGATCACGGTCAGTCCCGCGAATGAGCCCGAGCCCCACCCCGACGAGGGCACCGAACAAGAGCGTCGTGGGGAGGACGTACGCCCGGAGGTTGTCGAGATATATGGGGAGCGTGTCGGCCCACAGCGCCGCTGTCGTCCGAAGTGCCGAGTTCTGGAGGTCGGTGGGGGCGAAGACGATACGCCCCTCACCGTGGGAGAGGTGCGTCTCCGAGAACGCGGTGGCGTTCCCGTACCACGTCACGTTCCGGCCGTCGACGACCGACTCCGCTGGCGTGTTCGTCACGCGCGTTCTCTCGGGGGTGACGACGCTGAGTCGGTCGACGTTCACCCTGAACCCGCGGTCGGCCCCGTCGGTGTCGAAGTATTCGAGCCGCGTGGTGCCGAAGGCACGCTCCAGCGGGGCCCGGTCGGTGAACGTGACGACCACCGTGTTCCCGACCAGTCGAGTGTCGAGCCCCGTGGGGTCCTCGGCCGGGCCGTTCGGGTACGACGCGAGGGCCGCGCGGGCGAGCGCGTGCACCCCGACGGTAGCGTTCTCCAATCGAGCGGCGCTCTCGGGGGTCACGCGGGTGCGGGCCGTCCACGCCGCCGTCCCGTTCGCGAGGAGCCGAACGTCCGCGGTGCTTTCGAGGACGGTCACCTCGATGTCCACGTCCGCCGCGGCGCGGGCGAACTGCTCACCACAGGCTCCACAGGCGACCTGTGGCGGCGAACTGGCGAGCGCGGCGGGTACGATGGATGCCACCACGAGGAGGGTGAGGAGGGTCGCGAGGGCGGGGGAGGGAGACGGGCGGGGGGACACGGTGAGAGGCTCACGAGCCCGCGGTAAATACTTTCTACCCTACATATCCGCGACGATCTCGTCGGCCACGTTGTCGAGGTAGCCCGAGTGGTTATCGCCGACCTGCGCGGTCACGTCGCGGTCGGCGTAGTTCGGGGCGGGCGTGTTGCCGGATTCGTAGCCCGTCTCCCCGAGCGCCTGGTCGAACTCGTAGGAGTTGTACACCCACTCCAGCACGTCGTCCTCCTGCGAGTAGTAGTTGTAGGTGGCGTCCGTCTCGTTGGCGACGCCGTAGTAGCCGGGCGCGTACTCGGTGGTCGGGTACTCGTTGTCCACGGCCGCGCCGATGAGGTGGACCGACTGAATCGTGTACCCGTTGTTATCCCAGTAGCTGGAGTTATCGAGCGTTTCGAGTGCGGAGAAGATGACTCGCGCGCCGAGCGAGTGGCCGACGAATCGGACGGTTCCCCCGCAGTAGTACTTGTAGTCGAGGAAGAACTGCGCGAGCTTCGTGCCGTTCTTTTCGGCCACCTCCTTCGCGGTGGACCAGCCGTAGTCGCCCGCATCGCTGTCCACGTCGTTGTCCCACGAGAAGCCGATGACCGTGCCCCAGTAGCCGTTGCCGTCGAGCTGCTGGTCGGCCTGTTCGAACTTGTCCTCCGCGGCGGCTTCGGCCTCGGAAGAGTCGCCCTTCTTCCACCAGCCGTGGACCATGACGGTCAGGTCGGAGACACAGCCGCCGTCGACGCCAGGGACGGTGCCGACGGTGTCGTAGTCGGTGGCGGTGTGGCCGGTGGTGAGGGTCCCGTCGTCGTCGTAGTGGCCGCGCGTGGAGACGTACGGGACGTACGTGGCCGCGCTGGCCGAGGTGGTTGCGAGGGCGGCAAGGCCCGTCGCGGCGAGACTACCTTTGAGGAAGCGTCGTCGGTACATGGTTGGAGCGGCCCACCGACCGGTACGAACCGCGGACGTACCCGACCGGAACAGGCCATATTTCTGACGAGAACGCGTTTGTAATATATTTTGCCACGGAATCTGCGAAAATATCTAGAAGGACGCGACCGGCGTGGCCGTCGCTGGGGGAGCCACGAACGAGATTCGATGCCATACGGGCCGGCGGTTCGCCCCACGGAGGAAGGAAAACCAAACGGGTTTTAAGCCGGGGCTTGTTACTTCCGGCAACAACCATGCAGATGCCACGCCGGTTCAACACGTACTGCCCGCACTGTAACACCCACCACGAGCACGAGGTGGAGAAGGTCCGCCGCGGCCGCTCCTCGGGCATGAAGTGGGACGCTCGCCGCACCCGTCGCGGGAAGGCGGTCATCGGGAACGCCGGTCGCTTCTCGAAGGTACCCGGTGGCGACAAGCCCACCAAGAAGACGAACCTCAAGTACCGCTGCTCCGACTGCGGCAAGGCCCACCTCCGCCCCGGATGGCGCGCCGGCAAGCTGGAGTTCCAGGAATAATGGCTGGGAACTTCTACCGCGTCAAGTGCCCGGACTGTGAGAACGAGCAGGTCGTCTTCGGGAAGGCCTCCTCGGAGATCGCGTGTGCCGTCTGCGGTCACACGCTCGCTCGCCCGACCGGCGGCAACGCCGCCATCGAGGGCGAGGTCCTCGAGACGGTCGAGGACCGCTCCACGAACCCCCTCGCGTAGAGGGACGCTTTTCCGGCGTTTTCTCACTCGTTAGCGACCGCGACGGCATACGAACCTTTTATTCGCTCCACCCGACTACGGTCGCCTATGAAATTCAGTGGTTGGCCCGACCAGGGCGAACTCGTCGTCGGTCGCGTCGACGAAATCGCCGACTTCGGCGTCTTCATCGACTTAGAGGAGTACGAGAACAAACGCGGGCTGGTCCACGTCTCGGAGGTCGCGAGCGGGTGGATCAAGAACATCCGTGACCACGTCAGCGAGGGGCAGATCGTCGTCTGTAAGGTGCTCGACGTGAACACCGGGAGCCAGCAGATCGACCTGTCCATCAAGGACGTCAACGACCACCAGCGCTCCGACAAGATCCAGGAGTGGAAAAACGAGCGGAAGGCGGACAAGTGGATGGAACTCGCGTTCGGCGAGGACCTCGACGACGACACCTTCCAGCGCATCGCGATGGCGCTGTACGACGAGTACGGCTCGCTGTACGACGGCTTCGAGGCCGCCGCCATCCACGGCCCCGAGGAGCTGGAGGGGACCGACCTCTCCGACGAGGAGGTCTCGAAGATCGTCGAGACCGCCCGCGAGAACGTCTCCGTCCCGTACGTCACCGTCACGGGCTACGTCGACCTGCGCTCGCCGAACCCGGACGGCGTCGACGACGTGGCGGCCGCACTCGAAGCCGCGGAGGGGAACGGCGAGGTGCCCGAGGAGGTCGAGCTCGACGTGACCTACGTCGGCGCACCGGAGTACCGCATCAAGGTGAAGGCGCCGAACTACAAGACGGCCGAGTCGGAGCTCGAGGCCAGTGCCGCGCGCGCGGAGGAGGCCATCGAGTCCCGCGGCGGGACGGGCCACTACCACCGCGAGCGGAAGAGCGACGACGAGTAGATGAAATCCGACATCCACGTCTGTGCCGACTGGGAGACGGCCCACGAGCGGCCGGTGTACACGCTCGGCGATACGTGTCCCGAGTGCGGTGCGGACGCGGTGAACGCCGCCCCCGCGCGGTTCAACCCCGAGGACCCCTACGGTGAGTACCGTCGCCGGCTGAAGCGCCGGCATCGGTAGGAACCGACGTACTCTTTAGCCGCCCCGCACGGGTGGGTTAGCATGGACGAGTTCGACATCGAGCGACACGCGGACCCGGAGCTCTCCGAGCCGATCCTCATCGAGGGGCTCCCGGGCGTTGGCCACGTGGGGAAGCTCGCCGCCGACCACCTCATCGACGAGGGTGACGGCGAGCTCCTCTGCCGGATCTACTCCGAGCACTTCCCGCCGCAGGTGACGGTGGAGGAGGGGACGACGAAGCTCGCGAGCGCCGAGTTCTACGCCGTGACCATCGACGGCGTCGAACTCGTGGTGCTCGTCGCGGACCACCAGGCCGGCGACGGCCCGGGCCACTACCGGCTCACCGACCGGTTCCTCGACATCGCCGCGGAGTACGGCTGTGAACGGGCGTTCGCACTCGGGGGGATCCCGACCGGCGAACTCATCGAGGAGTCGGGGGTCATCGGCGCAGTGAACGACGCCGACCTCACCGAACCGTTGGAGGACGTGGGCGTCGAGTTCCGCGAGGACGAGCCCGCAGGTGGTATCGTCGGCGTCTCCGGCCTGCTTCTCGGACTGGGTGGTCGACGCGGGCTCCCCGTCGCGTGCCTGATGGGGGAGACCTCCGGCTACCTCGTCGACCCGAAGAGCGCCCACGCCGTGCTCGACATCCTCTCGGAGCATCTCGGCTTCGACATCGACTACGCCGCGCTCGACGAGCGGGCCGAGGAGATGGAGGAAGTGATGGCGAAGATGCGGGAGATGGAGCAGGGGACGACCCCGAGCGACGAGGACCTGCGGTATATCGGCTAGCGGAAACGACAACCGCCCCCGAGAGATTCTTATCCACGCTGTCCCTATCTGGGGCGTGTTCCACGAGGTGGTGGCCGCCCTCCCGGAGTGGCTCCTGCTCGGCGTCCTCCTCGGCCTCGTCGCGAGCGTCGGCGCCGCGGCCCTGTTCTACGTCGGCGTCCGCTACTTCCCCGAAGAGCCCACCCCCGGCGAGCAGATCTACGACGGTGACGCGCGCCGGCGTCGCGAGATCCGCGAGTATCTCGACGCCATCGGCGAGCAGTACGCCGAGAGCCACTTCGTCGAGGGGCAGGAGGTCGCCTTCTACCTCCCGACACGCGACGTGGCAATCACCTTCGACGCCCGCGCCTTCTTCCGCATCGAGCGATCCCCGACGTACGCCGTCCTCGTCGAGTACGAGATGCCGAGCGTGAATCTGGGGTATCGCCTCCCCTTCGACGTGCCCGAGCTGGAAGACGAGACGGAGGGGGACCCCGCCGTCTCCTCGTTCGCCGTGCTCGGGCTCCCGCCGAGCGCCGACGAGGGGGCCGTGAAATCCGCCTATCGCGAGCGCGTGAAGGAGGTCCACCCGGACCACGGCGGCTCGAAGGAGGAGTTCGCCCGCGTCCGGGAGGCCTACACCGAGGCGAAGAAGCGGGCCACGTAAGCCGCCGGAGCGAGAACTGGGGGTATGCGCGTCGAGATCACAGACGAGGTCGTCGCTCAGCTCCGTGAAGTGCTCGAGACGGGGGACGTAGACGACCCCGTGAACTGGATGGGTGTCCAGGGGATCGCGTGGGACAAGGGCCACGACGAGCTGGTGGAGTTCATCGTCGCCGCGGACGCCTCGACCTACTACGAGGCGCTCCAGCGGGCACAGAGGGAAGAGTCGAAAGCCTGAGCTCAGCGGGCGTACGCGTGGGGGATTCCCGACGCGTCCGTCGGCTCGATATCGCTCACGTAGCGGTCCGCGACGGGGTCGATGGCCACCACGGAGAGGAGCCACAGCGCCCCCACGCCCGCCGCGAGCACCCACCACACCGTCGACAGCGAGGCGGAGAGCCCGACGAACAGCAGGAGGAAGCAGCCGACGATGAGCCCCAGCGCCACGACGTCGTTGGCGAGCGTCCAGACGAGATACCACCGCTGGGCGCGGTCGGCGTCGGCCCAGTAGCGGTCGATGGCGACGAGGACGTCCGTGATCATCCGCGGTCAGGCCTCCGCGACCTCGTAGGCGAGCCCGGCATCGCGCAGGGCGTCCGTGACGCGCCCGGCGAGGTCGGAGGTGACGACAACCACCACGTCGAGCCCGCGGCCCGCGGCGTCGGCGGCCACGTCACCCGCGGCGAACGTCACGTCCGGCTCCACGTCGGCCTCGCGGAGCGCGACGACGGCCTCCACCCCTTCGGCGGCGACGAGGTCCGCGGCCCCGCAGTCCGCCGTGAGGCCGTCGGGGGCGTCCGGCGACCCCGACCGGATCGGCGGGAGCTGGTACACCGTCACCGACCCCGGCGCGAGGTCGATGATGCCGGCGAAGCCCGTCACGCCGACCACACCGCCCGCCTCCGCGTCCGTCGTGGCGATGCCCGTCGCGGGCCCCGACTCCCCCGGCCGGGCGTGGAGGAGGCCGTCACGGATCGAGAGCGACACCGGCTCCCCCTCCTCGATGGGGGCGAGCGCGATGGCGGCGTCCTCCTGCACGGAGCCGAGCACGTCCTCGGTGACGTGGTCCGCGAACCGGCGGACGTCGGCGGCCTGCTGGAACAGCCAGTCGACCCCCTCCTTCGTCACGCGATACCGGGACCGAGCTTCCTTCTCGACGAACCCCTCCTCGACCAGTTCGCGGATGTACTCCGAGACGGCCTGACTGGTGACACCGACGGCCTCCGCGATCTCCCCCTGATTGACGGCCGGGCCGCGCTCCGCGATCTCGGCGAGCACCCGAAACTTCGTCGCGGCCCGCTTGTTGTCGAGGACATCGACCATGCACGGAACAGGGGCGGTCGGGGCTTAAACCCCGGTCGTTCCCCGCCGTCGGCAGGCCTTTCTCGCCGCCCAACCATCCCCGAGTGATGGAGGCCATCTACCGGGACCGCGCCGTCTACCTCCCCGACGCGGACGCGCTCGTCGTCGCCGACCTCCACGTCGGGAAGGCCGCGGCCTCGTCGGTGCAGCTCGACCTGCGCGAGCGGGAGACGCTGCTGGAGCGACTGACGCGGCTGTGGGCGAGCTTCGAGCCCGCGGAGACGGTCGTCGCCGGGGACCTGCTCCACGCCTTCTCGACGGTCCCCCGCGGGGTCCCGGAGACGCTCGACGCGCTCCGGGAGCGGGCCGATACCGCCGGGACGGAGCTCGTCGTCACCCCCGGGAACCACGACACGCTGCTCGGGGAGCTGTGGGACAGCCCCCTCGAATCGGAGTACCGACTCGGGGATGCCGTCGTCTGTCACGGCCACGACCCCCCCGAGACCGACGCCGCGTGGTACGTCGTCGGGCACGACCACCCGGCCATCGACATCGAGGGGCGCAAGCGGCCGTGTTATCTCACGGGAGAGTCGCAGTACCGCGACCGGGGGCTGGTGATGCTCCCGTCGTTCTCCCCGCTCGCCGCGGGCCGAACGATAAACCGCCTCTCGACGGGCGATTTCCTCAGCCCGCTCGTGACCGACGTGAACGCGCTCTGTCCCGTCGTGCGCGACGAGGACGGGGACCAGACGCTCGAGTTCCCGCCACTCGGCGAGTTTCGGAGACTACTGTAACAGGTCCGCGGCGCGCCGGCCCGACGCCATCGCGCCGTGGATGGACGACCACCGGGTGTAGTCGCCCGCGAGGAGGACGCGCCCCTCCGGGGCGTCGGGGGCCGGGAGCGCGTCACGGAACCCCGGCGGCTGGGCGAACTGCGCGAACGCGATTCGGTCGACGTGTTCGAGTTCGAATCCCCCGAAGTCGACCTCGGGGTACCACGCGTCGATGGCCTCGCGCGTCCTGGCCGCCAGCGCCTCGTCCGACGCCTCGCGCTCCCCGAGGAACGTCGCGGCGAGGAGCTGTCGCCCGTCGGGCGCGTACGCCGGAGCCACGGTCGACATGGGTGCGACCGTGTTCGGCTCGCCGTCCGCGGCGTTGAGGATGATCCGCGTCTCCGTGTCGAGATACGCGTGTTCCGGGAGCGAGACCCACAGCGTCACGCACGACCGCGCCTCGGTGGGCGTCTCGACGCCGGTGAGCTCGCCTGCCGTCTTGGGATCCGTCGCGACGACGACCGCGTCGAACGCGCGGGTCTCGCCCCCGAGCTGGAGGGTTTCCCCGTCGAGGCCCGTCACTTCGGTGCCGGTCTCGATGGTCGCGCCCGCGTCGCGTGCGCCCGCGGCGAGCTGGGCGGGAATCGCACCCATCCCGGCCGCGGGGACGCCGATCTTCCCCTCCGTGAGCATCTTGTAGGTGTACTCGAACACCTTCACAGAGGTGGACAGCGAGCGGTCGAGGGTGATGCCGCCGTAGAACGGCGCGGCGAAGTTCTCGACGAACGCCTGTGAGAACCCCCGATCCGCGAGGGACGCCCGGATGGTGCGGTCCTCGCCCGCGAAGATCTCCGTCTCGTCCTTCCGGGCGAGTTCGCGCCCGAGCGTGAACAGCCGGAGCTTGTCGCCGACCCGAACGTCCCGGTTGAGGAGGGTGGGGACGAGCGCACTCGGCTCTCGGAGGGGGTCCGAGAGCGTCGACCGGTGGTTCGGCCGGGCGATGGTCGCCCCCGGCGAGAAGTAGCGCATGTCGAGGGCGTCCAGGTCGAGTTCGTCCCGGACCGAGGGGTACGCCGTGAACAGCACCTGAAACCCGCGGTCGAAGGTGTAGCCGTTCTCGTGTGTGGAGCGGACCCGGCCCCCGAGTTCGTCGCGCTCTTCGAACAGCGTCACCCGCTCCCCGCGCTCGGCCAGCCGTCGGGCGGCGACGAGTCCCGCGAGGCCACCGCCGACGATAGCGACATCCATACCCCGACATCGGACGCGGGCGTAAAAAGCACGCCCGGTTCCGCCGGAAAGGACACGCCTTAGTCTCGCCCACTCTCAGGTCGGGTATGGATACGACGGCGGCCTACGAGGGGCTGACCTGCTTCGACTGCGGTGGGAGTTTCGCGGACGAGCTCGGGCGCTGTCCCGACTGCGGGGGCGTCCTCGACCCCACCTACGACTACGACGCGGCCATCGAGTTCTCGGGCGACGGTGTCTGGCGCTACGCCGACCTCCTCCCCTTCTCGATCGACACCGCAGTCTCGATGGGCGAGGGGGACACCCCGCTCGTCGAGGCGCCAGCACTCGCCGAGGAGTTGGGCGTCGCGGAAGTGTACATCAAGGACGACGGCCGGAACCCCACCGGCTCCGGGGCCGACCGGGGCCAGAGCGTCGCCGTCACCGCGGCGAAAGACGCCGACTTCGACGAGGTGGCGCTCGCCTCCACCGGCAACGACGGGCAGTCCGCGACCGCGTACGCGGGTCGTGCCGGCCTCGACGCGACGGTGTTCGTCCCCTCCCGCTCCTCGTTCATCTCGAAGGCGATGATCAACGTCCACAACGGGGAGATGAAGGTCGTCGAGGGGCGCATCGGTGACGCGCAGGCCGCCTTCCGCGAGACCGACGGGGAGTGGGTCTCGCTCGGGGCGTTCGACACCCCCTTCCGCCACGACGGGGAGAAGACCCGCTACTTCGAGATTCACGAGCAGTTGGGGGGGACCCCGGACCACGTCGTCACCCCGGTCGGCGAGGGCGTCGGGCTGGTGGGGCTCTGGAAGGGCGCCCGGGAACTGGAGGAGCTCGGCCTCGCCGACGGACTCCCCACCCTCCACGCGGCGCAGGCCGAGGGGTGTGCCCCCTTCGTCCGCGCGTACGAGGAGGGGACCGACGAACCGGAGCCGTGGGAGTACCCGGACACCATCTGCGGCGGCATCGAAATTCCCGACCCCGCGGCGCCCGGCCCGGTGCTGGACGCGGTTCGCGAGAGCGGGGGCACCGCGGTCGCCACCGACGACGAGGCCATCCTCGACTCGGCCGTCACCGTCGCACAGCACGAGGGGCTGGAGATGGGCGTCGAGTGCGCGGCCGCGGCCTCGGGCGCGTGGGCGCTCGCCGAGGCAGGCGCCTTCGAGGCGGACGACACCGTCGTCCTCGTGAACACCGTCGCGGGGAGCAAGGACGCCGACGTGATTCGGAGCCACCTGATGCGGAAGGGCATCTGAGCACGCCGATTACACAATAGCTTTCAGCCACGACGCGGTTCTCCCGCCATGTTCGACGCCCTCACCACCCTCCTCGCGGGCACCGTCTTCGGGCTCGCGCTCGCGGCCCCGCCCGGCCCGATGAACGCCATCATCGCCGAGGAGTCCGTCGTCCGGGGGCGGGCCGCGGGCGTGAAAGCCGGCCTCGGTGCCGCCACGGCCGATTTCGTCTTCTTCCTGCTCGCGCTCGGGGGTGTCGTCGCCGTCATCGAACGGCTCCCGCTGCTCCACGCCGCGATGGTCGGCGTCGGCGGGCTGCTCATGCTGTATTTCGCCTACGGCGCGTACGCCGACGCCGCGGAGACGTTCCAGGGTGCCGGGACGGTCGAGGGGGAGAGTAAAGGGTTCCGGAAGGCGTTCGTCCTCGCGCTCACGAACCCGTACCAGATCCTCTTCTGGCTCACCGTCGGCGTGGGCCTGCTCGAACCCGGCACCCGCGACCTGCTCGCGCTCGTCTCGGAGTCGCTCGCGGGCCTGCTCGTCGTCCAGACCGGCTCGCCCGCGCTGCTCGTCGGGCTCTTTCTGGGGATCGGCATCTGGATAACGGGGTTCCCGGCCGCGCTCACGGCGGCGGAGCGGCGGGTGAACCGGCTCGCGCCCGTCGTGGCGACGGCTTCGGCGCTCGTACTGGCGGGCTTCGGCGTCTTCTTCCTCGCGGACGCGGCCGGGACGCTCTCGGGGCTGCTCTGAGCTACTCCGGGCCGAACTCGGTCTCCAGCTCCTCCATCCCCGAGACCTCGGACTCGAGCCACTCCTTGAACCACCGGACGCGCTTGATGCGCTGGTGGGCGATGGACTCCGCGGTGTCGCTCACGACCCGGGAGACGGCGTCCTCGCCGCGTTCGAGCACGCGCGCGACCATCTCGTTGGCGTCCATGTGCGTGCGGGCCTCGTACCCCATTCTGAGGAGCATCAGGGTCGTCCCGTTCGCACCCACCTTGTCGAGCAGGTCGGCCTCCATGAGACACCGGGCCTCGAGGGGCACGTCGGCGAGGTCACCCTGGTAGGAGTGGTCGCGGACGGCCTGACACACCTGCTCGATGAACGACTCGGGGTAGTCGGTCTGCGTCTCGAGGTACTGCCGCGCGACGCGCGCGCCCTCCTCGGCGTGGACGTCCTGGTCGGCTTCGAGCTTCGCGATGTCGTGGAACAGCGCGGCGACGCGCGTCACGTCGCTGTTCGCCCCCTCGCGCTCCGCGATGAAGGTCGCGAGGTCCGTGACGTTCAGGATGTGGTTGAACCGGTAGTCCGCGGAGTGCCAGGGGTACCACCGCATCCGGCCGCCCTCCTCCTCCTTCTCCACGCTGGCTTCGAGGTAGTCGTGGACGAACCGTTTCATCTGTTCGAAATCCGAGTCGGAAACGGGCGATTCCCGGATCTCAACTCCCATCGGGATCACCGCGAAAGTCGCAAACGTTGGTCATCTTACGATTAAAAAGGGTGTTTCGTCTCTTTACGTTTACGACACCTTGATTAAGTACGCCCGGCCCGATGGCCCGGTAATGACGGACGCACTCTACATGGACGACTCGTCGGTCCGGCGGTTCGAGGCCACCGTCGACCGGAGCCTCGACGGCCGCGTCGTGCTCGACCGGACCCACTTCTACCCCGACGGCGGCGGCCAGCCGGCCGACCACGGCGTCCTCCGCGCCGACGGCGAGGAGTGGGCAGTCACCGACGTCCGGAAGACGGACACCATCTACCACCACGTCGACGGCGAGATTCCCGAAGGAACGGTCGTGGAAGGCGAACTCGACTGGGAGCGCCGGTACGCCCACATGCGCTATCACACGGCCCAGCACCTGCTCTCCGCGCTGCTGTTGGAGGAGTTCGACGCCCCCACGCGCGGGAACCAGCTGTACGCGGACCGCGCGCGCATCGACGTGGCACACGGCCGCTTCACGGACGAGGACCTCGCGCAGGTCGAGGCGCGGATGAACGAACTCGTCGCGGACGCACGGTCGGTGACCTGGTACACCATGGACCGCGAGGAAGCTGAGAAAACCCTCGACACCGAGCGCACGCGCATCGACCTGCTGCCCGACTCGATTCGGGAGCTCAGGATCGTCGAGATCGAGGGGTACGACCGCACGGCCTGTGCCGGCACGCACGTCACGAACACCGAGGCCTGCGGCCGCGTCGAGGTCACGGGCCGCGAGAGCGGTGGGAAGGACCGCGAACGGCTCCACTTCACCCTCGCATGAACGTCAGACAGGTGCTCCCGCCGGACGCGATTCCGAGCATCGACGACCCCACCTTCGGGGAGGCGTACTTCGGCGACGACGCCGACGAGGTGGTCGTCCTCGACCGCGACGGTGACGTGCGGGCGTACCCGATCCGTATCCTGAACTACCACGAGATCGTGAACGCGGACCACGGGGGCCCCGTCGCCGTGACCTGGTGTCCGCTGTGTGCGAGCACCGTGGTCTACGACCGCGAGGTCGGCGGCCGGACGCTCACCTTCGGCGTCTCGGGGAAGCTGGCCGACGACGACCTCGTGATGTACGACAGGGAGACGGAAAGCGAGTGGAAACAGTCGCTCGGACGCGCCATCGCCGGCGACCTGGAGGGCGAGGAACTGACGATGCTCCCCGCCGGCCACATGTCGTACGGGAGGTTCCGCGAGCGCTACCCCGAGGCCTCGGTCCTCCACCCCCCGGGGGGGGAAGAGCGAGGCCGCGAGCGAGACGGACGAGCCCGCGGAGATCCGCTACGACGAGGAGCCCTATCGGGAGTATTTCGAGCTGGACGGCTTCGGCCTGAACGCCCACCGGGGTGGCGAGAGCCGGACGTGGGACCGCGAGGATCTCGACCCGAAGGAGATCGTCCTCGGCATCGAGCGCGACGGGGCGGTGCTGGGGTTCCCTCGCGAGCGCGTGCTCGCGGCGGGCGGACTCGTCCGGGCGCGCGTTGGTGACCTCGACGCACTCGTCGTCGCCGGCCCGGAGGGGATCCACGCCTACGAGGACCCCGGCCTCGGTCTCGACCGACACGGCGAGACGCTGGTCGGCGACGAGACGACGTGGGACCCCGCGACGGGCGCGAGCGCGGACGGGCGCGAACTCGTCCGCGTACCCGCACGGCGGCTGTTCGCGTTCGCGTGGCACGACGACCACGGGGACGTGTTCTGGTCGAGGTGACGCGTTTCCTCCGCCGGCGGTGGACGCCCGTCAAATTATGCTAACACACCGCACAATTATATTCATCGCGTACCAGCATAACGGTATGGACGTACGCACCGCTGAGCGTGGGGACGGCGACGCCATCCGAACCGTCGCGGAACAGTCGTTGAGCGCCTCCTACACCCTCTCGCCGACCGTCATCGAGCAGGCCGTCGAGAACTGGTACGGGGAGGACGCACTCGACGAGAAGTTCGCGGACCCGGACAGCCGCCTGCTCGTCGCGGAGGCCGACGGGGACGTGGTCGCGTTCTCCGAGAGCCTCATCGTCGACGCGCAGGGGGACATCCTCTGGCTCCACGTCGCCCCGAGCCACCGCGGCCGGGGCATCGGGAAGGCGCTCTACGAACAGACCCGCGAGACGCTGGACGAGGCCGGCGCGGAGGTCGTCCGGGGGCTGGTCCTCGCCGACAACGCCGAGGGGAACGAGTTCTACGAGGAGCAGGGGCTCGTGAAGGCCGGCGAGGACAGCGTCGAGATCGGCGGGAACACCCACGTCGAGAACGTCTACATCGAGGACGGCCCCGCCCCGCTGGAACCCATCACGGCCGACGGCCGCGAACTCTACGTGGACCACACCGACGCCGACCGGGGCTCCGACGGCCCGTTCCTCACCGTCTACGCCGATCGGGACCGCGAGCGCCGCTACGGGGCCTTCTGCGCCGTCTGCGACTCGCTGGTGACGACGATGGACACCATGGGCCGGATGCAGTGTGACTGCGGCAACGTCCGCCGACCGACCCGGTGGGACGCGGCGTACATGTGAGCCTCGCCCCGATTCGGGGACGCTCGGGAAGCGTCCACGACGAGTGCTCAAGCCCGTCGGTAGCGATGGTGGTGTAGGGAGTGCCCAAGGGGGCTTCCCTGCCGCGCCACCGTCGGGGACCAGTACGTCGTGGGTCTCACCGATTTGCCATCCGACGGCCGGCGCACCCGTGTCGGAGGCCGTCTGACCCCGCTGTCCCGGGGGCGGCCGCCCGCTCGTATTTTTCGCGGTGAGTTCACCACGAGCGGGCAGTATCCTCGTTCTCCCCCACGAACGCATCGAGGACCCAGCGGCCGAACTGTCGTCGTCCGTACTGATGCGTCGGGGGCGAAACCGAGACAGGGATGCACACGACGAATGGTAGCATAGGGCCGACGATTCGGGAAGGCAGTCTCCCATTTCGACGACGCAAAGGATGCCATAGAAGACGGGGACTACGAGGCCGCCGAGGACTACCTCACGCTCGCCAAGGAGCGCCTTGACGGGGCCGCCGACACCCTCGACAGCTACATCGACTGAACCACGTTCGGCATCCACCACTTCCGGTGTGAGTTGCGCGATTCGTGGTGCCTCGGTTACCGCTCCACATTCGCGCGGATGCTCCCCGATAGTTCAACGAAATTCACGGTCCCGCTCGGACGACCTGAACGCGCGGCACGGTGCCGCCCCCTGCTTGAGAACCGCGGTCAGGCACACACCCAACCACGGGCCACGCCTCTGACGGTGGATACCGGACGTCGAACACGACTTCAGGCATTCCAGACGCTCGGCTGGCCCGTGTTATACTGATTCGAGAGCCGTGGCTTCCGGACGTGGTATTTTATGTAAGAAAAATTATGTAGCTCCGCCCGGATTCGAACCAGGGTCCTGAGCTCCAAAGGCTCAGATGATTGGCCGCTACACCACGGAGCTTCAACCGCGATTAAACCGCCGTCCCACAATAGCGTTACTTTTCAGTATCTACTGAAATCGATTCTACCTCTGCGCGGCGGTGGCAGGAACGACAGAGCGAGATGACGTTCTCCAGTGTGTGCGCGTTCTGAGGATTGTCGAACTCACGGATTGGTGTCAGGTGGTGTACATCCGGTTCCTGGCCGATTTCATCTTTCGTAACCCCACAATGGCGACACTGGTGGTTATCGCGGTCGAGCGCGAGGCGTCGTACAGCCCACCACTTTCCGGAGTACGTGACATCCCCATCTATCCACTGATGGTGGTTTTCTCCGCGCCAGTTTTCTGACATCCACTCCGAGTGGCACCCACGACTACAGAACCGTCCTTCCCCATTGCGGACGACGTACGGATAGACAGAGAACAGCCCGTCACACTGCTCACATCGCCTCATTACAGGTGATGAGTCCTTCCTCTCGTATGATGGCGTCCCGAGAAACGAGGTTGCAGAGGAAACGCAGTCCGAGCAGTATACTCCCTTCTTGTCCGAGGGATAGTACTCGAACTCCTCGTCGCACCGCTTGCACTGCGTAGTCTCCTTCGCACCCTTCCAGTTTCCGTTGTGTTCTCCCGCATTCGGGTTACAATCGTCACAGAACACACGCTGTGCTTTCGGGTCGTAGAACTCCGTCGAACAACCCTTACACGTTCGATTCGGGAGCCGCTCGTCGTGCACTCTCGTGTGGTGTATTCGGACGCCCTGTTCCGTGTCCAGGTGTTTTCCACAGGTCGGACACTCCATACACCAGCCACTCGCGACAGCCGAAAATAGGTCAGCCAAGCGGACTGAAAGTGAAACTAGTCCGCCGTCGTCTCGGCGTCCAGCTCGATGAGCGAGCAGACGTCGTCCTCGGCCGAGAAGCAGTCGGGACACCGCGAGTCCCGGTCGATGATGGTGTCGAGCCGGTCGGCCACCGTCTCGTCGATGACCGACTCCAGCTGTTTCGCCTCCATCTGGAACTCCTCGACGTCGAGCACCTCGATGAGGAAGCGCTCGATGATACAGTAGGTCTGGAGCGCGTCGCGCGCCTGGACGATCCCCTCGTCGGTGAGCGAGACCCCCTTGTACTTCTCGTGGTCCGCGAGGCCACGCTCCTCGAGTTTGCCGATCATCTCGTTGGCGCTCGCGGGTGACACCGAGAGCGCGTCAGCGATCTTCCCCGTCGATGCCGGACCGTCCGCCTCCTCCTGGACCAGATAGATGGTTTTCAGGTACTGTTTCTGGGTGTTCATCGTTCCTCCATGAGTTTGGTCACCGCCTCGACGCCCTCCGCCTCCTCGTCACGGATCGTCCGCAGCGTCTCGATGAGCCGCTCGCGGTCCACCGAGAACGTCGTATCCGACGACGCGATGGCCGTGATGAGGTCGTCGTAGAACTTGTAGGCCGTCTCCTCGTTACAGAGCTGGTCGTACAGCACGCCGTCGAAGTCCCCGTCCGCCTCGTAGCGTGCCGAGACGAGCATCTCGATCTCCTCGTACGCGATGGTGTCGGCGTCGAGTTCGTCAACGAGCGTGGCGAGGCGTTCGCGGTGCTCCGCGGACTCCTCGGCCGCGTGTTCGAGCAACTCGACGATGTCGGGGTCGCGCTCCGACTCGTCGAGCGCCTCGTAGTGGTTGTGCGCCCGCGCCTCGAACACCTCCTCCAGCACCATCCCGATCTGGAGCAGTCGGGCGAGCTGGTGGTCGCTCGCGACGGGGTAGGAGACGCTCACGGCGACCACCCCGGCGTTTCGTTCATACTCGTTTTGGGATGGGGACCGTCTTAAGCCTCCGCCTTTTCGAGGATGTTTCTGGTGTGTTGAGAGATATTTTGGAGACGCCTCGAATACCTCGAAAGTCTCGATTTGTTGTTGAACCGCAGTGATAGCCACTACCAACAGCTCGAAAGCCCCCGGTCGCTCGGCTCGGTGCGCCCGCTGCGCTCCTCGCTCACTTCGCTCACTGCGGTGCTTGTCGGTGCGCGCCGTCGCCGACCGCCCGGCCCCTTTCAGTCCCACCCCGCGTGACTGGTCCGGCAGTCGTCGTCGGGTGGATGGTCCACCGGCAATCGCTCGATGGCTGGTCGGGGAGTCGTTGCGGGTGGGTGTGGGGGGAGTGGGAATGTCGCCACTCGGGGACTGGAAAGAGAGAAAGCCGCGGACTCGAGGCTTACTGCCGCGTCTTCAACAACCGTGGCGCAAGCGCCACGAATCTCAAAGCCCTACTCGCGGGCTTTGAGACGAGCCCGAACGGTCTCCTCGAAGTCCTCACGGAGTTCGTCGACCTCGATCTCGTCGAGGACGGGGACGAAGAAGCCCTCCACGAGCATGTTCTTCGCGAGGCGCTCGTTCACCCCTCGGGAAGTCATGTAGAACAGGTCCTCCGCGTCGACCTGCCCGACCGTCGCGGAGTGCGACGCCTCGGTGTCGTGGTTGTTGATGATGAGCTTCGGGCTCGCGTCGGCCTCGCTCTCGTCCGAGAGCATGAGGGTGTTCTCACGCTGGTACGACGAGGTGTCCCACGCGTCGCGCCCGACGTCCTGCACGCCCTCGTAGACGGAGCGCGCCTCGTCGTCGATGACGCCGCGAGTGACCAGGTCGGCGGTCGTGTGCTCGGCGCGGTGCCAGACACGCGCGTCGATGTCGAAGTGCTGGTCGTTGTGCCCGTAGAAGGCGCCGACGATCTTCGTCTCCGCGCCGTCACCGGCGAGCGTCGTCTCGACGCTGGATTTGGTGAGCCGGGAGCCGAGGTTGCAGTCGATGAAGTTGACCGTGCCGTAGGTGTCGGCGTGGCCCTCCTTCAGCTGATAGACGTAGGTCTCCTCGTCGACGTCCTGGAGGTTGCCGTACTGGACGTAGGCGTTCTCGCCCGCGACGACCTCCGTGATGCCGGAGTAGTAGCGGTTCCCCTCCAATTCGTCGCCGGTCTGTTGACGCTCCAGCATCGTCACCGACGCGGACTCCTCCGCGACGACGAGGGTGTAGTTGAACAGCGAGCGGCTGTTCATCGTCGTGCGCACCTTCACGTCCTCGGCGTCGACGCCCTTCGGGACGTGGACGACCGTGCCGGTCGTAAAGAGCGCCGTCGAGAGTGCCGTGAGGTAGTTGGTCTGCGGGTCCGCGACGGAGCCGAAGTGCTCCTTGAGGAGCTCCTCGTGCTCGGCGACGGCCTCCGCGAACGGGAGGACGTTCACGTCGTCGGGCGCCTCCAGCTCCTTCTCCTCGGCGGCGTTCTCCGGGTCGACGAGCGTCTCGAAGTCGAGCGTCTCGAGGTTCGTCCACTTGCGACCCGGCGTCTGGATGACGGCCGGGAAGTCGGTCTCGTCGAGCGCGGCGAGCGCCTCCAGTCGGGTCTCTAAGAGCCACTCCGGCTCGTCGAGCGACTCGGAGATGGCGCGTACCTGTGCCTCCGTGAGGGAGGCGTGTACCTGCGTACTCATCTATCCGAGCGAACCCTCCATTTCGAGTTCGATGAGGCGGTTGAGTTCGACCGCGTACTCGATGGGCAGCTCCTCCGTGATGGGCTCGATGAAGCCGGCGACGATCATCTGCTTGGCGTCGTCGTCGTCCAGTCCGCGCGACTGGAGGTAGAAGACGTCCTCGTCGCCGATCTTCCCGACGGTGGCCTCGTGGGCCACGTCGACCTTCGACTCCTCGATCTCCATGTACGGCATGGTGTCCGAGGTGGACTCGTTGTCGAACATCAGGGCGTCACACTCGACCGAGGTCGAGGAGCCCTCTGCGCCGTCCGCGATGTGGACGAGGCCCCGATAATTGGTACGGCCGCCGTCCTTCGAGATGGACTTCGACTCGATGGTGGATTTCGTGTTCGGCGCGTTGTGGTACACCTTCGCGCCGGTGTCGATGTTCTGGCCCTTCCCCGCGAACGCGATGGTGATGTGGTTGTCCGTCGCACCGGGGCCCTTGAGGATAGTACACGGGTAGAGCATGGTGGCCTTCGAGCCCATCGAGCCCGAGACCCACTCCATCGTCGCGTCCTTCTCACAGATGGCGCGCTTCGTGTTGAGGTTGTACGTGTTCTTCGACCAGTTCTGGACGGTCGAGTACTGAACGTGGGCACCCTCCTTCACGAACACCTCGACCCCACCGGAGTGGAGGTTGAAGTGGCTGTACTTGGGGGCGGAACAGCCCTCGATGTAGTGCACCTCGGAGTTCTCCTCGGCGATGATGAGGGTGTGTTCGAACTGCCCCATCCCCTCGGAGTTCATCCGGAAGTACGCCTGAATCGGCATCTCGACCGTCACGCCCTCGGGGACGTAGACGAACGAGCCGCCGGACCAGATGGCGCCGTGGAGCGCCGCGAACTTGTTGTCGCTCGGGGGGACGCACTTCGTCATGAAGTACTCGCGGACGAGCTCTTCGTGCTCCTGGACGGCCTTGTCCATGTCACAGAAGATCACGCCCTTCTCCTCCCACTGCTCCTGCATGTTCTGGTAGACGATCTCCGACTCGTACTGGGCACCCACACCGGAGAGCGCGTTGCGCTCCGCTTCCGGGATACCGAGCTTGTCGAAGGTGTCACGGATCTCGTCGGGGAGGTCCTCCCACTTGTCCGCACCGCCGCGCACCTCGATGTCGGGGCGGATGTACGGGACGATCTCGTCGATGTCGACCTCGGAGAGGTCCGGCTGGCCGGGCCAGTCGGTCGGCATCGGCATCTCCTGGAACTGCCGCAGCGCGCGCAGCCGGCGCTGGAGCATCCATTCCGGTTCGTTCTTGTCCTCGGAGATGACGCGAATCGTCTCCTCGGTGAGGCCCTTCTCGGTTTTGAACGCCGCCTTCTGTTCTTTCTTGAACTCGAAGCGGGCCTCAGTGTCGGTCTCCTTCAGATGGTCCTGTTCGGAACTCATGGTTTGTTGGTGGTTGTTGGGACGCTGGACGGTTAGGTGTTAGGCAGACTCGTAGACTTCCTCGCGGACCCAGTCGTACCCCTTGTCCTCGAGCTGCTCCGCGAGGGAGGCGTCGCCGCTCTTGACGACACGACCGTCCATCATGATGTGGACGTGGTCCGGCTCGACGTAGTCGAGGATACGCTGGTAGTGGGTGATCTGGAGGATACCGGTGCCCTGCTCGTCGCGCAGCGCGTTGATACCCTTCGAGACGTCCTGCAGCCGGTCGATGTCGAGCCCGGAGTCGATCTCGTCGAGCACGGCGATGGACGGCTCGAGGATGGCGGCCTGCAGCACCTCGTTCTGCTTCTTCTCACCGCCGGAGAAGCCGGCGTTGAGATAGCGCTGGGCGAACTTGGCGTCCATGTCGAGCAGCTCCATCTTCTCCTGGAGCAGCTGCTGGAACTCCGCGACACCGATCTCGCCGTCGTCGGGGTTCCCCTCCATCGGGGAGGTGTCGTAGCCCGCGTCCTCCTCTTCCTCCTCTTCGTCGTCCTCGGAGAAGAGGTCCTCGCGCTCCTCGAGCTTGGCGTTGAGCGCGGTGCGCAGGAAGTTCACCATGGTTACCCCCTCGATCTCGACGGGGTACTGGAAGCCGAGGAAGACGCCGAGCGCGGCGCGCTCGTTCGGCTCCAACTCGAGGAGGTTCCACGTGCGCATATCCTCGGGGATGTCGAAGTCCTCGCCGAACTCGTCGTCCTCGAGGTGGATGAGGATCTCGCCGTCGGTGACCTCGTAGGCCGGGTGACCAGCGACGATCTTCGCGGTAGTCGATTTGCCACTGCCGTTCGGGCCCATGAGGGCGTGAATCTCGCCCGACTGGACCTCGAGGTCGACGCCGCGGAGGATGGTCTCGCCACCCTCCTCGGCGACGTTTGCGTGAAGGTTCTTGATTTCGAGCGTTGCCATTGTTAGGACAGCCGAAACCTAGTGGAGGGCGGCATTAATGGTTTCGGGACAGCGCCGTTTGACTTCTCGATTCAGAAAACAAATTTTTCAGAAGCGAAACGCACTCCCGTCGTCGGAATCCCCCGATTCCGGAGCGAGACCGTGTGAGATCCTTTCACGCGAAGGATTCACACGACCTCACATGAAGCTGCCGAGTCCCGTCTGCTCCTGCCCGGATTTGACCTCGTCCCACGACACGTCGAGCGACTCGATGATGCGGGCGATCGGCCCTTTGAGCGTCTTGTCCAGCATCTTGTCCCAGTCCACCTCGAAGGCGTCCGGCACCTCGTCCGCGTACTCGAAGCAGATGACGTCCGGGTCGCGCTTGAACTCACCGTACAGGGCGTTCTCCGCGGGGTCCAGCCCCCGTTCGGCCTCGACCTTCCGGAAGAACTCCGGGTGGACCTTCTTCAGGTAGAGCCGTTTGGGCTTCGAGCCACGCTGGAAGTTGGTTCCGAGGAGGAGGTTCGCGTACTTCGCCCCACGGACGTGCGCGGTGTCGGTGTCGTAGTCGTCGAGCCGTTTGCCGATACCGCCCGGAATCCCGATCTCGTCGAGCGAGAGGTTCCCCTCGAGGAAGTCGCTGATGACCTCGTGGACGTACTCCGTGATGACCTCGAGGTCCTCCCCACGCACGATCATATCGAGCACCTCCTTCTGGACCTCCTTCGTCACCGGCGCGATGTCAGAGCGCTTGTACTCGAAGCCGGTGATGTCGATGTCGTCGACGTCCTTCCCTTCTTTCCAGACGATGTGCCCCGCGTAGCGCTTCTTCTTGCCCGCCTGGAAGAACCGTCGATAGAGCTTCTCGAACTCGATCTGGAAGCGGTGGTGGGCCGCATCGAGGGTATCCAGCGCGAACTCGTCGTACGAACCGTTGATGGCCTCCTCCAGTTCGTGGCCCTTCTCGATGGCCGCGGCGATCATCTCCAGCTCCGACTCGTCCATGTCGGGGTGCGCCTCCCGCATCTTCTCGGTGACTTCGACGCCGCCGTCGATGTCGTCTGCAGAAATATGTCCAATCTCCAACATGACAGAATCCGTATCTCCATACGCCACCTCGTGGCCGACCTCGTTCGCCGCGTTCTCCGTGTGCGCGATGACCTCTCTCCCCGTTGCGGTTACGGCCGCACCCATCTCCTTGTCGTAGAGGCGGAAGCGGTCCCAGCCCAACACGCCGTACAGAGAGTTACCAACGAATTGATATTTTCCGTTCCGGCCAGCGAGGAGCGTGTTGTTGTCCGCGACCGTGACACAGTACACCCCGTCCTCGGCCGTGCTCCGGCCACCACTGCGGTGCATCCGGAAGCTGTTCTTCCCGTCCTCGGTGCAGTAGACCCGCCACGACCCGCTGTCGTGGTTGTAGCTCGCGGTCAGTCCGAGATGGGCACAGAGTCTGAGCAGGTCGTCACGGAGCCGTTCGCTGGAGGTCGTATACCGCCAACTGTTCACCTGTCGGTCGCCGTCGCCAGCGATGAGCGTGTCGAGGAACCGTTCTTTCTGTTCGCGGCTCGCATCGAACACGAGATCAGGGATGCGCTTCTCGAAGCTGTTCTCACCACACAGCGATTCGAGCCACTCGCCGAGCACGCGAGAGGTGAACTGATACCCCTTTTCGTTCGTGTACGCGTCGAACCCCATCCGGTCGAGGAGGCCACCGATAGCGGTGTGGTCGTCACCTGCACCACCGTCCGGAACCGCGTCCTGTGCGATCTGAATCGTCGTCGCGCTCCCGCGGAACTGCTCACCGAACTGCTTGTCCTCGGACGTGTACACCGACCCCTCGGTGATGTACCACGCGAGCAGTTGGAGGAAGTCGTCGCCGTCGTACGTCCGCGGAATCCACTTCCGACCGCTCTCAAGATGGACGAAGGACATCTCACAGACCGACTCGATATACTCGCGGTGGTCCTCGAACTCGTCGGGCGTGAACACGTAGCCGGTCTGTCCGAGGTCGGCCTTCGGGACGCGCCGCGGTGTCCACCCCAGCTCCGCGGTGAACGTGTGGCCGTGGACCGAGGGTCGCACCCAGACCTCGTACTCGTCGAGGTGTTCCGTGAGGTCGACACGGTCGAGTCGCTCACCGTCCGGCCCGTCCCACCCGTGCGGGAGTTCGTAGTGTGACGAGTCGTTCAACTCGCCGGCCTCCACGAACCGGAAGTCGTCCCACGACGCGCCGTTCGTGTCGTCCTGCCTGACGAGCATCCGGTGGTTCGGCGTCACGCGGAAGTCGGTCTTGCTCGTCTGGATGTCGACGAGTTCACCCCGGTAGTCGGGGTACGCGTGTGTCTCCACGACCGGCTTCACCTCCATCCGCATCGTCTCCGGGTCGAGCGAGTAGACCTCGTCACCGACGTCGAGGTCACGGATGTTCCGAACACCATCGGGTGTGAGTACGTCCGTGTCCGGCGTGAAGCAGTTCATGATGACCTTGACAGCTGCCTGCTGCCGGTCGAACCGCTCGTACTCGTCGCTCCCGACGGCGTGGTCGTTGCGGGCACCCTTCTTCTCCTCGCGTTCGGTGAGGAGTTCGTCGACCATCTCCCGGATGATGCCGTCCGGCTCCTTCCGGAAGTGGGTGCCGTTGGGCGCTTTGTACGTGTCCCCGTCGTAGTCGGCCCCGACCTTCGTCTCGGGGCTGGCGTTGATGGTCACCATGCACATGGGGTAGAGCGACTGTCCGACCCACTGGTAGTTCCCGTTGCGCCCGGCGAGAACGACGTGGTTGTCCTCGGCGGTCACACAGTAGACGTTCCCGTCGTGCGGTTCGACGGTCGCGTTCGTCTCTTTTTTGAATGAGCCCCGTTTGCCGACGGAGACGTACCACGTCCCGTCCGACTGCTCGGAGACCGTCGGTTTGTGGCCACAGCGGACGGCGAGGTCAGCGACCGCGTCGCGGAGGTGCTCGCTTTTCGTCCAGAACTTCCGGAGCCCCGAGTCGGTGTGACTTCCGTCGCCGCGTATCATCGTGTCGAGACAAACCTCGAGCAAGGAACTGTCGAGGCCGAACACCCACTCCGGGAGTCGCTTGTCGGCGAAGCCGACGCCACAGTTGTCCGCCAGCCACTCCAACGCGTAGCGGTTCGAGATATTGACACCCCGGTCCCCGGTGTTGTAGTTGAGCCCCATTCGGTCGAGGAGGGCAGTGATCGAGTCACGCCCGTCCGGGTCCTGCTGGTGGAGCGTAACTCTCCCGGCGTTCCGGTCGAGACTCCCCTCGGTGACGTACCAGCCGATGAACTCGAGCCAGTCCACCATATCGAACGAGGGTGGTGTCTCGCGGTGTTGGGTGTCGTACTTCAGGAACACGTCGTCTGCGTGTTCGTCGATGGTCTCACGGTGTTCACGGTAGCGTTCGAGCGGGATGAGGTATTTCCCGACCCGCCGTTCGAGACCGAGTGCCTGTGAACTCCCGTGGGCGAGGGTGAGCGCGTCCGTCACTGGTTCCGGCATTCGGTTCCGGAAGCGCCGGAGGTCGTCGTCCGTGTACACGACCACGTTTCCCCCCTCAGCCTCATCGATGAGGTCGAACGTCTCTGGAGTCGCCCCCGAGACAGCTCGATGTTGCGGGAACGCGAACCGTTCGTAGTCCGGGATATCCCTGTACGGCAAGAACTCGAAGTCCGACGGCGATTGGTCGTCCCAACCTCGGTCGTCGGAGACGAGGAATCGGTGGTTCTCCGTCACTTTCAGGTCGTGCGTGTTTCCACTCAGGTGGTGGAGTTCACCGAAGCGGTTCGGGTACTCGTGGGTCTCCGCGACCGGCTTCACCTCACACTCGAAGGTTTCGGGGTTGAGCGTGTAGATCTCGTCGCCGACCTCGAGCTCACGGATGTTTCGCGGACCCTTGGGCGTGAGTACGTTCGTGTCTTCACTGAAACACTTCAGGTCGAGCACGGTGACGTTCTCCATCACCCCAGAAATCGGGTCGAAGACGGCCCCGCCTTCGTAGTCCTCGCTCTCCACGGCGCCCTTCGAGGGCAGGGCGAACTCGCCGTGGACCTTATGCAGGATGTAGAGGTCCACCGCGTCGCCGGGGGTGGTCGCATCTTCGAGTTTACAGCCGACGAAGGAGGCGACCTCCTGCCAGAACGGGATGATGTCCTGTTTCCGGTTGAGTTCGACACAGAGCTCCACGTCACGGAGGTTGTACTCGAGGAGGCGCTCGGGGTCGTTCTCCCAGAGGTCACCGATGTCGCCGGCGTAGCGCTCCTTGCCGACGCCGAGTTCGACTTCCCCGACGGCATCGAGCCGATACGAATCGAGTTCGGTGAACTGGGTCCGCTTGTAGGCGTACAGCAGGTCGAAGACGACCCGGCCCTTGATGTTGGGGCCCTGCCAGTCGGAGCGCCAGACCTCGTTCACCCGGGAGAGGCGGTTGTAATCGAGGTCGTACTCCTCGCTCTCGAGGCGCTCCAGCCGGTCGATGAAGTACGGCGCGTCGAAGTCGTCGAAGTTCCAGCCCGTGAGGATGTCCGGGTCGGTCGTCTCGATGTAGTCGAGGAACGCCTCCAGCATCGCTTCTTCCGTCTCGAAGCGCTCGACGCGGGCGTCGAGGTCCTCGGAGATGGGGTCGTAGTCGGCGAGGCTGTCGGGGCCTTTCGCCTCGTCGGGGGCCTCGTAGAGCCAGACGACGTACTCGTCGTCGTAGGAGTCGTGGGAGGTGAGACAGATGATCGTCTCCTCCCCCTCCTCGGGGAACCCCTGTCTGTCGTCCACCTCGATGTCGAAGGTGTTGACGCGCGGGTCGACGGAGAGCTCGACGGGCCGAATCTCGGCGTGGTGGACCTTCGCGACCGTCTCGTCCGTCCAGCGCGCGGGCACCCGGACGCCGCTCGTGATGTCCTTGTCGATGAGCAGGCGGTTCGGGAAGAGGATGTCCGCCTCGTAGTGAGAAAAGCGGTCGCGGAGCTGCCCCACGTCGCGCGGGGTCTGGCCGAACACCTTCACCAGCCGTTCCCCGCGGATGGACTCGTAGACGACGACCTCGTCGTCCGCGCCCTCGACCTCCTCCCCTTGCCGGCGCAGGTCGGCGTTCGTCTCGAGGCCGACGATGCGCTCCTCGGCCAGCCGTTCGTCCGCGAAGTCCCCCTCCCGGAGGGGCTCGTTCGGCTCGTGTGTCAGGTCCTCGATGGGGGTGTAGAAGTACGGCTGGAACTCCTCGACCCGGACGTGGACCACTTCCCGGTTCTCGGTGCGCCCGAACACGTGGAGGACGGGGTACTCGTCGTCGCCGTACCCCTCGACGGTGTAGTCGACCTGCGTGACCGCGAGGTCGACCGTCTCCTCGACCGGGGGGAACCGTCGCTCGTCGAGGTCGACGAGGTCGGCCCGTTCGTCACCCTCGGTGACGTGGCGCGCCTCCCGCTCGACGAGGTCGGCGTCGCCCCCAGCGCCCCACGACGAGAGATCTGCCTGCTGGTCGCTCATTGGGAGGCCTTTGGTCTGCCGGGTAAAAACCCCGGTGGTCCGGGGGGCGTATGCCGGCCGTCACGCGCCCGGAATCGGCGAGGAGAATCCGCTGAGGGCATCGGTGTGCGCGGTTGTCAGTGCCACAAGGGTTTTACCATGTCACATCCTACCACAGTCCGGTGACATCTACCATGCCCAACAAGGATGCCCCGTCGGACGGTGAGCGTTCGGGCGCCTCGCGCCCTGAGCCAGCCATGTCGGATGCGGTCTCCACCACCGAGGTGTACGAGACTGACGAGGGCGTGGTGTTCTACGACGCCGAACATCCGCTCGCCTGGATTCAGACGAGCAAGACCGTGCGGCTGACCGACGCCGCGTAGGCAATCCCTTTTGTCGCCCGGCCGTGTACTCTCATCTGTGAAACTCGACGAGGAGGACGGCTGGCCGGACGAGCCTCCGGAGTTCGACCCCGGTAGCATCGGCCCCCGCGCCCCGACCATGACGGACTACTCCGGGAAGGCGAACGAGCTCGACGACGAGACGTTCCGCGCCTTCTGGTCGGCCGTACTCGCGGCCAACTACGGCGTCTTCGGTGTCACCGTCGGCCCCATGCTGGTCTACTTCCTCGGTGACACCCTCCGCGGCGGCCTGTTGTTCGTCACCGGTGTCATCGCCCTCGGCTACACCTACTACCAGTACACACAGAACACGGGGAACAGCGAGGAACCGGGAGACGATGAGGAGACGGAGAACGCCGAGAAGCCGGAAGACAACGGGGAGACCGACATCGACGACGAGCCATGAGAACGGTCGAGTACGACGGCGAGACGTATCTCCTCCGCAAGCAGTCGGGCGAGTCCAGTCTCATCGAGCACCCGAAAACGGGTGAAACGCAGTACGTCGAGAACGACGCCATCGACGGGGTTGCGGGTGAGTCCCCGCTCGAGACCGCGGCGCGCGCCGTCCCCGAATCCGTCCGCAAGCTCATCTCCGCGACCCATAGCGACCGCGCACTCGGCCTCCTGCTCGAAATCGACGCACAGGGGCCGGTCGCCGCCCGCGAGCTCATCGGGCGCTACGACACCTGCGAGTCGGACCTCCACGGGATGCTCGGGGAGTTCCGCGCGGCCGGGCTCGTCGAGGAGGCCACGGTGGTGGGTGAACGGGGGTACGACACGACCGCGGCCGGAGAAGAGGCGGTCGCGTTCCTCAGACGGGAGTAGGGCAGGTTACAGCGTCGCCGCGGCCGCCCGCTCCGCACTCGACCGGTTCGTCGTCGGGTCCTTTTCGACCGTCACGAGGTCGTCCGCCGCGCCCACCAGCTCATCGTCGTGACTGACGACGAGGATCTGGTCGACCCCCAGCTCGCGCATCGACTCCACCAGCTCGACGAGCTTCGAGACGTGCCCCGAATCGAGGAACACCGTCGGCTCGTCGAGGATGAGCGGGGGCATCGGTGCCGCCCCTTCGATCCCCTCCGCGAGCAGGCGGTAGATAGCACACCGTAAGGAGAGGTTGAACAGCGCCCGCTCCCCGCCGGAGAGCTGTTCGGGGTCCAGCGGCTCGCCGTCCTTCTGGTAGACGGTGAGGTGGTACTCCCCGTCGAGCTCGATATGCGAGTAGGAGTCGTTCTGGTAGACGAGCTCGAACGTCTCGTTCAACATCCGCTCGAGCTTCTGGACGTTCTGCTGGCGTAGCTCCGCCCGGAGGTCCGCGTACATCTCCTGGAGCTGGTACGCCTCGTCGTACAGCGAGTTCAGTTTCGAGACGGTCTCGGCCACGTTCTCACGCCGCTCGCGCAGCTCCTCCAGCTCCTCCAGTTCGCGGTTCACCGCGCCGATGTTCCCGGCGAGCTCGCTGCGCCGTTCCTCGAGCTTCTCGAGTTTCGGCTCCACCTTCTCGAGGTACGCCTCGGCCTCGCGTTTGTTCTCCTTCGCCGTCTCCACGCGCCCCTCGTCGAGCGTCTCCTCTAGCTCCTTGCGCCGGTCGCGTTTGTCCGCGAGCCGTTCGCGACGCAGCGCGTTCTGCTCCGCGATGTTCTCGCGTTCGTCGCGCAGCCGGTCGATCTCGCTTTCCGCCTCCTCGAGGTCGCCGTGAAGCGAGTCGATGGTCTCCAGCCGCGAGAGCCGCTCGCTGACGGCCTGCTTCTCGCCGTTGAGTTCGCCGATGCGTTCCCGGGCCTCCTGTGCGCGTCGTTCGGCCTCCGTCGCGGTCTCACGCGCCTCCGCAGCCTGTTCCTCGGCGTCCTCGGCCTCGGTCCGAAGCTCCTCGACCCGCTCGGCGTCGCGCTCCAGCCCGGACTCCCGCTCCGCGACCAGCTGTTCGGCCGTGTCGCGTTTCGACTCCAGGTCCGCGACCTCGCTCTCGCGCTCGACGAGCGTCCGCGCGCGCTCCAGTCGGGTTTCGAGCCGGTCGCGCTCCTCGCGAGCCGCCTCCAGGTCGGCCTGTTTCTCGGCGAGCGTCTCGCGGTCTTCTTCGAGGCCGTGCGCGTGCGGTGAGTCCTCGACCGGCTGGCCACACTCCGGACAGTTCCCCTCCGCCAGCAGGGCCTCCGCCTCCGCGATATCAGCCTCGAGGGATTTCACCTGCTGTTCCAATCGAGTGACGGTCTCGCGGGCCGCGGTCAGCTTCGTCTCGACGGTCTCGCGGAACGACTCCGCCTCGCCGAAGTCGACGGGGGCGTCCTCGAACGTCGCCTTCGTCTCCTCGATGTCGGTCTCGAGTTCGGCGATGCGCTCCCGGCGCTCCGCCAGCGCCTCGCGCTGCTCCGCGATTGACGCCTCCAGATCGTCGGCCTCCTCGCGTTTGGCCTCGGCCTGTTCGTCGAGTTCCGAGGCACGCTCGCGGTGGTTCTCCGCGTCGCCGGTGTGTTTCTGTACCTCGACGCTGGCTTCGCGCACCCGTTCGCCGAGCGCCTCCTTCTCCTCGCGAAGCCTCTCGATGTGCCCCTCGAGATCGGCCTCGGGGAGGGCATCGGCATCGGCGGCGGCGAGTTCGGTCTCCGCCAGCTTCTCCGCGATACGCTCGCGCAGGGTCTCGACCGTCTCCGTTCGCGAGCGGATGGCCTCCGCTTTCGCCTCGCGCTGGCTCTCGGCCGCGGCGATGTCGTCCGAGAGCTCGCGGACCTCCTCGACCACGGTGTCGAGTTTCTCGCGGTTCTCCTCGAACTCCTCGAGGGTCGCTTCCGCCTCCTCCAGCGTCTTGCGCGCGCGGTCGCGGTTCTCCTCGAACCGCTCGATGTCGTCGGCAACGTCGTTCAGCTCGGATTCGTACTCGTTCAACTGCGCGTGGAGGTCCTTCGACTCCTTCTCGGCGAGGGTGTCGTCGAGCTCGCGGAGTACACCTTCCTTGTTGTCGCGGACACGTCCGACACCCACGCGCGCGTCAGAGGCCCGCTCTCGGTACTCCTCCAGTTTCCCGAGTTGGAGGAGGTCGTCGATCATGTCCTGGCGCTCGCCGGGCGAGGCGTTGATGAGCTTGTTCACCTCCCCCTGCCGGACGTACGCACAGTTGACGAAGGCGCTTGCGTCCATCCGGAGCATCTCCGCGACCGCGGCGCGAACGTCACGCGCCCCCTCGACCGTCGAGTTCGGCGTTTCGAGGACACAGGTCGTCGTCTGCGCCGAGTCGCCGCGGCGCTTCAGCTCGCGCTCGATGCGGTAGTCCCCGCCCCCGTGTGAGAACCACAGCTCGATGGAGGCCTCCTCCGCACCGTTCGTGATGACGTCTTCGAGGGTCGCATCGAGGGCTCGAGCCCCGTAGAGCGCGAAGAAGCAGGCCTCCAGAAGCGAGGATTTCCCGCTCCCGTTGAGCCCGTGGATGACCGTCACCCCGTGGTCGAGCGTGAGGTCGGCGTCGGCGTAGCACTTGAAGTTCGAGAGGCGAACGCGTCGGAACCTCACAGGTAATCACCCATGGATGACTGCGAGTCGGTCGCCGGCTGCACGGCATCGTCCTCCTCGGTCGCGTCGTCTGCTGTTTCCTCACTCGTGTCCTCGGCATCTGCCGGCGGGTCGTCCGCGTCGGATCCCCCCTCGGCCATCGCGGCCTCGACCACGGCTTCGGCCTTCTCGGCCTCGGTGAGGTCGTCGGTGCCGTCGTTCTCGGTCGGGTCGACTTCCGCAGACTCGGCATCCGTCTCGGCCTCGTCGGGGTCCGAGCCACCGTCCGCTTCCCCGGAGAGCCGGTCTGCAGCCGTCTCGTCCGGTTCGACGGGCGCGGAATCGAAAGCGTCCATCTGCCCGTCGTCGACGAGTTCGCGCACGCGGTCCTCGACGGTATCCGCGACGTTGGCGTTCGCCACCTTCGAGGCGCGGATGGTCTCGTCGAGGTCGCGGGCGGCGGTTGAGAGACCCAGTTCGCGCACGCGCTCGCGGACGGCCTCGTCGGGGTCCGCGAAGGAGACCTCGATGTCGCCGCCCTCGGGCTGGTCGCGCCGGTCCGTCACGCGGGCGACGAGCGCGCCCTGCTCGTGGACGAACTCCTCGACGCGGGCCGGCTTGATTGACTCCCCCTCGCCCTCGATAGAGACGATGGCAACGGCATCCAGCAGGTCGTGCTGGCCGATGCGTTCACGCACGCGTTCGATCCCCTCCCCCTCGGCGAGTTCGATGTCGACGAACTCGAAGTCCCGAGTGGGGAGCCCGCGCCGCGAGATCTGGACCCCGTCGTCGAACTCGACGATGTTGTACCCGCGGTCGTCGCGCTCGTCCGCGCTGGCGCGCTCGGTGGAGCCACAGTAGGTGACCCACGTCCCCACGAGCTCCTTCGTCTCGGGTTTGTGGAGGTCACCGAGCAGCATCGCGTCGAAGTCGATATTGGCCGAAGAGAGCACTTCCTTCGCGTCCCAGTCGCCGTAGTCGAACGGCTCGAACGCGCCGTGAGAGACGAGCGCGGCGTGGGTGGCGTCGTGGGGGTCGAACTGATAGTCGAGCGAGTCGCGCTGGGACCGCGGGACGAAATCCAGCCCGTAGAAGGCGGTATCACCCACGGTAACCGGTTCGTTGCCGAGGCGGACGGCGAGCCCGAGCGAGGCGTAGAGGTCGAGCCACTGCGCGTCGCGTTTGGTTTCGTGGTTCCCGACGACGGCGAGGAAGGGGATGTCGGCGTCCGAGAGCTTGCGGAGCACCTGAAGGGCTCCCAGGAGGTCCGGGAGGTCGGGGCGGCGGTCGTGAAAGAGGTCACCCGCGTGGACCACGGCGTCCACGTCCTCCGCGATGGCGTCGTCGATGACCTGTTCGAAGGCATCGAGGAAGTCCTGCCGTCGCGCGGGGAGGTGGTACTGCTGGTACCCGAGGTGAGTGTCACCGGTGTGGATCACCCGCGTCATTGCCTGCCCGTTTGACACCCTCGGGTAAAGGGGTTCCGCGAGCCCGGTGAAAGTGGTCGCCCGCCGCAGCGTCCCTGTAGGCTTCGAACGCGGCGAGGACCCGTTCGCCACGCGCGGCACGGTCCCCGGACGCAGCCGCGACGGCCCGCCGCAGGGACGGGAGCTGCTCTCGCACGCGCACGGCCGCCTCCAGGTCGGCGAGCGCACGCTCACCCCGCGCGATGGGGTCGTCGCCACCGAGCGCGAGCCGGCGGAGCGCGCGTTCGACGTGCGCTGGCGGCGGTGGCTCGTCGGCTGGACCCGCGGCTGGGGCGTCGCGCGAGGCGTCGGGAACGGGCATGGGCCGACGTGGCCCCGTTCCCCTACAAGAAGTTACTCGATGGCGAGGCAGTAGACGCGCTTGCGGGCGTCGGTGAACGAGAACCGCGAATCGACGGCGTCCTCTTCTTCGAGTCGGGAGAGCGCGTAGCGGACGGTCCGCGGGGGGAGTAGCGTCTCCTCGGCGAGCTGTGACTGGGTGAGCCGGTCGTTGTACTCGAGCGCCTTGGCGACGAGCTTCGCACTCGGCGGGAGGTCCCGTACCGCGTCCCAGCCCGTCGTCTCGGTCGTTTTCGCGTCGGTCGTGCTCATCTTGTCTCCTCGTTCGCAATACCGCCTAATAATATTTCCTGTTCTGTATTATCACTGTTGGTAATACTCGGCGAGGGAGAGTCGTTCCAGCTGAATCGGACAACCGAGCGAGGAATCGGGTGGATTCGGGACTGACACGACCCGAAGCCTCTTATCACTACACGCGCTACGATTGCATAATGACTGACACTGTTGATGACGTCGATATGCCCTTCGACGACGACGCGTCTCAGCAGGACAAACTCGACGCCCTTCAGGAGCGCCTGGAGATCCTCGAAGCACAGAACGAGGAGATGCGCGACAAGCTCCTCGACGCGAACGCGGAGAACAACAAGTACCAGCAGAAGCTGGAGCGCTTGAGCCACGAGAACAAGAAGCTCAAGCAGTCCCCGCTGTTCGTCGCCACGGTGCAGGAGATCACCGACGAGGGCGTCATCATCAAACAACACGGCAACAACCAGGAGGCCCTCACCGAGGTCACCGACGAGATGCGGGAGAACCTCAAGCCCGACGCCCGCGTCGCGGTGAACAACTCCCTCTCCATCGTCCGCGTCCTCGACAACGAGACCGACGTCCGCGCCCGCGTGATGCAGGTCGAGACCAAGCCCGAGGTCACCTACGCCGACATCGGCGGTATCGACGACCAGATGGAACAGGTGCGAGAGACCGTCGAGATGCCCCTCGAACACCCCGAGATGTTCGAGCAGGTCGGCATCGACCCACCGTCCGGCGTCCTGCTCTACGGCCCGCCCGGGACGGGCAAGACGATGCTCGCCAAAGCCGTCGCGAACCAAACAGATGCAACGTTCATCAAGATGGCCGGCTCCGAACTCGTCCACAAGTTCATCGGCGAGGGTGCGAAGCTCGTCCGCGACCTGTTCGAGCTCGCCCGCCAGCACCAGCCCGCCGTCATCTTCATCGACGAGATCGACGCCATCGCCGCCAAGCGGACCGACTCGAAGACCTCCGGCGACGCCGAGGTCCAGCGCACGATGATGCAACTGCTCGCCGAGATGGACGGGTTCGAAGAGCGCGGCGACATCTCCATCATCGCCGCGACCAACCGCTTCGACATGCTCGACCGCGCCATCCTCCGGCCCGGCCGCTTCGACCGCCTCATCGAGGTCCCCAAGCCCGACGCCGAGGGCCGCGAGATGATCTTCCAGATCCACACCCGCCCGATGAACGTCGCCGACGACGTGTCGTTCGCCGACCTCGCCGACCTCGCTGACGACGCCTCCGGCGCCGACATCAAGGCCATCTGCACCGAGGCCGGGATGTTCGCCATCCGCGACGACCGGACCGAGGTGACGATGGCCGACTTCCAGAACGCCTGGGAGAAGATCCAGCAGACCGAAGACGAGGACGAGGAAGTCTCGAAGACCTTCGCCTGAACCTTTTTCTTCGTCGGGTTTCCTCGCGCGCCTCCGGCGCGCTGTGGGAACCCTCCTCGAAAAACGTTCATGAAAAAGGCCGAATCAGCCTCCGGCTGATTCGGTACGATTGCTTGCCCGCACAGCTGCCGCACCGCGACCGCTACAGCCACCGCACCGCGACCGCTACAGCCACCGCACCGCGACCGCTACAGCCACCGCACCGCGACCGCTACAGCTACCGCACCGCGACCGCTACAGCCACCGCACCGCGACCGCTACAGCCACCGCACCGCGACCGCTACAGCCACCGCACCGCGACAACCCCGACACAGCCACCGCACCGCGCCGCACCTACCTTTCCCGTGTGGTGCGACCTGCTCGCGGATGCGAGCAGGCACGCACGCACAGCCGTGTGGCCGGTCGCTCGTGCGAACGCCTTGCGCGTGAGTACGAGCGAGCCGGGGAAAGGCTGGTGCAGGCCTGGCGGACTTACAAAGGGCGAGTAGTGTGCGGGAGTCTGCGTCCGCAAGCACCGCAGCGTAGCGAGGAGCGCAGGGACGCAGGCGACCGCACACTACGAGGGCTTTGTTGTGTCGTAGCTACGCCAGTCACGGAACAATCGGAAGAGAAGCCTGAGAACCCCGAGAATCAGCAGTTACAGGAAGCTAAAGATCAACCACGGAATCCCAAAGAGTAGGACGGTCATCACGGCGAGGATCAACGTGTAGCTCGCGACCGTGCCCGCGGCGGTCCGGAAGGAGGGGTGGTCGAACTCGGAGAGGTTCATACGCGAGGGTGTGAGCGGGGTGACTTAGCCGTTCCGCCTCGCGGGGTTAGATGATATCCTTGATGCGACGGGGTTCGTTCGAGAGCTGGGGGTCGTCCTCGACGAGGTGGAGGACCTCGTGGTCGGTGACGTTCGGGTAGGCCTTCCCCGTGGCCTCCTCGATGAGGGCCTTCTCCATGCGGAACTCGGTGCCCTCGTAGATGACATCGACGCCCTTGTCGTCGAAAGAGAGAACGGTCATATTCGGGCTTGGCGATGGGCGTATAAAAGGGACACGGGGGCGCGCGGCCGGCGTGGACGCGACAGCGCAGGGCCACGGCCCCCGAACGTGGAACAAACGTCTGACGCGAGCGGGGTGATTTATTATCGGTGACTCACTTTGAGTGCGTATGTCTCTCCGTTCCGACCCGCTCGACCGGCTCGTCATCCCCGACGGCACGGTGGTCGAGGAACACGACCTCGTGACGAACGGGGACGTGGTGGTCGGCGGGCAGAGCACCGTCGAGTTCGGGGTTCGCGGGCGGAACGTCGTCGCCGGCGAGCGCGTCACCTTCGGCGGCGACATCGAGGCCGACGGCGACTGCCGGCTCGACATGTGGTGTGACGTGGCCGGGAACGTCCTCGTCGGGCAGGACGCCTACCTCGGCGAGCGGGTCCACGTCGAGGGCCAGCTCATGGTCTCCGGCGATCTGGACATCGGCGACGACGTGGACATCGAACGCGGCTTCGAGGCGAACGGCTGGATCGTCATCCGGAATCCGATGCCGACCATCGTCTTCATCTTCGTCTACCTCTCACAGCTCCTCCGCTTGGGAGAAGAGGAGGCCGCACAGGAGCTGGTGGACGAACTCCAGGAGGAACGGGAGTACGAGCCCGTCCTCATCCCCCGCTCGGCCCGCGTCTCCGACGACGCGTGGCGCGTCTCAACCCCCGCCGCCATCGGAAACGACTGCCGGCTCCACGGCAACATCCGGGCGAAATCGCTGACCGTGGGTGCGGACACGGAGATCTTCGGCTCCCTGCGCGCCCGCGGTGACGTGACCGTCGGCCCGGACACGCTCATCATCGGGAACGTCACGACGAAGGGCGGGACCGTCCGCATCGCCCCCGGTGCCGAGATCCGCGGGGAGGTCTCCTGTGAGGACCTCGAACTCGACGACGAAGCGGAGGTCCAGGGGGCCATCCGCGCCCGCGGCGAGATGGAGATCACCCACCGCGAGATCCCCGAACGGGAGCCGAACCCCCCGGCGACGGCCGACGCGCAGCGGCGCGAGGCGGAGACGGAGGAGACCGACGAGCCCATCCCTGCCATCACCCGCATCGAGCCGACGCCGGCCATCACGCGCGTGGAGCCGGAGCCCGCGATTCGGCGGGTCGAGGAGGGGACGGATATCTCCGAAGAGGAGGCAGACACCGACACCGAGGACCCCGACACCCCCGTCATCCCCGACGCGGAGGAAGTCGCCGGAGGAACGGCGGCCGCATCGGAGGGTGGGCTCGCGGGAGCGCTCGCCGACGCCGAGCGCGACCACGGCTCACTCGGAACCGGTACAGCTGCGGAAGAAACGCCCTCGGAAGCCGAACAGTAGCGCGCAGTACGGAGGACGACGCCGAGAGCGATAGCCTGAGTCTCGCCCGGCGCTTCGTCGCACAGAGATGACAGCGAGCGTGGACCAAAGTATTAATTACGAACCCGAGAGCTCGATATATACACGGTGCTGCAGCTCCTGTACGATCCGGACGGGTTCTTCGCGTCGCGAGCCGCCGACCCGTCGTTGCTCGGACCGACGGTAGTGGTCGCGGCGGCGACCGCGGCCAATCTGGTGAGCATGGCTGTCGTGATGGCGAAGGTGACGGGCTCGCTCGACGGAACACCGTTACTCCGGCTTATCGCGTCCATCTCCTACTCGGTGAGCCTCCTGATCTCCACCGTCGGGGTGTTCATCACGTGGGTTGCGGTGACGGCGGTCGTCCGGTTCCTGTTGGCGAGGCGGGGACGAACACAGCCGTTTCGCGACCTGTTCAAACTCCTCGGGTGGGGGTACGTCCCCGCCGTCTGTTCGGCGACCGTCGCGGCCGTAGCCACCGTCCTCGTGTACACGCAGGTGACGTTTCCCGACGACCCCGCGCGGCTCTCGGCGTTCTTCGCTGCTCGGCGGAACGACCCGGCGTTCCTCGTCTCGCGGCTATCGTTTCTCCTGTTCAGCGTCTGGCAGGGGTTCCTCTGGTTCAGTGCCGTGGAGAACCTCTACGACGTTTCCGCCCGGACCGCCGCGGCGGTGGTCGCGGTTCCGACGCTCGGCTGGATTCTGATTCCCCTGATCGGCGGCCTCGTCTGATTCAGCCGGTCACGAACCCGACGACCGATGGGGTGACGAGCGCTTCCAGAGCGCCCGCGACCGCGATGAGAACGAGCGAGAGGACCGCGAGTCGCAACAGGTCCCGAACGTCGGTCGGCGTCATCGGTCGGGACTGCCGCTCGACGAGATACCGCACGAACGCCCCGAACGGTTTCAGTCCCACGCAGCCGGCGACGAAGATTCCCGGCAGTTCGAAGACGACGTGCGGGAACAGCAGCGCGAGCCGATGGGCTATCGGTATCGAGGACGTGGCGACCGCGTTGGCGAAAACGGAGCCGTTCAACACGAGGCCGAGAACGGTCGGTATCCCAAACAGCGGTGCGCCGAGCCAGAGTCCGAACAGGATGCGCGTGTTGTGCCGGAGAAAGTACTCCACGGTGAACGTCGGGAGTCCGCCCGCCGGCTCGGTGAGACTCGGAACGGTCGCCCCGAGCACGACCCCCAGACCGAACAAGGATACGGAGGCGAGGAGTTCGAGACGTGACCGAATCAGCGTCTCCTGGTACGCGCTACGCGAAGAATACGACATACAGGAGAGCGAGCGTGCCGAACAGACCGATACAGACCGTCGGGACGACGATCCGTTCGAACAGGCTGTCGTAGTTGTACTCGTGGAGCAACATCGTCGTCATCGCGCTCAGGGCGGCCGAGCCGATGGTGACGATACCCATTGCGACGACGGTGTTTGTCTGGACCATAAAAACGGGAAAGAGGGTCGTTATGCCGCCGCGCCGGCGACGCCGCCGGTCGCAACGACGGCCGCACCGGCGACGACCGCGACACCGGCACCGGCGGTTGCGAGGCCGTTGACGCCCGCCGCACCGACCGTCGCGACACCGCCGACTGCGGCCGCACCGAGTGCGCCGGTGTAGCCGTAGTAGGCCGCCGCGGAGGCGATTCCCCCGGTCCCGAAGGCCACCGCGACCAGACCGAGGAGAAGGACACTTGCCAACTCTACGCGGGTCAGTTCCGTTCGGATCGGCGAACTCATATCGGAGCTACCCACCAGATTAATTCCATGTCTGAAAATTAAATCTTATGCTGAAATTACAGTAACGGCGTCGATCGTCAATCCGACGGTCGGAAGGGTGAAACGGCCTCCGCCACACGGGGCGAGTATGCTCTCTGTTGCGCTCGCCGGGAAGCCCAACGCCGGCAAATCTACCTTCTACAAGGCCGCCACGCTCGCGGACATCGACATCGGGAACTACCCGTTCACGACCATCGACCCCAATCGCGGCGTGAGCCACGCGCGAACCGAGTGTCCCTGTCTCTCCCGTGAGGAGCGCTGCGGCAACGAGAACTGCCACGACGGGACGCGCTACGTCCCCATCGAACTGCTGGACGTGGCGGGGCTCGTCCCCGGCGCGCACGAGGGACGCGGGCTCGGCAACCAGTTCCTCGACGCGCTGACGAACGCCGACGTCATCCTGAACGTCGTGGACGCCTCCGGTGGGACGAACGCCGAGGGGGAACCCGTCGAGGTCGGCTCCTACGACCCCACAGAGGACGTGGCGTTCATCGAGGCGGAGATGGACCTCTGGATCGCGGGTATCATCACGCGGAACTGGGAAACTGTGGAAAGACAGTCCCGCTCACCCGATTTCGACATCGACGACTCGCTCACCGAGATGCTCACGGGCGTCGGGGCGACGGAACACGACATCGCGTACGTCCTGCGGAAACTGGAGTACCCCTCGGACCCGATGCAGTGGACCGACGAGCACCGCGAGACGCTCGCGCGGGAGATCCGCGCCCGGACGAAGCCCATCATCGTCGTCGCGAACAAAGCCGACATCGCCCCCGAGGGGAACATCGAACGGCTGCGCGAGGCCGCAGAGCGCGTGGTGCCCTGCACCGCGGAGGGGGAGCTCGCACTCCGGCAGGCCGTGAAGGCCGGGGTCGTCGACTACCACCCCGGCGACCCGGATTTCGAGATCACGGGCGACCTCTCCGACGCGCAGACGAAGGGGCTCGACCAGATCCGCACCGTGATGCAGGAGTTCGGCGGGACCGGGGTGCAGGAGGCGATGAACGCCGCGGTGTACGACCTGCTCGACCAGATCACCGTCTACCCCGTCCAGAACGAGTCGAAGTGGACGGACGGGCAGGGGAACGTCCTCCCCGACGCCTTCCTCCTCGATTCGGGGGCGACCCCCAAGGACCTCGCGTACGCGGTCCACTCCGACATCGGGGACGGCTACCTCCACGCTGTCGACGCGAAGGAGAACCGCAGAATCGGCGAGGGCCACGAGCTCGCGGAGGGGGATGTCATCAAGATCGTCTCGACCGCGAAGTAGTCACGCGAGCGGCCGGAACCACGCGGCGAAGACGAGCACCGCGAGGAAGAGATACGAGCCGCGCACGAGCAGCATCGTCGCGGTCTTCGCATCCCGCGTGTAGGCGATGACCGCCACGGCACCGAAGGCGACCGGGGCGAAGGCCGCACCTCTCGGGAAGACCCCCGCGAGCGCGCCCGCGACGACTGCGAGCATCCCCGCGCCCATGAGCCCGTAGGCGACCAGGTGTGCGCGCTCGCGCCCGAGGACGACGGCGACCGTGTTCTTCCCGATCGACGAATCGTACGCGTAGTCCTTCGCGTCGTCCACGACCTTGATTCCCGCGAGGGTGACGAGGAAGACGACCGCGAACGCGAGGACGATGGGGGTGAGCGTCCCCGTCTGGACGTAGTGGCCCCCGAGCAGCGCGAAGGCGATGCCGGCGGGGTAGCCGAGGGTCGCGCCGAGGAGGTTCGTGTCCAGCTGAGGAGCGTGGAAGTAGCCGATGAGCCAGCCGGGGAGACAGAGGAGCGCGGCGAGTGGGCCGACGAGGAGGCCGATGGCGATGGTGGCGAGGAAGAACCCCACGGAGGCGAGCAGCAGCGCACGCTCACACCCTCGTTCGGAGAGCGGGTGGTCGTCGTCCTCGCCTCTCGCGTAGAAGTCGACGTAGCCGTCTTTCACGTGGGCGGTGTAGAGCGCACAGAAGACGGCCACGAGATGGAGGCCTGCGAGTGGAACCGACAGGTCACGGGTGGCGAGCGTCGCCCCGAACACCGACGCCGCGAGCGGGGGGAGCATGAACACGGGGTGGACCTGTGAGCCGAGCGCCCGGAGGTCGGCTCCCATCCCCGAGTCGTGCCGCGAGAATGACATACGCTACCACATGTATTCTAGCGAGAAAAACGTTCGTCCAGCGGGGATCCGTGCTACCGCACCGCGGCCGTCGCCTCGGCCATCGCCTCGATGGCCTCCTTCAGCGTCTCGATGTCCGTCGCATAGGAGATACGGGCGTGGCCCGCCCCACCGTCGCCGAAGGCGTCGCCGGGGACGACGACGACCCCACGCTCGATGACCGCATCGACCCACCCGTCGGGAACGCGCGGCATCGCGTAGAACGCCCCCTGCGGCGTGGGGGTGTCGAGGCCCATCTCCTCCAACCCATCCAAGAGCACGTCGCGGCGCTCGTTGAACGCGGCGACCATCTCGTCGACGACGTCCTGCGGCCCGGAGAGTGCGGCCTCCGCGGCGAACTGCGAAGGCGCGGAGGCGCAGGCCTGCGCGTACTGGTGGACGCGGAGCATGCGCTCGATGCGGTCGTTCGTCGCGGTGACCCAGCCCAGCCGCCAGCCGGTCATGGAGTAGGTCTTCGAGCAGGCGTTGACGACGACGACGTTGTCCGAGAATCTGGCCGGGGAGACGTGCTCGCCCTCGAAGACGATACGTTCGTACACCTCGTCGGAGATGCAGACCGCGTCGTGTTCGTCGGCGATGCGGGCGAACTCCTTCATGTCCGCCGGCGACTGGACGGCCCCGGTGGGGTTCGCGGGCGAACAGACCACGAACGCCGCGGTGTCCTCGGTGATGGCGTCCTCCACGTCGGCGGGGTCCATCGTCAGGTCCTCCCGGAGCTCGACGGGCTTCGGCGTCCCGCCCGCGAGATGGGTGAGCGCCTCGTAGGAGACGAACCCGGGGTCCGGGTAGATGACCTCCTCGCCCCCGTTCACGTGCGCCTCGATGGCGATGTGGAGGGCTTCCGACCCGCCGGCCGTCGCGATGACGTGCTCTGGGTCCACCGAAAAGCCGTTGTCCCGCTCGTGTTTCGCGGCGATGGCCTCCCGCAGTTCCAGCGTGCCCTTGTTCGAGGTGTACGCGTCGGAGGCCCCCGACTCGATGGCCTCGATGGCCGCCTGCTTGGCGTGCGGTGGCGTCGGGAAGTCAGGCTGGCCGAGGCCGAGGTTGATGGCGTCCTCGCCCGCGGCCTCGAACACCGCGCGGATACCGCTGATGGAGATGCGTTCGACTCGGTCCGAAAAGTGCGCCATACGCTACCCGAGTGAGGAGGCCCGATAACTGTTGGTGGTTCGTGTCACGCCCCCGCACATTGGCTGTGCGCAATACGCGCACGAACGGACAAGAATCCTGTAGGACCTCGCTGTGGGGCGCGAACACCCCGCACAGATTCGCGGCAACATAGTCTTGTTTCTACGACACAGTGAGAAACCGGCAAACTGTGTTCAGTCGTCCGCGAGTGGCCCAGACCGTCGAACACCCGAAATCCGGCCGTACAGCTTTCGGGTGGTAGTTACCGTGACCTACGCCGAGTTAAGCGTCGGTCACTTCCTGTAACCAATGGCAGACCACACGAACACGGGCATCTCGCGTCGCACCTATCTCGCGGGTATCGGCGCGACGGCGGCCGCCGGACTCGCCGGCTGCACCTCGCTGACGGGCGGGGGCGGCACCGACTCCATCACGGTCGCGTACATGCCCATCTACCCCGACATGCAGTACTTCGTCATGCAGGAGGAGGGCTACTTCAGCGAGATCGACGCCGAGGTCGAGGGGAAGCAGTTCACCGACGGCCCCAGCATCGTGAAGGCCTACGCGTCGGGCGACATCGACATCGGGATGTTCGGCATCGTCCCCGCGATGATCGTCATCGACAGGGGCATCGCCGCGAAGGTCACCGCCGCCAACATCGTGGAGCCGATGGGTATCCTCGCACACGAGGACTTCGCCACCATGTGGGACCCCGAGGACGCCGCGGGCTCCTTCGAGCAGTGGGAGGCCGAGACCGGCAACACGTTCACGTTCGGCACCTTCCCCGAGGGTTCGGTCCCCGACATCCTCCTGCGCTACTGGCTCATCAACGAACACGGCCTCGAACCCGGGAAGGCCGCACAGGTCATCGGCGCGGGCGGCGCGAGCGCCGTCTTCCAGGGGCTCGCCAACGAGGAGTTCGACGGCACGTCCATCATGGAGCCGGTGCCGACGAAGGTCCAGACGGAGGGGCTCCCCTACGAGTTCATCGCCACGGCCGCGGAGTTCATGCCGGGCCAGCCCGCCGCCGTCACCCTGATGAACGACGACGTGCGCACCAGCGACGTCGGCTCGCAGTTCGTCGCCCAGCACCAGCGCGCGACGGACTTCATCAACGCCAACCGCGACACCGCCGCCGAACACGCGAGCACCGTCATCGGCGAGCAGTCGCTCCCGCCGGAGACGGCAAAGAAGGCGATGGAATCCCCGCTCTCGAACTTCATCACCGACCCTCACGAGATCGAAAGCGGCACGAAGATCTTCGCGGAGTACGCGAACCGCCTCGGCAAGACCGATAAAGAGCTGACGATGGAGCAGGTGTTCGACTACTCCGTCTACGACAACCTCTGAGATGAGCACCGAGCTGGAGACCGAGTTCACGGACGAGTTCGAGTTCGGCGAGGGGCGCTCGCTCCGTCGAATCCTGCTCGGCGCCGCAGGTATCACCGGCTTCGTCGCCGTGTGGTGGGTCGCCTCGCTTTTCAACCCCGATTTCGTCCTGCCGGGGCCCGCCGCCGTCGCCGAGACGTTCGCCGTGGAAGCGGCCTCCGGCGCCATGACGGCGGCACTCGCCAGCAGTATCACCCACTGGCTCCCCGGGACGATCATCGGGACGACCCTCGGCATCGCGCTGGGTGTCCTCCTCGGCTGGAGCGAGACGGCCGACGACGCCGCAGCCCCCATCGTCCGGGTGCTCCGACCGGTCCCGCCGCTCGCGCTCATCGGCTTCGCCATCGCGTGGATCGGCATCAATCACGGCGGCGCGGCGTTCATCATCGCCGCCGGTGGCTTCTGGATCAACTACTACGCCGCCTACGGGGGCGTAAGCGGCGTGAGCGACGACCTGCTCGACGTGGCCCGCTCGCTCGGCGTCAAATCCGACGTGGGGCTCATCCGCGAGGTCGTCCTCCCCGCCGCCTCTCCGGAGATCCTCACCGGCATCCGCACGGGCGTCGGGCGCTGCTGGATGCTCATCATCGCCGCCGAGATCTTCGGCGTCCCCGGTATCGGCCGGAAGATCCTCACCGCCTCGAACAACCTCGCGGTGGACGTGGTCATCGCCTACATCCTGCTGATGAGCCTCGTCTATCTCGTCCTCGACACCGGCTTCGAGGCCGTTCAAAACCGGGTGTTGGCGTGGCGATGAACCGGGTGAGCGTCGACCGCGTCTCGAAGTCGTTCGAGGACGGCGCCGTGCAGGCGCTGAAGGACGTCGACTTCGCGGTCGAAAACGGCGAGTTCGTCTGTATCGTCGGCCCCTCCGGCTGTGGGAAGACCACCCTCTTCCGCATCATCGCGGGGCTGGACGACGCCACCAGCGGCGAGGTGCTGCTCTCCGGTGATCCGGTCACGGAACCGACCCCCGAGCTGGGAATCGTCTTCCAGGAGTACCACCTGTTCCCCTGGCGCACCGTCCGCGAGAACATCGCCTTCGGGCTGGAACAGCAGGGGCTGGGGAAGGCAGAGCGCGCGAAGCGCGTGGACGAACTCATCGAGCTCGTCGGGCTGACGGGGTTCGGCGACACCTACCCCGCCGACCTCTCCGGCGGGATGAAACAGCGCGTCGGCATCGCCCGCGCGCTGGCCGTCGACCCCGAGCTCCTGCTCATGGACGAGCCGTTCGGTGCCGTCGACGCCCAGACGCGCGACATGCTCCACGACGAGCTACTCGACGTCTGGTCGAAGACGGGCAAGACCGTCCTGTTCGTCACCCACGACGTGGAGGAGGCCGTCACCCTCGCGGACCGCATCGTCGTGATGTCACGCGGCCCCGGGTCGGTGCGGGAGATCGTCGACGTGGACCTCCCGCGCCCGCGTTCGCGCACGGACGACGCGTTCGCGGAGGTGCAGGAGCACGTCCTGCGGCTGATTCAGGAGTCGTAGCCGCGGACGAGCGCGGCGATACCGCCGCCACCGCCGATGCTCATCCCGACGACGCCGTACTCGCCGGGTGAGAGCGCGTACACGAGTGAGGTGGCGAGCATCCCCCCGCTCGCCCCGATGGGGTGACCGAACGCCACCGCCCCGCCGTTCGGGTTCAGCTTCTCTCTGGGGATATCGAGCCGGTCCATCACGTACACCATCTGCGCGGCGAACGCCTCGTTCAACTCGAAATGGGCGATATCCTCGGCAGAGAGGTCGTTCCGGTCGAGCAGCCGCTCGGTCGCATCCGCGACGCTCACGTTGAACCACTGTGGGTCCTGATACGCGAGTTCGTAGTCCACGAGCTCGGCCTTCGGCTCGCGTCCGCGCGCCAGCGCCGCGTCCTCGTCGGCGAGCAGGACGACACCCGCGCCGTCCGCGAGCTTCGAGGCGTTCCCGGCCGTGATGGTCCCGTCCTCGCGAAACGCCGGCTGGAGCTCCGCGAGCGACTCCACCGTCGACTCGGGACGGGGCCCCTCGTCCCGTTCCACGACTCTCTCGCGCGTCTCGACGGGGACGATCTCGGCGGCGAACTGCCCTTGCTTGATGGCACGGTCGGCCCGCGCGTGCGACCCCGCCGCGTAGCGGTCCTGCCGCTCGCGGGGAATGGTCTCCCGCTCGACGAGTCGCTCTGTGAGCTCGCCCATGTGGGCGTCGTAGCTCTCGTCCCACAGCGCGTCGCGGATCATCGAGTCGACGAGCCGCGCGTCGCCGTGTTTCCGGCCCTTCCGGTAGTCGGGGAGGACGAACGGCGCGTTCGTCATCGACTCGAAACCACCGGCGATGGCGAGCTCCGCCCGACCCGCGGTGATGCGGTCGGCCGCGAGCGCGATGGCTCTGAGGCCGGAGCCGGACGCCTCGTTCACCGTCGTCGTCTCGGTCTCGTCGGGGAGTGACGAGGCCACGACGACCTGCCGACCGGGGACCTGCCCGAGCCCCGCCTGGATGGCGTTGCCCAGACAGACCCAGTCGGCGGTTTCGATCCCCGTGCGTTCGAGCAGGCCGTCGACCGCGGTCACGCCGAGGTCAATGGCACTCACGTCGCCGAGCGAGCCGAGCAGCGTCCCGTGCGGGGTTCGTACCCCGTCGATGAAGACGATAGCCATGGCTCTCTTTGGGCCGCTGACGGCTTCCCGTTTGCCCCAGTTTCAGGGCCGGATGTAGCCGTAGCCCGCGTCCTGCAAGCGGGTGAGCTCGCCCATCGCGGAGGAGACGACCTCCACCCCGTCGAGGAGGTCGGGTTCGCCCCGCTCGTCGCGCGAAAGGGTGTTCGCACAGAGTTTCACCGCGACGCCCGCATCGAGCAGCTCGCGCACCCGCGAGGCGTGCGGGTGGGCGGGGAAACAGAGCCCGATGGCGTCGCTGTTGACGACGAGGGCGACCGCCGGGTCGACGGTGTCGTCGCCGAGCAGGTTCGAGACGTTCCGGAGCGCGCCGGCCTGCGCGTCGTGGTCGCCCGAGGAGACGTGGAAGGCGACCTGCATCACTCCTCCAGCTCGGCGTCGAGCCGGTCGAGGTGCGTCCGGAGCACGCGCAGCGTCGCGTCGGCGTCGGTGTAGCCCTTCTCGTACTCCGAATAGGCCTTCTCAGCGTCACGCAGGAACCGCTCGACTGCATCGTCGAGGTCGCTCATACCTGCGGCTGGGAGCGGGAGACGCTTGAAGCACACGAACAGGCGACCGTTCTCCATCGGTGGCCGGTGTGGTCGCACACCCGCGGACCGGCCACCGTCGCTCGTCAGGGCATGGGGCCCATGGCCCCACTCTCCGATTTAGTATTTCGGGGCCGCGCCGGTGATCTCGTAGAGGTCGTCCATCACGCCGTCGCGCCGGTCGCGCCAGGCCTCGAAGCCGTCCGGCGTCGTGGGGTACTGGTCGTAGACGTCCTTCAGCCGGCCGGCGAGCTTGTTCACCTTCGCCAGCTCGTAGAGGGTGTCCCAGTGGCCGAACGTCCGGATGACCGTCTTGAGCTTCAAGGAGAGCGGCATGGAGGCGTTCCCCTTGCTCAGCGCGTCGCCGAGCTGCTGGCCGGGCATCGCGCTCACCACGTCGACGAGCTCGTCCACGTCGTGGGCGCCACCCCAGATGTTGTAGAGGTCCATCGCGGCGAAGCGCTTGCCGAAGTCCGTCTGGACCTTGTGGTTGTACTCCCAGAGCGCCCCCTCGTCGCTCGTGGTGCCCTCCGCGAGGGCCTTCATCCCCGCTTTCGCGGCCCAGTAGCCGGCCTTCGCGGCACCGGGGATCCCGCCACCCGTCGTGGGGTTGACGTGCCCCGCCGCGTCGCCGACGGCCATGTAGCCCGGCGCCGTCGCGGAGTCGTAGGGTCGGCGGGTGGGCAGCGCCGCGCCCAGCTTGTCCTTCACGCGCCCGTTCTTGAGTTCGGGGCGGCTCTTCACGTCGTTCTTCAGCACCTCCACCAGCTTCATCGGCGGCTTGTTCATCTGGAAGCCGAGCCCGACGTTGATTTCGGTGGGCGTCCGCGGGAAGTACCAGAGATACCCCAGCTCCGCCGTCGGCTTGAAGACGATGGCGTCGGCGTAGTCCACCGGCTCGTCCACCTCGATGATCTCACGATAGGCGGAACAGAACTGCGAGTAGGAGACGTTGGTGTCGAACGTCGCGTCGGAGAAGTCAGCTTTGTCCTGCAACAGCGAGAGCGACCCCGCCGCGTCGATGACGATGTCCGCCTCGTAGCGCTTCGGCGACCCCTTCCGCGTCGCGGTGACACCCCGGACCTGCTCGCCGTCCTGAATCACGTCCTGCACGACGGTGTCGAAGTGGACGACGGCACCGGCCCGTTCGGCCTCCTCCAGCAGGATCTCCCCGTAGCGCTTCCGGTCGAGGACGGCCCCCGGGTCGTCGAGACGCACGTCCAGGTTCTCCTCCGTCTTCGGGTTCAAGAATCGGGCGTACTGGATGTTCTCGTTCGTGAACGACTCCTCGCGGAGGTACTCGAGGTCGATGACCTCGGGGAAGGTAGATTTCCCCTTCACGGCGTCGCCACAGGCGATGTGCCCCGCCTCCTCGGGGCTCTTCCGTTCGAGAATCACCACGTCGAGCCCCTCGCCGGCGGCCGTCGCCGCGGCGAACGACCCCGCTGTCCCGCCGCCGACGATGACCATATCATACGAATCCGCAGGCATATCCTCTCGTTTACCAAGCATCCGTTAAAAATCAGTCGGGACGGGCCGTGCAGCGCCGCGGGCGCCGTGTTACTGGGGAGCGCAGTCGCCCACACACGCAGTCGTTCCGGCAAGCCTTGCGACGGCGTGGCGGTGGGGTTGCGGTGGCTGTGCGGAAGTGGGAGTGGAGGCGGTGGGCTGTCGAGGTGCGCGGCGGTGCGGAGGCGGTCGGCCGGGAGCGCGGCCCGAGCGAACGCGAGGGAGCGCGACCTCGGGGAGGGCTGGGCTGTCGCGGCGCGGAGGCTGTGCCGGCGGCCCCACTGACTCTGCGGGCCAGCATCCGAGTGAGGAGCGAAGCGACGAACGAGGTTCAGTGCCGACGAGCGAGCCAACGGCTCGCGAGGAGCATTTTTTGGTCCAGATTTTTTCGAGGAGCGGTGCTCGCTCCGCGAGCACCCGACGAAGAAAAAAGGTGGGGCTTAGTAGAACTCCCGAACCAGGTCCATCGCACCCTCCGGCGCGCCGTCGGGCACGTCCGTCATGGGCGCGTCGATGCCCTCACGGACCTCGTACGGGACGGAGTCCTCGTCCTGGTAGATGACGCCCTGATACTCCTTCGAGCGGTCGAGGATCTTCTCCTTCGCCGCGTCGTAGTCGGTGGGGTCGTGACCCTCATCCGCGAGGTCGACGATGGAGTCGCGGAAGTAGTCGTAGGTGTCCACGTCGTTGAACGTGACACACGGCGAGTAGACGTTGACGAAGCCGAAGCCGTCGTGCTCGATGGCCTGCTGGACGATCTCCGCGTGGCGCTGCGCGTCCGAGGAGAACGACTGCGCGATGAACGTGCCACCCGCGGCGAGCGCGAGGGCGAGCGGGTTCACCGGCTGCTGGTTCGTCCCGTTGGGCGACGTGGAGGTCTCGAAGTCCTCGCGCGAGGTGGGCGAGAACTGCCCCTTCGTCAGGCCGTAGATGCGGTTGTCCATGACGACGTAGGTCATGTCGACGTTGCGGCGGACCGCGTGGATGAAGTGTCCGGCACCGATGGAGTAGCCGTCACCGTCACCGCCGGCGGCCATGACCTCCAGTTCGGGGTTCGCGAGCTTGACACCCGTCGCGAGCGGGAGCGAGCGCCCGTGGACGCCGTGGATGGCGTACGAGTGCATGTACGTCCCGATCTTGCCCGAGCAGCCGATCCCCGCGACGACGAAGGTGTTGTCGGGGTCGTTGCCCGTCTCGGCGAGCGCTTTCATCATACCGTTCATCGTCCCGAAGTCACCGCAGCCGGGACACCACGTGGGTTGCTTGTCGGATTTGAAGTCAGTGAACCGAACGTTCTGTGAACTCATGTTAGGCCTCCAGGGTCTCCTTGATGTCCGCGGCGAGCTCGTCCGCCTTGAACGGCACGCCGTCGTACTTGTTCACGCGCTTGACCCGGGTGAGCGCGTCGTGTTCGACGACGTTCGCGAACTGACCGGTCTCGTTCGCCTCGACGACGACGACCTCGTCGGCCGCCTCGATCTCCTCCGAGAGGTCCGGACGCGGGAAGATGTAGGGAACGGAGAGGAGTCGAATATCGACGCCCTCCTCCTCGAGGTAGTCCATCGCCTCCACGATGGCACCCTCGTTGGAGCCCCACGTGATGACGAGATTCGTCGAGTCGGCGTCGCCGAACTCGCGGGGCGACCAGTCCTCGGTCTCCGTCGCCGTCTCCACCTTGCGGTTGCGCTTCTCGACCTGCTTTTTCCGCATGTCGGTGTCCTCCGTCCGGCGACCGAGCTCGTCGTGCTCGAGGCCGGTGGACATGTGCGCGCCGCCCGCCGTGCCGGGCATGGCACGCGGCGAGACGCCGTCGTCGGTGATGGCGTGTGGCTTGAACTGCCCCTTGTCGTTGCGCCACTCGTTGATGGAGTCCTCGTCGACGAGCTTCCCGCGGTCGATCTCGACTGCGTCCATGTCGAACGTCTCCGGGGTGAACGTCTGCTCCGTCACGGCCATCGCCAGATCCGAGAGGAGGTAGACCGGCGTCTGATACTTCTCGGCGAGGTTGAACGCCTCGATGGTCTTCCAGAAACACTCGGAGACGGAGGTGGGTGCGAGCACGAACCGCGGGATCTCGCCGTGGCCACCGTACAGGGCCATGTTGAGGTCACCCTGCTCCTGCTTCGTCGGCATCCCCGTCGAGGGACCCGAACGCATCACGTCGGCGATGACGAGCGGCGTCTCCGAGGTGGCGACGAGCCCGAACGTCTCGGCCATGAGGTCGATACCCGGACCGGAGGTCGCAGTCATCGAACGGGCACCGGCGCGGGCGGCACCGAGCGCCATGTTGATCGCGGAGAGTTCGTCTTCCGCCTGGACGACCTTCCCGCCGAACTCGTCGATGCGGCCGGTGAGATAGGTCATCACGTCCGTCGCGGGCGTGATGGGGTAGCCGGCGTAGAACTTACAGCCGGCGGCGATGGCGCCCATCCCGATGGCCTCGTCACCGTTGAGGAGCACGTAGTCCTCGTCGGTCGTCTCGAGTTCGTAGTCGGTCTCGATGTCGTGTTCCTCCTGCACGTAGTCGACACCGAGCTGGGCGGCCTGCTTGTTGTTCTCGACGACGGCCTCACCCTTGCCGCCGAAGCGTTTCTGGAGCGACTCGCCGAGATACTCCACGTCGAAGTCGGCGACCTCACACGCGGCGCCGAGCGCGACGACGTTGCGCATGATGGCACCGCCCGCGTCCTCCGCGAGGCGTTTCAGGGGTACGTCGAGCCCGATCATCCCCTCCGGGGCTTCGAAGTCGGACATCATCGACCGCTCGCCGTCGTAGATGATGACGGAGCCCTCGTGTAGTTCGTCCATGTTCTCATCGACGGTGCGCTGTGTCAGCGCGATGAGGATGTCGAGCCGGTCGACGACGCTCTCGACGCGGTCAACGGACGTTCGGACTTTGTACGCGGTGTAGCCGCCACGGATACGGGACGCGAAGTCCTTCGACGTGAAAACGTGACGACCTGCTCGCGCAAGCGCCTGGGCGAAGATCTTCCCGGTAGAGTCGATCCCATCGCCGGCTTCGCCGCCGATGGCCCAGTTGAGGTCCTCTGGCATACTGATGCGAGCCTTCTCTACGACCGGGGTTAAGCCTTCTGAATGGACCCGTATACGCCGTTTCTTGACGAAATTCACTCGCGTCCCGGTAAGTGCACAAACAGTCGAAGAATCCCCCACGAGACCGGACGAAAATCCGGCAACGGCAGCGATCCTCAGAGAAACGCACGAACACCATCTTGGCAGCTAACCGAAACTCCCATCCTTCCCTCGGCCGGATTCCGGAGCATGGACCCTACGGAGACCACCGTCCTCGACGTGCGCGATATCGGCACCAACGCCGTCGCCGTCGAACTCGACTCCCCCGAGGGCTTCGAGGGGAAGCCCGGCCAGTTCGTCAAACTCACCGCGACCATCGAAGGCGACGACGAGTCCCGCTTCTACACCATCTCCTCGCCCGACACCGCCGAGTCGTTCGAGCTCACCATCGGTTACGACCCCGAGGAGGGCGGCCCCTTCTCCGCCTACCTGATGGAGCTCGACGCCGGCGACACCGTCACCGTCACCGGCCCCTTCGGCTCCGACTTCTACGAGGGCGAGGCATCCGTGCTCGTCCTCGCCGGCGGCCCCGGCATCGGCCCCGCCGTCGGCATCGCCGAGGCCGCACAGGCCGAGGGCAACCGCGCCGCCGTCGTCTACCTCGACGAGGAACCCCTGCACGAGGCCCGCCTCGCCGGCATCGCCGAGGCCGGCGGCGAGGTGACCACCCTCGCCGACGACGACCGGTTCGCCGACGCCGTCGCCGAGGTGTTCGCCGACGACCAGCAGGTGTTCATCTACGGCTTCGCCGACTTCCTCGACCTGGCGAAAAACGCCGTCGAAGCCGCGGGGGGAGACCCAACTGAAGCGAAGGCCGAGAACTTCGGATAGAGAACCTCTTTTCCGGTCGGGCTTCCTCGGCCGCCGGAGGCGGCCTGCGGGGAGCCCGACCGCAAAACCCGTTCATGCCAAAAACCCGAATCAGCCAGAGGCTGATTCGGTACGATTGCTTGCCCGCACCGCATCCGCATCCGCACAACCACCGCACCGCATCCGCATCCGCACAACCACCGCACCGCACAACCACCGCACCGCATCCGCATCCGCACCGTGCCGCTACTGCGCCGCGCAGTTACCGCGACTCCCCATCGGAGTCGAAACAGACGAACTCCACGCGGTTGCCGTCGGGGTCCGAGAAGTAGACGGAGCGCCACTGGACCCAGTCGTGATACGAGTGATCGAGGTCGAGCCCGGCGCGTTCGAGGCGCTCGACCTCGGCGTCGAACTCGTCGGGCGCGAGTGAGAAGGCGAGGTGGTCGAGGGCGGTGTGGCGCTGATTCACTGGAGTGTAGTCGTCGTCTCCGGAGCGGTCGAACAGGACGAAGACGGCCGCGTGACCCGCGGCACTCTCCCCGAGGCTGAAGAAGGCGTTCGTCGAGGCGACCTCGATGGGGTGGAGCCCCACCACGTCACGATAGAACGCCACCATCTCCTCGAGGTTCTCCGTGCGGAGGGCGATCTCGCCGAGCGCGAGCACGGGCGCCGACGGCGCGTCGTCAGGTGCGGGGCCTGGCGGGGGTGGCATGCCACCGGAACGGCGGCCGGTGGACATCCCCGTTTCGGTCAGTGCTGGACGAACTCGACGAGAATCCCGCCGGTGTCTTTGGGGTGGAGGAACGCCACGTCGTGGCCCCACGCACCCTGTCGGGGCTCCGCATCGATGAGCGCGATCTCCCGTTCGCGGGCGGTCTCGAGGGCCGCCTCGATATCGTCGGTGGCGAACGCGAGATGGTGGATACCCGGCCCGTTGTTCTCGAGGTACGTCGCGATGGTTCCCCCGTCGGTGGGTTCGAGCAGTTCGAGATACCCGTTGCCCAGATCGAGAAAGACGACGCGCATCCCGTCGAACAGCTCCTCGTGGACGACCTCGACGCCGAGGAGGTCCTCGAAGAGGAACGAGAGCGAGTCGGCGTCGTCGGTCGCGAGTCCGGCGTGGTCGAAGTGCATACGCCCTCCTACTGGGGCGAGGATTAAAAACTCAGGCGAGTTGCTGCGCGAGCGTCTGTGACTGGAAGATGGCCCGGCCGACACGCCCTTCGGGGCCGATATCCGGGCTCTCGACGGCGCTCCGAGCGGCCGCGATGGCGTCGTCGAGGCTCTGATACGCGTAGTGGGTGAGCTGGTCGGGCGACATCGGGCGGAGGTGCGTCATCCACCGGCGGGCCTTCTCCAGCAGCGAGAGCGCCTGTCGGTACTCCCCGGCAGAGTGTGCGTTGCGTGCCGCCGCCAGCGTGGTCTCGACGTCGTGTCTGGAGACGCCGTAGCCGTTGATTCCCTCCACGTCCATACCCCACCGACACACGCTACTATCTAAACTGTTGTGTCCCAATTATCACGGTTGAGAACCGAAACGGAGATTACAGCGCCGCTCCGGGGCGATACTCGCCGAACGCGTCCCGCATGACGTTGCAGATCTCACCGGTCGTCGCGTACACCTTCACCGCGTCGACGATGTACGGCATGACGTTCTCCTCGCCCGAGGCGGCGTCGTGGAGCGCGTCGAGCGCCGCGTCGACGGCCTCGTCGTCACGCTCCGCCTTGACGCTGGCGAGCCGCTCGCGCTGGCGGGCCGCGTCCTCCTCCGACACTTCTTCGAGGTCCTCCTTCGGGTCCTCGTCGACCGTGTACTCGTTCACGCCGACGATGACGCGGTCGCCCTGCTCGATCTCGCGCTGGCGCTCGAAGGCGACGTCCTGGATCTGCCCCTGCACCCACTGGTTCTCGATGGCGGTGCGCATCCCACCCTTCTCGTCGATGGTCTCGAGGATGTCGAACGCCTCTTCTTCGAGTTCGTCGGTGAGCGACTCCACGTAGTAGCTCCCCGCGAGGGGGTCCATCGTGTCGGCCGCCCCCGACTCGTGGGCGAGGATCTGCTGGGTCCGCAGCGCCGTCCGGACCGACTGCTCGGTGGGGAGCGCGAGCGCCTCGTCCTTCCCGTTGGTGTGGAGCGACTGCGTCCCACCGAGGACGGCGGCGAGCGCCTGGTACGCCACCCGCACGACGTTGTTCTCGATCTGCTGGGCCGTCAGCGTGGAGCCGGCGGTCTGGGTGTGGAACTTGAGCTGTTTCGACTTGGGGTTCTCCGCGTCGAACCGCTCATCCATGATCTCATGCCACATACGCCGCGCGGCCCGGAACTTCGCGGCCTCCTCGAAGATGTTGTTGTAGGAGGCGAAGAAGAAACTGAGCTGCGGGGCGAACTCGTCCACGTCGAGGCCGGCGTCGATGGCCGCCTCCACGTACTCGATGCCGTCGGCGAGGGTGAACGCGATCTCCTGGGCCGCGGTGGAGCCGGCCTCGCGGATGTGGTACCCGGAGATGGAGATGGTGTTGAACTTCGGCACCTCCGCGGCGGCGAACTCGAAGATGTCCGTGATGAGCCGCATCGACGACTCCGGCGGGTAGATGTAGGTGTTGCGCGCGATGTACTCCTTCAGGATGTCGTTCTGGATGGTGCCACGGAGCTCCTCGCGGTCGACGCCCTGCTTGTCGCCGATGGCGATGTACATCGCGAGCAGGACGGACGCAGGGGCGTTGATGGTCATCGAGGTAGAGACCTCGTCGAGCGAGATGCCCTCGAACACCGTCTCCATGTCTCTGAGTGAATCGATGGCGACACCGGATTTCCCGACCTCGCCCTCCGCCATCGCGGCGTCGGAGTCGTAGCCCATCTGCGTGGGGAGGTCGAACGCCATCGAGAGCCCCGAGGAGCCCTGCTCGATGAGATAGCGGAAGCGTTCGTTCGTCTCCTCGGCGGTGCCCATCCCGGCGTACTGCCGCATGGTCCAGAGCCGCCCGCGGTGCATCGTGGAGTAGACGCCGCGCGTGTACGGCTCCTCACCCGGGAACCCCAGGTCCTCCTCGTAGTCCAGCTCGGAGACGTCGTCGGGGGTGTACAGCGGGTCGACCTCCCGGCCCTTCGTGTCCGTGGTGAACGGCTCCTTCCGTTCGCCGAATCGGTCGACGGTGGGGCCGTACGTCTCCGCCTCCCACTCGGCTTTCCCCTCCCGAATCTCCTGTAAATCGTCGGGATCGAACATTGTGTGACTGTTCCCCGCGCGGTGTCTTAACGCTTGGCAGACGCGGGCAGTCCTGCGAAGTCAGGCCGCGTCCTCGTCCAGTTCCGCGAGCAGGGTCTCCACCGAGTACGACCGGAGCGCCCGAGGGTCGTCGCGCACGGTCGAGATGACGTACGTGGAGTTCGTGCGATCCACCTCGGGAAGCGACTCGAAATCCGCGATGAGCCGTTCGACCATATGCGGCCCCGTCAGATGCGCGATGACGATGAAGTCCGTCTCACCCATCGTGAAGAACACCTGCGTCACCCCCTCGATCGCCTCCAGTTTCTCGCCGACGACCTCGTGGCTCCCGCTGTAATCCGCGAGCACCTCGATGACGACGGTCACCTCCAGCCCGAACTGCTCTAAGTCGATGTCGTAGAGGTCGTTCTCGATGACGCCCGCCTCCTTCAGGTTGTTGAGCCGGTAGTGAATGGTCGAGACCGGAATCCCCGTCTCCTCGTGCAGTTTCTCCGGACTTCCCGTCCCCAGATCGGAGATGGCCTTCAACAGGCGGATGTCGCGCTCGTCCATGGGGGAGAAGGAAGCGCGGAGACCACTAATCCACCGCTCCACGCTGGGGAGAGTTTCACACAACTCACCGGGTAGAATCCTGAACGACCACCAACGATCGTGTTCAATCTTGTAGAAGGATTTAACAACTTCCCATCTCCTTGGTTGAATTAGCTACAATGATTGCGCGATCCTCTTGGAGGGAACTCCCGCTCGTTCCCTTCGCGTTCGTTCTGCTTGCAACGCTCTGGGGTGGTTCCTTCGTCGCCATCGAGGTGGGGCTCCACACGGTGCCGCCGCTGTTCTTTGCCGCCCTGCGCTACGACATCGCCGGGGTCGTCCTACTGGGATATGCGGCGCTCACGACGGACCGCTGGCTCCCCCGCACGCGCGGTGACTTCGTCGCCATCGCCGTCTCAGGGGCCGTCTTCATCGCCGCGTACCACGCCCTCCTCTACGTCGGCGAGGGGAACATCTCCGGCGCTGTCGCCTCCATCGTGATCAGCCTCTCGCCCGTGTTGACCGTCGTCGTCGCCGCGGCGCTGCTCGGCGAGCGGCTGAAGGGACTCCAGCTCGGCGGCATCGCGCTGGGCTTCCTCGGCGTCGTCCTCGTCGCCGACCCCACGAGCGCGGGCACGGAGAGCCTGTTCGGCATCGGCCTCGTCTTCCTCGCGGCGCTCGCGTTCGCCGTCGGCTCCGTCTTCCTCCGGAAGCACGACCACACCCTGCCCCTCAGAAGCATACAGGCATGGGCCATGCTCGTCGGCGCGGGACTGCTCCACCTCGGAAGTCTCGGGCTCGGTGAACCGCAGTCGGTCGCGTGGACCACCGACGCGCTCATCTCCCTCGCGTACCTCGCCGGGCTCTCCGGCATCGTCGCGTTCAGCATCTACTTCGCGCTGCTCGACGAGATCGGTCCCACCGAGCTCAACCTCATCGGCTACGTCGAGCCCATCGTCGCCACGGCGCTCTCGTGGGCGCTCCTCGGCCACGTCGTCGACTCCGGGACGGTCGTGGGCTTTCTCGCCATCCTCCTCGGCTTCGCACTCGTGAAACACGAGACGCTCTCGCGGGTGGCGAGACGGCGGGTCACGGTCTGAAGATCAGCGCGAGTCAGGTACTGTACTTGTAGGTCGCGTCCTCGGGGTCGATCCCGAAGTCCTCCGCCGACTCCGTGGGCTCCGGCTCCCCCTCCGGTTTCGCCGCGTCCTTGAACCGCTCTCTGAGCTCGTCGGGCATCCGGAACCGCTCGGGGTCGAGCTTCATCGGGATGACCTCCTCGTGGCGCGTCCGCTTCTCCGCGAGCCGCTTTTGCAGCTGCTCGGGGAGGTCCTCGGGCTGCACGGGACGGAACCCGAACTGCGCGAGATACTCGTGAGCCGGCGCGAGCGCGTACACCGCGTCGAACTCCTCGATTCGGGCGTTTCGGAGCAGGCGCTCGATGACGTGCGCCGCGACACCCTGCCCGCGCCACCCCTCCAGCGTGGCGATACTCGTCAGCTCGCACACCTCCGGGTCGCCCGTGTGGATGCGGATCCGGCCGAACCCCGCCCGCTCGTTCGACTCGTCATCGACCGCGATGACGTAGTCGCGCGACCGGAACGCCGTGTCGTCGAGGCCGAGCGCCTCGATGTGGTCCAACAGCCACACCTCATCACGGTTTCGCGCATCGCGGACGTACATGACGGAGGATAGACGCGGGCGGGCCAAAAACGCTCCCCTCGTTTTGCTGTGGATGGTAGGATTGGGTTCCCCGTGTTGTCGGCTGGTCGTGAGGTGTGTCGAACGCCTCAGCTTGTCGGCGAACCGCAGGAAACGGGTCCGCCAACACCACCTCGAAAGCCCCCGTCGCCTCGCGGTCGCTGCGCGAGATATCCGCGCACGCGATAGGGCTCGCGCAGACGACTCCCCTCCGGCGCGACGCGACGGCCCCTTTCAGTCCACCCGAGTCGGCTGTTCGGCAGGCCATCGCGGGGCGGCTGTCCGGCCAGCCACTGGGGGTCGAAAGCCCGGAAGGTACCCCAGGGTGGGACCGAAAGGGGCGGCGCGCTGGGGGAAGGCGCGGAACCGTGAGCACCGCAGCGACCGGAGTCCTCGTGAACGGAGTGAACGAGGGCATGTCGGAGCTTGCTCCGACAGAGGGAGCGAGGAGCGCACGGTCCGCACCGAGCCCAGCGCGCCGGGGCTTTCTATCTGATGTTGACGGGGTAGGTACCACGACAGCAAGTAAGGGTTTCCGAGGTGGTGTCGCCAGCGGCTGCCACGGTTCACCAACAGGACGAGCCTTTCAAGCGAACCCCGACAGCCTCCACAAGCCAGCATGAGCCCCATCATCCAGGTGACGGGAAACTATTTCCAACCGCGCCCGGAGTAGCCGCTATGGAGTCGCTCGAAGACATCAGCGAGGTGGTCTATGAGCCGGACCAGGCCTTCGTCGAATCGACGAACGTCTGGCGGTTCATGCAGGAGTACGACATCGACAGCTACGACGAACTCATCGAGCGCACCGTCGACGAGGAGTTGGGAGACGAGTCGGGCGTCGAGTGGTTCTGGGACGAACTCGTCGACTACCTCGATATCGAGTTCTACGAGGCGTACGACCGAGTTCGCGACGACAGCGACGGCCCGCAGTTCTCCGACTGGTACCCAGGAGGAGAGATCAACATCGCGCACAACGTCGTGGACAGACACGCCGCGGTCGACTCGGAGAACAGAAATCGGGTCGCTTGCATCTGGGAGGGCGAACCGGGCGACACGCGGGAGATCACGTACCACGAACTCGGGAGGCAGTCCTCGAAAGTGGCGAACGCCCTCCAGGAACGGGGCATCGAGAAGGGGGATACGGTGGGCCTGTACATGCCGATGGTCCCCGAGGTCATCTCGATTTTGTACGGGTGTTTCAAGGTCGGCGCCATCGCCGTCCCCATCTTCTCCGGGTTCGGCGTGGATGCCACGGCCACGAGAATCGAAGACCCCGAGGTGGACGTGCTGTTCACCGCCGACGGGTTCTATCGTCGAGGAAGTGAGGTCACCCTGAAAGGGACCGCAGACGAGGCCATCGCACAGGCCGACACCGAGGTCTCGTCCGTTATCGTCTACGACCGCCTCGGAAGTGGGGATGTACCCTGGATCGACGGCCGCGACGAGTGGTGGGACGACGCCGTCGAGACGCAGGAGGACGACTTCGACACCGTCCACCTCGACTCCTCGGACGAGTCGATGCTGCTCTACTCCTCCGGAACGACGGGCAAACCGAAAGGTATCGTCCACACGCACGCGGGCGTGCAGGTCCAGACCGCGAAGGAGATCCACTTCGGCTTCGACCAGAAGCCCTCCGACCGGTTCTTCTGGGTTTCAGACATCGGGTGGATGATGGGGCCGTGGACGCTGATTGGAAACCACACCTTCGGGGGAACCATCTTCATGTACGAAGGCGCCCCCGATTACCCGAACCCGGACCGCTTCTGGGAGATGATCGACCGCCACAAGCTCACCCAGTTCGGCATCTCGCCGACGGCGATAAGGGCCCTGCGAAAGAAGGGAGACGACTGGCTGGAGGGCCACGACCTCTCCTCGCTCCGTATCTTGGGTTCGACGGGCGAACCCTGGGACCCCGAATCCTGGATGTGGTTCTACGAAAATGTCGGAGGAGAGGAGTGCCCCATCATCAACATCTCCGGCGGGACCGAAATCTGCGGCTGCTTCCTCATGCCGCTGCCTGGGCAACCCCTCAAGCCGTGCTCGCTTGGGGGACCGGGCCTCGGCATGGACATCGACATCGTGGACGCGCGTGGGGAGTCCATCCGCGACGAGGGCGAGCGCGGCTATCTCGTGGCCAAGGACTCCTGTCCGTCGATGACGAAGTCGCTCTGGTCGGGCGACGAGCGCTACCTCGAGACCTACTGGTCGCGCTTCGAGGGCATGTGGGACCACGGCGACTGGGCACAGAAGGACGAGGACGGCTTCTGGTTCTTACATGGAAGAGCGGACGACGCGCTCAACGTCGCGGGCCGGAAGGTCGGCCCCGCGGAGGTGGAGGGCGCGCTCATCGAGCATCCCTCGGTGAACCAGGCCGCGGCGGTCGGTGTGCCGGACGACACCACGGGAACGGCCGTCGTCGCCTACGTCATCCTCGAAGCGGGCGTCGACGAGACGGACGACCTGCGCGAGGCGCTCCGCGAGCAGGTCGGCGAGGAGCTGGGGAAGCCGTTCAAGCCGAGAGAGGTGCTGTTCGTCGACGAGTTCCCGAAGACGCAATCTGGAAAGATCATCCGCCGGGCGATCCAGGCGACCTACACGGGTGAGGACCTCGGCGATATGTCCTCCATCGAGAACCCCGAGGCGCTCGACCGGCTCGAGGACGCGCGGTAATCTCTTACTCGGAGAGCGCGGCCGCACCGGCGATACAGGCCGCGCCCACCACCCCGACGACGCCGACGCCGAGGAACACCGGCGTGTAGCTGCCGAACCGTTCGAGCCCGAGCGTCGCGAGCGGGGGGGCGAGCAGGCCGGAGATGGCGAAGGCGACGGAGGCGATACCGTAGAGCGTCCCCAGTCGTGCGGAGCCGAACAGGTCCGCGACGAGCGGGGAGAGGAGCGCGCCGTTCCCCCCGTAGGCGACGCCGAAGCCGACGGCGACGAGGAGCAGCCCCCACGCGCCGGGGACGTACGGGAGCGCGAGCATGGCGACGCCCATCGAGGCCGAGCAGGCGACGAACAGCGAGACCCGACCGACCCGGTCGGAGGCCGCGCCGACGGCCAGCCTGGCGGCGCTCGTCGTCACCCCGATGACGCTGATCGCGGTGACGCCGGCCCACGCGATCCCCTCGATGCGGGCGAAGGGGACGACGTGGTTCATCAGGACGTAGAGGGTGGCGTAGATGGCCGCCCAGCCGGCGATGACGAGGAGGAACGGGAGCGAGGTGACGGTCTGAGAGACGGCGCTCACGTCGAACCCGCCGTCCGTGGTGGGCTGACCGTCCGGGAACTCCCGGGTGAGGTCAGCGCCCACCGATTCTGGGGAGTCCGCGAGCACGAGCGTGGCGAGCGCGAGGACGGCCCCCAGGCCCAGCCCGAGCACCTGGTACGCGCCGCGCCAGCCCACGGCCTCGATGAGTTCGACGGAGGCGGGCGCGATGACGAGCAGGCCCGCGCCGAGGCCGGCGGAGGCGAAGCCCGTCGCCGTCCCCCGACGCTCGCCGAACCACAGCGGGAGGACAGCGTAGGCGACGAGATAACAGCAACTCATCCCCAGCCCGACGACGAGCCCGTAGGTGACCACGAACAGCAGGTACGAGTCCGCGGCGCTCGCGGCGAGCATCCCGCCGCCGAGGAGGACGGTGCCCGCAGCTAGCACGCGACGGGGGCCGAGCCAGTCGAGCACCCCACCGAGGAAGGCGCCACCGACGTAGATGGTGGCCGACTGGATGCCGAAGACGAGCGAGATGCGCGCAGGCGAGACGGGGAACGACGCCGAGAGCGAGTCGAAGAACACGCTGAAGGAGTAGGTCAGCCCGAACAGGACGCCACACGCGGTGAAACACGCGATGGCGACGACCCAGCCGTAGTAGATTCGGTCGGCGAGAGCGGTACGCACGTCAGTCCCTCACGCGCCCCTCGTAAAAACCCCATCGCCGTCGCTCAGGTGGGAAGAATCCGGCCCGGGACGCGAGTCCCGCTCTTGGTCCCGCCGTCACGGAAGTCGACGGTCTCGTCGGAGACAGCCGAGGACTGTCCGCTCGACTGGACCTCCGGGGCACGGACGCGGGCCGCCGTCTGTGACGACGGAGCGTCGCGGGCCGGAGACAACGCGATTCACTACGCGGCACGGTCTCGGGTCCCTACGGGTGCCCCGACACCGACACCGTAGCCGGACGCAGCGAATCGCAGCGTAACTGACCCGGGGACCCGAAATAAGTGTATCGTGACCGGGGAGTCACACCGCAGACCCGGGATCGATGACGCGCGGTTCGGGACCGTCCCCGACGGCGAAATCCCCCCGCTGTCCCTCCCCGGGGAGCAGTACCGTCCCGCCCGCGAGCACCGGCGCGACGAGCCCCGCGACGACCGCACCCGGAGACGTGAGCGGGGCCCGCAGGGCGACCCTGGTGTCCGAGGCGAGGCCGTATTCGGAGACCACCGCACGGGCGGCCGCGAGCGCCTCCCCGTGGGAAACCGTGCGCTCGACCGCCCGGAGGAGCGGGTCGTCGGGAGCGATGCGTTCGGTGGGTTCCGTGGGGTTCTCCGACCAGACCTCCCGCTCGAAGTAGGTGACCGAAGGGTCGTCGGGTGTCTCGCCGTACGCGAGGAGCTTCGTCGCGGGGCCGACCTCGGGGAGGTCGCTCGTCGGACCGACGTACGCCCGCGCCTCGCCCGGGTCGTGAGTGAACCGGACGGGCGCACCGAGCAACGCCGCGCCGTAGAAGGAGAGCACGGCCTGTCTCGCGGGCGCGGGGTCGATGGCGACCTCCACCCCCGCGCGCACGCCGAGGTAGTGGCGCATCAGGTTTCCCACCTTCCACGTCGTCGTACAGAAGCGACGGTAGTCGAATTCGTGGTCTCCCGCACGGAGCGCGGGCGCGTCGCTGCGCCGGGCGCGCGCGACGAGGTCCCCGAGAACGTCCATGCGATACCGAGGGACGGAGAGAGGAAAAGCGTTCAGAAGCTACTTTTTATCTTCTCGAAGAAGCCCTGGCCCACGTCGACCTCCTCGCCGCCGGCCTCCGCGAACTGCGCGAGCGCCTCGCGCTGCTCGTCGTTCAGGTCCTCGGGGGTGACGACCTGGAGGTGGACGTAGAGCGCGCCGCGACCACGGCGCTGGAGGCGAGGCATCCCCTCACCCCGAATCCGGACCGTCTCGCCGGACTGGGTCCCCTTCTCGATGTCGACCTCGACGGTTCCGTCGAGCGTCTCGATCTCCACCGTATCGCCGAAGACGGCCTGCGGGAAGGAGATGGGGAGCGTGTAGTGGAGGTCGTCGCCGTCGCGCTCGAACTCGGGGTGCTCCTGGACGTCGACCTCGATGAGCAGGTCGCCGTTCGGCCCTCCGTTCTCGCCGGGAGCGCCCTCCCGACCCATGCGGAGGGTCTGGCCCGTCCGGATGCCGGCCGGGATGTCCACGCGCAGGGTCGCCTCGGTGTTGACGACGCCCTGCCCGCCGCAGGTGGAACAGGACTCGGAGTAGATGGTCCCGTCCCCGCCACAGCGGCGGCAGGTCTGCGTCTGCTGCATCCGGCCGAGCGGCGTCTGCTGGACGCGTGTCTGCTGGCCCTGCCCGTCACAGTCGGGGCAGGTCCGGGAGTCCGCGGAGGGCGGATGGCCCTCGCCGTCGCAGTCCGGACACGCCTCGGGCCGGGTGAGCGTGAACTGCTTCGTCGCGCCCTCGAACGCCTGCTCCAGCGAGATCTCCATCCGCGTGCGGAGGTCCTGACCCTGCCGCGGCCCGTTGCGCTGGCGCTGGCCGCCACCGCCGAAGAACTGCTCGAAGATGTCGTTCATGTCGCCGAAGCCGCCCGCGCCACCCCCGCCGAAGGGGTTGCCGCCGCCGAAGCCCCCCGCGCCACCGGCTCCGCCGCCCGTGGCACCGCGCTTCTCGGCCTGCTCGAAGCGCTCGTGACCCATCTGGTCGTACATCCGGCGCTTCTCGTCGTCAGTGAGCACCTCCTTCGCCTTCTTGGCTTTCTTGAATTTCTCCTCGGCGTCGTCGTGGTCGGAGACGTCGGGGTGGTACTCCCGGGCTTTCTGGCGATACGCCTGCTTGATCTCGTCTTCTGAGGCGTCCCGCGAGACCCCCAACACCTCGTAGAAGTCCTCGCTCATTCGTTGTCGGTCATACTCCGTTGAACTACTTCAAAAGAACGGCTCCGCGACGACAGAATACTGAAACCGATTCCAGTAACCCAGCCTACCAAAACGTCGTTCAGCTAAGGGTTTTCACCCCCGCTTCCGAAGTCGGCGTATGGCAACGACCGACATGGTCCCCGTCGCGAGCGTCGACGCGCTCGACGAGGAGGGCCGACTCGTGATCCAGGAGGACGGCCAGGCCATCGCCCTGTTCTACCACGATGGGGAGGTGTACGCCGTCGACAACCGCTGTCCCCACATGGGGTTCCCGCTCTCGAAGGGGACGGTCGAAGAAGGAATCCTCACCTGCCACTGGCACCACGCCCGCTTCGAGCTGGAGCAGGGCGACACGTTCGACCCGTGGGCCGACGACGTCCAGACGTTCCCCGTCGAGATTCGGGACGGCGAGGTGTTCATCGACCCCGACCCCGAACGCAAAATCGCGCCGAACGTCCACTGGCGGAATCGCCTCGCGGACGGCCTCCACGAGAACCTCCGACTGGTGATGGCGAAGGCCGTCATCGGGCTGGACGAACATGGGGAAGGGTTTTCGACCCCCATCGAGACCGCCGTCAACTTCGGGACGAAATATCGCGCCATGGGCTGGGGCCGCGGCCTCACCACCCTCGGCTGTATGGCGAACCTCTACTCCCAGGTCGGAGGGAGAGACAAACGCCGCGCGATGTTCACCGGCGTCCGGGAGGTCGCGTCGGAGGCCGCGGGCGAGCCACCCCGCTTCCAGCAGTACGCCTTCGAGAACCGCGAGCTCTCGAAGGAACGGCTCACCTCGTGGTTCCGCGAGAACGTCGAAGTCCGGGATTCGGACGGCGCCGAGCGCGTTATCCTCACCGCCGTCGAGAACCTCCCGCTCGACGACGTGGCGGACATCGTCTTCACGGCCGCGACGGACTCGCTGTATCTCAATTCGGGCCACACCGTCGACTTCCTGAACAAGGCGTTCGAGACGATAGACCACGTTGGCAGCGAGGCGCGAAGCGCCTCGGAAAGTGCGAGCGGGGAGCGTAGCGACCCGCGAGCAGAGGAGCATGCGGACAAAGTGCTCGCCTCCGCCGTGCGCCAGCTCACCGACGCGACGCGCATGGAGGAACGCTCCGCGTGGCGCACCCCCGTCGACATCGCTTCGCTCTGTTTCGACGCCCACGACCGGCTGGACGACCTCGTCTCGGCGGGAGAGGGGAAGGAGTGGACCGAGCCCGACGACTTCGTCGAGACCCTGCTCTCCGATGACCCCGAGGCCATCATCGACGCGCTCACCGGTGCGATCGAGGCGGGCGCGACGAGGACGGAACTCGCCGACGCGGTCTGTCGCGCGGCCACCCGCCGCGTCGCGTGGTTCGCCACGAACAACGAGTTCTCCGACTGGGACACCGTCCACCACACGTTCACCTACGCGAACGCCGTGCATCGTGTCGCCCAGCGGACGACCACCGACGCCGTCTACCGCGGCTGTTTCGACGCCGCGATGTCGGTGTATCTCGACCGCTTCCTGAACCAGCCGCGTGCGCCCACCCCCACGCCCGGCGAGTCGGACAGCGACCCCGAAGCGATCCGGTCGGATCTCCTCGACTGCTTCGACGAACAGGGGCAGGTGAACCGCGCCGCCACGCTCGTGAGCGAGCATTTCGACGTTGTCGAGCAAAGCTCGACAGGCAGTCAGAACGCTGCGCGTTCTAACGATTCGCAGGGCGACCCGGAGGACCTGAAGCGCGTCCTGGGGAGAGGGCTCCTCCGCGAGGACGCGGGGTTCCACACCCTCCAGAACGTGGAGGCCGCCTTCGCTCGCTACGACAGCCTCGACGACCCTGACGAGAAACGCCTCGCGCTCATCGCGTGTGCCCGCTACATGGCCGCGCACTTCCCGACGCGCCGCGAGAACGAACAGACGTTCTCCATCGCGACCCGACTCCACCGGGGCGAGCGCCTCCACGAGGCGAAGTAGCGGGTCTCGTGGGAAAAACGAGGCTCTGTCGAAATCCTCAGGGAGTTACACAGCAGGCGTTCGTTCTGACTACAGCAATAGGTCACTCCGCAAGTGATTCGAGTTTCCGAACGATGTTCGCATAGACGTTGGGCGCGCAGTACCACCCCTCGTCGATCATCGTATCGATCACGGTTCGCGCTTCGTCGACACTGATCGTTCCATCGCTGGCCAGTACCAGCACGAGATACGCTGTACCTCGGGTCGTGACTCCCTCGGTTGCAGCGACATCACGACCGTATGCCTCATCCATCACGGCCACGCCGTCGTGAGCGGCGGCGCGAGCGAGAACAGCGATATCAGCGTCGCTGAGGTTGTCGTTTCGTTGGAGCCGCGACACGAGCGCTGTGGGTTCAACCGACACTACGTCGAACAGATCGTTCTCAACACCACGCTCGATACGACGAGCGTCCGGATAGCCCTGTTCGATACCGGCTTCGACGACCTCCTCGTAGACGCGGTCGGGGATCACACACGACCCGTCGAGATGCTGGACCAGATCGAGACGATCGACTTTCGCGAGGTAGATGAGCGGCGTGGCGTCGAAGACCCACATTCACAGCGCCTCGAGATCCGAGTCGAGATGGTCGCCCGCAACCCAGGTGATGTCATGCTTCTTGGCGAGTTGGGCGAAATCCCAGACGGACATCCCCGCGAGTTCAGCTGCTTTACTAAACGTGATCGTACCCGCTGCGAGCTTGTCGAGGGCCCGCTTCCGACGCCACTCCTCGAGTCCCTCGGAGAGGAGCTTTCGAACGGCCGTACTCCGATCGAGGTTCTCGTCTTCGAGGTACACCTCGAGTTCGGCCTCTAGCTCGTCGGGCACGCGTGCTGAGATCGTCCCCATGGTGTTTACATCGTATGCAATGTATACAAATGCTCCGGTGAGTCCAGCGGGAGTATCGTCCGTCTCCGTTCTCCATCGAGACCCGACTCCACCGGGGCGAGCGCCTCCACGAGGCCGAGTAGCCCCGGACTTTACAGGGGCTCGGCGCCTACGTTCTCGATGCAATGGCCCACATCGAGCTCGATGACGACACCGTGGACCGCCTCGACGCCCTCCGCGAGGAGGGTGAGAGCTACGACGAACTGGTGACGGAACTCATCAACATCTACGAGGCGGGTGAACGGAGCCTCCACCACGGCGGAGACGTTCCGTAACGCGGCCGGGCCTTTTTCGCGCGCTCACCCGGAGAGCCGTGGATCTACGGTGAGAAAGCGAGAAGAAATGACTCGTCCTCGGAACGCTCCCGTTGGTCGCCGTTCCGAGACACCGATAGACTCGCTGGCGCGAGCCTATCGAGCAGACGACAAGGACGTTACTCGTCCTTGTCGTCTACGTTCGTCGGACTACGTCCGACGGGCTGAAGAGGACGACTACTTGTCGTCCTCTTCAACGTCCTCGAAGTCAGCATCCACGTACTCGTCGCCGTCGGCGTTCGCGCCCGCACCGGGGCCGGCACCCGCAGCGCCCGCGCCGGGACCGGCGCCACCGGGACCCGCACCGCCCGCGGCAGCCTGCTGTTCGTACATCTGCTTGCCGATCTCCTGCAGCTGTTTCGAGAGGTCCTCCGTCGCGGCTTCGAGGTCCTCCTTCGAGGCGTCCTCGTCCTCCAGCGTCTCCTCTAAGTCGTCCATCGCGGCGCGGATGTCGTCCTCGAGGTCGGCGTCGATCTGCTCTTCGTTCTCCTCCAGCAGGGTCTCCGCGCGCTGGAGCGAGCTCTCCGCGGCGTTGCGCGCCTCGATGCGCTCGCGGCGCTTCTTGTCCTCCTCGGCGTGCTTCTCGGCCTCCTCCTGCATGCGCTCGACCTCCTCGTCGGAGAGGCCGGCGCCGCCCTCGATGGTGATGGACTCGGCGTTGCCGGAGCCCTTGTCCTCGGCCTCGACGTTCACGATGCCGTTCTCGTCGATGTTGAACGAGACCTCGATCTGGGGTGTGCCCGCGGGGGCCGGCGGGATGCCGGAGAGCTGGAACTCGCCGAGCAGTTCGTTCGCCTCGGCCATCTCACGCTCGCCCTGGAAGACGCGGACCTGGACGTGGGTCTGGTTGTCCGCGGCCGTCGTGAAGATCTTCGACTCCTCGGTCGGGATGGTGGTGTTCTTCTCGATGAGGCGCTCGAAGAGGCCACCCTTCACCTCGATACCGAGCGAGAGCGGGGTCACGTCGAGCAGGACGATGTCGTCCACATCCCCCGAAAGCACGCCACCCTGGATGGCCGCGCCGAGCGCGACGGCCTCGTCGGGGTTGACGTTCTTCTTGGGGGCCTGGCCGGTGACCTCCTCGACTTTCTCCTGGACCTGCGGCATCCGGGTGGAGCCACCGACGAGGATGACCTCGTCGATGTCGGACTTCGAGTAGCCCGCGTCCTGCAGCGCCTGCTCCATCGGGGCGACGGTCCGCTCCAGCAGGTCCGACGTGAGCGACTCGAACTTCGCGCGGGAGAGCTTCTGTTCGAGGTCCTTCGGCCCGGAGTCGTCGGCCGCGATGAACGGGAGCGTGACCGTCGTCTCCTTGCGCGAGGAGAGTTCGATCTTCGCCTCCTCCGCGGCGTCCTTCAGCCGCTGGAGGGCCTGCCGGTCCTCGCGGAGGTCGATACCCTCCTCCTTCTCGAACTCGTCGGCGAGGTAGTCGATGATGGCCTGGTCCCAGTCGTCGCCACCGAGGTCGTTGTCCCCGTTGGTCGCGACGACCTCGTAGACGCCGCCGCCGAGGTCCAGCACACTCACGTCGAACGTCCCGCCACCGAGGTCGTAGACGAGGACGGTCTGGTCGGCGTCGTCGTCGAGGCCGTACGCCATCGACGCGGCCGTCGGCTCGTTGACGATGCGCTCGACCTCGAGGCCGGCGATCTCGCCGGCGTTCTTGGTCGCCTGGCGCTGTTTGTCGTTGAAGTACGCCGGGACGGTGATGACGGCCTTCTCCACCTCGTCACCGAGGTACTCCTCGGCGTCGCGTTTGATCTTCTGGAGGATCATCGCCGAGATCTGCTCCGGCGTGTAGTCGGTCCCGTCGATGTCGACGGTGTAGTCCTCCTCACCCATGTGGCGCTTGATGGACTGGATCGTCCGCTCGGGGTTCTGGACGGCCTGATTCTTCGCCGGCTTCCCGACGAGCCGCTCGCCGTCGTCGGTGAAGGCGACGACGGACGGCGTCGTGCGGTCCCCCTCACCGTTGACGATGATCTCGGGGTCACCACCCTCCATGACTGCGAACGCGGAGTTGGTGGTACCGAGGTCGATACCGAGGATCTTGTTACTCGCCATTGTTGGCTCACCATACCCACCTGAATCGGTTAAAAGTTGCTAGATACGTCGGCACACACCCAACAGAAGGAGGCCGTCTGCGGGCGGTTTTCTCGAAGGGCTACCCACGCGACCGCCGCGTATAAGTCGAACCGCTCGTCTACTCCTCTCGCTTCATTGGACTACTCGCCCGAGCCGTTCGAGACGGTGACCTGCGCCGTCCGGATCACCTTCTCCGCCATCTCGTAGCCCGGGCGGTGGACGTCAGCGATGGTCCCCTCCGGCTCGTCGGAGTCGACCTTCACGAGCACCTCGTGGCGCTGCGGGTCCACCTCGTCGCCGGGCTGGGGCTCGATGACCTCGACGTTCTCGTCGTCGAGCACACGGTCGAAGACGCCGAGCGTGGACTCGATCCCGTCGCGGATCTCCACGTCCTCGTCCTGGTCGAGGGCGCGAACGAGGTTGTCGCGCACTTCGAGCAGCCGCGTCACGAGGTCCTCGGTGGCGCGGGCGGCCTCCTGCTCCTGTTTGCGCTCCATGCGCTTCTTGAAGTTCTGGAAGTCCGCCTGCTTGCGCTTGAGTTTGGATTCGAGCTCGTCGCGCTCCTCACGGGCGTCGGCCAGTTCCGACTCGGCCGTCGCCGCCCGCTCGCGGAGCGCGGCGATCTCACGCGCCAGCTCCTCGGGCTCGGCGTCCTCGACGCGGGCGACGAGCTCCGCGTCCGGGTCCGCCGGCGTCTCGGCCTCCTCGTCGGGTGCGACTGCCTCTGCCCCCTCGTTCTCGCTCATGTACGGGGGAAGGGTTCTGCGGCGTATAAGGGTTCAGAAATCAGCCGTCCGGACGGACGCGGCATGCGCGGCGGACCGCACGACGGAGTGGCGGCGGACTTATACGGCACCGCGGCCGAACGCGAACAATGGCCGTCACGCTCACCTACGAGAACGGCACCGTCCGGGTGGACGGGGCCGCCGAGGGCCTGCCGTACGTCGAGGCCGACCCCCGTTCGAAGTCGGGACGGGCCCCGGCGTTCCGCTACCCGCTGGTGAAAGCGGCCCTCGAGACGCGTGACACCCCCCTCGACGACCGGGTGTTCGACCTCCCCGACCTCGACCTCTCGACGGAGTACGACCTCCGGGAGTACCAGACCGCTGCGCTCGACGCGTGGGGCGACAACCGAAACCGGGGGATCGTGGAACTCCCCACCGGCAGCGGGAAGACCGTCGTCGCCATCGGCGCGATGGTCGCGCTCGAAACGCCGACGCTCGTCGTCGTCCCGACCATCGACCTCCTCGAACAGTGGCGACGGGAGTTGGAAACCGAGTTCGACCGGCCGGTCGGCCAGCTCGGCGGGGGTGAACAGGTCATCGAGGACCTCACCGTCTCGACGTACGACTCCGCGTACCTGCGCGCGGAGGACCTGGGGAACCGGTTCGGCCTCGTCGTCTTCGACGAGGTCCACCACCTCGGCGGCGAGGGGTATCAGGACATCGCGCGCCTGCTTGCGGCCCCGTCGCGGCTGGGACTGACGGCGACCTTCGAGCGCCCGGACGGCGCGCACGAGGCCATCACGGAGCTGCTCGGGCCCGTCGTATATCAGGTGAACGTGGACGACCTCGCGGGGGAACATCTCGCCGACTACGACATCAAGCGCCTCGCCGTGAGCCTCACCCCCGAGGAACGCGAGCGCTACGACCGCCTGCAGGGAACGTTCGTGGAGTACCTCCGCACCTCGGGCGTCCAGCTCCGGTCGGGCAGCGACTACCAGGAGCTCGTGAAGCGCTCGGGGAACGACCCCCGGGCCCGCGAGGCGCTGCTCGCCAAACAGCAGGCCCGTGAGGTGATGATGAACGCCGAACGGAAGGTGGAGCGACTGGGCGCGCTGCTCGACCGCCACCGCGAGGACCGGGTCATCGTCTTCACCGCGTTCACCGACCTCGTCTATCGGCTCTCCGAGCGCTTCCTCATCCCCGCCATCACCCACGAGACGGGGGCGGCAGAGCGCCGCGACATCCTCGCGAAGTTCAGGGAGGGAACCTACTCCCGGGTCGTCACGGCGAACGTGCTCGACGAGGGGGTGGACGTGCCGGACGCCAACGTCGCCATCGTCCTCTCCGGGTCCGGAAGCGAACGGGAGTTCACCCAGCGGCTGGGGCGGGTGCTCCGCCCGAAATCCGACGGGGGTCGCGCCCTGCTGTACGAGCTCGTGACCGAGGAGACCGCGGAGGAGGGCGTCGCCCGGAGGCGTCGCTAATGTTAACGAAGGACCTCCTCCGGGTGTCGCGCGCAGGCGGGGGCTACCGCCCGCAGTTCACGAGCCCCGACGATGAGGTGGTGGCACGGCGCGTCCTGGAGACCTACCGCGAGCACCTCGGCGAGCCCAGAGCGCGACTGGACGAGGCGCTGACCGAGGTGGAGAACGACTACGAGTCGTTCAAACTCGTCCGGGGATTCGCCAAGCTCTGTGACCGCGAGGCGACCTTCGAGACCGAGGCCGAGATCCCGCCCGAGCGGGCCCGCAGGGTGGCGTTCGCGGCCGCCGAGGAGCTGGGCGCGGTCACGCCCGACGAGCGCGAGCGGGCGCTCGCGCGGGCCGCCGAGCGCCTGCACGTCGCGCCCCAGGTCGTCGAGGAGGCGCTCTACGCCGACCTGGAGGACCGGCAGGTCCTGACGGCGTTCGAGCCGCGCTGGGATTCCGAGGAGCTGCTGACGCAGTACGACCTCTCGCTCGCGCAGACGGCGCTGTTCGACGCGACAGAGGTCAGAATCCGAACGGTGGACCCGAAGGCGCTCGTCTCGGCGGTGAAGCGGCTCCGGCTCCTGTACGAGATCCGCAAACGCGAGGGCGGCAGAGAGGTGGTCGTCACCGGGCCGGACGCGCTGTTCAAACGCTCTCGCCGGTACGGCACCCGGTTCGCCCGGCTGCTCCGCACCGTGGCGAAGACCGCCGACTGGGAGCTCACCGCGACCATCGACGACCGCGGGACGGAGCGCGAACTCCACCTCACCGACGCGGACGTGTCGGTGCCGGGCGTCGACCCGCTCACCGAACCGGATTTCGACTCGGGCGTGGAGGCCGACTTCGCCGCGCGGTTCCGCGCGCTCGACCTCGACTGGGCGCTGGTCCGCGAACCCGAACCGCTCGAAGCCGGCGAGCACGTCGTCATCCCCGATTTCGCGTTCGACTGGAACCACTCGGGGTTTCGCGTGTTCTTCGAGATCATGGGCTTCTGGACGCCCGAATATATTGAAAAGAAGCTCTCGCGGTTCGCGGCGCTGGAGGACGTGGCGTTCCTCGTCGCCGTGGACGAGTCGCTCGGCGTGGGTGAAGAAGTGGAGGCGCTCACCGACGGAGCGATTCCCTACTCGGGGACCGTCCGGGTGAAGGACATCCGCGACGCCCTGCGGCGCTACGAGGCCGACCTCGTCGCCGACGCCGCGGCCGCCCTCCCCGACGAACTGGCCCCCGATGCGGACGTGGTGACCATCGCCACCCTCGCCGCGGAGTTGGGTGTGAGCGAAGACGCGGTCGAGAACAAATCCTTCCCCGACCACGAGGTCGTCGGGCGCACGCTCGTCCGTCCCGCGGTGCTCGACCGCGCGAGCGAGGCCATCGCGCCGGGGATGGCGCTCTCGGCGGCCGAGGACGCGCTCTCGGAGCTGGGTATCGAGGACGCGAGCGCCATCCTCTCCAGGCTGGGCTACCGCGTGGAGTGGGAGGGGCTGTCGGGTGGGACGGTCCGCGAGAAGTAGCAGCGGTCAGGGCCGGGGGACCCGTGAGATGGCGAGGACGCCACCGACGGCGAGGAGCCCGCCCAGCCCGAACGCCGCGGCCCAGGAGACGCTCTGGATGACGAAGCCGGTGGCGACGGGAGCGAGGAGCGACCCCCCGATGGAGAGCGTCATCAACACGGCGAGGCTCGTCCCCCCGGAGCCGGCGCCCGACACCTCCTCGACGTAGACGTAGAAGACGCCCGTGCCGAGCTGTGAGCCGATGCCCGCGAGCACGAGCGCGACCGCGAACCCGACGACAGAGGTCGCGAGGACGGCGATGACCAGCGCGGGGACGACGAGCAGGAACGCACCCACGATGACGGGCCGACGGCGACCGCCGAGCCGGTCGGAGAGCCAGCCGCCGCCGGGGCGGGCGAACAGCCCCATCGCGGGGAGCAGCGCGGCGAGCGCGCCCGCAGCGCCGGCGTCGACGCCCACCACCTCCGTCGCGTAGGTCGGCATCCACGAGTTGAACAGGACGAAAAGCGAGTAGGCACAGAAGCTGCTGAGCGCGATGGCGAGCACCCGGCGGTCGCCGAGCGCGCGTCTGAACCCCGCAAGCGAGAGCGCGGACTCGTTGCGCACGGGGCCGTCGAGCGCCCAGACGAAGAGAGGGAGCCCGCAGACGGCGACGGCCGCGTACCCGGCGACGACGCCCTGCCAGCCGACGAGCGGTTCGAGCGCGGGGCCGGCCGCCTGCGCGAGCGTCACGCCCGCGGGCGCGCTCGTGACGAACAGGCTCGTGCCGACCGCACGGCGGTCGACCGGGAACGACTGGCCCACGATGTTCGCGTTCGCGGTCCAGAGGAACACCGCCGTGACGCCGGCGACGAACCGGGTGGCGAGAAAGGCGGGATAGGTCGTCGTGAACAGCCCCGCGACGGCCGCCGCGGTGAACACCCCCGTCCCGGCCCAGACGAGCCGGCGGTTGTCGTAGCGGTCCATGAGGAAGCCGCTCGGGAGCTGGAAGCAGACCCACGCGAGGAAGACGACGCTGATCGCGAGGCCGGCGGTCGGCTTGTCGATGCCGAACGCCGCGGTGAACGGCGGCATGATGCTCGCCGGCGCGAACGTGTAGGCGTTGAACCCCGTCGCCATGAGGAAACAGCCCGCGAGCGCGAGCCACGGGTGGCTCGTCGGGGACGACCGGGAGGCCATACTCGGGGGTCACCCCCCGGTCGTAAAACCGCGATGGTCGCGGCAGGGTTGCTCGGGGGTCAGTACGTCGGCGACTCCGCCCGGATGATATCCGTCAGGTCGTCGAGTTCGCCGTCGATGAGGACGAGGAGGTCGTCGAGGGTGATGATCCCCGTCAGCTTCCCGTCCTCGAGGACGGGCATCCGGCGGACGCCGGCGTCGCTCATCTTCCGGCAGAGCACCGCCACGCCGTCGTTCGTGTCGGCACACACCGGGTTCCGGGTCATGACGTCGCGGGCAACGGTGCTCTTCGGGTCCTTCCCCTCCGCGACGACCTGCATGGCGATGTCGCGGTCGGTCACGATTCCCTGCACTTCCTTCTCGCGCTCGATGATGACCGACCCGACCTTGCGGGATTTCATCACGTTCGCGATGTCCCGTATCGACGTCTCCGGGGCGGCTGTCACGAGGTCGAGCTGTTTTCGTGCGAGTTGTCCGAGGGGCATCTGATTCACCGGGAGTGTCTCCCAGCCACCCTACGCGCTCACCGAAGGAGAACCACGCGCGGAGAATCGGGAAGAACGGCGAAAGGTCGGCTACAACTCGCGCTGGCGACCCTTCGGGATCTGCGAGCGGAGCTCGCCGTGGAGGTAGAGGCCGACGCCGATGGGCTCCGACTCGCCTGCGAGGTCGTGGCTCACGATGAGATACCCCCAGTCGCCGTCCCACTCGGGCATCGCCTGGTCCTCACCGCGGACGAACCGCGTCGCCTCCTCCTCCGAGAGGTGGACGACGTTCTTCGTCGCCGCGTGCCCGAACCGCTGGGCCCCGTTCGTCGTCAGCTTCCAGTGCTCCTGTCGGGCGCGCAGAAGCGAGAGGCCGAGCCCCTCCACGGCGATCGGCGAAGGAGCGTCCGCGTGGAACGCCCAGATCTTGCCCGCACCGCGCTCCCAGAAGGTGAACTCGGCGAACGTCTCCGGGTCGATGCCGTAGGAGTCCTCGAAGAACGCGAGGACGGCCGCACGCGAGGGACGGCCCTCCACCTCGCGGTCCGCATCGGTCGCGGGGAGCTTCCCGAACCGCTTGCCCTGGTTCTCCCTCATGCCTGCACCTCCAGTTTCGCACAGAAGAACCCGCCCGTGTCGTTGTGCTGCGGGTAGATGCGGTGGGCCCTCCTCACGTCCTCGGAGTACTCCTCCCCGTGCCACTCCGTGACACCGGGAGCCGTCTCGAACGGAAGCTCGAACGCCACCAGCTCCACGTCGCAGTGCTCCAGTGCGTAGTCGAGGACGGCCTCGTTCTCCTCCGGCGCGAAGGTGCACGTGGAGTAGACGACGGTGCCGCCCTCGCGCGTCACCTGGATCGCGCGTTCGAGGATCCCCTTCTGGACCCCGGCGATCCCCTCGACGTGGTCCTCGGTCCACTCGTCGAGCGCGTCGGGGTTCTTTCTGATGGTCCCCTCACACGAACAGGGCACGTCGGCGAGCACGCGGTCGAATAGCGCCCCGTCGAAGGGTTTCAGCGAGAAGTTCCGGGCGTCCTGTCGGGTGACCGCGAGGTTCGTCACGCCGCAGCGCTCGGCGTTCGACCGGAGCGCCGACAGGCGGCCGAGGTTGTTGTCGTTGGCGACGAGGGTTCCCTGGTCGTCCATCAGCGCCGCGAGCTGGGTCGTCTTCGACCCCGGTGCGGCACACGTATCCAAGACCCGCTCGCCGGGCTGGGGGTCGAGCACCTGCGCCGGAACGGCGGAGACCTCCTCCTGGCCGTAGAGCCAGCCGTGGAAGTAGGCCCACGATTTCCCCGGCTCGCCGGCGTCGAGTTTCAGCAGGCCGGGGTGCCAGTCGGTCGGTTCGTAGTCCACCCCTGCCTCGTCGAGCGCGCGGCGCGCCCGCTCGACGGTGGTCTTGATGGTGTTGACCCGGACGACGGAGGGGAGCGGCCGCTCGCAGGCGGCCCGGAAGGCCTCGGGGTCGTCCATGAGGGGCTCGTACCGCGCGAGCACGTCCATACCCGGGTTCGGTGAGGCCAAGGCTTGTGGGTTTCGTCACGCGGGCGCGGTGGCCACGCGCTCGCACGCGGCCCCCGCGTTTATCTCGCCCGCGTGCCAAGTTCCAGTATGGCACACGTCCAGGTCTACCGCGACGACATCGAGTTGGAGTCGCCCACCCTCATCGAGGGGCTCCCCGGCGCGGGCCTCGTCGGCAAGATCGCCGCCGACCACATCGTCGAACAGTTCGACATGGCCTACTACGGGGCCGTCTTCTGTGACGGGCTCCCGCAGGTCGCCGTCTACCACGGCGACGGCCACGACACCATGCCACCCGTCCGGCTCTACGCCGACGCCGAGCGCGACCTGCTCGTCCTCCAGAGCGACGTGCCGGTCTCACCCAACTCGGCCGACCAGTTCGCGGGCTGTATCACCGGCTGGCTCCAGGAACACGACGTGTTCCCGCTCTACCTCTCCGGGCTCCCGACCGAGAAGGACGGCGTCCCCGAGGTCTACGGCATCGCCGCGGGCGACACCGCCGACCGGCTGGAGGCGGCCGGAATCACCCACCCACACGAGGGCGGGCTCGTCTCCGGGCCGACCGGCGCGCTGCTCCACCGCGCCACCGAGATCGGCTTCGACGCCGTCGGCCTCATCGTCGAGACGGAAGCGCAGTTCCCCGACCCCGAGTCGGCCCGCTCGCTCATCGCCCACGGGATCGAGCCGCTCACCGACATCGAGGTGGACACTGACGAGCTCGTCGAGCGCGCCGAAGAGATTCGGCAGGCGAAAGAGCAACTGGCCACGCGACTCCACGAGTCGGAGAACGAGTCCAGCAGCGAGGCCAAACCCATCCGCGGGTTCCAGTAACCGCGACCCCGAGAGAGCTCGCACGCGCCACTGCCCCGCTGCACGCACGCCCGCTGCCGCAACGCTCTTTCCGTTCCCGCCCGTCGGTCGAAACATGACGCAAGACGAGCGACAGCAGACGGCTCGCCGCATCAACCGGATGCCGACACTCGGGCTCGGCACCTGGAAGAACGACGACCAGTCGCAGTGCGCCGAGTCCGTCCAGACCGCCCTCGAGACGGGCTATCGTCACATCGACACCGCCCAGATCTACCGGAACGAGGAGGGTGTCGGGAAGGGGATCGCCGCCGCGGACGTGCCCCGCGAGGACGTCTTTCTCGCCACGAAGGTCTGGATCTCCAGTCTCGACGAGGAGGGCGTCACGGAGACGACGAAGGAGAGCCTCGACCGGCTCGACACGGACTATCTCGACCTGCTGTACGTCCACTGGCCGTCCCGGACGTACGACGCGGAGGAGACGCTGACGGCGTTCAAGGACCTCAAGAACGCTGGCCACATCGAGCGCATCGGCGTCTCGAACTTCGAGCCGGAGCATCTCGACGAGGCACGCGAGGTCATCGGCGACGACGTCTTCGCGAACCAGGTCGAGATGCACCCGCTGCTCCAGCAGGAGGCGCTCCGTGAGTACTGCAGCGAACACGACATCGAGCTCGTCGCGTACTCCCCGCTGGCCCGCGGCGAGGTGTTCGACGTGCCCGAGCTCACGGAGGTCGCCGAGAAACACGAGGTCAGCGAGGCGCAGGTGAGCCTCGCGTGGCTCCGCGAGAAGGGCGTCACCCCCATCCCGAAAGCCACGAGCGCGGCCCACATCGAGGACAACTGGGCCGCTCGCGACCTGACGCTCGACACGGAGGACGTGGCGCTCATCGACTCCATCGAGCGCGAGGAGCGGCAGATCGACCCCGACTTCGCCCCGGAGAGCTGGTAAGGAACGAACGGAGCGTTTTCGCCCGACAGCACGCAGAGGGAGCCGCGAGGCCGGAACATTCAGGTGGGGTCGCAGACACCTGACTGGTATGGCGACGGAGGGCGACTACGAACGCGAGGGACTCATCGACGGGATCCGGGTCGACGTGGTGCGGCTCCACGAGACGTGGATGGAACTGCTGTTCCCGCGCCAGCGCGGCGCGGCCCACTCCGTCCTCGGGAAGTGGCGCCCCACGTCGGGCGTCGACAAGGTGAAATACCGGATCTGGAGTGCCATCGGCGCCCCCCTCGTGGCGATCGTCTACCCCCTCGCTCTCCTCGGATTCGCGACGCGGTTCTACTCCCGACGCATCGACCGCGGGGTCGCTCGCGTCGGCCTCATTGGCGTCACCCTGCTGTCGATTCTCGTCTGGGGCGGGCTCACGGCCGCCGCCCGAGTCAGCTTCGGGGCGACCGCCGAAGGGTTCTACGCCGTGGCCGCCGCGTCGCTCACCGCCGTGCTCGCGAGCGTCCTCGCGGTGCTCTTTACCCGCGTCGGCGGCCGGGGGACGACCGTCCTCCTCGCGTACCCGTTCGGGATGACGGCGATATTCCTCCCGCCCGTCGTGGCCGCGCTCTACTCACCGACGGTGGCGAACGCGATTCTCCCGCAGAGCTACGACCTCGCGAAGTACTTCCTCGACACCGTCGCGCCCGCGCGGCTGGCGACGTTCCTCCGCGCGAGCTACGACCTCGAGGGGGTCGCCTACGTCATCATGTGGTTCGCCATCGCGGTGCCGCTGGGCTGGCTGCTCGGCATCCTCGTCACCTTCGCGGACATCGTCCGCCCCAAAGACGAGGAATAGCGTTCCGGCTCTCGAAGCCTTTTGCTCGGGTCGCTCCTACTGGAGGTATGGAGTTCACACAGACGACGACGCTCGGCGTCTTCCTCGCGGTCATCGTGGTCGGCATCGGTGGCCTGCTCGGCGCCGGCGTGATGGCCACGAACACCGTCCTGATGATGGTCGCACCGGCGATGGTCGTCTTCGGCCTGCTGATGCTCGGACTGGGCGTCAAACACGGGGAGTATCGCGCGTCCCAGTAATCACATGTAGCCCAGATCGCGCAGCTGGGCCATCAGCCCCTCCTTGTCCTGCGCGCGGCCGGCGCGCTCGGTGGTGGTCTCGAAGTCCTGGAGCCACGCGGGGACCGCGCCGCTCGTCCCCGACCCCTCCACGGTGCCGAGCGAGCGGTAGCCCTCGAAGTACTTCGGGGAGACCGGGAGGTCCTCGGGGGCGAACCCCGCCAAATCGTCGACCGACTCGGGGACGTGGCCCTCGGGCCACCCCTCGACGGCGTCGGGGACGATGTAGAACCAGAACGCGTCCCACACCGCCCGCTCGTCGAACTGCAGGATGGGGTGGACGCGGTCGTGCGGCGGGTACTTCTCCGCGTCGTGGCGCGGCGAGAAGAACGTCTCCGTCGCGCGGGCTTCCTGTTCGTCCCAGCGGACGCCGGAGAAGACGCCGTCGAACCCTTCCTTCGCGAGGAGGTCGTTCAGCGCCACGGTCTTCAGGAGGTGGTTGCCCGCGTAGGAGTCGGCATCGAGGGTGAACGTCTCCCCCTCGTGTCCCACGCGGGCGAGTTCGCGGCGGGTCGCCTCCGAGAGCTCGGCGAGCGGGATCTCGTCACCGGGGGCCGCGCCCGTCGCGGCGATGTCCTCGTTGTGCGCGACGATGAGCTCGAGGGCCCACCGGTCGGCCCAGCGCTCGACGAACTGCTCGGTTTCGTCGAAATGCTGGAAGTGGTCGAGGAAGACGACCGGTGGGAGTTCGAGTTCGAGCTCCGCACACACCTGCATCACGACGTAGAGCACGAGCGTGGAGTCCTTCCCGCCGGTCCACATGACTGCGGGGTGCTCGTAGGATTCGAGCGCCTCGCGGGTCACGGCGACGGCCTGCTCGAACTTCGCCTTCAGCGAGGGGTAGTCACTCGCCGCGCCGCCGCGGCCGGCTTCGTAGTCGAGGGAGAGGTAGTCGGGGAAGGTGCTCATCGCCCGTAGCTATCGCTCGGCGATTTCATCTACCTTCCGCGCCGCGTGGGCGCACGGCTCTCAGATGGGGCGTACAGGCGACCCGTGACCGTCCGTGGGCGAGCGGGTCGCACTCCCGCCGTGACTCACCCACGCCCTGCTCAGGACATGGGCAGGGCTGGTCGCGTACTGGGTGAAAAACGTTCGGCGACGACGGCCGAACGAACCGTTGGCGGGATGTCCGAGCGAGGGCGCGCCTGCGCCCGAGAGAGGTTCACCGCAGGCGAGCGGAGCGAGCCTGCGGCCTTTTTGGTGGAGATTTTTCAAGGAGTGGTTCCCGCAGGTCGCCGCAGGCGACCGAGGAAACCCGACGCAGAAAAAGGTCCTACATGTAGCCCAGGTCTCGCAGCCGTTCCATGAGGTCCTCCTTGTCCTGAGCGCGGCCGGCGCGTTCGGTGGTGTTCTCGAGGTCCTGCAGCCACGCGGGCTCCTCGGCGGACTTGTCCGTCGAGATCTCCGAGCCGAGCGAGCGGAAGCCGGCGAAGTACTTCGGGGAGACCGGGATGTCCTCGTGGGTCAGGCCGTTCGGGAGGTCGTCGTAGTCCTGCGGGACGTACCCCTCGTCCGGGTACTCCGCGACCGTCTCCGGGACGACGAAGTGCCAGAAGGCGTCCCAGACGTCGGCCTCGTCGAACTGGAGGATGGGCTGGATGCGGTCGTGCGGCGGGTAGATCTCGGGGTCGTGGCGCGGCGAGAAGAACGTCTCGTCGGCGCGGGCCTCCTGTTCGTCCCAGCGGATGCCGGAGATGACGCCGTCGATGTCGTACTCCTCCAGCGCGTCGTTGAGCGCGACGGTCTTCAGGAGGTGGTTGCCGACGTAGGTGTCGAGCAGGAACGGGAAGGTCTCCTCCTCGTACTCGAGGATGTCGCGGACGTGGTGGCGGTTGTGCTCGGAGAGCGCCGAGATGTCGATGTCGTCACCGGGTGTGAGGTCGTGCTCCTCGACGTACTGGCCGACGTCCTCGTTGCGGGCGTAGACGACTTCGAGGTCCCACTCGTCGGCCCAGTGCTCGACGAAATCGAGGAGCTCGTCGAAGTGCTGGAAGTGGTCGATGAACACCGTCGGGGGGATCTCCAGGTCGAACCGCTCTGCGACCTCCTTCACGAAGTAGAGCGTGAGCGTGGAGTCCTTCCCACCGGTCCACATGATGGCGGGGTTCTCGTACTCTTCGAGCCCCGTCTTGGTGACCTCGATGGCCTTCTCGATCTTGTGTTCGATGCTCGGGTAGTCGGCAGCGGTCTCGCCCTCACCGTCGGTGTAGTCGACGTTCAGGTAGTCCGGGAACTGCGCCATGTCTCGTAATGAGATATAATTAGGCGGCTAAAAGGTCTTTTGGCCTACGATTCCGAGGGGTGTGGGCACGCCACACGGGAGAGAGCCAGGGTCGGACGAGGACAGGGGGTCGCGCGTGCGCGCGAACGAGGTCACTGTCGGGTGTGAGATCGAAGACGGGGAGGTGGTCAGTTGATGAACTTGTTATCCCGCCACTGGACGGTGCGTTCGGCCTCGCGCTCGCGCGGGTCCTCGATGATCTCGATGGTCGCGGCCCGGTCCTCGCCGTTCACGATGCGGCGAGCTTCGAGTTCCCCGTCGACGGTCGCGATAGCGGTCAACTCCCCCTTGTCACACCAGCGCGCGAGGTCACACAGCACCTCGAACATCGGGTACTGGAGCGCGGTGTTCTGGAGGACCGTCTCGCGGTCGCCCTTGAAGCAGGCGTACTCGACGAGCTTGGAGTTGATCTGCTCTTCTTCCTCCTCCTGTGCCTGGCCGAAACTCGTCCACTGCGGGCTGCCGCCACCACCGCCGCTGCCGTTCATCGACGGCTCCGGGGGTTCTTCGACCCACTCCCCCTCTTCGTTCTCGTACACGCGGTTCTCAGAAATAGACGCCTTCAGCTGTGCTGTGGGCGTATATTTCGAGATGTTATCCTCAGCGGCGACAGCGCTGATGATGAGCGTGTTGTTTCGTCGGGTGATCTCGACGTCGGCTATCTCGACGGGGAGGTCGACCTCGTCGAAGAATGTCTGTACGTCTTCCAGTGGCAGTTCGAGCGTCGAGTGAAGTCTGAATACACGGCTAGTCATGTTGTACCCTGTCCCGGGGCTCCGCAACGCCCCCTGACCTCGGCGGTCATCAGTTCCTAAGGGTTTCTAACTTATATCATCTGCCCTTCCACACGTCGTGTGTTGACATGGAACACGACTTCCGGGTGTCGGTTCCGGAATCCGCCGTCTCAGGCGTTGAGCGTGTCAGCCAGCTCACCGCGCTCGTCCAACTCGGCGAGGATGTCCGACCCACCGACGAACTCGCCGTCGACGAAGGTCTGCGGGATGGTCTCGAAGCCGGAGTGTTCCGACAGCGCCGCGCGGTACTCGTCGATGGAGACGAGCACGTCGACGGTCGTCACGTCCTCACGGTACTGCTGGATGAGGCGGATGGCCTTGTCGGAGTAGCCACACTGCGGGGCCATCGGGTTCCCCTTCATAAAGAGGACAACCTCGTTCTCCTCGATGGTCTCCGCGACGTGTGTGTCGACCTCCTCCTGGGGCATCCCGCCCATATCGAAGCTCATGTCTCCTCCTTGTCGGGGAACGGAAAGGGCCTTTCGCCCCGCTCGGGGACGGTGAACCCTCACGGACCCTCACGGGCGTGCGCGGATGCGAACAAATCCCCCGGGAGGTTAACTCCCTCCCCGTCGAAGGGCGGGCAATGCCAGCAGAGTACCAGGTCACGGTCGTCGGGGGGGGCCCCGCCGGGCTGACCACGGCGCTGTACACGACGCGACTCGGCCACGACACGGCAGTGATCAACCGTGGTGGCGGTCGCGCGGCGATGATGCTCGACACCCACAACGTCATCGGGGTCACGGAGGACGTCTCGGGCAACGAACTCCTCCAGACCGCCGTCGACCAGATCGAGGGGTACGGCGCGGACTACTACCGCGACACCGTCTCCGACGTGGCGGAGACCGACGACGGCCGCTTCCGCGTCACCGCCGGCGACATGGAGGTCATCACCGAGCGCGTCGTCTTCGCCACCGGCTTCTCCGACGCTCGCCCCGCCCCGCCGCTCCCCCGAACGGGCCGCGGCCTCCACTACTGTCTCCACTGTGACGCCTACATGTTCGTCGACCAGCCCGTCTTCGTGATGGGCCACGGCGACTCCGCCGCCCACGTCGCGATGATCATGCTCAACTTCACGCCCGAGGTGGACCTGCTCACCCGCGGCGCGGAGCCGGAGTGGTCCGAGGAGACCCAGCGGATGCTCGAGGCCCACCCCATCGACGTCGTCCACGAGGAGATCGACTCGATGGAGAAGGGCGAGGACGGCTGGCTCGAGGCGTTCATCTTCGAGGACGGCACCCGCCGCGAGTACACCGGTGGCTTCCCGATGTACGGCTCGAACTACAACACCGACCTCGCCACCGCCCTCGGTGTGGAGCTCACCGACTCCGGCGAGATCGCAGTGGACGACCACGGCCGCACCAACGTCGAGGGCATCTACGCCGTCGGCGACGTGACCCCCGGCCACAACCAGATTCCCGTCGCGATGGGCCAGGGCGCGAAGTGCGGTATCGGTATCCACTACGACACCCGCGCGTTCCCCCGCTCGCTCGAGGAGATCGAGGCACACGGCCCGGTCACCGAGGCCGACATCCCCGCCATCTCCGACCGCCTGCGCGACCGCGCCCGCGAGCACAACGCGGCGAGCCCCGGGCCCGACCCGCGGCTCCCGGCCGAGTCCGACGACTGAGCAATCGACCCGCACACCGGCGTTCGATTGGGGCCGAGGAACCACCGCGTGCGGGGAAGAGACCGGACGCTACCGGGAGCGAAAAATCGGAAAACGAGCTTCCTCAGTCGTCGTCCGCGAACGCGGCGCCGGCTGCCTCCTCGCCCATGTCCTCGATGCTCGGCGGGTACTTCCCGCGGTCGAGTTTGAGGTCGGACTTCGGACGGGCCATGCAGGTGAGCGCGTACTTCTCGGCCTCCTCCTCGGTGAGCCCGCGTTTCTTGGCGACGGTCTGTTCGACCTCGCCCTCGACGATCTCCGCCGAGCAGGCGAGACACATGCCGACGCGGCAGGAGTACTCCTGTGCCACCCCCTCCTCGATACACCGCGAGAGGATGGTCTTTTTATCGGAACACGTTATCGTCTCACCGGTCCCGACGAACTCCACCGTATACTCAGTCATATCGTGGATTTCAGCGAACACCGACAAAACTCTTGTTGCACGAACTGACCCCGATGAGAGGACACATCCACAATAAAGAGTTTTGCCCGTTGGGGGGTGAGACCCGTGCATGACTACGCACTCCGTGGACGTCGCCGTCGTCGGCGCGGGGACGGGTGGTTGCTACGCCGCCGCGACCATCGCCCGGGCCGGCTACGACGTCGTCATCGTCGAGCGCAAGGACGAGGGCGAAGCCGGCCACATCGCCTGCGGCGACGCGCTCAAGGGGGCCAACAACTTCCCGGAGGCCATCCCCAAATCGAAGATCGAGCCCGCGTTCACCAACACCGAGGTGGACCACGGCCGGTTCGAGGCGCCGCGCGAGGGGGTCACGATGAACATCCCCGTCCCCGGCGAGCTCGCGGTCATCGACCGCCTGAAATACGGGAAGCTCATCATCGAGGGGGCCAGCGAGGTGGGTGTCGAGTTCCACTACGACACCGTCGTGCAGGACGTGACACAGGACGACGACGGCCGCGTCACCGGCCTCGTCGCCAACCGCAAGGGCGAGCGCGTGGAGTACGACGCCGACTTCGTCATCGACGGCGCGGGCGCGCTCTCCATCCTCCAGGACAAACTCGACCTCTCGGACGCGACGTTCGACACGAACGTCTCCTACTCGCAGTTCTCCTCCGCGTACCGCGAGGTGCTCGAGGTGCAGGAGCCGGTCGACTGGCACGACGCGCTCGTCTTCAAGCCGACGAAGCGCTCCGCCGGCTACCTCTGGTACTTCCCGCGGACGCCCACCGAGATCAACGTCGGGCTCGGCTTCCAGATGAACGAACAGCCGATGAAGCTCGTCGGCGACCTCCGGGAGGACCTCCAGTCCCGCTCGGAGTTCGACGGCGCGGAAGTGAAGGACAAACTCGGTGCGGCGCTCCCCACCCGCCGGACGTACGACTCCGCGACGGCTCCGGGCTACATCGCCGTCGGGGACGCCGCCGCCCACGTGAATCCGATTACGGGCGGTGGCATCGCCGGCGCGGCCTACTCCGGCCAGTACGCGGGCGAGCAGGTCATCCAGGCGCTCGAAGAGGAGGACGTCTCGGAGGAGAACCTCTGGCGCTACAACGAGCGCGTCATGGACCACTACGGCGGCCGGTACGCCGCCCTCGACGTCTACAACATCTTCTCGACGGCCTACGAGATCGACGACCTCGTTGCCCTCGCGGGGGCGATCCCCGGCGAGCAGGTGTCGGAGGCGCTCTACTCCGGGTCGTCCACGACGAACGTCGCGCTCGCGGCGAAGACGCTCTGGCGGGCCCGCGGCCATCTCGACACCATCTACGACCTCTACAAGACGAAGCAGTTGGCCGACCGCCTGCTCGCCCACTACGAGACGTACCCCGACTCCCCGTCGGGCTTCTCGGCATGGAAGGCGAAGCGCGACGACATCATGGACGACGTCTACGCGGAGACCGGCGCCCAGCCGAAGTACTAAGTCCGAATCTCGAACCGCGCCCCACCCGTCTCGCTCTCCGTGACCCGCACCGACCAGCCGTGAGCGTCCGCGATACGGGCCACGATGGCCAGTCCGAACCCCGTTCCACCCGCACCGAGCGACTGCCCCGGCTCGAACACCGTCTGGCAATGCTCCTCGGGGATACCGGGGCCGTCGTCGGCCACGTAGAACCCCTCGTCGGTGGTACCCACGGTGACGGTGAGCGTACCGCCCCGCGAAGCGGACGGTGAGCCGTGTTGTATCGAGTTCCGAAACAGGTTCTCCAGCAGCTGCTGGAGGCGGTCGGGGTCCGCCTCGAGTACCGTCTCCTCGGCCACCACGAGCCTGGCGTCGCCCGTCGCCACCATCTCCCAGGACGCCTCGGCGGCCGCGCGCAGGCTGACCGGCTCCGTCTCGCCGATGGACTCCCCCTCACGCGCGAGCGCGAGCAGCTGCGCGATGAGCCGGTCCATCCGGTCGAGTGCGCCCGTCGCCCGGTCGAGGTGCGTCTCGTCGCCCGTCTCGCGCGCGAGCTCGACCCGCCCCATGGCGACGTTCAGGGGGTTGCGGAGGTCGTGAGAGACGATGCCGGAGAACGCCGACAGCTGGTCGCGCTTCCGTTCGATGTCGTCGTTCAGCCGCCGGAGCCGGGCCGTGTGGACGCCGAACACCGCGCCGAAGGCGATACCGCCGACGATGGAGGAGAAGATGGCGAATCCGAACGAGGTGTCGAACCGCATGCTCACCTGCCCGAACCAGGCCCCGACGAGGAAGAACGCGACGAGTGTGATGCCCATCCACCGGTAGACGGTCTCGCGGTAGCCGGTGACGAGCGTATCGACACGCCGCCCGTAGAGCAGCAGGCCGAGGCCGATGACGGCCGGGAACACCGCCTGCACGACCGCGCCCGGTCGCCCACTCTCGAACGCGACGAACGCGAGGCTCACCGTCAGAATCCCCAGTCCGAGCCCCGAGAACGGGGGGAGTCGCTCCCGCAGGAGAGAGACCAACGCAGTCATCGATATCGGTAGAAATGCCGGGTCGTATATAAGCACCCGCTTGAACGGCCAGTCAGCCCACTCGTCAGGGGCGGGTGGCCGCGATATCCAGAATCGCCCCGCTCACCGTCTCTACCCCGATACCGAGCGTCGCCTCCTCCACGTCGAACGTGGCCGTGTGGTGGCCACCCGGATGGGAGGTGCCGACGCCGACGTAGGCCGCGAGCCCCCCTCGCTCCTGGACGTACTGCATGAGGTAGGTGGCGTCCTCGCTGCCACCCAGGTCGTCACGGCGCATGCGGGAGGTGACGCCGTCGACGTTCTCAGAAAGGTCGTAGACGATGTCGACGAGCGCCTCGTCGCTGGTGGCGCTCGGGGCCTCCCCCTCGATGGTGAGCTCGAGGTCGCAGCCGTGCATCGTCGCGGCCCCCTCCAGCACCTCCTGTGCGCGGGTCCACATGTAGTCGCGAAGGTCGCTGGTCTTTCCTCTGACTTCTCCGTGGATGAACGCCTCCTCGGGGATGATGTTCGAGGCCGTACCGCCGCCGACCCGTCCCGTGTTCACGCGGGTCTCGCCGTCGCTGTGGCGAGAGATGCCGTAGAGGTTCTGGACCGCGGCGGCCATCGCCTGCACGGCGTTCTTCCCCTCCTCGGGGGCCGCACCGGCGTGGCCGGGGTGGCCGTGGAACGTCGCGCGGAACTGCGTCACGGCGAGGAAGCCGTCGATGCCGGCGACGATCTCGCCGGTGGGGTGGTCGAGGCCGACGTGGATCGCGAGCAGATAGTCCACGTCGTCGAGGTGGCCGGACTCGGCCATCGCGCGGCCTCCGCCGACGACCTCCTCCGCGGGCTGGAAGAGCACCTTGAACGTCCCCTCGAACTCGCTCTCCTTGATGCGTTCGAGCACGCCCAGGCCGATGGTCGCGTGGGCGTCGTGGCCGCAGGCGTGCATCTGCCCCTCGTGTTCGGAGCGGAACCCCTCTCGTGCGGGGAGATGCGCGTCGTCGCTCGACTCGCGCTGCGGGAGGCCGTCGATGTCGACGCGGAGGGCGACCGTCGGCCCCTCCCCCTTCTCGAGGACGGCGACGGCCCCCGTGTACCCCCCTTCGAGTTTCGCGAGGGTGTCGGGGTTCGCGCCCGCCTCGCGGGCGCGTTCGAGGGCGGCTGCGAGCGTCTCGTCGTCGGGGACGGCCATGCGCTTCTCGCCGTCGAGGGCGTCCGGGCCGACGAAGAGGGCGTCGACGCCGATGCGGTCGAGCTCGTCGACGATGCTCGCCGTGGTGTAGAATTCGGTCCACGCGACCTCCGGTTTCCGGTGGAGGCGACGGCGCAGGGAGACGAGGTCAGTCTGGCTCATACCCCCCGAAAGGAGGTGGGGGGACTTAGGTGGTCAGTTCCGGTAGCCGGGCTGTTTGACGCGCTCGACCTCCGCACCGACGTGGATACTCGGCGGAAGCTCGCGGTTCGCGACCTGTCGCGCGAAGTCGTCGTGGCCGACGATGTCGATGCGTCGGGTGTAGACGGTGTAGCGCCACGAGGGGAACTCCTGGCCGTCCAGCCGCTTGTACTGGGGCACCCGGAGGTCCGTGGGGGCCTCCGCGCGCGGGCCCTTCAGCTCGACCCCCTTCTTCGCGGCCGTCTGCTTGATATCGTTGACGACGCGGTCGAGCGCCTGCTGGTCCCCGCTCTGGAACGTGAGCTTCGTGACGAACGGCATCCTTGGAAGGGGAGAATGCGTCCGTGGCCAAAAGCGCACCTGTTCCGGTCGCGGGCGGCCCGCGAGAGAAACCGTCGCACGCAGGGGCGACGGGGCTTTTTTCCGTGCGGATTGCTGACGTGCGGGTTCGACATTCCTTTAAGCGGGGGTGATGTATTCCGGGGTAATGATAGAGGCCACGAGCGCGGGAGCCATCCTCTTTCGCGATACGCGTGGCCGGCGTGAGTACTTGCTGCTCAAGTCCCGGCCCGGCGATTGGGAGTTTCCCAAGGGCGGTGTCGAGGGCGGCGAGGAACTCCAGCAGACCGCCATCCGCGAAGTGAAAGAGGAGGCCGGAATCGAGGATTTCCGGCTGTTAGACGGCTTCCGTGAAGACTACGACTACGTGTTCGAAGCGAACGGGAACACCATCCACAAGACGGTCCACCTGTTCATCGCCCGCTCGTACGAGGCGTCGGCGGAGCTCTCGAAGGAGCACCGCGACCTCCAGTGGCGCGATTACGACCAGGCGATAAACACCATCACGCAGGACGGCCCCCGCGAGATACTCAAGCAGGCACACGAGTACCTCGACGAGAACTGGGACGACCTCGTGAACACCTGAGTCGGGAACAGCCGGACGAAAGCCCCTTACCGAGCCGCCGCCAGCCACGGGTGTGGAGCCGGAGTTCCTCTTCGAGATGCGGGTCTGCCGCTGGGCGGAACGCGCGTGGGACGCTCCCGCGATCGTCGCCCGTCAGCTCGGCGTCAAACGCCGGCGCTGGGACACCGTCGTCGTCGAGGTCGACCCCGAGGCGCTGGAGGCGCGTGCCGTCTTCGGCGAGCGCGCGCTCGACTCCGACTGCCGGCACGTCGTCGAGCACGCCCCGCTCGAGTTCGCCTTCTACCGCGACTGTCTCCCCCATCCCGGCTACCCGTGGCGCTACGTTCGGGAGGCGATCCACGACGCCGACGACCGGGGGCTCATCGAGACCCGGCGAGGGAAAAACGGCCGCATCGAACTCCGGCGGAAGTGGCGCTATCCCGACTGGGTTTCGAGACTCGTCGCCATCGAGAACAAACCCGACCTCGACGCGAGCGCGGCGCGCGCGTTAGCCCCGCAGATCGAACGCGACGTGGCGCTCGGGCTGGCAGACGAGGTGTGGGTCGCCACGCGCGCCACCGGCGAGCGGGTGGAGCCCGCGCTCCTGGAACGGCTTCCCGTCGAGGCCGGCATCCTCGCGGTCGGGGGGGAGTCGGTCGACATCGCGTGGCACGCCACCTCGCTCGCGACGGAGGAGCCGGGGACCCGCATCCTCGAGAACCCGGACCCACCGAGCGCCGCGCGGTTCGAGTACGTCTCCCCCGAGTGGAAAGCCGAGAAACGCCAGGGGATCGCGGAACGCGCCTACGAGAAGGGGTGGCGCTCGTTCGTCGAGCACATGCGCACCGACTGCCGGCACTTTCGCATCAGAGACCCCGACCTGCCGCTTCCCTACTGTGCGGCGAAGGGGCGACACGTCACCCCGCGGGAGTGTGCCAGCCGGTGTGGCGAGCTGTCGCCGGAACCGCCCGCGTGGCGCACGCGCGGCTGGCCCATCGAGGGCGGCCCCGGAAAAGCGGTGAAGCGCCTCCTGAAACGACAGCGGGAGCGGTATCGGTGACTATTCGTCGTCTTCGGCGGACTGTGCGGCGAAGGTTCGGATGCGCTGGTGATGCTCGGCATCGAGGTTCGCCTCGGTTGCGCTCTCGACTTGCGCGTTCACGACGGCGTTCAACTGGGGACCCCAAACCGACGCCGGCTCACGCTTGATGTACTCGACCCATCGTTTCACCGCTTCCAGCCGATGCTGCTGATTGCGTTTCCGGACCTCCGCGAGCGGGTCAGATGGATTTGAGTCGGTCATACTGGTCCTCGACACCGAGCTTCTTCACCCATTTTTCGAGCGCGTCGCGCCTAAGGCTTTCCCCGAACAGGAGAGAGCGGTTCGATGAGTACGTCGATGTCCTCCGTGGAGCGTGCCTGGCCAGTGAGGATTGCGACGTACCCCGCAACGAACACGTGGTCGATCCCGAGGCTGTCGAGGACGTTGGAGAACTCGATAGCGAGCGCGTCGAACGCGTTCGGCTCCCGTTCGATGATGAGTTCTCCGTCGCGGAGTTCGATGCCGGACATTGAACGTACGTCGTAGGGCTACTCGCTTAACTCCTCGACTTCCAGCTCCCCGCGCGGGACGGCGAGCCGGAACGTCGGCACCGTCTTCTTCACCGTCTCCACGGCGCCCTTGTTCGCCAGCGCGCGGAGCCCCGAGCGGACGTCGTCCACCTCGGGGTCGAACCCCTCCTCGCGGAGCTTGTGGAGGACGCGCACCACGGAGTCCGGCTCCTCGTCGTGGTCGGCGATAACCGAGAGGATGCCGTACTGGAGCGCGGGCACCCGGACGACGGTGGGGTTCCCCTCCTCGTCCCCCTCGATGCCGGGCTCCACGTCGACGAGCTCCGCGGCTTCGGGGGTGGCGCGGATGAGACTGTTCTCGTCGCGGAAGTAGTACTCTTTCAACTCCGATTCGAGATACGAGTGGACCTCGCTGCCCGACTCCATCCCCCAGCGTTTCTGGAGCTCCTTGTTCTTCGTCGGCTGCAAGGCGACGATGTCGGCCAAGCGTTCCGTGGCCTCCTCCGAGAGGGTCATGCGCGAGGCTATCGCGGTGGGGGTACATCCCGTTTCCGAACACAGCGTTAAGACCCCGGCCGCTGACGGGAGACGTATGGCAGAGACCGTCACCCTCGAGATCGAAGCCGAGATCGCGACGCTCACCGTCGACCGCCCCGAGGCGCTGAACGCGCTGAACGTCCCGACCGTGGACGCCATCCGCGACGCGGTCACGGAGGCGGAGGCCGAGGGCGCACGCGTCCTCGTCGTCACCGGCGCGGGCGAGAAGGCGTTCGTCGCCGGCGCGGACATCAGCTACATGAAGTCGCTCTCCCCCGCGGAGGCGAAACAGTACGCGGAGAAGGGCCACACCGCCTTCCGCGCCATCGAGAACTTCCCCGGCCCCACCATCGCGAAGGTGAACGGGTTCGCGCTCGGCGGCGGCTGCGAGCTCGCGCTCGCGTGTGACATGCGCGTCGCGAGCGAGCGCGCGGTGCTCGGCCAGCCCGAGATCGACCTCGGCATCATCCCCGGCTTCGGCGGCACCCAGCGGCTCAAGCGCGTCGTCGGCGACGAGCGCGCCCGCCGGCTCATCTACTTCGGCGACCGACTCGACGCGCAGGACGCCTACGAGTACGGCCTCGTCGGCGAGGTGGTCGCCCACGACGAGCTCGACGAGCGGGTGGCCTCGCTCGCGAGCGACCTCACCAAGAAACCCCGCCACGCACTCGCCGCCGCGAAGGACGCCATCAACGCACAGGGAGACCTCACCGCCCGGCTCGAACGCGAGCAGATCGAGTTCGCGGACCTGTTCGACACCCCGGACCAGCGCGAGGGGATGGAGGCGTTCGTCGAGAAGCGCGAGCCCGACTTCGAGTAGAGAACAGTCGTCCGCGCGGCCGCGTCAGTCGTCCGCCGGCGCGGCGGTTTTCGCGTCCGTCAGCGTCTCCTCGACCTGCGAGTACGTCAACACGAGCGCCAGCGCCGCGAGCACCGACGCGAAGACGAACGGGGTGGCGAAGCCGAACCGGAAGAGGTAGCCGGAGGCGAGCGGGCCGATGGCGACCCCGAGCCCGAACGCCATCGTCAGCACGGAGAGGGTCGTCCCCGACCGCCCCTCCCCCGCGAGGTCGCCCGCGACGGCGAGCCCCGGGGCGAACACCATCGCCACGGCGACGCCCTGGACGAACCGCGCGAGGAGCATCAGGCCGGGGTCCCACAGCCCCCCGCCGAGCGCCGCGGCGATGTCGGGGACGTACCCCTGGACGAACAGCGAGGGGACGAGCACCACGAACCCCCCGACGAGGAACGGACGACGGCCGATGCGGTCGGCGGCGCGGCCGATGGGGACCTGCAGAGCGACGTTGGCGATGACCACCGCCGCGAACTGCAGCGAGAAGAGGAACGGCCCCTGCCCGAGCGCGGCGTTGATGTCCTCCTGCAGGGTGGCGAAGAGGCCGATACCGATCGCCATGAACAGCGTGCCGACGCCGAGCACGAAGACGGGGTCGAACAGCCGGTCGGTGCCGAACACGTCGATAGAGAGGTCGTCCGCGGCCTCCGCGTCGGTCCTCTCCGGGTCCGAGACGAGCACCGAGACCATCCCGAAGGAGACGATAGCCCCGACGACCGCGACGGCGAACGCCGCGTCGAACCCCGAGACCGTGGCGAGTGGGAACCACCCCGGCATCGCGTAGGTGACGACCGTACTGCTGTCGATGCCGCCCGTGATGAGTATCCCGGCGACGATGGGGCCGAAGCCGAAGCCGATGAGCCGGAAGGTGTTGAACACGCCGAAGTTCCCGCCGCGCTCGGCGTCCGAGCGGGCGAGTTCGTTCACGAGCGCGATGGTACAGGGGATGGTGAACGCGGCACCGATTCCCTGGAACGCGCGGACGAGCAGGATGGCGGCGTACGAGGAGACGAACGGGTACGCGGCGCTCGCCACCCCGAAGACGACGAGACCCAGCAGGATGTAGCGCCGGCGTTTGCCCGTCCGGTCGGAGAGCCGGCCGGTAAATGGCTGACCGAAGCTGTTGAGAAAGCCGAACAGCGAGAGGACGAGGCCGATGAGCAGCTCGGTGGTGAGCGTGATACCCAGTATCGACCCGCCGACGAGCCCCGCGATGTCGATGCGCCCGCTGGCGATATACAATGGAAGAACGATGATGAGAAACGAGTTCCCGAGGGCGTCGGCCATCCGTGCCATCGCGAGGGCCAACACGCGCCGGTCTGTCCCGAGCATCTACCCGAACGAGGGACGGCGACCGTATGAATGGTCCGTTCGGGGCGGGCGACGGGAGGAACCCCTGCGGGTCGGACGACGGGCGGTCATAAGCCTCCTGAGCCCCTACAGAGGGTATGCAGCGCGTGAAACTGAGCCGGGTGGACGAGACGCTTGCCGAACTGGAGTACCCCATCTCGCGGGCGGACGCGGTGTCGGCGCTGGAGGGGATCTGGGTGGAAGTTGCCGACGGGGAGGTGGAACTGCAGGCCGTCGTCGCGACGCTTCCGAGCCGTTCGTTCGAGTCGCTCGACGGGCTACGGATGGAGCTGTATCAGTACCTGCCCATGGCCGCGCTGGGCGAGCCGGGGCAGTCGGAAGGGGACGCCTGAGTCGGGTCAGACCGCCGGGATGTCCTGCTCGGCTTCGAGCAGTTCGTGGTACCGGTTGCGGATGGTGACCTCGGAGATGTCCGCGACCTCCGAGACGGCGGCCTGCGTCGTCTTCTCGTTCGTGAGCAGCGCGGCCGCGTAGACGGCGGCGGCGGCGAGCCCAACCGGGGACTTCCCGGAGTGGACGCCTTTCTCCTTCGCGTTCCGGAGCAGCTGGCGCGCGCGGTTCTCCGCCTCGTCGGAGAGCCCGAGTGAGGAGGCGAACCGCGGGACGTACTGCTCGGGGTCGGCGGGCTTCACTTCGAGGCCGAGTTCGCGGGCGACGTAGCGGTACGTCCGCGCGATCTCGGGCTTCTCGACGCGGGAGACGTCGGCGATCTCGTCGAGGCTCCGGGGGACGCCGGCCTGCCGCGCGGCGGCGTACACCGCGGAGGTGGAGACGCCCTCGATGGAGCGCCCGGGCAGCAGGTTCTCGTCGAGCGCGCGGCGGTAGATGACCGACGCCATCTCGCGGACGTTGTCCGGGAGACCCAGCGCCGAGGCCATCCGGTCGATCTCGCCGAGCGCCTGCTTCAGGTTGCGCTCCTTCGAATCGCGCGTGCGGAAGCGCTCGTTCCACTTGCGGAGCCGCTGCATCTTCTGGCGCTGGTTGCTGTTGAGGGAGTTGCCGTACGCGTCCTTGTCGCGCCAGTCGATGTTCGTGGAGAGCCCCTTGTCGTGCATCATGTTCGTCGTGGGCGCGCCCACGCGGGACTTCTTGTCCTTCTCGCGGGAGTCGAACGCGCGCCACTCCGGCCCGCGGTCGATGGAGTCCTCGTCGACGACCAGCCCACAGTCGAGACAGACGGTCTCGCCGTGTTCCGAGTCGGCGGCGACCTTCCCCCCGCACTCCGGGCAGCCGTTCGTCGTTTGCTCGGTGTCCTGTTCGTCCTCGGTCGTTCGGTGTCGTACGTGCTCGCTCATGTGAGACGGCGGACGCTACCCGGTGCGGATTGAGACGAAGAACGCCCGGTTAGCTATCGCTGGCACGAACTGCGGTAGATACTTATTTAACGATTTCGCTTCCGGTTCTCGAAATCGCGTGAAACACCCGCAAACCCCCGACTCGGAGTGTCACGATCGTTCCGTTAAGTACCGAAATGCCCATGGCGCGTCCCGGTACAGGGGGGATATGAACGTCATCGTCGGCAGCGGGAACCCCGTGAAGGTACGGGCCGTCGAGCGGGCGCTCGCGAGTGCGGGCTACGAGCCACACGTCACGGGCGTCGCCGTCGACTCGGGCGTGTCGGAACAGCCCTACGGCGACGCGGAGACGCGCGAAGGGGCGAGAAACCGCGCTCGCGCCGCCTTCGACGGCTGTGACCTCGCCGTCGGTATCGAGGGCGGGGTCGCCCCGCGCGACGGGGGGCTCTGGCTCGTCATGCACGCGGCGGTCACGGACGGCGACGATCTCGCCTACGGTGAGGGACCCGCGCTCCGGCTCCCCGACGCCATCGCGGCGCGCGTCGAAGCGGGCGAGGAGCTCGGTCCCGTGATGGACGACGTGCTCGGTGAGGACGACGTGGCGAAGAAACAGGGTGCGGCCGGGGCGCTCACCGGGGGAATCATCGACCGGGAGTCAGCGCTCCGGCACGCCGTCGCGGGGGCGCTCGGGCCGTTCGTCACCGAGCACTACTGATTCGAGGGGCTGGTGAAATTCTCAAAGGCAGATAGGTGCTGGTCGCTGAATGCAGAGGGTGTGTCCATCAACCGGCGTCGCTAGCTTGACTGGGTAACATCAACCACAGAGAGATCGTCGTCAACGGTCAATATGAGTTGATCGCCATCGACGGTGAATGTGAGTCGGGCCTCAAGCGGATCCACCGAGACGACGTTCTCGTCATACTGAGCCAGCGCCTGGCCTGCACGATTGAGTGATTCGGGGACGAACGGGTTGATGCCACGGGTAGTGAGAAACGCCAGCAACTCCGTGTTCGCCAGGAGGACACCCGGTGCGATGGAGTTCGGATTGTAGTTGCAGTTCGAACAGTAGAGGACGAACTTCATCGCGTAGCGTCTGTCGCACTCGTCGCAGATCTCGGCAGTGTCCTCGTGCTCCTCACACACATCAACGGAGGTCTCAAGTTTGGCCGAGCACCGTGAGCAGACGCCTGCACTGTCCGTCAGAAAGTCGGTGTGTTTCCACGTCCACGCGGCCTCCAGCATCTCCTGTGGCGACCGGCCCTCGACGCCCGCCGGCGGGAGCAAGAAGAACCCCAGCGATCCATACTCGGTGAATCGCCTCCCTCCCGACTCTGCGAACCTGACCAGTCCAGCACATTCCGTACAGCTCTGCTCAACCCGGCCCTGCTGGAACCCGACATCCACTGGTGCCCCACAGAAGGGGCAATTCTTCTCGGTTCGGGACGGCTCGACCACGGGCGTTTCGCTCACCGCACCCGAGACCACGGCTTCCACGACACGGCGACCAGCGTCCCAGAGTTCGTATCCCCGGTCGGTCTTACGGACGAAATGCCCTACGAGCTGCTTAAGATGGTAACTGAAATTCGAGGGGTCGTCGTATTCGACAGCATCGTACAGGTCCGCGTACGTCAGCGGTTCGCCTGATTCTGCGAGCATCCGCAGTATCTCCAAGCGAGTCTCGTTACCGAGTACTGAGAATGCCTCGTCGGGCGAAAGCGTCGATCGCGTCGGTTCCCCTGTATCAGTTGGCATATACCACGGTTTGGTGTAATCGCGGATAAAGTCACACGTCAAGCCGCCCGGTTTCCCTGACATCACGACGAGCGAGGAGTAGAAACGGACCAGACAGCCGCTCTCGAGAGATGGGATGCAAGGGGCCACTACGACTGGGAGTGAGAGAAGTAGTTAATATATTTACAATAAATCTCTACGGATTATCGTTATCACCAGCTGTTCCGTTCAATTCACCGTCATGGAATCGAGTGACATTGGACTGTGGGAATCGTTCGAAACATGGAGTCCACACCTATTTTTCGTGGCCGGGGCTTTCTCGCTGGTCGCGGCTGCGAACTACGGGATGACATCGATCTTCGACAGCATCACATTCAACTCGTGGGTCGGCCTTACGGTCCTTCTCGCGCGAGTGGCGTCCCTGCTCGGGGTTGCCGGAATCTCCGCACACATCATGGACCGTACTTCGAGAGTGGGGAAGCTGGGTCGTGTAGTTGTCGTGCTCGCGCTCATCGTTACGCTCGGACTCCTTACAACTGCAGTTCTGAAGAACCTCGGAGCTGCGCAGCCAATCGAAGCGATATTGGGACTCGGGACGGTCGTCCTGTCGCTGGTCACGTACACGCTATTCGGGGTCGCCATCCTCCGCACTGGTGCCCTTTCCACATTGGTCGGTGTCATGCTGTTGGGTGCCACAGTGGCCCTCCTGTTCGGAATGTTCGGTCGGGCCGCTCTCCCGATCAATGTCGTCGGGACCTTCGCTGAACTGGGTCTTGTTGTGACACACGTCGCTATCGGCTACCGGCTCCTGACCGCATCGGCACACGGGGACCGAGCGAATTTACCGCCGGGAACGGTTGCAGAGTAACCACTCAGTCAGAGGGTCGTATCTGTCGCCGCGACGCTCTGCTGGGTTGTCACAATCCAGTCTCGGAGGGTGTATCCAACACTCAGGTAGAGGAGAGATTGGATTCCAGGGACGACTGTAGCGACTAAGTTCAGCGGGACAAATAGACGCCCGAAGAACACCACCAGCAATGCAATCACGTTGACCAGCAAGAGGCTCCCAACCAGCCGTGAGTAAGCCCCCGTAAAACTGACCCCCACTCCAGCTACGAGGAACGTGCTGACAGACAGAACGTAGGCGAAAAGACCGATAATGCCGATAGGGTCCGCGAGGACTCCTGCCACTTCTAGCGACGCCAGCCCTATCAGCCAACCTACGAAGACTACTGCCAGGGAACCGATGGCTCGGTGTAGAGCTCCCAGACGTGCGTTCCGATTTATTACCTTCACCGAGAGTCCTACCGCACCGAGAAGTGCGGTCAGTCGCCCGAGTTCAAGGACGATGCCGAGCCACTCGTTGAACACATAGGTGTCGCTCAGAAACGCCAGACCGCTATTGGTAGCACCGGCCAAAAGGAAGACGGAGGCCAGCATAAACAATCGTGGGCTCCACTGCTCAAGCTTGTTCCAAGAATGGTTGTTAACAATCCCCATGGTAAGTTATCGAGAACCAGTCTGAAAAACATTTCTCCACCTGTGGCACCCCGTTTCTCCGAGTTCGAGGAGAGAGGCGTCCACAAGTCAATGTGCCGACCAGGTAGAAGAGATAGTATTCGAGCACTACGAGATACGCGCCCTCTATCCAGCAATCCTGCCGAAAAACAGCACTCAAAGAGAGTCTCAACAAGCCCCGATTGACTACTCCTGTACGGCGTCCACTTCCACCTCGCGCGACTCCTCGACCGCCTCGGTGAGCGAGACGTTCAACAGGAGCGTCGCGGCAACGCCACCAACCACGGTGACCGCGTTCTTCACCGCGTGGTCCACGATGGCCGCGGCGAGTGCGACGGGCCACGCGACGCCGGTGAAGCCGACGACGAGCAACGTAAAGGCTCCCTCGTAGAGGCCCACCCCACCGGGCGACAGGGGGAGCACCTTCGCGAGGTTGCCGACGCTCACGGCGAAGAAGCCGACGGCGACGAGCGTGACGACGGGGAGCGACACGTCGAACGCGGCGAAGACGATGAGCGCGGTGATGACGTCCAGCGTCCACACCGCGAGCGAGGAGGCGCCGACGACGGCGAAGGCGCGTCTGTCGCCGGCGACGGTCTGGACGTCGCCGACGAACCGCTCGATGACCGAGGCCACCTCGTCGGCGTACGAGTCGTTCGAGATGCGCGAAACCGTCTTCCGGACGAGGTTCCGGTCGGAGCGCGCGCTGGCGACGATGGCGACGGCGGCGACGATGGCCGCCGCACCCACGCCCGCGGAGACGTACAGCGCCGTGCGCCCGGACTGGGCGATGTCGCCGCCGACGCCCGCGGTGCCGCCGTACTCGAGCCCCACGGCGGAGAAGCCGAGGAGCACCGTGCCCGCGAGCACCGTGATGGTGAGCAGGTCGAAGACGCGCTCGATGGCGAGCGAGGCGAACCCGGAGGGGTAGGGGATCCCGCGGCGGGCTTTCACGACGTACGCGCGAACGGCGTCACCGGCTCTGGCGGGGAACACGAGGTTCCCGGTCTGGGAGATGAAGATGGCCCCGGTGAGGAAGGCGACGCTCTCGCGGTAGCCCAACTCGGCGAGGATGTCGCGGTAGCGAGCACCCCGGAGAGGCCACGAGAGGAGGTAGACGCCCGCGGCGACGGCGACGAGCGTCGGGTCCGCCCCCTGGAGCTCGCGGAGGACGTCCCGCGGGTCCAGATAGACGAAGGTGAGCGCGACCGCGACGAGCACGAGCAGGGTGCCCGCGGCCATCGCCACCTGCCGGTTCACCCGCGGGCGGACGGCAAACTCCCACCAGACCCGGACGATCTGTGAACCCATCCCGAACACATCGCGCACGAGATCGACCTTCGTGTCACCCTTCGGCTCCCACTGGACGGGAAACTCCTTCACGCGCATCCCGGCGCGCTGGGCGCGAACGAGGACCTCCGTGTCCCAGAACCAGTGGTCGTCCTCCACGTCCTCCAGGAGTTCGAACAGCGCCGCCCGGTCGAACGCCTTGAACCCGCACTGGTGGTCGTAGAGTTCGGAGCGCAGAAAGAGCCTGACGAGGCCGTTGAAGCCGTCCGAGGCGATGCCGCGGTCCATCTCCCGGGGCTGTTTCCGGTCTGGATACCGGCGGGAGCCGGTGGCCACGTCGTACCCCTCCGTGCGGATGGACTCGACCAGCTCCTCGAGGTGGCGCATGTCCGTCGCGAGGTCCGTGTCGAAGTAGACGAGGACCTCCCCCTCGCTGGCGGCGAAGGCGCGTTCGAGCGCGCCCCCGCGCCCGAGCCGGTCGTCGCTGTGGAAGTGCGTGACCCGGTCGTCCTCGCGGGCGAGCCGGTCGGCGATCTCCGGCGTGCGATCCTCGCAGCCGTCCTCCGCGATGATGACCTCGTAACTCTCGGGAGAGAGAAAGGAGTCGAGCGTCGCGAGCGTCACCTCGACGGTGTGCTCGATGGTGTTCTCCTCGTTGTACGCGGGGAGAACGACGCTGACCTCCGTGGAACTCATTGGGTGGATTTGCCCGGTGTCGCGTAAGAACCTTCTGTCATTTCCGTCGTCCAGTTCGCCCCTTCCTGTCGCGCGAGCGAACCGACGGACGGAACCTTCACGAACGTTCCGCAGTAATAATCCGAGTCTCTTTTATTCTTTAGAGTAATCCATCAGGGTACGATGAGTTCACTATCGGAATCAGTATCGACCGACGGCCCGTCACCGACGCCGCTGCAGGCGCTGGTGCCGGCGCTCGGCGTCATCGGCTTTCTCGCACTCGGGTCGGGGCTGCTCGGCCTCTCGCCGCACGGCCCCCTGCTGTGGAGTATCGTCCTCACCGGCCTCGTCGCGAAGTACGCCATCGGCCTCTCCTACGCCCAGATCCAGGAGGGGCTCGAGAGCGGCCTCAAGATGGGGCTCGGTGCGCTGTTCATCCTCTTTACCATCTACGCACTCATCTCGACGTGGATCTCGGCGGGGACGATCCCCGCACTGATGTACTACGGGCTCGGCATCCTCACCCCGCAGACGTTCCTGCCGGCCGCTGCGGTCCTCGCGGCGGTCGTCGCGTTCTCCATCGGTTCGTCGTGGACCACGGCGGGCACCCTCGGCGTCGCCTTCGCCGGTATCGGCACCGGCCTCGGGATTCCCGTCCCGATGACCGCGGGCGCCGTCCTCTCCGGCGCGTACGCCGGTGACAAGCAGTCGCCGCTCTCCGACACGACGAACCTCGCCGCCGCGGTCACCGAGACGGACCTCTACGACCACATCCGGGCGATGCGGCTCGGCACGGTCATCGCGTTCGGCCTCTCCGTCGTCGTCTACGCGTGGCTCGGCCTCCGCGCCGGCGGCGCGATTCCGGGACAGGTCGACGCCATCCGCTCCGCGCTCGTCGGCACCTACGCGCTCTCGCCGCTCGTCTTCCTCCCCTTGCTCGTCACCTTCGGTCTCGCCCTTCGAGGTATCCCGGCCGTGCCGACGCTCGTCGCGGGCGTCTTCGCCGGCGTCGGCACAACTATCGGGGTACAGGGCGCCTCCTTCACCGCCGCGTGGGACGCCTTCCTCAACGGCACCGCGCCCGAGACCGGGACCGAACTCGTGAACGGCCTGCTCGCCTCCGGCGGGCTCGCCGGCTCCGCGTGGACCATCTCCGTCGTCGTCCTCGCGCTCGCTCTTGGAGGACTGCTCAACCACGCGGGCATCCTCACGACGCTGGCGCGCTACCTCGCGGACGCCGTCGTCGGCCCGAAGAGCCTCATCGTCGGCACCGGTGCCTCCGCGTTCCTCGTCAACGCCTTCTCCGCCCAGCAGTACATGAGCATCGTCGTTCCCGGGCTCACCCTCGGTGACCTCTACGACGAGTACGGGCTGGACCGCTCGGACCTCTCGATGGCCATCGAATCGGTCGGCACCCCGACGGGCGCGCTCCTCCCGTGGCACGCCGGCGGCGTGTTCATGGCCGGCGTCTTCGGGCTGAGTAGCTCGCTCGCCTACGCGCCCTACTACCTGTTCGCGTTCTTCTCGCCCGCCGTGCTCGTGGTGCTGACGCTCCTCGGCATCGGCTTCTCGAAGGGAGAGACCACCGCTCCGGCCGGTGCGGCCCCGGCTGACGACTGAGAAGAGAAGCGAAAAGCCGCTACTTTCTCGCGACGGCGAACGGACTCACGTCCACGCCTTCCGACTGCTCGAACGCGTCGAGTGAGTCGTACGGACGGTTGACGACGACGTTCCCCGCACGCTTCTTGCCGAGCCCCGGAATCGCCTGCAGCTCCGTCATCGACGCGCTGTTGATGTCGAGGGGGTACGGCACACCCGAGACGGACCGATAGCCGTGGTCCGTCACCGCCACGTCGATGGCCTGCCCGAGTTCCAGCTCGCCCGGGAGGCCGACCAGCAGCGGGTAGGTCCCCAGCTGTCGGCCGAACGTCTTCCCGTCCTGGTGGTACTCGAGGTGGACGTTCTCGAGGATGGTCCCCGGCGGGGCGACCCGCTCGAGCATCGGCTGGTCGATGGTCTCTCTGACCTCCGTCTTGTATTTTTTAAAGAGGGGCTTGTGCTCCTTCGCGATGGCAGAGCCCGTTTCACTCATTTTGGTCCCGTCGAACGCCATCACCTGCCGGATGTTCACCCGGCGGAGCATCAGGCCCGCGTCGTACACCCGCTGGAGGAACTGCTTATTTAATTCGTAGGTCTCTTCCCGCTCTTCGAGCAATCCATGCAGGAGGTTGATACCCGGCAGGAGCTTCGGGAGGCGGTTGCTCGCGGCTTCGCCGTGCGTCGGTGCCTTCGAGGGGTCCTCACCGGGTCGCCACCCGGCCTCCTCGTTGACGATCTTGACGGCCTCGAAACACTGGTCGGCGGTGACGTTCAGGTCGTTCGCCTCCTGGACGACCGGATCGGCCGATTCGAGGCCGAACGCTGCGGTGTCCCCCGCCGTGTTGTGTTCCGCGATGATGCGGATGCACTCTCGCGACTCCTCGGGCCACCGCGAGATGGTGATGGGGTTCATGTTGTCGAGATGGAGCGTCCCCAAATCAGGGGCCACCTCCCGAATCCCGGAGTAGAGCTCTCGCAGCGCGTCGGGGTTGGGGGCCTCGCCGTCCCCGCCGAACGCGAGGATGTCGGCCTGTCTTCCTAACCGGAAGTGGCGCGCGCCGCGCTCGTAGAGCTGTTCGACCTCCCGCACGACCGACTCCGCGGTCCGGAACGCGGGGTTCCCGTAGAGCGGTTCCGTACAGAACGAACACCGGTAGGCACACCCGCGAGAGGTCTCCATCTCACAGATGAGGTACTCCGGGTGGTTCGGGTGCTGTTCGACGACGAACGCGCCCTTCGCCCCCCAGCGGTCGATCTCCTCGTTCGAGCGCACGCGGTTCCCGTGGCCCTCCAGCCCGTTCTCGACGAGGTCGAACACCGCGGCCTCGATGTCGCCCTTCGCGACGAAATCGAAATCGAGGTCGTCGCGCTCCATGTCCGACGCGCCGGCGTTCTCCTCGCCGACACCGAACCGGATGGGCCCGCCCATGATCGAGGTTCCTTTGGCGGCCCACGCCATCTCCCGGACCTCGTCCGGCTCCGCGGGGGTGCCCCCGACGTACTTCCCGGGGACGGTCATCCCGCCGACGTAGATGAACAGGTCCGCACCCTCCACGTCGCGCCACGTCGAGCGCTCCTCGCGCAACTCGTCGATGGTGTGGTAGGTGATCTGCGATTCGGGGACGCCCGCGTCCACGAGCGCACCCGCGGTGTACCGGGGATAGGTGGAGATGTACGGTGGGACGCCGAAGTGTGCCGGCTCGTCGACGTAGCCGTCCACCAGCGTCACCGAGAGCTCCGCGGGGTCAGTCATTATCGAAGAAAGCGGATGGAACGGTAAAACGGTGACTACCCGGGCGGCAGCGGAGTCAGGACCGCAACCGGAGGGTGATGCCGCTCGGGTCGACGACATCGAGCCCCTCGCCCGCGCTCGTCACCGCGTGGCCGGCCGCGCGCAGTCGCTCCGCGGTCGCCTCCAGACTCGCCTCGTCCGGGAGGACGACCTCGAACCACGCCAGGCCGCGCCCCTCGGGCGGGCGCGACCGATGGTGCCAGACGTTCGCCCCGAGGTGGTGGTGGTAGCCGCCCGCGGCGAGGAACAGCGCGCTGTCGCCGTAGGTCGCCTGCAGCTCCAGCCCGAGCGCGTCGACGTAGAACGCCCGGGTGGCCTCGATATCGCTCACTTCGAGGTGGACGTGGCCCACGGTGGTTCCCTCGGGCATCGCCTCCTCGCCCGCGGCCTCTGTGGCGACGGCATCGAGGTCCAGCGGCAGGGTGTCGATGGCGATTCCCCCCTCCGTCTCCGTCCACGCCTCACGGGGGCGATCGCGGTAGATCTCGATGCCGTTCCCCTCCGGGTCGGTGAGGTAGATCGCCTCGCTCACGAGGTGGTCGGAGGCCCCGCCGAGTCGCCAGCGGTCGCGCACGCGCTCGAGCGCGTCACCTAGCGCCGCGCGCGAGGGGACGAGGAAGGCGGTGTGGAACAGCCCCGCGGCGGTGCTGGGCCGGGCGGGTGCGTCGGCGTCCTCCCGCAAGAGAAGCAGGGGTGTGTCACCGACCCCGAGCGTGGCCCGTCCCTCCTCGCGCGCGAGGACGTGCAGGCCGACCACGTCGCGGTAGAAGGCGGTGAGGTCGTCGAGGTCGTTCACGACGAGCGCGACGCGGCCGATGTGACACTCGGCAGGGAGTGACGAGGACATGGTATCAGATGGTAACCGCTGTGCGAATATAACGTTCCGGCAACATACGGGTTACCACGGGAGCGGCGGGCCTACACGTAGATGTACCCCTCGACGGGGTCGTACGCCGACTCCTCGCCGACGACGAACCCCGCCTCGGCCGCGCGCGCCACCGCCACGGCCGCGACCACGCTGTCGAGCGCGTCCCCCTCGGAGTCGTCGAGCAGGGTGGTCTCGACGCCTGCGGGGAGCCCGACCCCCCACTCGCGTAGCCCCGCGAGAATCGTCTCGCGACGCTCGCGTTCCCCCTCGTGACCCCCCTTGTACGTCGTGTCGGGGAGCCCGAGCTCGCGGAGCGTCGCGGCCGGATAGATCTCGAGGAGCCGCACCGCAGCCCCCTGAATCGGGACCATCGGCTCCACCGCGACCCCGCGCTCGACGAGCGGGGCGACGATCTCGGCGATGCCGTAGTACGTCTGCGGCCCGACGAGCCAGTGGTAGGGGGACCGGGCGTTCGTCCGCTCGTCCGTCGCGCGCTTGAGGTAGGTCCGCTCGCCACCGGTGATGGCCTTCGTCCGCTCGGCACACTCCCCCTGCAGCGCCTCGGGCCCGTCGAACGCGTCCGGGAACCACTCGCAGAACGCCCGCCAGGAGCCGTGGGCATGGACCTGCCGCGGGAGGCCAAAGGAGCAGTCGAGCCCCACCGCACCCTCCTGTGTGGCGATCCACTCGCGGAGGCCGGAGAGAACGGGCTCGCGGTCGGCGCTTCCGAACAGTTCCGTCCCCTGCCGGACGGCGTGGATGGTGAGCCCGTCGTCGTACTCCCCCGAGGCGACCCACACCTTCTCCCCGGCGCGTTTCGCCCCGCTGAAGTCGATACCGTGGACGCGCACGGATGCGATAGGAGAACACACCGGGAAAAGCTGGCGGCCACGGCGAGCCGCGACACCGGCAGTTCGGGCGGTGGCCGGGGGGTTCAAGAGTCGCGCGAGCATACCCCCGAGTATGCCGAAGACGCTGGAAATCGTCTGCGCCGACGAGGACTGTGACCTCGACCTGATCGAGCTGCACTACACCTACAACATGCCGAGCGACACCGGTGCGGAGGCGTTCTCCTGTCCGTACTGCGGTGGCCCGGTGGAGGCCGTCGAGCTATGACGACCCTGCGGAAGCTGGGCGAGGAGGTCGGCCACGCCATCCTCGACGGCGTGGGCCGCATCGCCGGACAGGTCCAGGAGCGCAAACCCCTCCCCGTCGACGTCCTCGAGAGCGACGACGCCTACCTCGTCGTGTTCGACGCCCCCGGCGCACGCGCGAGCGACGTACGAGTGAACTACGAGGGGAACACGGTCGAGGTGAAGATCGACCGCTTCCGCCCGCACCACGACGGGTTCGAGATGCGCTTCCCCGGCCGCGGCCTCGCGCTCGACGGGAAAGCCACCCTCCCCCCGGACGCGACGGTCGACCCCCGGAGCGCGAACGCCACCCTCACGAAGACCGGCACCCTTCGTATCGAACTCCCCAAGAGCGAGGATGCCACCCCGGAGAGCGTCGACATCGAGGCTGCGGACCACGCAGAGGAGGAGCCGACGCCCGACGAACCGGACGACGAGTAGCGCGGGCAGCTCATCCGAACAGAGCGTTTGACGAGAGAGATGGCCGTCTATCGCCCCGCCAAATCGAGGCCTCCTTCCCGAGCATCACCACGGAGTCGTTGTACAGAGTTCTCGACATCCGCGAATTCCTCTCGAAGGGCTGCCAGCGGGTCGTCCGAGATGGGGATCAGTTTGAGGCCATCGCGGACCTCGACGAGGTGATAGTGGTCACCGAACCGCTCCCGAAACTCCCTGGGAACGGTCACCCGCCCCCGCTCATCGAGCGTGCGCTCCACCATACCAGGAGATAGTCGGAGCGGAGCCAAAAAACCGCACGCCGACTACCCCTCCACGTTCCGTGCCATCCCCTCCACGATCTCGAAGTCCTCGTCCCCGTCGAATCGGGTGGGTGAGAACGCGTGCAGCGCCTCGTGGTCGATACCCGAGACGACGCGGTTCGCGAGGATTTCCGAAAAGGCCGGCGCGCGCATGAACCCGTGGCCCTGCCAGCCCGCAGCGACGAAGACCCCCTCCGTGAGTTCCCCGAACAGCGGATTTCCGTCGGGCGTCGCCGTACAGAGCCCGGCCCACGCGCGCTCGACGGAGAACGAGCGAGCGAGCGCCCGGCGTTCGTACCCCTCGCACGCCTCGAGGAACCACCCATCCGCCTCCCGTTCCCAGTCGTCCGGGTCGCGCTCGACGGGTTCGGTGCCGTCGCCCACGAGCAGGCCGCCCGCCCGCGGCCGGAGGTAGTACCCGCCCGAGGCGTCGTAGAGCTGTGGTGTCTCGATATCGACGGACTCCGTGACCAGCGCCTGCACCCGGTACGGTTTGATCGGGACGGGCGCGACGGGCTCGCAGACCCGCCGCGTGTGTGCCCCCGCGGCGACGACGACGGCGTCGTACTCGTCACCGTTGACCGCGCGTCCATCGAGGCGCGCGGGCGTCTGTTCGCGCACCGTCACCCCCGCCTCGCGGGCGCGGGCCGCCATCAGCTCCGTGTAAGCCGCGGGGTCCGCACACCCCGCGTTCTCCGCGACGGCCGCGCAGGCCACGTCGTCGGTGACGAGCGCGGGCCATCTGTCCCCCAGTTCGGCGGCGGAGACGAGCGACACGTCGAGCCCGTTCGCGCGCATCCGCTCGACGTGCGACTCGATGGCCTCGACCGTTCGCGTGTCGCCCTCGCGTGCGAGCCAGACGTACGGGCGATCCTCGAAGCCGAACGCGCCCTCGCCCGAGCGGTCACGGAAGCGGTCGAGCGCGCGGGTCGCCAGATCGGCGTCGAGCCGGTCGGCGAAGGCGTCGTAACACACCCCGGCGGCGCGGCCGCTCGACCCCTCGGCGACGGCTCCGGCTTCGAACAGCGTGACCTCGGCCCCGAGGGCGGCAAGGTCGTGGGCGGTCGTCGTGCCCACGGCCCCCCCGCCGATGACGGCGACGTGCATACCCCCGAGAGCGGAGGCGGGATTAAAGGAATTCCGCCAGCCCGCGGGCCGGGTAGCCCACGACCGTATCGACGCCCGCCTCGCGGAGGGCGTCGGTCTGGGCGCGCACCTCGTCCTGGCTCCCGACGAGCGCGAAATCCCGGACCGCGGCGGAGAGCACCTCGCGGGCCCGGCCCGTGGCGGTCGAGTCGTCCGGGGCACCGTCCGGGAGCGCCCGGCGGACGACCCCCCGACGGGCGGTGTACGGCCCTGCCGCGTCGAGGATCTCGTCCTCCGCGTCGCTCACGACGACGGGGGCGTAGACGGCGATCTCACCCTCGAACCCCGTCGTCCGGACCGCGCGGACGGAGTTCGCGGTGCCGCGCGAGAGGAGGTCGTACTGCGTCCCGCCGAGCGCCATGGCGACGCGTTCGACCCCCTCCGTGCCGACCCACGCGTCGGGGGCCTCCTCGCGCGCGGCCGAGAGCCGGGGCGCGATGGCCCGCCGCTTCTCCTCGTCGGTGAGGTACGCCGGGTGGCCGGCGACGAGGATGCGTCCCGCCCGCTCGGGAACCGAATCCACGAGCGAGTCGTCGCCGAGGGGGTCGAAGCCGTCGGCGCGCACCGGCGTCGTGACGAGCAGGTCGTGGTCGCGCGCCAGCCGGTCGAGCGTCGCCTCGTCCGGGAGATGCTCGCGCCCCTCGTAGTCCAGACAGAGCGTGTCGACCGCGAGCTCGCGGGCGTCTGACAGCGAGTGCTCCTTCGGTTTCAGTGCGATCGCGTCGAGCCCGACGCGAGCCACGGGCTCCTCTCTCAACATTGGGTATCACCAGTCATCTGAGAACTATCGTCGCGGAACGCGACCAGCCGCGTCTACTGCGGACATGGTCGAACACATCCCTCTCTGGCGGTTAAGGGTATCGCTCTCCGCGAATCTGGCCTACACCGGGTACTCCGCGTCCGGGTCGACCACGCGGTCCGGCTCCGCGGGCATCTCCCAGTCCGTCGTCCGCTCTAAGAGTTGCACGAGTATCCGGGCGGTCGCCCCCCAGACGACGTACCCGTCCACGCGGAAGAAGTGGATGCGCACGTCGCCGTAGAACGGGTGGTCCCGGCGCTCGCTCTCGTAGTTCGTGAGGTCGGTGAGCTCCGAGACGGGGAGGACGACGGCCTCGGCCACCTCGCGCTCGTCGGGCGTGAACTCGATATCGGGCACCCGGGCGACGAACGGCCGGACGGAGTAGTGCGAGACGGTGCGGATGTCGTCGAGCCGGCCCACGACCTCCGCGGCGTCGGGGGCGAGCCCGACTTCCTCGTGGGTCTCGCGGCGGGCGGTGGCCTCCAGATCCGCGTCGGAAGGCTCGCGGCCACCACCGGGGAACGCCATCTGGCCGGCGTGCTGGCCGAGGTGGTCCGCGCGTTTGACGAACAGCAGGTGCTCGCCGTCGTTGCGGGCGATGACGGGGACGAGCACCGCAGCCTCGCGCTCCTGGTCCGTGACGGGCACGGGCTCGAAGCCGGCGAGGCGCGTGAGGTCCATACCGGTCACAGGGAACCACCCGGCATAAGTCTCCGTCTCATTCCAGCGAGAGCGCGGCGTCCAGGCGGGTCCGCAGCGACTCGAGCGACCCGGTCCCCCACGCCTCGAGGTCGTAGCTCACGTCGCGGAGAGCTTCCTGTCGCTCCTCGTTCCCGGCCGCGACGGCCAGCGCGGCCTCCTCGCGGAAGCGCTCCTCGGCGGCGGTGACCACCCGCTCGCGGTCGACCGCCCGACGCTCGATGTCGAGGATGTGCGGGAGGTCCTCACCCCCCTCGGGGAGTTCGGGGAACGCCGTCGGCCCCACCGCGAGCCGTTCGGGGTCGTCGAAGGGGACGAGTGCGAACGTGGCGACGGCCGCCTCGATGGCCCCGTCCTCGACCTCGACGCCGCGTTTGTACGCGAGTTCGTCGATGGCCTCGCGGAGTTCACCACGGGAGAGCGCGCCGAACAGGTCCACGACCCCCGCGAGCTCGTCGGGGTTCATCGTGCCTCCGCCACGTCCTCGCGCGCGGCCTCCCGGACCGCCTCGACGGCGACCGGGGCGTCCGCCCAGGCGGGCAGCCGGGTGTCCGTACTCGGAGACGAGACGGCGCTCGCGTACGCGTCGACCTGGTCGCGCTCGCCCGCCCGGTCGTAGTCGAGGCCGTTGAACGCGGCGTCGGCGGCGTACTGCCGGATGAGCCCGCGGGCCGTCTCGCGGTAGCGGTCCTGGAGGGTGTCGTACGCGGGGGTGACGCCGCCGGACTCGACCGCGCGGAACAACGCGTCACCGACCTGTTCGGCCATCGTGGAGAGCCCCGCCGCGCCGGAGACGGCCCGGTGGTCGTGTTCGTGTTTGCCCAGGTCGACCTGCGCGGTGCCGTCGAAGCCGGCCGCGGCGAAGGCGTCCCCGAGGGTGCCGACCTCGAGGCCCCACCCGCGCTGGATTCTGAGCGAGCGCACGAGGTCGCTCGTCCCCGCGAACTCCCCGGCGAGCGCGTATCGGAAGGAGTCGAGGTAGTCGAGCACCGGGGCGTCGTGGGCATCGGCGAGCGCCCGGACGAGCGGCGCGTAGAACAGCCGGAAGAGCCGGCCGTAGAGGCGGTTGTTCTCGACGCGGGCGTAGTACCCCTTCGCGAAGTCGTAGCCGTGGTCGAGCGGGAAGAGGAGTCGAGGAACGTGCCGCTCGGAGTAGGTCTTCGCGTCGGCGTCGTGGACGGCGACGAAATCGGATTTCGCGGCGACACCCAGCGCGAGCCACACGTCCCGACCCTTCCCCCGGTGGCCGTTCAGGCAGGCTTCGCTGAGGAGGGCGTCGAGTGCGGGACCGTCACACCAGAGCGGCTCTAAGGGGAGGTCGAACCCCTCCAGCCAGTCGCACATCGGGCCCACGCGCTCGGCGGGCGCACGCAGCGCGACGACGACCCGCTCGGGGGCGACGCGTTCGAGGGCCGTGAGCACCCGTTCGGCGGCGAGCGAGTTGTGCTCGCGCTCTGTCATCGGGACGACGACGGCCGCGCGGTCAGTGGGCGCGTCGGGCGTCGGGTCCGTGAAATCGTGGAGCGTCGTCACCCGCTCCTGCACGTACTCCATCGCGAGAGGAGAGGAGCGGTTCGCCCAAAAGCGCCCGGGTCGCGTCAGGCCTCGCTGGGGATGCGCCCCGCGGGGAGCCGCCCCGTCACGTAGAAGACGAGGAGGCCGGCGAGGACGACGCTGAGACAGCCGACCAGCCCGAGGAAGATCTGGTCGAACGAGAGCGCCTCGGGGAAGACCCCGGGGATCCCGTTCTCGGAGGCGTAGCCGACGACGAGGCTCCCCGCGGCCTGTGGGAGCATCATCGTCGCGCTGTAGGCGGTGTACGCGGAGGCGCGGTGGCGGTCCGGGAGCGACGCGAGCAGGTAGGTGTCGATGACGGGGAACAGCGAGTGGATGACGTAGCCGAGGAGCACGGAGACGGCGACGAGGGCGACGAGCCCCGACGCGAGGGTGAGAAGCGCCACCGACGCGATGAACGAGCCGATGACCCCGAGCAGGAGGGGGACGTTCGGGAAGCGGTCGGCGAGCCGGCCCGTGATGAGGAAGGCGGGGATGCCCGCGCCGAAGACGACGGAGAGCAGCAGGTTCGCGGTGGACTGGGGGAGCCCCTTCGCGATGAGATACGAGACGTAGTAGTTGAACAGGCCGTTCCAGACGAAGCCGATGGAGCCGACGATGACGATGCCGGTGAGGACGATGGGCCACTGCGCCCGGACGGCGCCGATGAGGTCGCGGTCGGCCGTGCCGGCCTCGGGGAGGTCGGCGCGCCGGACCGCGAAGAGGAGGCCGGTCGTGGCGACCACCGCGGCGGCGGCGATGAGCAGGAAGGTGAGCTGCCAGTCCGCGAGGAACAGCACCGCGGCCACGAGCAGGGGGGCGAGGACGGCGGCCGTCTGGCTCGCCATCCCGTGGACGCCGAGCGCGCGACCGACGCGCTCGGGGTAGAGCTCCGAGACGAGCGGGTTCGCCGCGATGAAGTAGGCGCCGGAGGCGAGCCCCATGAGGAACGCGCCGCCGGTGAGCGCGCCGACGGTCGGGGCGAAGGCGGTGGCGAGCGAGGCGGTGAACAGCACCCCGCCGGCGAGCGCGACGACGCGGTGTCTGGAGACACGGGTGAGGAGCCACCCCGTCGGCACGCGGGGGACGGCGCTCCCGAACCAGGCCGCGGCGGTGACGACGCCGAGGGTCCCCACGGACACCTCGAACGAGGCTGCCAGGGGTTCGAGCAGGGGGGCGAAGACGACTCGCGCGAGGTTGACGAGAAACACCATCGAACACAGCGAGCCGAACAGGCGGCGACGGGACACAGCGGGCGTTGGAGCAGGGTCGGTTATAGCCTTCCGGAAGCAGGCTTACAGCTGTTTCCAGCGGCGGTTACAGGCGGGACAGAACCGAATCGAGAACACCTCGTCCGGGTCGTTCTTCGTCTTGAGCCGCTCGTCACAGCGCGCGCAGTTGAGCCGCTCGTAGGTGTCCTTCTCGATATCCTTGGCCCGGAGGCCCTGCCGAACGGAATCCATACCTCCCCGTTGCGGCGCGGGTATAAAAAGTCCCGTCGCTCTCCCCTGACCGCTACTCGAAGACCTCGTCGAACGCGGACGCCCCGAGCGGCGGGAACGTGCCGGCCGCGACGTTCTCGGGGACGTGGTCGGGCGAGCCCATCCCGACGAGCGCCGAGGTGACGCCCGGCGCGGACCGCGCGAAGTTGATGGCCCGCTGGACGTCCGTGTCCCCGTCGAGGAGCGCGGCCACGTCCCCGGGGAGCCCCGACGCCAGCTTCCCCTGGAGGATGGAGGCGGAGGTGAACACGTCGAGCCCGGCCTCGTGGGCGAACCAGAGCGCGCTCTGGGGGCCCTCGGGGCCGTCCTGCCCCTCGACGGTGAACGCGTCGGCCATGTGGACGTTGAACGGGAGCTGGATCGCCCTGAAGTGGGTGGCGTCCGTGCCGACGGTATCGGAGGCGGCCCGCGCCCGCCGGACCACTTCGGGAAGCGAGAGGTACGACTCGTGGTCCTTCCCCACGCGGAACGCCTCCCACGTCGCCACCCCGTAGTGGCGGATGTCTCCGGCCGCGGCCCGGCGTTCGAGCCGCTGGAATGTGGCTTCGAGCAGGTCGTACACCGCCTCCGCGGAGCGCTCTTCGAGCTGCGTCTCGGGGTTGTGGACGTAGTAGAGGTCGATCGTCTCGAGATCGAGGTTCGCGAGCGAGCGGTCAAGCGAGTCGTCGATGAAGTCCGGTGTGATGCAGTTCCCGCGGACCATCTCCTCGGGGGTGCAGACCCCGGAATCGAAGTACTGCTCCCGGACGTACTCGCCCGGGTTCTCGGGCATCGACCCCTCGAACGGGACGAACCCGCCTTTCGTGGCGACGAGCACCGACTCGCGGTCCACGTCGGTCTCCTGAATCGCGCGCCCGACGGCCCGCTCGGAGCGCTGACACCGGTAGTTGAGCGCCGTGTCGACGACGTTGATGCCGCTCTCGAGCGCCTCGACGATGGCTCGCTCGTAGTTCTCGTCCGCCTCGTCGGTGGGCTCGCCGAGGTAGGTGCCGACGCCGATGGAGGAGACGATGCAGTCGGCGAATCTCCTGAAATAGGTGCGAGCGAACGCCTCGTGGAACTCGTCGCGGTAGTTCCACGTCGCCGTGCTGGTGGCCATACTCGAAAGAGGGAACGAAGCCTAATGGCTCGCCCGGTACGCCTCGATGGCCGCACGATACCCCTCGCGGTAGGTGGGGTAGGTGAGCTCGTAGCCGAGTTCCTTCAACAGCGCGTTCGAACAGCGCTTGCTCGTCAGGATGCGCCGACGGGCGGCCTCGGAGAGCTCCCCGTCCTCCAACCGCTCTTCTTTCGTGCGCTTCGGGGGGGTGGCCACCCCGCACTGGTCGGCGAGCCAGTCGGCGAAGTCCCATTTGGGGGCGGGTTCGTCGTCCGCGACGAGCACCACGTCCTCGTCGATGTCCGCTTCGAGCAGGAACCGCACCGCCCCCGCCGCGTCGTCCCGGTGGACCATGTTCAGGTAGCCCTCCGTGACGGGTCCCTCCAGATAGCGCTCCAGTCGGTAGCGGTCGGGGCCGTAGAGCCCGGCGAAGCGGGCGACGGTTCCCTCGATCCCCTGCTCGGGGGCGTACTCGCGGGCGAGCCGTTCGGCCTCGACCAGCACCTCGGTCTTCGCCGTGGTGGGGTCGAGCGGCGTCCCCTCGTCGACCCAGTCGCCTCCGTGGTCGCCGTACACCCCCGTCGAGGAGGTGTAGACGAGTCGGTCGGGGGGCGACTCGCGCGCGGCGAAGTGGTCGATGGCGGCTTCGAGGCCCTCCACGAACACCGCGCGGGCCGCGTCGGCCCCGCGGCCGCCCGAGGAGGCCGCGAAGACGACAGCGTCGACATCCGGGACCGCGTCGAGGGAGTCCGGGTCGGTCACGTCAGCCTCGACGGGGGTGAACCCGGCGTCCTCGATGGCGTCGAGCCCAGACGCCGAGCGTCTGACCCCCCAGACCGCGTGCTCCGTGGCGAGCTGGCGGCCGAGTTCGAGGCCGACGTAGCCACACCCCAGGATCGCGACGCGCATCAGTGGATGCGGGTGTGAAGGAACTGGTGGATACGGGCGAACTCCCGCATCGTGATGGGGTAGCGACCCTCCACCTTCGCCTGGATCTCCCGGGGTTCGAGCTCCCCGTCGACGCCCGCGGAGAGCGCCTCCACGTCAACGATGGCGTTGGTCATATCCATGAGGAGGGCATCACGGGCGAGCAGCACGATGGTCTCCGCGTCGTCCGGGTGGGCGAGCGCGAGCACGGCCGCCGCCTCCTCCAGCGTGAGCTCGGGGGAGTCGCCGGCCGCCAGCGCCTCCACCGTCTCGGCGTCGAGCGACGACTGTTCGATGACGGTCTCGACACCGAGCTCCTCGATCACCGCCTCGAGTTCGGCCTCGTACAGTGCATACAGCTCCTCGGGCGTCAACTCGCCCGGCTCGTCCGCGACCTCGTGGAACATACCTCGGATACGAAGTCAGCCCCTAAGAGCCTTTGAGTTCCACCCCGACGAGCGCTCGTCCGCGTTCCCGTCGGTGTCACCGACGCCTCTGGGGCCAGGGGGAACCACGACCACGACGGCCGTCTCGACCGAGAACGACACGCGCGTCGCGTAGCCCAGCAGCTCCCGCGTCCCGTCCCCGTCCCAGTCGAACCGGTGGGGGGAGCCGTCGCGCGTGTACGCGACCCCCCGGTCAGTCCGCACAGTGAACCGGGCGTACTCCCCCGTCGACTGGACGACCCAGAGGTTGGTCGTCGCGTACCACAGCCCCGGTACGGGGGCGACGGGGAGCCCCGCTGGCACCGCCGACAGCGGCCCCGCAACCCGGCGGCGCGTCCGGTTGGCGAGCCGGCCAGCCCCCCGTTTGACAGCCTCCGCGAGCGCCACCCTCGCGGCCGTTCGCAGACGCGTGTTCGTCCCGTTCACGACCGCCTGTGGAACGCCCGGCGCCCCGACGGTCCCCAGCGCGAGCCGGACGCGGTCGCGCTGGCGGGCGGAGAGCCCCTCGGCGTGGGCCGCCACCGCGGCGATGCGGTCCCCCGCGGAGCCGTTGGCGATGGCCGCTGCCCGTGCCGGAAGGGTGTCCCACCGCGCGAGCCCCGTGCGGACGATGGCCGCGCGGCGCTCGCGTGAATCGGCGACGCCGACCGCCCGGAGATGGCGGCGGTAGCGGTCCCGGCTCTCCGAGACCGACCCCGACACCGCGGCACGGAGTTTCGGCGCGTCGGGCTCCCCAGAGAGCCGCGCCGCACGCAGCGTCGCCGCCGCGGTGCCCAGTCGGGCCGTCTTCGCCCCAAGCACGGAGCCGACGAGCGTGTCCGCCACGTCACCGTGCGGGGACGTGACGAGGTTCACGTTGCGAGTCGCGAGGTAGTGCTGCCGTTCGACGCCGCGCGCCGCGACCTGCTCGCGGGTGAGCGCCGTCCGGGTGAGATACGGGGGCGCGCCGTCGACGGTGAGCGCGAGGGGGCCACCGAGCCCCGCGTACTCGCGTTTGGAGGGGACGGTCGCCCCCCGAGCTGCCTCCAGCGTGGCCGCCAGCGAGTCCACGGAGAGGCCGTACGCGCCGAGGCGGCCATCGAGCCGGTCACGAACCCCCGTACGGCGGTCGGCCCGGGTTTCTAGCCGCTCGACGACCCGATCGAGATACGCGGCCCGGACGGCGTACCGGGTCTTGTCCGCGACGCCGTCGTACGCGTCCGGGAGCCCGAGCAGCGATGCGCGACGCGACTCCAGTTCCGCGGCGAGCCGCGCGGGTGGATTCGTCTCGTAGGTGCCGACGGCACCCTTCTCCACCCGAACCGAGACGTTCCGCACGCGCTCACGGAGCGAGCGGAGGTCGGCGTAGAGCCAGCGCGAGAGCCCCGGGGGCTGCTCCCCCGCGATCCGGACGGGGTCGCTGTCGAGCGTTCCGGTCGCCGCACGGGTGGCGAGCGCGTCGACGCCCGCGGGCTCGACGAGCCGGGCCTTCGCACGGGGCTCGATATCCGCGAGGTTCGGCCCGTCGAGGGGGCCGCCGCGTTCGTGGATTCCACGAATAGAGCGGTCCGGGACGAGGCCCGTCTCGGCGTGGCGACCCGCGAGCGTGAGCGTGACGCGGGACACCCGTTCCGTGGTATCGCGGGTGACGCGCGTCTCGTCGCCCCGTCGCCATTTCCGCACGGTCGTCCGCTCGTGGACGACGCGCCGGCCCCAGGCGTCGAGCGCGTGCCAGCCGGCCGGGGCGTCCGGGGACGCGGGCCGGGAGAAGACGTGCCTCTCCGAGCTGTTCCGCGACGAGACGAGCGTCCAGCCCGGGAGCCGTGTCGGGGTCGCCGCCGCCTCGCGGACCAGCCGGGCGTCGGCGACCAGCCGGACCCGCGCGGCGTACACCGTCCGCGCCGTGGCGTTCAGGTCGATATCGCGGAAGGCGGCGTCCGCGGCGGCGTTCACCCCGACACGGAGCCTCTCGTCGGTCGCCGCAGCACCGATAGGGGAGACCGGCTGCGGGGCACCGAGGCCGTCCACCCCGCGCTCGATGGCCTCGACGACCTCCGGTGGGGTACCCCGACCGAGCAGGAGGTCTCGAACCCCCGTCCGGGCGGTGGCGACCCCGAGCGCGCGCCGGCCCGCGGGGTCAGCCGTCCCGAAGGCCGCGCGCTGGCGGTCGAGCAGCCCCGCGTTCGTCGCCAGCGCGACGTGGCGGTTCGCGAGGACGTTCGCGATGGGCGCGCCGCCGTACTGTGCCGCGCCGCGGGCCCACGCCATCGCGTAGAGCCGCGCCGTGACCTGCCGGCCGAGCCCGGTCGTCGGCCCCGCCTCCAGCGACCGGTCGAAGCGTTCCGTGCGGTCGTGGAGGAACAGCGCGGGTGAGTCGACGACTACGGCCGGCGAGATCGACAGTCGGTCGACGACCCGGCCGTTCCGGGCGACGACGAGCGTCACGTTCTCGACGGCGGCCCGGAGGGCCGTCCCGTTCGGCCCCGCACGGGCGACCGAGACCCGGCGTTTCGCTCCCCGAAGCGCGGAGGCGTTCGGGGTCGGCGGGAGGTGAGCCTCGACGGTGACCGCTCCCGCTGTCGCGTCGACCGTCCCCAGCCGGTCGCGCAGGGCGTGGTAGAGCCGCACCCGGAGGAGGTCCCGGAAGGGAGTCGACTCGTTCAACACGTTCCCGCCGGGGGTCGCCGCGGGGGTGACGACCGGGGAGGCCGCCGCCTCCCGTGCCGCGTCCCGCACCGCGGTCCGGAGTGCCTGCCCCACGGCCGACTCCGCGGCCTCGATCGCGCGGTCGCTCGCCGGCTCACCCAGGGATTTCGGCCCGAGCGCCGCGGAGAACGTCGCGCTGGTGACGAGCAGGAACACCCCCAAGAGCGCGAACGGCACCCGCGCGCGGTCGTTCACCGCGACCACCGCCGGACCGTCACGTGGACCTCCCCCACACGGACCGTCGCGGCCGCCTCCTCCGGGGAGTCGAACCGCCCGCGGAGGTCGCGCTCGAACCGGTCGGCGAGCGCCCGCTGGAGGGCCGCGTTCGTGCGCTCGGGGTGGATCGGCGTCTCGACGCCGGTGCCGAGGAGCGCGCCGAACCGGTGGTAACGGTGGCGAACGAGCGCGTCGACCGGGTAGTCGCCGTGGAGTGCGTGGCTCGTCTGCGGGTCGGGGAAGGTGCCCCGGACGACCGCCCTGGCGAGGACGTGGGCGACACCCGCGTACCCCTCCCGTTCGGCTGCCAGTCGAGCCCGCTCTCGAACCGGGGGATAGCCGCTCGCCACGGTCAGCGTCCGGCTCGTGACTCGGGCATCGGCGGGCGGGCGGGGGCCGGCGGTGAGCGACCCTCGAACGGAGGAACCGGGATACGGCGACCAGACCGCCCGCACGCGGGTCCGCGGGAGGGTCCGGGTCGCCGTGGCGTTCGCCACTTCTCGAGTGAACTCGTCGTGGGAGTGGGTGACCCGCTCGCCCGCGATGGAGAGGTTGCGGGTCGCGCCGCGCGCGAGGAGCGTCGCGAGACTGCCGTGGGCCGTGCGGCGGAACTCCGGGCTCTCGGTGGTCGGGAACCGGGAGGCGGGGCCGTGGCGCGCACCCGGCGCGAGCGAGTAGTGCACGCTCGCCGTCGTGGCGAGGGAGGCCTCCGCGGGGGCGGCGGGTTCCGCGGGCTGGGCTGCGGGCGGGGCGACGAGCGTCCCGACCGCGGCGGTGACGAAAAGCAGGAACAGCGTCACGTCGAAGACCGTGCTGACGCCCCTCACGCGACGGTCACCTCCAGCGTTCCCGGGCGAACGCGACCGGGGGCGACCCGGACGGCGACCCGTCGTGAGGCGGTCGTTCCCTCGAGCGGGGAACCGGCCGTCCACTCCCTCTCGGCCGTAATGAGCCGCGCGTGGACCCGCAGCTCGGCGCTCGCCGGGGCGACGGAGAGCCGGTTCGGGTGGAGGACCCCGCCCGAGGAGGCTGCGTCCTCGATCCGGTCGAGCGTGGCCGTCGGGTCGCGGGGGGTCGGCCCCGGAAGCTGGCTCTCCAGGACGCCCGCGTACAGCGAGAGCCCCAGCCCCACGCAGGCCACGGCGACGAGCGCCGCGACGGGGAGCTGTCCCCTACCCGACGAGCGTGACATCGGTCTCACCCCACGTGACGTGTCTGACGACGAGCGTCTCCGGAGCGGGTCGCCAGCCGCTCCCGACTCGCGCGCGTGCTGCCGCCCGGGCGAACGCACGCGGGGAGGCGTACATGGCCTCTGGCGCAGCTCCGTGGAGCACCGCGTCGAGGTCCCCACCGGAGACCGGGGTGACGGGGCCGTACCGGAGACTGGCGTGGGCTCGCACCCCGTCGGATTCGAGCGCGACGGCGCCGGAGCGGAGCCGGATTCGGTCGGCGCCGAGCCGGAGCTCCGTCACGGCGGTGTGGTCGCTGGCCGCGACCCGGTCGATCTGCGCTGCGACGTGGGTCGCGTCCGGCGGCGGGGCGGTCGGCAGTCCCACCGCCACGCCGGCGACGGCCACACTGACGAGCGCGAGGCCGAGCCAGACGAGCGGGAGGTCGCTGGGAGCGTCGAACATGGGGCCGCTGGTCTCCCGCTTGTATATAAACCTCAGGCCACCAGCCCGGTCGCCACGAACGCCGCGAGATACGTCGCCGTGGCCGCGAGGAGGGCGACGCCGGCCCGGTGAGCGACGAGTGCGCGGTCGAGCCCGCGCGAAAGCCCCGTCGCGAGTGCGGCCAACAGCGCGGCCAAGAGGAGGACGTACACCCCGACGGCGAGCCCGAGCGCTGGCGTCGGCACCGCGGTCCCGAGCTGACTACCCCCCGTCCGCGCCGCGAGGGCGACGGTCGCACCCCCCACGAGCGGCCCGAAGACGGCCGCCGTGTTCCCGAGCGTGTCCGTCACGCGGGCGAGGTCGCGGCGGGCCTCGCGTTCGACCCGCTGGAGGGCCGTGAGATGGGCGCCCGTCTCGACGAGCGCCTGCCCGGCCGGCCGCCCCGCGTCGGCAGCCACCGCGAGCAGGTGTGCGGCGTGCTCGCCACGACGGCTCGGGAGGCTCGCGAGCGCCCCGAACTCCCCGCAGAAGGCGCGTTCGACGCCGACGCGGAGCTGTCGGTTCTGCCGGGCGGCCGCCGCGAACCGGTCGCCCGTCGCCCCGCCGAGCTCCTCGCCCACCTCGGCGAGCGCCGTCTCCACGGCGACGCCCTCCCGAACCCGGTGGCCGACGTGCGCCACGGCGTCGGGGAGCCCGGCCTCGACGGCCCGCACCTCCTCGCGGACCGCGACGACCGGCGCCGCAGCCACGACGAGCGCCGTCCCGACCCCGCCGCCGACAGCGGCGAGCGGCCGGGTCCAGCCGGGGAGCAGGAACCCCGCGAGCAGCCAGCCGCCGACTCCCACGACGGTACCGGCGAGCAACGCCCGCCACGGCCAGCGCGGCACCGCGGGGTTGGTTCGCGGCACCGGCGTCGGCGGGAACGCCACGGGCCGGCGCGCGAGCAGCCACGCCGCGGCGACGAGGAGACACGCCGGCAGGAGCACGTCGTAGAGCGCGACGACGAGGGGGATGGACACGGGGACCCCCGCGACCCGCGCTGCGGGGAGGACCGCGACGAGCGCGAGCGGGAGGAGCACGCCGAAGGCGTAGAGCGCCGTCGCCGGCCCGCGAAGCGCGTTCGCGGCCTCCGCGGCGCGGTGGCGCGTCCCCTCCATGACGACGTCGAGCGCCCGGTCGAACCGGTCGCTCCGTTCCGCCTCGGGGGCGGCCGCTCCGGTCTCGACGAGCCGCACCGCCCGGCGCAGGGCGGGGAAGCGGTCCCCCCACGTCTCGCCGAACGCGCGCAGCCCGGAACGGCCGGTGCCGCGGGCCCGGCGGACGTGACCCGCAAGACTCCCGGCGAGTGGGCCCCTCCCCCGCGCGGCGAACGCGGCCGCGGCCTCCGGCGCCGGGGTGAGACGAGCGCGAAGCACCAGCCGGGCGACGAGCGCCGGCGTCTCGCCGAGCGCACGGGTGCGTTTCGCGTCCGCGAGCAGCAGCGGGCCCTGCCGCAGGAGTTCCCGGATTCCGAGCGCGAGCCCGACGGCGAGTGGGAGAACGGCAAGTCCGAAGAGGGGGGCCAGGGCGAGCGGGAGCAGCCCCGCGAGCGCCGCGAGGTCCGCGGCCCGGGCCACCTCGTGCGCGGATTCCGGCCGGTCGAGCAGCGCGAGTGCCGCCGGGAGCCCCTCGGGGGGGTCGGGAGCGTGCGGCGCGAGCGCCGCGAGCCGCTGGAGGAGGGTCATTCGAACGCCCTCGTCCGGTCGTCGATGGTCGCCCGCACGTCGGCGTACGTCTCGTCAGCGCGGGCGAACCCCGCGACGGCGTGGCTGTTCCCGCGATCGATGCGGCCGGTGGGGCCGTCGGCGAACAGCGTCGCGAACGTCGCCTCCTCGCGGCCGACCACCTCTTCGATGGCGGCGACGCGGCGACCCTTCGGTCCCGATTCGAGCGTCACCACGAGGTCGGTATCGCAGAACGCGGACTCGGGGACGCCCAGATCGGAGACCACCCGCTCGCGGACCGCACCCGCGCCGTCGCCGTGGACGGTTCCGAGCACGGCCTCGCTCGCGCCGACGCGCATCGCCTCGTAGAGCGCGCTCGCCTCCTCGCCCCGCACCTCCCCCACGGCGAGCGCGCCGTCGCCGAGCCGGAGGGCGGTGCGGAGCGCCTCCGCCGGGGCGAGTCCGGGGCCGTCGTCGCGGGTGACGTGGAGCCGCTGGACGTCCCGTCCATCCGATCGAAGGGCGGCCACCGGGAGCTCCGGGGTGTCCTCGATGACGACGGTCCGGGTTCGTGCCGGGAGCGCGCGGAGCAGCGCGCCGAGCGCCGTCGTCTTGCCCGCGCCGCGGCCGCCCGCGAGGAGCACGGCGGCCCCGCGTTCGACCGCCACGGACAGGAAGCCCGCCTCCCGGGCGGCGAGGGTGCCGTTCGCCACGAGCTCGGGGAGCGAGAAGCCGGCGCGGTCCGCGGCCCGGAAGACGAACGCGTGGCCGTCGCTCGCCGGGTCGGTGACGCCCGCGACCCGGACCCGCCGGCCACCCACATCGAGCGCCGCGTCGAGCGTCGGCGTCGCGCGGGAGAACCCCCGGCCGCTCTCGCGCCGGAAGCGGGAGGCGAGCGCAGCGGCGCCGTCGTCGGTGAGCCGGACGTTCGTGACCATCGCCTCGCCGTCGACCCGGACGCGGAGCGGGCTCTCGGCGACGGGCGCCGTGGCGAACACGTCGCTCACGCGGGGGTCCGCGAGGATGTCGTCGAGGACGCCGAGCCCGCGGGTGTGTTTCGTGAGCACCCGCGCGATGCGCTCGGGGTCGTCGGTCGCGACAGCCCGGGCGGCTCGCGCGGGAGCGCGCTCCCCACCCGAGCCCGCGGCCAGCCGCTCGTAGGCGCGGGCGAGCGTCTCGTAGGCCGCCGGCTCGAACCCCGCCTCCTCGGGCGTCAGATGATAGAGCCGGTGGGGGGCGTCCCGCTCGTAGAGTCGGACGGTCGCGCCGGTGTCCAGGTCCGTGCGGTCACGGAGTCGCGCGTCGGGCGGGGGGGTCGTCGCCACGCGCTCGCGGGCGACCGCCGGCCCCTCGTACGGGCGGAGGGCCTCGTCGTAGCCGGCGGCGCGGTCGGCGAGCAGCGCGAGGCCCGTCTCCGCGGCCAGCTCCGCGAGGGGGCCGGCCCGCCCCGTCGCGTCGCGGGCGGCGCGGAGCGGCTCCCGCCGCGCGCGGTCGGCGAGCACCTCGTCGTGGAACCGGGCCGCGTCGGCGAACCGCCCCGCGGCCGTGAGGAGTGCGGCGGCGGCGTCCTCGTAGGCGCGTTCGACCCCGCGGTGTCGGATGAGCACCCGGTCGGCGTCACGGGCCTCCAGCACGGCCACGACGGTCTCGCGACAGGCCGGTTCCGATGCGAGCGCCCCTCCGCCGGGACAGCCGTCGCTCTCGACGCGGAGGGTCTCACCCTCGAACCGGGGCTCGCACGTGCAGTCGGGGTCGGTGAACATGGGTCGGGGTCATCCCGTTCCACCTCTTGAACCTTCGGACGGTGACGACCGCGCGACCGTCGACTCGGACCAGACCGAGCGCGAGCCGATGGCGCCCGGGGCCGAGTTCGAGGGGGGTGCCATCGGGGCGCAGGGAGCCATCCGCGACCACACGGAGGTCCACCGGGAGCCGGCGAGAGCGGGTCGTCCCCCCCCGGCTCCACCCGAGGCGGTCCGTCTGGCCCGCCGCCCCACCGAGCGCGACGGTCGCCCGCGCGCTGGTCCACGAGGCACCGGGGACGCGAAGCGTGACCAGCCGCCGGGCGCCGCCGTCGCCGAGGGAGACGGGGTCGTTCGACTGCCGGAGGGCGGTGGCGACCCGCTCGAACCGGGTCAGCTCAGCGCCGACGAGGGTGTCCGTCCGGCTTCCCCGTCCCTCCTCGACGGCCGGGAGGCTCGCGCCAAGGAGCGCCGCGGTGAGGAGGACGGCGAGGACGAGCCGGATCACAGCGCGTCGCGCAGCCGCGAGAGGGGTCCCGGCTCCTCCTCCTCGGGTTCCGGCGGCTCGAAGGTGCGGTCCGGCTCGGGCGGGTGGGCGGTCTCCGTGTGTTTCCCGTCGGCCCGCATCACCGGGGCGTCATCCACCGGTCGCCTCGTCGGGGCGTCATCCACCGGTCGCCTCGTCCGTGCATCATCCGCCAGTCGCCGCTCCAGCTCCTCCGCCGTCGCGAGCGCCGCGTCCGCCCGGCGCTCCACCTCGCGGTTCGTCGCGCGGATGGAGCCCGCGTACCCCCGGACGGCCTGCAGACCCGCATCGAGGTCCGCGAGCGCCGTCTCCAGCGCATCCAGCCGCTCCTCGACCGCCGTCAGCCGGTCGTCCAGTTCGGCCGCATCCGCGAGGGCGGCAGGGGGCGTCTCCGACTCCGTCAGCGCGCGCTCGACCGCGGCGAGGCGTTCCTCGAGTGACATGGGGGGCGTGGCCGCGTTCTCCTACTTGAATCTTCGTCTCGTTCCAGCGTCCTGAGACGCGGACTCCCGATTCATGCCCTCACGACTCGACCCTTCACCTGTAAGGCAATGACTGAAACCACGCGGACGATGGAGGCGGAACTGTTCGGTCGCGAGACCCGATTCGACTACTCGGAACACTGGGTCGGCTACGCACTGGTCGTCCTCCGGGTCGTCATGGGGTGGACGCTGTTCCAGGGCGGGGTGACGAAGCTCGTCACCTATCTGGACGCGACCCCCGAGAACGACTGGACGGCCGCGGGCTTCCTCGTCCACGCCATCCCGGAGGGGAACCCCTTCCGTGAGGCGTTCGCCGCGATGGCCGGCAGCCCGGTCGTGGACGCCCTCGTGATGTGGGGGCTGACCCTCACCGGCCTCGGCCTCATCCTCGGGGCGTTCGTCCGCTGGAACGCGTTCTGGGGCGCCGTGATGATGCTGGCCTTCTGGGCCGCGAGCCTCACCGGCGGCCTCATGCAGGGGCTCCCCGTCGCCCACGGCTGGGTCGTCGACGACCACGTCGTCTACGCCGCGCTCCTGTTCGGGCTCGGCGCCTTCGGCGCGGGCCGGGTACTCGGCCTCGACGCCTACCTCGAGGCACACCCCATCGTCGAGCGCGTGCCCGGGCTGCGGTACCTGCTCGGCTGACCCCTCCTCGGGTTCCCACCCGACGCTTTTCGTTCCGAAGCCCCTACGAACGGGTATGACCCGCATCGTCGCCGTCTGCTTCGACCTCGACGGCACCCTCTGTGAGAACGACCAATCCGGGGCAGCGCTCTACCGCGCGGCGTTCACACACGCGGGTATCGAGCCCTTCGGCGAGGCGACGGAGCTGTGGGCGGAGTTGGAGGGCCCCCCACCCACCGAACCGGACGCCGCCCGCGAGCATCTCGCCGGCGGCTTCGAGACGCTCGCCCGGCGCTACGGCCGGCAGGTCGACGCGGCCGCGCTCGCCGAAGGGCTGCTCGACACCGTCGACCACTCGGCGGTCTCCCTGCTCCCGGGCGCGGAGCGAGCACTCGCGCTCGCCCGCGACCACGGCCCCGTCGGCCTCCTCACCAACGGGCCGGAGCGCCGACAGGGTGTCAAACTGGAGTCGCTGGAACTCACCGAGGCGTTCGATTCCGTCGTCTTCGCCGGCGACATGCGGAACCGGAAGCCCCACCCCGACCCCTTCGACCGCGTGGTGCGGGAGCTCGGGGTCGACCACGCCGCGGTGCTCTACGTCGGCGACTCCCTCGAGTACGACGTGACCGGCGCGAGGAACGCCGGGCTCCCGGTCGCGTGGTTCCGGGGGGACCGGGAGGCCCCCGACCCCGACCCGGCCCCCGATTTCGTGCTGGACACCTACGACGCGTTCGAGACGGTGCTGTCGTGATCGCCTTCGAGACCCTCCTCGCCCGGGAGTACCCCGACCGGACCGTCATGGAGGTGACCCCCGCGGCGACGGGGAACCGGAAGGCCACCGCGACCGTGACGTTCGCGGACGGCGAGCGGGTGGTCGTCCAGCGGGCCGACCGACCGGGGGCGCTCCGGACGGAACTCGCCCTCCAGCGGGCGATCCGCGAGCGGACCGGGGTGGTCGTCCCGGCCGTGCTCCGCGAGGGGGAGGGGTACGCCGTCGTGGCGCATCGGGAGGGGCGGGACCTCCACACCCACCTCGTCGACCTCCCGGCCGAGGAGCAGGCAGCCGTCGCGCGGGCGTTCGGGCGGGCGCTCGCCGAGCTCCACGGGGCGTTCGCGTTCTCCGGGGTCGGCCCGCTCGACCCGTCGCTCGACGCGACCGGGGCGTGGGACGCGTGGTTCCCCGCCTACGTGCGGGCGGGGCTGGCCGCGCTCCCGCCGGCGCTCGCGGACCTGCGCGAGCCGATGGAGGCCGCGGTCGAGGCACTCGACGCACCGACCACCGAGCCACGGCTCTACCCGTGGGACCTCCGGCCCGGCAACGCGCTGTACGACGGGACGGTGACGTTCCTCGACTGGGGCGACCCGCTCGCCGCGCCGGCCGGGCTCGCCATCGCGAAGGCGGAGCACCTCGTCTGCGACTGGTACACGGACGGCCTCCACGAGCCGTTCCGGGCGGGCTACCGCGAACGGCGACCGCTCCCCCCGGTGCCGGACGCCTACCGGGCCGTCGCGGTCGTCCGCTCCGCCGTCGATTCGCGGGGGGCGGTGACCCGCCCGGGCTACCCCGAACGCGAGGGGGCGGCGGCGGTCGACTTCCATCGAAAGCGGCTCGAAGCCGTGTTGTGAGGTACCACGGACCGTGCCAGTCGGGGAAACGCTGATTATTCGGCTCGTTCACATATAGGGCATGAAAGTCGCCCTGCTCGGTGTCGGTCAGGCCGGTGGCAAGCTCGCGGAGGCCCTGGCCCGGTACGACGCCCGCATGGAGTTCGGCGCGGTACAGGGGGCGCTCGCGGTGAACAGCGCTCGCGCCGACCTCCAGTCCCTCCAGCTCGACACGCTCCTCGTCGGCGGTGACCGCGTGAACGGTCACGGCGTCGGCGGTGACAACGAACTCGGCGCAGAGGTGATGCAAGCGGATATCGGCGAGGTGCTCGACTCGCTCGACGGCCGCGTCACCAGCGCCTCTGAAGCCATCTTCGTCGTCGCCGGGCTCGGCGGCGGCACCGGCTCCGGCGGCGCGCCCGTCCTCGTCCACCACCTCAAGCGCGTCTACGACATCCCCGTCTACGCGCTCGGGATCCTCCCCGGTCGCGACGAGGGGAGCCTCTATCAGTACAACGCCGGGCGCTCGTTGAAGACGCTGACCCGCGAGGCCGATTCCGTGCTCCTCGTCGACAACGACGCGTGGCACAACGCGGACGAGTCGGTCGAGGAGGGCTTTACCGCCATCAACGACCGCATCGCCGAACGCGTCGGCCTCCTGCTCGCCGCGGGCGAGGTCACCGAAGGCGTCGCGGAGAGTGTGGTCGACTCCTCGGAGGTCATCAACACCCTCCGCGCGGGCGGGATGGCCGCCCTCGGCTACGCCAGCGCCGAGTCCAGCGAAGAGGCGGGGGAGAACCTCAACACCATCACCTCCGTCACCCGGAACGCGCTCTTCACCGGAACGAGCGTCCCCGGCGCGTCCGAATCGAAGACCGCGCTGCTCGTCATCGCGGGCGAGCCCTCCCGCATCTCCCGGAAGGGGGTCGAGAAGTCCCGCAAGTGGCTGGAGGAGGAGCTCGGCACGATGGAGGTCCGCGGTGGGGATTTCCCCCTCGACTCGAAGCGGCTCGCGGCGCTCGTGCTCCTCGGGGGGATCGAGCGCTCCCCGCGCATCAACGAGTTCTTCGAGCGCGCGAAGGAGGCGGGGAAACGCGAATCGACCGAGGAACGGCGGGCGGCGAAGGACGCGCTCCTCTCGGACGAGATCGACGGGCTGTTCTGAGTTCGGGACCGCTCAGACCAGCGAGGTGCCGTCGAACTCGGTGCGGTCGGCGTCGATCTCCATGAGTTCGAGGATCGTCGGCGAGATGTCGAGGAGGTCCACGTCCTCGACACGGGCGCGGTCGTCGTCGACGAACAGACACGCGTTGTCGAAGCTGTGCATCCCGTTGCGCGGACCCTGCCCGAACACCTCGTCGTGGCCCTTGAAGCCGGCCTTGAGGTCGTATCCATGAGACGGGATGACGACGAGATCCGGCGCGATGTCGTCGTGGTCGCCGCGGAACGCCTCCTCCTTCGTGACGACGCGCTCTGCGACCTTCGTCCCGTCCGGGCCTTCGAGCGCCTCGAGCTGTTCTTTGAGTTCGGCGCGGACGGACTCGTACTCGTCCTGGGGAACCGATCCACGCGGTTCGCGGTCCTCGAGGTTGATGTAGAACCGACCCGGAATCAGCGAGTAGGCCGTCGTCTCCTCGGCGATATCGTTGAGCGAGTCGTGCTCGTCGTCCTGGAAGGAGAGCCACCCCTCCCCTTCGAGCCAGGCGTTGAAGTGGACCTCGTAGTCCAGCGAGGTGAACCCGTGGTCGGAGGCGACGACCATCGTCACGTCGTCGGGGAGCATTTCTCTCAATTGACCGAGGTAGTCGTCCACCTTCTCGTAGAACTCCAAGAAGGCCTCCTTGTTCTTCCCGTCGCGCTCGTAGTCCTTGAACAGGAAGTGGTTCACCCGGTCGGTCGTCATGAAGACGCCGAAGAAGAGGTCCCAGTCGTCCTGCTGGATGTAGTGTTTGAACGCCTCGAACCGCGCGTCGAGGGTCTCGTGGGCGTCCTCGATGAACTCCGTCTTGTCCTCCTTGTGGCCGAGTTTGGCGTTGATGTCGATGCGGTAGTCGGACGACTGGAGGTACTCACGCAGCTCGTCGGGGTAGGCGGCCTTGTCCACACCGGGTGAGAGGAACCCCGAGACCATCCGCTGGACGTTGCGCTGGGGTGGGAACGTCACGGGGACGTTCATCACCGTGGCGTCGCGGCCCGCGTCGCTGACGCGGTCCCACAGCCGGGTGGCCTGCACGTCCCGGCCCATCGGGACGTAGGTGTCGTAGCTCCCGACCTCGCGGTCCTGGAAGCCGTAGACGCCGGTCTGGCCCGGGTTCACACCGGTGGTGAGCGCGGGCCAGCAGGCGCTGGACTCGGGGGGAACGATGGAGTCGATGGCCCCCGCCGCACCCTCCCGGGCGATAGCGTTCAGGTTCTCGAAGGTGTCCTCGTTGTCGGCGATGAGGCTATACGGAACCCCGTCGATGCCGAAGAAGGCGACTCGCGGCGCGTCGTCGCCGCGAAGCCGGTCGAACAGTCCCATACTCGCGTTACTGACAGGCGCCTACAAGAAGCTTCTTTTCGCGGCGGCAACGACGCGCGTCGCAGCTACCGGCAATTACTCGTCCGTGTACTCGTCCGACTCCTCGTCGTCCGCGGGCTGGAAGTTCGTGGGGACGACGGTCACGTGCCTGACGCCCATCGCCGGACGCTCGCCGGGAGATTTCGCGGCCATATCTACCGATAGCTTGTGGGCTCGGACACAAGAACCCATCCATAATCGTGATAAATCGGCCGGGGAGAACCGATAACCACTGAGCATATTTATACCCTAAGGGAATCGCAATCGCCCCGAAAATGTCCCGTAGGTATCCCCGCGCGGTCGGTGCGCGGGCGCTTCGGATGGGGGGCGCGCGCGACGCGAGCCCGCGGCTCGCGGCTCTTACGGCACTGAAAAGGGGCGGCGTGGTTACTCGAAGTTCTCGGCGTAGAGGTCCTGCGCGTGCTCGATGGCGTCCATCGCGGCCTGCTTGTCCTCCCAGCCGAGCGTCTCGACTTCCTTGCCCTCCTCTAAGTTCTTGTAGGTCTCGAAGAACTCGTCGATCTCGTCGAGCTGCTGCTGGGGGATGTCGTCGAGGTCCTGGATGTGGTCGAACCGCGGGTCCTCGATGGGGACGGCGATGACCTTGTCGTCCTTTTCGCCGTCGTCGTCCATCTTCATGAGGGCGACGGGGCGGGCCTCGATGATACAGCCGGGGAACGTCTGGTCCTCGACGAGCACGAGCACGTCGAAGGGGTCCTCGTCGTCGTAGTACGACCGGGGGATGAAGCCGTAGTCGGAGGGGTAGTGGACGTTCGAGTGGAGCACGCGGTCGAGGACGACGCCGGGGATGTCCTTGTCGTACTCGTACTTGTTGCGCTCGCCTTTCAGACACTCAACGACGGCGTAGATCTCCTCGGGGGCGTTCGGGCCCGTCTCGAGGTCTTCCCAAAGGTTCGTCATCATCGGCCCTACCCCCAGCGACCAAAAAGGGTTTTCGGGATGGCGAGGGGGCCGCTGTGCCGCCAGGCGGTCCCCGAACCCACCCCCGATACGTCCTATTTATCAGACCCTGACACAATAATATATTGATAGGACGCAAGATGGGAAGAATATTCTCCAGGGATTACCCGAGGGTGGATAGTGGTGCCCAGAGTAAATACCACCCAGTAGTGGAGAGTTATCGGTTTAAAGTAGATGTTTGATAAGTGTTAAGTAGGTAGCCAGCCTCTCTTGATGCATGTCAGAGGCACAGCCAATCACTGGCACTCCGGGCATTGCACGTGAGCTAACCGCGTTCCAGCAGAACATCCTCGTCATTCTGGCCGAGGAGGCGCGCTACGGGCTTGCGATCAAACGCGAACTCGAGGAGTACTACGGGACCGAAGTCAACCACGGGCGGCTCTACCCCAACCTCGACGACCTCGTCGAGATGGGCCTCGTCGAGAAGTCCGAATTAGACAAGCGGACGAACCAGTACGCCCTCACGGAGGAGGGGAAGGAGGCAGTGCTCGGCCAGCTGGGCTGGGTCTTCTCCAAGTACGTCACCAGCGAGGAGCGCGCAGGCGAGCTGCACGACCTCGTCGACTCGAAGTAACCGCAGTACCACCGGGCCCCTTCTTCATTCTTCGACGACCAGCGATAGCGACTCCGCGAGCTTCGCCTTCTGCTCGGCCGTCGGCCACGCGTTCCGCGGGAAGTAGTCCTCGCGGAACTCCTTGCGCTCCCGGGGGGTCGCCTCGTCCATCGGCTTCACGTAGTGGTTCCCCATGAAGTCCGCGAACGCGTGGGCCGTCCGGCCGTGGACCTCCCCGTGCTCCGCGGTGATCTCCTCCGCGAGCGCGCGGTTGTGTTCCTCCACTTCCTCCCAGTCGGCGTCCGTCGCGGGGCCTTCGAGGGGGAGTTCGATACCGCGGTCGATGTCGTCGATGCGGCTCGGCTGGATGACGCCGTCCTCGACCCACTCGCTCGGGTGGAGCACGAGGATGGCGCTCACACCGTCCTCGCGCACGCGGGCGGTGTAGCCGTGCTCGTCGAGGATGGCCGCACGCCGGCGCTCGTGGGCGGCCGTCTCGTTCTCGTCGACCGCCTCGCGGGCGAGCCGCGTCAGCCGTTCCGCTTCCTGAAGTACGTCATCGGGAATCATCGAGGGCTTCGTTCGCTAGTTCGTCCGCACGCTCGTTTATCTCTCGCGGTACGTGTTCGAGCTTCCACGTGTCGAACCGGTCGAGCAGCTCCCGCACCCTGATCCGGAGCTCCTTCAGGTCGGGGTCGTTCGCGTTCCACGCCCCCGTCACCTGTTTCACGATGAGCTGTGAGTCCCCCCGGACGTGGACCTCGTCGAACCCGTGGTCCGCGGCCACTTCGAGCGCCCGGATGAGCGCCTCGTACTCCGCCTGGTTGTTCGTCGCGCGCCCGATGGTCTCCCCACCCTCCGCGACGACGCCGTCACCGGTGATGACGACGTAGCCGACGCTCGCGGGACCCGGGTTGCCGCGACAGGCGCCGTCGAAGTAGACGTGCGCGCGGCCACCCTCCTCCCCGCGTAAGAGCGCGAGCAGGCGGCCGGGGGAGCCACCCTGCACCACGACCTTGTCGTCGTAGGCCGTCGCGGTGGCCCCCTCGTAGCTCGCCCGCCACAGTTCGTAGTCGGTGTTCCCCTCGCGGACCAGCACGCCGGCCGCGTCCAGCCGTTCGCGGGCCGCCTCGGGGTCACAGTCGATAACCGGCACACCCACCTGTGCCAGGTGGCCGGAGGAAACCCTTCCGGTCCGGGGGGCGCGATTTCCGGTGCCAGACGGGGGGCGTGGGCCAGTGTTTTATGTCATGTCCCACGAACAGCATAAATATATGCCAGGTCCCACGCGAGAGCGGGAGCGAGTGGGGGAACGCGAACAGGACTCGCAGGCGGAGTCGACCCGGACGTGTCCCGAGTGCGACTCCGAGAACGTCGTCAAGAGCGCGGACCGAGGGGAGTTGCTCTGTGACGACTGCGGCCTCGTCATCGACGAGGACAACATCGACCACGGGCCGGAGTGGCGGGCGTTCAACCACTCGGAGCGGCAGTCGAAATCGCGGGTGGGCGCGCCCACCACGCAGACGATGCACGATAAGGGGCTCACGACGCAGATCGACTGGAAAGACCAGGACGCCTACGGGCGCTCGATCTCCTCGGAGAAGCGCTCCCAGATGCACCGCCTCCGCAAGTGGCAGGAGCGCATCCGCACCAAAGATGCGGGCGAACGGAACCTCCAGTTCGCCCTCTCGGAGATCGACCGCATGAGCTCCGCGCTGGGGGTGCCCCGCTCCGTACGGGAGGTGGCCTCCGTCATCTACCGCCGCGCGCTGAAGGAGGACCTGATCCGCGGGCGCTCCATCGAGGGTGTCGCCACGTCGGCGCTGTACGCCGCCTGCCGACAGGAGGGCATCCCCCGCTCGCTGGAGGAGGTGAGCGAGGTCTCGCGCGTCGAGCGCAAGGAGATCGGCCGCACCTACCGCTACGTCTCACAGGAGCTCGGGCTGGAGATGAAGCCCGTCGACCCGAAGAAGTACGTTCCCCGGTTCTGCTCGGATCTCGACCTCTCGGAGGAGGTACAGTCGAAGGCGAACCACATCATCGACGAGACGGCAGAACAGGGCCTGCTCTCGGGGAAGTCCCCGACCGGCTACGCCGCCGCCGCGATTTACGCTGCGTCCCTCCTCTGTAACGAGAAGAAGACCCAGCGCGAGGTCGCCGACGTGGCGCAGGTGACGGAAGTGACGATTCGGAATCGGTATCAGGAGCAGATCGAGGCGATGGACATCCACGCGTGAGTCGTCACTGGTACTCCGCAGGGTCGTAGCGCGTGACGAGCCCATCGAAATCCGAGTCGAAACTGAGGATTCCGTCGATCCCCCGGCGCTCACAGGTCGCGATGAGTGACGCGTCGGTGAAACTCAGTGGCTGGTCGTCGTAGCGGGTCCACGTCTCGACTGCGGCCCGGAAATCGTCGCGGCCGACGTGGAGCAGTTCGAACACTGAAGGGAAGGACCCCTCACCGAGAATGCGGTCGGAGAGTGCCTTTGCTGCCTGAAAATCCGTTCGCCCCCGAGTGAGCGTAATCGCTTCGTCGTAGACGTACTCGGTGACGTACGGCTGACCGAATTCGCCGTCGAAGAGCGCGTCCATGGCCGCATCCGCCGCGTCGTATCGTGTCGCATCCCGGTCGTGGTGCGCGTAGAGAACGCCGGTGTCGAGGAGGACAGTCATCCGTAGAGTTCCTCGTCGATATCCTCCTCGTCGAGCGGCTTCCCCGAGGAGATTTTCCCGTCGTTGAACGCGGCTCGTTCGTCCGCATCGAGCGGGGTGAACTCGTCCCGAAACGAGTCGATGAGGTCGGCCTTCGAAGCGACCGCCTGGTCGACGAGCCGGGCGAGCAGCTCCTGTTGTGTCACCTGCTGGCCAGTCTTGAGGCGGATTTCTGCTTGGAGTTCTTCGAGCTCCGATTTCGTCTCCTCGTCCATCTTGACCGAGGTTGCCATAGTTGGTAGAACGTTCTACTCAGTATTAAACGCCACCCAGGTTCGCGAACTGAGCGGTCGTTTCAAGTCCGTCCATCTCGGAGGGAGAACGAATGCGGCTCGACGAGTATCTGGAGGGGTTCGAACGCGACGAGGAGGCCGACCTCCGTCGCCTCGCGAAGGAGAAGTCCTACGCCATCACGGACTACCTCGACGACGCGCGGACCCAGTTCGACGACGTGCTCTCCGACGGGACGATGGTCGGCTCCACCGCCCCCTCCATCTTCGTCGGGCGGTCGAACTACCCGACCGTCTCCACGGGGCTTCTCACCCCGGTGGGGAACGAGGACCACGCCGCTGAGTACGCCACCTCCGGGGAGTGGTACCGCCGGGGCTTTTCGATAGACGACGTGTTCCAGAAACGCACGGGCCTTCTCAATTCGACGCGCTCCGCGAACGTCGACATCCACGACGTGTGGGACGGCTTCGTCGGCGTCCAGCGCGAGGTGGCCATCGCCGACAGGCCGGTGGATATCGAGCTGGGGCTCGACTCCGCGAACCTCTCGCTCGACGATGCAGTAGATCAGATCACCACTCCGCGCGGCCCGCGTGCCCGCGCGGAGAGCGCGAGTCTCACGGAGAACCCCCACGTCCCCCGCGCCGTCGAGAAGACGCTGGAGGACGACGACTGGCGCGCGGACGGCGCGATGACCTATCTCTACCGGAGAGGATTCGACGTCTACCAGATCAACAACATCCTCTCGGCGGGCGCACTGGGCGAGAGCGAGCACCGCCGCTTGGTCCCCACGCGCTGGTCCATCACGGCCGTCGACGACACGGTGGGGCAGTACCTCCGGGGGACCATCCGGAACGCCCCGAGCGTCGATGAGACGAGAGTCTACTACAACGAGTACGTCGGCAACGACTACTGGGTGATCCTCACGCCCGGCAACTGGGAGTTCGAGCTGGTGGAGCTGAAAGCCCCGGGGAGCATCTGGAACCCCGACCCCGACGCGGGGATGTACCTCGCCGCCGATAGGGAGGGGTACGAGGGCCGGACGAGCTACGTCGACGAGACCTCCGGAGCGTACTACGCCTCCCGGCTGGGGGTGCTCGAACATCTCTCAGACATCGGAAAACAGGCGAAGGTGCTCGTGATTCGCCACGCCTCGAACGAGTACTGGGCCCCCGTGGGCGTCTGGCAGATCCGCGAGGCGATCCGGAACGCGTTCGGGGAGTACGGCGTCGCGGAGACCTTCCGCGACGCGGTGGAGGGGATGGCGCCCCAGCTCCCGGTCTCGCTCGGGCGACTCCGCCGGAAGTCCCGGATGGTCGCCGGCATCCAGTCGACGCTCGGGGATTTCTCCTAGTCGTCACGGACGACTCACCAGTCGTCTGCGGCGACTCACTCGACGAACAGCGAGTAGGTGATGACGGCGAAGCCGACGACGGTGAAGGAGCTCTCGACGAGGAACGCGATGCTCGGCTCGACGGGGAGCAGCTGGTCCGCCGCCCCCGCGAGCAGCGCGCCGAGGGTGATGATGCCGAACCCCGCCGCGAGCGCCCGGAGCGCGGGCGAGCCGGTGCGCCGGTAGGCGCGGAAGCTGTAGTAGGTGATGAGCCCTCCGAGCAGGAGGGTGAGGCTCTTCAGTACGACGACGGCGATGGTGATATCGACGTGACTCATGTCTCTTTTCGCACCTCCTCCCAGAGCGCGGCGACGCGGTCCTCCGGGGAGTCCGGTTCCTGTGGTCGGTCGACCGTGAGCTGGAGCGTCCGGTCCTCGTCGAGCGCGACGTGGACCGTCTCGAAGTCGATGGCGTAGCGGTTGGTGTGGTGGCCGTCCGTCCGCATCTCGATTCGCTCCTCGACGAGTGACGCCTCGCTCAGCAGTTCGAGCTTTCGGTATATCGTGGATTTCGGGATGTCACACGCCTCCGACAGGGTCGCAGCGGTCATCGGCTCCTCGAGTTGCCGGAGGATGGCCCGACAGTCGGGGTCGTCCAGCGCGTCGAGGACGGGCTGGAGCGCCGGGTCGTCCTCCTCGAAGGGGTTACGCATCGCGACCCTCCAGATAGCGTTCGAGGGCGGTCCCGGTGGCCCGCCGCAGCGTCTCGCTGGCGGTCGAGGGCGCGACCCCGAGTTCGTCGGCCAGCTCGCGAAGCTCGTACTCGCGCGGGACGGCGTAGAACCCGCGGTCGACCGCGAGCCGGAGCGCCCGGCGTTGCTGGGGGGTGAGCCGTGTGTCGAGAGCGTCGAGCGGCTCCACGGCCTCGACGGTGTAGGCCAGCCCCGCGTCGTCCAGTCGGTCGGCGAGCGCGGCGAACCGCGCCGCGTCCCCGCGGAGCGAGAGCCGCATCGTCCCGTTCCGGACGGTGACGGGAAACGCAACCGGGACTCCGGCCTCCCGCAGGGAGTCGAAGACGGGCAGCGACGCCGTGACCTGACAGACCGCCCGGTCGCCGTCGCGGCCCAGTACCGAGAGCGCCGCGACGGCCGGCTGGTCGGAGAGCGCGTCGACGGCGGTGGGCAGGCGCTCCCCCGCGTCCACGTCGAGCAGGGCGACACCCGGCTCGCCCGGAAACGCCGACCGGACGCGGAACCGGGCGTCCGGGTGCGCGCGCGACGGCTCGCCCAGCCAGGCGTCGTCGAGAACTGTCACGGTCAACCGGGCCCGAGGCATCGCCCGACGGTACTCCCCCCGGGTACAAACCGTCTGTCATCTCTCATCTTATATATCCTTGACCGAAGCTGTTCGCCCTGGTTCCAGCGGCGTGGGAATCAGCGCAGCGGCGTTTATCACGGGGGTCTCATCTCCACCTGTATGACGCCGACTATCGGTGCGCCGGGCGATGGTATCACCCGCCGAGAGTTCCTCGCCGCCTCCGGGACGGCCGGGGTCGTCGCCGCCGCGGGCTGTACGACCACGACCCAGCCGTCCGCCACCGAGGTGGGGGGCAGGTCGGCGAACCAGCTCGCCACGAACCTGCCGACGACCAGCCCGCCGGAGGTCGTCGATCTGAACGAGCGTGACGGGTCGGTGACGCTGAAGACGGTTGAGGCGGCCCATCAGGCCCACCCCGGTGAGACGATGGGCGGGCCGGTGAACCTCCCCGTGACCTGGGCGTGGCAGGCCGACGACGGCGACCCCTCCGTGCCGGGGCCGGTCCTCCGCGTCGAGGAAGGGACCGAGTTCGAGGTGACGCTCGACAACACCGGGATGAAGATGCCCCACACCTTCCACGTCCACGGCATTCAGAAGACGTGGGAGAACGACGGGGTGCCGACGACGACGGGGATCACCGTCGGCCCCGGCGAGAAACACACCTACGAGTTCACGGCGAACGTGCCGGGGACGCATCTCTACCACTGTCACTACCAGACCCCGCGGCACATGGACATGGGGATGTACGGCATCCTCCGCGTAGACCCCGAGGGGTACGAGCCGGCGGACAAGGAGTACTTCATGACGGTTCGAGAGTGGGATAGCCGGCTCTCCCGGCAGTTCGGCGGCGAGGACGTAACCTACGACCTCACGAACCGCCGACCTGACGTGTTCACCGTCAACGGGAAGTGTGCTCCCCGGACGCTCCACCCGGAGGACGGCAGCCCCATCATCGTCGAGCGGGGAGACACCGTCCGCGTCCACTGGGTGAACGCCGGCTTCAGCGCCCACCCGCTGCACACCCACAACCACCGCTTCGAGGTGGTCGAACGCGACGGCTCGCCCATCCCCGAGGCGGCCCGGTACAAGCGCGACACCCAGAACGTCGCCCCCGCCGAGCGCTACACCGTCGAGTTCGAGGCGGACGCCGACCCCGGTATCTACCTCATGCACTGTCACAAGGTGGACCACGTCCGCAACGGCTCCACCTACCCCGGCGGGATGCTCACCGGCATCGTCTACACGGAGGCGATGGACACCGATATCTTCGCCACCCTGATGGACTACGCGGGCTACGAGGGGTGATTCCATGCCGACGCGCAGAGCCTTCATCAAGACGGCCGCGATCGGGTTGGGAACGGCACTCGCCGCCCGCCCCGTCGCGGCCGGCACGGACCTCACCGACTGGCTCGCGAAGACCGACGGCGCGGGGCAGGTGGTCGATAAGACCGGGAAGAAGCAGGTCGAGATCACCGTCGGCGCGTCGGGGAACGGCGGCGCGTTCGGTTTCGGCCCGCCCGTCCTCCGGGTCGACCCCGGGACGAAAGTCACCTGGCGCTGGACCGGGAAGGGTGGCTCGCACAACGTCGTCGCTTCGGACGGGAGTTTCGAGTCGCCGATGCAGACCGAGGGGACGTACAGCACGACCGTCGAGAACGCGGGCGTCATCAGGTACTACTGCGCCCCCCACAAGGCGATGGGGATGCGCGGCGCGCTCGTCGTCGGGGACGCGCAGGTGACGCTCCCCGGGAGCGGCACCCCGACGCCGACGCCCGGAAACGAGAGCGCGGGCGAAAACCAGGAGACGCCGGAGGAGAAGCCCTCGTTCGACGGCTGGCTCGCCAACACGGAGAACTACGACGGCGTCCACGATTTGCGAGGAAAAGACGAGGTCACCGTGAAGGTGGGCGCGCAGGGGAACGGCGGCCCCCTCGCGTTCGAGCCCGCGGCTATCCACGTCGACGCCGGGACCGTCGTCCGGTTCCGGTGGGTCGGCCCCCGGCAGTACGACGTGGTCGACCCCGAGCTGGACATCGCGTCGGAGCAGGTGGCGAAGAAGGGCCACGAGTACGCCGTCCGGTTCGACGGCGACGGCCTCGCCACCTACGCGTGCACGGAGTACGGCGACCAGGGGATGCGCGGGGTCGTCATCGTCGGCGACGGCCCCCAGGAGCGGCTGACCTGGCAGGGCGTCGGCGCCGGTGGGGGCCTCGCCGCGTTGCTCGCGGCCCCGCTGGCGCTCGGCCTCCGGCTCCACGAACGGACCGCGACCAACGGGAAGGACTGAACTTCCCGGGGGCAGACACCCCGGATATGGTTCCCCTCTTCCCCGGCGTCCCCGGCGGGCTGGAGCTCCTCGTTATCCTGCTCGTCGCCATCGTCGCCTTCGGCCTGCCCCTCGTCCTCATCGCCGCGGGTGTCATCGGCTACAAGCGCCTCTCCGACGAGGACCGGATCGAAAAACTCGAAGCCCGCATCGCGGAGCTCGAGGAGCGCCAGGACGACAACGAATAACTCGCTTCGGCGACACGTTCGGGTATGTTCCCGTTACAGGTCCCCGGCGGTCCCGAACTCCTCGTTATCCTCATCGCGCTCGTCTTCCAACTGCTCCTCCTCATCGGGCTGCTCGGCGGCCTCGGCTACTTCTACCTCCGGATCAAGAGTGGCGGAAGCGTGGACGAGCGGCTCGACCGTATCGAGCGCAAAATCGGGCGGCTGGAGGCGAAAGTCGAGGCGCTGGAAGGGGAGGAAAGAGTGGAAACGGACGAGTAGCTACGCGGCGTCGAGGTTCGCCCACGCGGCCTCGACGAACTCGCCGGTCTGGTCGACGATGGCCTGCCACGCGTCGTCGTCGGGGGCCATCCCCGCGAGCCGCGCGAGCTTCATGATGGAGACGTGATACACCTTCTGGACGCCCGGCTCCTCCTCCCAGACGACGACGTTGCAGGGGAACAGCCCGCCGATCTTCTTGGTCACGTCGAGCGCCTGGTCGGCCATGTTGGGGTTGCACGCACCGAGCACGTAGTAGGGGTCCCGGCCCGCGTCCACCTTCTCGTTCAGCAGCTCGGAGGGGGAGAACTCCGTGGCCACGCCGAAGCCCGCGTCCGTGAACGCCTCGCGGACGTGTTCGACGGCCTCGTCGTGGCCCATGTGGAGCGTCGCTTCCTTCTCGCCGATATCCTCGGATTCGATCGCAGCGGGGTCGATGGGGAGCATCGACTCCGACTCGGAGCGTGACGGGCGAAAAGGTTGCTATATTGTGCACCCGTCACACAACCGTTATCTGCTCGGGCCGGCCATCACAGCGGAAGCGGGAGCCAGCGGAGCCACCCGACGACGGTTTCGGGGGGAATCAGGGGGTCGTGGAGCACCAGCCAGTCGAGCAACGCGAGCCCCAGGCCGTGGGCGACGACGCTCGGAAGGATGGAGTCCGCCTCGTAGTCGGTGAGCCCGAACAGCACGTCCGTCGGCCCCGAGAGCAGGAGCTCGATGGGTGGCTTCCCGAGGTGGTGAAACGCGTAGATGACCGGCGAGATGAACGCGGCCTTCCGACCGATATCGCGCACCCCGACACAGAGCAAGCCTCGATAGTAGGTCTCCGCGGCGACGACCACCACGAACTGCTTCGCGGCGTGCGGGAGGAACGTGTCGAGCGTCCCGCCCCACATCGGGTAGAACGCCCGGACCGAGGGGAGCGAGGAGCCGACGACGTAGAACGGGAGGACGAACAGCGCGAGGGCGAGCGTGTACTTCACCGCCCCGCGGTCGACCCGCCACCCCAGCTCCTTCCGGTGGGTGATGGCCAGCACGCCCGGTATCAGAACGTAGAGGATGACGTCCTTCACCATGCGGTCGGTCAGCGACCGGGTGTGCCACAGCGACCAGACCACCGCGAGGACGAAGCCGACAGCCAGGGCTCGCTGGACCCACGAGATTCGCGAGAGAGCGGTGCGGAGGGACATGAAGCGACCGCGAGCGCGGTCAGAGGGTCGGCGTTCGGCGGCGAGCTACTCCTCGGTCGGGACCGGCCCGGTGCCGACGACGCCCCGGACCGCGTCCTCGAGCGACTGCCGCGTCGGGAAGTACGTCTCGTCCACGTCGGCGAGCACGCTCTCGAGCGTCTGCGCACCCGACGGCGTCCGGATCTCGGTGTCGCCCTCCCGGCGCACGACCTCGCTCATCTCGATACCGTAGTGGAGTCGGGCCGTCACCTGCGCGAGCGGCACGCCCGCGACGGACGCACCCTCACCCAGCTCGACGATCGGCCCCTCGTCTTCCTCGTCTGCCATACGCGAGGGTTCCGGCTACCGACGCTTTATCCTTACGACACCGATTTGATTTTGCGTAGTCTGGTTCTCTGTGTCCGCTTCTGGTGATTCGTCCGTGCCCGCGACGGCGGGAGACGGGTCCGCCAACGACGGGTAGAAAGCCCCGACTTGGTGTTCTGCTACAGGGACCGCCAACACGATGGAGAAAGCCCCCGCCGCCTCGTGGCCTGCGTTCCGCGAGACTCCCGTTGGTCGTCTCGCGTTGTCTCGTTCGCTAACGCTCACGAGACGCTCGCTGCGCTCCTCAGTCGCTTCGCTCCCTGCGGTGCTTACGTCGCCTCGGCTCACGAGGCGGCGGCCCCTTTCAGTCCACCCGAGGGCGAATGGTCGGCCAGCCACCGCGAGTCGGCTGTTCAGCCAGCCACTGCGGGCCGTTTGCCGAGCAAACCACTGCGGGGTGGGACTGAAAGGGGCGACGCGCTGGGGGAAGGCTCGGAACCGTGAGCACCGCAGGAGTGAGCGCGAGCGAACGACGAGGAGCACGCGGTCCGAACCGATCCCAGCGCGTCGGGGCTTTCGAAGTGGTGTTGGCGAACCCGGTAGCACAACAGCAGGCCGGGGCTTTCGACGTGGTGTTGGCGGACCCGATACCCTCGGTACGAGCAGAAACGGAGCAACGAGCACACCCACAGCAAAACCAAAAACGGGCACAAAACGTTTCTACTGGCCCCACTGAAGAACAGATATGCAGGGCGCAGAGCGAACGACGCGCCAGCGTATTGCTGACAGACTCCGCGAAGAGGCCCTTCAGGCCGGGACCATCGCCAACGAGTTCGCGGTGACGACGGGGAGCGCGCTCTCCCATGTGGAACATATCGCGCAGTCGCTCGACGGCGCGGAGGAGGAACTGCTCGTCGCGCCACCGGAGTGCCGGCAGTGTGGCTTCTCGGACTTCGACGACCTCATCAACCGCCCGTCGCGGTGTCCGGAGTGCAAGAGCATGGATGTCGAGGAGCCGATGTTCAAGATCGACTGAGTGCTGGCCATCCGAAAGGGTATGCCAGCGTCGGGAACAGGGCAGGTATGTTCGAGACGCCCACCCCGACTCACAGGTACTTTCCCGTGACGGTGGCGTTCCTCGGCTACGTCGCGCTCGCGGGCGGGCTGGCGCCTAGCTCCCGGTGAAGTCGATGCGCCCGCCCGGCCCGTCCTGTCCCGAGTCGTCCTCCTCGGCGGGGCCGCGGTGAGAGAAGGTGTAGTCGTCGTCGACGAGGAACACCGCGCCGTCGTTGACCTCGACATCGACCTCCTCGAGGACCGAGCCCTCACACGGGCCGAAGTTACAGAAGCCGCTGTCCTTCTCGAAGGTGGCGGCGTGTTTCTGACAGACGATCTCGTCGTTTCTGATATAGGCCCCGTTCCCCTTGTCGAGTTTCACGTCGGTCCAGTGCATACAGTAGTTGCGCCAGCAGGCCACCTCGCCGTCGAGGCGGACGAGGATGGCCTCGCGCTCCTCGCCGTCTTCGAGGAGGGTGACGAGGAGCGAGGAGTCGTCGGGAACCTCGTCCACGTCGGCGAGCTTCGTTTGCATGGCCGAATCGAGAGGAGCGAGGGAATCAAGCGTTCCGGTTCGGCTCCTCTCCATAGCAGGCGGCCTCCACGCGCTCGTCGTAGAGCCGCTGGAGGAGGGTGGTGATGGGGCCACCTCCCACCTCCAGCCCGTCGACGCTCGCCACGGGCCGGAGTTCCCACGTCGTGTTCGTGAGGAACGCCTCGTCCGCGTCGCGCACGTCGTCGAGCGTGTACGTGCCTTCCTCCACGGGAAACGCCTCCCCCGCGGCGATGTCGAGGACGGTCTCGCGGGTGATGCCGGGGAGGAGGCTTCCCGTCTCGGGCGTCTTCAGGGTCCCGTCGTCGACGAAGAAGACGTTGCTCGTCGCGCCCTCGGCGACGTACCCCTCCGCATCGCGCATGAGCGCCTCGTCGGGGGCGTACTCCTCCCGCGAGACCCGCCGGAGCTCCAACCGGGCCAAAATGCCGTTGAGATAGTTGTGGGTCTTGATATCCGCGGGCAGGGCGTTCGAGGGGATCTTCCGCGTCTTCGAGGTCTGAACGACGGCGGGGGCGTCCCAGACGCGCTGGCCCGAGAGCCCCCCGCGCGGGAGGGGTTTCACCACGACGACGACCGTGGGGGAGACCGCCTCCTCGGGCGTCAGTTTCCCCGGCTGGACCCCGCGCGTGACGCTCACGCGGACGTAGGCGTCTTCGAGGTCGTTCGCGTCGAGCGTCTCCGCGACTCGCAGGGCCAGGTCGTCGGGGACGGCGTCGGGCATCCCGAGGGTCTCGCAGGTGTGTTCGAGCCGCGAGAGATGCGCGTCCCACCGGAACACCTCCCCGCCGTAGGCACGGAGCGTCTCGAAGGCCGCGTCGCCATACCTGAAGCCGCGGTCCTCGACGGAGACGGTGGCCTCCTCGCGGGGGACGAGCGCGCCGTCGACGTGATACTGCATGGGTCGAAAAGGAGCGGGGGGCCTATCGATGTACCGCGTTCCGGCAGAACGTCCGGATCATCGCCTTCCCCACGTCCGTCAGAATCGACTCGGGGTGGAACTGCACGCCTTCGTGGGGCTTCTCGCGGTGACGCACGCCCATCACGACCTCGCGCTCGTCGTCCGTCCACGCCGTTTCGACGAGCGAGTCGGGGATGTCCTCGCGCTCCACGGCGAGCGAGTGGTACCGGCCCACCTCGAAGGAATCGGGAAGCCCGGCGAACACCCCCTCGCCGTCGTGGCGGATGGTGGAGGGCTTGCCGTGGACCACTTCCGGTGCGTGGCCGACGGGCGCGCCGTTCGCCGCACACAGCGCCTGGTGGCCGAGACAGACTCCTAAGATGGGAACGTCGAGCGAGAACACGTCCATCGAGACCCCTGCCTCCTCGGGCGTGCCGGGGCCGGGCGAGACGACGATGCCGTCCGGGTCGAGCGCGCGAATCTCCTCGAGGGTGACCGCGTCGTTCCGCCGGACGACCACGCTGTCGGCGTCGTACCCCAGCTCCAGCATCGCCTCGCCGACGTACTGGACGAGGTTGTAGACGAACGAGTCGTAGTTGTCGATGACGAGGATCATTCGTCCACCGTGAGCGTCGCGTCCGCGAGCGCGGTGTCGATGGCGGTTATCAGTGCCTCCCCCTTCGCCAGCGTCTCGTCGTACTCCGCGTCCGGGTCGGAGTCGTGGACGATACCCGCCCCCACGCGGAGGTGGTACTCCTCGCGCCAGCGGGTGAGCGTCCGAATCACGATATTGAGCGTCGCCCGCCCGTCGAAGCCGAAGACGGCCATCGACCCGGTGTACGGACCTCGACGAGTGGCTTCCAGCTCGTCGATGATCTCCATCGTCCGGGGTTTCGGGGCCCCGGTGATGGTGCCCCCCGGAAACACCGCGGCGACGGCGTCGACGAGATCACGGTCCTCCCGTAAGCGACCCTCCACGAGCGAGACGAGATGCATCACCTCCGAGTATCGGTCGACGCGCCGGTACTCCGACACCTCGACGGTCCCGTAGCGAGCGACCTTCCCCAGGTCGTTCCGTTCCAGATCGACGAGCATCGCGTGTTCCGCGCGCTCCTTCTCGTCGCCGGTGAGTTCGGCCTCCAGTGCGGCGTCCGCCTCGGGCGTCGCACCCCGGGGCCGGGTGCCCGCGATGGGTTCGGTGAGGAGGCGGTCCGCTCGCGGGGCGTCCCCGCTCGCGCTGTCTGCGCCGCTCCGCGGCGCACTGTCAACGTCGAGCAGGAGCTCGGGGGAGGCGCTCACCAGGTCCACGCCAGGGAACTCCAGCAGGCCGGAGTAGGGTGCGGGGTTCACCTCGCGGAGCGCGGCGAAGGCGGCCACGGGGTGGACCGCGGCCGGGGCCCGGAGCCGCTGGCTGATGTTCGCCTGGAAGGTGTCGCCGTCGCGGATGTACGCCTTCACCCGACGCACCCGCTCGGCGAACGCCGCACGCCCGCAGTCGCTCGTGAACTCCGCGCGGTCGGTGGAGACGGGAGGTGTCTCGTCGGCATACTCCCCCTCCACCGCGGCGGTCGCGAGCGCCGTCGCGTCCGCGAGCCCCCGGTCGTACGCGCTCGCGGGGTCGTCCACCCGCGGGCAGGCGGTGATCCGGAGGGTCGTCTCCCCGTCGTCCCCGCGCGGCTCCTCCCACGCGGCGACCGTCGAGAACAGCCCCAGCTGCAGGTGGGGGAGGTTCCGGTCGTCCACCGCGTGCGAGGGAAGCTGTTCGAGTTCGCGCGCCACGTCGTAGGAGAGCCAGCCGAACAGCCCGCAGGGGTACGGCACGTCACAGTCGCCGCGGACGAGCGTCTCCCCTTCGAGAGCGTCTCGGAGTTCCGAGAGCGCCGGCCGCTCCCCCTCGGCCTCGCTCCCGACCTGCACGCGGGTCTCGGGGTCGACGGCGAAGTACCCCCAGCCGGACTGTCCGCCGGTGGTCTCGAGGTAGATCCCGGAGCCGTCGCGCGCCCGGCGGTGCGCGTCGAAGGGGTCCGTCACCGCGACGCGAACCTCGACCGGGACGCGCGCGCCGGCGGGCACGTCGCTCGCGACCTCCAGAAACGACTCCCGGTCGGTGACGACGTTCATCAGGCGAGGAGAGGAGGAGCGAAACTAATCGGCTTTCGGTTCTCAGGCGTCCTTCGCGCGGTCGATCCAGCGCCCGATGCGCTTCTCGGAGATGTCCGTCTCCTCAGCCAATGCGGCGGCGTCGGCCTCGGCGAGCGCGGCGATGGAGCCGATTCCGGCCTCCGAGAGGCGCTTCGCGTAGGCGGGGCCGATCCCCGAGATGGACTCCACGCTCCGGTGGCCGCCCTCGGGTTCCTCGGGGACGGGGCCGGCGGCCTCTGCGGGCTCCGCGGCCTCGTGCTCGGTTCCGGCCGCATCGGAGACCTCGCCCGCGGCCTCCGCGGGTTCCGCGGCCGCCTCGACCGGGTCGTCCTCGTCCGGTTTTCCTTCCGGTGGTTCCTCGGTGATGGCCGCGGAGCCCGCGGCGTCCTCCTCGTCGGCGAGGTCGGCCTCGTCGTCCTCGATGACCTCGACGGCGTCCGCCTCCTCGTCCTCGGCTTTGGTGGCCGGTTCGGCCTCGTCCGCGGTCGGACCCGCCGCTTCGGCCGGCTCCGCGGCGCCTTCCTCCGGGGGTTCCTCGGTGAGTTCGGCGGAACCGAGTTCCTCGTCGACATCCTCCTCGTCGGCCTCGGCCGCGTCCTCGTCGCCACCCGACTCCGGCTCCTCGACCTGCGACTCGGGGCCCGCGGCTTCTGCGGGTTCGGCAGCCGCCTCGACCGGGTCCTCCTCGTCCGGCTTGCCCGCGGGCGGCTCCTCGGTGAGCGACCCGGTCGACGCCGTCGCGTCCGTTCCCTTCACGACCGCCTCGGTCGAGGCGTCACCCTCGTGGCCGACACGGCCCTCGTCCGACTCGGATTTGCCGAGCCCGAGCACCGATTTCACGATGTCCAACAGTCCCATATGTCGAAGTAGAGAGGGATGTTACTTAAAGGCGACTCCGCAGGGCCTCGTTCATCGCACCCACCGGGGCCGATTCACCGGTCCACAGCTCGAACGCTTCAACTCCCTGATACAACAGCATCCACGCGCCGTCGACGGTGGTCGCCCCGGCCTCCTGCGCGTCGCGGAGCAGTCGGGTCTCGAGTGGCTTGTAGACCGCGTCGAGCACCGCGAGCCCCCCGTGGAGCGCCTCCGCGGGGACGGGCGTCTCGTCGGACTCCATCCCGACCGACGTGCAGTTCACGAGCACGTCGGCCTCGGCGAGCAGCGCCGAGAGCGCGTCGAGGCCGTGGGCCGTCGCGCCCGGTACGTCCGCCGCGAGCGACGCCGCGCGTTCGACGGTCCGGTTGGCGATGTGGACATCGAGCCCCTCGTCCGCGAGCGCGAACGCGGCCGCGCGGCCCGCACCCCCCGCACCAACGACGACGGCAGTCCCCGAGAGCGCCACGTCGTGGTGTTCGAACGCCCGAATCACGCCCGCCGCGTCCGTGTTGTAGCCGACACCCGAGGGGACGTCGACGGTGTTCACGGCGCCGATGCGTTCGGCGAGCGGGTCCGGCTCCACGAGGTCACAGACCCGCTCCTTGAACGGGATGGTGACGTTCAGCCCCCTGATTCCGAGGGCTTCCGCGCCGTGGAGTGCCTGCGGGAGCGCCGGCTCCGCGGGTTCGAAGGTGACGTACTTCGCGTCGATACCGAGTTCCGAGTAGGCCGCCTCGTGCATCGGCGGGGATAGCGAGTGGCCCACCGGGTTGCCGAGGAGTCCGTAGACGTGCATACCTGCTCTGGGCGGGGGGGCCGGAAAAACCCCGCTACAGTTCGACGGCCCTAAGCCGTCCCGTTCCCGACTCCCGCCCGTGTTAGCCGTCGTCGTCTCCACCCCCGACCGCGCCTCCGCACACATCGGCGAGCAGCTGCTCGCGCTCGCGGAGTGGACCGACCACACGGACGACAGCCGCCCGCCCGAGCGCGGCGGTGGGACCTACTACACCCGCGAGGGGATGGAGCTCCGGGTGTTCGAGAAGCGGCACCTCGACCTCGAAAACGCGACCGAACCGTTCGCCGACCCGGACCTCCTCGTCTTCGCCTCGAAACACGCGGGCGACACCGGGAAACTGCTCACCGTCCACCCGACGGGGAACTTCGGCCCCGCGGACTACGGGGGCGACCCGAACGCCCTCGCCCGCGCCGCGCCGAACGCCCAGAAGCGGGCGCTCGAAGCGCTCACCGAGCACGCTCCCGAGGGGTACGAGACGGGCATCGAGTGTACCCACCACGGCCCGACCGACATCGACGTGCCCTCGATGTTCGTCGAACTCGGGAGCGCGGAGGAGCAGTGGAACGACCCCGCGGGAGCCGAGGCCGTCGCGCGCGCGATTCTGGACCTCGACGTGGAGCCGGACACCGACCGCGCGCTCGTCGGCTTCGGCGGGGGGCACTACTGCCCCCGGTTCGAGCGCGTCGTGCGCGAGACGGACTGGGCCGTCGGCCACGTCGCGGCCGACTGGGGGCTGCAGGCGATGGGCGACCCCCGCGAGAACCGGGTCGTCGAGGCCGCCTTCGAGCGGACGAACACCCGGTTCGCGCTCGTCGAAGGGGAGTATCCCGAACTCCGGGAGGCCATCGCCGCACTGGGCTACCGTGCCGTCTCGGAGTCGTGGGTCCGCGAGACGTCCGGGGTCCCCCTCTCGACTGTCGAGGCCGTCGAAGCCGAACTCGGGGAACTCGCGAACGGCGTCGCCCTGGGCGAGCGGGCAGAGGGGTTCGACGGGGGGTTCGCCGTCGTCTCCCTTCCGGAGAAGCTGCTCGCGGAGGCCGTCGGCATCGACCGGGACGCCGCCCGCGCCGCCGTCGCCGAGCGCGCCGTCGCCTTCGAGACGGAGCAGGCCGGGAGCGTCCCTGCGGGGCGGGCCGCGCTCCCCGACGCGGACACGCGCGAGCGGGTCATCGACGCCCTCCTCCCCATCCTCGAGGAGAAGTACGAGGCAGTCACGCGCGAGGACGGGCAGGTAACCGCCCACGAGCGTGCCTTCGACCCCGAGAAGGCTCGGACCCTCGGCATCGAGGAGGGGCCGGCGTTCGGCAAACTCGCCGCGGGGCAGGCCGTCGAAGTCGGTGGGCGGCACATCGACCCCGACGCGGTCCGCACGGAACGCGAACGGGTCTTCCCCCTGAACTAAGTTCCGGGATGGCCATGTGAAGACATGGCACTGCCCTCCACAGCCGCCCGCGCGAACCGCTGTCGACGGCGAATCGACGATATCCGCATCCGCGAGCACCTGCGTCGCACCGAACGCGCCCTCCGCGACGCGAACCCCGACCTCCCGGCAGAGAAGCGCGCTCGGCGCGAACAGGCGCTCGACCACCTCCGAGCGTACTGGCAGGCGGGCGCGTTCCCCACCAACGACGGCTCCGTCCGAGAGCCCCGCTTCGTCGGCGCGAACGGCGTCCCCTGCGCCGTTGGGTATCTCCTCGCTCGCGACGGCCGCGAGGACCTCGTCCGTGAGGTCGCCAGGGAGCACAACACCGTCCGTATCGAGGCGCTGGACTCCGGCCCGGTCCTCGGCTGGCTGGACGAGACCGGGCTCTCACAGGAGGAGGCTGCACGGATTCAGCCCGCGTACCCGCACGAGGTCTACTTCGCCACGACCTGCGGCCCCCTCCCCTGCTGGCTCGCCGGCGTTCTCGCCTCGCTCGCGGGGCTAGCCGTCGGCGCGGCCGCGGAGTACGCCGGCTACCGGCTCGCCGGCTCGTGGTTCCCCGAGAACACCCTGAAGCGACGCGGCGCACTCGCCTACTTCACGGCGTTCAACCTCCTGCTCGTCCCCCTCGTGGCCGCGCTCGCCTACGCGCTGTTCCCATGAGCCGACGGTTCGCCCTCGCCGCCTGCGGACAGGCGTTCGTCGTCGCGGTGCTGGCCGGGCTGGTCGGTGCGTTCGCCAACGTCGGGCCGTTCGGCGGGCTCGCGTACACCGAACTCACGGAGCCCGCGGTCCGGCTCTCTCACAGCGTCGTCCTCGTCGCTATCGCGTTCGTCGCGGCGCTCTACGTCCTCCTCCCCGTGGCGACGACGGTGTATCTCGTGAGATACGGCGACCGCGACCCCCTCGTCTACGGCGCGGTCGGCGCGCTCGCCCTGCTCGGGGTCCCGAGCCTCGGGCTGTTCGTCTGGACGCTCGGCTTCGTGGACGGCACCCCCCTCGTGGCGAAGGTCGGCTATCTCGCCGTCCTGTTCGGGGCCATCGCCATCGCCTACTGGTACGGCCGAAGCCGGGAGGACGGAGTCGAGACGGGCGTCCCCCTCGTCCAGTTCCTCAATCTCCCGGTCGTGACCGTGGCGCTCGCGGGGCTCGTCCTCGGCGTCGCGGTCTCGGGCGCGGCCTCGGGGCTCGTCGTCGAGCAATCACTGTCCGGCGCGCAGGTCGCGTTCGATTACGAGTACGAGGCGGTTGACGACGAGCGAGGACTCCTCACCGTCACCCACGACGGTGGAGACACGGTTCCAGCCCGGTACGTCCACCTCGAAGGCGACATCACGCCAGTGGCGAACGCGACGCAGACCGAAGACGGGCGGTGGCAGGGTGACACGTCCACTGTCTCCTGGCGTGACGGGCCGGTTATCGCGGAAGGAGACAGCGTCCGGGTCGGTGTCCCCGCGGACTGCACGGTCCGGGTCGTCTACCGGCGGGAGGGCGTCGCCTCGACCATCGCGCTCGTGGAGTGTGCGGACCTGCAGTAGCTCGTCTCGCGTACGCGAGCGGGGGCCGCGCGCGAGGTGCCACACCACCCCCCGAGGGGTCGATTTGATATCGTCCATGGCAGTTTATGGCGAGTTTCGCCACCCACTATATAAACGGCGTCAGACACCCGGCAGACGCGCGGGGAAAGATACAATACCCGCATGGCCAACTGAACGGGCAAATGGATTCGATTATCGACGACGCTATCGACGAGGCCGAGGCCGGACGGGAGGAGGGCCAGCCCGTCTCGAACGGGAGCACACAGGGGAACGGACAGGGGAGCACCCCCTCCACGTCGGGGACGATGACCGACGAGGAGCTGGCGAGCGTCGTCAAGGACCTCGAAACCAAGATCACCGTCGTCGGCTGTGGTGGCGCCGGCGGCAACACGGTCACCCGGATGGCCGCGGAGGGCATCCACGGCGCGAAACTCGTCGCCGCCAACACCGACGCCCAGCACCTCGCGACCGAGGTGCAGGCCGACACGAAGATCCTCATCGGCCGGGAGCGAACTGGCGGACGGGGCGCCGGCTCCGTCCCCAAGATCGGGGAGGAGGCCGCCCAGGAGAACATCGACGACATCAACAACGCCATCGACGACTCCGATATGGTGTTCATCACCGCGGGGCTCGGTGGCGGGACGGGCACCGGGAGCGCCCCGGTCGTCGCCCAGGCCGCCCAGGAGGCGAACGCCCTGACCATCGCCATCGTCACCGTCCCGTTCACCGCGGAAGGTGAGCGCCGCCGGGCCAACGCCGACGCCGGCCTCGAGCGACTCCGCGCCGTCGCGGACACCGTCATCGTCATCCCGAACGACCGACTGCTCGATTACGCCCCAAACCTCCCGCTGCAGGACGCCTTCAAGATCTGTGACCGCGTGCTGATGCGCTCGGTGAAGGGGATGACGGAGCTCATCACCAAACCCGGCCTCGTCAACGTCGACTTCGCCGACGTGAAGACCATCATGGAGAACGGTGGCGTCGCCATGATCGGGCTGGGTGAGTCGGACTCCGAGAACAAGGCGCAGGACTCCATCCGGTCGGCGCTGCGGTCGCCCCTGCTCGACGTGGAGTTCGACGGCGCGAACTCCGCACTCGTGAACGTCGTCGGGGGCCCCGACATGTCCATCGAGGAGGCGGAGGGCGTCGTCGAGGAGATCTACGACCGCATCGACCCCGACGCCCGCATCATCTGGGGCGCCTCGGTGAACCAGGAGTTCTCCGGGAAGATGGAGACGATGATCGTCGTCACCGGCGTCGAGTCGCCGCAGATCTACGGGCGCTCGGAGGCCCAGCGCGAACGGGCCGCACAGCGCGGAGCCGCACAGCAGCAGAGCCAGTCCCAGCCCCAGTCGGCGATGACCCAGTCAGCCCACCCCGACGACGACGGCGACATCGACTTCATCGAGTGACGCCGTAGCCCCGCGTTTCGCGCCACACCGGACCAACAGGTAGAAAACCCCCGAGAGGGTACACGCCGGTATGGACGTTCCCTACGATCTCACCTCGTACGTACGGGTGTTGAAGCTGGCGAGCACCCCGTCGTGGGAGGAGTTCTCCCGCGTCGCCCTCATCGCCGGGGCCGGTATCGGCCTCGTGGGGCTGCTCGGTTTCATCATCTTCGTCATCATGAACTTCGTGCCGGGTGGTGTCTGAGATGGCCATCTTCGCGGTCAAGACCACCGCCTCACAGGAGCGGACCGTCGCGGACATGATCATCAACCGCGAGGAGCCGACGATCCACGCCGCGCTCGCGCCCGACTCGCTCACCTCCTACGTGATGGTGGAGGCCGACGACGAGTCCGTCTTCGAGCGCATCCTCGACGAGATCCCCCACGCCCGCGGCGTCGTCCCCGGCAAGTCATCCATCATGGAGGTCGAGCACTTCCTCTCGCCGAAGCCGGACGTCGAGGGTATCGCGGAGGGCGACATCGTCGAACTCATCGCCGGCCCGTTCAAAGGCGAGAAGGCACAGGTCCAGCGTATCGACGAGGGGAAAGACCAGGTGACGGTCGAGCTGTACGAGGCGACCGTTCCCATCCCCGTGACGGTGCGTGGCGACCAGATTCGGGTTCTCGACTCGGAAGAGCGCTGAAAGCGCTCCGCGGGCAGTCCGAACGGGCCGAAGGCCCGTGAGGATATTCGGAAAAACGCAAGAGCCGACCCGCAGACTCCTGTTACTCCGTGTTCGACTCCCCAGCCACCCGCTCGGGGAAGTGTTCGTTCGGGCTCACGCGCACGATTGCCTCACCGTCGTAGTCCTGATGCTGGTGGCTCTGCGTGATAGCGACGAGCCCACGCTCGGTCTCGTCGAAGATGATGACGTAGCCGTCGGGGTCGCGGAGGTGGTAGACGTCACGGTCGGGCTCGTACCAGAGTTCCCCCTCGAAGGTTCCGAGCCGGCGCTTCAGCTCGCGTTCGGGGTAGAGTCGGTAGACCTTCGAGCGGGCGGCGTGGGTGAGAATGACGTCGTCCGGGACGGGCTCGCGTGGGGGGCCCGCGCCGGTCATCTACAGGTCGTCGGGGGCGCTGCCGTTGAGCCGGGAGACGACACGCTGGATGTCCACCTGGTCCTCGACGGCCTCGATGACCGTCTCGCGGTGGCGGATGTCCTCGGCGTCGGCCTCGTACGCGCGAACGTACTGGGCGCGGGAGTGCTCGGTGAAGGCGTGGCGGATGGCGAAGTAGCCGTCGGGGAGGACCGTCCCACAGACGGCACACTGGTGGTGTTCGTGCTCCTTCGCCTGATGGACGAGGAGGTCCTCGGGGCCGCCCGTCTCACGTCCACAGCCGTCGATAGCACACGTCCACATGAGCGTCCGAAAGCCGCCGCTACATAAAATCGTTTTCCAATTTCGGTGAAAGAACGGAGTGGAGACGGACCAGAACCGATAAATCGGCGACGCGGGACAGTTCAGGTGTGACGGGCGAGTTTCGCGTCGACATGCACGTGAAGGTTCTCGACGAGCGCGTCGTGGCACGCGCGAAACGCCGGGGGCTCGACGCCCTCGTCTACGCGCCCCACTTCGAACGACTCCCCGCGATCCGGGCGCGGGCACGGCGCTTCTCCGACGAGGACCTGCTCGTCGTCCCCGCCCGCGAGATCTTCACGGGTGACTGGCGCTCACGGAAGCACGTGCTCGCGCTCGGCCTGAGCGAGCCGGTGCCCGATTTCATCACCCTCGAGGGGGCGATGGCCGAACTCGACCGCCAGGACGCCGCGGTGTGTATCCCCCACCCGGAGTTCCTCACCGTCTCCTTCGACGCGGGGGACCTCGCGACCTACCGCGACCAGGTCGACGCCATCGAGGTGTACAACCCCAAACACCGCGAGGCGGACAACGAGCGCGCCCGCGAGCTCGCACGGGAAACCGGGCTCCCGGCGTTCGGCTCCTCGTACGCGCACATGCGCCGGACGATCGGCGAGGTGTGGACGAGCTTCGAGGAGTCGTTCGAGACGAGCGAGGAGTTCGTCGCGGCCATCAAAGCGGGCGCGCCCCGGAGGGTATACCACCGCGACGGCCCCCTCCACACCCTCCGGCGACACGCGGAGTTCGCCCACCTCGGGTACGAGAACACGTGGAAGAAAGCGGATCGACTGTTTCTGCAGGGGATGGAGCCGACGCACCCCGACCACGTCGCCTACGACGGGGCGTTCGACGACATCTCGGTCTACTGAATCGGGAGCGCGGCGAGGACGTCCTGGAGCAGGCCCGGGACGACGTGGACGAGGACCGCCGCCGCCGCGAGTTCGAGGCCGGTGATGACGAGCGTCACCGCGTCGGCGTACTTGCTGGAGGTCGTCACGCCGGTCGGGAAGCCGAACTCCTTCGTCCAGAGGGGATAGAACAGCGCGATGCCCCGGCGCGAGCCCACGATGTCGAGGACGTAGTGGGTGAGGACGCCGAGCCAGACCCAGTCGAGGTTGCCGAAGTAGACGGGGAAGGCGAGGAAGACGGCGAGGACGGGGAGGTTGTGCAGCGTCTTCCGATGTTTGCCGAACGCGGTGTCCACGTCGGGGAACAGCGCCCCGAGGACGACGGGGACGGTGACCGCGGCGACGGTGTAGAGGGTATCGAGGTCGCCCGCGGGCTTCAGAACGTAGCCCAGCCCGATACCCAGAAGCAAGCCGTTCAGGACGTGGCCTTTCTTGTTCACGCTCCCACCTCGGAGGCCCGCCCCTAAGCGTTTTCCACCGCTTCGAGCAGGTCGTACAGCGCCTGCCGGGCGATCTTCCCCTTGATCTCCGTGCGCGTGCCGGAGAGCTCGTATCGCTCGACGGCCGTCCAGGTGTCGCCAGCCCCCCACTCGCCGCGGTGGGCGACGCCGATGAACACCGTCCCGACGGGTTTCGCGTCGGTGCCGCCGTCCGGGCCGGCGATACCGGTGGTGGCGACCCCCCAGTCGGTGCGGGCGCGGTCACGGATTCCCGATGCCATCTCGCGAGCCACGGGTTCGGAGACCGCCCCGTGGTCGTCGAGCGCCTCGCGGGAGACGCCGAGCGAGTCCATCTTCGCCTCGTAGGAGTAGGTGACGAACGTCCGGTCGTAGTAGTCCGAAGCGCCCGGCACGTCGGTGATGAGCGAGCCGATGAGCCCGCCCGTACAGGACTCCGCGGTGGCGAGCGTCTCGCCGCGCTCGCGGAGGACGCGCCCGATGCGTTCCTCGATGGGGGTCCCGATGTCGTCGGTGTCGGTGTCGTCGGCCATACGCGAAGGAGGACTGCCGGGGCAAAGAATCCACCCGGGAGCGAAACACCGAGGGGGGTCGCCCTCGAAGCGAGGGTATGGACGACGACCGGCCGCTGTTCTTCCACGTGATGGCCTACGCCGATTCGGCCGATAGCGACGTGGTGGATATGGTCTCCGGCGACCCCGACTGGGAACCCCCCGCCGCGCTCCGGGAGGGGTTCCGGGAGTACGCCGACCGCCCCGTCTCAGAGTACCAGTACGCCCAGAGCGCAGGGCTCGGCGAGCTTCGGGAGGAAATCGCGGCCCGCGAGGGCGTCGACGTCGAGCGCGTCATCGTCACGAACGGTGCGGGCGAGGCGAACTACCTCGCGATGGCCTGCGGCCTGCGCACGTACGACGGGGACGAGGTCATCCTCGCCGACCCGGTGTACCCCTACTACTCCGGGCGAACGCGGATGCTGGATGCTGAACCCCGGTTCGTCGCGGCCGACGACGAGGGATATCTCGACCCCGCTTCGGTCGAGGAGGCCGCGAGCGACGACACCGCCATCATCGTCGTGAACTCCCCGAACAACCCCACCGGGACCGTCTACGGCGAGGCGCGGAAACGCGAACTCCTCGAGATCGCCGAGGCCCACGACGCCCTCCTGCTCTCGGACGAGGTGTACGAGACGTACGACTACTCGGGCCAGTTCTTCTCGTTGCTCGACATCGAGTCGGAGCACCGCGTCGTCACCAACTCCTTCTCGAAATCGATGGCCGCCACGGGGATTCGGGTGGGGTACGCTATCCTCCCCGAGCATCTCATCGACGCGGCCCAGACCCGGCACATGCTCGTCAACGTCGCCTGCTCGCGGCCCGCGCAGGTCGCGGCGCTCCGGGCGCTCCGGGAGACGCCCGAGAGCTACTACGCGGAGAGCAACCGCCTGCTCGCGGACCGGGTCGACACCTTCACCGACGCCCTGGACGCGGCCGGTGCCGAGTACATGACCCCCGAGGGCGGGTTCTACGTTCTCGCGCGGTTCGACGGCTTCCCTGGCACCCTCGAGAACGTGAAAAAGCTCATCGACGATGCCGGAGTCGCCGGGATGCCCGGAGAGGGCTTCGGGGAGACCAGAACGGACTGGATTCGCTTTGCGCTGGTGACCCCGCGCGTCGAGGAGGCCGCGGACCGGCTGGCCGAGTATTTCGACTGAAAGAGCCACACGGCCGGTCGTCCGCGTGAGCGCAGGTCGCGCGAACGCGGACGGCCCGGGGAAGGGCTGGTGCGGTGCTGTGCGGTCCTGGTGGACTCGCAAAGGGCGAGTCCGGTCGCGTGCCGTGACGACGCAAGCACTGGAGCGAACGAAGTGAGCGAAGCGCGCAGCAAGTCACGGTGCGCGAGCGGGCGAGGGCTTTGCAGGTGGTCGCGGTCACGAAGACGAATCAAGCGAGGGCTTTGCAGGTCGCCTCTGCATCGAAACGAGAGCCAGCGGAACGAGTAGCGAATCAAAAAAGAGACCGACGGATAGACAACACCCTGTCCACGACACATCATCAATGAGCGAAATCGACGTGGAAGCCGTCGAGAGCCTCGACACGGCCCCCATCGACGCCCCGGAGTACGTCCTCTACGGGGGGAAAGGCGGGGTCGGAAAGACCACCATGGCCGCGGCGACGGCCCTCGCGAGCGCGGAGGACGGCGTCCCCACGCTCGTCGTCTCCACGGACCCGGCGCACTCCCTCTCGGATATCCTCCAGACGCCCATTCCCGCGGAGCCGGGGCAAATCAGAGACGACATTCCCCTCTACGCCGCGGAGATCGACCCCGAGGCGATGTCCGGGGGGCCGTTCGGCGAGGGGGGCGCGACCCTCGGGGGGCTCGAGCAGCTGCTCGGGGGTGACGTGTCGGGCGCGATGCCCGGGGCGGACGAGGCCGCGGCGATGCAACTGCTCCTCAGATACATGGACGACACGCGGTTCGAGCGGGTCGTGGTCGACACCGCGCCGACGGGTCACACCCTCCGGCTCCTGGAGCTGCCGGACGTGATGGAGACGATGGTCGGGCGGATCATGGCCCTCAAGGAGCGCTTTTCGGGGATGCTCGGCTCCCTCGGTGGGATGTTCGGCGCGGGCGGGATGGACGAGGAGGACATCGACGAGGGGATGGACGACCTGCGGACCCTCTCCCAGCGGGTCGAACGCCTGCGGGATGCGTTACAGGACCCCTCCCGGACGGACTTCCGGGTCGTCATGATCCCCGAGGAGATGTCCGTCCTCGAGTCGGAGCGGCTCATCGCTCGGCTGGGGGAGTTCGGCATTCCGGTGGGGACGGTCATCGTGAACCGCGTGATGCAGCCGCTCGCGGAGGTGGCGGAGGTGGACCCCGAGTGGTTCGTCTCCCCGGACTTGGAGAACTGTGAGTTCTGCCAGCGGCGGTGGAACGTCCAGCGGGGAGCCCTCCAGAAAGCGCAGAACGTCTTCCGTGGGCACACCGTAAAACGGGTCCCGCTGTTCGCGGACGAGGTGGCCGGCGACGACGTGCTCCGGGTCGTGGCCGCCTGCCTGCGCTAGGATTCGACGAGGGGGCCGACCGCAAAAACGAGCACGACCGCGAAAACGAGAACTACTGTTCGACCACGAGCACGACGAGGTCGTTCACGTTCGTCCCCGTCGCGCCGCCGGTGTCGACGAGACAGTCCGCGAGCAGCGTGTGTGAATCGTTCTCTCGAAGGGCGGCCTCCGCCTCCCCCACGGTCACCTCGCCGGGCCCGACGATGGCCCCCGCGTGCTCGGCGCTCCCGTCCTTCCCGTCGGTGTCGATGGCGGCGAACGCCGCACGCGGGGGGAGATGCGGGGCGACGGCCGACGCGAGTTCCCCGTTCGGGCCACCCACGCCGTCACCCGTCACGCGCACCGTGGTCTCCCCCGCGGCGAGGACGACGGCGGGGGTCTCGACTGGGTCGTCGTTCGCGTCCAGCTCCTCCGCGATGGCGGCGAAGACGGGGGCGACGCCCCGGGCCTCCCCGCGCAGGCGCGTCGTGAGCACGCAGGTGGCGTAGCCGCGCTCGCTGGCGCGCCGGTGGGCCGCGTCCGTGGTCGTGCGCGCGGACGCGAGGACGTGCGTGGGGACGGCGATGGCGTCCGGGGTCTCCCCGTGGTCGCCACGGACGCCGGCCTCGAGGTGCGCACGGACCGCCGGCGCCTCGACTCCGTACTTGTCGAGGGCGTCGAGCGCGTCCCGATAGGTGGTCGGGTCACCCGCGACGGGGCCGGAGGCGATGACCGCGGGGTCGTCGCCCGCCACGTCCGAGATGAGCAGGCCCACCACCCGCGCCTCGCCCGCGGTCGCGGCGAGCCGCCCGCCCTTCACCCGCGAGCAGTGTCTGCGGACGGCGTTCGTCGCCTCGATTGGCGCGCCCGCGTCGAGCAGCCCCTGCGTGGCCTCGCGCACGTCGTCGATGGTGAGGTCACCCCCGGGCACCTCACAGAGCGCGCTCGCGCCGCCGGTGAAGCAGGCGAGCACGAGCGTCTCCGAATCGGCCGAGGCGAGCGCCTCCAGTATCGCCTCCCCGCCCGCGACGCTCCCCTCGTTCGGGACGGGATGGCCCCCGACGACCACCTCGACCCCGTCCAGCTCCGCGGGCTCGTCGGCGACGACGACCCCGTCCAGCTCGACCGGGGCCGCCGCCAGCACGGGCTGAAGTCCCCGGACCAGTTTCACGACCCCCTTCCCCGCGCCGACGACGAGGACGCGCTCCGGGAGGGCGTACCCCGTCCCGTCCACGCGCAGCTCCGCGCCGTCGTACCAGACCGCGTCCTCGACCGCGAGTTCGGGGTCCGCGGCCGCGAGCGCGGCTTCCAGACACTCCAGTGCCGTCACGTGCGCCCGCGACCGTTCGAGCGCGTCCCGGTTTCGAATCATCGCTCGCTCTCTCAGCTAATCGTGCGGAACAGCCCAAAGAGTTTGTCTCGAATCGTTGCCGGGAGCAGCCGGGTGTAGAGCACCGCCTGCGCGAACCCCCCGACCACGTACCGCGGCTTCGGGTCCGGGGAGACGCCCGCCTCCAGGATGACCTCCGCGACCTCCTCCGCAGTGGAGGCGAAGGGGCTCGACTGCCCCGAGAGGAGCCCCGCGTCCTCCTGCATCTCGTAGAGGTTCTCGTAGGCCTCGGTGCGGTCGTACTTCTTCAGCTCCTCGCCCACGCGGTTCCGGAACTCGGTCTCGACCGGGCCGGGTTCGACGAGCACCACGTCGACGCCGAAGCCGGACACCTCGTTGCGGAGCGCGTCGCTCATCCCCTCCAGCGCGAACTTCGAGCCCGAGTAGGCGCCCATCCCCGGCACCGCGACCCGGCCCGCGACGGAGGAGACGTTGATGATGGTCCCCTCCTCGGCCTCGCGCATGTGCGGGAGCGCGGCGCGCGTGAGCCGGTGCGGGCCGTAGACGTTCACGTCGAACTGCTCGTGGAGGTGTTTCGTCCGCAGGTCCTCCAGCGGGCCGTGCTGGCCGTACCCCGCGTTGTTGACGAGCACGTCCAGTCGCCCCGTCTCCGCGACGGCCTCGTTCACGACCGTCTTGCACTGTTTCTCGTCGGTGACGTCGAGCTCGGCGACGACCGCGCCCTTTTCATCGAGGTCGGCGATATCGTCGGTGTCACGCGCCGTGGCGTACACCGTCCACTCCTCGTCGAGAAAGACCTCGGCCGTCGCGCGACCGATGCCGGAAGAACAGCCCGTGGCGAGTACCGTCCGGTTCATACTCGCGCGTCGAAGGCGCGGGATTAGGAACTGTCGGTCACTCCCAACTCCGACGCCAGTGTCTCCGTCGCCTCTCGCGCCGCCTCGACGTGCGCGCGAGCCTCCTCGTGCTCCACGTCGCCGACGTTCGACAGCAGGTGCTGGAGCTGTCCCACCCGCTTTTCGAGTGCCGCACCCTCGCAGTGCCGGGCATCCGCGGCGATGGCCTCCGCCTCCCCGAGCCACTGGCTCGCCCGCGTCTCGACGGGGAGCGTCGCCGTCGCCTGCAGGTGGGCGTGAATCTCCTCGATGCGCGCGTCGTTCCCCGTCATTTCATCTCGTCCGCGTACCTGTCCGCGAGCCGCGTCGGCTCCGGGAGTTTGTACTCGCCCCCGCAGGCCTCCACGAGGTCGACCGCCGTCTCCGCGGAGACGCGGTGACCCGGCGAGACGTAGAGGGGATTGATCCTCCCCGAGTCGAACTGCCGGCTCTGATAGGCGTAGCCGATGACGGTCCCCTCGGGCGCGTCCACCGTCGCGTCGGCCTCGATGGGGACGCACGCACCCTTCGGGAGACCATCGACGGACTCCGTGGGGGTGCCACAGAGCAGGGATTTGGCGACGCCGATGGAAGGGATGTCGAGGATGACGCCGATGTGCGTCGCCAGCCCGGCATGCCGGAAGTGGATGCGACCCGAGCCGTCGAACAGCGCGAGGTCGGGGTCGTGGTCCAGGTTCTCGAACGCCGCGAGGATCGGCCCACCCTCGCGGAAGGAGAGCAGACCGGGGATGTAGGGAATCTCCAACTCGGTCACGGCGTGGACGTTCTCGACCACCGCGCCGTCGCGCCAGAGGACGATGGCCGAGACGGCCTCCTCATCACGAAAGGCCTGGTCGACCCCTGCGACGAGCGGGCGCTCGGGGAGGTCGAGGTCGTCATCGAAAACGGCTGCAGCGGCGACCTCACGCTGGAGCGACTCCATCTCCTCCCGCGAGAGCGAGGCGTCGGGGACGAACTCCGGGTGCGCGGGTTCCATTCAGAACCGCCGGCCGGGACCGCCCATCCCGCCACCCCCACCGCCGAGACGGAACTGACTGGGGGCGCTCACCTCGTCTTTGATGTGGTAGGCGTAGAAGAACCCGACCACGAGCCCCATCAGGTGCGCGGCGTGGGCGATGTTCCCGCCGAGCGCGTTCCCGGTGGAGAGGACCCCCGCGATGGAGAGCAGGGCGTAGCCGCCGGTGAGGACCCAGATGGGGATGGGGAGGACGAAGTAGAGGTACACCTTCAGGTCCGGGTTCAGGACGGTGAGGACGGCCAGCATCGCCATGATGCCACCCGACGCCCCGAGCACCGCCGTGGAGTTCCCGAGCACGAGCCCCACGCCGATCTGGGCGAGCCCCGCGATGATCCCCCCGCCGAGGAACAGCAGGGCAAAGCGCTTCGAGCCGATGCGCTTCTCCAGGAACGGCCCGAAGAAGAACATCACGAGCCCGTTCCCGAACAGGTGTGTGAACGTAAAGGGGGAGTGGGCGAAGACGGAGGTGATCCACGTCCAGAGATACTCCGGGTGCGCCGAGGAGAGCGTGAACAGCGCGGAGAACGTCTGTCGCCCGAAGAAGAGGAGGGAGATCCACTCCAGGAGAAACGTCACGACCATGATCGCGAGGAAGGTGTACGCGAGATTGCCTCTGAAATACGAGAGCGGGCCGCCCGGCCCCGTCTCGAGGTTCAGCCGGGAGGTGCGCCGTTTCGCCTGCCGGTCGGATTCGAACACACCCGCGGGGTCGTTCCACTCGTCGAGTCCCGCACACGAGTGGTTCTCCGGCAGCCGGTGTTCGGCGCAGTAGGCGTTCCCACACCGCCGACAGTTGTACGGCAAGTCGATATGCTTGCCACACACCTCACACGTCGCCATTGTCCTCTCTTAAGACGGTGACCGCAAAGGGGTTTGGGTTGCTCTCATGCTGATTTTGCTTCCGAGGCCATACGGGAACGGACTGGAGCGTTACCGTCACAGACACCGCGACGACAGCCGTGAACACCACCTCGAAAGCCCCGGCAAATCGCGGCGGCGGAGCCGCCGCGCAGCCGCCCCTTTCAGTCCCACCCGCGGTGGCTGGCCGACCAGCCGACTCTCGGTGGCTGGCCTGCCAATCGACCCCGGGTGGGACTGAAAGGGGCCGGACGCTCGGCGAAGGAACGGACGGGGGAGCACCGCAGGAGCGAGCGTAGCGAGCGACGAGGAGCGCGCCCGCCGTACCGAGTCGAGCGTCCGGGGGCTTTCGAGGTGGTGTTGGCGGACCCGTTTCCCGCGGTCGAACAACACATCCGGGCGGTCGCAGTGACGACGGCTCACACCAACCCACCAACCCAACAAAACACCAGCAACGTGAGGCTATTTCAAGCCAGCCGTCCCAAGAGAAACCATGAACGAACACCAGCGCAAGTCGCTGCTCGAACGGGTGAACCGCGAGAGCGCGACGGTGGGCGCTGCCATCCCCGACGTCATCGAGGTGCAGGGTGAGGAGGTGAACCTCCGGGAGTTCGTCTTCGAGATCAAACGCCGGGACACCATCCCGGCCGGCGAGGAGGAGCGGGTCCAGCAGGCGAAGAAGAACCTCCGGCGCGAGCGCATCGAGCGCGTCTCGAAGATCGAAGACAACGAGGTCTCCTACGAGGAGGGGGAGGAGCTCGCGAAATCCATCATCGGGATCGACCGGGCGCTGAACGCGCTGGAGGGGCTCAAGCGGGGGACGGACATCCAGACCGAGGCGGACTCGAAGGAGGTGGCCGACCAGAAGCGCTGGATGAACTTCCTGAAGAAGGTGCTCGGCCACGACGGGGGGCCGCGGGTATGAGCCGGAACGCGGAGGTTGCCGCGCAGTTCGAGGCGATGGCGGACTTCCTCGACGCGATGGACGACGAGTACCGCCCCCGCGCCTACCGCCGCGCCGCGGAGAACATCCGCGGCCACACCGTCGCCATCGAGACGCTCGCGGAGCGCGGCGGGCAGGAGGCGGTGGAGGAGATCGACGGCGTGGGCGAGGCCATCGCCGCGAAGGTGGTGGAGTATCTCGAAACGGGGGAGATCGAGGAGCTCGAAGAGTTACGCGACCAGCTTCCCGTCGAGATGGAGGAGCTGACGGCCGTCGAGGGGGTCGGGCCGAAGACGGTGGGTGACCTCTACGAGGCGCTCGGCATCACGACGCTCGACGAGTTGGAAGCCGCGGCGGAGGCCGGGGAGATACAGGAGGTGAAGGGGTTCGGCGAGAAGACCGAACAGAACATCCTCGAGAACATCCCGTTCGCCCGCCAGTCCAGGGAGCGAGAGCTCATCGGGGAGGCCCGGCCGCTCGCGGACCGGGTCGTCGCGCATCTCGGCGACTGCGAGGCCGTCTCGCAGGTGGAGACCGCGGGGTCGCTGCGGCGCTGGCGGGCCACCATCGGCGACGTGGACGTGCTCACGGCGAGCGCCGACCCCGAGGCCGTCGTCGACGCCCTGCTCGCGTTCGGGTCGGGGAGCGACACCATCGAGGCGGGGACGAAGAAGGCCTCCATCCGCGTGGACGGCGTCCGGGTCGACCTGCGGGTGGTGACCCCCGACGAGTGGGGCTCCGCCCTCCAGTACTTCACCGGGAGCAAGGACCACAACGTCAAGCTCCGGAACCGGGCCATCGACCGCGAGCTGAAGATGAACGAGTACGGGGTGTTCGACATCTCGGACGTAGAGGACCCGGACGCGGGCCAGCGCGTCGGCGAGCGGGTCGCCGGCGAGACGGAGGAGTCGATGTACGAGGCGCTCGACCTCCCGTGGATACCGCCGGAGCTCCGGGAGGACCGAGGGGAGGTCGAGGCCGCGGCGGACGGAACCCTCCCGTCGCTCATCGAGGAGGCCGACGTTCGCGGCGACCTGCATCTCCACACCGAGTTCTCCGACGGGAACAACACGGTCGCGGAGATGATTCAGGGGGCCGAAGACCGTGGATACGACTACCTCGCCATCACCGACCACGCGACGGGGCCGGGGATGGTCGGCGGCGTTGGACTGGACGACGAGGAGCTCCGCGACCAGATCGAGGCGGTGCGCGAGGCCGCCGAGGGGACGGAGCTCCGGGTGTTCACCGGCGTCGAGGCCAACATCGCCCCCGACGGCACCGTCTCGGTCGGCGACGACGTGCTCGCCGAGCTGGACTGCGTGGTCGCCTCGCCGCACGCGAGCCTCGACGGGGACGGCACCGACCGCCTCGTCACCGCCATCGAACACCCCGAGGTGAACGTGCTGGGCCACCCCACCGGCCGACTGCTCAACCAGCGCGAGGGGCTGGACATCGACATCGACGCCGTCGCCGCGGCCGCCGCCGACCACGGCGTGGCCCTCGAGATCAACGCCAACCCCTCGAGACTGGACCTCTCGGGGAGCCTGGTCAAGGCCGCCATCGAGCAGGGGGCGACCATCGCGGTCAACACCGACGCCCACCGCCCGGGGAACTACGGGCTGATGCGGTTCGGCGTCCACACCGCCCGGCGTGGCTGGGCCGAGCCCGACGACGTGCTCAACACCCGCGATTCCGATGGGGTCGCGGCGTTCCTCGGCCTGTGAGCTTCCTGCTCGACGCGATGTGCGGGAAGCTCGCCGTCTACCTGCGGATGTGCGGGTACGACGCGGCCTACGCGCTCGACCGGGGAATCGAGGACGACGACCGGCTGCTCGCGTGGGCCCGCGGGGAGGGGCGCACGCTCGTCACGCGCGACCGACAGCTCGCGGCGCGGGCCGAGGACGCGATCCTGCTCACCGAACGCGAGGTGGACGGCCAGCTCGCGGAGCTACAGGCGGCGGGTATCCAGCTCGTGCTCGCCGACGAGCCGGGACGCTGCGGGGCGTGTAACGGCCCGGTCGAGCGGGTCGCCCCCGAGGACCGGACGCCCGACTACGCCCCCAGCCCCGAGGAGACCGCCGTCTGGCGGTGTACGGACTGTGGACAGCACTTCTGGAAGGGGAGCCACTGGGACCGCGTCAGGAACGTCGTCGAGTCGGTCGAATGAGTCAGTTGTTCGGCGACCACTCGTCGCAGGCGTCCATGTCCGACATGGTCTCCGTGTGGAGCCCACAGTAGGGCTGGAGCCCCTCCTCCGTTCGGAGGTAGCTGAAGTGCTCGCAGTTGCCGCAGTAGACGTCACCGCGGGGTTCGGGTCGCGGGTCCTCCAGCAGTTCCGCGTCGTCCTGAATGTCGGGGGCCTGCCGGGGGCGACCGGGGGCGGCGACCGCGCCCGCACCGTCCGTCTGGGCCGTTCCCCCCGGCTGGCCGCCCGACTGCGCCGTCCCGCCCGTCTGCGTCTCCGCGGAGCCGTCGGGGGTCGCCCCGAGCAGGCCGATGCCGCCGAGCCCCTGTTTCAGTTTGTCGTTCGACACCTCGACGACCTTCGTCTGCCCCTCCTTCGTGATCTCGAGGCGGACGGTGCCGCCGGGGTCGTTCCGGGTCTTGAAGTTCGCGACGGCGACGAACAGACACCAGAACGTCGTGATGGTGCCGAGGAAGTAGATGGCGACGACGGGGAGGGTGTAGTCCGTCGCCATGCCGTACCACTGGCTCGGGTAGACGGCGGTGAAGGCGACGACGCCGGCGAGGGCGACCGCCGACCCGGAGACCGCGACGGCCCGGAGCCGGAGCCCCGCCTGCGGGAGGACGGTGACGACCCCGAGGAACGTCGCCGGGAGGCCGATGCCCGCACAGATGCCGGCGAGCTCGCGGGCCTCGAACACGCCCAGCCCGAGGGCGCTCGCCACCCCCGCGCTCGTGCCGAAGACGATGCCGCTGACGGTGAGGATCGCACCGACGAGGAACAGACCGACGCCGAGATACAGCCGCCGAAGGTCGGCCCCGCCTGCGCCCCCTTCATAGACCTCCGTAAGGCTGGTCATGCGTTCGATTGCGTTCCCATCCATGAAAAGGGTACGTCAGACACGCGGCAGACACCGCCGGTACTGAAGGAAAAAGCACATACCGCCACGCTGGGACCTTCGGTCATGCACGCAGTCGTTCTCGCAGGGGGGTACGCCACCCGCCTCTGGCCGATCACGAAACATCGGCCCAAGATGCTCCTGCCGGTGGGTGAGTCCACCGTCATCGAGCGGATCTTCGCCGAGCTGGAAGCCGACGACCGCATCGAGGACGTCTACGTCTCCACGAACGAGGCGTTCGCCGAGGAGTTCGAGACGTATCTCGCCGAGTCACGGTTCGAGAAACCCCGGCTCTCCATCGAGGAGACGACCCACGAAGACGAGAAGTTCGGCGTCGTCGGCGCGCTCGCCCAGCTCGTCGAGCGCGAGGGGGTCGACGACGACCTGCTCGTCGTCGCCGGCGACAACCTCATCGGCTTCGAACTCGCCGACTTCATCGACTTCTTCGAGACGAAGGGCGCACCGAGCCTCGCCGCCTACGACGTGGGGTCGAAGGAGAAGGCGAAATCCTACGGCCTCGTCGAGCTGGCGGGCGACCAGGTCGTCGACTTCCAGGAGAAACCGGAGGACCCCAACAGCACCCTCGTCTCCATCGCCTGCTACGCCTTCCCCGAGGAGGCGCTGCGCTTCGGCGAGTATCTGGAGGGCGGGAACAACCCCGACGAGCCCGGCTGGTTCATCCAGTGGCTCGTCGAGCACGACGAGGTGTACGCCTTCCCGTTCGAGGAGGCGTGGTTCGACATCGGGACGCCCGAGTCGTATCTCGAGGCCGTCGCGTGGGCCTTGAATGGAGACTCCGTCATCGCGGAGGACGCCACCGTGAAGAACTCCACCATCGGCGGCAACGTCCACGTCATGTCCGGCGCGCACGTGAAGGACTCCACGCTGGAGGGGTCGCTCATCTTCCCCGACGCCACCGTCGAGGACTGTGAAATCCACGACTCCATCATCGACGAGGAGACCCACATCGCGAACATCGACCTGGCGGGCGCGCTCATCGGCGCGCACTCACAGCTGACGAACGGGAGCTAACCTTCGAGTCGCGCGTCGGTCACCCGAATCCGCCCGCGATTCCCCTCCCACTCCGTCTCGTATTCGAGGGCGATGCGCTGGTCCATGTGCGGGCCGTCGACGACGAACGTCTCGAACTCGCCGCCTTCGCCCAGGAGGTGGACGCCGTACTCCTCGTTCAGTTCCTTCAGCTCCGCGATGGCCTCGCGGTCGAGCGTGCGCCCGAGCCAGGACTCGTCCAGCCCGTAGGCCGCGACCTGGATGATCGTGATCTCGAAGCCGGCCTCGAGCATTTCCTCCGCGAGGTCCTCGGGAGATTCCTGCCAGAGCGGGGCGAACAGCTCACAGTCGAGCCGGTCGCACATCCCCTGGATGCGGGAGGTCTGGTACTCCGACTCGATGGCCCCCGCGGTGACGCCGCCGAGCCCGCCGAGCTCCTCGGAAAGCTCTTCCAGCGCGCGTTCGAGGGGTTCCAGTTCCATGTCGCCCTGCTCGCCGGAGTGTGCGGCGTCATCGGCCCGGAAGTCGTCGGGGTAGACGTCCACGAGGGGGATGCCGATGGCCTCCGCCGCGAGCGTGGCGAGGCTCGTCTCGGGGACGTGGTACATGTACGAATCGCCGTCGGGGTGGACCGTCAGGAGGCGCTCGACCGGGAGTCCCGCCTCGAGCGCCCGATACAGCGCCCACGAGGAGTCCTTCCCGCCCGAGAAGAGGCTCACCCACGCACCGTCGTTCATGCCTCTATCTTAGGAGAAGACGGGATAACGGCTCCGTTCTCACGGCTCGGTCGTCGGGATCCGGCCGCTGACGTAGGTGGCGAACCGGACGCCGACGAGGCTGACGGCGATGCCCGCGACGACGAAGACGGCGAGCCGCGACCAGATGGAGAGGGTGAGCCCGGCGACGGAGACGGGCCCGAGCGTGAGCGGCGGGACGGTGAGCGGGGCGATGACCCCCGCGCGTTCGAGGAAGTAGGCGGAGAAGCCGCGGACGACGAGCCCCACGCTCACGACGCCGAAGGGGAGGTTGAGCAGTGCGGAGCCGACCCCCTCGTCCGCGAGCAGTTCGTCGATGAGCCGGCCCGTGGAGGCGGCGAGCGCCGCGGTCGCGAGCCACGGCACGGCGTCGAACAGAAAGCGCATCGCGCCGAGAAAGAGCTGGGGCTCCGAGAGCGGCTCCACGTAGGGACGGGCGCCGATGACGCCCGCGAAGAGGCCGACGAGCGAGAGCCCCGCGCCGATGACGTAGGTGACGAGCGACACTCGTCCGGAGTAGAAGGCGTCGCGGACGCGCGTCGGGAGCTCGGAGACGAGATCGTCGACGCCGAGCCCCTTGTAGAGGAAAAAGAGGCCGATGACGGCGGCGATGGCCGCCAGCGAGACGGTCAGCGAGTCCGCAACGAGGAGGAGGATGGGGAAGGCGAGCAGGGCCGCACCCAGCGGGACGAGCAGGGTGCTGCGGAGCTCCTCGTCGGCCATGAACTGCTTCAGCAGGTAGTAGGTGGACTCGATGTCGTGGCTCTGGCGGACGACCACCCGGTCGACGGCGTCCACCCGGACGCGCGACTCGATGATGGGAAGCAGGCGCTCGTCGTCAGCGGAGTCGATGACGACGACGGCGGCGTCCACGGGGTGGCGTTCGAGGAGGGTCTCGACCTGCCGGGCGACGCTGCGGTCGGTGTTCACGTCGTCACCGGTCCCCGAGACGACGGCGACGACGGGGTCGTCGTTCTCGTCGCGCAGATCGCGGGTGACGCGGAGGGCTTCGAGCAGGCAGTTGACCCGCGAGTCCTCGGGGTCCTCGATACCCAGATCGGTGACGAGCGCCCGGACGGCCTCCCAGCCGACGACGGGCCCCGAGGCTGCCCCCTCCCGGTCGACACACAGCACCAGCGTACTCACACTCGGTGGAACACGGCCACGGATAAAAAAAGCTCAGTCGCCCGGCGGCGGGTCAGAGCCGAACCTCGCTGTCGTCGAACTGGGAGGCGATGCCGGCCCCGAGCGCGTAGGCGACGTGCGCCGCACCGCCGCGCAGTCGGGCCGCGAGCCCCCGCTCCGTCTGGAACTGCCGGACGACGACCTCCCCGTCGATGCGCTCGTCGATGCGCGCCTCGGCGTCCTCCGCGGTGCCGATGCCGTCGACGAGTCCCAGCTCGAGGGCGTCCTCGCCGAGGTAGACCCGCGCCTCGGTGTCGCGGACGGCCTCGGGGTCCATCCCTCTCCCTTCGGCAACGGTCTCCACGAACTCGTCGTAGTAGCCGTCGATGATCCCTTGAAGATAGTCGCGTTCCCCCTCGTCCAGCTCGGAGAAGGGGGAGCCGGCCTCCTTGTACGCCCCCGCGGTGAACTGCTCCCAGTCGATGCCGAGCTTCTCCATCAGGCCGGAGACGTTGGGACGGGAGCCGCGCACCCCGATGGAGCCGACGATGGAGCCCTCCCGGGCCCACAGCTCGTCACAGCCCGAGGCGATCCAGTACCCCCCGGAGGCGCAGATGTCGGTGGTGTACGCGACGGTGGGGCCGTCGAACCGCTCGGCCGCCCGCCGGAGGTCGTCGCTCGGTACGACCTCACCGCCCGGCGTGTTCAGCTTCACGAGCAGCGCCTGCACGTTCGGGTCCTCGTTCGCCTTGTCGAACTGCTCGACGATGTCGTCGGCGCTCTCGCCGATGGGTGCGGTGGGGAACCCCCCGCCGCCATCGCGGGTGATCGGGCCCTCCACGGCGACCTCCGCGACGGTGTACCCCGGGAACCATCGGCCCGCGACCCGGGAGCCGACCCGGGCCGCGAGCAGCGCGACGGCGACGACGAGCAGGATCCCGAGGATGTCCGCGAGGTCGGCCGCGAACTCGACGAACAGCGCGTAGCCGACGACCGCGCCGACGGCGATGGCGACGAGGACGACGACCGACCGACCCGCAGCGCTCAGGCGGCTTGGCATGGCGAATCACTCATGGTCGCCACTACAGCGGGGAGTGCTAAAGACTTCGTGGGGGACGACACGGGAGCGTCGCCACTCGGCGGGGTGAGAAAACGGAAAGAACGTCGAAACTGCCCTAGAGAAGCCCGGTCTTCTGGAGCTTCATCAGGTCCTCGGTGTCGAGGGTCTCGCCCTCCTTGAACTTCTGGTAGATCTCCTCGGCCTCGGCCTTGGCCTCCTCGCGCTTCTCGGCGCGCTTCTCCTCGCGCTTGGCGTCCTCCTTCTTGTCCATCTCGCGGAGACGCTTCTGCACGCGGACGAAGTCCTCGTGGTGGCGGTCGGCGGCCTCCTGCGCGTCGACGAACTTCGCGTGCCACTCGTCGGCCTCGTCACGGATCTCGTCGGCCTCGCGGTAGGCCTCGATCATCTGATTGTGGTGCTCCTGGGCCTTGTCCGCGAGCTCCGTCACCTTCTGGTGGTGCTCGGAGGCCTGCGCACGGACGTCCTGGGCCTCGGCTTTCAGCTCGTCGAGCTCGCCGGTCTGGCCGAGCTTGTTCTGGCGCTCCTGCAGCTCCTCGCGCTTCTCCTCGATCTTCTCGATGAGCTCGCGCTCGTCCTCCGTGGAGAGGACCTCGGTCTGCTGTTTGAACTCCAGCTGCTCGATCTCCTCTTTGAGCTGGTCGACGGACTTCCCCTCGTTGAGCTCGAGGTCGTCCTTGAGGTCGTCGACCTCGTCGAAAAGTTCGTTGGCCTTCGCGTTCAGCTCGTTGCGCTTGTTCTTGTGCTCCTGGACCTGCTCGTTGAGCTCGTCGCGCTTCTCGCGGTGTTCCTGGGCTTCGTCGACCTTCTCACGCGTCTTCGCGTTGAGCTCGTCGCGCTTGGATGCGCGCTCGGAAGCCATCTGGTTCAGGTCGTTCCGTCGGTCACGGAGCTGCCCTGCCATCTTGATGAGCTGGCCTTTGGATTTGTTCTCGAGGTCGTCCTCTGTCAGTTCGACGTTCTTGGATTCGTCAATGCTCTCTGCCATGGTTACTGTCTATGCCATTACCGCACCGGCGCGCGGCAGTCGCCACTCTCTGGGGGCTGCGACCACCGGACAAGCAAGGTTCCCTGTCATTCTGGTCGGCACACGATACTGCCGAACGCCGGGCGCGTTCTGGTACCTGCACATACTCGATTGAATCATTTAAACGTTGTGGTGGCTCAGACCCCTGTAAACCCCTGCCAACCGCCGTATCGGGCCTCGTGAACAGTTGTCACGGTCTGGTGTGAGTATATAAACGAGCGGCCGTCGATGGTGGCGCTGAAGTGCTCGCGTCACCGACTCCGGGTATGAAGGAAGTCGTTCACGCACGCGGACACGAACACGTCAGCGCCGCACACGCGAGCACGTGGGAGCTCACGAGCGACGACTGGCTCACTCCTGCGGGAGATTGCATCCTCGGCATCGAGGCCGACCGCACCCCCGCGGACTTCGACCGCGCGTTCGTCACGGCCTGCCAGTCGATGGACGCCACCATCACCGCCACCCTCCGCGTCGACGGCCACGAACAGACCATCGTCGGGCGGGGCGACCCCGACCTGACGTTCGAGGACGACCGCTCGCTGGTCGCGCGCACCTCCGACTACACCGACGACCGCACCGTGCTGGTCGGAGCCGACACCGCCGCCGAGGGGATCGACCGGGAGATCGCCGAGGCGTTGGCCGCGGGTGCGGATCTGGAGTGCGTCTTCACCGTCGAGTGAATCACCGCGGCGCGTAGGCTCTTCCGTGCGGCGCGCAACTTGAACGTATGACCGACGAGCCCGCGGAGAACATCTCCGGTGGCGAGACAGGAGGCGGCCGCTTCGACGCCTTCGAGCCCGGCGACGCTAGCCGCGCGGAGGCGATCATCGACCGGCTGGGCGACCGCTACTGGCAGAAGACGTACGGGGGCCAGCCCGCCTTCGAGTGTCTCGTCCGCACCGTCCTCTCACAGAACACCTCGGACAAGGCGAGCCAGCCGGCTCACGACGCGCTGCTGGAGCGGTACGGCGAGGGGGACCTGGCGAAGAACCTCGCCGACGCCGCCCAGCCAGAGCTCGCCGACACCATCGCCAGCGCCGGGCTCTACAACCGGAAGTCGGAGACCATCATCCGGCTCGCCGAACGAATCGTCGAGGCGTACGGTTCGGCTCGCGAGTTCGACGCGTACGTGAAGGACACCGAGCCCGACTCGGTGCGGAAGACGCTCCTCGACATGAAGGGTGTCGGGCCGAAGACGGCGGACTGCGTCCTCCTCTTCGCCGGCGGGAGGTCCGGGGTCTTTCCCGTGGACACCCACGTCCACCGCATCGCCCGGCGGATGGGGCTCGCGCCGAAGACGGCAGACCACGAGGCGGTGCGGGAGTGTCTGGAGGCCGCGATCCCCGGCGAGAAATGCGGCTTCGGGCACACGGCGATGATCCAGTTCGGACGAGAGTTCTGTTCGGCCAGAAAGCCCGCATGCCTTGAGGGACCGGAGGCCTGCCCGCTGGAGGACCTGTGTGACCAGGTCGGCGTCTACCCCGAAGACGGCGAGGTCGTCGATCCGAGCGAGGCCCCCGACTTCACGGCGTAAGGAGTCGGATGGCGACGACGGTCCCTTCGGGGTCGTTGTCCTCGATGCGTACCTCGCCGCCGTAGCGCGAGACGACCCAGCTCACGAGCCACAGCCCCAGGCCGCTGGCGTGGTCGAGGGGGGTTTCCGTCCCCTCCTCGATGACCTCGCGCTCCGGTTCGGGGATACCCGGCCCGTCGTCGGCCACGCGGAGCTCGGCGTGGAGCCCCCCGAGCGACGCGGAGACGGTTACGTGTGGCGTGTCGTGCTCGGCGTGGCGCACCGCGTTGTCGATGAGCTCCTCGATGGCGAGACAGAGATGGTCAGTCCCGGAGACCGGGAGCGGGCCGTCCACCTCGGAGACGAGGTGCGCGTCCGGGAAGCGCTCGCGGGCCTGCGCGAGACAGCGCTCGACGAGGTCGGCGAGGTCCACCGCTCCCGCTTCGACGTCCGCGGAGAGCGCCGCCTCGACGTTGCCGACCGTCTCGCTGATGTTCGCGAGGTCGTCGGCCACTTCCTCGATGGCGTCGAGATACGCGGGGTCGTGCTCCTCGCGCAGGAGCTCTGCATACCCGGACGCGATGTTCGCCTTCGTTCGGATGTCGTGGCGGAGGACGCGGTTGAGCACCGAGAGCCGCTCCCGGGAGAGCCGGAGCTCGTCGTCGAACCGCCGGCGCTGGCTCACGTCGAGGAACGCGCCGATGACGAACTCCAGCTCGTCGTCCGCGTCGAAGACGGGGACGGCGTTGGCGAGGACCCACACCCGGCCGAGCTCGGGGTGTGAGACCCCCAGCTCGCGGTTGACGGCGGGTTCCTCCGTCCGGAGCACCGAGACGATGGGGTGGGCGTCCCGGTCGAGCGGCTCCCCCTCGCGGTCGACGAGCCCCCACGCCTCGGTGTCACGCCACCGGGCCTCGATGGCCGTCTCGGACCGCCCGAGGATGGTCTGGGCCTCGGCGTTGGCCCGGACGAGGTCCCCCGCCGCGTCCGTGACGACGATGCCGACCGGGGTGGCATCGAGGACGCGTTCGAGGACCCGCCGCTCGCGTGCCACCGCGGCCGCGGCGAAGCGGTCGAACCCCGCCGTCGGGGGCTCGCCGTGCGTGGCGGTCTCCGCGACCCGGACCGCCGCGCGGACGCGCTCGCGAAGCTCGGCCTCCCGGCCGTCGACGGGGCCGACGAGACACTCAGTCACGCCCGCATCGAGCGCGTCCGCGAGTTCGTCCGCGTCGCTCGCGACGGCGACGATGGGGACCGACGGCACCGTGGCGAGCAGGTCCAGCGCCCGCGGCACGGTCGCCACGAGACAGGAGGCCGCCTCGAGCGCCGAGGGCTCGTCTCCCTCGCGCGCGTCGAACGGCTGGAGGGCCGCGACCGCGCCAGGGACGGAGCCGACGACGAGGACGCCCCCACCGTCGGTCAGCCGCTCGGGAGACGATTCCATGGGGATAACGGAGGAGTGACGGGACCATAGGTACTGCGGCCGATGATGATTTACTCCTCCCCATTGATGAGCGAATATGCCCGCTGACCGACCCCGCGTACTCGTGGTCGAGGACGAGCCAGCCCTCGCAGAGCTCTACGGCATCTGGCTCTCGGGGAGCGCGGAGCCGACCGTCGTCACGGACGGGGCGGCCGCGCTCGAGGCCGTCGGAGACGCTGACGTGGCCCTCCTCGACCGCCGGATGCCCGCGATGAGCGGCGACGAGGTGCTCGCCGCCTTCCGTGAGCGCGGCCACGACCTCCCCGTCGCGTTCGTCACGGCCGTCACGCCGGACGTGAGCCTCGCGGACGCCCCGTGTGACGCCTACCTCCTGAAACCGCTCGACCGTGCGCTCGCGCTCGACGCCGTCGCGCGGCTCGCCGCTCGAACCACGCTCCCCCCCGAGCAACGAGAGCTCGCGGCGCTCGTCGAACGACGGTCGGTGATCGAGGACGCGCTCACGACGAGCGAGCTGGCGGAGAACGACACGTATCGGGCGCTGCTCAGGCGCATCAAACGACAGGAGTCGGAAGCCGGAATCACCGTCGACGAGCTCCCCCCGGAGCTGTTCGTCTCCCCGCTGTCGGGCGGGACTATTTGAAGCGGAACGTCTCGAGGTTCTTCGGGGCGAACGTCCGCATGTTGAACTCGTGGTAGAGCCCAGAGGAGAGGTCTCTCGTGGAGGATTCGTCCCCGTGGACACACAGCACCTTCTCCGGCCGGGGGTTCATCGTCCGGACGAAGTTCATGAGGCCGTTGCGGTCGGCGTGCCCGGAGAAGCCGTCGACCGTCTCGACGTCCATCTTCAGCTTCAGCGTGGAGCCGCGGCCACCGCCGTTGCGGCCGCGCTCGTTCATCGGGATCTCGTCCCAGCCGCTCTGGATGCGCCGGCCGAGCGTCCCCTGCGCCTGGTAGCCGACGAACACCATCGTGTTGCGCTCGTCGCCGCCGAGGTGGCGGAGCCAGGACATGATGGGCCCGCCGGTGACCATCCCGGAGGTGGAGAGGATGACACAGGGACCGCCGTCCGCGACCTCCTGTCGCTCCTCCTCGCCGCCGTCGATGTGGTTGAACTGCTCGGCGAGGAACGGGTTCTCGTCGTCGTGGAAGATGCGGTCGCGCAGGTCGTCGCGCAGGTACTCGGGGTACGTGGTGTGGATGGCCGTCGCCTCCCAGATCATCCCGTCGAGGTGGACGGGCATCTCCGGGATGTCGCCGTTGCGCATCGCCTCCTCTAAGACGAGCATGATCTCCTGTGACCGGCCGACGGCGAACGCGGGGATGACGACCTTCCCGCCGTCCTCCGCGGTCTCCTTGATGACCTCGATGAGCTTGTCCTCGGAGTCGGCCTGGTCCGTCTGGTAGTCGTTGCGACCCCCATACGTCGACTCCATGACGAGCGTCTCCACGCGCGGGAACTCGTTGACCGCGCCGTTGAACAGCCGCGTGTCGGTGTAGTGGATGTCGCCGGAGAAGGCGACGTTGTAGAGGCCATCGCCGATGTGGAAGTGGGAGACGGCGGAGCCGAGGATGTGACCCGCGTTGTGGAAGGTGAGCTTGATGTCGGGGGCGATGTCCGTCACGTCGCCGTACTCCAGGGGAATGGTGTGTTTGATCGCCTCGCGCACCATCTCGGACTCGTAGGGGGGCGTGCGACCCTCCTTCGCCGCCACGTCGAGGTAGTCGAGCGTCAGCAGCCCCATCAGGTCGCGGGTGGGTTCCGTACAGTAGATGGGGCCGTCGTACCCGTACTTGAACAGGAGGGGAATGAGCGCGGAGTGGTCGAGGTGGGCGTGGGTGAGCACCACCGCGTCGAGGCTGTTTAATGGAGTGGCTTCCGGGACGTGGAGATACGGGACCTCGCCTTCGGCACCGGGTTTGTCACCGCAGTCGATGAGCACGCGCGTCTCGGGGGTCGAGAGGATGAAGGAGGCCCGGCCGACCTCGCGGCAGCAGCCGAGGGTGGTGATGCGGACCCACTCGTCGTCGGACATCTCCTGGCGGTGGATCTGCCGGCCTACCCGTTCGAGGATCTCGCGGCGCTCCTCGCGCTCCTGTTTCAGGAAGTTCCGGACGTTCGAGACGGTGGAGGACTCGATGGGCGGGGTGCGCACCACCTCGGGGGTCCAGCCGACCTGCTGGGTGATCTCCCGGAGGGTGGAGCCGTGTCGGCCGATGACCATGCCGGGCTTCGCCGCCTCGATGACGACCTCGCCGGTGTCGACGTGGAAATCGAGGTCCGTCACGCCCGCCTCCTCGGGGATGACGTTCATGATCTTCTCCTCCGCCTCCTGCGGGTGGGAGAGCACGTCGGGGTCCGGACGCACGGTGATGCGCTTGCGGAGTTTCGAGGCGAGTCGCCGGACGAGATCGCCGTTCTCCGCGAACGTCTTCGGGTCGCGCGTGTAGACGACCAGTTTCGGGCCCTCGTACGTGACGTCCGAGATGGAGATGTCCGAGGGGACTTCGCTTTCGATCTGTTCTTTGATGTCTTCGAGTTGCCGCTCTACGTTGCTCATAAGTTGAGAATCGGGGGTTCCCGGCAGGGGTGCGCCGCTGTCGTGTCCCGGTGGGACGGTAGCGATGCACGTGGAATATGAGGAATCATACTCGTGGAGAGTCCGTCGTCCACGCTGACGACTGCGGGACAGTCGGGAAAACCCGCTTACCTCGACGTACACCACTGATAATATAAAAGGCTTCTCAAATACAGGGTATGGAGTTGACACCTACGGCCGTCGAGCGGGAGTACGAGTGGGTTCGCGAGCGGGAGCCGGTGGTGCCGCTCATCAACGAGACCCGTGAGATCCTCGGCGACGCGTTCGGGGTCGAGGTGGGCAACGTGACGGAAGAGCAGTACCACGCGGAGGTGGACGCCGTCTTCGCGAACGGCGACGTGGGCGTGAACGTCGCCGCGCTCGTCGGCCTCCTGCGCGAGCTCGACGTGGCGGGGGATTACCCCGGGTTCGTCGTCGACGAGTTCCTCGGGAGGAAACTCGCGGCGACCATCGCGGGCGGGGAGCCGTGGGGGCTGCTCGCCGAATCCACGTTCCACGTCGCGGACGTGTTCACGCACGGGGGTGCGGGCGACGCTGCGGGCGCGGACGACCTCGACGCCGCCCTCGCTGCGGGCTTCCAGACCCGACTGCCCGGCTGGCCGTGGACCGAGGAGGACTCGCCGTTCACCGTGGACCGGCCCTGACCGCCCAGGGGCTAGCTACTGTTGATTACCTGACAACCTTATACGGGATGGCGGCGAATGAGGAGTATGAACGGGGACGTCTGCGTCGTGAACGTGGACGGTACGTGGGGGGAGACGAACCGGATAGCGGTGGCACTGCAGCGGGCCGGCTGTGTCGCACTCCCCTTCGAGCGCGCCGCGGACGCGCTCGAGACGGTCCATCGTACCGGTCTCGAGGCACTGACCGAATCGGAGCCCATCGAGCCGGGAGCGCTCGAACCGCTCCTCGGCGACCCGGACCAGCCGGTCGTCCTCTACGTCCACCCGGACGCCGCGACGCTCGACCGGGCGGTCACCGTCTCGACCGACGACGAAGTGGCGACGCTCGTCGACCGGGTGGCGACGCTCGTCGACCGGGGAACCGCGGCGGCCGCGAGCGACGACGGGGACGGAGACCGGGAGCGCTACTACCAGCGGATCGTCGAGCACAGCCGCGACGGCGTGTTTGTCTGTTCGCTCGACGAGATCCACACCGTCAATCAGGCCGCCTGCGAACAGACCGGTTACACGCGGGAGGAGCTCCGCTCGATGAACCCCTTCGACCTCGTCCACCCGGACGACCGCGAACGCGTCCGAAAGCAGGCGCGGCGGCGCGCGAAGGGGGAGAATTCGAAGGGGCTCGTCGAGACCCGAATCCGCCGCAAGGACGGAGCGACCCGCCACGTCGAGCTCTCCGTGGCGGCGACGGAGGTCGACGGCGAGTACGGCGTTATCGTCTTCCAGCGCGACGTGACCGACCGGAAGGCGGACGAACGGGAGCTCGCGGTGCAGTCCGAGCGGCTCCAGACCCTGCTCACGAACCTCCCGGTCGTGGTGTTCGCGCTCGACGCCGACGGCCGGCTCACCCTCGCGGAGGGGAAGGGGCTCGACCACCTCGGGATCGCGGTGCCCGAGGTGCTGGGGAACCACATCGGCGAGGCCGACGTTCCCGCCCTCCTCGACGGGCTCGAACGCGCGAAGGAGGGGAAGTCACACAACGTCTCCGTGGAGTTCGTGGGACGGACGTTCGACGTCTGGATGAAGCCACTGCCCGACGAGACGGGGAGAACCGGGGCCATCGGCGCCGCCGTCGACATCACGGACGACCGGGAGCGGGCGGCTCGGCTGGAACAGCAGAACGAGCGGTTAGAGGAGTTCGCCTCCATCGTCAGCCACGACCTGCGCTCCCCGCTCACCGTCGCGAGCGGGAACATCGAACTCGCTCGGATGGACCACGAGAGCGAGTACCTCGACAACGCGCTGGCCGCCCTCGACCGGATGGACGACCTCATCGACGAACTGCTCATGCTGGCACGCTCCGGCCGGCTCGCCGGTGACCCCGAGCGCGTCTCGCTCGAGTCGGTCGCCCGCCGGGCGTGGCAGAACGTCCACCACGCCGACAGCACGCTGTGTATCGAGACGGACCTCACCCTGACGGCGGACCCCGGTCGGCTACAGGAGCTCTTCGAGAACCTGTTTCGGAACGCTGTGGAACATGGTTCCACAGGCCCTCGTTCGCACGCTCACGAGGACGCTGTCGAACACGGTTCGACAGGCTCCCGCTCGCAGGCTCGCGGGGATTCTGTGGAGCACGGCTCCACGGAGGACCAGCAGGTCGAGGCGAACGGTGGCGGCGTGACGATCCGGGTCACCATGCGCGACGGGGCGCTCTGTATCGAAGACGACGGGCCGGGGATCCCCCCGGAGAAACGGGAGTACGTGTTCGAACCCGGCTACACGACGAGCGACGAGGGGACGGGCTTCGGCCTCGCCATCGTGCGACAGGTCGCGGAGGCCCACGGCTGGTCGGTCGCCGCCGGTGAGAGCTCGGAGGGGGGTGCTTGCTTCGAGATCCGGGGGCTCGAGTCCGAACAGCCCGTCGACGCCGAGGACTGACGCCCGGGCCGTCGTCCGCGTCCACCAGCGGGGCCGAGAGCCCCTCCGTCGCAGCGAACGCCGACCGAAACGCACCGTGTTTAAGCCGCGCCTCCGACACACACAGATATGAGCGACTCACCGGACACCGAGAAGGAACAGGAGCTCGGGATCACAGAGAGCAAGGAGTACGCCACCGGGAAGTGGTACGCCGAGGTCGTCCAGAAGGCCGAACTCGCCGACTACGCCCCGATGGGCGGCTTCATCGTCTGCCGTCCCCGTGGGTACGCGCTGTGGGAACGCCTCCAGAACTACCTCGACGGGTGGTTCAAAGAGGAGGGCGCGCAGAACGCCTACTTCCCGATGATGATCCCCGAGTCGTATCTCGAACAGGAGAAGGACATCGTCGAGGGGTTCGACCCCGAGGTCGCGTGGGTGACCCACGGCGGCCACGACGAGCTGGAAGAGCGGCTGGCCATCCGGCCCACGAGCGAATCCATCATCACGCCGTACATGGCGCAGTGGACGCGCTCGCACCGTGACCTGCCGCTCCAGCTCAATCAGTGGTGTTCCGTCGTGCGCTGGGAGGCCACCGACACGAAGCCGTTCATCCGGACGAAGGAGTTCCTCTGGCAGGAGGGCCACACCGCCCACGAGACGGAGGAGGAGGCGTGGGACGAGACGATGACCCGACTCGAGCAGTACCACCGCCTGTACGAGGAGGTCATGGCGATGCCCGGCCTCAAAGGGCGCAAGCCCGACCACGACAAGTTCCCCGGCGCGGACACCACGACGACCGTCGAGGCGATGATGCCGGACGGGAAGTCGCTGCAGGCGTGTACGAGCCACTATCTGGGCACCGGCTTCGCCGAGGCGTACGACCTCACCTTCCGCGACGAGCACGAGGAGGAGCAGGTCTGTCACACCACGTCGTGGGGGCTCTCCTGGCGCGCGCTCGGCGGGCTCATCATGACCCACTCCGACGACCAGGGGCTCGTCCTCCCCCCGAAGCTCGCGCCCGAACAGGTCGTCATCGTCCCCATCTGGCAGGAGGACACCCGCGACGAGGTGCTCGACTACTGTGCGGGCCTCGCCGCGGACCTCGACGAAGCTGGCGTCCGCGTCCATCTCGACGACCGCGACGAGCGCAACCCCGGCTTCAAGTTCAACGAGTGGGAGCTCAAAGGGGTCCCCGTCCGCATCGAGGTCGGCCCGAACGAGGTCGCAGACGAAGAGGTCACGCTCGTCCACCGGCCCGACGGGGAGAACGAGGTCGCCTCCCGCGACGAGCTCGTCGAGGCGACCGAGGACGCGCTCGATACGGTGTACGCGAAGCTCTACGCCGCCGCCGAGGAGCAGCGCGAGGAACTCACCCACGAGGCGCACGGCCGCAACGAGATCCTCGGCACCATCGGCCAGCACGGTGGCTTCGTGAAGACCGGCTGGTGTGGCGACGAGGCCTGCGAGACCGAAATCAAAGAGCAGATCGCCGCCGAGATCGTGATGCTCCCGCTCGACCCCGACGAGGAACCCATCCACGACACCTGTGGCGTCTGTGGCGACGAGGCCGAGGAGACGGCGTACTTCGCGAAGAACTACTAAAACCCACCTTTTTCGTCGTCGGGTTCGCGCCTTGCGCGAACCGCTCCTCGAAAAATCTGGACCAAAAACCCGAATCAGCCCGACGGACTGATTCGGTACAAAACGGGTCCGCTCTTCTGCACCGCGACCGCGACAGCCCAGCCTTTCCCCGCGGTCGCGCTTGCGCTCTTGCGCTCACGGGTGTTCACGCTACGCGTGACCGGCCAACCGCCTTCGCACAGCCCCACGCCCGCGAGCAGTTCTGCGCTCACACTCGCCCGCGTACGCACGAACGTTCAAGTACGAATCCGTGACCAGCGACCCCGTGCTGTGAGACGCGCCCGGCCGGGTCACGGCGGGAGTCCGACCCGCTCGGCCGGGGACTGGTCAGGGGTCGGCTGCTCGCCACCGGGACGAAATCGTGTGATATTATCCCACATTCAGAAAGTCGTTCATGAACGTCCACGACCGATATGGATTCCTCACGGTTGTCGTAAACCGCACGACTGCAGTGCCTAATATAGGTATCATTGACCTTAGTTGGAATAAATGCACCATTAGTCTTTGAGGGGAAGCATCTTATGCGTCAACGGGCCACGACAGGTAATGGCAGAGAGAGCACATCAGGTAGCGAGTGGCGACGGGCTCGCTCACCCCGAGGACCACCGCGCCAACTGTGGGGTTGGTGTGGTGTTCGACCTCGATGGGGAGGTATCCCACCAGCCCGTCGCGGACGGCATCGAACTCCTTCGAAACCTCGAACACCGCGGGACGACCGGCGCCGAGGAGAACACCGGCGACGGCGCGGGTATCCTTCTGCAGATTCCACACGAGTTCTACACATCCGTTCTTCCCGTGGATCTCCCCGACCCGCGTGAGTACGCCGTCGGCTCGGTGTTCATGCCGCAGGACGCCGACGAGGCCGCCCACCTGCAGGCCGTCTTCGAGGAGGAGCTGGCCGACCACGGGCTGGAGGCGTTCCACTGGCGGACCGTCCCCACCGACAACAGCGACCTCGGCGCGACCGCCGTCGAGTCCGAACCGCAGGTCGTCCAGGTGTTCGTCGAACCCGCCGAGGAGCTCTCGGACGAGGCGTTCGACCGCAAGCTCTACGTCGCCCGGCGCGCCGTCGAGAACCGCCTCGAGAACGAACAGCCCCCCGGCTACGGCCGCTTCTACGTCTGCTCGCTCGACCGCAAGACCGTCGTCTACAAGGGCCTCCTGAAGGCCGACCAGCTCGTCGGCTACTTCCCCGAGCTGGGCGACGACCGGATGCGCTCGACGTTCGCGATGGTCCACGCGCGCTTCTCGACGAACACGCTCGGCGCGTGGCATCTCGCCCACCCCTACCGGAACATCATCCACAACGGCGAGTTCAACACGATCCAGGGGAACATCAACTGGATGCGCGCGCGGGAGACGGACATCGAACACCCCGGCTTCGGCGACGACAGCGAGGAGCGGAGCTCCTCGGGCCGTTCGAACGACCACTGGTCGCAAGAGGACATCGAGACGATCAAACCCATCATCGACGACCCGGACCAGTCCGACACCGCGTCGGTGGACAACGCCCTGGAGCTGCTGATGCAGGGCGGCCGGAACCTCCCGCACGCCCTGCGGATGCTCATCCCCGAGGCGTGGCGCGGCGAGGCCAACCGCGTCCGCGAGGAGCGCCGCGAGTGGTACGACTACCACGCCTCGCTGGTCGAGCCGTGGGACGGCCCCGCCCTCGTCGCGGCGACGGACGGCGACCGCATCGGCGCGGTGCTCGACCGCAACGGCCTGCGTCCCTGCCGCTACGACGTGCTCGCGGACAACACGCTCGTGATGGCCTCCGAGGCCGGCGCGCTCGACCACGACCCCGCGGACATCGTCGAGCGCGGCCGGCTCCAGCCCGGCCAGCTCTTCCTCGCCGACCCCGAACAGGGCCGCGTCGTCCCCGACGAGGAGGTGTTCGACACGCTGCTCGACGAGAACTACGGGCAGTGGGTCCGCGACGAGCAGGTCCGGCTGGGCGACATCGCGGAGGCCGACGACAAGACGCCCCGCGACCGCACGGACGAGCTCCGGAGCCAGCAGGCGCTCCACGGCTACACCCACGACGAGATCGACGAGCTGCTCCAGCCGATGGCCAAAGACGGGAAGGACCCGGTCGGCTCGATGGGTGACGACACGCCCCTCTCCGTGCTCTCGGAGTTCAACCGCCCGCTCTTCACCTACTTCAAGCAGCTGTTCGCGCAGGTGTCGAACCCGCCGCTCGACTACATCCGCGAGGAGCTCGTCACCTCGATGGAGACCAGGTTAGGGTACCAGCGGAACATCCTCGCCGAAACGCCGGCGCACGCCCGGCAACTGGTGGCGGACTCACCCGTCCTCACGGACGCGGAGACGGCCGCCATCAAGGACCTCGACGGCGACCTCACCGCGAAGGTCATCGACATCACCTACGACCCCGAGGAGTCGCTGGAGGCCGCGGTGCGGCAGATCCGCGGTGAGGCGACGGCCGCCGCACAGGAGCACGACATCATCGTCCTCTCCGACCGCAACGCGGGGGAAGAACGCATCCCCATCCCCTCGCTACTCGCGACGGGTGGTGTCCACCACCACCTCGTCCGCAACGGGCTCCGGAACCACGTCGGTCTCGTCGTCGAGTCGGCGGAGCCGCGCGCGGTCCACCACCTCGCCACGCTCGTCGGCTACGGCGCGGGTGCTGTGAACCCGTATCTCGCCTACCAGTCAATCGGCGACATCGTCGCCGGGCCTGACGGCGCGGACGAGGGGGAGGCCATCGCCGCGTACATCAAAGCCCTCGAAGACGGCCTGCTGAAGACGATGGCCAAGATGGGCATCTCCACGGTCGAGTCGTATCAGGGTGCCCAGATCTTCGAGGCCGTCGGCCTCGACTCCGATTTCGTCCAGGAGTACTTCGAAGGGACCACGGCGCGGACGGGTGGCATCGACATCGCGGACCTGGAGACGGACCTCCGCGAGCGCCACCTCGTCGCCTTCGGCGACGACGTCGACCTCGAACGCCACGGTGAGTACGCCTACCGCTCGAACGGCGTCTTCCACGGCTGGAACCCCAAGTCCGTCCGCGCGCTCCAGACCGCCGTCCGCGAGGGGGACTACGAGAAGTACAAGGAGTTCGCCTCGCTGATGGACGACCAAAACGCGGAGCTCCACTCGCTACGGAGCCTGCTCGAGTTCGACGAGGGCGAACGGGAGTCGGTCGACATCGAGGAGGTCGAACCCGTCTCGGAGATCGTCACCCGCTTTTCCACGGCCGCGATGAGTCTCGGGAGTCTCTCCCCGGAGGCCCACGAGAACAACTCCATCGCGATGAACCGCCTCGGCGCGAAGTCCAACACCGGGGAGGGCGGTGAACCCCCGGAGCGGTTCGACACCGAGAAGGAGTGTAACGTGAAGCAGGTCGCCTCGGGCCGCTTCGGCGTCACGAGCGAGTATCTCACCAACGCGGAGGAGATCCAGATCAAGATGGCGCAGGGCTCGAAGCCCGGTGAGGGTGGCCACCTCCCCGGTAAGAAGGTGAACGAGATGATCGCCCACGTGCGCTTCTCGACGCCCGGCGTCGGGCTCATCTCCCCGCCCCCGCTGCACGACATCTACTCCATCGAGGACCTCAAACAGCTGATCCACGACCTGAAGGCCGCCAACCCGGAGGCCGACATCAACGTGAAGCTCGTCTCGGAGGCCGGCATCGGCACCATCGCGGCGGGTGTCGCGAAGGCGAACGCCGACGTGGTCCACATCTCGGGCCACTCCGGCGGCACCGGGGCCTCGCCCAAGACCTCCATCAAGAACGCGGGGCTCCCCTGGGAGCTCGGGCTCGCCGAGGCGAACCAGATGCTCCGCGCGACGGACCTGCGCTCGCGCATCAAGGTCACCGTCGACGGCGGGATGAAGACGGGACGGGACGTGGCCGTCGGCGCCCTGCTCGGCGCCGAGGAGTACGTCTTCGGCACCGCCCCGCTCGTCACCTCGGGCTGTGTGATGGCCCGGCGCTGTCACGCCAACACCTGCCCGGTCGGCGTGGCGACGCAGGACGAGGAGCTCAGAAACCGGTTCCCCGGTGAACCCCAGCACGTCATCAACTACATGACGTTCCTCGCACAGGAGCTGCGCGAGATCATGGCCGAACTCGGCTTCACCTCGGTGGAGGAGATGGTCGGGCACGTCGAGTGTCTCCGCCAGCGCGACGACATCGAGCATCCGAAGGCGAAGAAGCTGGACCTCTCGGCGGTGCTCGCACAGCCCCCGGGCGACCAGCGGACGAAGACGGAGCCGCAGACCCACGAGGTCGACGAGGCGCTCGACTGGGCGCTCATCGACGACGCCGCGGAAGCACTGGAGAAGGGGAAGCCCGTCTCCATCGACCGCGAGATTCGCAACCGCCACCGCGCCGTCGGGGCGACCCTCTCGAACCGCATCTCGAAGGAGTACGGCGGCGACGGCCTGCCCGCGGACACCATCCGCATCGACTTCGACGGCACCGCCGGCCAGAGCTTCGGCGCGTTCCTCGCGCCCGGCGTCACGATGTCGCTGACGGGCTCCTCGAACGACTACGTCGGCAAGGGGCTCTCCGGCGGGAAGGTCATCGTCAACACCCCGAACGACGCGCCCTACGAGCCGGAGAAGAACATCCTCATCGGCAACGTCGCGCTCTACGGCGGCACCCGGGGCGAGGCGTACATCAACGGGATGGCCGGCGAGCGGTTCGCCGTCCGGAACTCGGGCGTGAAGGCCGTCGTCGAGTCGGTCGGCGACCACGGCTGTGAGTACATGACCGGCGGCGTCGTCGCCGTCCTCGGCGAGACGGGGAAGAACTTCGCCGCCGGCATGAGTGGCGGAATCGCCTACGTCCTCGACCGCGAGGGCGATTTCGAGGAGAAAGTGAACTACGGGATGGTCTCCACCTCCCACGAGCTCGACGAGCGCGACCGCGCGATGTTGCGCCGGCTCGTCGAGAACCACGTCGAGTACACCGACTCCGACCGTGGCGAGTACATCCTCGAGCACTGGGAGGAGGAGGTCGAGCGGTTCGTGAAGGTGCTTCCCGATGCGTACGCGGAGATCATCGCGGAACAGGAGAGCTACGACGTCCGGACGGAGCTCCCGGAGGGGCCCCACCCCGACACGACCGCGAGCGAGGGGACCGGCTTCGCCTCCTCGGACGACTGAGCCTCCCTTCTACTTCGACCCGCTGTTCGACCCGTTTCGATCCGCTTCTGTCAGTGTCGCCGCCGGGGCGACCGCACCCGTTCTGATGTACTCGTCACACCACTCGGCGTAGGGCTCGCCGGTGACGGCTTCGACGATACCCACGAACTCCGCGTAGGTGAGCGTCCCGCGCTCGGCGTTCACTCGGCGCATGACGTCCTGGAGCGAGCGGGAGCCGTTCGTCTCCGTTCTGATCTCCCGGTCGAGCGCGGCCATCGTCCGCGCCCCCTTGTTGTACTCCGTGAGGCGCCCCCACGTGTCGGGGTCCGCGAGCACCGCGTCGGAGGTCGCGGAGGATTTGTCCAGTTCGTCGTTGTACTCTGCCGCGGTGATGTGGGCCTGCTCGAACGCGATACGGGCGGCGTAGTACTCCGCGGTGGCCTCGGGGAACCACGCCATCTCGGGGCCCATCACGAGCGCGTCGTCGTCCTCCGCGAACCGCTGGCTGGCGTGGGCGTACTCGTGGACCCACGGGTGTTCGACCGTGGCGAGTTCGGTGTCGGCCTCGATGGCGGAGTCACCCTGCCCGAAGTAGCGAGAGGCGATGGCGCTGTTGGGGTTCAGCGTGAACAGCGTCACCCGGTCGACGGTGTGGCCGGTCTCCAGCCGCGCGGCGGCGTCGGCGACGGCATCCAACGTCTCGGTCGGCGGGACCGCGGGCCGGAGGTCACTCGGCACGAGCACGCGGATGGTCTGGCAGTCGACCGTCCGGGTGTAGGTGTCGAACGACCCGAACAGCATCGCCTCGCGGCTCACGACGCCGTCGGTCGCGGTGAGCCCGACCACGGCGGAGTGGTCCGGCGCACGCGAGAACACCCAGCCGTCACCGATCTCGCCCGCGGTGCCCACCTGATAGGTGATGCTCGCGGTTCCCGTGGACTCGTCCCACTCCGCCGTCCCACCGCTGTAGTCGAACCCATCGGTCCGGACCCCCTCGACCCCCGAGTCGAGCTCCGCCGTGAACGGTCCGGTGTGGTCGGCGAGGTCGTAGGTGAGCCGGACCGTCTCCGCGTCGACCATCGTCGCGGTCGCCTGGACCGGGGCGCTCGCGGGGTCCGTGGTCTCGATGCTGGTGTCACCGTCCCAGCACGCCTCGGCCTCCTCGGTCGGGGTGGGCGTGGGTGTTGGGGTGGGCGTTGGAGTTGGCGTCGGCGTTGGCGTTGGGGTAGGTGTCGCGGTCGGCGTTGGGGTACGAGTGGAGGTAGGGGTCGGAGTCGGCGTGGGGGTTGGACTCGGGGTCGCGGTCGGAGTGGGTACCGGACTTGGGGTTGCGGTGGGTGTCGAGATGGGCGTTGCCGCCGGCGTCGGGACCGGTGTCGGCTCCGAGGCCCGCGCTGGCTCGGGAAGGGGCGTCGTCGTCGCGGGGGCACCCACACCCGCGGGTGCCGGCGCTGCGGGCGTGGCAGCCCCGGAAGAGGCGTCAGCGGTCGCCGACGGCAGGGGTGTAGATGTCGATGTCGCGGGGATCGTTGGTGTCGCCGTCGGGGCGGGAGGAACCGCGGTGTCGGTCGTCGGGGCGCTGGGTGTCGCGTCGGGGAGGTCGTCGAGGGTGACCGGGGTCGACGTTGGCGTCGCCACCGGGCTGGGAGCGGTCACCGGGGGCGAATCGGGGGTCGGGGAGGCCGGTGTCGCCGTCAGCGCGGGGGTCGCGCTCGCCGCCGAGCCCGCGGCCGGGCCGAGCGAGCAGCCCGAGAGGACGAGCAACAGCGCCACGGCGATGGTCGGGAGCGCGGTCCAGGAGCGGTCGGGTCGGCCGTCGATACGCGGAGGCACTAGCCTGCGGGTAACTGGCTGGGATATATGACCCTTTCTCGACAACGGAATGGAACGTCGCGGCTGGAAAAAATCGGCGGGCGCCGGATTTCGGGGATGAACCTCTCACGCGAAGGATAGCTCCGAATCGGCCCGAATCTTCCCGGACGGGGGGTGAACGGGTGGCCCGGTGCGCGCGCGAGCGGGGTGGGGCGCGGAACCGGGTGACGTGGCCGCTGTCGGGGGCGTGCCGGGACTGAAAACGGTTTTGCCCCGCCCGTTCGGAGCCGGGGTATGGCCCACGCCCTCATCATCGGCGGCACGCGCTTCATCGGCCGCCACACCGTCGCGGAGTTCCTCGACCACGGCTACGCGGTTACCGTGTTCAACCGCGGGAACCACGAGAACCCCTTCGCCGACGACGATCGGGTCTCCCACATCCAGGGGGACCGAACGGACCGCGAGCGGCTCGAGGCCGCCGCTGCGGCGGTCGACCCCGACGTGGTCGTCGACTGCGTGGCCTACCATCCGAGGGACGTGCGCGTCGCCTGCGAGGTGTTCGCCGACGTGGGCGCCTACGTCTACATCTCCTCCGGCGCGGCCTACGGCGCGGAGCGCATCCCCAAACGCGAGGGTGAGACCCCGCTGCACGACTGCACGCCCGAACAGGCCACGAGCGACGACTGGGAGAGCTACGGTCCCCGCAAGGCGGAGGGGGACCGCGCCGTCTTCGCCGCGGCGGAGCGCGGCGTCACCGCCATGGCCGTCCGCCCGCCCGTCGTCTACGGCCCGCACGACTACACCGAGCGGCTGGACTACTGGATCGACCGCGTCCTGGCCCACGACCGCGTGGTCGTCCCCGGCGACGGGACGAACCTCCGGCATCTCGTCTACGTGGAGGACGTGGCGAGCGCCCTCCGCATCGTCGCGGAGGAGGGAGAGGCGGGGGAGGCCTACAACATCAGTGACGGGCACGCCCCCGTCCTCGCCGAGTGGGTCTCGCTCCTTGCGGACGCCGCGGACACCGAGGTTGAGACGGTGTTCGCCGGGCCACGCGAGCTCGCGGCTGGGGACATCGAGCTCACGGATTTCCCGCTGTACCGCGAGTACCCCCACGTCCTCGAGACGGCGAAGATCCGCGAACTCGGCTGGGAGGCGACCCCGCACGCCGAGAGCCTGCCACCGACCGTCGAGGACCACCGCGCGAGCGACCGCACGGGCCGGGAGAACGGCCCCGACCGCGAAGCCGAGGAGCGCGTGCTCTCGATTCTGGAGACGCTCTGAGCGCGAAAGCCCTTTTTGTACCCCCATCGACGGGGGAGGTATGTTCGACAAATCGACGTGGATTCGGCTCCCGCGGAGCGTCGTCGTGGGCCACGGCGTCATCTCGCAGACGGCCGACGTCCTCTCCGAACTCTATCTCGACGGCCGGCCGCTCATCGTCACCTCGCCGTCACCCCGGAAGATCGCGGGCGAGCAGGTCGTCGCGGCGCTGGGCGAGACGGGACAGGAGCCGGCCGTCGTCGTGGTGGAGGAGGCCTCCTTCGCCGCGGTCGAGGAGGTCATCGAGACCGCCCGCGCGGAGGAGGTCGGCTTCCTCATCGGCCTCGGCGGGGGGAAACCGATCGACATCGCGAAGATGGCGGCGGACACCCTCGACGCGGGGTTCGTCTCCATCCCGACGGCGGCGAGCCACGACGGCATCGTCTCGGGGCGGGGGTCGGTCCCGGAGGGTGACACCCGGCACTCCGTCGCCGCGCACCCGCCGCTGGCCGTCATCGCCGACACGGAGCTCATCGCGAACGCCCCGTGGCGGCTGACGACCGCGGGCTGTGCCGACATCATCTCGAACTACACGGCGGTGAAAGACTGGCAGCTCGCCCACCGGCTGAAGAACGTCGAGTACTCGGAGTACGCGGGCGCGCTCTCCCAGATGACGGCGGAGCTGCTCGTCGAGCGTTCCGACTCCATCAAACAGGGGTTAGAGGAGAGCGCGTGGGCGGTCATCAAGGCGCTCGTCTCCTCCGGGGTGGCGATGTCCATCGCGGGCTCCTCCCGGCCCGCCTCGGGCGCAGAACACCTCATCTCCCACCAGCTCGACCGCATCGCGCCCGGCGCAGCGCTCCACGGCCACCAGGTCGGCGTCGCGAGCATCGTCACGGAGTACCTCCACTCCGGGACCGGCGGGCAGTGGCGCGAGGTGCGCGCCGCGCTTGCCGACCTCGAAGCGCCGACGGACGCCACCTCGCTGGGCATCGACGCCGAGCAGTTCGTCCAGGCGATGACGACGGCCCACGAGATCCGCGACCGCTACACGATCCTCGGGGACGGCGTGAGCGAGGAGGCCGCCATCGAGGCGGCGACGGTGACGGACGTTATCTGAACGGATTAGAAGGAGAGCGCCGTTTCCGGGCGGGACTCGGCACGCCACGCGGCCCCCTCGGAGCGGGGGACGCCGGCGTCGTACGCGGCGTCGAACCGCGCGTGGAGCTGGTAGAGCGCGTCGCGGTCGGGGTCGTCGGCGTCGTGGACACAGACGATGGCGACGCAGTCGAGCTCCTGGACGCGGGCCCGGACGCCGGTGAGCCGTTCGACCCCGTGTTCGACCGTCTCGACGAGTGGCTCACCCGCACCCACGCTGACCATCGGTGCCTGCCAGCCGGACTCCCCCTCGACGCTGAGCAGCTCGCCCGCGTCGTTGCGGACGCGCACGTCAGCGAGCACCTCGCCCGCGGAGTCGCGGTTGGCCTCGTACTCCTCCGAGTGAACCGAGACCGTCGTCTGGCGGACGTCGAACCCCCCGTATCGGTCGCGCAGTTGGGCGAGGCGCGCGGTGACGCGGGCGCGAGACGGACTCGATACCATACCCGCCCGACTCGGCGACAACGAATAAAGCTATCACATCGTTTGCATCCGCGCGAGAGAACCGCACGCGCGGTTATGCGCTCGTTAAACGTGCGTGTCGAGGAACGCCACGATGCGTGAGTAGGCCTCGATGCGGTTCTCCCGCCTGGAGATGCCGTGTCCCTCGTCCTCGAAGATGAGCGTCTCGACCGGGACGTGTTTGCTCGCCTCCGCCGCGATCTGCTCGGCCTCGCCGATGGGGACCCGGGGGTCGTTCGCGCCGTGGAGCACGAACAGCGGGGCGCGGATCTCGTCCGCGTGGTTGATGGGGGAGATGGCCTCCAGGAACTCGCGGTCCTCCTCCAGCGAGCCGTACTCGGCCTCGCGGAGCTCCCGCCGCCACGACCCCGTGTTCTCGAGGAACGTGACGAAGTTCGCGATGCCGACGATGTCGACCCCCGCAGCCCAGAGCTCGGGGTACTCGGTGAGCGCGGCGAGCACCATGAACCCTCCGTAGGAGCCGCCCTTCACCACGATTCGGTCCGCGTCGATCTCCTCCCGTGAGGCGAGCCAGTCGACCCCCGCTTTGAGGTCCGCGACGGAGTCCATTCTGTTCTCGACGTCGTCGAGGTGGCTGTACGCCGTCCCGTAGCCCGTGGAGCCCCGGACGTTCGGCTCGAAGTAGGCGTAGCCGTTCGCGAGGAAGTACTGCTTCACCGCGGCGAAGGAGGGCCGGCGCTGGCTCTCCGGCCCCCCGTGGACGTCGACGATGACCGGCACGGGCTCCTCGCCCGCGCTCGCGGGGAGCGTGAAATACGCCGGAATCTCCCGCCCGTCGAAGCTCTCGTAGCGGACGAGTTCGCTCGGCCGGAACGACGACCGCGAGAGCGCAGCGGTGGAGGCACGGGTCCAGCGCTCGGCCTCCCCCGTCGCCACCGAGACGACGTAGACGTTCGCGTTCATCGCGTCCGCGGTGACGGTGAGCGCGAACCGCTCCGCGTCGCCGTCGAACGACACCCCACCCGCCACGCCGTCCGGGATGGCCGGGTCGGGGAGCCGCCGGTAGCTGGTCGGGCCCGTGAGTTCCCCCACCGTCAACTCCGTGTAGCCGTCGGCGTTCGTCGAGTAGACGAACCGCCCCGTCTCCTCGTGGAGCGCCACGCCGTCGATGTTCCAGTCGTCGTCCCGCGCCACCGGTTCGAGGTCACCGTCGAGGGTGAGCCGCGCGAGATACAGCAGGTCGGCATCGCGGTCCGTCACGCAGTAGAGCGCCCCCTCCGGCCCCCACGAGAGACTCTGGTAGCGTACCGCCCCCTCGTGGGGCGTGAGATGAGTGCGCTCGCCCGTCTCCAGGTCGAGCACGGAGACGTCGTGGTCGAACCCCGAATGCGCCTGGTGGATCGCCAGCATCGAGTCGTCGGGCGACCACCCCGCGAGCGAGAGCCACCCGTCACCCTCGTGGACCAGCTCCGGCTCCCCGTCCAGCGCCTGCGTGTAGATGTCGAACACCGACTCGTCCCGGCGGTTCGAGGCGAACGCGAACCGCTCCCCGTCGTGGCTCCACCCACCCCAGCGGTGCTTCGCCCCGGGGCGCTCGGTGCGATTGGTAATCGACCCGTCGGGCGCGAGGGTGTAGAGCTGCTGGCGCTCGTTCCCCCCCTCGTCCATCCCGAACGCGAGCGTCTCCCCATCGGGGTTCCACGAGACGAAGGTGACGCGCTCGTCGAAGAAGGTGCGCTGTTCCGGCCACTCGCGGGCCGCGTTCTGGAGCCAGATCTGCGGCGTGCCCGTCGTGTCCATCCGAAACGCGAGGGTGCCGTCATCCGAGAGGGACGCGCCGTACGCGCTTCTGATGTTGAGATACCGCTCGATATTGTGCATGACTGGACGAGGACAGGGGAGGGTTTAGCCGTTGGGCTAAGCTGGAATATGTATACAGAAGAAAGATACCACCAGAGAGAGACAATGGTTCTATCAACATGAGTGGGCGGGAGGGGTTAGATGAGATCCACCGGTACGTTGACCACCAAATCGAAACAGAAAGGTACTACCGGAACCAAGCCGTCGCGTTACTGCGTGTAGTTCTCAGTGCATTCAGCGTGATAATCACAGTCCTCTCAGTATCAATCTCGGTTGGAGGACTTGCGGCAGTCTCACCAAGCGTGATTGCAGAAGAGTTGTCCAGTTTAGCTTCTGAAATTAATGCGTCGAGCTATTTTGTTCAACCTCAGGGAGAGATCATGGTGGGAATTCTGGTGATGTTTTGTGTAACATTCATAATATTTTCATTAATAGAAATATTTGTATTCCTGCCGAGACATGCGCTAAAATCATTGGATGTGTCGAGGAGTGAGACTGAACTTTTGGAAACAAAGAGGGCACCAATAGATGGTCCCAGTACAAAAAGTGAAGAAATCATTTCAGCGTATGATACAATAACAGATCACAACGAATCCGTATTGGAGACAACTAGACAAAACTTAGATAGATCTTTTCGAGCAATTAGAACAGGAATTCTGAGCTTCGTCATCGGAATAGCGATACTGATACCAAGTATCCTACTGGACAGTCCAGAGTATGCCGTCGCCGCGGTCTTAGGACCTGTGCTATGGGTGATGGGAAGATTCGCCCGCCAAACAAGCCTCAACACCATCCAAAATCACATATTCATCAGCCCGTATCACGACTTGGGAGGCGCTTGTTTAGGATTTGCATTCATAATAATTTCTTCAGTAGGAGCGCTCACACCGACACAAAAGCAAGCAACAACGATAGTCTCAGTAATCGGTGTAGCTCTGCTTTCGGTTTCAATCGTTAAGTCAAGTTCAGACATTTTGCCAAATTTATACCGACGCAATTTGGCGATTTTCTCATCGTCAGCGCTGCTCGTTGCATTTTTATTTATTATTGATATTTCTTATCAAAAAATACCGCCAATCGAGGTGATTGCATTCACTTTCACGTTATTATTTGGCTCGGCAATAGCAACAATCTACCATCTCTCGCTGTCAGTTACCGTACTCATAATCAAAGAGAACAAAGACTGGATTCTGCAGTGGGCTTCAAAACTCAAAACAGCGGTTGCTGCTCTAACAGATAAAAGAGAGTAGAATCGCAATCACCACTCCCCACACGAACCCGCCCCCGTGCGCGATGATGTTCGTCGTCTCACCACCTTCCACGAGCGAGGCGGGGAACAGCACCCAGACGAACACCGCGAGCAGCAGCGTCGTGGTGGCGACGAACCCGGCTTCGACGGCGACCCGTCGTCGGTCCGTCTCGGTCCACTCCGCGCGGAGGCCCCGGAGGCCCACGGACCCGAAAGAGAGGGCGAGCCCGACGACGAGCAACCCCGAAATGAGCGGGGAGGGAACACCCGAGTAGATCACGGCCACCTCAGCGAGCAGGAGGATGAAGATGCCCTGTCCGACGTGCTGGCCGATGCCGGGGCCGTGGCGGTCAGCCACGTCCCGCGCGAGGGCCACGAGGACGAAGCCGACGAAGCCCGCGGCCACGCCTGAAAAGCCCCGGGAGATGGCCTCGATGCCGAGCGAGCGGAAGGCGAGGAAGCTCGTGAGGTTCACGAGCAGCGGGAGGGCGGTGAGGAAGGCGAGCGTGGTGGTCCAGAACCACCGACGGCGGCCCTGCTGGACGCAGAAGGCGTAGGAGACGCCCGCGCCGATGGCGTAGCCGAGGAGGTTCCCGGCGAGGTGGCCGTCGGAGGCGTGGACGTACGCGCTGGTGAGGAACTGCCACGGCGCGGGGTCGGCGTGGTGGAAGGCGAGCGCGGACTGGCTGGGGCGGGGGAGGAGGAAGTGGACGGCGGCGAGGAGGACCCCGACGCTGGCGAGGAGCGTGAGGTCACGGGCCGTCCCCCGGTCGACGCGCATTCGACTCGAACTCACCGCGGGGTCGGATAAAGCTACGCCACGCCGGTCCCGAGCCTCGGCGGGAGCGAACCGAACGGACGGTAAGTAAGAGCACCCTGATTGGTTAGCCAAACGAATTTTCCGACTCAGTAGTGTAGTGGAATCAAGAGGAAATCAGTCGTGAAACGAACGGGCGACAGCGAATCACTCTCGGACGAACAGGCGCGGGGGAAACTCTACGAGGTCCTCCATCGGGGTGGACCCCCGGTGGAAGCGATACAGCGGGTGGTGGAGGTCGGTGTCGACTACCTCGACATCGACCACGGCCACGTCACCAACATCGACGAGGCCGACGACCACTGGGAGGTCATCGGGTCCACCGACGGCGTGGACGGGCCGTATCCACTCGGCCTCACGGCGAGCCTCCAGGACTCCTACTGTCGACGGACGATACGACGGTCCAGCCCGCTCGCGTTGCACGACGCGAAAGCCCAGGGGTGGGCCGACGACCACGCCTACCAGCGCCACCAGCTCGACTCGTATCTGGGGTTCCGTATCGACGTGTTCGGTGAACCCTACGGCACGGTCTGCTTCGTGGAGTCGGACCCGCGGGAGACCCCCTTCTCCGATGCCGAAACGACGTTCATCGAGCTGGCCGGACACGTACTCCGGAAGGTCTTAGAGGAGACCAACCGCGAGAAGGACCTCGCCAACCGTGACCGCCTGATCTCCGTGCTCAATCGGGTCCTCCGTCACAACCTCCGGAACGACCTGAACGTGGTGCAGGGGTACGCAGCGCTCATCAGAGAGCGAACCGACGGTGAGGTCGCGAGGATGAGTGGAACCATCTGCTCGAAATCGACGGAGCTCATGGACATCGCGGAGAAGAGCCGTGAGCTGGAGGAGCTGACCGACACGGTGCCCGTCGCGCGGCCGGAGGATGTCGTTCCGTTCGTCGAGGAAGCGGTGACGGCGGTTCGAGACGACGGACCCGCGGTCGACATCTCGGTCGACACGCCGAGCGAGGCGACGGCGTTCGCCGCCCCGGAGCTGTCCGGGGCGATCGAAGAGCTGCTCGAGAACGCGACCACGCACGCGGAGAGCGAGGCGGCGGTCGAGGTGAGAACCGACCCCTCCGCGGACCGGGTGACCGTGTCCGTCACCGACGACGGGCCGGGATTACCCACGAGGGAACAGCGAATCCTCTCCGGAGAGACCGAGACCGCGCTGGAGCACGGAAGCGGCCTCGGACTCGCACTCGTCTTCTGGGTCGTATGCAATCTCGACGGGGAGATCGAGGTCGCCACGTCCGCCCGCGGAACGACGGTCGACGTTCGCCTCCATCGGGCCGTCACGGCTTCCCGGGGTACGGGTGTGCGTCCGCAGTGAGGATACCGAGGGGCTGACGAGCGCTCCCCCGACAACTGCAAGGTTTTTGCTCCCCCCGCGTCCCCTCCCGGTATGCGCGTGGCCCTCGTCGCACACGAGACGACCCATCGGCGGGACCGGCAGGGCCTCGCACGCGTCGAGACCGTCGCCGAGGCGCTCGCCGGCAGAGGCCACGAGGTCGCTCTCTTCTGCTCGCAGTGGTGGGCCGACCACCAGCTCAGACACGACGCCGAGCGCGTGAGCTACCGCGCGGCGACGGTGGCCCCCGCGACGACGAGCTTCTGTGCCCGGCTCCCGTTCCTCATCGCCCGCTTCCGCCCGGACGTGGTTCATGCGACTCCTGCACCGCCCGTCTCCGTCCTCGCGGCGAGTGCGGGCGCGACCCTCTCGCGGGCACCGCTCATCGTGGACTGGTACGGCGACGAGCCCGTCGCGGGCGCGCGGACGCTCGAACGCGCGAGCAAGACGCCCGACACCGTCGTCACGCCGTCGCGACATATCGCGACGCGGGTGCAGAACTACGGGGCCTCATCCCCAGAAGTCATCCCCGAGTGGGTGGAGTTCGACCGGATTCGGGGGACCGACCCGACGCACGAGGCGGACATCGTCGCGGGGCGCAGGCTGGACGAGGACGCGAACCTCGAATCGCTGCTGCTCGCGCTCGCGGAACACCGCCGGCACGACTGGTCGTGTACCGTCTTCGGCGACGGCCCCGCGAGAGAAGCGTACGAACAGCAGGCATCCGATTTACGAATCGGCGACCGGGTCACCTTCGCCGGGCGGGCGTCGAGAGAGGAGCGCATCGCCGCCTACCGCGGCGCGCACGTCTTCGTCCACACGGCGAAGAAAGAGGAGTTCGCCACGGAGCTGCTGTGGGCCTTGGCCTGCGGCTGTGTCGGCATCGTGGAGTATCAGGCCGATTCGGCCGCACACGAACTCGTCGAGCGGCGCGACCGGGGGTTCCGCGCGACGACCCCCGAGGAGATCGAGGAGGCCATCGTCGATGCCGGTGACCTCTCGGAGCAGACCATCGACGAGGCGCTGCTCCCGTTCGACCGCGAGAACGTGCTGGAGCAGTACCTCGACTGCTACCGCGATGCCGGGGCCTGAGAGCCGGCAGCGGGAATCTCGCTCTCTTCCGTTATACCGGTCTCCTCGATTATTTCATCGACCCACCAGAGCTTGAGCCCCGCGAGCAGCACCGTCGCGAGGACGGTGTGGACCGGCCGCTTCCGGAGCGTCGCCCAGAGGAAGTACCCCGTCACCGGCGCGTTCGCCAGATTGAGGACGTTCGGCCAGTCCGTTCCCACCGTCCGGTTCCCGTCAGCGAGCCACGCGCGCTCCGCGAGCACCCCGCGAGTCATCCACGAGTCGGCGTTCTCGGGTGGGGAGAACGCGACGGGGTTCACGACGGTCCAGCCGAGGACGAGAAGCAGGAGCCGCGGCTGCCGGTGGTAGATGGCGGAGGCGAGAAGCGGGGTGATGGCGACGCGCGTCCAGCCGCTCTTCGGGTTGGCGTGGCGCGCCCACACCCAGTCGGGGAGGTTCATAGGGGCTCTACGCGCGGGGAGAGCGTCAGCCTACTCCTCGGGTGGATCGTTCACAGCTGCCACGGTGTGCACGGCCGCGGCGTTCTCCGCCACATCGTGGACCCGGATGATGTCGGCCCCGCGCTCGGCCGCCAGCGCGCTCGCGCCCACGGTCGCGTGGAGCCGCTCTCCGGGTTCGTAGCCGATAGCCCCGAACATCGACTTGTGGGAGTGGCCCACCAGCACGGGACAGCCGAGCGCGTGGAACTCGTCGACCCGCGAGAGCAACTCGAAGCTCTCCCCCGGCGTCTTCCCGAAGCCGATGCCGGGGTCGACGATGATCTGCGAGCGGTCGAGTCCCGCCTTCTCCGCGAGGAGCACGCGCTCGGTCAGCGCGTCGATGGTGTCCTCCACCACGTCGTCGTACTCGATTTCAGTGGAGGGGTCGACGGGTGCCTCGATGGAGTGCATCACGACCACAGGTACGTCGTACTCCGCGGCGACGAGGCGCATCTCCGGGTCTTCGAGTCCCGACACGTCGTTGAGGATATCCGCGCCCGCGTCGAGCGCGGCCCGGGCGACCGCGGCCTTTCTGGTGTCGACGGAGACGAGCACGTCCAGGTCGGCGATGGCCTCGATGACGGGCACCACCCGGTCGATCTCCTCCTCGACGGGGACCACGTCGGCCCCCGGCCGGGTGGACTCCCCACCCACGTCGATGATGGCCGCGCCGTTCGCGACCATCGTCTCGGCGCGGGCGACGGCGTCCTCGAGGGCGTCGTACTCCCCGCCGTCGTGGAACGAGTCGGGCGTGACGTTCAGGATGCCCATGATGGCGGTCCCGTCCTCCCACGGATAGCCGTGCGTCTCGGGCGTGTGCTGGATGCCGAGCGTTCTCTTGAGTCGTGCCCCGAGCTGTTCGAGCCCGTAGGGCTGGCCCTCCAGCTTCGAGAGGAGACGTTTGAACTGCGCGAGGGTGCCCATCAGCACCACGTCGATGTCCTCGCGGTCCTGCTGAGAGAGCCCGGAGGTGGCACACTCCCCACCCACGGAGAGCATCTCCTGTTTGAGATACTCCGCCTGCCGGGGCTGGACGGTGGTCTTCACGACTCGGTGGACCCCTTTCCCGCGCATCCGCCAGACGCCGGGCGCGGTCACGTCCGCGTCCTCGAGCACCGCGCGGGCCGTATCCAGGTCGGGGACACGCTTGGCGATGTCCACGCGCGTCCAGCGCTCGCGGGCCTCTGCGACGGTGAAGAGCGAGCCGGTGACGAGCACGCAGTCGTCCTCGCCCGCCGCGTCGAGCGCCGCGTCGAGCGCGCCTGCGACGTTCCCCATCTTCGTGACCGAGCCGGCGCGCGACTCGAACACCCGCGCGAGCGCCGCGGAGGACTCCGCCCGGTCGAGTGCCGGCCGGCAGGTGTACGCGTAGTCGACGGCGGGGAGCCCGTCGACCATCCCCGCGTGGTCCTTATCGCACATCGCCCCGAAGACGACGTGGAGGTCGTCGTAGTCGAACCCCGCGAGCAGGTCGCCGAGCGCCGCGCTTCCGCCGGGGTTGTGCGCCCCGTCGAGGACGACGAGCGGCGACTGGCGCATCACCTCGAACCGCCCCGGGAAGTGGGCGTTCCGGAGCCCGCGGGCGAGCGTTTCGGTGTCGAACCCGGAATCGAGCACCTGGACACAGAGCGCGGCGGCGACGCCCGCGTTCCGTGCCTGGTGCTCCCCGAGCAGCGGGAGGTGGGCCTCGACCGCCCAGTCGGCCGTCTCGATGTGGACGACGGATTCCAGCCCCTCGCGGCCCTCGTAGCTGACGCGAACGTCGGTGTCGGCGTCCTTCCCCACGCGGACGACCTCGCCTGCCACTTCCCGAATCGAGTCGAGCGCGCCACCCGTCGCCGCGGTGACGAGCGGGTGCTCGCCGACGACGTGGGCCTTGTCGTAGGCGATCTCCTCGACCGTCTCCCCGAGGATGTCGCTGTGTTCGAGCGTCACGGAGGTGACGGCGCTCGCGACGGGGTCACAGACGCTCGTCGCGTCGTAGCGCCCGCCGATGCCGACTTCGAGGACGGCCAGATCGACGTCCTGTCGGGCGAACTCCCAGAGCGCGAACGCGGTGACGCCCTCGAAGAACGTGGGCGAGGCGTTCTCCGCGGCGCGGTCGGTGACGTAGTCGTCGATCTCGGAGACGTACTTCGTGACCGCGGATTTCGGGGCCTTCCGGCCGTTCACGCGCACCCGTTCGCGCAGATCCGAGAGGTGCGGTGAGGTGTAGAGGCCGACGTCGAGGCCCGCCTCGCGGCAGACCCGCTCGACCATCCGGGCGGTCGAGCCCTTCCCGTTCGACCCCGCGACCTGCACGACGCGCAGCCCCTCGTGAGGGTCTCCGAGGTGCGCGAGCAGGTCGCGCGTCTCCTCGACGCCCGTGCGCGGCGAGTAGCGGCGGAGGTCGAACAGGAAGTTCGCCGCCTCGTGATACTCCATATCCGATTCTGCTCCGCGGGTCGCTTTAGCCCTTCGAAGGCCGGTGCCACCCCTGTCGTCAGAGCCGGTCGAGTATCCCGGCGCGGTCCAACGTCGAACTGCGCTCTTCGGCCCGGCGAGCGGCTTCCCTCACCACGTCGCGGTCGAAGGCCTCCACCCCGCGCTGGATGAGCCGCGCAAGTGTCCCGACGAAACAGATGACGGCGAGCCCACCCAGCAGCAGTACCCCCGCGAAATACGGGACCAGGGTGTCGACGACGGCCGCGAGCGACGCACCATCCGCGACGGCAGCGAGCCCCGCCAGCGCGCCAGCGGCCGCGGTGAGGATGAGCGCTGCCCCCACCACCACGAACCCGAGGGTGTACCACCAGATGCGCTGCATGCCCCCCACTACTCGGGCAAAACACTTGTCGGTGGTGGCCGGTTCTCGAGAGAGACCGAGTGACTGCGGGTGGTTCTGTGGAACGACCGGAGGGGCAGACCGCCTTCGACCTACGGTCTCACGACCTTCGGCCTACGGCCTTCGCGCTGACGCGCTCAGTTCCGTGAGACTCACTCCGTTCGTCTCACGTCTTTCGACCTACGGTCTCAATCCCGTGAGACACACAGAGCGCGTCCCACGATCTTCGGGCTCACACCCTCAGTCGTGCCGGAACGACCGATTCCCGGTGAACGCCATCGCCATGCCGTGTTCGTCCGCGGCCTCGATGACATCCTCGTCGTTCACCGAGCCGCCGGGCTGAATCACTGCGCTAATCCCGGCTTTCGCGGCCTCCTCGATGCCGTCCGGGAACGGGAAGAAGGCGTCCGAGGCCATCACCGCCCCCTCGGCGTCCTTCCCCTCGGCGTGCTCCTCGGCCTTCATCGCGGCGAGTCGGACCGCGTCGACGCGGGAGACCTGTCCCATCCCGACGCCGACCGTCTCCGTGCCCTTCGCGAACAGGATGCCGTTCGATTTCACGTGTTTGAGCACCCGCCACGAGAACAGCATCGTCTCCAGCTCCTCCTCGCTCGGCTCGCGCTCCGTGACGATCTCGAGGTCATCGAGCTCGGGCGCCCAGAGGTCGCGCTCCTGGATGAGCCGCCCGCCGACGATGGGCTTCTCGGTGTACTGCTCGCCGATTTCGCCGAGCTCGGACCGGGCGGACTCGCCCGTCCGCCCGTCCCCGCGACCCACGTCGAGCACCCGAAGGTTCTTCTTCTCGGTGAGCACCTCCAGTGCCGCGTCGGTGTACCCCGGCGCGACGACGACCTCCTTGAACGAGTCGGTGATGAGCTCCGCGGTGGCGGCGTCACACTCGCGGTTGAGCGCGACGATGCCCCCGAACGCGCTCATCGGGTCCGTCGAGAGCGCGGCCTCGTACGCCTCGGCCAGCGAGTCGGCCGTGGCACAGCCGGCGGGGTTGGTGTGTTTGATTACCGCGGCGGCGGGCTCGTCGAACTCCTTGATGAGGTTGAGCGCGCCGTCGGCGTCGTTGTAGTTATTGTACGAGAGGGACTTCGCGCCCTCGTTCAGCTGGTCGGCCGAGACGACGTTCGCCTCGGTACACGCCGTGTCGGCGTAGAGCGCGGCGTCCTGATGGGGGTTCTCCCCGTAGCGGAGCCCCGTCTCGAAGTCCTCGGCAAGGACGCGGCGGGCCGGGAACGGGCCGGCCTCGTCACCCTCCACCTCGACGCCGTCGTCGGTGACCGTCACCTTGTCCTCCGCGAACCAGCGGACCGCACGCGGGTAGGCCTTGAACTCCCCTTCGTAGAGGACGCGCTCTTTGAGCGCGGCCTCGTCGTCGTCCGCGAACACCGGAATGGGTTCCTGCGTGACGATCGGTCCCCCATCGACGGTCTCGTTCACGACGTGGACGGTACAGCCGGTGACGCTGACGCCCGCCTCCAGTACCTGCTCGTGGGCGTCCATCCCCGGAAACGCGGGGAGCAGGCTCGGGTGGACGTTGAGGATGGTCGGGGCCGCGTCGATGAACGACTCGGTGAGCACGCGCATGTAGCCGTCGAGACAGACGATATCGAAGTCGTACCCCTCCAGTCGGTCGAGGACGCGCCGTTCGTGGGCTTCGCGCGATTCGTCCTCCTCACGGACGACCACTTCGGTCGGGATGCCGCGCTCCGCGGCGGCCTCCAGCACCGGTGCGCCCTCCTCGTTCGCGAGGACGACCGCCACCGCCGCGCCGCCGGGGGCACGGTCAGCGATGTGCATCAGGTTCCGCCCGCGGTTGCTCGCCATGCCGGCAATCTTCATACTCGATACGCTCGGCCGGCGAAGCAAAGTAGTTGCGGTTGTCGAAGGGAGAGTATGCACGAACACGCATTCTACGCGCGCCAAGAGCGGCGTGTGCCGCGATAAGTATGCAGCCCCGTGTACGACCGGACCGACACGCCTTTACTCCACGTGGGCACATTCCCGCGTATGGATTCGCGCTACGCCGTCTCCCCGCTCGACGGGCGATACGGCCGTTACACGGAACCGCTCCGCGCGCACGTGAGCGAGGCCGCGCTCATGCGGGCCCGCGTGGAGGTCGAAGCCGAGTACCTCATCGCGCTCGCCGACCTCGACGCGACGCCGCTCGAGCTCGGATCGGACACCAGAGAGACGCTCCGCGGGCTCTACGAGGGGTTCGACGCCGCGGACGCCGAAGTCATCAAACAGCTCGAAGTGGAGGGGTGGAAGGACTACGCGGCGACGAACCACGACGTGAAGGCCGTCGAGTACTTCGTCCGCGACGCGCTCATCGAGTCCGGAAATCGAGAGGCGACCCCGTGGGTCCACTTCGGCCTCACGTCGGAGGACGTGAACAACCTCGCCCAGCGGCTGATGGCCAAGCCCGCCACGGAGGAGGTGCTCGTCCCCGCCATCCGCGAAATCCGGGATGCCCTCGTCGCGTTCGCTCACGACTACGCGGAGACCCCGATGCTCGCGCGCACCCACGGCCAGCCCGCGACCCCCACGACGTTCGGGAAGGAGATGGCCGTCTACGCCGCGCGACTCGGGCGGGCGCTCGCGGAGATCGAACGCGCCGCCTCGGGGCTTTCGGGGAAACTCGCCGGCGCGTCGGGCACCTACGCCGCCCACCACGTCGCCTACCCCGAGGTGGACTGGCCCGCCTTCTCCCGCGAGTTCGTCACCTCGCTCGGCCTCGAGCACAACGGCCTCACGACGCAGGTGAACCCCTGTGACGACCTCCAGACGCTCTTCGATAGCCTCCGGAACGCGAACAACGTCCTCCTCGATCTCGACCAGGACATCTGGCTCTACGTCTCCCAGCGCTATCTCGGCCAGGAGACCGTCGAGGGCGAAACCGGCTCCTCGACGATGCCCCACAAGGTGAACCCCATCGACTTCGAGAACAGCGAGGGGAACCTCTCGAAGGCCAACTCGGATCTGGTCTTCCTGGGCGATTACGTCACCACCTCCCGGCTCCAGCGTGACCTCTCCGACTCGACGGTAAAGCGGAACGTCGGCGCGGCCTTCGCCCACTGTCTCATCGGCTACGAGAAGACGAAACGCGGCCTGGACAAGGTCGCCCCCAACGAGGACGTGATGCTGGAGGACCTGAACGCCAACCCCGAGGTCATCGGGGAGGCCGTCCAGACGGTGTTACGAAGAGAAGGCGACGAGCAGGCGTACGAGCGCATCAAGGCCCTCTCGCGCGGCAAGCGCGCCACGCTCGCCGATTTCCGCGAGCTGTTCGACGACCTCGACGTGAGCGAGGACGTGCGCGAGGAGCTCCACGCGCTCACGCCCGCGGGCTACACCGGCATCGCCGCCGAGCTCGCGGAGGACGTATAGACCGAGAGTACATACCAGTCGATAATCATGCCGTGCGTATATACGGATGTCAACAGTCCACACTGTCTATGGGGCTCTTCAGTTCCAAGAAGATGTACTGCACGGTGTGCAGCGGGGAGGCGAACAAGAACGACGCACAGCGGTGCGGGAACTGCGGCGCGGTGACGCACAATCGCTGTCTGAAACGCTCGGGGAACGCGATGAAGAAAAGCCGGCTCATTCGGAGTGACAAGGTCAAGCTCCGCTGTCCGAACTGCGGCAACGTCGGGTCCATCTGACCGACCGACGGGCGGTACGCCACAAAAATTATTTTCCAACGCTCGGGACCGACGGGTATGGTCCCCGGCGACAGAGACGGCTGCCCGAAATGCGGCCACGAGGAGGTCGACATCGACGAGATCGCAACCAGCGGCAGCGGTCTCTCGAAGATGTTCGACGTCCAGAATCGGAGTTTCAAGACGGTCTCGTGTGCGAACTGTGGGTTCACCGAACTCTACCGCGGCCAGTCGAAAGGCAACGTGATAGACCTCTTTTTCGGCTGAGCCCTCACGGCACTCCCGCGGCGCTGGAGGGGAGCCATAGCCCGGCTTCAGGCGGCGCAGGGAAAAATCAGCCGACGAGCGTGTCGAGGGTCTCCCGGAGCGCGTCGGCCGCGGCGTGCACCTCTTTTAATCGAACGTACTCGCGTTCGGCGTGTGCGACCGCCCCCTCCTCGTCCGCGAGGTCGCCGGGGCCGAAGACGACCGTGGGGGCCTCCTGCGCGAAGTAGGAGGCCTCCGTCGCGGCGGTGAAGGGGCGCACGTCGCCACCCGCGGCGTCGGCCAGCGCCGTGACCACCGGGTCGTCGGTGTCGGTCGCGAACGCCTCGAGGAACGGGGTCTCGCGCTCGGTGAGCGCGAACCTGATGCCGAGGTTGTCGGGGGCGTGGGTGCGGAGGTGTTCGGTGAGAGAGGTTCGAAAGCCCTCGGCGGTTTCGGGGGGTACGGAGCGTCTATCGACGGTGAACCGACACTCCGCGGGCACCTGGTTCGTCGCCGCCCCGCCCTCGATGGTGGTGACGGTGAGCGTCGGCGCCCCCAGCTGGGGATGGGTGCCGGGGCCGTGCTCGTCGTCGAAGCTGTCGAGGGCTTCGAGCAGGGGGGCAGCCCCGCGAATCGCGTTGCGTCCCGACTCGGGTTCGGCGGCGTGCGCGGCGATTCCCGACACCGAGACGGCGCCCTCGAACCGGCCCTTCGCGGCGGTACAGACGTCGAGGCCGGTGGGTTCGCCGACGATGACCCAGTCGGGCGAGAGCCGCTCTCGAAGATGGGCCGCGCCGGTGGAGTACACCTCCTCGTCGGGGGTGACCGCGAGCGTGAGTTTTCCGTCGGGTTCGGTGGCGAGGAAGGCGTCGAGCAGCGCGGCGAGGGGGCCCTTGGCGTCGCAGGCACCGCGCCCCCGCACCGTGTCGCCGTCGCGCTCGTAGGGGATGTGGGGCGGGACGGTGTCGATGTGCGTGTTCAACACGACGTGCGGACTCCCGTCGCCCTTCGTCGCGAGGACGTTGCCCGCGTCGTCCACCTCGGCGGGAACGCCGTGGGCTTCGAGCGTCTGGAGGAGGAACGCCCGCATCGCGGCCACGTCCTCGTGTGAGGGGGTCCGGACGGCTTCGGCGTGGAACGTCTCGATATCGAACATCCCGGTCAGTCGCCGTGGATCCGCGGCGGGGTCGCGGAGACCGTCGTCTCGAAGTCGAGGACGGCGGGGCCGCGAAGGAACGACTCCCCGTCGCCGACCGTCACCTGCAGGTCGCCACCCGGCGGGGAGACGCGCACCGTCTCACCCGTCTCGATGTGGCCGAGGCGATGGGCGACCGCGGCGACCGCGACCGCACCCGTGCCACAGGAGCGGGTCTCACCCTCGACGCCGCGCTCGAACGTGCGCTGGCGGTAGCCATCCCCTTCGCGGGAGGCGAACGTCACGTTCGCACCCTCCGGGAACACGTCGGCGTGGCGCACGGCGGGGGCGACCGCGTCGATGTCGACTTCGTCCACGTCGTCGACGAACGCGACGGCGTGGGGGACGCCGGTGTTGACGGCGGTGACGGTGAGCCCCTCGATATCGGTCTCGATGAGCGGTTCGTCGGCCTCGGCGGGAACCCACGCGGGGTCGAAGGTGGGCGCGCCCATCTCGATCTCCACCTCGTCGCCGTCGATGACGGCGTGGCGGGTGCCGGAGGGCGTGTCGATCATCACCTCGTCGGCGCCGGTTCGTTCGGCGGCCCACGCGGCCGCACAGCGCGCGCCGTTCCCGCACATCGCGGCGACGCTCCCGTCCGGCTGGACGAGCGTCATGACCACTCGCGGGGGTCTGTACTCCGCTTCCAGCGCGAGAAACAGGATGCCGTCCGCGCCGGTGGTGTCGCTGTCGTCGTGGGCGATGCCCGCGGTCCGGTCGCAGAGCTCGATGGCGAACCCGCGTCGGTCCGGGACGTCCTCTGCTGCGTCGACGATGACGAAGTCGTTACCAGTGCCGTGATACTTCTCGATTGCTACCATTGTTCTAGTGCCGTGAGGTCCGCGAGCGTCTCCCGCCGTACTGCGAGCCGGTCGTCATCCCCCGTGAGGGCGACGACGGCCGGGCGGGGCCGCGAGTTGTACTGGGAACTCATCTCGTAGCCGTACGCACCGGCGTTCCCGATGGCCAGCACGTCACCCCGGATTGGGTCGGGAAGGGACCGCTCCCGGGCGAGCACGTCCGAGGTCTCACAGACGGGGCCCGCCATCTCCACCTCGCGTACCGTCCGCGCGTCCGCATCGGCCGCGAGGGTCCGAATCGCGTGGTACGCGCCGTACATCGCCGGTCGGACGAGCGTCGTCATGCCGGCGTCGACACCTACCACGGGGGTCTCGGGCGTCTCCTTCACCGTGTTCACCCGGGTGAGGAGCACCCCCGCGTCGGCCGTGACGTAGCGCCCCGGCTCGACCGCGAGCTGGGCGTCCGTCTCGCCGAGCGCCTCGCGGGTCGCGGCCGCGACAGCATCGAGGTCCAGCGGCGGTTCGTCCTCGCGGTAGGGGACGCCGAAGCCACCGCCCACGTCGACGAACTCGAGGTCGCCGACATCCCGCGCGAGGTCACCCATCCGCTCGACGAGCGCGCGGTGGGCAGAGAGGTCCTCACCCGAGATGCCGGAGCCGGCGTGGGCGTGGATCCCCACCAGCTCACCGACCTCGCGGGCGCGCTCGCAGGCCTCCACGGCGCGCTCGTAGGGGATGCCGAACTTCGGTTCCGTCCCCGTCGTCACCTTCGCGTGGTGGCCCGCGCCGATACCCGGGTTGACGCGGACGGCGAGCCGGCCGTCGAACCCCCGCCGTTCGAGGGAGTCGAGGGTGTCCAGCGCGCCGACCGTGATGGTGATGTCGTGCTGGGTGACGAAGTCGAGGTCCGCCTCCGGCGGGAGCACGGCCGTGTACCGGATGCGCTCGGGCGGGAACCCGGCTTCGAGTGCGCGGTGGACCTCGCCAGCCGCGGCGCACTCCGCGTCGAGGCCCGCCTCCAGCACCGTCTCCAGCGCCGCGCGGGTGGTGTTCGCCTTCACCGCGAAGGCGACGTGCGCCTCGGGGAATGCCGACCGGAGGGTCGCGCAGTTCTCCGTGATCCTGTCGAGGTCGAGGACGTACGTGGGCGTCCCGTACTCGTCGGCGAGCGCGCGCAGTCGCTCGGCGTCCCAGTCGGCGAGCCGCCGTACGTCACCGCTCATACGGCCCACCTCGGCGCACACCGGGCTTGCGTGTCGGTTCGCTCGGTCTGCCCTCCGCGCCCCTGGTGGATGGGAAGGGCGAGGCCGGTCGCGCCGGTAGGAGAGTCGCCTGCGCGAGCCCTATCGCGTGCGCGGATATCTCGCGCAGCGACCGCGAGCGGCCGAGGGCTTCCGAGGTGTTGTACGCCTCTGCACATCGGAATCACTCTCGCAGTGCCTCCTCGCGCTGGGTCGCTTCGAGGGTGTCCTCCTCGACGTGTGTGGCGACGACGGCGGGCTTGTACGCGCCGCCCTCGAACAGGTCGTGGTCGCCGATGGAGGACTCCACAAATCTGGTAAAGGCACGGCGGTTCGGCGGGAGCTCCCCGTAGAGAACCTCCTCCTCGACGAGGTCGTAGACGGGGATTCGGGGCGTCAGGAGGGTGTTCTCGCCCACGATAGAGCCCTCGCCCACGACGAAGCCGGAGGTGACGCGACAGCCAGCGCCCAGGGACACGTCGTCCTCGACGACGACCGGCGCACCCTCGACCGGTTCGAGGACGCCGCCGATGAGCGTGTTCGCGCCGAGCTTGACGTTCTCGCCGATCTGCGCACAGGAGCCGACGGTGTCACAGGAGTCGACGAGCGTGCCGTCGCCGACGTGCGCCCCGATGTTGACGAAGGCGGGGCTCATCAGGATCGCGTTGCTCCCGATGTGGGCACCACGGCGGATGACCGTCCCGTCGGGGGTGTTGCGGGTGCCGCGTGCGGGCAGGTCGTCCGTGTTCCGGAGGGGGAGCACGTCGTGGTAGGCCACGTCGCCGTACTCGAACGCCTGGATGTCACGCAGGCCGAAGTTGAGGAGGATGCCCTGCTTCACCCAGGCGTTGGCCTCCCACTCGCCACCGCGCTTCTCGGCGGCCCGCACCTCGCCCGCTTCGAGCGCGTCGAGGAACTCCCCGAGGAGGGCGTAGTCGGCCTCGTCCGCGCTCTCGGCGTCGAGGTCGGTCTGATAGCGCTGCCACAGGTCGTCGATGTCGGATTCCAAACTCATAGCGTCTCACTGAACTCGTATTCGCCGGCGTCCTGCTCGCGAACCCATTCGGCCGCGTCCACCGCCCCCGCCGCGAACACGCGCCGGGACTCCGCGCGGTGGGTCAGGGTGAGCACCTCGTCGTTCCCCGCGAGCAGCACCTCGTGCTCCCCGCGGACGTTGCCCGCACGGCGGACGTGGACGCCGACCTCGCCGTCCTCGCGCGGCTGTTCACCTTCGCGACCGTACACGCGTTCGAGTGCGGCCTCGCGGGCGGCATCGATTTCGTTCAAGACGGTATTTGCCGTCCCCGAGGGGGCATCGCGCTTCCCGTTGTGGTGCGTCTCCGTCATCTCGATATCGTACTCGGGGAGCGCCTCGACGCCCGCGCGGACGACGCGCAACAGTGCCTGTACGCCGGGCGCGAAGTTCGAGGCGCGGAGGACGGGCGTGGACTCGGCGGCGTCGGAAAGCGCGTCGAGTCCCTCCTCCGAGAAGCCCGTCGTCCCGACGACGATGGGAGTCCCCGTCTCGGCGGCGACCTGTACGTGGTCGACGGTGGCCTCGGGGACGGTGAAGTCGATGAGGACATCGGTTTCGTCCCGGAGGACGGCCGGGAGATGGGCGATGTCGCGCTCCTCGCCCACGGGCTCACGCGAGAGCGCGTGGACCGTGTGGCCGCGCTCGCGTGCCTCCGCGACGATCTCCGAGCCCGTGCGGCCCGTGGCGCCGGCGACGGCGACCCTCATTCCAGATCAGCGAGGACGCCTCGCAGGGTTTCGAGGTTCTCTTCCCCCATCCGGGAGAGGGGCTGGCGCATCGTCGGGGGCATCTCGCCGCGGATGGCGAGCGCCTCCTTCACCGGGATGGGGTTCGATTCGATGAACAGCGTGCGGAACAGCGGGCCGAGCTCGTAGTGGAGCTCGCGGGCCGCCTCGTAGTCCTCCGCGAGGGCGTAATCGACCATGGTACTCGTTCGCTCGGGTTCGACGTTGCCCGCCACGCTGATAGTGCCCGTCCCGCCCATGGACATGATGGGGAGGGTGAGCTGGTCGTCACCCGAGAGAACGGTGAACTCCTCGTGGCGGGTGCGCTCGATGACCTCGGCGACCCGGTTTAAGTCCCCGGAGGCGGCCTTGTACCCCGCGATGTTTTCGTGCGAAGCGAGGTTCACGGCCGTCTCGACGGCGATGTTGCGGCCCGTCCGGGAGGGGACGTTGTAGATGATCTGGGGAAGATCGATCTCGTCCGCGATGGTGCGGAAGTGCGCCTCCATGCCCGCGGGTTCGGGCTTGTTGTAGTACGGGGAGATGAGAAGCAGGCCGTCCGCGCCCGCGTCGGCCGCGCGGCGGGAGAGCGCCAGCGCCTCGCGAGTGTTGTTCGATCCGGAGCCGGCGATGACGGGGATCTCCTCGACGGCGTCGACGACGGCCTCGATGACCTCGATATGCTCGTCGTGGCTCATCGTGGCCGACTCGCCGGTGGTGCCGACGGGGACGACGCCGTGGACGCCGCCCCGTTCGAGGCGGCGAACGTTCTCCTGGAGGCAGTCGAAGTCGATGCTTTCGTCGTCGTGGAACGGCGTGGTGAGCGCCGGGAAGACGCCCGCGAATGTTCGTGTCATGGCTGTGTGTTGGTGGTGATGGTCGGCGCGCAGTGCCCGGTCGGAACGGCCAGCGACGGGGGCGCTACGCCCGCCGGAAGCCTATCGCGGGCGTTTGCCTTTGAAAACAGCGCGAACACACCCACCGCTCGTCGACCGAGCGTCTCTGGGTGTGGCCTCTCGCATATACGGGATACCGGCATGAACGGACTTAGGCGTTGCGCCGCGTGCAAATCGCGCCGGGCGTGTGAACACGCCCCACGAGGGCGCGCCGGACGCCGGCCATCCCGACACCCTTTCAACCATGCCGCATCGAGAGTGGAGTATGCCGCCGCTCCACTCGAGCCAGCGAGTCGCCGTACTCGCGGACTCGCAGAACCTCTATCACTCCGCGCACAGTCTCTACTCGCGGAACATCGACTACACCGCCCTCCTCGACGCCGCCGTCTTCGACCGCGAGCTCGTCCGGGCCATCGCCTACGTCATCCGCGCCGACTCCCCCGCCGAGGAGGACTTCTTCGACGCGCTGCGCGACATCGGCTTCGAGGCCAAGATCAAGGAGATCAAGACGTTCACCGACGGGACGAAGAAGGCCGACTGGGACGTGGGTATCTCGCTGGACGCCGTCACCCTCGCGAGCCACGTCGACACCCTCGTGCTCTGTTCGGGCGACGGGGACTTCACCCGCCTCTGCTCGCACCTGCGACACGAGGGCGTGCGCGTCGAGGTGTTCAGCTTCGGTGAGTCCTCCGCGAAGGAGCTCCGCGAGGCTGCGGACTCCTTCATCGACATGAGCGAGAACCCGGATAAGTATCTGCTGTGAAGTACCACGGGCGCGGTGGCCCGTGGCATCCGTGTTTTGTCTCGCACTGCCGACGCAACGAACTTTAATTCTCTCCGCGCTCCCTCTCGGTTGCGTGGAAGCAGTAACACCCGAACACCCGCGTTGTGTCCGTGGAGGTCGGCGGCTTCACCACCGCGTCCGGTGACGCGGGGAACTCGCCCTCGAAACCAGTTTAGACCGCCGCGTTCTCCTCGGACATCCCGACGAGCAGCGAGCCGGCGGCCATCCCGAGCGCGCCGAGCCCCGCGAGAATCCCGGGGACTTCGCTCCCTCTCGTTCCCGTCGCGAGGATGACGACCGTGCTCGCGACGAGCAGCAGCACACCGAGTGCGACCTTCCGCGTGTCCGTTGCCATACGGCCGGATTCCGAGTTCTCCCGCATAAACACGACGGATTTCAATCATGTTTGTCGTGTGTTGCCACCCAACACGCGAGACACGAAAGCGGTATTCGTCCCGACCCGCTGGCTCGGGTATGAACGCGGACGAGCGAGCGACCCTCACGACGGTCGCCGACTACCAGTTCGGGGCGGGCGCGGGGGCAGCCCTCTTCCCCACGGACGAGCCCATCGACGTCATCCGGACCTCCTCCGGGCGACCCGCACAGATCCAGGTCCCCGACGGCGAGCGCATCGTCTCCTACGGGAACGACGGGCGGTTCACCCTCGGTATCGCGGGCGGCGAGCGCCTGCTCGCGGCGCTCCCGGAGGGCGCCTACACCGTCGTCGTGGGCGACGATAGCGAGCCGTTCGTGCGCGACGGGAAGAACGTCTTCGCGAAGTTCGTCCGGGACGTTGACCCCGCGGTCCGACCGGTCGACGAGGTGGCCGTGGTCCACGAGGAGGGCGACCTCCTCGCCGTCGGCCGCGCGGAGCTTCCCGCGAGCGCGATGCTGGATTTCAAGACCGGGATGGCGGTGAAAGTGCGCGAGGGCCGCACGGAGTAATCCGTCGCCGCGGCCGGGAGAGAAGGCGGTGCGCTTTTTTATGCCCCGACCCACGCTTCGGGTATGTTCGGAGGAGGCGGTCTGAACCCGCGCAAGATGAAACAGATGATGAACCAGATGGGCATCGACCTCACCGAGATCGACGCCGAGGAGGTCATCATCCGCACCGCAGACGAGGAGCTCGTCTTCAACGAGCCCGAGGTCCAGAAGATGGACGCCCAGGGCCAGGAGACGTACCAGATCGTCGGTTCGCCCGACACCCGCCCGCGGTCGGAGGCCCCCGCCGTGGAGGCCGGCGAGGCCGGCGACGACGAGAGCGAGGCCGACGACGAGAGCGAGGCCGGCGACGAGATCCCCGAGGCCGACATCGAGATCGTCGCGGGGCGCGCCGGCGCCTCGAAGGAGGACGCCCGCGCCGCCCTCGAAGCGACGGACGGCGATCTCGCCGCGGCGGTCGAGCGGCTGGAGTGAGCGTCCTCCTCGTTCGTCCCGATCGGGAGTACCTCGTCGAGCCCGGCAGCCGGTTGGAGTCCGACCTGGGCATCCTCGAGGTGCCCGAGGACGTCCAGCCCGGCGACGTACTCGAATCCCACATCGGCGAACAGTTCCACGTCCGCAAACCCCGCGGGCCGGACCTCTTCGACCACCTCGACCGGACGGGGGCCCCGATGATGCCCCGCGACATCGGGCTCATCATCGGCCACACCGGCCTCTCTTCGGGCGACCACGTCCTCGATGCGGGGACCGGCACGGGTGTCCTGTCGGCGTATCTCGGCCGACTCGGCGTGCAGGTCACGACCTACGAACAGAGCGAGGAGTTCGCGGAGAACGCCCGCCAGAACATGGCGACAGCCGGGGTCGCCGACACCGTCGAGGTCCGCACCGGCGATATCACCGACGAGCTGGACGACCTCTCGGGGTTCGACACCCTCACCCTCGACACCGCGGACGCCGCGGACGTGGTGGGACACGCCCCCGACCTGCTCGTTCCCGGCGGCTACGTCGCCGTCTACTCCCCCTTTATCGAGTCCACGCGCGCCTGCGTCGAGGCCGCGCGCGAGGCCGAGCTCTCGGCTGTCGAGACGCTGGAGACCATCCAGCGCCACATGGACTTCGACGAGCGCGGCTCGCGCCCCTCCACGGCTGGCGTGGGTCACACGGGGTATCTGACGTTCGCGCGCTACGACCCGGTCTGATCACGCCACCGCGCGAATCAGATCGAGCAACTCGGTTCTGTATTCTCCGGGGTCGATTTCGGCACCCGAGACACCGCCCTGCGGGTAGGCACCCCCTGCAAGGAGGAAGCCGTCGTCGTGCCACACCGCGAGGTAGCCCCGGATTGAGAGGTCGGTCTCCCCCGAGGAGAGCGTCGCCCGATAGGCGGTGAGCCGTGCCCGCGCACCGGACCGAACGCGGACCGTCTCCGTCCGGCCCGTCTCGACGTTCTCGAACCCGCGTTCCCGGAGGTCGCTCGCGAAGGTTCGTTTGGCCTCCGTGACGACCGAGGGCTTCACCATCGGGACGACCGCGGGCGCGAGTGGCGGCTGAAATTCGAGTGCCGTCGTGAAGAAGAACCGCCAGCGTCTGTCCGCCCCGCCCGCCTCGACCACCTGCGCTCTGAGCCCCTCGTCCTCGTACAGCCGCGTGTGCCCCTCCACCGTCGCCGTCGGCAGGCTGAACACCGTCTCCGTCGTCTCCTCCGTGAGCGTCCAGTCGGCGAGGAGGTCAGCCGGGGGGGTCGGTGTTCTCGGCATTGCTCGGGAGAACGGACGCGAGGGCCTTAGATGCGCGCCTCTCGGCTGTTTTGTTGAGGATGTTCTTTCTGGGTGTGATACTCCGTGGATTTTCACGTGACCGCACGAGACAGGTCCGCCAACACCACCTCGAAAGCCCCCGCTCTCTCGACTCGGGGGCCTCGCTGCGCTCCTCGCTCACTACGTTCGCTGCGGAGCTTGCGTCGTCCGCCTTCGCCGAGAGAGCGGCCCCTTTCAGTCCACCCGGGTCGGCTGCTCGGCCAGCCGCCGAGAGTCGAACAGTCGGGAATCCACCGTGGGTGGGACTGAAAGGGGCGACGCGGTGGAGGAAGGCGCGCACCGACAAGCACCGCAGGAGTGAACGAAGTGGACGACGAGGAGCGTGGTTCGAGAGAGCTTCGCTCTCTCGTCATCACGAAGATCGCCGATTTTCGAACGACAGCGGGCGCACCGACTCCAGCGCGTCGGGGCTTTCTACCTGTTGTTGGCGGAGCCGATAGCACTCAAGAAGCAGACACGGCCGAAGAGAACAACAGCTAGCCACCAATCACGAAAACGAGCGAGAGTAAAACAAAATCAGCCTAGTGGTCGTCTTCGCGCCACTTCTTGTCGCACTCGGTGCAGGTGAAAAAGCGCGTTTCCGATTCGTCGGCCGAGCGGATCTGTTTCATCTCGTAGAACGCGCGGTCGTTGCCACACTCGGGGCACTTCGCCTTCGTCGTCGGGAGGCCGATGTCCTCCGAGGACTCGATGACGACGGGGCCGGCGTTCTCGTCGCGGCCCTCCTTGGTGGTCATTCCCTCCTCTTTCGCGGCGTCGCGAAGCTCCTCGTGGCCACAGGAGCGGCACTCCCAGTAGTCGCCGTTCGTGTGCATCATCGAGCCGCACTCGTCGCAGAATTGCATACCCGGTCGAAGGGTCGGGAGCCTACATAAATTCGGGGATTCGTCCAACCGAGCGAGACCATAAGACCCGTATGCGGGGACGGCGACGGGGAAGCTATGCAGACGACCCACGCTGTCCACGCACGCGACGCCCGTGAGCTGTCGCTGCCCGCGGACAGCGTGGACCTCGTGGTCACCTCGCCACCCTACCCGATGGTGGAGATGTGGGACGAGTCGTTCGCGGCGCAGGACCCCGCGATCGGGGAGGCGCTCGACGCGGAGGACGGGGACCGCGCGTTCGAGCTGATGCACGACCTGCTCGACGAGGTGTGGGGCCGGCTCCCCGAGGTCGTCCGTCCCGGCGGCATCGTGTGCGTGAACGTCGGGGACGCCACGCGCTCGGTCGAGGGGTTCACGCAGTACCCGAACGCCGCGGAGATCACGCGCCGGATGCGCGAACACGGCTTTCGACCCCTCCCCGATATCCTCTGGCGCAAACCCACGAACAGCCGGACGAAGTTCATGGGCTCGGGGATGGTGCCGACGAACGCCTACCCCACCCTCGAACACGAGCACATCCTCGTGTTCAGGAACGGGACGACGCGGTCGTTCCCCGCCGGGGACAGGAGACGCTACGAGTCGGCGTACTTCTGGGAGGAGCGCAACGAGTGGTTCTCCGACCTCTGGGAGATTCGAGGCGAGCAACAGGCGCTCGCCACCGGCGACCGGGACCGCTCGGGCGCGTTCCCGTTCGAGATTCCCCATCGCCTCATTCGGATGTTCTCCGTCTACGAGGACACCGTGCTCGACCCGTTCTGGGGAACGGGGACGACGACCGTCGCGGCGATGGTCGCCGGCCGCTCGTCGGTGGGCTACGAGCGCGATGCAGGGCTCGTGGAGGGGTTCGACCCCGCGTCCGTGCCGGACCTCGCGACCCGCGTGACGGAGGGGCGACTGGAGGCCCACCGGGAGTTCCTCGAGGAGCGCGAGGGGGGCGGTGAGTACCCCGCCGACCACTACGACTTCGACGTGGTGACGAACCAGGAGTCCGGAATCCGGCTCTACGACATCGCCGCTCTGGACGGGGACGGCCCGTGGACGGCGCAGTACGAGCCGGTTTAGGGCGCTTTTTTTGTTCCCCTCCTGAGTGGGGGGTATGGAGTTCGACGATTTCACGCTCGCCGCCAGCACGGCCGACCTGGGTGAGGAGCCCGCCGCCCGCGCACACGCCGACTGCGTGGAGTTCCGGATGGACCTCGCCGACGACCCGCTCGACGCGCTCGACGCCTATTCCGGGGAGCTCCCCATCCTCGCCACCAACCGCGCGACGTGGGAGGGGGGTGAGGCACCCGAGGAGGGCCGACTCGCCGACCTCCGAACCGCGGCTGAACACCCCTCGGTCGAGGCCATCGACATCGAGCTCGCCGTCGTCGAGGAGCCGAAGGGCCGGGAGACCGTCGCCCACGCTCACGAGCACGACGCGACGGTCGTCGTGAGCGTCCACGACTTCGAGGCGACGCCCGACCAGGAGCAGCTGGAACGGCTGCTCGCGCGGGCCGCGGGCGCCGGCGACGTGGGGAAACTCGCCGTCACGGCCCACGACGCGGACGACACCCTCGCGCTGCTCGCCGCGACCCGGGCGCTCACCCGCGAGGGCGCGCGCGTGGCGACGATGGCGATGGGCGACGCGGGGAGCCACACCCGCGCCGTCGCGCCCGTCTACGGCTCGAAGATCGGCTACGCGCCCGTCGACCCCGCGAACGCCACCGCACCGGGGCAGTACGACCTCGAGACCCTCCGCGGGCTCGTCGAGGCCCTCCGCTGACGCGCCGATGACGGGCGTCTGACCGATTCCGGGGGTTTATGCCGCTACGTCCGATACGGGATCCAATGACCCGCGTGCGCTATCGCCGGCCGTGGCTGGCCGCCGTCCTCGCCTTCCTGCCCGGCCTCGGCCACGCCTACCTGCGGGAGTGGTCCCGCGCCCTGCTGTGGTTCACGCTCTGGACCGTCACGCTCGCGTTCGCCGCCGGGACGGGCCTCTCGCTCACCGACCCCGTCGGCACCGCAGAGGCCATGCTGGCGACGCTCGGCAGTCTCCCGCTCGCGGCCTCCATCGCGCTCACCACCGTCACCGCGTTCTCCACCATCGACGCCTACTGGCTCGCCGTCCGCGGGAACTTCTACGCCAATCCCGACGTGCCGCGGTGTCCGACCTGCGGCCGCGAGGCGAACCCCGAGTTCGGCTTCTGCCACTGGTGTACCCAGGAGTTCGAGGTCGTTCGAGAGGAGTAGCGCCGTTCAGATTTCCCTCCGCTTCCACTCGTTTTTCACCATCTACGAGCGAAGGATGCCGCCTCGAGCGTGAACGACTGGAAATATATTAACCCGGAGCGCGAAGGAACACCATGCCCGAATCAGATGACTCCGCTGTCGAAACGCTCGACATTGCTGCCATCAGGGCGTACCTCGCTCAAACTGAGGTCGAATTCGCGATTCTGTTCGGGTCGCATGCGCGAGGCACGGCAGACGAGTCATCGGATGTCGATATTGCGCTCCGGTTTCCAGAGGAGATGTCCGAAGCTGAGCGGTTCCACCGACGGAACCGTATCGACGCCGAGCTACAGGAGTCCGCAGACGGATTCGTTGACGTGAGTGATATCGAGTCGCTCCCAACTCACGTTGCGTATGTGGCGCTCCGAGACGGAGTGCGTCTCATCGGTGACGAAGGAGTCGTTGACGCGTATCGACAACGAATCACCGCAGCATATGAGGCGAACGAGACCGAACGAGAACAGGAGCGCCGTGAGTTCATCGACCGACTCGCTCGTGGTGACGTGTAGATGGTCGATGCAGACATCGTCGTCGACAAACTCCGATACATCAACGAGTACACGAACGGCCTGAAGCAGATGCGTGGGCTGTCGAAAACAGCGTATGCCGAAGACCTCATCATTCAGCGAGCGGTCGAGCGGACGTTCATGAACCTCATTCAGTCCTGCATCGACCTCGCCCAGCATATCCGTGCTTCCGAGGGCCTTTCACCGAGTGGAACATCGAAGAAGGAACTGGAGTCGCTAGGAAATGCTGGCATTATCTCACGCGAAGTTCAAGAACAGTTAGAAGAGGCGGTCGGATTTCGGAACATCCTCGCGCATCGGTACGGGAATGTCAATCACGGCATCGTCCATGGCGTGCTGCACGAGGATCTGCACTGGTTCGAGCAGTTTCAACAGGAAATCGCGCAGTGGTTCCAGCAACGATACTGATAGAGTTACGAGCGCATACCTCCGTCTTTGGGCGCGGGAGGAGGTCAATCGTCACCGGAGCCACTCAGATTCCGAAGTGAACGAAACATCGGAGAGCTGTATCTATCACGTCGAGACGGACGAGAAGTGCTGTATAAAGCGCTCATACCCCTGTTCAAGTACTGTCGGTAGCATACCGAACAGGCAACAGGCACCGAACGGTCGAATGTGCCGTTGGCGGAATGTCCGAGCGAGGGCGCGCCTGCGCCCGAGCGAGGTTCCGTGCCGACGAGTCAGCCGAAGGCAGACGAGGAGCTTTTTTGGTGGAGATTTTTCGGCCGAGTGGTGCTCGCGGAGCGAGCACCCGAGGCGAAAAAAGGTCCTATTTCTCGATAATGCTCTCCTCCACCGCTTCCCCGAAGTGGCGTGCGGTGTCCTCGTAGTAGAGGAGGACCTCGTCGCCGACTTCGAGGTCGGTGACGGCCTTCCGGCCGGTCTCCGTGGCGACCTTGATGGTTTCTGCGTTCTGGAGCAGGGTCTCGACGCGGTCGCCGTTCTCCAGCTCGGCCTCGACGCGGAACATCGGGCGTTTCTCGATCTTACAGCGGCCGACGATGGCCTCGCGAGTGTGGCCCTGGGTGTCGACGACCTGCACCTCGTCGCCGGATTTCAGTTCGGCGAGATACTTCGTGCCGCCGCCGGGGGTGCGGACGTAGGCGTGGACGGCGCCGGCGTTCACGCGGAAGGGGCGGGAGGCGACGTAGGGGGATTCGGCGGTCTCCGCGTGGACGAAGAACAGCCCGCGGGCCATCGAGCCGACGAGCATCCCCTCGTCGTGGTCGAGCATGGAGCCGGTATCGACGCAGACGCGGTCGGCGCTGCCGGTCTGCTCGATGGCGGTGACGGTGGCGTACTCGAGCGAGAGTGACTCGCGTTCGGCCTCGTCGCGCACTTCGACGGTGCGGCGGATCTCGTCGGGGCTGTCGGAGTCGAGAAGCACCGCGTCGGCGCCGAGTTCGAGCGTCTCGAACGCCGTGCGGGCCTCCTCGGCGGTGCGGACCCCGGCGACGAGGTCCGTCTCCTCGCCGATGCGGGCGATGAGGTTCTCGAGGGGGATGATGTTCCAGTCTTCGCCGATGACGATGGTGTAGTCGGCGTCCTTCGCGGCCTCCTGGGCGAGCGTCTCGTACTCCTTGTCGAGGATGCGGACGTACGCGCCGGTCGTCCCTTCGGTGCGGCGCAGGGTGGTGAGGTCGGCGCTGCCGGAGAAGTCGGAGGGGAGGTCGACGGTGGCGTCGCCCTCGCCGTCCTTGCCGACGACGGTGATGTCGGGGTCGACCTCGGAGGGCTCGGCGTCCATCACGTGGACGTCGTCGCCGGTGAACGCGGCGACGGTCACCTGCCCGAGTTCGCGTACCCGCTCGATGTCGCGTTCGTCGACGAGCACGACATCCACCCCGGCTTCGAGGCCGGCGGTGATGCGTGCCCGTCGTGCGTCCCAGTCGCCGACGGAGTCGTCGGCTTTCAGCCAGACGGAGCGTGTCATGTCTCGGCGTGGGCGGGGGGCGGTATTTAAGGTGGCGGAAAGGGGGAATTACGCGAGGGCGAGGCCGGCGCGCTGGAGCGCCTCTTCGGTGGTGGCGTCGTCGTGAATCACCGCGGAGACGGCGCGCGCGATGGCCTCGGGGTCCTCGTGCTGGAAGATGGAGCGGCCCATCGAGACGCCCGCCCCGCCGGCGTCCATGACGCCACGGACGGCCTCGACGGTCTGTCGGTCGGTGCCCTTCGAGCCGCCGGCGATGACCACCGGGAGCCGGGTGGACTCGACGACGTGCTCGAAGCTCTCGGCGTCGCCGGAGTAGCCGGTCTTCACGAGGTCGGCGCCGACCTCCTCCGCGAGACGGACGGCGTGGCCGAGCGACTCGGGGTCCGTGCTGTCGACGCCCGGACCGCGGGCGTACGCCATCGCGAGGACGGGCATCCCCAGCCGTTCGGCGTCGTCGGTGACCCGCGAGAGCTCCTCGATCTGTTTGGGTTCGTAGTTGGAGCCGACGTTGATGTGGAAGGAGACGGCGTCGGCACCGGCGCGGACGGCCTCCTCGACGGTTCCGGTGAGGCGCTTGTCCTGCTCGTCCGGGCCGATGGTGGTGGAGGCGTTGAGATGGACGATAAAGCCCTTGCCGTTCTTGTTCGGGTGGACGCGGGGGGCGATACCCTTCTGCGTGAGGACGGCGTCCGCGCCGCCGCGGGTGACGCCGTCGATGGTCGATTCGATGTCCTTGAGGCCCTGTACGGCCCCCATGGTGATGCCGTGGTCCATCGGGACGATGAGATACTTGTCCCCTGTCCCGATGCGGTCGAGTCGTGCTGTTTTCCCTGTGTTCATTGTTGTGCTAGTATATCACAAGCGTTTTTAAGTGCGTTCCGGCTCCGGCGGGCGTTGCGCGCCGCGGAGTGCGCCCTCCTTGAGCTCGCGGGCCTTCGCCTCCAACCGGGCGGCGATCTCCTCGGTCGGCGTGTCGTTCTCCACCCCGTCGGCGACGATATCGACGAGTGCCGAGCCGACGATGACGCCGTCGGCCCCGGCGGCGATAACGTTCGCCGCGTGGTCACCCGTCTTGATACCGAATCCCACCGCCTTGGGTACGTCGTACGCCGACAGGCGCGCGAGGCTCTCGCTCGTCTGGTCGGAGACGTCGTCGCGAGCGCCCGTCACGCCCAGTCGGGCCTGCACGTAAACGTAGCCCGAGACGCGCTCCATCATGCGTTCGAGGCGCTCACCTTTCGTCGTCGGCGCGACGATGAAGATGAGGTCCAGGCCGTGTGCGTCACACGCGTCGCGCAGGGGGTCGGCCTCCTCCGCCGGGAGGTCGGGGACGACGAACCCCTCGATGCCCACCTCGGCCGCGCGCTCGACGAAGGACTCGGGGCCGTCGCTCTCCCCGAACTGGTAGATGAGGTTGTAGTAGGTCATACAGACCAGCGGTACGTCCACGTCGAGCGCCTCGACGAACTCGAAGAACCGGCGGGGGGTCATCCCGCCGTGCAGCGACCGGACGACCGCCTGCTGAATCGTGGGACCTTCGGCGATGGGCTCCGAGAACGGAAGCCCGAGTTCGATGACGTCCGCGCCGCCACGCGCCAGCGCCTCCACGTACGCGATGGAGGACTCGAAGTCCGGGTCACCCGCCGCGAGATACGGGACGAAGGCGGGCTCGGAGAAGGCGTCCTCGAGGCTCATTCGAACACCTCCATCGTCGGGGCGTTCTCGATGTTGCGTTTCTCCGTCTCCTCGATGACGGCCTCCAGGTCCTTGTCGCCTCGTCCGGAGACGTTGACGACGACGCTGTCGCCGAGGTCCTCGGCCGTCTCCAGATAGGCCACCGCGTGGGCGGACTCCAGCGCGGGGATGATGCCCTCGACGCGGGAGAGCCGGTGGAACGCTTCGAGCGCCGCGTCGTCGTCGACGTTCACGGCGTTCACCCGGTCCGTTTCGACGAGGTGGGCGAGTTCCGGCCCCACACCCGCGTAGTCGAGCCCGGAGGAGACGGAGTGGGACTCCATGATCTGCCCGTCGCTGTCCTGCAGAATGCGCGTGCGGGCGCCGTGGAGCACCCCATCCGTCCCGGTCGAGAGCGACGCGGAGTTGGGCGCGACGCCCCGCTCCTCGTCCACCTCGAGGGTGGAACCGCCGGCCTCGACGGCGTAGAGCCCCACGGACTCCTCCTCGACGAACGCCGAGAAGATACCCATCGTGTTCGACCCGCCGCCCGCGCAGGCGACGACGGAGTCGGGGAGCCCGCCCGTCTTCTCTTCCATCTGCCGTTTCGTCTCCGTCGCGATGACGCTGTGGAAATCCCGCACCATCGCGGGGAACGGTGCCGGCCCCACGACCGACCCGATGACGTAGTGGGTCGTCTCCACCGTGGTGGCCCAGTCGCGCATCGTCTCGGAGATGGCCTCTTTGAGGGTTCCGCGGCCGATATCGACGGGGTTCACCTCCGCCCCATTAATTCGCATCCGGAAGACGTTGGGGCGCTGGCGGTTGATGTCGCGGCGGCCCATGTAGATCTCACAGGGCATATCGAGGTGGGCCGCGGCCATCGCCGTCGCGGTGCCGTGCTGCCCGGCACCGGTCTCGGCGATGATGCGCTCTTTGCCCATGTACTTCGCGAGGAGACACTGCCCGAGCGCGTTGTTCAGTTTGTGTGCGCCGCCGTGGAGCAGGTCCTCGCGTTTGAGGTAGACATCGGTATCGTAGCGCTCGGAGAGCCCCTCCGCGTACTGCAGGGGAGTCGGGCGCCCGCCGAAATCGCGGATGCGGGCGCGGAAGTCGTCCATGAAGCCGTCCTCGTTCTCGAGTACGTAGCGTTCGTAGGCGTCCGTCAGTTCCTCGATGGCGGGCATGAGCGCCTCGGGAACGAACTGGCCGCCGTAGTCGCCGAATTTGTGCTGGCTCATTTCGGTGTGGTGAGTCGTGTGGTGTTCTCGCGGACGTCTCCTGCCATGATGGCGGAGCCGACGAGGAGGGCGTCGGCCCCCGCATCGCGCATCCGCGAGACGTCGTCCCCTGTCTCTATACCGCTTTCCGCAATGAGGGTGACGCCCTCGGGGACCCCTGCCGAGACCCGCTCGAACGTCGCGAGGTCGACCTCGAGTTTCCCCAAATCGCGGTTGTTGATGCCGATGATGTCGGCCCCGGCCGCGACGGCCGCCTCGACCTCTTCGTCGGTGTGGGCCTCGACGAGCACCTGGAAGCCACGGTCACGGGCGGCCTCCAAGAGGTCAGGAAGGTCCTCGCCGACGAACCGGACGATGAGCAGGACCACGTCCGACTCGACGGCGTCGAGTTGCGACTCGTGAAGGATGAAGTCCTTGCGCAATACGGGAACGTCGACGGCCGCCCGGACCCGTTCGAGCGTCTCCGGCGACCCGCCGAAGTGGTCGGGTTCGGTGAGCACGGAGAGCGCGGCCGCGCCGCCCGCGACCATCTCCGTCGCGAGGGAGACGGGGTCGTCGGTCCGCTCCCCCTCGGTCGTCGGCGAGGTGGGTTTCACCTCCGCGATGACGGGGACCCGCCCGTCCGCCTCCGCGGCCGCGAGCGCCTCGGGAAGCGAGCGTGGGGTCACGGACACCCGCTCGCCCCCACCGCCGCGTTCGCGGGCGGCCTCCAGGATCGACTGGACCGCCGGTGCCAGTTCACTAGTGGTCATTACTGTACACTAACGGACTGATTTGCACATAAGACTTGCGTCCGTTCTCGGCCATGCCGGCTAGACTTATCCGGCGGCCCCCCTTCGTGACACCCATGGACGACGCGGGACTCTACGCGCGCTTCTCACCGTATCTCGACAGCTACGTGCAGTTCGGTATCGCCGGGGGGAAGGTGCTCTCCGTCGACTTCCCGGCCGACGCGGACCCCGACGCGGACGAGGAGCACCCGCTGCTCGACCGCATCGGGGCCTACCTCGAAGGCGCCGACGACGACTTCGGCGACGTGGACGTGGCCCTCTCGGCGAACCTCCCGACCGACCAGGCCTCCGTGCTCGAGGGCGTCCGGAAGATCCCCTACGGCGAACAGGCCTCCTGCGAACAGGTCGCCCGCCTCGCCGGCGGCCTCGACCCCGAGGACGCGGACGACCTCCAGACCATCCGCATCGCGCTCGACGCGAACCCCTGCCCCCTGCTCGTCCCCGACCACCGCGTCCGTGACGGCCCGAGCGCTGCCCCGCCCGCCGTAGAACAGAAGCTCCGCTCGCTGGAAGGACTTTAAGTAGGAGCACGGGACCAGCGGCCGCATGTTCTGACTGAGTCACCCCGCACGCGTTCGCGGTTGCGCGAGCAGCGCGTGCGGGCCCGACCGCTCGCCTGTCAGCTCTTGAACGGGACCTCGACGCCCAGCCCCTCGTAGACGAGGAACTCGACGGCGTTCACCAGGTAGTGGGCGACGACCACGACGACGAGACTCCCCGTGAGGATGTAGCCGACCGCGAGGACAAACCCGAGCGTCCCCGTGACGGTGATGCCGATCGGCCCCTGCGCGCCGTGACCGAGCGCGAAGGCCACGGAGGAGAGAACGGCGAGGAGCCACGGCGAGAGCTCGAACCCCACCGACATCGCGCCGATGAGCGCGCCACGGAAGAGGAGCTCCTCGAAGCCGGCGATGACCGGGAGGACGACGCCGAGGAGCAGCAGCCACCCGCCGAGCGACTCCGGCGCGAGCAGCTCCCGGAGCTCCTCGCTGGGCGCGTGGCCGAACGCCTCCGCGAGCGCCCCCGCACCGGTGTTCGCGAGCGACAGCGCCACGCCGAAGCCGAGCCCCAGCGCGACCGCGGGAGCCAGCGGCCCCGAGAGGCCGAACGCCGACGGCGGGACCGCGGTGAGCCACGCGCCCGCCAGCAGGAGCGCCGCGAACACCCCCTGCGAGAACGCGACGTTGACGAGGAGGAGTTTCGTGGGGTAGCTCTCCTCCCGGGGCTCCGGTGGTTCCGGGCCGTAGCGCACGGTCCGGAGCTCGCCCGTCTCGACGGGCTCGGCGGAGGCCGTCCCCGTCGGTTCGTCCGAGCCGGCGCTCACGACGGTCTGGGAGGCACGCGCGAGTAAGAGGAGTAGGACGAGGACCGCGGCCGTGATACCGGCGAACGCGGCCCAGTCGGTCACGCTACTGCGGGCTGGGTGAACCGGTCGACGAGCGCCCGACATCGCGGTCGAGCGCGGAGCCGGTGATGGACTTCAGGCGGTCGACGAGCGAGTCCTTCTCGGGCTCGCCGGCGAGCGCCACCTCCAGCACCTCCGAGATGTGGGTGACCGGAATGATCTCGATCTGGTCTTTGTACTCGTCTTCGATCATCACGTCCTGCTCGTTCGCCTTCGGGATGATGACCTTCTTGATGCCGGTCTTGGCGGCGGCCTCGATCTTGTGGGTCACTCCACCGACCGGGAGCACGTCGCCGCGCACGGACAGCGAGCCGGTCATCGCGATGGACTGGTCCACCGGGATATCCTCCAGCGCGGAGATGACCGCCGTGGCCATCGTCACGCTGGCGGAGTCACCCTCGACACCCTCGTACGACTGGACGTACTGGATGTGGATGTCCCGCTGGGCGATGTCCTCGTCGGAGAACTTCTTGATGATCGCGGAGACGTTCTGAACCGCCTCCTTCGCGATATCCTGGAGGTTCCCCGTCGCGATGACTTCGCCCGGCCCCTGCGAGGGGGCGACCTCGGCCATGACGGGCATGACGATACCGGAGTCCTCGCCCATGACGGCGAGCCCGTTGACGCGGCCGACCACGTCGCCGGTGTTGACGGTGAGCTCGTAGTCCTTGCGGCGCTCGATGTAGTCGTCCGCGAGCTGCTGCTCGATGGAGCGCGAGCGCTTCTTCGCCTTCAGCACGTCGTCGCGAGTCGTCTGGGGCCGGTCCTCGGCGCGGGCGATGTCCCCCGCGACGCGGACGAGCCCACCGAGGTTCCGGAACTCGAGGGTGAGATGCCCCTTCCGGCCGGCGCGGCGGCGCGCCTCGAGGATGATCTCCTCGATGGCATCTGCCGTAAAGGGCGGCAGGCGGCCGTCCTTCGTGACCTCCTGTGCGACGAAGCGCGCGTACTTCCGGCGCATCTCGGGGGAGTCCTCGATGGTGTCGTCCATGTACACCTCGTACCCGTACCCCTTGATGCGGGAGCGGAGCGCGGGGTGCATGTTCTCCATCGCGTCGAGGTTCCCGGCCGCGACCATGACGAAGTCGGTCGGCACCGGCTCGGTCTGGACCATCGCCCCCGAGGAGCGCTCGGACTGGCCCGTGATCGAGAACTTCCCCTCCTGGATCGCGGTCATCAGCTTCTGCTGGGACCGGATGTCGAGGGTGTTGATCTCGTCGACGAACAGCACGCCCTTGTTCGCCTTGTGGATGGCCCCGGCCTCGACGCGGTCGTGGCTGGGCGTCTCCATCCCACCGGACTGGAACGGGTCGTGCCGGACGTCACCGAGCAGGGCGCCCGCGTGGGCACCCGTCGCGTCCTCGAACGGCGCGGTCTGGTGGTCGGCGTTGTTGACCAGCAGGTTCGGGATCATCGCGTCGGACCCGCGTGAGGAGTAGCGGAACGCGAGGTAGATGACACCGGCCGCGAGAATCCCCAGCAGCAACTGCTCGGCGATGAGCAGCGCGTAGCCGAAGACGACGGCGATGATGATCCACATGAGGAACGAGCGCATCTGGTTGCGCTTTCTCGCCTCCTCCTTGTGGGCCTCGACGATCTGTTCGCCCTTGCCGGCGGGAACCGTCCGGATCTTCGGTTCGTTCCCGTCGTCGGGGTTGTGGTAGACGAGGATGTCCTGCAGCTCTTCTTTCGGGAGGAGTTGGCTCATCGCCTTCGCGAGCATCGACTTCCCCGTCCCGGGGGAGCCGATCATCATCACGTGGCGGCGCTGTTTCGCCGCCTTCAGGACGATGTCGCGTGCGTGGTCCTGCCCGATGACCTGGTCGACGAGGCGGTCGGGGATCTCGATGTCCTCGGTGGAGTCGACCTGCAGCCCACCGAGAAGCCCGTCCTCCTCGTCGGGGTCGACCGCAGCCCCAGCCTCGACGGTCACGTCGCTCCCGAGGTCCTCCGTGGGGAGTTCCTCAGGGGCGTCGGACCCATCAGCGGTGTGAGTGCTCTCTTCCGGAGCACCGTCTGTGTCGAATTCGTTGCTCATAGAACCGTTGCTATCACCCGAATTGAGGGCCCCTCGACTGATATACTTTCTCCCCCCGAAACGGGGTGTATCCCCCCGAAACCGAGTGCCTGCGGGCTGTTGCGATGATTTCATAGGGGAGTGACACGCCCAGAAGAGTATATAAACACCCGTGCTCACCGGCACTCGTAACCTACATTTGGCGGGGGAGAAATCCACACGTATGACTCGTGGGTTCTACATCGGGCGCTTCCAGCCCTATCACGAGGGGCACCACGCCATGGTCGCCCGCATCGCCGAGGAGGTGGACGAACTCGTCCTCGGCATCGGGAGTGCAGACCAGAGCCACACCGCCCGGAACCCCTTCACCGCCGGCGAGCGCATCATGATGATCACGAAGACGCTCGACGAGCTGGATATCGTCACCTACGCCGTCCCCATCGAGGACCTCAACCGCAACTCGGTGTGGGTCTCGCACGTCCAGTCGATGAGCCCCCGGTTCGAGGTCGCCTACTCGAACAACCCCCTCGTCATCCGCCTGTTCGAGGAGGCGGGCATCGAGGTGCGCCAGTCGCCGATGTTCCGCCGCGACGAGTTCGAGGGGACGGAGGTGCGCGAACGGATGGCCGCCGGGAAGAACTGGCAGGCGCTCGTCCCCGACGCGGTCGTGGACGTCATCGACGAGATCGACGGCATCGAACGGCTCCAGCAGATCACCGACACCGACGCCACGGACGGCGACGGCGGCGACGACCCGGAGTGAGATGATCACCCTCGCCACCGACTTCGGCACCCCGTATCCCGCCGCGATGAAGGGGGTCATCCATCGCCGAACCGACGTCGAAATCGAGGATATCGCCCACGACTTCCCCCGCCAGGACGTGCGCTCTGCCGCGTTCTGGCTCCGGTTCGTCCTCCCGGAGTTTCCGCCGAGTGTGCACTGCTGTGTCGTCGACCCCGGCGTCGGCACCGAGAGAAAAGCCCTCGTGATTCGCTCGGGCGGCCACGCCCTCGTCGGCCCGGACAACGGCCTGCTCCTCCCGGTCGCCCGCAGGCTGGGAACGCCGGAGGTGTTCGAGGTCACGGTGAAGGACCCCGCGAGCCACACGTTCCACGGCAGGGACGTGTTCGCGCCCGTCGCTGCCGACGTTCACGAGGTCGGCGTCGCCGAGTTGGACCGGCTCCCCGCGCTCTCGCGCACGAAGGACTACACTGACCTCACCTTCCCCGAACCCTCCATAGCGAACGAGGAAGCGACGGGCGAGCTGCTCGTCGTCGACGACTTCGGGAACGCGGTCTCCAACATCCCCGGCGAGGTGCTCGAGGGAGCCGACGAGGCCACCGTGAACGGCGAGACGGCTCCCGTGGTGCCGTCGTACGCCCACCTCGAAGCGGGAGAACGGCTCGTCACCGTCGGGAGCCACGGCAACGTCGAGTTCGCCGTGAATCAGGGCCGGGGAGACGAAGCGTTCGGACTCTCGATCGGCGACGACCTCGCCCTGCGATGGGAATAGCGGCTCTCGGTGGCGTCGGCCCCTTCGAGGTCGCCAACGCGGTGGGGCTCGTCGCGTTCGCGATGGTCGGTGCGCTCAAAGGGGCGGACGCGGACCTCGATTTGTTCGGCATCGTCGTCCTCGGCGTCATCACGGCGTTCGGAGGCGGTGCCACCCGCGACGTGCTCGTGGGTCGGATCCCCGCCTCGCTTCTGACGACTACGGACGTGGCGTTCGCCTTCCTCGGCGTGGCGCTCGGCGTCGTCGTCTGGCGCCGGGTCGGGCCGGTGCTCGACCACCCCGCCGTCCTCCTCCCCGACGCGGTCGGCCTCGCCGCGTTCGCCGCCACCGGCGCGCTCGTGGGAACCGCGTTCGGCGTCTCCCCGTTCGGCGTCGTGCTGCTGGCCACCATCACGGGTGTGGGCGGCGGCTCCATCGCCGACCTGCTGCTCACCCGCGTCCCCATCGTCCTCCGCGAGGACTTCTACGCCACCCCCGCGTTCGTCGGGGGTGCCGTCTTCTGGGCCGTCGACCAGGTCGCGGCCCCGCCCGCGCCGACGGCCACCTGCGTGGGCGTCGTGCTCGCACTCCGCCTCCTCGCGCTCCACTACGACTGGGAGCTTCCAACACTCTGACACGCACCCCCCGTTTTGAAACGGGTGGGGTGAGAACGTTGACCCGATGAGCGACGGGAAGCTGGGATACCCAGGAGCCGCGGCAATCGGCCTCGGCGGGATGATCGGCGGGGGCGTCTTCTCCGTCCTTGGCGTCGTCGCCACCATCGCCGGCGACGCCGCGTGGATGGCGTTCACCGCCGCGAGCCTGGTCTCGATGTGTGCCGCGTACAGCTATCTCAAACTGAACGAGCTCGGCGACCGCCACGGCGGCTCGGTCACGCAGATCGAGTCGTTCGTCGGGAACAAGGACCTCGCGGGGATGGTCGGCTGGACCCTCCTCGTCGGCTACGTCGGGGCCATCGCGATGTACGCCTACGCGTTCGGCGGGTTCGCGGTCGAACTGCTCCCCCCGCGGGTGACACAGACGACGGGGCTCCCCCTCCGACCGCTCGCGTCCGTCTTCGCCGTGGGGCTGTTCCTCGCGCTGAACGTCCTCGGCGCGCGGGTGACCGGCACCTCCGAGAAGGCGCTCGTCGCGCTGAAACTCGTCATCCTCTTCGGTATCACCGCCTGGGGGCTCTGGTACGGCTTCCGCATCGACTCGCTGTCGTTCGGCTTCAACCGCCTGACGGACCTGAGCCTCGTCACGGCGACGGCCATCTCCTTCGTCTCCTTCCAGGGGTGGCAACTGCTGATGTACGACTACGAGAGCATCCACGAGCCCGAATCCACCATCCCGAAGGCCGTCTACACCGCCATCGTGGGTGCCATCATCATCGACAGCATGGTCGCCATCCTCGTGACGAGCCTCGTCGAGGCGAGCTACATCCAGCAACACCCCGAACTCGCCGTCGCCCAGGCCGTCGAGCCGTTCCTCGGCCACGCCGGCTTCGTCTTCATCGCCGCGGCCGCGCTGTTCTCCACCGGGAGCGCCATCAACGGGACGCTCTTCTCGGCCGCCCACTTCGGCAAGGGGATGATCTCAGACGGGCTCGTCCCCGACGGGTTCGGCGACGCGGACGCCGACGGCGCCCCCCAGCGCACCCTCGTCGTGCTGGGGGTCGCCGCCGCGGCGTTCAGCGCCTACGGCTCGCTGGAGGCCATCACCTCCTTCGGCTCGCTGGCGTTCATGGTCGTCTTCGGCGCGATGTCCTGGCTCGCCTTCCGAGAACGGGATTCGGGAGACGTGAACCCGGTCATCCCCGCCATCGGCGTGCTCGGGACGGCTACGTTCTTCCCCCTGCTGGTGTACCACCTCTACACCGCCAGCCGGAACGTGTTCTGGGTCGTCCTCCTCATCGCCGTCGTCGTCATCGCGGCGGAGCTGCTCTACTTCGAGCGCGAGGAGCTCACCGACGGCATCGGCACCGTCGAGGAGTCGCTGGAGGGGCATCTCCGGCGCGACTAGCGCGTCACCGCGTCACGCGCCTCCCCAGGGTGAACACGAACAGCGCGGTGAGGAACGCCCCGCAGATGGCCTCCGTCGCCGCCAACAGCCGCGTCACGTCCGTCGGTGGGACGATATCCCCGTAGCCGAGCGTCGTGAACGTCACGATGGAGAAGTAGATGCTCTCTGAGAGCCCCGCAGTCACGCCGAACGCCGCGTACGCGGCCGTAAAGAAGGTGAGGACGGCGAGCGCGAGGCCGAGGACCCGCGAAGGGCGCTCCCCGTAGCCCGCGAGGAGCCCGAGCAGGCGGTTCGTCAGCCACCGCCCGCCGCTGTCGAACCGGCGGTCGAGCGGGAGCGAGGCATCGGCCAGCCGGTCACGGTAGCGCCGCCTCCGGTAGCGCATCTCCCGGACGAAGAACTGCGAGGCGTCGTCGTTGTCACCGACCGCGGTCGCCCCGTTCTTCGCCTTCAGATACGTGAGCTCTAAGTCCGCCGTGGAGGACTCGCGCTCCCGCGCGGTGAACCCGTGGAGTCGCCAGCCGAACGCTCTGAGCGTCTCCCGGTAGTCGGCGAAGGGGAACCCCTCGAACTCCGTGCGGAGGATGCCGTAGTGGTCGAACGCCGCGGGATCGGCGAAGGCGAACGCTACGTCCCCGACCGTCGCCCGGCGGAGGTCGAACGCCGTCGCCCCCGTCGCGGGCTGGGCGAGCGTCCCCGAGCGAACCGTCGCACGGGTGCAGTCGACGAGACAGCCGTCGGGGGAGAGGTTCCGCACCTCCAGCCGGTCCAACTCGGCATCGAGCAGCTGCAGCCCTCCCTCGACCGTGGCCCCCGACACCCTGAGCGACGGGAGGTGACACCCCTCGAGATCCAGGCCGGCCTCGAACCGGGCGTCGGTGCAGTCGACCTTCCGGCCGAACGCCGCCCCCTCGAAGGTGACCGGGCCGGCCACCTGACACCCCGTGAGCAGCAGCTTCCCCTGGAACGTCGCGTCCGTGAACTCGTGGGGGCCGGCCCCGAGCGTCGCGCCGTCGAGGGTGACGGACCGCTCGAACGTCGCCTCGGGCGCGGAAACCCGGTCGATTCGCGCGCCCGTGAGACTCACCGGCTCGCGGACCGAGGCGTTCGGCAACCGGAGTTCCTCGATATCGGCCCCGTCGAGCCGCACCTCGTGGTTGTCCTTCGAGTCGATGACCCTGGAGGATAGCTCGAGTACGCCGAACTGGGCGCCGTCGAACCGCTTGCGACCGGGCGAGCGGCTCTCGACGGCCTCGACGAAGGCGTCACGGACCGCGGCGTCGCTGGCGTCCCGCTCGTCGGGTGGGGTGTGAAACAGACAGCGCTCGCCGTCGGCCGGGTGGGCACACGGGGTCCCGTCCGTGAACGTGTGGGCGCAGGGCACACCGCACCCTCGCAGGGTGGGAACAAAGAAACACCGCCCGAGCCGGTGGAAAGGAAGTCGAGTGGGTCTCAGTTCGACGCGATGACGTCGTCGATGCGGACGATCATCGTCGCGGCCTCGGTGGCGGACTCGATGGCCTCGCGCTTGACGGCCGCGGGATCGAGGACACCGGCCTCGATGGGGTTACCGATGACGCCGGTCTGCCCCTGGCTGATGACGCCCGCGACACCCTCGTTCTCGTGGGTCGCGCGGAGGTCGACGAGCGCGTCGATGGGGTCCATCCCGGTGTTCTCGGCGAGCGTGCGCGGGATGACGTCGAGCGCGTCGGCGAACGCCTCGACGGCGAGCTGCTTGCGGCCCTCGATGCCGGCCGCCTGAGCGCGCACCGCGTCGGCGATGGCGATCTCGGTCGCACCCGCACCGGGGACGACGCCGCCCTTGTCGAGCGCCGCGGTCACGACATCGAGCGCGTCGTTGAGCGCGCGCTCCAGCTCGTCGGCGACGTGCTCGGTGCCGCCACGGGCGAAGACGGTGACGGCCTTCGCGGCCGCCCCACCCTCGATGAAGGTGAGCTCGCTGTCGCCGAACTTGCGGACCTTCACGGACTCGGCGTGGCCGAAGTCGGCGGCCTCGAGATCCTTCACGGAGCCGACGGTCTTCGCGCCGGTCGCACGGGCGATGGCGCGGGCGTCGTCCTTCGAGATGCTCTCGAAGGCGAGGATGCCGTGGTTGGCGAGCATCGAGGCGACACGGTCCTCGATGTCACCGGTAACGAAGGCCACATCGACACCAGCCTCCTTCAGGGCGTCCGCGTAGCCGCGGAGTTCACCCTCCTCGGCCTCGAACGCGGCGGTGAGCTGGTCGATGTCGGTGACGTTGTACTCGGCGTCGATGTTGGACTCACGGAGGTCCAGATCGAGGTCGAGGACGGCGATGGAGGCGTCTTCGACCTTCCGCGGCATGTTGTCGTGAGCGGGCTCCTCGTCGAAGATGACTCCCTCGACGAGCTCGGTGGCGCTGGTCGCGGCACCGGTCTGGGTGCGGACGACGACGTCGTCGCGCTCCACGCGTTCGTCACCCTGGACGTGGCGGATGGCGGCGACCACCGTTTTGGCGAGCGCGTCGGCCTCGATGTCACCCGTCCCCTTGCCGGTCATGGAGGACTCGGCGACCTTCCGGAGGAGCTCGTCGTCGAGCTCGTCGTCGAGGACGAGCGACTCGATGGTTTCGAGGGCGATGCGGGAGGCCTCGTGGTACCCCTCGACGATGGTCGTCGGGTGGACATCGTCCTCGAAGAGGTCCTCGGCCTGCGCGAGCAGCTGGCCCGCGAGCACGGAGGCGGTGGTGGTGCCGTCGCCGACCTCCTCCTCCTGCGTGGTGGCAACCTCGACGATCATCTGGGCCGCGGGGTGCTCGATGTCCATCTTCTCGAGGATGGTGGCTCCGTCGTTCGTGATGACCACGTCGCCGGAGTCGGAGACGAGCATCTTGTCCATCCCGCGGGGGCCGAGTGTGGTGCGTACCGCGTTCGCGACCGCTTTCCCGGCACGGATGTTCGAGGACTGAGCGTCCCGACCGTGGGTGCGGGAGGTGTCCTCGGCGAGAATGAACATGGGCTGTCCCATCCGTCGTGAGCCGAACTGTTGTGCCATATCAATAGGTATGTCGTCAGCAGTTCTATATAAATATTTCGTAGATTTTCGACCGGGAAAGCGCATGAGGGCGACGGTATGCGCGCATATCGCACAGCCTCGTCGACAGGTCACGAACGGGACCGGCGGTACACCTTTCTCTCCGGTCGCCGTGCCCCCAGTCGATGGGCCGCACGCGCCGCGACCTGCGGATGGTCGACGTTCACGCCTGCCTCGACCCCGGCGAGCCACGCAACGGCCGCGCGGTCGAGCCGGAACGGCTGGAACGCGAACTCCACGACGCCGGCATCGTCCGGGCGCTGGTCCACCCCGGCCCCAGAGACCGGGGCTACCTCGCCGCGAACAACGCCGTCGCCCGGCTCTCCGTCGAACGCCCGTTCGTCGCGCTCGCCCGGGTGAACGGCCCACGTGACCCCGGTCGACGGCTCCCGATCCCCGCCCGCCGCAAGGAGTGGCACACCTCTCCCGAGGACGTCGAGCAGTTCGCCTACGACGACCGCTTCCACGGGTTCGTCCTCGACCCGGCACGCGACGGCCTCCCCGACGAGGCCACCCTCGCCGCGATGGCCGACGCCGGCCTCCCGACGCTCGTGTTCGGGGGCGAGCCGTTCCCGCCGGACCGGGTGGCCACGACGCTCCTCGACTGGGCATTCCCCCTCGTCCTCACCTCCTTCGGCGGCCACCCCCTGAACCGGGAGCTGATGCACGAGGCGATCGACCTCCTCGAACGGTACGACTCGCTGTACCTGGAGACGAGCGGCGTCCGCTACCGCGAGCCGCTCGAACGGGCGCTCACCGAACACCCGGACCGGGTGCTGTTCGGGAGCGGCGTCCCCGCCGTGCACCCGTCGGTCGGCGTGATGGAACTGCTCACCTGTTCGGTCGACGAGAGCGCGATAGAACGGGCATTCGACCGGAACCCCTCCAGAGTGTTCCCGGCGCTCGACTAGCGACGGTCGAACGCGGAGACGGCGCGGTCCGCCCGCGAACTCCAGCCGTTCGGGTTCCGGCGAGGAGAGCGGTCACGGAGCCGGGCCTGCTGGCCGTCACGGATGCCGCGGACGAGCCCCGACACCACGTCACGGCCGTTGCCGAACCATCGAGACGGAACCCCCTCGCCCGTCGCCACCTCCCGGAGGGAGGCCGCCGCGTCACCCACCGCGTGGCGGACGAGCCGGAAGGCGACGGAGGGGCGCACCCCGTAGTTCTTCACCAGCCGGTAGGCGAGCGAGCGGTAGCGCCACGTCCAGTCGCGGGAACTGCCGCCGTCGGCCCGGACAGTGGGTCGTGGCCCGGCGAACTCCCCTTCGAGCGCGACGGTCATCTCGGGAGCCCACGCGACCTCGAACTCCTGGCCGGCGAGCCGGTGGGCCGCATCACGCGCCCCACCGACGACGAGGTACTCGTCGAAGCCGTCGATGGCTTCGAGCGCCTCACGCCGGAGCGCGACGTTGCCGGCGTTGAAGTACGAGACCGTCCGCCCGCGGATGTCGCGCTCCTCGACGCCCTCCGCGGTCCAGCCGACGTCGAGGCGCTTGCGGACGGGACCGGTGACGGCGTCCGCCTCCGCGATTCCCTCCCGAAGCGCGTCGAGCCACCCCGGCTGGACGAGGAGTTCGTGGTCGAGGAAGGCCACCACGTCCGAGCGGGCGCGGTCGAGCCCGGCGTTCCGGGCGACGTTCACGTTCCGGTCGTCGAGTTCGATGAGCACGTCCACGTCCGCACGGTCGCGGACCATACCGGAGGTGCCGTCGACGGACGGGCCGTTGACGACGATGATCTCGGTGGGGGAGACGGCGGCGAGCGCGTCGAGACACGCCGCTAGCCGGTCACGACTGTTGAGCGTCGGTACGACCACCGAGACGTCCATACCCTTCGGTAGCAGGTCGGACGACTAAAAAGACCCCGGTCAGGCGACTCGTGCGTCCCAGTATGACACGCTCGCGAGGTAATCGCCCAACGGCGTCTCCCCGAGCGCGGTGTCGGCCTGGCGGAAGCTCCGGGCGACCCCGTCGGGGATCTTCCGGTAGAAGCCGTAGGGGAGGACCCAGTCGTGTTCCGCGTTCTCCAGGTGGAGGTTCGCGCCCGTGAGGAGCCGTTCGACCTCCTCGTCGGAGTAGAGCCGCGACCCCATCGGGAGCAGCCAGTTGTAGACGGAGCGGGTCGAGTACCGGTTGAAGGTGTCGAAGAACACCTGCGAGGCGGAGACGCGGGACATCTCGGCGAGGAAGGAGGCCGGGGTGTCCGCGAGATGGAAAAACCGCATCGCGAAGACCGCATCGAAGTAGTCGTCGGGGAAGGGGAGCCGCGCGGCGTCACCGCGCATGAACTCCAGGTGGTCGTCCACGCCGGCCTCCATGGCCTTCTCGCGGCCCTGCTGGAGCATCGCCTCGGAGATGTCGAGGCCGACGATGTCCGCGCCGCGCTCGGCGAGCATCACCGTGAAGCGCCCGGTGCCGCAGGCGATCTCGAGGATCTTCTTCTCCTTGAGGGGGGACAGGGCGTTCAACACGGCGCGTTTCTCGCGGTCGTCGATGAGCTGTCCGCCCCGCGAGAATCGCTTTGCGTCGTACTCTTCGGCGACGTCGTCCGCCTGATACCACTCCTGTCCCTTCACGCTATCTGCCACGACCCACCGGGAGGATAAAACGATACTGGATACGTGGCGCGTGGACCACAGGTTCTTGGGTCGAGGTAGCATATGAGAGCTATGCCCACCTGCCCACGGTGCGGCCCGGTGGGGACGGACGAGCTCGTCCGGCACACCCACGGCCGGCTCCTCGTCGTCCACTGCCCCGAATGTGGAACGATCCTGGGCAGCTACCGCCGGCACGGCGACCTCACGACGTAGGGCTCACCACGCAGGTCTCACGACGTAGCGACGCTCTCGGGTCGGATGCGGATGAGGACGCGCGCGCCGGACTCCCCGTCGCGGTAGGGGTACGTCTCCTCCCCCAGATAGCGCTGTGCCAGCTGGTCGATATGCTCGTCTGCACCCGCTTCGGTGAGCTCCTCGACGACACCTCGAACGGAAATCCAGCGGTAGGGGTCCTCCGGGTCGGTGATCGACAGCCCCACCTTCGGCTCGCGCGCGACGTTCCTCTCCTTGCGTCGGCCGCGCGCCGTGTTGACGAGCAGATGTCCAGTTTCGGTGTCGTAGCCGACCCAGACGGGGGTGACCTGCGGCGTGCCGTCGGGCATCACCGTCGCGACGTGGGCAAACGTCCGTTTCTCGAAGAGGTCGTGGAACGCTTCAGGGATGGATGCCATGCAGAAAATTCGAGCGGGACGCGTATGACCGTTTCCCCGCCGCTATCGGTTCAGGCAATTCACGTCACGAACGTTTGTATAAGGGGCCATTATACACACTAATGCCTTTCAGGTGTTCTTACACACATGTAGCGAAGGTTTACGTGTGACTTCGTGGCTAAGTGAGGTATGAGCACGACCACGGAGGACCGCTCGACCACCGACAACCCAATGGCTGACCCCGAGTTCCGCGACCGGCTGCGTGAACTCCCCCCGAGCGCGAAGCTCGTCGCGAAGGTGCTCGAAGGCGCCTCGCCGCTCTCGCAGGGCCAGCTCGCCGACGAATCGCTCCTCCCCGACCGCACCGTCCGCTACGCGCTCAACCGCCTCGAGGAGCAGGACCTCGTCGGCTCGCGCTACAGCTTCCACGACGCGCGCAAGCAGGTCTACTTCCTCGTCAACTAAGACCCACCCACCCGACGCCGGGGCATGGACCGCGTCGAACTGACGCCTTCCGGGCGAACCCTACACCCGACGACCAACGGGTACGTCGTCGGCCACGCGCAGGCCGCCCTCATCGACCCCGCCGCCCGGAGCGACGTCCTCGATTCCCACCTCGCGAACAGAACCCTCAGCCACGTTCTTCTCACCCACTACCACGGGGACCATGTCGGCGCCGTCGCCCACTACGCCACCGAACACGACGCCACCGTCTGGGCGCTTCAGGGCCACGAGGCCGCCTTCGAGGCCGCCACCGGCATCGCCCCCGACCGGACCCTGCGGGAGGGCACCCGCATCGAGACGGACGAAGGGGAATTGGAAGTCATCTACACCCCCGGCCACGCCCGCGAACACGTCTGTTTCGCGCTCGGGGACGCCGTCGTCTCCGGCGACCTCGCCGTCGCCGAGGGGAGCATCGTCGTCGGCGCCCCGGAGGGCGACATGCGCGCGTACCTCGCCTCGCTCCGACGGCTGTGTGCCCGCGACCCCGACACCCTCCAGCCGGGCCACGGCCCCGCCATCGAGCACCCGCGCGCGGTCTGTGCCCACCTCATCGACCATCGCCTCGGGCGCGAGCGGAAGATCCGCGCGGCCGTCAACGCGGGCGCTCGCGACCTCGATTCGATCCTCGATGCCGCCTACGAGAAGGACGTCTCTCACGTCCGCGGGCTCGCGGAGGCGACCGTCCGCGCCCACCTCGAGAAGCTCGCCGTCGAGGGCGACCTCCGGTGGGACGGCGAGCACGCCGAACCCGCGTAGTTTTCCGTCTTCATCACCGAGCGAGGGTATGGAACTGGAAGCCGAACTGGAACAGGCCCGCGCGCTCGACGAGCGCGAGCTGGCCGACGCCATCGAGTCCATCGGCTTCGAGTGCACCCGCTGTGGCCACTGCTGTAAGGGGATGGACGGGGAGGAACACACGGCGACGGTGTTCCCCGACGAGGTGCGGGAGATCGAGTCGGAAACGGAGTATGATTGGAGAGACATCGCCCGCCCCATGCCCTTCGGCCTCGACGAGGACGGCACGGGCGAGACGTTCGAGTGGGCGCTCCAGACCACCGACTGCGGCGACTGCACCTTCTACCGCGAGGCGGACGGCCAGGGCGCCTGCACCGTCCACGAGGACCGCCCGCTCATCTGTCAGACCTACCCCTTCTCCGTCGCCATCGGCGGCACGACGGAACCGATGGGCGAAGCCGTCGACCGCGAAGGAATCGTCCGCGCCCACGAGTGTGAGGGCCTCGGCCGCGACATCTCGCGTGAGGAGGCCGAGGAGCTCGCCAGCGCGCTCAAAGAGCGAGCGGTCCGCGAGCTGGAGGAGGCCATCGGCGTCCGGGACAACTACACCCCAACCGACGCTCCCGGAGAGATCGTCGTCCACGACTCCGAAGGGCCGAAACACCCCGACGGCACTCGTCGGTAAGCCTTTACCGCTCGCCTTCTACAGACGACTGTCTATGGAGATCTCCGAGAAGCTGCTGTGTCTGTTTAGCGCCGATATCGAGTCCGAGGGTGACCGCTACGTCGTCGAGATTCCCCGCCGCGAGATCGACACCGGCTCCGTCGAGCCCGGCGAGACCTACCGCGTCGCCCTCATCTCGGGTGACCGCCCCCAGACCACCAGCGACGACGACGGCGACGACGCCGTCGCCCCCGACGAACCCCAGCCCCCCGTCGAACAGGGGGAGATCCGCTACGTCGAGATCGAGGACCTCGGCAAGCAAGGCGACGGCATCGCCCGCGTCGAGCGCGGCTACGTCATCATCGTCCCCGGCGCCGACGTCGGCGAGCGCGTCAAGATCGAGGTCTCCGAAGTGAAATCGAACTTCGCGGTGGGCGAAATAATCGAATAGAACCTTTTTCTTCGTCGGGTTCGCGCAAAGCGCGAACCACTCCTCGAAAAACGTTCATGAAAAAGGCCGAGCGCTCGCCATAGCTCGCGCTCGGGTGCGCCGTGCCCTTCGGGCGCTACCTTCTACTGCGGCCGCGACAGCCCAGCCCTTCCCCAGGCCGCGTGGGCGCTCACGTCCGTTCGCGCCACATGCGACCGGCCCACCGCCTCAGCCCGGCCGAGGGTTCAAATACGAGGCCGGGACCAGCGGCCCCATCGTCTGAACGGCGTCGGGTGGTGGCCGAGGCGGGAGTGCGACCCACCCCACTCGACAGCGGCGGGTCGCCTGTTCGCCCTTTCGGAGCCGTACCAACCCCCCGTGTCACGGCCGTTTCTTCCTCCTCGGGAGGAGTCAAAACCGCACGACAGCGCGGCGTTAACCGAGTGTACCAAACCCCCTATACTCGGTGCGGATAGATGGACACCTATGAGCGCGACTACCGCGGCGACGACCGACCTCACCGACAAGCAGGCGCGCATCCTCTCGTACCTGCGCGAGCAGGGTGCGACGAAGACCTACTTCAAGTCCCGGCTCATCGGCGAGGCGCTGGGGCTCTCCGCGAAGGAGGTCGGCGCGAACATGACCGCCATCTGCGAGGGGGACTTCGACGTGGACGTCGAGAAGTGGGGCTACTCGTCGGGCACGACCTGGAAGGTCACCGTTTAGCGGTCGTACCGGACGAGCTCGTCGGCCTCGCCCGCGAGCGCCACCGCATCGGAGCCGAACGAGTCTGCGTAGCGGACGAGCAGCATCAGCAGCGTTTCCGGTCGCTCGATGCGGTAGCCGTCCTCGCGTGAGAGGAGGCCCGCCGACTCCAGTTCTGCGGCGTACTTGCTCACCGTGGGCCGAGAGACATCCGCGGCCTCGGCGATGTCCGCGCCCGTCGCATCCGGATCGCGAAGGAGCGCGATGACCATCGCCCGGGGCGTCTCCCGGCGGAGGTAGCCCAGCGCGCGCTTCTCGAACGCCGAGAAGCGACCCGAGGGGTAGAACCGCCGGTAGTCACCGTCGCGGTCGGACTCCACGGCGCTCGCGGATTCGAGGCGACGCAGGTGATGTTGCGTCTCGCCGGTGCCGAGCTGGAGGTCGTCGCGCAGCTTCGAGAAGTGGGCGCCCGGCGTCGCCGTGAGGTAGCCGACGATGGCGTCACGGGCGTCGTTCGTGCCCGCGTCGTGGCTCGAAAAGCGGGCGAGGGGGCTGGCCGCGCCGAGCGCCGCGAAGCGCTTGAGCGTGGCGCGTTTACTCTCGTCGACCCCCTGGTTCATAGCCGTGGTAGGAAATCTCGTGGTAAAAGGACTTCGCTACTCCCGCTCCGGTTCGGCCGCGCCGGACTCCTCGGCGTCCATCTCCTCGATGACCTGATCCGCGCTCTTGATCTGGGCGGTGTCGTCACCGGCTTTGATGGCCTCCGCCTCCTTCTCCATCTGCTCGACATCCATCTCGGCCTCCTCGTCGATCTGCCCGAGGATCTCCTCGATGTCGTCCAGCCCGATGAGCTCGCGCGTCTCCTCGTCGAAGTCGATGGAGTCGAGCACCGACTCGTCGGCCTGCACGTCGCTGCCGGTCAGATGCTTGCCGTAGCGCCCGACGAGCGAGGTGAGCTCCTGCGGGAGGACGAACGTCGTCGACTCGCTCGTGCCGATCTCCGCGAGCGTCTCCATCCCCTTGTCGATGACCGCGCGCTCACCCATCGACTCGGCGGATTTCGCGCGCAGCACGGTCGAGATGGCGTCACCCTGCGCTTCGAGGATCTGGCTCTGTTTCTCCCCCTGCGCCCGGATGATGTTCGACTGCTTGTCACCCTGCGCGCTCTCGACGGCGGAACGACGCTCACCCTGCGCCTCCAGGATCATGGCGCGCCGACGGCGCTCGGCGGCCGTCTGCTGCTCCATCGCCTGCTGGACGTCCTGCGAGGGGTTCACCTCGCGGACCTCGACCGACTCGACGCGGACTCCCCACTCGTCGGTGGGCTCGTCGAGCTCCTTCCGGATGCGCGCGTTGATCTCCTGGCGCTTGTTCAGCGTGTCGTCCAGCTCCATGTCACCGAGGACGGCGCGGAGCGTGGTCTGTGCGAGGTTCGAGACCGCGCGTTTGTAGTCGTCGACCTCGAGGAACGCCTTCTTCGCGTCCATCACTTTGATGTAGACGACGGCGTCCGCGGTCACGGGGGAGTTGTCCCGCGTGATGGCCTCCTGGCGCGGCACGTCCAGCGTCTGTGTCCGCATATCGAAGGTGTACGTCCGCGAGACGAACGGGAGGACGAAGTTGATACCCGGTTCGAGCAGTTTCCGGTACTCGCCGAACACCGTCAGCGCGCGCTTCTCGTACGCGTTGACGATCTCGACCGATTTGTACACGGCCACGATGGCGATGAGCAGCGCCACCACGGCGAGAATCGGGAGGGCAAGCCCCACCTGCAGGGGTACGATCATACCCGGAGTTGGGTCAACTGCCTGATAAGCGTTCGCCCCGCGGGGATCCAGTCACGCGGACTCGGTGTCCTCCTCGGCGTCCGTCCTGCGTGTCTCGCGGGCGCGTTCGCGAGCCAGCTCCCGGTCGATCTCGTCGTCGCCGTTGGTGGGGACGACGGTCACGATGTTCCCCCCACCGGGACTGACGACGATGACCTCCTCGCCGACCTCGATAGCGCCATCGATGCTCCGCGCGCGGTAGTAGGGGTTGAATCCCCCGCTCTGCAGTTTCACCTCGCCGCTGTCGCCCGTCACCCGTTCGGTGACCTTCCCGACCTTCCCGCGCAGCGACTCCGAGTCGCTCGTCTGGCCGTCCGGCGCGGTGTTGACGAGGTTCAGCCGGCGGTAGAAGTGGAACGTCGCCGCGCCCGAGACGATGACGACGGCCGCGAGCAACAGCGGCGTGAGCGGGCCCAGCAGGTCACCCACGAGTAAGCCGACCGCGCCCGCGACGAGCAGCGCGACGCCGATGACGATGAAGTGGGCGCCCGGTGCGAGCGCCTCGGCGACGACGAGCGCCGACCCGGCGGCGAGCAGGAGCAGCGAGAGGGGCATCCCGAGGACCTCGACCATACGCCGGCTAGGTTCGGGCGTCGAATTAAGGATTCGGTCAGAGGAACTGCAGGAACGTCACCACGGTGACCGCCGCGCCGAGTACCACGAACAGCGCGTGTTCCACCGAGGGGCTGCCGGCGTCGAGCGTCGTGTCGTCTTCGAGATCGTCGAGCGAGATGCGCCACTGTTCCCCCTCGGTGGCGAACTGGAAGGAGTCCTCCTGCTTTTGGGGAGCGTCCTTCTTCTGCGAATCGTCCATACCCCTTCTGGGGGTCGCCGCCTGAAAAACCCTGCCGCCGAAACCCAGATATACTCACTCGGCGTCTACTGGCCGATGAGAAACCGTTTCCTGTTGTTCGGTGTGCTCGCGACAGTTCTCCTCGCGAGCGTCGCCCCCGTCAGCGCGCAGTCGGACTCGAGTGAGCTCGACCTCGACTCGTTGGTCTCAACCTACAACGCGAACCTCGACCAGGCCCCCGACATCGCGAAGGGACAGCTCGCGGGCAAGCGCGTCGAGCTGCGCGTCGGTGAGGGCTCGACCCTGGCGACGGCCGACACCGGCACAGCGTACCACTTCACGACGAACGACGACGGCGCCATCACCGAGTACGGCGAGGGCGACGCGACGAACCCCCAGATTCGGGTCCGCACGAGCGAGGCCACGATGAACGACGTCCTCACCGCCGACGACCCGGGGAAGGCGTTCAACGAGGCCTACGAGAACGGTGAGATCGAGATCAGCGGCCTCACCTTCACGGAAGGGGTGAAGGTCGAACTCGTGAAGTTCGCGGTGTGGGTCGGGAAGCTCCTCGGCTTCCTCTGAGTACGGTTACTGGACTTTCGTCCCGGGGACGGCGTCACCGTGGGTGGTGAGGAGATCGGCCTCGTCACCCGCCGCGAGCAGCATCCCGTTCGACTCGACGCCGAACAGCTCCGCTTTTTCGAGGTTGGCGACGACGACGATCTTCTTCCCCGCGAGCGAATCGAGGTCGTGAAGCTGTTTGATACCCGCGACGATCTGGCGCGTCTCCACGCCGATATCCACCTCCAGCCTGGCGAGTTTGTCCGCACCGTCGATGCCTTCGGCGGAGAGGATCTCTCCGACCCGGATGTCGAGTGCCTGGAAGTCGTCGAAGCTGATACGGTCGTCTGCGATGGGTTCGAGGTCCATGTCTGAGTCTGTGTCGTCGTCTTCGTCGGCCGATTCGGCCGCCTCGACCCGCGATTCGAGGTCGGCGTTCAGTGCCTCGACGCGCTCGTCTTCGAGCCGCTCGAACAGCTCCTCGGGCGCGTCGAACGTCTCGGGCGGGGCCTCGAGCGCCGCGTCGAGGGTCACGTCGTCCACGCTGCCGTCCTCGCCGAGCTGGGCCCAGAGGTCCGCGGCCTTCCCGGGGAGGACGGGCTGCATGAGCACGGCACACGCCTTCGCGAGCTGGACGCAGTCGCGGATGACCTGTTCGGCCGTCGCGGGGTCCTCGTCCGTGAGCTTCCACGGCTCGTGGCGCTGGATGTACTCGTTGCCGAACTTCGCGAGTTCGACGGGGGCCTGTCCCAGCCCGCGGACGGAGTAGTCGTTCACGCTGTCTTCGACCTGGGCGATAGCCGCCTCGATGCGCTCGCTGACCTCGTCGCTCACCGCGGCGTCCGGCGTCCCGTCGTAGTTCCGGTGGGCGAACAGCAGCGAGCGGTAGATGAAGTTCCCGAGCGTCCCCACGAGGTCACCGTTGACCCGTTCTTGCAGGGCGTCCCACGAGAAGTTCACGTCGGCCTCGAACTCCGAGCCGGTGATGATCTGATACCGAAAGAGGTCGGGGTCGAGCCCGGCGTCGAGGTAGTCGTCGGCCCAGACCGCCCTGTTACGAGAGGTGGAGAACGCCTTCCCCGCGAGGTTGACGAACCCGCAGGCCATGACGGCGCGCGGCTCGTTGTAGTCGGCCCCGCGGAGCATCGCGGGCCAGAAGACGGTGTGGTGCTGGATGATGTCCTGGCCGATGATGTGGACGATCTCGCCGCCGTCGGGCTCCTCGTCGGTGCCGTGGTTCTTCCAGACGGCCTCCCAGTCGAAGTCGTCGACGCGCTCGGAGTACTGCTTCGTGGAGGCGACGTACTCGATGGGGGCGTCCACCCAGACGTACAGCACGAGGTCCTCCTCGCCCTCGGGGTAGTCGATCCCCCAGTCCATATCGCGGGTGATACAGAGGTCCTGCAGCTCGCCCTCGATCCACTCGCGCGGCTGGTTCTTCGCGTTCTCCGTCCCCTCGAGGCGGTCGATGAACCCCTGGAGATACTCCTGGAAGTCGGAGAGCCGGAGGAACTTGTGTTCGCGGGCGCGGTACTCCGCGGCGTTCCCGGTGATGACGCTCACGGGCTCTTCGATCTCGCCGGGTTCGAGGTGGCGCTGACAGCCGTCGTCACACTCGTCGCCGCGTGCCGTCTCCCCGCAGTAGGGGCAGGTCCCCTCGACGAAGCGGTCGGGGAGCCACTGGTCGGCCTCGGGGTCGTAGGCGACCTGGATCTCCTTCTGTTCGACGTGGTCGTTGTCGATCCACGACCGGACGAACTCCCGCGTCAGTTCGGTGTTCGTCTCGTCGTGGGTGTGGCCGTAGTTGTCGAACGCGACGTTGAATCGGGGGAACGTCCGCTCGTACTGTTCGTGGTACTCCAGGGCGAACGCCTCGGGGGAGACGCCCTCCTTCGCGGCGTTGACGGCGATGGGGGTGCCGTGCATGTCGGAGCCGCAGACGAAGGCGGTTCGCTGGCCGAGACGGCGGAGCGCGCGGGCGAGCGCGTCCCCGCTCACGTACGTACGCAGGTGGCCGACGTGGAGGTCGCCGTTCGCGTACGGCAGCCCACACGTCACCACCGCGGGTCGGTCGGTGGGGAATGTGTCGTGGCTCATACCCCGACTCGGACCGCCCGCGCCTAAAACGCCGCGGGTTCGGGTGCGGTCACGCCGTCAGACGAACGTGAAACCGAGCGCGAAGATGGCGAGCGTGACCACCAGCCGGCCGACGCTGCCGACGAAGGTGGCGAGCGCGAACTTCAGGTAGTCCTCTTCGAGGACGGAGAAGGCGTAGATCGAGAACGTGTCGGGGAACCCCGGCACGCACAGCGCCAGCGCGAGCCCCGCGTAGCCGTACTTCCGCGCGAGCTCGACCGTCTTGCGTTCGGACCACGCCACCACGTCGATGGGTGACTTCCGGAGGAGGGTGATGACCGGCCCCGACTCCTTGACCCCGCGACCGATGGCGAACGCGAAGACGCTCCCGAGCGCCTTCCCGAGCCCCGAGGCGACGACGACGAGGGTGAGCTCCACGTCGGCGGGCAGCCCCAGGTTCAGGTTCGCAAGGAGGACGACCTCGCTCGGCAGCGGGAGGACGAAGGCGATGAGAAACGAGTAGACGAAGATGACGAGCAGTCCCAGGGGGCCGCTCGCCGTCCGGACCAGTTCTTCGAGGACGTGGAGGTCCCCGTGGACGAACGCGAGCGAGGCGAGCGACGGCGTCACGGGCGGAGTTATTCCGGCAGGGGGTGTAAGCGTACCGCTCCCAGTCAGCGAACGATTACGCGTCGGCCGGCGACCGCCCCCGTCTCAGTCGGCGAGCCGACGGATGTCCGCGACGAAGGATTCCAGCATCTCGCGGGTGACGTGGGGCATCCCGACGGCGCGAGCCTCGCCCGCCTCGGTCTTGGAGAGTCGCCACCCCTCACCGCGGAGGGCGGCGTGGAGGTCCGGCCCGAGGTCCATCGCGACGATGGGGAGGTCCGGTTCCACGACGTCGAAGTCGAGGTCGGCGACGGCGTCGGCGAGCCACTCCATGTTCGCCTGTGAGACCTCGTACTGGCGCTCGTAGCCGTCGGGCCAGAGCTCGCGCATGGCCGCCACCGCGCCCGCGACGCCCGCCCCCGAGCGCGTCCCCGTGAGCGTCACCTGCGAGGTGGATTCGAGATACGGTGTGTCGATGGCCAGCTCGTCTAAGAGTTCGGGGCCGCGCGCGAGCAAGCCGCCCGCGGGAACGACCGCCTGCCCCATCTTGTGGGGGTCGATGGTCATCGTGTCGATGTCGGCGTCCGAGAAGTCCCACTCGTGGTCGGTGAAGGGGAGGACGAACCCACCCCACGCGGCGTCGACGTGACAGAGCGCGTCGACGGCGTTCGCCCGCGCGGCGAGTTCGGGGATGGGGTCGACGCGCCCGTACTCCGTCGTACCCGCGACACCCAGCACGAGCGCCGTCTCCTCGTCGACGAGCTCGTCCACCGCTTCGAGGTTGACCGTGTAATCGTCCTCGAGGGGGGCGACGCGCATCTCCACGCCGAGCACCTCCGCGGCCTTCTGGAAGGAGAAGTGCGCCGAGGCGGGCGCGACGAAGTTCGGCGTCTTCGTGGACGCGCGGTTGCGCGCGATGCGAACCGCCTGGATGTTGGCCTCCGTCCCCCCCGACGCGATGTAGCCCGCGGCGTCCGGGAGCCCCGCGATCTCGCCGAGGATGGCGACGGCTTCCCGCTCGAGTTTCGCGACGGTCTCGTAGGTGCCGGGGTCCCCCGGGTTCGTGGCGAGGAACCGGCCGGCCGCCTCGCGCGCCGCCGGGTGTGGCTCGGTACACATCGACGAGAGGACACGCGAGAAATCCTGCGGTTCGGCGCGCTGCATCTATCAGTACCTACAGGGAAGCGTGGTTATAAGTTCCGCACTTCGCGTCAACGCGACGCCAGCACCTCGGCCGCCCACTCGGGCTGGTCGACGCTCGGCCCGTCCGTCCGGAGCAGCCGGTAGTCGAAGGCGAACCGGGCCTCGGTCCCCGCCACGGTGTACGTCCCCGTCACCGAGAACTCGTGGATGCGGCCCTGCGTGTCGACGACCGCGCGGACCTCGTAGTCGGTGAGGTTCCCCACCGCGCTGGAGGGGAGGAGGTTCGCGTCACCCGGTGGCGCGCCACCGACGAGCGTCACGAGCGTCACGTCGCCGTCCGTCTCCGTGTTCTCGACGGTGAAGTTCCCGCTCGCGAGATACGGCGTGAACCGCGACTCGGTGGTCAACTGCGCTGCCGGCGTGGGGTTGCCGACCCCGTACTGCGTCTGGTTGCCCGCCTGGACCCGCGTCACCTGCGTGGTCTCGTTCCCCCACGCGTCGACCTGTGCGCTCGGTCCCTCACCGCCGTTGATGAGCCGGAACTGGTACTCGACTGCGCCCGGTTCGACGACCGTCTGCTGGCGTCTGGACACCTCGAAGGTCTCCCCGTTGCGGGCGATGGTGGCGTTCGTCCGGATGTCGTGTTCGAATCCCGACTCGACGAGCGCGGCCGTGTGGGCCGTGGTGAGCGCGGTGGCGTTCACGAGTCGACCGTCCTCGACACCCGGAGGGGCCTCCTGCGGACCGGACCCGCCCGTGATGGCGCTACAGCCGGAGAGCGTGAGGAGGACCGCGAGCAACAGCGTGGCGGCGGTACGTCGCATGGTCCGACTCGGGACGCACGGGTGAAAAGGCCGCTGTTCCGGCGAGAGCCAGAAGGGATTTGCCCGACTACCGGACCGAATCGAGGATGAGCTTCTGTTCGACGCGCTTGACCTCGTGTTGCACGTCGCGCACCGCGTCGATGTTCGCCGAGATGGAGGAGACCCCCTGCTTCACGAGGAACCGCGCCATCTGCGGCTTGGAGCCGGCCTGCCCACAGATGCTCGTGCGGACGCCGTGCTCCCGGCACGTCTCGATGGTGTCGCCGATGAGTTTCAGGACCGCGGGGTGGAGCTCGTCGAACCGGTCGGCGACGTTCTCGTTGTTCCGGTCCACGGCGAGCGTGTACTGCGTGAGGTCGTTCGTCCCGAAGGAGGCGAAGTCGATGCCCGCGCCGGCCATCTCCTCGATGCCGAGCGCCGCGGCGGGCGTCTCGACCATCACGCCCCACGTGCGCTTCTCGGGGTCGATGCCCGCCTCCTCCATGAGCGCCTTCGCGCGGAGCACGTCCTCCGCGTCGTTGACGAGCGGGAACATGATCTCCACGTTGTCGTAGCCCATCTCGAACAGCCGGCGGAACGCTTCGAGTTCGTGTTTGAACACCTCGGGCCGGTCGAGCGACCGCCGGATGCCACGGTAGCCGAGCATGGGGTTGTGCTCGCGCGGCTCGTCCTCGCCACCTTCGAGCTGGCGGAACTCGTCGGTCGGCGCGTCGAGCGTCCGGGCGCGCACCGGCCGCGGGTAGAACTCGTCGGCGACCGTACGCACGCCCTGCACGATCTCCTCGACGTACGCGTCCGCGCCGTGGTCCGCGATATACCGTTCCGGAGTTTTGTTCGTCGAGAGGATCATGTGCTCTAAGCGAAGGAGCCCGACGCCGTCGGCACCGGTCGCCGCGGCGCGTTCGCCGGCCTCCGCGATGGAGACGTTCACCTTCACCTCCGTCGCGGTCATCGGCTTGACGGGGTTCTGCGGCCGCACGTCGGCGTACTCGGGCTCGTCGGCCTCCTGCTTCGCCTTCTTCGTCGTCCCCTCCGTGATGGTCCCCTTCTCGCCGTCGAGGGTGACGAGCTGGCCGTCCTCGAGGACCGTTGTGGCGTTGCCGGAGCCGACGACGGCGGGAACACCCAGCTCCCGCGAGACGATGGCCGCGTGGGAGGTCATCCCCCCCTCGTCGGTGACGATACCGGCCGCCCGCTTCATCGCGGGGACCATGTCGGGGGTCGTCATCTCCGTGACGATGATGTCGCCCTCGCCCACCTTGTCCAGCTGGTCCAGCTTCCGGACGATGCGCGCCGCGCCGGAGACGACGCCGGGGGAGGCGCCGAGCCCCTTCACGAGCACGTCACCGTTCCCCTGCCCGTCCGCGGTGGCCTGCTTCGCGCCCTCGGAGATGGTGGTGATGGGCCGCGACTGGAGCATGTACACCTCCCCGTCGACGATGGCCCACTCCACGTCCTGCGGGGCATCGTAGTGCTGTTCCGCGCGCTCACCGAGTTCGATGAGCTGGGCGATCTCGTCGTCGGAGAGCACCTGCGCGCTTCGTTTCTCCTCCGGCACGTCGCGGGTGACGGTCTTCCCCGTCTCCTCGTCTTTCTCCATCAGCAGCTTCTTCTCCGCGATGGTGGCGTCGATGAGCTCGCCCGTCTCCCGGTCGACGACGTAGTTGTCGGGGGAGACCGACCCCGAGACGACGGCCTCGCCGAGCCCCCACGCGGCCTCGATGATGATCTGCGGCTCGCCGGTCGACGGGTGGGAGGTGAACATCACGCCCGACTTCTCCGCGTCGACCATCTGCTGGACGACGACGGCGATATCGACCGTGTCGTGCTCGAACCCCTGCTCGCCGCGGTAGTAGATGGCACGCTGGGTGAACAGCGACGCCCAGCACTCCTTCACGCGCTGGACGAGGTCCTCGCGCGTGATGTTGAGGAACGTCTCCTGCTGGCCGGCGAAGGAGGCGTCCGGGAGGTCCTCCGCGGTCGCCGACGATCGGACGGCGACGAACGCCTCACCGTCGCCTAAGTTATCGTAGGCGTCGAGGATGCCCTGTCTGATGTCCGCCGGCAGCTCCGTCCCGAGGATGAGTTCCTCCGCACGCGCCTCGGCCTCGGCGAGCGCGGCGGAGTCGTCCGCGTCCACGTCCACGGCCGAGAACAGCTCCTCGTCGATGCCCGTCTCCTCGATGAATGCTCGATAGGTCTGTGCAGTGACCACGAATCCCGGCGGCACCGGGAGCCCCGCGTTGGTCATTTCCCCGAGGGATGCCCCCTTGCCACCCACGGAGTTGAGGTCGTCGGACCCGATTTCGTCCAGCCAGAGTACAGCCATCGTGTGCTCACCCGAACCGACCGCGACGCCGCTAAAGAAGATTCCGGACGGGCCGTGCAAGGATTGCCGAAACGGCCGAAAGAGGAACTCAGTTCCCAGTAAATATCCAATTAGGCCTCGATGATATCGTCGTCCTCGTCGGCGGGGATGGCGATGTCGCCCTCGAAGGAGACCACCGCGCGCCCACCCACCTGCGGGCGCGCCTCGGGGCCGCCCGTCGCCCGCACTCGCACGCGACCCGGCCGGTCGACGAAGTGGCCCTGCTCGAACACCATCTCTTCAGGAGTCGAATCGAAGGCGTCGAAGACGTCCAGATACGCCCCCACCGCGCCCGAGGCGGTCCCCGTCACGGGGTCCTCGTCGATGCCGAGCCCCGGCGCGAACATCCGCCCGTGGAGCGTCGCGTCGCCACCGAGGGTATCGAACGTGAAGGTGTACAGCCCCGCACAGTCGTGTTCGTCGGTCAGCCGCTCGATTTCTCTGAAGTCGGGGGCCATGTCGCTCAAGTCGGAGAGATACTCCACGGGGACGACGAGGAACGGCAGGCCCGTGGAGGCCCGCGCGAGCGGGAGATCGCGTTTCATCCCGGTGAACGCCCGGGTACCGATGCCGAGCGCCTCGGCCACGTCACCGTACGCGACCTCGAGTTTCCGCACGTCGGGGTAGGTCTGAGTCATCCACACCGTCTCCCCGTCGAGTTCGATGTCGAGGACGCCCACGTTCGTCTCCAGGGTGTGCGTCCCCTCGTCGAGCCCCTCCGCCGCGAGCAGCGCGTGGCTCGCGATCGTCGCGTGGCCACAGAGGTCGACCTCCCCTGTGGGCGAGAAGAACCGGACCGTCCGGTCGGCCTCGGTGCTCGAGAGGAGGAACGCCGTCTCCGGTGCCCGGAGCTCGCGGGCGATCGCCTGCATCTGCGAGTCGGAGAGCCCGTCGGCCTCGGGGACCACGCCGGCGACGTTGCCCGCGAGGGGGTCGTCCGTGAAGGCGTCGACGAGGAGCGCGCGTCGGGTGTGCATACCCCCGCTTCCGGAGGCGAGGGGAAAAGTGGGGGTGTTCGTACCGAGGGCACGGGCGGGCCACGCGGCGATTGAAACGGTTTAACACCTCGGCTCTCCCAGTTCCGGGCATGAGCGACCTCCCGGACGACTTCAAATGTACGATTACGAATTGGGAGTACATCTACGACCTCTGCCGGACGGTCTCGACGCAGGTGAAACGCGACGACTTCGAGCCGGACGTGGTCGTCGCCCTCGCCCGCGGCGGCTGGTTCGCCGGACGCTGTATCTGTGATTTCCTCGGGCTGAACGACCTCACCAGCCTGAAGATGGAACACTACGTCGGCACGGCCCAGAAGACGGGCGAGCCCCAGGTTCGCTACCCGATGCCAGAGGGCTCGGTGGAGGGGAAGGACGTCCTCATCATCGACGACATCGCCGACACCGGCGGCTCCATCAAGCGCGCCGACGAGTACGTCCGGGAGCGCAACGCCGGCGAGGTCCGCACCGCCACCCTCCAGCTGCTCGGGACCTCCGATTTCGACCCCGACTTCGTCGGCGAACGGCTCGACGAGTGGGCGTGGATCGTCTACCCGTGGAACTTCATCGAGGACATGATCGACCTCATCGCCGGCGTGATGGAGCGGGCCGACCAGGAGGCGTTCTCCCGCGCCGAGATTCGGCGGTGTCTCTCGGAGTACCACAGCGTCGAGCGCATCGAGATGGAGATCGCCCAGCCGAACAGATTAGGAGAGGTGCTCGCCGAGATGGAGCGCCGGGACGTCATCGAGTCCGAGGGCGGCAAGTGGCGCCTCGTCTGACGTGAGCCTCGACCGGGCCGTCCGCGCACGCACCCCCACCCTCTGGGCGCTGTGGAAGCTGGCCCGGCCCGCCCAACTGCTGTTGATCCTGCTCGTCTACGCGCTCGGCGTCAGCATCGCGGCCGCCACCGGGACACCCCTCGACGCCCGAGTGCTCTACGGCGCGCTCGCGCTCCTCCCGACCGCCGCGAGCGTCCACTACGCGAACGAGTACGCGGATTACGAGACCGACCGACTCACCGAGCGCACCCCCTTCTCCGGCGGGAGCGGCGCGCTCGTCGAGACGGGGCTCCCGCGCTCGCTCGCCCGGAACGCGACGCTCGCCAGCGCGGGCGTGGCCGCGCTCGCGGCCCTGCTCGCCGTCTCCCTGCTCCCGCCCCTGGCACTCCTCCTGCTCGTCGCCATCGCCGTCCTCGGCTGGGGCTACTCGCTGCCCCCGCTCCGGTTCTCGCGGCGTGGCCTCGGCGAGGTGGACAACTCCCTGCTCGGGGGGCTCGTGCTTCCCGTCTACGGCGCGGCGGTCGTCGCGGGACCGCTCCCGCTCGTCGCCCTGTCGGTGGTGCCGTTCACCTGCCTCGTCTTCTGTAACCTGCTCGCGACCCAGTGGCCCGACCGGGCCGCGGATGAGGAGACCGGGAAGCACACGCTCGTCGTCCGGTGGTCCGAGTCGAGAATCGAGCGGCTCCACGGCCTCGCCGCGATGGTCGGGATGGCGACGCTCGCCGCGCTCGACCTGCAGGGGGTCTATCCCCCCATCGTGACGCTGGCCTCGCTCCCCGCCTTCGGCCTGGCCGCGTGGGCCGTCCGGCGGTTCCCCGACGACGACCCACTTCCGAGCGTCGCCGCGATGGTCGCGCTCGCGGCCGGGCAGACGCTCGCGTGGGCGAGCCTCATTTAAAAGCGTCGAGTTTCAGCGTCCAGTCGTACGGGAGATACCGGATCCGGGGAGTGGCGTCTTCCGGGATGAGGCCGTACCGTCGGAGCATCGCCCGGATGCCCGACCCGCCGCCGAAGTCGCCGCGGAACCAGAGCAGCAGGCGAGGGACCCGCGCGGTGGTCCCGTCGTACTCGACTTCGGATTGGAGATACCCCTCGGCCGCCCGGTCCAACTCGGGGTCGATATCCCGCGTGTAGACGGCGATGGCGGGACACGAGCGCGCGCCACAGTTCAGCGCGAAGTGGATGCGCGGGTCCACCTCGTCGACCCGGAACCGCGTCTCGAACGCGCCCGCGAAGGGGTTGGGGATGTACCCGAGCCCGAGTTTCCACTGGGAGCGTCGGAGCAGGCCGTGTTCGATGTCGTCGAGCGAGAGGGACTGGCCCGCGACGGTGACCAGCTCCCGGGCGAAGAACGTCCGGCGATTCTCGTACCAGCCGGGGTGCTGACGGAGGGTGTCGATGGCCACCGCGTTGTAGACGTTGAGCCAGAACGGGAGGCGCTCCGCGTCGGTCGGGAGCGCCGCATCGAGGGCGTCGGGATCGAGACCCGCCAGCGCGTCGAAGTCGGGGGACTCGCCGGCCCGGACGCTCCGGAGGAGGTCGCCGGACAGGGCGATGGGGTCCTCGGCGAGGGCGGAATCGCTCATACGTGGAGGGGAGGCACCGACGCCCCTCGGTGTTGTGCCCCTGTGCGTCGCACGCGCCCGACCCACGTCGGGCGGGTTCCGGGGGCGTTTTGTATCTACCGTCGGAAGGAGGGGCATGATCGGCTTCATCGGTGGGAGCGGTATCTACGACGCCCTGCCGCTCGAGAACACCCGCGAAGAGCACGTCCAGACGCCCTACGGCGAGCCCAGCGCACCCATCACGGTGGGCGAGCTGGAAGGGGTGGAGATCGCCTTCCTCCCGCGCCACGGCCGGGACCACCAGTACTCCCCGACGAACGCGCCCTACCGGGCGAACATCTACGCGCTGAAGGCGCTCGGCGTCGAGCGCATCCTCGCCTCGAACGCCGTGGGGTCGCTGCGTGAGGACCTGCCGCCCCAGACGCTCGTCGTCCCGGACCAGATCTTCGACCGGACGCGCCACCGGCCGTACACGTTCTTCGAGGACGGCATCGTCGTCCACATGCCGTTCGCGGACCCGTACTGTCCCCACATGAAGCGCCACCTCGCCGAGAGCGCGGAGGAAGCCTCCGACGCAGAGGTCGTCGAGGACGGCACCTACGTCTGCATCGAGGGGCCGCAGTACTCCACCCGCGCGGAGTCCGAGCACTTCCGCGCGTCGGGCCACGACATCATCGGGATGACCGCCATCCCGGAGGCGAAACTCGCCCGCGAGGCAGAGATGTGCTACGCCACCGTGACCGGCGTCACCGACTACGACGTGTGGAAAGCGGATGCCGAGGTCACCCTCGAGGAGGTGCTCGACAACGCCGCGGCCAACGAAGTCGCCATCAAGGAGACCATCGAGCACGCGGTGCGGAACCTCCCCGAGGACCACGAGTGCGACTGCCGGCACGCGGTCGAGGGGTCGGTAAACACCCCCGAGGAGGCGATTCCCCACGAGACGCGCCAGAAGGTGGACCTCCTCGTCGGGCAGTATCTCGACGACTGAACGGCGAAAAAGCCGCGTCCTTCGGTCAGTCGCGCCCGTCGTCGCGAACGTACGCCAGTGCGTCCACGAGCGTGTCCGGGTCCACCCGACCGTCCGTTTCCGCCAGCCGTTCCTCGAACCATGACGGCGTCATGCCCACTGTTATCGTTTGCCATACTCATGCATAACGGTTCGGCTGGATATGCCAACGGTTCAAATAGCGAGGCCGCTACGGCAGTTCCTCGCCACCGTCCGCGACCGCCTCCGCGCTCTCCGTGACGGCGGCGGGGTCCTGGACCCACAGGTCGCCGAACAGTTCGTCCTGCTGGAGGCGGACCTGGCCCCGGTGGGCGAGAAAGAGGATGCCGAGGAAGGTGTCGACGAGCGAGCCGCCGGCGTCGTCGATTTCTGCAAAGAGCACCTCGTCGCGGCCCTGGTCGTAGTGCTCTCTGAGCGCCATGTACGTGTCCCGGATGATATCCTCCATCTTCTCGTCGTGGGCCGTTCCCAGCGCATCGGCCTCGGTCGGCTCGTCGTCCATCCGGAAGTCGTCGGCCGAGCGGTAGTCGAGGGTCTGGGTCCCTCGCGCGTAGCCGTGCGGGGAGTCCGAGGTGTCGTACGTCCGGTGTTCCTTCCACCGGGAGTTGCGCTCCCGGTCGCGGAGCTCGCGCACGAGTTCGTCCAGCGTCTGTGGCGTCCCCCGCGCGTGTTTCCGGTCGAGCCGCCGGTCGATCTCCTTCTCGAGGCGGTCGAAGGGGTCGGCCCCACCGGAGTCGAACCCCTCCTCCTCGATGGCGTCCCACGGCTCCTCCTCCGGCTCCTCGGGCTCCAACATCGCGTCCGACTTCATCCGCAAGAGCACCGCGGCGTAGAACAGCGCCCGGCCACCCGCCCGGAGGTCGGCCTCGTCCAATCGCTCTAAGAACTCGTCGGTGACCGTGACGATGTCGATGTCCCACGGCTCGATGGCCCCGTCCTTCGCGAGCTGGACGAGCAGTTCGACGGGTTCGACCTCCTCGTCGTCCGGGTCGGGCACGTCGAACTCCGAGAGGATGGCGTCGGTGGCGTCCGCCTCGACCGAGTCCGCCACGGACTGCTCCTGCTCACGCCGCCGTTTCTCCGCGTCGTGCCCGGTGATGTCGAGTGGGATGTCGTCGCTCATAGTTAATCGTCTGCCGGAATCCCCTGCCCGCTCAGGTCGATCCCCGTCACGGCGGAGACGTTGTCGTCGTGCATCGTCACCCCGATGGCGCGCTCGGAGCGTTCCAGAAGCGCCGAGCGATGGGAGACGACGATGAACTGTGCGTCGCCCGCGAGGTCGTCGACCATCTCCCCGACCATCTCCGCGTTCGCGGCGTCGAGGAAGGCGTCCACCTCGTCGAGCGCGTAGAACGGCGCGGGGTTGTATCGCTGGATGGCGAAGACGAACGCGAGCGCGGTCAGTGACTTCTCGCCCCCACTCATCGCGTCGAGCCGCTGGACCGGCTTGTCCCGGGGCTGGGCCTTCATCGTCATCCCGGCCTCGAAGGGGTCCTCGGGGTTCTCGAGCATCAGCTCACCCGACCCGTTCGAGAGGCGCGCGAAGATGTCCGTGAACTCCTCGTTGATGCCCTCGTAGGCCTCCATGAACGTCTCCTTCTTGCGCGCCTCGAACTGCGCGATGCGCTCGCGGATCCCCTCGGCTTCCTCCTCGAGGGTCTCGCGTTTCTCCTCTAAGTCGGCGAGCTCGTCTGCCACCCGGTCGTACTCGTCGATGGCGAGCATGTTGACGGGTTCGAGCGCCTCCATCTTGTTCTCGAGTTTCGTGATCTGTCCCTTCACGGAGGCGTGGTCCGGGATCTCCTCGGGGTCGTAGTCGCCGACCTGCGAGGCGAGCTCGTCGACCTCCCACTCCAGCCGGGAGACCTCCGATTCGAGCTCCTCGAGGTCGCTTTCGACCCGCGAGACCTGCTCGCGCTGTTCGTCACGGGCGTCCTTCGCGGCACGGACCTCCTCGCGCAGCTCCTCGCGTTCGGATTTGAGGTCGGCGAGCTCGTCTTCGAGGTCCTCGACCTCCTCGCGTTTCGAGTCGAGTGTCGCCTCGTGTTCGTCGATCTCCTCCTCCAACTCGGCCACCCGCTCTTCCGCTTCGGCTTTCCGGTTCTGGGTGGACTCGATGGTGTCGTGGAGTTCCTCGATGGCGTCCTCCGCGTACTGCTTCTCGAGCGAGAGCTCGTTGAGTTTCCCGTCGAGGTCGTCCATCCGCCCCTCGATGTCGGCGATGGTCTCGCGGATCTCCTCCGCACGCGAGGTGAGCTCGGGGATATCGGAGTCCTGGAGCTCCTGTTGAAGCTCCGCGATATCGGCTTCGAGCGCCTCGATCTCGCTCTCCTTCTCCGCGATGGACGCCTCGATGGCGTTCATCTCCTCGCCCACCTCCTCGCGCTGCTCTTCGAGGTCGTCCAACTCGCCTTCGAGGCGGGCGATCTTCTCCTCCAGCTCCGTCTTCTCGGCCTCGGTCTGCTCGATGGCCGCCTCGATGTCACGCACCTTCTCCAGCGCGTCGGACTTCCGGTCGCGCGAGTCGTCCAGCCGTTCTTCCACGTCGCGGATGTCCTCCCGAATCGAGCGCCGTTCGTCCTCGAGTTCGGTGATGCGCTCTGCGACGCGTTCGAGCTGCCCCTTCCCCGACTTGGAGAAGGAGTAGCGGGAGCCGCCGCCCGACCCCCCGGTCATCGCGCCGGACTTCTCGACGAGGTCGCCGTCGAGCGTGACGAGGCGGAAATCGCCCATCAGATCTCTTGCGGTCTCCATGTCTTCGACGACGAGCGTGTCGCCGAGCACGTAGGAGAACACCTCCGCGTACTGCGAGTCGAAATCGAGCAGGTTGTACGCGAAGTCGACGACGCCCGGCAGCGACGGAGCCGAGGGGAGCGACCGCCCGCGCATCTTCGTGATGGGGAGGAACGTCGCTCGCCCCGCGTTTCGGGATTTCAGGTACTCGATACAGCGCTGGCCGACCCCGTCGTCGTCGACGACGACGTGGGCCATTCTCCCGCCAGCGGCCGTCTCGACGGCCGTCGCGTACTGCCCCGCGACGGAGCCGAGCTGGGCGACAGCGCCGTGGACCCCGTCCATGTCGGAGTTCAGGATGGTGGTGACCGAGCGCCCGAAGGAGGTGTCGCCGGACTGGCCCGCGCGCGCCTCCAGCTCGGCGTACTCCTGCTGTTTCGCGGAGAGGTCGTCCTCCACGTCGTCGAGGTCGTCGGTGAGCGAGCGCTTCTCCGCTTTGAGGTCCTCGACCACGTCGCGGATGGTTTCGAGATTCGCCTCTGCCTTCTCCAGCTCGGCCCCGTAATCGTCGAGCTCCGCGTCGAGCTCGGGGAGCCGCTCCTCCGCGGTCTCGATCTCCTCGCGCTTCTCGCGTTGCGCGTTCGAGCGCCGGCGCGCCTCGTCGATGAGCCGGTCCTGCTCGCGCTGGAGCTCGTTCTTCTCGTCCTTCTTTTTCGAGAGGGCCTCGCGTTTCTCCGCTAAGGCGTCGCGGACGTCCTCGTACTCGGAGTCGACCGACTCGATCTCGGCTTCCACCGCCTCGAGTTCGGCCTCCTTCTCCTGGACGTCGGCCTTCAGCGAGGCCTTCTGGACCTTCTTGTCTCTGATCTTCGCCGAGAGGTCGTCGACGGTCTCCTGTTTCCGGTCGACCTGGACGAACGCCTGCGAGCGCTTCTGTTCGGCCTCCTCGATGCGCTCCTGTTCGTTCGCGATCTTGTCTTCGAGTCGCGAGATCTCTCCTTTCAGCTCCTCGATCTCGCGTTTGATGGCGAGCTGTTCGTCTTCGCCTTTCGTCTCGATCTCGCGGTTGAGGTCGGCGAGATCCTCCTCGAGGCGGGTGACCCGCCCCTGTCGCTCGTCGAGTTCGCGCTGGAGCTCCTCGAGCGTCGACTCCTTCGTCTCGATGCTCTCTCGGGCGTCCTCGAGGTCCGCGCGCTTGTCCTCGAGTTCGGCGGCCTTCAGATACCCCTCGTACTCCGCTTTCGACTCGCGGAGTTCCTTGTACTCGAGTGCGGTCTCTCGTTCGTCCTCGAGCTGTTCGAGGCGGGACTCCTTCTCCTCGATGCGGAGGTCGGCCTCCTCGACGCGCTCCTCGACGGTCTCGAGTTCCTCGAAGGCGTCGGCCTTCTTCGCGTCGAACTCCGCGACGCCCGCGATCTCGTCGATGATCTGTCGGCGATTATAGGGCGTCATCGTGATGATCTCGGTCACGTCGCCCTGCATGACGACGTTGTACCCCTCCGGGGCGACCCCGGCCTGTGAGAGCAAATCCCGAATATCGGAGAGGTTCACCGAGCGGCCGTTCAGGTAGTAGTAGGAGTAGTAGTTGTCCTCGGTCTGTTTCACGCGGCGCCGAATCGAAATTTCGTCGACATCGCCGACGTTGTCCGTGCCCGCGGCGTTGACGACCTGCGAGCGGTCGAGGGTGCCGTCCGCGTTGTCGAGGATGACCTCGACGGAGGCCTCACGCTCCCCGCCGAACGAGTCGCCGTCGTCGTGACCGGGGTCGTAGATGAGGTCGGTGAGTTTGTCCGCGCGGATGCCCGAAGTGCGGGCTAACCCCAGCGCGAACAGGATCGAGTCGATGATGTTCGACTTCCCGGAGCCGTTCGGGCCGGAGATGGTCGTGAAATCCTCGTAGAAGGGGATTCGGGTCTTCCGGCCGAAGCTCTTGAAGTTGTCGAGGACGAGCTCTTTGATGTGCATGGGGGCGCTCGTTGGCCCCGCCTACGCGACGATGATGTCGTCGGCGGAGCTCTCTGACTCTTCTTCCTCGCTCTCCCCTTTAGCTTCGTCGGCCGACGCCGCGGCCTCGGCCTCGGCGTTCGCCTGCGCCGCCTGCTCGGCGTCCTTCGAGCGCTGCTTGCGCGCCGCACGGCGCTCGTCGGCGTCGAGCACGTCGTCGAGGTCCACGTGGTCCTCGATGAGCCGGAGGCGTTCTTTGGTCTCGACGAGTTCGTCGGTGAGCCCCGAAATGCTGGCCTCGAGCTCCCGGACCTTCGCTTCGAGTTCCTCAACGCGGTTCCCAGTCATGCCTAGGTACCCTGCACGCGAGCCCTTAAAGTTGCGTCAGACAATGACATAGTTCCTGATACGTCTCCGCCCCCGGATTCGCGGCGTTTCGGCTGGAGATACTGAAAGGTTCGAGTGCGTCCCGTTACGCTTTAGCGCCCGCGTCCGAATCGGAAGGTAATGAGTGCTACCGCCGAGTCGCGCGAGCTGGCGGCCGTCATCGGCCTCGAGGTGCACGTCCAGCTCGAGACCGACACGAAGATCTTCTGTGGCTGTTCGACCCGGGGCGAGGAGGACGAGGAGCCGAACACGCGGGTCTGCCCCGTCTGTCTCGGTCTGCCCGGGGCGCTCCCCGTCCTGAACGAGGGGGCGGTGGAGGCCGCGGTGAAGGTCGGGAAGGCCATCGACGCCGACATCCCCGAGGAGACGACGTTCCACCGGAAGAACTACTTCTACCCCGACCTGCCGAAGGACTTCCAGATCACGCAGTACGACGCCCCCATCTGTCAGGATGGGGAATTAGAGTTCTCCCACCAGGGCGCACGCCGGCTCGTCAACATCCGGCGGGCGCACTTAGAGGAGGACCCCGGGAGCCTTCGGCACGTCCGGGACGGCCCCGCGGACCTCGAAAACCGTATCGTCGGCATCGACCGCGCGGACTACACCCTCGTCGACTACAACCGTGCGGGCACCCCGCTCATGGAGATCGTCACGGAGCCCGACTTCCGCGACCCGAAGGAGGTCCGCGCGTTCTTAGAGAAGTTAGAGGAGGTGCTCGAGTACCTCGGCGTCTTCGACTCCACGCGCGACGGCTCGATGCGTATCGACGCGAACCTCTCCATCGTGGACGCGGACGACGTGGCCGAGGACGGCACGATTTCGAAAGCGGTCCTCGAGGACGCGAACCGCACCGAGGTGAAGAACATCTCCAGTCACAAGGGCGCGGAGAAAGCGCTCGCCTACGAGGAGACGCGCCAGAAGAACCTCATCAAACGCGGGAAGGCGGTCGCCCAGGAGACGCGCCACTTCAACGAGACGCACGGCTCCACCGTCTCGATGCGCTCGAAGGAGGAGGAGAAGGATTACCGGTATTTCCGCGAGGCCGACCTCCCCGCCCTTCGCGTCTCCGGCTGGAAGGAGGAGATCCCCATCCCGGAACTCCCCGACGCGCGCCGCGAGCGCTTCCGCGAGGAGTACGGCCTGAGTCAAGAGGCGGCCTCGAAGCTCACCTCCACGAAGCAGGTGGCGGACTTCTTCGAGGACGTGGCGACGGAGTTCGACGCCGACCTCGCGGCGACGTGGGTCGCCGACAACCTGCTGGGCGAGCTCAACTACCGCGATATGCAGATCACGGACGTGACCGAGCGGCTGGACGAGTTCACGCGGCTCGTCGAGCTCGTCGCGACCGACGAGATCACGGCGAAGAACGCGGAGGAGACCGTCCTCCGGACGATGCTCGACGAGGGGCTGGCCCCGGACGAGATCGTCGAGCGCGAGGGACTCGGCAAGACGGACGACGACGCCGTCGTGGCCGCGGTGAAGGAGGCCATCGAGGAGAACCCCGAGGCCGTCGCCGACTACGAGTCGGGCGAGGAGGGCGCGCTGAACTTCCTCGTCGGGCAGGTGATGGCCAAGACGGGCGGGAGCGCCGACCCTGGAACGGTCAACGGCCTGCTGCGTGAGGAGCTGGCCTGACCGGACTGGTTTCGCAAGAATTGCCCCGAAACGAGGGTCGATCACGCGTCCGTCGCGCCCGAAACAGCGAGTAAACGCGTTACAGCCGGTCAGCCGTGGAGAGCACCAATCCTTATTACCGAGACAGCAGTACGTCAATCAATGTCAGAGCTACTGCCGTCCCAGTCCGACGCGACCCCGGAACAGAACGGGGAGCTGCGGACGCTCTGGCTCGACAGCGAGGACGCTGGCGAGCTGCTCTCCTCTCTCGCGTCGGAGACTGCCCGGTCCATCCTGACGGCGCTCCACGAGGAGCCGGCGACCGCCTCGGAGGTCGCCGACCGTGTGGACACCTCCCTCCAGAACGCCCGTCATCATCTGAACAACCTCCAGGAGTCCGGGCTCGTTCGCGTGGCGGACACCCGCTACTCCTCGAAGGGCCGCGAGATGAACGTCTACGCGCCCGGCGAGGAGCCGATGGTCGTCTTCGTCGGCCGCGAGGAGTCCGCCGGCGTGTTCGACCGGCTGAAGGCCCTGCTCCCCGCCATCGGTGTCCTCGCCGTCGCCAGCCTGCTCGTCCAGCTGCTCGTCACCCTCTCGACGGAGCCGACCGGCCCGGCCGAACTCCCGCGGTTCAGCGACGCCGTCGGCTCCGGCGGCGTCGCCCCCATCGGGCTCCCGCCGGGCGCCGTGTTCTTCGCGGGCGGCCTGCTCGTCGCGGCCGCGTTCTTCGCGGTGACCTACCTCCGAGAGTGACCAAATCCGTACGCTGACGGGCAGAAACGCCCATTCACGGATGAACCGTGTCCCAATCGTTTTATACCTCTGATAGGTATTCACAGGCTATATGCGGCCGGGGACTGCGCTTCGCCTGTTCGTCGTGGCGTGGGTAGTGGTGGCGCCGCTCGCCGCCGTCGCGCTCCCCGCGCCGATCGCCGAGAGCCGGACGCCCGGCAGCGCCGTCGACACGCTCGACGACCGGCTCACCGTCCCCGGCGAGACGAGCCGCTCGTCCGGGAGCGCCGTCTCCGACCCCGACCGGGAGGTGCAGGTCGTCGTCCAGCTGAAACAGGGGGCGGCCGTTCCCGACGGGCTCCCCGTCAACCGGGTGTACACCCGACAGGGAGCCCGCCACGCGGAGCTGACCGTCCAGCTCTCGCAGGTGCGCGCGCTCTGGAACGACCCCCGCATCGCCGCCGTCCGCATCGACCGCGCGCTCGCCGGGAAGGCCACCCGCACCGCCGCCGGCGTGGGCGTCGTTGGCGCGGACGTGCTCCACAGCCGCGGCATCCGCGGCGCGAACGTCACCGTCGGGGTCATCGACGCCGGCTTCCAGCCTACCGATCCCGAGATCGCGGCGAACGTCCGCGGCTACCGGACGTTCGGAGCCGACGCCCGCAGCGACGCCACCCACGGCACCGCCGTTGCGAGCGTCGTCGTCGACACCGCCCCCGAGACGGAGCTCCAGCTCGCCGCCGTCGGCGCGACCACCACGCCCGAGGAGTACGCCGCGGCCGTGGAGTGGCTGGAGGCGAACGGCGCGGACGTCATCGTCGACGCCGGCAGCTACTTCGGCCACGCGGACGCCGACCAGCTCTCGGCCATCGCCGCGGCCACGGCCGAGGACACCCTGTTCGTCACGAGCGCCGGCAACTACGCCCAGCGCCACTGGACCGGGCGGTACGACCCCGGCTCCGGTCGCCCCTGGGTGGCCTTCGGCGAGCACGAGGGGAACGCCCTCAACGGCGGCGAACCGCTCTCGGGGCGCGTCTACGCCGCCGCCTCCTGGACCGGGGACGAGGAGTACGACCTCTATCTCCTGCGTGAACGCGCCGGCACGGACGAGGTCGTCGCCCGGGGCGTCGGGGACGGTCGCACCGAGCACATCGACACCACCGTCGTCGAGGGGCGCTACTATCTCGCCGTCCGCGCGACGAACGCCACCGGGACGAGCGAGATCGAGCTGTTCGCCAGCCACGCGCTCGCGTCCGCCACGCCCAACGGGAGTCTCACCGCGCCGGGCACGGCCCCCGGCGTTCTCACCGTCGGCGCGTACGACAACGGGAGCGTGAAGGCGTTCTCCTCGCGTGGACTCCCCGGCCACCACGGGGTCGACCTCGTCGCGCCCGACAGCGTCGCGCTCACCGGCGCCGACCTCGAGGGCACCTCCTTCTCCGCCCCCTACGTCGCCGGGACGGCCGCGCTGCTCAAATCGGAGTACACGACGCTCTCCGCGAAACAGCTCCGGACCATCCTCACCGTCTCCGCGCGGGACGTCTCGGCACCCGGGCCGGACGTCGAGACCGGCTACGGCCACATCGACGCCCGGAGTGCCTACCTCCTCTCCATCAGCCACGCCCGCTTCGCCGGCGTGAACGAGTCGACCACCTAGGCCTCGGGGTTCGACAGGCCGAGCGAGAGGAGGGGCTCGCCCGCCACCGCCGGGTCGGTCCGGAGGAGGAGGGCGAGCACGACGACCGCCGCGAGTTCGAGCGTCTTCGAGACCACGCCGAGGAGCACCCGGCCCGAGCCGGGGGTGTCGCTCGCCGCCGTCCCGAGGGCGGCGAGGATCGGCTCCACGTAGTGCGAGAAGAGCGTGGCGAGCAGCCCACCGTGGGTGTGGTCCTCGGGTGCGGGAGCCGCGCCGATGGCCGCGCCGTGGTTCAGGAGGGTGTGCCACGCGACCCAGCTCAGGAGGGAACAGAGCATGAGCGCGATGCCGAGTTCGTACGCGCGGCGCCGCGGGAGCCACCCCTTCGCCGCGGCGACGATGCCCGCGAGCCCGGCGACGCCGAGGAGGACGAACAGGAGCGCCCGCGGGTGAGTGAACACCTCGCTCGTGAGATACCGCCCGAGCAGCCCGTTGGCCGCGACGGCCGCGAGCTGTTCGGTGCCGACGGCGAGGTGGACCACCGCGACGGCACCGACGAGCTGGAGCGCGAGGAACTGCAGGGGGCGTATCGCGCGGTCGTGCATACCTCGCTTCGGGAGTCGAGCGGTATGAGCCCAGCGGTCTTCGCCCCCCGTTCGAGAGCCGTACCACCACCTCACACGCACGCGGGAGCGCCCGCCCCCGCACCCTCGCGAGCACACGCCACACGCAGACGCGCCCGCACGCGCCCCGTACGGCGGTTTTCGGCGAAACGTTGAAACACGGAGTCGGCATAGATGCCCCCAATGACCGACTACGGAGGTGGCCGATGATGGAGCTCATCGTCACCGAGAAGGACAACGCCGCCCGGCGCATCGCCGACATCCTCTCCGACGGAGGGGCCGGCGTCGACCGCCGCAACGGCGTCAACGTCTATCGCTGGGGAGACAAACGCTGCGTGGGGCTGTCGGGCCACGTCGTCGGCGTCGACTTCCCGCCCGAATACTCGGACTGGCGCGACGTGGAGCCCGTCGAGCTCACCGACGCCGACGTGGTGAAGACCCCGACGAAGGAGAACATCGTCCGGACGCTCCAGCAGCTCGCGGAGGAGGCCTCTTCGGCCATCATCGCGACCGACTACGACCGCGAGGGCGAACTCATCGGGAAGGAGGCCTACGAGCTCATCGACGAGGTCGCCTCGATCCCCATCAAGCGCGTCCGGTTCTCCTCCATCACCGAGCGCGAGGTGAAGGAGGCGTTCGCGAACCCCGACGAGCTGGACTTCGACCTGGCCGCCGCGGGGGAAGCCCGCCAGATCATCGACCTGATGTGGGGGGCGGCTCTGACGCGGTTCCTCTCGCTGTCGGCGGGCCAGCTCGGCAACGACTTCATCTCGGTCGGGCGGGTGCAGTCACCCACCCTCAAACTCATCGTCGACCGCGAGCGAGAGATCGAGGCGTTCGACCCCGAGGACTACTGGGAGCTGTTCGCCGACCTGCAGAAAGGCAGCGCGGAGCGAAGCTCCGCGGAACGAGCGAGCGGCCAAGGGCCGCGAGCAGACGATGACGACGAGCGCTTCGAGGCGCAGTACTTCTACGAGTCCGAGGGCACCGAGAACGAGCGCGTCTGGAACGAGGCCGACGCGGAGGCGGCGCACGCCCGGTTGCGAGAGGCGACCGGAGCCGAGGTCACGAGCGTCTCGCGGCGCACCCGGACCGACGACCCGCCGGCCCCGTTCAACACGACCCAGTACATCCGTGCGGCGGGGTCGCTCGGCCACTCCGCCCAGAAGGCGATGTCCATCGCCGAGGAGCTGTACACCGCGGGGTGGATCACCTACCCGCGAACGGACAACACGGTCTACCCGGACGACCTCGACCCCGAGGAGCTCCTGGCGACGTTCGCCGACACGGGCGCGTTCGGGGAGGACGCCGCCTCGCTGCTCGAGGGCGACGAGGCCATCGAGCCGACGCGCGGGGAGAAGGAGACGACGGACCACCCGCCCATCCACCCGACCGGCGAGATGCCCGGCAAACAGGACCTCTCCGACGACGAGTGGGAGATATTCGAGCTCGTCGTCCGGCGCTTTCTCGCCACGTGTGCGGAGCCCGCGACGTGGGCCCACCTGCGCGTGGTCGCCGCGGCCAACGGCTGTCAGCTGAAGGCCAACGGCAAACGACTGGTGGACCCGGGCTACCACGCCGTCTACCCCTACTTCAGCACCACGGAGAACTACGTCCCCGAACTGGAGGAGGGGGACACGCTCGACATCGAGGACGTCCGGCTGGAGGCGAAACAGACCCAGCCGCCCCGTCGCCGCGGCCAGTCGCGGCTCATCGAGACGATGGAGGAGTTGGGTATCGGGACGAAAAGCACGAGACACAATACGATCCAGAAGCTCTACGATAGAGGATATATCGAGAACGACCCACCCCAGCCCACGAAGCTCGCGATGGCCGTCGTGGAGGCCGCAGAGGAGTTCGCGGAGCACGTCGTCGACGAGGGGATGACCGCCCAGCTCGAAGCCGACATGAACGCCATCGCCGCCGGCGAGAAGACGCTCGACGAAGTGACCGACGAGTCCCGGGAGATGCTGAAGACCGTCTTCGAGGAGCTCCACGCCTCTCGGGACGACATCGGGACGTTCCTGCGCGACTCGCTGAAGGCCGACAAGACGCTCGGCCCCTGCCCGGCGTGTGGCGAGGACCTCCTGTTGCGCCGGTCGCGCCGCGGCTCCTACTTCGTCGGCTGTGACGGCTACCCGGACTGTACGTACACCCTCCCGCTCCCCTCGCAGGGTGAGCCGACGACAATCGACGAGACGTGCGAGGAGCACGACCTGAAGCACGTGAAGATGCTCGCGGGACGGTCCACGTTCGTCCACGGCTGCCCGCAGTGTCAGGCCGACGAGGCCGACGAGACGGAAGACCGGGTCATCGGGGCGTGTCCCGACTGTGGCTCGGAGCATGGGGGCGAGCTGGCCATCAAGAAGCTCCGGAACGGCGCCCGGCTGGTCGGCTGTACGCGCTACCCGGACTGCGACTACTCGCTGCCGCTGCCCCGCCGGGGCGACATCGAGGTGACCGACACCTACTGTGCCGAACACGACCTGCCCGAACTCGTCGTCCACTCCGGCGACGAGCCGTGGGAGCTCGGCTGTCCCATCTGCAACTACGAGGAGTACAGACAGCGGCAGGCCACGACGGAGGTGGAGGACCTCGACGGGGTGGGGAAGAAGACGGCCGAGAAGCTCGCTGACGCGGGGTTCGACAGCCTCGACTCGCTCAGGGAGGCGGACCCCGAGGACGTGGCCGACAAGGTGCAGGGCGTCTCCGCGAACACGGTCCGCGACTGGCAGGCGCAGCTAAGTTGAAGCCGAAGCGGTTTTGGTCACCCGTCCGATTTTCGGAGGTATGAGCGCTCCCTGGGCTGACTGGGACCACATCGTCAAACTCGACCCGGACAAGACGCTGGTCGAGGGCGAGACGTTCGAGGACGTCTGTTCGACCGGTACGGACGCCATCGAGATCGGTGGCACGACGGGCATGACCGAGGAGAAGATGCAGCGGGTCGTCGAGGCCTGCGGGACGTACGACATCCCGGTGTACATCGAGCCGTCGCACACCGGCGCGGTCGTCCACTCCGACTCCTTAGATGGCTATCTCGTCCCCATCGTCTTCAACGCGGGCGACATCGCGTGGATGACCGGCGCCCACAAGGAGTGGGTCCGGCTCGACGACGAGATCGACTGGGCGACGACCTACACCGAGGCGTACATCGTCCTCAACCCGGACTCGACCGTCGCGGAGTACACGCAGGCGAACTGCGACCTGAACGCCGACGACGTGGCCGCCTACGCCGAGGTCGCAGAGCGCATGTTCGGCCAGGAGATCATCTACATCGAGTACTCGGGGACGCTCGGCGACCCCGAGATCGTCGACGCCGCGCGCACCGCGCTCGAGGACGCTCACCTGTTCTACGGCGGCGGCGTCGGCGACTACGATTCGGCCTACCAGATGGGGCAGGTCGCCGATACCGTCATCGTCGGCGACCTCGTCCACGACGAGGGGGTCGACGCCGTCCGCGAGACCGTCGAGGGGGCGCGCGACGGGAAGGCCACCCGCCGCGCCTGACCGGGAATTCAGCCGCGAGTCGCTGCAAAGGATTTTACTCCGGCGCCGAGATGCTGGTGTAGAGATGAGTCTCATCGCGGAGTATTCTGTTGGGGGAGACCGGCTCGTGTTGGGGGACGCGCTCGCGGCACATCCGGATATCCGACTCGAGTTGGAGCGGTCGGTGGCCGTCGAGCCGGAGAACCCGATCCTGTTCATCTGGGTCGAGGGGGGTGACCTCGACGCGTTCGAGGACGCGATGGCCGCCGACCCGACGGCGACGGATATCCAGTGTCTGAGCGACATCGGGGACGCGCGGCTCTACCGCCTGCAGGTGACGGACGAGGTCGGTGTCGTGCTCTACCCGCAGTGGGTACGGCTCGGGGCCGAGCGGCTGGAGACCCGCTTCGAGAACGGGACGTGGAACTCCCGGACGCGCTTTCCCGACCGCGAGACCATCGCTGCCTACCGGGATTTCCTCACCGAGAACGGGGTGTCGTTTCACCTCCACCGGCTCTACGACTCCGACGACGTGGACGCACACGAAGACGGCCTGACGGAGCGCCAGCGCGAGACGCTGAAACTGGCCTACGCGAGGGGGTTTTTCGACATCCCGCGGTCGACGACGACGGCGGAGCTGGCCGACGAACTCGGCGTCTCGAACCAGGCGGTCAGCGAGCGGCTGCGGCGCGGGTACGCCCGCCTCGTCGAGCAGGTCATCGGCGTGGAGTAAGCGACATCCGACACCGGCGGCGTTCCGATTGGAGACTTTATACCCACCAACGTCATCTGAAAGATTGAATGAGCATCATCGTCGAGTACGCGTTCGCACCGGACGGCGTCGTGCTGGAGCGGACGCTGACCACGGTGGACGTGCGACTCGATATCGAGCGCATCGTCGCCACCGACCCCGAGCGTCCCGGGCTGTTCGCGTGGGCGACGACGGACGAGCCGGCGGCGTTCGACGCCGCGGTTGCGGCGGACCCGACCGTGACCGACCCGCAGCTCCTCAGCGACCTCGGTGGGAAGCGGCTGTACCGCTTCCAGCTGACCGGTGAGACGGATGTCGTCCTCTATCCGGAGTGGGTGAAACGCGGCGGAGAGGGGCTCGAAGCCCACTTCAGCGACGGCTGGTGGTACTCACGGGCCCGGTTTCCGGACCGGGAATCGTTCACCGACTACCGCGAGGTGTTCGCCGAGCACGGCATCGAGTTCCGGCTCCGGAGGATGTACGACGCGAACACCGACGGCGAGCCGCGGGGACGGACGGCGGACGGACTCACCGACAGCCAGCGCGAGACGCTGAAGCTCGCGCACGAGCGGGGGTACTTCGACATCCCGCGGCGGACCACCACCGAGGAGCTGGGGCGGGAGCTGGGCATCTCGAACCAGGCGGTCAGCGAGCGACTGCGGCGCGGGTACGCCCGCCTCGTCGAGCGCGTCATCGGCGCGGAATAACGGGGCTTAAGTCGGGGACGCCTGATTTCGAAGTATGAACGGTCGCACGTACACTGCGGACGCCGAGCCGGGCGACACCGTCACCATCGCCGGCTGGCTGCACGAGACCCGTGACCTCGGAGGTATCGCGTTCCTCATCCTGCGGGACACCAGCGGGAAGATCCAGGTCAAACTCGAGAAGGACGAGATGGACGACGCGCTCGTCGAGACCGGTCTCGACGCCTCGCGCGAGTCCGTCCTCAAGGTCGAGGGCGACGTGAAAGAGGAGCCCCGCGCCCCCACGGGCGTCGAGGTCGTCCCCACCAGCATCGAGGTCATCGCCGAGGCCGAGACCCAGCTCCCGCTCGACCCCTCCGGCAAGGTCGACGCCGAGCTGCCGACCCGCCTCAACAACCGCACGCTCGACCTGCGCCGCGAGGAGGCGAAGGCCGTCTTCGAGATCCGCGCCGAGGTCCTGCGCGCCGTCCGCGAGGCGTTCCGCTCCTTCGCGGCCACGGAGATCAACACGCCGAAGATCGTCGCCACCGGGACGGAGGGCGGCACCGAGCTGTTCCCCATCTCCTACTTCGGCGAGGAGGCGTTCATGAACCAGTCTCCCCAGTTATTCAAACAGCTGATGGTCGGCTCTGGCCTGGAGCGCGTCTTCGAGATCGGCCCCATCTTCCGCGCGGAGGAGCACAACACCCCGCGGCACCTCAACGAGGCCACCTCCATCGACTTCGAATCGGCGTTCTTCGACCACACCGAGGCGATGGACGTCTGTGAGGCCGTCGTGAAGGCCGCCTACGAGGCCGTCGCCGAGAACTGCGAGCGCGAGCTCGAAGCGCTCGGGCTCGACGAGGAGTTCGCGGTCCCCGACGGCGAGTTCCCGCGGCTCACCTACGAGGAGGCCATCCAGCGCATCAACGCGACGGGCGCGCTCGACGAGCAGCTCGTCTGGGGCGACGACCTCCCGACCGAGGGCGAGCACGCGCTCGGCCAGGACGTGGGCGAGCACTACTTCATCACCGACTGGCCCTCCGAGATCAAGCCGTTCTACATCAAGGACCACGACGACGACGAGACGCTCTCGACCGGGTTCGACATGATGCACCCGCGCATGGAGCTCGTCTCCGGTGGCCAGCGTGAACACCGCTACGAGGAGCTCATCGCCGGGTTCGAACAGCAGGGGCTCGACCCCGAGGCGTTCGACTACTACACGAAGATGTTCAAATACGGCATGCCCCCGCACGCCGGCTGGGGCCTCGGTGCCGAGCGGCTCATCATGACGATGCTCGATCTGGACAACATTCGGGAGGCTGTGTTGTTCCCACGAGACCGACAACGGCTCTCGCCGTAGGCGAGGCCGTTGTCCGGCGAGTGGGAGCTCGTCAGGCGAGCGAAGCGAGTCTGACGGTGTTCCCGGCGCTTCGCGCCGGTCACTCGCGGGGCCTCCGGCCCCGCGCTGTTCCCACGTGATCGTCAGCGGCTTTCGCCGTAAGGCGAAAACGCTGACGGCAGATGAGGCTCGCTTGCGAGTCTCACCGCGTCGGCAGCGTCTGAGCCCGTAGGGCGAAGACCTGAGAGCTAGCGAGACGAGCGGAGCGAGTCTTGCCCAGTCGCCAGCGGCTTTCGCCGTACGGCGAAAACGCTGGAAACCGAACCCACCAGTTCCTCCATTTTCGATAGACAACCCCGACACCCAACCCGTTCCGAAGTACCGTGTGAATTGGTAGCAAGGCTCAAGTACTCCGACACCCACTTCTGACGTATGTCGTCGATGATTTCATCGGTGCTCCGGCAGCGGCTGGTGGCCGCGTGCCGAACCGGGATTGGGGACGAGCTACGGGGAATCATCCTCGTGGCGCCGGGGGACGCGGAACTGCTCTACCTCCGTCGTGACCTCGCGTTGCGCGGGAATCAGGCGCGCGAGCTGCGGCACGGCATCGACGTGGCCGGGCGCCACGACGCGCCGAGCGACGAGCACTGGAACGAGACGAAATCCGGGCCGCATCCGCTCGTGGTGCGCGCGGAGAACGGTGACCGGGTCGCCCGGTTCAGCCTGGGGCGGTACGACGTGGTCCTCACCGCCGAGGCGGTGCCGCCGGGCCACTTCGCGGATATCCACCCGACGGTGGCGACGCTGGTGGAGCCGGTGGCGAAGCCCGCGCCGGCCTGAGGCGAATCGGTCCGTTCTTCCCTGCCCGCGAACAGGAGTAGCCGATGGACTCGCGGCTCTCCACGCTGGTCGCCCGCTACTACCTCTACATGGCGACCTCGACGCTCGGCTTTCTCATCCCCGTCTGGGTCCTCCTATTGGACGAGGCACGGGCGTTCAGCTACACCCAGATCACGCTGCTCGACGTGGTGTTCTTCTCCACCATCCTCCTCGCAGAGCTCCCGACGGGCTACGTCGGTGACCGCCTCGGCCGCCGGAACGCACTCGTGTGCTCCTCGGTGGGGGTGGGGCTCTCCGCGGCCGCCTTCGGCGTCGCCCAGTCGTTCACCGCGTTTCTCGTCGTCTACGTGGCGTGGGGGGTCGCCCAGACCTTCCGCACCGGAAACGACAGCGCCTGGCTCTACGACACGCTCTCGCGGTACGCGGAGGAGGCGACTTTCACCCGGGTCCGGGGGCGAGGGATGGCCGTCCTCCTCGCGGCGAACACCGTCACCGCGGTCGCCGGGGGGTATCTCTACACGATGAACCCGGCCTACCCGTTCTACGCGACCGGGGTCGTGAACGTGCTCTCGGGAGTCGTGTTGCTCACGATGCCCGAGGAGCTGGGCGAGACGGAGGAGGCGTTCACGCTCTCGAAGGCCCGGCGCGCCATCGGGGGGCTCGCCGCCCCGTCGCTCCGGTGGTTCGTCGTCTACGTCTCCCTGTTCTTCGCCGTCGGGTGGAGCGCGGACCTGTTCATCCAGCCCATCTCCCGTGCAGCCGGACTGGACGTGGTGGGGCTCGGCTACCTCTACGCGCTCCTCTCGGCCGTCGCCGCGCTCGCCTCGAACTACGCGGGTGCGCTCGCCGATCGGGTGGGGATCTCGACACTGCTGCACGCCGCGCCGCTCCTGCTCGGGGCGGGACTCGTCCTCGTCGGCCTCCTGCCCGTGGCCGCGGCCCCGGTGTTCCTGTTCGCCCGTGGCCTCCTCAGCATGGCCGGGCCGATCTCGGAGACCTACGTGAACGAGCGGACGCCCGCGCTCGGGCGCGCGACGGTGCTCTCCGCCACGTCGATGCTGCTGTCGCTTTCGAGCATCCCCGTGAAACTGGTGTCGGGGCCCATCGCCGACGCCACCTCGCTGTTCGTCACCGTCGCGGTGCTGGGCGGGGCGCTGCTCGTCGTCTCCGCCGTCCTGCTCGTCGCCCGGCGCCCCGTCCACGGACCCGTGAGTGCGGAGGCAGTCGACGGCTGAGGGGTCCGGCTAACCGTCAGTCCTATACTGCCCGGACAGGTTCCCGACAGCATGGACACCACGCCGCGGGTCCGCGTGCTGGCCGCCGTCGTCCTCCTCACCTCCGCCCTGCTCGCGGGGACGGCGCTGACGCACGACCCCGCCCCGCCCACCCCCGAGAACGCCGCCGAGGCCTACCCGGGCCACACCCTCATCACCCTTCAGGCCGAGGGCTGGTTCGGCAACGACAACGGCTACGCCGCCATCGTCTCTCCCGAGGGAGAGCTCGTCTGGAAGTGGGGGCCCGCCGACTCACGGATCTTCGACGCCGAGTACCTCGAGAACGGCAACGTCCTCGCCTCCGTCGCCACCGTCCTCCCCGCCGCGGAGTGCCCCGACGAGTTCGACGACGAGGGAGAGTGCGTCCACAACCGCGTCGTCGAGGTCGACTACGACACCAAGGAGGTGGTCTGGGAGTACGACTGGTACGACGTCTTCCCCGAGTACCACGAGGTCCACGACGCCGACCGCCTGCCGAACGGTGAGACCGCCATCATCGACATGGGGAACAACCGCGCGTTCACCGTGAACCAGGAGGGGGAGATCACCTGGAGCTGGCAGGCCGAGGAGCACATCGGCGAGGGGACCGACTGGTGGAACGAGCACGTTTCGCCCTCCGAGGCCGAGGAGTTCCGCAAGCAGGGCCCCGAGTCCGACTGGACACATATGAACGACATCGACCGGCTGGACAGCGGGCATTTCACGCTCTCGATTCGGAACTTCGACGTGGTCCTCGAGGTCGACCCGGCGACGAACGACATCGTCGCCACCTACGGGGAACCCGGCAAGCACGCCGTGATGAACGAACAGCACAACCCGAACTACCTCGACGCCCACGACACGATGCTCATCGCCGACTCGGAGAACAACCGCGTCGTGGAGATCGACGCTCGGACGGAGGAGATCATCTGGCGCTACGACGGCACCGGTTCCGGGGAACAGCTCCAGTGGCCGCGTGACGCCGATCGGTTACCCAACGGGAACACGCTCATCACCGACTCACGGAACTTCCGGGTCGTCGAGGTGAACGCCAACGGGAGCGTCGTCTGGTCGTTCGACACGCAGGCCGAGTTCGGCGCGCGCGGTATCGTCTACGAGGCCGACCGCATCCACCTCACGGGCGAGCACCTGCCCGAGGAACCGGACGACGTCCCACCGGGGGACGACCTGGACGGGCGCTCGTCCGGCTCACTCCGGGAGTTCGCGGCGGTCGTCGAGTCGTGGCTCGGGTTCGTCCTCCCGCCGTGGGTGGGGCTCTTCGAACTCGCCGTCGCGCTCGTCGACGTCGGCGCGCTCCTCGCACTCGGGCGCGAACTCACGCGGTCGTAGTCATCCGGGGTACCGCGGACCACCCGGCTCACCCGGGCGTAAAGCGAAGCACCCGGTCGTCGCCGTCGCGTGCGCGACCACGCCCGTCCCGGTTGCTCGTCACCGCGTAGAGATGCCTGTCCGGGCCGACGAACGTCGTCCTGAGCCGCCCCCACCGGTCGGTGTAGAGCCGCTGGTCGGTCGTCGCCTCCCCGTCCTCGATGGTGATCCGCCGGAGATGGCTCCCTTTCAGCGTCCCGACGAACAGGTCGCCGCGCCAGTCCGCGATGGGGCCGTCGTCGGGGTAGAACGCCGCGCCCCCCGGGGCGATGGTCGGCGACCACGAAATCAGGGGGTCCGTGAACGCGGGGTTCTCGGAGGGGCCCCGCGCCTCCGGCCAGCCGTAGTTGTTGCCCTTCTTCAGGAGATTGATCTCGTCGTGGACGTCCGGGCCGTGTTCGCTCACGTAGATCTCGCCGTCGCGGACGGCGAACCCCTGGGGGTTGCGGTGGCCCCACGTGAAGACGGCGTTGGCGAAGGGGTTCTCGGGGTGGGGCTCCCCGTCGAGCGTGAGCCGGAGGATCTTCCCCGAGAGGGCGTCCCGCTCTTGGGCGGATTCGGCCTCCGCGGCGTCGCCACAGGAGGCGTACAGCGCGCCGTCGTGGACGAGCAGGCGGCCACCGTCGTGGATGAACGCGCCCGGGATGCCGTCGAACAGCACCTCCGTGGTCCAGTCGTCCGCGAGGTCGTGTCTGAGGATCCGGTTCTGCTCGCCGCCGTCGGCGTAGGTCTGGTAGGTGTAGGCCGTCTCCCCGTCGGGGGCAAAGGCGAGCCCGAGGAGGCCACCCTCCCCGCGGGCGGCGGTGGAGTCGGTGAGGTCCGCGACCTCGCGGACCGTGCCGTCGGCGACCCGGACGATGCGGCCGCGGCGCTCGGTGAGATACAGTTCGCCGTCGAGGAAGTCGGCACCCCACGGCACCCGCAAGCCTTCGACGACCGTCTCGGCGACGACGGACTGTTCACCGGTGGAGGAGGGGGTCGGCTCGTCTCCCGACCCCGTACAGCCGGCGAGCGCGCTCGTGCCGAGGAGGGCGAGATAGCGGCGACGGTTCATGTCACCGCTACGAACCGGGGACGGAAATCGTTAGGGCCGCTCGTGCGGGTGGACCGGCCCCCCGGTGTCGCGCCCGAACTCGTCGAAGACGTCCAGGTCCTCGGGGAGCTCGTAGGGGATCTCGCGGTCGTCCTGCCGGTTCGTGAGCGACTCGGCGATGGGGGCGGCCTCGTCCTCGTAGCCGGGTTTCACGCGGACGCTCTTGGCGGGCGAGCCGACGACGATGTGGTGGGCCGGCACGTCCCCCTGCACGCTGGCACGGGAGCCGACGATGCTGTTTTCGCCCACCACGCAGCCCGCGCGGACCATCGCGTCGAAGGTGACCCGGGCGTCGTCCTCGATGCGGGTGTGGAAGTTCCGGACCTCCGTCTGGTCGACGACGTCGTGGTCGTGGCTGTAGATGTGCGCGCCGTCGGAGATGGACACCCGGTCCCCGATGGTGAGTTTTCCTCTATCGTCGAGGTGCACGTCGTCGTGGACGACCGTGTTGTCCCCGATGGTGATGTTGTGGCCGTAGGAGAAGGAGATCCCCTTGAACAGCCGGAGGTTCTCGCCCGCCTCGTCGAACAGGTGGGTCGCGAGCATCTGTCGGAAGCGGAGGGCGAACGCCACGTTGTCGGCCATCGGCGTGGCGTCGAACTGCCGCCAGAGCCACTGGAGATGCTTCGAGCGCTCGAAGCGGGACTCGTCCTTCTCGGCGTAGTACTCGGCTTCGAGCGTGGCGTTACAGGGGTCGTACCCCTGTAGGCGCACGCGTTCCGCGGGGGAGATGGCCTTCCCGGCCTGCCAGCGCTCGTAGGCCTCGCGGTCCCCGTAGAGGTCGACGAGCACGTCCTGGACGACCTCGCACGTGCTCTCCTCACGGTCGGGCTTCGTCGCCGCGGTCAGCCGTTCGTCCACGTCGGTGAGGAACGCGTTTAACCCCTCCTCCGCCTCGGGTGGCAGCGAGACGTGTCGTTTCGTCATTGGGCCCGATACCCCCGCCGCGTTGATAGGGGTTTCCGTCGCGGCGGCGTTACCCTACGGTAACGGGGTTTCGGCCGGGTCCCCTCGCGGGCGACAAACACAACCCGGAATCGAGTGAATTTTCTCGGAGAAGGTGGTGGTCGGTGATATGCCCACGCACAGCGCGTATCGAACGACGCCCTGGACGCGCGAGCAGGCCGCCGCGCTCCACCGCCGCGACGGGGTGGTAACGCCCGTCATCTACCCGCCCGAACGGAAGCTCGACCCCGAGCTCCACATCTGGGACACGTGGCTCGTCCGCGACCGGAACGGCGAGATCGCCGACATCGGCGGCTACCGCGCCATCGTCGCACTCACCGCCCCGAGCGGCCTCCTGCCCGGGAAGCGCCACGACGTGGCCACCCTCCGGTACTTCTACTCCGCGGACGGCCGCGAGTGGGAGACTGGGGGGAGAGTGTTCCCCGAGACCGAGCCGCTCGGCCAGCGCCAGTGGGCCGGCAGCACCGTCCGCCTGGAGGGGGAGTCGCTCGTCGTCTACTACACCGCCGCGGGCGACGAGACGCACGACGAGTTGACGTACAGCCAGCGCATCGCCGCCGCCACCGGCGGGCGCATCCACGCGGACGACGACGGCGTCCACATCGAGGGGCCGTTCACCCACGAGACCATCCTCAGACCCGACGGGGAGCGCTACGAGACGGAACAGCAGTCACGCGGGATGATCTACACCTTCCGCGACCCGTGGTACTGGGAGGACGATGGAGAGGTGTACCTCCTCATCGAGGGGAACACCCCCGTTCCCGAGGGCTCGGACCGCTGTGACGGCGACCCGGCCCAACAGGAGTTCAATGGAAACGTCGGCATCGCTCACTCCCCCACCGGCGACCCGACCGACTTCGAGCTCATGGACCCCCTCGTGGACGCCGTCTGCGTGAACCAGGAGCTGGAGCGGCCCCACCTCGTCACCCGCGACGGCCGCTACTACCTCTTCATCTCCAGTCACAAACACACCTTCGCGCCCGGCCTCGACGGGTTCGACGCGCTCTACGGCTTCGTTTCTGACGACCTGTTCGGCCCCTACGAACCCCTCAACGGCGACGGGCTCGTGGTTACCAACCCCGAGAACGCCCCGTTCCAGTCGTACTCCTGGCTCGCGTTCGGGCACGACGAGGAGATCCTCGTCACCTCCTTCTTCAACTACTTCGACTACGATCGCCCGAGCCTCGACGACGTGGGCTTTCTCCCCGAAGAAGAGCAGTTCCGCCGGTTCGGCGGGACGCTCGCGCCCACCGTCCGCCTGCGGGTCGACGGCACCGAAACCGAGATCGTCGGCGAGCTGAACCACGGCCACATCCCGCTACCCGACGAGCCGCTCCCCGAGCGGTTCGACGAGCGTATCGCGCGGTTGGCTGACGAACAGGCTCGCGACCGCTCCTACTGAGTCTGCCCCGCGGGGAACGTCCCCCGCAGCTCCCACGCGTCGAGCGTTCCCTCAACACGGCCGTCCGCGGTGAGCGTCACGCCGTCGGCGTCCACTCGCGTGGGGTACACCCGACTCGTGAGACACGTCGCCTCGTTCGCGAACACCTCGACGGTGGAGCGGTCGACGAAGACGCGCACGGAGAGCGAGTCGCCCGCGACCGGCGCGCGCTGTTCCTCGGTCGAGGTGCGGTCGTCGTGGCTCGCCCGCGAGCGATCGACGACGAGCGCGTCCTCGGTCCACCGGAGCACCGTCCGCTCGGAACCTGCGGGGGACTCGAACAGCCCGAGTTCGAGGGTCGTCCCCGGCTCGCGGTCGAGCTCGACGGCGAGTTCGTAGCGGTTGCCGGCGAGGTCGAGCGCCCGGTGGCTGCCCGCCGTGAGCGCCAGGTCGCCGGTCTCGGCGTGGCGGTCGCGCAGGGCCGCGAGCTCGCGGGCGGGCCGCTGGACGAACGCCCCGCCCTCGGTGGTGAGCTCGCGCGGAACGGAGAGCAGCCCGGACCAGCCCGCCTCCCACTGCGCGTCCAGCGCGCGGGCCTCGGGGAGCCAGCCCCACATGAGATGGCGGCCGTCGCTCGTCGCGAGCGACTGCGGGGCGTAGAAGTCGCCGTGATCGAGCAGCCCCGACTCGTGGACATCGAATCCGGGAGCATCGAGGTCCGAGTCGCCGAGGAAGTAGCGCACTTTGTCGTAGTTCGAGACGTGAAGTAGCTGAGCATCCCCCAGATCGAGCAGTTCAGGACACTCCCAGACCGCGCCCGCGTCGGGGGCGGTGGCCCTGTGGAGGACGCCGACGAACCGCCAGTCGTCGAGCGCCTCGCCCTCGTAGAGCAGCGCACAGCCGCCGGTGCCGTGCAGGCCGGAGCCGATGATCTGGTACCACCGTCCATCCTGTTTCCAGACGCAGTGGTCGCGGAACTCCGCCTCCCAGTCGTCCGTCTCGAGCACGTCCAGCCCGCTCGGCGCGGCGTCGATGATGGGATTGCGGGGGTCCTTCTCCCAGCCGGAGAGGTCGTCGTCCGTCGCCGTCGCGAGACACGGGAGCTGTCGCCGGTGGCGACCACCCGTGTAGAGGATGGTAGGGGTGCCGTCGTCGTCGTGGACGGCACAGCCGGACCAGCAGCCGTCGCGGTCCGGGCCCTCCGGATCGGGCGCGAGCGCGACCGGCTGGTCGTCCCACGAGAGGAGGTCCTCGGAGGTGGCGTGGCCCCAGTGGATCGCCCCGTGATACGGCCCCGCGGGGTTGTACTGATAGAAGACGTGGTACGTCCCCTCGTGTTCGATGAGGCCGTTCGGGTCGTTCAGCCAGCCGGCGGGCGCGGCGAGGTGGTAGCCCGGCCGATGGTGGTCAGTAGCGAGCTTCTCGCGGACGGCGCGGAACCCCTCGCCCGAGGCGGGGCGGTCGGTGAACGCCCGACGGCGCGGCCCCGCGAGGGAACCGAGACAGTTCAGGACGAACCGTTCACGGGTCGCCGCACACGCGTAGTCGCGGACGTTGCTGAAGGAGAGCCCCGTCCCGGCACCGAGGACGCGGCCCGTCCCGACGCGCCACTCGACGAGCGGCTTGTGGCCGACGAGCGAGTCGTCGCCGACGCGGCCCGCAGCGAGGATATCTCCCCGGGCGGGGACGACCGACTCGTAGCGCGCGAACGCCGTGTCCGTGTCCGCCCCGCGGGTGTGGAAGGCGTCGTCGAGCCCTTCGAAGACGGGGTGGTCCGCGTGGACGCGCTTGACGAGGTAGCCCGAGGGGGCGGGCGTGCTCTCGTGGCCGACCGCGTCGGGCGGGACGGAGTCGATGCCGAGCGGCTCGACGGCGGAGAGCCCGTGGAGCGTGAGCAGAAGGCCCCCGCCGTCCTCCAGATACCCCGTCAGTGCCGGCGCGGCCGCAGTGGGGTCGAACGCCTCCCAGTCGAGCGGTCGGTCGCGGTGCCACCACGCCACGTCGTAGGCGGCGAGGTCACTGGGAGAGAGGTCGTCGAGCGCGACCGCCTCGACGCTCGCGGCCTCCCCGGCGAGCCAGTCGTAGGCAGCCGTCTGCTCCGGCGTCCACTCGCCGACGGTGAGCGCGGCGACGCGGAGCGCGTGCGGGTTCATACCGCGTCACTCGGACGGTGGGGCGAATAAGACTGTTCACTCGAAGCCGAGTTACCACTCGTCCGGAAGCGCGCGAACCACGGGGGCTAAGTGCGATTGCTCCCAACGTGGGGTATGCGCTATCGTGAACTCGGTGACTCCGGCGTCGAGGTGAGCGAGGTCGGCTTCGGCGCGTGGGTCGTCGGCACCGACTGGTGGGGCGACCGCGACGAGGACGACGCCCTCGAGATGGTGAACCACGCTCTCGACACCGGCATCACCTACATCGACACCGGTGACGTGTACGGCCACGGCCGCTCGGAGGAGCTCCTCTCGCGGATCATCGAGGAGCGGGGCGACGAGCTCGTCATCGGCACGAAGGTCGGCTACGACTTCTACAACAACCCGCAGGCGGGCCACGGGGAGCTCCCGAAGAACTACGATATCGAGTATCTCCGTGACGCCGTCGACCGGTCGCTCGACCGGCTCGGCACCGACCACGTCGACGCGCTGATGCTGCACAACCCCAACCTCGCGGAGCTGACCCCCGAGGTGCTGGAGCTGTTCGACCAGCTGCGCGAAGAGGGTGTCACCGAGGCGGTCGGTGTCGCGCTCGGCCCCTCCATCGGCTGGCTCGCGGAGGGTGATTTCGCCATCGAGCAGGAGCTCGACGCCGTCCAGTTCGTCGGCAACATGTTCGAACAGGACGTCCTGAAACACTTCGTGGAGACCATCGAGCGGACGGGCTCCTCCACCTCGCTCATCCCGCGGGTCCCCCACTCCTCGGGCCTGCTGAACGAGCAGGTCACCCCCGAGACCGAGTTGGAGGCGGGCGACCACCGCGGCTTCCGCCCGGACGAGTGGTACGAGACGGGCTGGGAGAAGCTCGAGACCATCCGGTTCCTCGAGCGCGACGGCGAACGGACGATGGGGCAGGCCGCCATCCAGTGGCTCCTCGCGTTCGACTCGGTGGCGAGCGTCACCCCCACGTTCCGCTCTGCGGCGGATATCGAGGAGTGGGGGGCGGCCCCCGACACCCCGCGGCTCTCCGAGGCGGAGCTGGCCCGGGTCGAGGAGCTCTACGCGAGCAACTTCGGCGTCGACCGGTTCGACGGGATGGACAAAGAGGACTACCGCACCAGCGTCGACGGCGAGGACCTCCGCGACGCCGGGCTGCGGGCGGACTGAAACCCCGGCACGTCCCCCACGCAGGCGGTAACGCGGCGGTAACCGTTATTTCGTCTCGCATCCTACTCCGTGTGCCCACCTCGCGAGCCTACGCCGAGGGGGACGCGGGCCGGCCCGCCTCTGACACCTGCCGGCTCGCCTCAGGAGACGACGCCGGTGACCACGACGCAGGTCCCGGTCGTCTCCGAACTGTCGATACCGATCTCCCAGCCGTGAGCCGCGGCGATGCGCTTCGCGATGGCGAGCCCGAACCCCGCCCGCTCACCCACCGTCGAGAACCCCGGCTCGAACACCCGGTCGCGGTCCACCTCGGGGATGCCGGGCCCGTCGTCGCAGACGCGGAGCGACTCGGGGGTCACGGCCACCGTGATGGCCACCTCGGGGCCGCCGTGGACCACGCTGTTCTCGAACAGCGTCTCCAGCATGCGCTGGAGGAGCCCCGGGTCCGCGTACACCGTCGCCTCCGGGGTCCGCAGCCGGGCGCCCTCGGTCTCGACGTTCGCCCACGCTGCCCGGGCGACCGCCCCCACGTCCGTCGCCACGAGCCGTTCGATCTGCGGTGGCCGCGCCAGCCGGAGCGTGTCCGTCACGATGGTCTGCACGCGGGCGAGCGCGGCCTCGATGGCCACGACGTGCTCTTCCGGCGCGGTCTCCCGAAGCAATGCGAGATGCGACAGCGCGGTCGCGATGGGGTCGCGGATCTCGTAGCTCACCGCCGCGGCCACCGTCTCCAGCGCCTCCGAGTGCGCGCGGGCGTCCCGCCCCAGCTCCTTCTGCGCCGAGATGTCGATGTGGAGGACGAGCGCGAACCGTTCACCCCCCGATTCGAGCGGCAGCACCCGCATCCGGAACCACCGTCGCTGCGTCGGCGAGTGGCAGGGGTACTCGAGTTCGAGCTCGTCGCTGTCGCCGGCGAGCACCGCCCGTAGCCCCGCGTGGACCACGGCCGCGGTGGGGACTGACGTGGCTGCACAGACCTCGAGATAGTTCACGCCGACGCAGGTCGGATCCCCCGCGATGTCGTTCGTCTCGGCGAACGCCCGCCAGGCCGTGTTCGTGTAGCGAATCGTCCCCGTCGAGTCGACGACGGCGACCTCGTACGGCAGGCTGTCGAGGCTCGCGCGTACCAGCCGGTCGAGTGCCGGTTCTGTCTGTGTCACGCTCGGCTCACCGAGTGTACTACGCGTGACAGAACCAAAACAGCGCCGCTGGCGGGGCTACGCCAGGAAGACGTGTCGCGGCCGGTCCGCGAGCACTTCACGCCCCCACTGGACGGTCTCGCGGAAGGCGTCCGAGCGGAAGAACGAGAGCGCGTCCTCCTTGCCGGTCCACTGGCTGGCGATGAACATGTCGTTCTCGTCGTCGACGTTCACCATCAGGTCGGTCTCGAGGTGGCCCTCCATCTCCGCTAAGAGGCCGCCGACGGTCTCGAACCGGTCGACGAACTCGTCTCTATATTCGGGTTTCACGGTGTAGAACATCCCCATCGTCCCGAAGCCGGACTCCTCGCCAGCCCGCGCAACGACCCCCGGAATATCCGCGAGGAAGCCGCCGGCCTTCTCCGCGGCGTCGCGGGTCTTCCACAGCGAGACGACGGCCACGCGACCCCGTTCGGCCGCGTCGTACACCGCGGTCTTGACGTGGGTGTCGTAGTGGTCGAACCGCTCGGCGAGCCCGGAGACCGCCTCGTCGACGGTTTCGGAATCGGCCTCGGAGTAGACGACCATCGCGTAGACGTCCTCGCCGTGCGGCTTTCCTGCGTAAATATCGAGGTCGGTGAGCTCACCGCGGAGCTCGTCGTCCTCGTCGGTTCCCTCGACGCCCGCGCCCGCACCCCCGACGCCCTCCTCGGCGTCGAGTTCGGCCCCGATGCCGCGCTCGACGCCCTCGAGCCCGGAGAGGAAGCCGGAGGCGGTGTTGGCGGCCCGCTCGTTCTTCCACAGCGAGACGACGGTGGAGCGCCCCTTGTCGCCGCGGACGGTGGTGAGGACGTGGGTGTCGTAGTGGTCGAAGTTGCCCGCGAGCCCCTGGACGTCCTCGACGAGCGTCTCCGCGTCCTCCGTGGAGGAGAAGACGAGGCCGTAGCCCGCCTCGGGGTGGTCGGTCAGGTCGACGGCCACCCGCGAGAGCTCGCGTTCGAGTTCGCTGGCGTTCACCACGTCGTGGGGCGGTTCGTCCGGGACGGAGGGGCGACCGCCGGCGGAGGCGGCGGAGGATGCGCTCTCGTCCGCGCCCTCGCGGTCGTCGGCCGCCTCGTTCTCGTGGGAGTGACCGCCCGCGTGGCTGCCCGCGTGCTCGGCGGCCCCCTCGCCCACCGGCTCACCCGCCAGCAGCGCGGGGAGCTCCGTGGGGTCGAACTTCCGGCCGAAGTAGAAGGGCCCGAACTCCGCGAAGCGCGAGGAGGAGGGGTCGAAGCGCATCTCGTACAGCAGGTGCTTGATGTCGACGGCGTCCTCGGCGAAGAGGGTGACCCCCCATTCGTAGTCATCGAAGCCGACCGAACCCGAGATTATCTGGCTCACCTTCCCCGCGTAGTCGCGGCCGATGTCGCCGTGGCCGGACATGAGCTCCGCGCGCTCGTCGAACGGGAGGTCGTACCAGTTCGCGTCCGGGCCGCGGGATTTGTCCATCGGGTAGAAACAGACGTGCTCGGCGTCGGGGAGCTCCGGGTGGAGGCGGTTGGCGATGTAGTTGCGCATCCCGGGGTCCTCGATGTTCTCGACGCCGTCGCCGATGTCCTCGTGGACGTAGCCGGACATCTCGGTGACGGAGACGTAGGAGGTGGCCCGCTCCGTGAACTCGGCGAAGGCGGTCCCCTCGAACGCCCGCTCCGCCCGGTCGAGGTGGGCGGTCGTCGGGCGGAGGTGGACCATCATGAAATCCGCCTTGTGGCCGATGACGGAGTAGACGGCGCTGGCACCCTCCTCTGCGTCGGCGAGGCGCTCGTGCGCCTGCAGATACTCCACGGCCTCTTCGAGGGCGCGCTCGCGCTCGCGCTCGGGGGCGGCTCGCCACGCGTCCCAGTCGATGCGCCGGAGGTCGTGCAGGACGTACCAGCCCTCCACGGTCTGCGGCGGCTTGCGTCGCTCCATGCGCGAAGAAGGAAACGGAGCTAAAGGGGTTTTGCGGTTCTACGTCAGTAGCCGCGGCCCGAACACCATGAGCAGCAGGGCCGCGAGCATCGACAGCGACACCGTCGTCGTCACCGCGCGCGTGAGCGCGACCTGTCTCGTGACGGGGAGCCGGGAGACCACCGCTTCGGTGGAGGCCCGGAGGATGTGCCCACCGTCGAGCGGGAACGCCGGAATACAATTAAATTGGCCGATGATGAGGTTGATCCACGCGGTCCAGAACAGCGTGCTGGCGAGGAAGAACAGGCCCCCGCTCCCGAGGAACGACAGGGCTCCCTCCGCGACGTAGAAGTTCTGAAAGACGCCGACGAAGCCGGGGAAGTTGTGGCCGACGCCGAGCGAGACGCCCGCGAACGGGAGCGTCAGCGCGAGGAACGCCCGCTGGGCGAAGGAGGTGATGCCGAGGCTCCCCTCGCCGCCGCCGAGCGCGGAGAGGAAGAAGCTCGCGGGGTACTCGTCGATGCCGAAGTCGTCGAACGCCATCCCCGATGTCCCGGGCTGGAGCGCCCCGACGCCGAGGAAGCCGGTGTCCTCAGAGGGATGGGCGCCGAGCGTGACCTCGTAGGTCCGACGCTCGCCGTCGACGTAGGCGACGACGCGCACCTGTTGGCCTTCACTCGTCGTGTCGAGGAACCGCGCGAGCGCCTGCTGGTCGTCGATGCGGGTGTCGTCGATGCGGGTGATGAACACCGTCTCGCCGGCGGGGGCCCCCGCGGCGACGAACGCCTCCCCCTCCACGGGCACCGCGTAGGCCCCCATGGGTGCGGTGACGGTCTCCCCGGTCGCGGTGGTGAGCGTCGCCACCGGGCGGTCCGCGATGGCCCGTTCGAACGCGGCCTGCGTGTGGACCTCGGTGCCGTTGACGGCGACGACGGTGGTGTTTACCTCGAGGGGCGCGTCCGCCGTCGCCCCGACGACGACGAGCGAGCGCTGGACGGTGACCGTCTCACCGCGCTTCAGCGTCACCGAGACGGAGCGCTCGGAGGTGTTCGCGAGCACGGCCTCCAGCTCCGCCGCGTTCTCCACGCTCACCCCGTCGACGGCCGTGATGACGTCACCGCGTTCGATGCCCGCGCGGTCCGCGGGCGCGCCGGGGATGGTCCCGCCGATGGGGACCCCGGCGACGACGCCGATGGAGCCGATGACCGGCCCGAACAGCAGGGCGTAGGCGACGATGGCGACCGCGAAGTTGTTCGTCACGCCCGCGGCGAACATCCGGGTCTGGGCGCCGCGGTCCGCGACTTTCCGGGACTCCTCGTCCGGCTGGACGAACGCTCCGATGGGGATGAAGGCGAGGAGGGCCACGCCCATCGAGTCGATGTCGATGTCCTCGACGCGGCAGAGCAGCCCGTGGCCGCCCTCGTGGACGACGAGCCCGATGAGCAGGCCCAGCAGGATCTCGACGGCCGCGGACAACGGGAGGAACTCGTTGACGCCGGGGATGGCGAGGACGTTCCGGGGGCGATTGAGGGGGGTGGGTGTCGGGTTCGTGAGCGCCTGGACCCCCGCGAACAGCACGAGGAGGAAGGAGCCGACCATCACGACGAGGGCGATGCCGACGCCGAAGTTGCCCCACGCGCGCCAGAAGCGCTTCGGGCCGGCGAGCCACGTCAGGAAGGCCTTCCCGCGCTGGGTGTGGATGGTGGTGATGGGTCCGCTCACCCGAACCGCGTCGGGGAGGAGGCCCTGGGATTTCGCCACCATCGCGACGAGCGTGTACGCCACGATGCCGACGAGGACCAGAGTCAGGGTGTCGACCATTGCCGGAGAGGAAGAACGGACGCTGTAAAGGGGTTACTCCTCCCGACGGAGCCGCCGGAGGACGAACTGCTCGTCGAGCGCCGCGAGGAAGGGACCCAGTCGCGGCCCCTGCTCCTCCTCCAGGAAGAGCCGGTAGCCCGCGGTGAAGAAGTCGCCCACCTCCACGTCGTGCTCGCGGGCCGTCTCGTAGAGCTCGCCCTGCAGCGTCTCGTCGTCGGGGGACTGCGACTCGATGAACTCGGCCAGCGCGTCGAGGGCGGCCTCGGTATTCGCGTCGAACTCGACATCGGGAAGCTCCTCCGCGAGGCGGTAGTTGTACTCGTTGTCCGTGTGGACGGCCCACGCACGGGCTTTCTCTACTCTCTCAAGGGCGGCCGCCACCGTCGCCTCGTCGGCGTCCGCGGGGATGTGGCCCGAGCGCTTCGCCATCGTCTCGCGAAGGGCGGGGTCGTCGGTCATCCCCAGCACCGCGGCGAAGGTGTACGGGATGCGCACGCGGTCGGGGGCCACCTCGTCGACGAGGAACGGGTACACCCGCTCCGCACGCGCGGTCTCCCCCTCGTCGGCCTCGATCTCGCCGAAGTAGATGGCCTCGAAGCGGTCGAACTCGTCGACGAGCTGGTCGAGCCGGGAGATGTCGAAGTCACGCGCCCGCTTCGGGTTCTTCGCGAAGAAGAACCGGAGGACCGGGAGTTCGAGCCACTCCAGCACCTCGCTCACGAGGACGACGTTCCCCTCCGAGGAGGAGAACGGGCCACCGTTGAGCGTGAACCACTCGTAGACCATCGGGACCGGGGGCTCGATGCCCAGCACGTTCCGAGCGATGTCCTCGCCGGAGGGCCACGACCCCTCCGCGTGGTCCTTGCCGAACGGCTCGAAGTCGACACCGAGCGTCTGCCACTGGGCGGGCCACTCGAAGCGCCACGGGAGTTTGCCCTCGCGGAAGGAGGCCTCCCCCTCGTGGCCGCACCCGGAGATGGTGTTGCCGCCGGCCTCCATGTCCGTACACTCGTAGGTGACTGTCTTCCCCTCGATATCGACGCCCGTGACGGTCTCGGTGATCTTCCCGCACTCCGCGCAGATGGGGTTGAACGGGATATACGCCGAATCGACCTTGTCCTGGTAGTTCGCGAGGACCTCGCGGGCCTCCTCTCGGTGGGCCATGATGTGCGCGACGACCTCGTCGAACTCCCCGGACTCGTACAGCTCGGTGTTGGAGACCATCTCCGTCGGCACGCCCAGAAGCTCCGCGGAGCGCGCGATGAGATTCGAGAAGTGCGCGCCGTAGGAGTCACAGCAGCCGAACGGGTCCGGAATCGCGGTGTAGGGCTTCCCGAGGTTCTTGCCGAGTGCACCCGCGTTGACCTCGCCGAGCCCGACGACGTTTCCATCTAAATCGGCGAGCTTCCGGGGGAGCTTCCGCAGGGGGTCGCGGTCGTCCGTGGTGAAGAGCTGTCGCACCTCGTACCCGCGCTCGCGGAGCACCTCCGCGACGAAGTAGCCCCGCATGAGCTCGTTCATGTTGCCGAGATGCGGCACTCCAGACGGAGAGATGCCACCCTTGATGACGATGGGCTCGTGGGGGTCGCGCTCCTCGATGCGGTCGGCGACGGCGTCGGCCCAAAAGGCGTGGCGGGCGTCGGAGTCGATGGTATGCGGGTCCGTCATTCCGGCACCACCGCCGTCCCGTCGTGGTCCCCCTCGACGGCGCGGGCGACGCGCTGGGGGTCCGTCCCGTCGATGACGTACGCGTGCATCCCCGCCCGCTGGATGAGCTTCGCCGCGAGCAGGTCCACCGGGGCGTTCGAGCCCGCCGCCATCTCCAGCGTTGAGATGATCTCCACGAGTTCGCCCGCGGTGAGCTCCGTGAAGTGCTCCGCGTCGGGGTCCTCGTTCGGGTCCGCGGTGTAGACGCCGTTCACGGAGGTGGCGTAGATGAGGAGGTCCGCCTCGACGTACTCCGCGAGCGCCGCGGTGACGGTGTCCGTGGTCTGGCCGGGGACGATCCCACCCATGACGGCCACGTCGCCGCGGTGGAGCGCCTCGGCGGCCTCGTCGTAGTTCTCGGGGATGGTGGGGCCGACGAGCTCGGGGGAGAGCGCCGATTTGAGCAGGCGGGCGTTCAGCCGGGTGACGGCGATACCCAGCCCGTCCAGCTCGATCTCGTTCGCGCCGAGCTCGCGGGCCGCGCCGATGTACTCCCGCGCGACGCCGCCACCACCGACGACGGCGGCCACGTCGTGGCCGTCCGCGACGAGTCCCTCTACGACGGCCGCGTACTCCTCGACGCGGTTCTCGCCAAGCGTCGGCGCGAGGACGCTCCCGCCGACAGAAACAACGATTCGCATTACTGCCGGGTAGCCCTGTTTGCCGCTTAAGGCTTGTCAAGCGCCGTGTGCGCGTCACGCGGGCGCACGGGCCCGGATACGGCGAAGGCTAAAGGGCTCCCCCTCCCTCGGGGTGGATATGCACGCGTTCGGAATCATCGGTCCCGACGCCGAGGCCGTCGCGGACAGCCTCGTCGCCGAGCTCGACGGGCGGGTCGCGGTCGTTCGCAACGCCGCGGCCGACGGCGGGCTCCAGTCCCCCCGCCCGGCGACCACCTACGCACTGGACGAGGACGGCTGGCAGGCGACCGGCCAGGGCGGCTCCTTACACGAGACCCTCGACCGGCTCGCCACCGACCACGACTACGCCATCGCCATCGGCTTCCCCGAGGCGCGGCTTCCCCAGGTCTGTCTCGGGGACGCCACAGCCGAGCAAACGCTCGCAGCGGCCGTCGACGCGGCCGTCGTCGACTACGACGAGGTCATCGACGCCATCGAGGCGCTGGAGCCGTACGAGACGCTCGAATCGCTCGTCGCGCAGGTGAAACGCTCCCCGCGAGCCGACGAGTCGGGAGCCATCGCCACCTTCACCGGCCGCGTCCGCGCGAAGGAACACCCCGACGACGAGCGCACGGAGTTCCTCGAGTTCGAGAAGTACGACGGGGTCGCGGAGAAACGCCTCGCGAAAATCGAGGCGGAACTGGAGGACCGCGAGGGCGTCCTCGACGTGACGATGCACCACCGCGTGGGCGTCATCCCCGACGGCGAGGACATCGTCTTCGTCGTCGTGCTCGCCGCCCACCGCACCGAGGCGTTCCGGGCCGTCGAGGACGGTATCAACCGGCTCAAGGACGAAGTGCCCATCTTCAAGAAGGAAGTCACGGAGACGGAGACGTTCTGGGTCCACGAGCGGGACTGAGGTGATGAGGTGAGTGCCCGCGCACGGGCCCACGAGTGGGCTGTGTTCGGGCGCGCACCGACGCGCAGGCCGTCCCGCGAGAGCCGCTCGGGACTAATTTTCCGTTCTCACGGCTGCGAAAAGGAGGTCGAACGGTCCCGAACTGACCCCGCGTCCGGTATCCCTGGTTACAGCCGTAGAATCATTTGTAAAAGGTCTAAGCCGTTTTGAGCCGTTCGTAAAAGGTTCGTTTTACACTACTTCACGTCGAACTGTGACGAAGCTATCCTAAGCTTCCTCCCTTTATATGGCTATCCCGGAGATAGCGATGAGCGAGGTGACACAGATGAGCGCAACTACCCCCGCACCTGAGACCGAGTCGAAAGAGAGCCGCCTCAAAGCGTACCTCCAGCGCAAGGCTGCAGACGGCGAGGTCTACTTCAAATCCAAGTTTATCGCCGACGAGGTCGGTCTCTCGCCCAAGGAGATCGGCGCCCTGATGGTGAAACTCACCGAGTCCGCCACGGACCTCGAAATCGAAAAGTGGTCCTACACGAGCGCGACCACCTGGCGCGTGACGAACGCCTGAGCACCTCACACACGACGACAGCATAGCAGTACATCCCACCCACCCTGCCCTCCATACCCAAGGTGACACGCCGGGGTCAGGGGATTTATCCCCACGAACCCCTTTCTTCGACCGATGAGTCGCCACGACCCACCGGCCGATGGTCCACCGGTGGACGCGCTCGCGGAGGTCTTCCACGTCGAGGAGACGCGCCGCGAGGGCGACCGCCTGCTGTATCTCGGCCGCCCGCTGGTCGGCCCCGAGGTCCTCGAACGCGAAGTCTGGCCCCTCTTTCGTGAGCAGGGCTACGAGGTCCAGCTCGCCGCCGTCTCCGAGACGGACCCCATCACGGGCGTCGAACTCCCTGGCCAGCGCACCGCACTGGTCGCCACGCCACGCAACGCGAGCGGGTCGTTCCCCACCGTCAACGTCCTCACCTTCCTGCTCACCGTCCTCACGACGCTGTGGGCGGGGACGATGTGGTACTACGTGGACGTGACCGGCCCGCTCGACCTGCTGCAGGGGTGGCCGTTCGCCGTCGGCGTCCTCTCCGTGCTCGCCGTCCACGAGTTCGGCCACTACGTCATGAGCCGGTATCACGACGTGGAGGCCTCCCTCCCCTACTTCATCCCCATCCCCTCGTTCATCGGGACGCTGGGCGCCGTCATCCGGATGAAGGGGCGCATCCCGAACCGGAAAGCGCTGTTCGATATCGGGGTGGCGGGGCCGCTCGCCGGCCTCGTCGCCACGGTCATCGTCAGCGTCGTCGGGCTGTATCTCCCCCCGGTGGAGGTGCCCGCGAGCCTCATGAGCGACCCGAACGCCGTCGAGATCGAGTTCGGCTACCCGCCGCTCCTGCAGTTCCTCGCGTGGGCGACGGGCCAGCCGCTCACGTACGGGAACGGGCTCACCCTGAACCCCGTCGTCTTCGGCGGCTGGGTCGGGATGTTCGTCACCTTCCTCAACCTGATTCCGGTGGGACAACTCGACGGTGGCCACCTCGTGCGGGCGATGCTCGGCGAGCGCCAGGAGACCGTCGCCGCGCTCGTCCCCGCCGCCCTCTTCGGGCTGGCCGGCTACCTCTACGTCTTCGCCGACGTGGGGTCGAACGCCCCCTTCCTCTGGGGGTTCTGGGGCCTGCTCACTCTCGGGCTGGCGTACGCCGGCCCGGCGACGCCGGTGTACGACGACCGGCTCGACCGGACACGCATGGCGGTCGGAGTCGTGACCTTCCTCCTCGGCCTGCTGTGTTTCACCCCGGTCCCCTTCGAGCTCATCGGGTGAGCGGCCCAGACCGCCGTTAATGACCGATTAAGCGCCCAAAATCAGCCGCCTGCGTGCGTGTAGCCACGGTCGGGGAGCGGCTCCCCGTCCATCGTCACGCCCGACTCCGAGACCGTCCCGATGCGGGTGAAGGGGGTGGGACAGGCCTCGCGAGCCGCCGCCAGCTCCGCTTCGGGCACCGTGAACACCAGCTCGAAGTCCTCGCCGAAGTGGACCGCGAGCTCCCGGCGTTCCGCCGCGCTCTCGGCGACCGCCTCCACCGTCGCGTCGACCGGGAGGGGGTCGGACTCGACCGCGAACCCGCACTCCGAGGCCTCCGCCAGCTGGTGGAGCGAGCGCGCGAGCCCATCACTCGAGTCCATCATCGCCGTGGCCGAGTCGGAAAGCGCCCGGCCGGCGGCCACCCGGGGTTCGAACCGGAAGAGGGCGTTCGCCCGCTCCGCGTCGTCGGGGAAGAGTGCGAGGGCGGCCCCGGAACGCCCGAGCGTGCCCGTCACGCAGACGGCGTCGCCCTCGCGGGCACCCGAGCGCAGGACCGGGGCGGCGCTTCTGCCGACGGCGGTGGTCGCCGTCGTGAACTCCGCGTGGTGGTCCAGGTCCCCGCCGACGTACTCGGCGTCGACGAGGGCACAGACGTCCTTCGCCCCGTCGATGAACGCGGTGAGTTCCTCCTGTTCGAAGGTGGGGGCACCGTAGACGGCGACGGCGCACGTCGCTTCGGCCCCCATCGCGGCCACGTCCGAGAGCGAGGCGCCGACGGCCCGCCAGCCCGCGGTGTATCGGGTGGTGCCCGTCGGGAAGTCCGTCGTCTCGTGGAGCATGTCCGTGGTGACCACGAGCTCGTCGACCACCGCACAGTCGTCGCCGGCCGCGGGGAGGTCCGCGCCGACGAGCGCGAGCGCCGCCCGTTCGTCCATGCCCAAACCGGGTGGGGGCGCAGGAAAAGCCCACCGGTGGCTTGATGCGCCAGCCGGGACTCGAACGAGACATGGACATCGACTTGCGGACGACCGTCGCCGGCTTCGCGGGTGCCCTCGTGGTGCTCGCGGGACTGCTGGCGCTCGTCGGCATCGGGCGCGTCACCGATGCGCTCGCCGGGGCCGACCTCGACGTCGTCCCCGGTATCGTCGCCGTCGCGCTCTGCTGGCTCACCGCCTGGGGGCTCTCGCTCCGGACGGTGCTGTCGGGGCTCGGGTCGACGATCTCCCCCCCGCTGGCCGTCCTCGTCTTCGCGGCCGCGACGTTCGCCAACAACGTCACCCCGTTCGGGCAGGCCGGCGGTGAGCCCGTCTCGGCGCTGCTCATCTCCCGGGCCGCAGAGACGGAGTACGAGGCCTCACTCGCCGCCATCGCCTCCGTGGATTCGCTCAACTTCATCCCCTCCATCGCGCTCGCGACCGTCGGCATCGGCTACATCTCCACCACCGTCGCGTTCGGGCGCCGGCTCCAGTTCGCCACCGCCGCCATCGTCGTGCTGGCCGTCGCCGTCCCCGTCGCGGGCTACGTCGGCTGGAAACACCGCTACGCGGTCGAACGCCGGGCGATCGACGCGGTGACGCCGCTCGTCAGGAGTCTCGGGAAGGTGCTCCCCCGACGGAGCCCGCCGAAGAAGTCGGTCATCAAGGGGCGCGTCGAGGGCTTCTTCCACGCGGTCGAGCGCGTCTCCGGCGACAGACGGCGCGTGGCGCTCGCGCTCGGCTTCTCCACGCTCGGCTGGCTCTGTCTCGCCGGGTCGCTGTGGCTCTCGCTGTTCTCGCTCGGAGCGACGGTCCCGTTCACCGTCGTCATCGTCGTGGTTCCGGTGGGAGCCATCGCCGGTATCACCCCGCTGCCGGGCGGGCTCGGGGGCGTGGAAGCCGTCCTCATCGCCCTGCTCGTCGCGCTCGGGGTCGGGGCGGCCGCCGCGGCCGCCGCGGTCATCATCCACCGGACGGCGACCTACTGGCTCCCGACGCTCATCGGGGGTGGGGCCGCCGCGGCGCTCGGCGCGAGCTAGCTCAGGAGTCGGCGCAGTAGTCGACGAAGTTCTGGAGGATTCTGAGCCCCGTCTCACCCGACTTCTCCGGGTGGAACTGCGTCCCGAACACGTTGCCGGCCTCGTTGGCGACGATGGCGGGGAACTCGACCCCGTAGTCCGTTGTGGCGACGACCGCGTGCTCGTCGTCGGGTTTCGCGTAGTAGGAGTGGACGAAGTAGGCGTAGTCACCGTCGATGCCCGCGACCACCGGGTGGTCGCGCTGGACGTGGAGCTCGTTCCAGCCCATGTGGGGGACTTTCTGCCCCTCGGCGAACCGGACGTTCGTCCCGGGGATGAGGTCCAGCCCCTCCACGTCGCCCTGGCCGGCGCGTTCGGCCTCCTCCGAGGAGGTGAGGAGCATCTGCATCCCGAGGCAGATTCCAAAGAGGGGTTTCCCGTCGTTCGCGGCGTCGACGAGCGCCTCGCGGATCGGCTCGGCGTTCTCCATCCCCTCGGAGAAGGCGCCGACGCCGGGGAGGACGATGCCGTCCGCGGCGTCGAAGTCGGCCGGATCGTCGGAGATCGTCACCTGCGCGCCCGCGCGCTCGAGACCGCGGGTGGCCGACCGGAGGTTCCCCAGCCCGTAGTCGACGAGGACCACCTCGGCCGCGACTTGCGTGTGCATACCTCCACTTGCGAACGGGGCGACAAGGCGCTTTCCGTTGTGTGTCTCACTCGATCACGTGGAGGAACCACACATCAGCCGGCTATATATTCACAATAGTAAACCTTTTCAGCGGGCTGGCGAATTTCCGCCGAACCATGACGAAACGGCGCTCCTTCCTCAAAGCAGCGGGTCTCGCGGGAACGGTCGGTCTCTCGGGACTCAGTGGCTGCATCGGTAACTTCGGGTCCCAGCCCTACGGCGACGGGACGGTCCAGTTCATGATGTCCCCCTCCGAGCCGCAGGACTACATGATGAAGCAGTACAAGCCCTACGGTGACTACCTGGAGTCCGAGATCGCCGACGCCTCCGTCGAGCTCCAGTACGCCGCCGACTACACGGCCGTCCTCCAGGGCCTCGGCAGCGGGACGGCGGACGTCGCCGAGACCGGCCCGTTCGCGGCCGCCCTCGGCGTCAAGGACGACAAGGCGGACATCGCCCTCCAGCGGTACGCCTACGGCTCGTGGGACTACACGAGCGTCATCGTCACCCGCACGGACAGCGACATCAACACGCTCACCGACCTGAAGGGTGGCTCCATCGCCTTCGCCGACATGACGAGCGCCTCCGGGTCGCTCTACCCGCTGTACATGCTGAAGAAGGCCGGGCTCTCCATCGGCGAGGCCCCCGTCAGCGACAACGGCGCGGACTTCGAGGCGACGTGGGCCGGCCACGCCGAGGCGTTCTCCGCGCTGGAGAACGGGCAGGTCGACGCCGCCGGCGTCGGCCAGTTCATCACGCAGGGTGACGACGGCCTCAAGGAGGGCTTCGAGTACGTGAAGACCTACGAGGGGATCCCGCGTGCCCCGATGGTCGTCAGCCCCGACCTCTCCGAGGAGGAGAAGACGACCATCGTCAACGCCCTGAAGAACGCCCCCGACAGCGCGTACGTGGGCGCCGACGGCGAGGACGGCACCGACGACGACCTCTGGTTCAGCGACGTCCGCCCCGCGGACCTGGAGACCTACCAGCCGGTCATCGACGTGGCGAACGAGCTCGGGCTGAGCACGGACCTGCTCAACCAGGGCTGACACCGGACGAATCGCTCCTTTCAAATCACTCCTATTCAACATCCAACCAATGCCGCGTATCTCAGTGGAGGACCTGTCCAAACACTACGGCGACACCGTCGCCCTGGATGACGTCTCCTTCACGATTCCGGAAGGGGAGTTCGTCGTCCTGCTCGGGCCGTCCGGCGCGGGGAAGTCGACCCTCCTCCGACTCCTGAACGGGCTCGCCACCCCCACGGAGGGGAGCATCTACATCGGTGACGAGCAGGTCACCGGCAAGCGGAGCGACATCGGGATGGTGTTCCAGATGCACTACCTCGTCGAGACGATGAGCGCCTACCGGAACGCGCTCACGGGCGCGCTCTCACGGACGGGGTTCCTCGAGAGCGTCACCACGAGCTACGACGAGTCGGACAAGCTCGCCGCCCTCGAGGCGCTCGACACCGTCGGCCTCCTGAACGAGGCCCGCCAGCGCGCCGGGTCGATGTCCGGCGGCCAGCAACAACGGGTCGGCATCGCCCGGGCACTCGTCCAGAACCCCGCGCTGCTGCTCGCCGACGAACCCGTCGCCAGCCTCGACCCGAAGGCCGCCGAGGAGGTGATGCGCTACATGAAAAGCGCCGCCGCCGAACGCGACCTGACGACCATCGCCAGCCTCCACCAGGTGAGCCTCGCCCGCGAGTTCGGCGAGCGCTACATCGGCCTGCGTGACGGCCGCGTCGTCTTCGACGGGACGCGTGACGACCTCACCATGGACATCGTCGACGACATCTACTACGACGACGCGGAGGAGGAACTCGGCGGGGTGCTCGCATGAGCAACGCCGACGAACGCCTCCGCGACGCGCTCTCGGAGATCGAGCGCGCACAGTCCATCCGCCGGATACTCACCGTCCTCGGCGTCGTCGCCATCCTCGCGGCGACGGGCGCCGGGATGACGTATCTCGGCTTCACGCTCGCGGACATCGTCCGACAGCTCCCGACGTTCGCGAACTCCCTCGTCGCCTTCCTCACCCCCGACTTCCACTTCTTCACCCTCTACGCCACCGACAACGGCCTCCACGGCTGGAACGCCCTGATCCAGAGCGTCCTCAACCCCGGGTCGTTCATCGACTCCATCCTGAACCGTGACGAGGGGCTCACCATCGTCGGCGGGAGCGTCGCCACCATCCTCATCGGCTTCTGTGGGACGGTTCTCGGCTTCCCGCTCGCGCTCCTCTTCGGGGTGCTCGGCTCCGAGCGCGTCACGCCGTTCCCGTTCAACTTCATCTTCCGCGGCACGATGAGCACCATCCGCGCCATCCCGGCGCTCGTCTGGGTGCTCATCTACGTCCCGCTCGTCGGTATCTCTCCCGTGGGCGCGCTGCTCGCGGTGGCGACCGACACCATCGGCAATCTGGGGCGGCTCTTCACCGACGAGCTGGAGGAGGTCGTCGACGGCCCCATCGAGGCCATCTCCTCGACGGGGGCCTCCTCCTCACAGACCGTCGTCTTCGGGATGCTGAGTCAGGTCTCCTCCTCGTTCGTCGCGTGGACGCTCTACATCCTCGAGATCAACGTCCGCATCGCCGTCTCGCTCGGTGTCGTCGGCGCCGGCGGGATCGGCCAGTACGTGAGCGGCCGAATCGGCCTCCTGCGGTTCAGTCAGGCCGCTGCCGGTATCCTCGTCATCATCGTCATCGTGCTCACCGTCGAGCTCGTCTCCTCGCGGCTGCGCGCCCGCCTGCGCCCCGGCGAACACGAGGGGAAGAGCATCGTCGACGTGCTGATGAGCCTCGGTGACGGCGGCAAGTGGCTCGGCTCGTCGAAGAATCAGTAGCTCAGTAGTCGCCCAACCGCGACTGCCCGCTTTTCCCGTCGCCCGCGCCCGACAGCTCCGCGGCCTCTCGGATGGCGTCGACGAACGTCTCGCGCTGGCTTCTGTCGTAGAGGGTCGCCGCGGGGTGGACGCTCACCATCACCCGTCGCGACCGCTCGCCCAGGCGGGCGTCGTGGACCGACCCCGCTTCCGTCGTCACCGCCACCGACCGGTCGAGCAGGTGCTGGGAGGGGACCTTCCCGAGCGTGACGACGAGTTCGGGGTCGACCAGGTCGATCTCGTGTTCCAGATACCCCCGGCAGTTCGCGAGCTCCTCTTTGCTGGGGTCGCGGTTCTCCGGGGGGCGACAGCGTACGCAGTTCGTGATTCGCACGTCCGCGCGGGCGAGCCCCGCCTCCCGCAGGGCCTCGTCCAGCACCGACCCGGAGCGGCCGACGAACGGCTCGCCCTGCTCGTCCTCGTTCGCGCCCGGGCCCTCACCGACGAACAGCAGGTCCGCGTCGTCGGGGCCGACCCCGTTCACGATGCGGGACCGCGACTCCACGAGGGCGGGACACCGCTCGCACTCGGTGACGCAGAGCCCGTCCATGTTCTCCATGGCCGAGAGAGAACGGGGGAGCTACAAATCCCTTCGGAAGGTCTCACCCGCGCGGGCCGCCAACCGGGCCACGCGGAGGGGTTCGGGCCGGCCACCCTCGGGGGTGAACCCCCGAAGCAGGTCGGTGACTCGCTCGGGTGAACAGCCGACGGCCCGGACCCACACCGTCTCGCCGTTCACGTCGACGGGGTGGCGGTCCGGGAGGGCGTCGTAGACCGCGCGTCGCGCATCGAGCGCGTCGCCCGAGAACTCGGTTTCGAGCGCGTCCCCGAGCCCCGGCGAGGCCTCGAAGGAGACGCTGAGCACCGGTCGCTCCGTGGCGTCGTGGAGCCGGTGCAGGTCGTAGAGGTTGTACCACGCGGGAGCGATACCCGAAAGGAAGAGGTAGCGAACGTCGGGGCGGTCGAGCGCCGTCCACAGCCGCTCGACCGCGGATGTCGCGTCGAGGCCGCCGACGGTACACGTGGTGAACGCGAGGTCGTCGACGGCCCGATCCGCACGGACGACCGCGCCCGCGAGCGTGGAGGTCCCCTCACGGAAGGACTCCGCCACGCCCAGGGCGCGGACGCCGGCTTTCACTCGCCTTTGATCTCCTTCAGCTGGTCCAGCAGGTCGTCGCTGTCCGTATCGTCGAACTCGAAGTTCACCTTCCCCTCGTGTTCGTGTTCGGCAGTGTTGACGGCCTCGCTATCGTCGAGGTCGCTGTCCATCTGCTGGTTCTCCTGTTCGGATTCGTCGTAGCTCCCGAAGCCCATCTCATCCGTAACTAGCGAATCGTGAGGGAAAAGCCTGATGCTGACGCCGAGGGGGGACAGAGGTACGGCACGGTGAGTCCGCCACGCGGCTGGCAGGCGGATACGGGCGGATTCCTGCCACACCCGTCACCCTCAAGCACGGGGGCCGTGTTGACTGGCTATGAACGTGACCAACGTCACCGCCGATGCGGAGACGTTCACGGCGAACGCCTATCTCGTCGAGGGGGACCGAACCGTCCTCGTCGATGCCGGTGCCATGGCCGGCGTGGCGGACGTCGTCCGAGAACACGTCGACGAGCTCGACGCCGTCGTCCTCACCCACCAGCACGGCGACCACGTGGCCGAACTCGACGCCGTCTGCGAGGCGTTCGACCCCGCGGTCTACGCGTATGGGGAGCACGAACGCCGGACCCACCCCCTCGACGAGGGGGACGTCGTCGAGATCGGCGACGAGGCGTTCGACGTGGTGTACACCCCCGGCCACGCGTCGGACCACGTCTCGCTCGTCTCGCTCACCACCCTGTTTTCGGGCGACGTTGTGGTCTACAACGACGGCGCGTTCGACGACGGGAGCTTCGGCCGGACGGACATGCCCGGCCAGTCGCGCGAGCGGCTGATCCAGTCGCTGCGCGACCTGCTGGAGGGAGTTCCCGAGACCGTCGAGTCGCTGTACGCGGGCCACGGCGACGCCTTCCACGGCGACGTGCGCGAGGTGGTCGAGCGGGCGCTCGCGCGAGCGGAGACGCGGGAGCCGAAGTATCCGGAGGAGTGAGGAAGCCGTCGCTCGCGGGGAGCGGGAACCGGGAGAAAGCGCGACCGGGTTATGCGGCGCGGCGTTCCTTCGCCTTCGGGCGCATCTTCGCGTAGCCGCACTTGCGGCAGTTGTTCGCGCCCTTCGGGTTCCGCGCGTTACAGCGCATGCAGATCATCTTCGTGAGCGTTCGCGCTTCCGCTTCCTCGAAACTGGCCATACCTCGAATACTGGGACCCCGCGGTTAAACCTTTCCGAGTCGTTTCAGCCGGCGACGCGCCTTTGTACGCCCCGAGCGAGGAGGGGATATGAACGACCGCCTCGCCGACCTGACGCTCACCATCGACGACGTAGCCCTCGACCAGCGGAGCCGCGCGACCTCCAGCGGCTTCACCCGCGTGTCGACCATCGTCACGCTCACCGGTGAGGACTGCCGGGGCCGTGGCGAGGACGTGACCTACGAGGCCGCGGACCACGAGGCGCTCCCCGACACGCTCCCCCTCGCCGGGGAGTACACCTTCGCCGAGTACTCGGCCGCGCTGGACGACCTCGACCTGCCGCGCCCCTCCGAGGCCCGCTTTCTCGACTACCGGCGGTGGGCCCTGGAGAGCGCCGGACTGGACCTGGCGCTCCGTCAGCAGGAGACCGACCTCGGAAGCGTGCTGGGTCGCGCGTACGACCCCGTCGAGTTCGTCGTCTCCACCCGGGTGGAGTCGTTCGACCGGATTCAGGAGATCCTCGCGGTGGCACCCGACGCGACGTTCAAACTCGACCCCACCCCCGAGTGGGACGACGCCCTCGTCACGCGACTCGCCCGGATGGGGCGGGTGCGGACGCTCGATCTGAAAGGGCTCTACGAGGGGACCGACGTGGACACCGAGGCCGACCCGGCGTTCTACGAGCGGGTCGTCGAGGCGTTCCCCGACGCGGTCATCGAGGATCCGAAGCTCACCGAGGAGACGAGACCGGTCTTCGACGGCCACGAGGGGCGGGTGGCGTGGGACGTGCCCATCCACGGCGTCGAGGACATCGAGGCGCTCCCGTTCGCACCCTCGTGGATCAACATCAAGCCCTCGCGGTTCGGCACCGTGGAATCCCTCCTCGACACCATCGCGTACTGCGAGCGAGAGGGGATCACGATGTACGGCGGGGGCCAGTTCGAACTCGGCGTCGGCCGAGAGCACATCCAGACGCTCGCCTCGCTGTTCTACCCGGGCGCGCCGAACGACGTGGCCCCCGGTGGCTACAACAGCGCCGAGCTCGACCCGGACCTGCCGGGGTCACCCCTCGAACCGGCACCCGACCGGCGCGGGCTGTCGTTCGCGGCCGAGTAGGGGCATCCTCCCGGGCGTCCGGCGACTTATTCCCGTCGAGCGCCTATCGATAGCATGACCCACGGAGTACTCCCCCAGCGAGCGTACGTGGCGGACGTCATGGCGACCGTCACGGAGTGGCCCGAGGTCCACACCCGCCCCCACCGGTTCGGCGGCTACGAGTTCACCCTCAGGGAGCGCGAGGTGGGTCACCTCCACGACAACGGCTTCCTCGACATCCCTTTCCCCCGCCGGCTCCGGGACGCCCTCGTCGACGAGGGGCGGACGGGGACACACCACCTCTATCCGGACTCGGGGTGGACCACCTACCGCGTGAACAGCCCCGCGAACGTCTCGCAGGCGGTCGAGCTGCTCCGGCTCGCCTACCTCCACCACTGTTGCGTGCTGGACCCGTTCGGGGAGGACCTGCTCGCCGACATCGACGTGGAGAGGGAGCTCGACGAACTCGGGGTCAGCGACGACTGTAAAGCGGTGTTCGCGGCGTTCCGGTCGCTCCCGGTGGGCGCGCCCTGAAACGGGCCTACGCCTCGCGGGCGTCCAGATACTCCTGTTGGACCGCCACGACCTCCTGTGAGGTCTCGCAGTCCGCGTAGCGTTCGAGCGGCTCGGCGTTCAACTCGAGGAAGGTGTGGCCCCACCGGAACTTCGAGAGAATCTCCTCCGCCTGCTCGGGTTCACCGAGGATGTAACAGGCCGCGGCGAACGCCTCCACGGTGTTGAGCTGGAACGGGGTTCCGTAGTTCACGGGGTTCGCAGCGACGAGGAACGGGAGCGCCCGGTGGTCGCCGGAGAGCTTGAACGCCTCCTTCTCCGCGGTCTCCCACGAGCAGTCGAGCGCGACGATGCGGTTCCACTCCGAGTCGGCGGGCGAGAGCGCCTGCTCCGCGTAGGGGTCGAGGACGATTCCCGCGGGCGTGGCGCGGGCCGAGCGATGCAGCGCCGCGAGGTCGAACCGCGCCAGCTTCCGCGCGGAGCACTTCTTCGGGTCGTCGTCACCCTCGTACCGGACGTGCAGGTCCACACGGGAGGTACCAGGGGAGGGGAGAAAAGCGCCGCGGCCCGGGATACATAGCACTCCCCACCACAACGTGTCACCTCGTTTTTGCATGTTCGGTACGTTCGCCAATATATAAAATAATCGACACATTGAAGGTCGACTCACCGAAGGCACAACTGATGCCCGAGAGATTCACCCGACGCAACGTACTACAATCGACACTCCTCGCGGCGATCGCCACACAGGTCCCGAGCGTGAGCGCGGCGGAGTCCGAGGGACGCGGCATCGAGCAGGAGGGGGCGACGCTCAACCGGTTCGCACACTCGGTGCCCGGTGCGGAGATCACCGGCATGTATCTCGCGGACGACGGTCAGTTCTTCTTCAACGTCCAGCACCCGAACGGGGAGAGCATGTGGCCCGGCTACCAGCAGGGTGCGGTCGGCTACGTCCGCGGCTTCGACTTCTCGTCGCTCCCCCGCGACTTCGAGTCCGTCCAGCTCCCCGAAACCGAGTGGGCAAACGAGATGGTCCGCACGGCGTTCGGCACCTACAACGTGCTGAGAAACGGCGGCGAGGAGACCGACGACGGCGAGCCGCTTGGAATCCCCACGGGACCCGACGGCGAGCCGCTTACGGACGGGAACAACCCCGACTTCAACGGCTACATCCCCGTCTCGGAGAACGAGGGGTACCTGTTTACGAACTGGGAGACGCGGCCCGGGATGATGAGCCGACTCCACCTCGAACGCGACGGCGAGCGACTCGAAGTCGTCGGCGCGGAGAACCTCGAGTTCGAGGAGGTCGAGGGGACGTGGGTGAACTGCTTCGGCACCGTCACCCCGTGGAACACCCCCCTCTCCTCCGAGGAGAACTACGCTCACACCGACACCGAGCGATGGAACGACCCGAACTGGAAGTACCGCGGCGGCGTCGAGAACCTCGCGACCCACCTCGGTCACGAGCGGAACGAGGCGGGAATCTTCGCCGAGGCGTTCCCGAACCCCTACCGCTACGGCTACATCCTCGAGATCGTCGACCCGACGGGCGACGCGACCCCCGTCAAGCGCACCGCACTCGGCCGGTCGGCCCACGAGAACGCCGTCGTCATGCCCGACGAGAAGACGGCATACACCTCCTCCGACGGCACCGGCAAGGGGTTCTACAAGTTCGTCGCCGACACCGCGGGTGACCTCTCGTCGGGGACGCTCTACGCCGCGAAGGCCACCCAGCAGGGCGCGAACGGCACACCCGTCGAGAAGGTCGCCTTCACGCTGGAGTGGGTGGAACTCGGCCACGCAAGCGAGGGTGAAATCGAGTCGTGGATCGCGGCGTACGACGACATCACGCAGGCCGACTACACCGAGGGGAAGACCTCCTACATCACCGACGCGGAAGTCGAGGCGTGGGCCGCCGGGAACGCCGACGACGACCGCGTCGCGTTCCTCGAGACGAGAAAAGCGGCCGAGGCCGTCGGCGCGACGATTGAGTTCCGCAAGATGGAGGGACTCAACATCCGCCGGAACGCCCAGCCGGGTGAGGACTACCTCTACATGGCGATGTCGAACACCAACGCCACGATGAGCGACGACGAGGGCGCCATCCAGGTCGCGGGAGACGAGTGGGGTGCCGTCTTCCGCCTCCCGCTGGAGGCCGGCTACAACGTGACCCGGATGGAGCCGATCGTCACCGGTGGCCCCGAGGCGAACATCTGCGGCGGCTGTCCGTACGACGCGAATCCGAACGCCAACTCGAAAGCGTGTCAGTCGTGTGCGTTCAACCCCGCCACGGAGTCGGAGGAGAAACGCTCGCCGTTCCGCGGCACGATGAACATGATGGCCTCGATGGCGATGTCCGGACAGGCGACGCTCGACCCCGAGAACACCATCGCCGAGCCCGACAACCTCCTCGTCATGGACGACGGCCGGGTCGTCATCGGCGAAGACACCGGGAACGCGGGCCACGAGAACAACATGATCTGGGTGTTCGACCCCGGCAACGCCTGAGCGTCCTACTCCTTCTTTCCCGAGCCGACGGCGCTCTCGCCGACCGGCTCGTGCCCCTCGATGGTCTCGAGCCCGCCCATGTACGGCCGGAGGACCTCGGGCACCTCGACGGTTCCATCGGGGTTCTGGTAGTACTCGAGGATGGCGACGACGATGCGGGGAATCGCGAGCCCCGAGCCGTTCAGCGTGTGGAGGTACTCCGCGGACTCGTGGCGCTCGGGCCGGTAGCGGATGCCCGCGCGCCGCGCCTGGAACGCCTCGAAGTTCGAGACGGAGGAGACCTCCAGCCAGCGGCCGCCCTCCGCGGGCCCGGTCTCCATGTCGTCGCCGGGCGCCCACACCTCGATGTCGTACTTCTTCGCCTGGGTGAATCCCATGTCGCCGGTGCACATCTCCAGCACGCGGTACGGGAGCTCCAGCCGGCGGAGGACCTCCTCGGCCTCGTCGCGGAGGCCCTCCAGCCGCTCGTAGGACTCCTCGGGCCGGACGAAGTTCACCATCTCCACCTTGTTGAACTGGTGGACGCGGACGATACCTCTCGTTTCGGTACCGTGTTCGCCGGCCTCCCGCCGGAAGTTCGGCGAGTAGGCCTGGTATTTGAGGGGAAGGTCGTCGTCGAGGAGGATCTCGTCGCGGTGGAGGTTCGTGACGGGCACCTCCGCGGTGGGGAGGAGCCAGAGGTCGTCGTCGTCGTACTCCTCGTTATTTTCACCCCCGATGCGGTAGGCGTCCTCGACGAACTTCGGGAACTGGCCGGTCCCCTCCATCGACCGCGAGTTCACCGGCAGCGGCGGGAACACGTCGACGTACCCCTGCTCGCGGTGCACGTCGAGCATGAACTGCACGAGCGCGTGTTCCAGCCGTGCGCCCTCACCCTTCGCGAAGTAGAACCCCCCGCCGGAGACCTTCGCCCCGCGGTCGAAATCGAGGATGTCGAGCTCCTCACCCAGGTCGTAGTGCGGAACCACGTCGTCGGGCAACTCGCGCAGGGCGTCGAACCCCTCGCGGGCGACCTCGACGTTGTCGGATTCGTCGTCGCCGACCGGGGCGTCCGGGTGGGGAATGTTGGGAAGTTCGAGCAGCGCCTGTTCCAGCTCGGCTTCGAGTTCGTCCGCGCGCTGTTCGACCTCCTCCAGTCGCTCTTTGAGCTCGCCCGACTTCTCGATGGCCGCCTGTGCTTCCTCCTCCTTCCCCTCCTGTTTCAGCCGACCGATCTTCGAGGAGACCTGGTTGCGCTCGTGACGCAGGTCGTCACCCTCCGACTTCAGCGAACGCCACTCCTCGTCGATCTCTAACACGCGGTCGAGGTCCACGTCGACGCCCTTCGTGTCGAGGGCGCGACGCACCTCGTCGGGGTGTTCCCGAACGAACTGTCGCGATAGCATTTGCCGGGAGTTTTCGGGGATAAAAGAAAGGCGTGTCGATGCCCTGGTTCGGCGCCACACCCACGAACGCCAGTTTCATGCCGCGCTACTGCGACCCCCGGATATGGCAATCGGTGACGTGTACGAGGCCGAGGGGGTGCCGGACTGCTACTACCTGGATACGGGGATGTACGACACCCCGGAGTACGGCTGTCTCTACATCCTCGATACGGAGAAGCCCGCCGTCGTCGACACCGGCATCGGGGCGAACTACGACGCGACGCGGGCCGCGCTCGACGAGATCGGCATCGCCCCCGACGAGCTGGCGTACATCATCCCCACGCACGTCCACCTCGACCACGCCGGAGGCGCGGGCTTTCTCGCCCGCGACTACCCGAACGCCGAAGTGCTCTGTCACGAGGTCGGGGCGCGTCACCTCATCGACCCCGCACGGCTCTGGGAGGGGACCAAGCGCGCCGTCGGCGCGCAGTTCGAATACTACGTCGAGCCCGAACCCGTCCCGGAAGCCCGGCTCACCGAGATCGCCGGGGGTGACGCCATCGATCTCGGCGACCGGACGCTGGACGTGTACGACGCCCCCGGCCACGCCCCCCACCAGGCCGTGTTCCACGACCCCGCGGGGAGCGTCGTCTACGCCGCCGACGCCGTCGGTATCTACATCCGGCGGGCCGACCGGGTGGACGTGACCTCCCCGCCCCCGGACTTCGAGCTGGAGCAGTCGCTCGCGGACATCGAGACGATCCGGGCGCTGGACCCCGACACCCTCGCGTACACCCACTTCGGCCCCGCCCCCGCCGAGGGTCGGCTGGCCGAGTACGCCACGGTGCTCACCGCGTGGGTGGAGGAGGTCGCCGCGGTCCGCGAGGAACTGGGCGACGACGAGGCCGTCGTCGAGGAGTTACAGGCGCGCAGCGACCTCGACGAGCTCTGGGGGCCCGAGAAGGCGGCCGCGGAAGTGGCGATGAACGTCCGGGGGGTGTTGCGATATCTGGACACACATTCAAAAAGAGAGGAGTGACACGGGAGAACGGTGGGATATCGGCAGAAATACCTCGATATCCAGGACGAACTACTCGTTATAATCGCCCGACGTATCGTGGGTATTTATACGTCGGGGCGCCGAAGCGTCGCCCAATGGAGGTGAGTCCGTGGCAGGAGGCACGCTGATCCCGCTCGTCGCGGCCATCATCGGCCTGGGCGTCGGCGCACAGATCCTCTCGGACCGGTTCGAGGTGCCGAGTATCATCTTCCTCATCGGTGCCGGTATCGCGATGGGGCCGGAGGGGCTGGGGCTCGTCACCCAGTCGTCGTTCGGCGACGCCCTGCCGGCCATCGTCGGCCTCTCCGTCGCCATCATCGTCTTCGAGGGGGCGTTCCACCTCCACCTCGACAAGCTCCGGGAGGCACCCGCCGACAACGTGCGGCTGGTGACCGTCGGCGCGCTCATCGCGCTCGTCGGGACCGCCGTGGCGGCGCGATACATCATCGTCCCCGTCTTCGAGATCGACATCCCGTGGCTCGTCTCGTTCCTCGTCGCGGCGCTGCTCGTGGCGACCGGCCCCACCGTCATCGCACCCATCCTCGAAGTCGTCCCCGTCCGCGACCGCGTGGCAGCGGCCCTCGAGACGGAGGGGATCGTCAACGACGTGACCGCCGCCGTCCTCGCCGTCGTCGTCTTCGAGATCATCCTCATCGGCGACGTGACCGCCGTCGAGGGGCTGCGACTGTTCGCCGAGCGCATCGGCATCGGGATGGTCGTCGGCACCGTCGTCGCCGGGGTCGTCTGGTATCTCCTCCGGTACGTCGACCTCTCGCCCGGCAACGCCCCGCAGAACGCCCGACTGCTCGTGCTCGCGGGCGCGCTCGTCGCGTTCGGGGCCGCGGACTTCATCGCCACCGAAGCCGGGGTCCCCGCGGTCGCCGTCGCCGGCCTCATCCTCGGGAACATGGACGTCCCCTACGAGGAGGATATCACGGAGTTCAAGGGGGACATCACCCTGCTCGTCCTCTCGTTCGTGTTCATCGCGCTCGCCGCGCTGCTGGAGTTCTCGGATCTCGCCCGCCTCGGCATCCCGGGGCTGGCGTTCGTCCTCATCGTCGCCGCAGTCATCCGGCCGGTCCTCGTGTTCGTCTCGACCGCCGGTGACCGCTTCTCCACCGAGGAGAAGCTGTTCATGAGCTTCGTCGGGCCGCGCGGCATCATCCCCGCGTCGGTCGCGACGCTGTTCGCCGTCGAGCTCGCGGCCGCGGGGTTCGAACCCGCCGCGAACCTGCTCGTCGGCACCGTCTTCCTCGTCATCCTCTCGACCGTCCTCGTGGAGGGTGGCTTCGCCCGGAAGATCGCGGAAACACTCGATGTCATACCAATGCGTGTACTCGTAATCGGAGGCGGCCAGGTGGGCCGTGCGCTCGCCGACCGCCTCGAAGACCGTGGAGAGAACGTCGTCATCATCGAGAACGACGAGACACAGGTGGAGCTCTGCCGGAACGCCGGCCACACCGTCCACATCGGTGACGGGACGGACACGGAGGTCCTGAAGGCGGCCGGCGCGGTGAACGCCAGCATCGTCGTCGCCGCCACCGGGGACGACGACGCGAACCTGCTCGTCGCCCAGCTCGCCGACTCGAAGTTCGGCGTTGAGACCATCATCGCCCGCGCGAACAACCCCTCCAACGTCGAGGCGTTCGAGGACCTCGGGGTGCGGACCATCTCCTCGGCGCTCGCGACCGCACAGGCCATCGACAACGTCATCGAACGACCCGCGCTCGCCAACTGGATGGGCGAGATCGGCCAGAGCGGTGACGTCCAGGAGGTCGAGCTCACCTCGGAGGAGTTCGTCGGCCGCACGGTGCGTGAGATCGGGCCGATGCTCCCCGAGGGCTGTCTCATCGCGCTCGTCTCCCGCGACGGTGACAACCGCGTCCCCGACGCGGATTTTACCCTCCAGGCGGGCGACCGCGTCACCTTCATCGGCGCGCGCGAGGCTGTCCGCGAGGCGATGGAGTTCTGTCACCCCGACGCCTGAACCACCGGGACGCCGGGGCGGGTCGGATAGTTTATCACACGAGCGTCGGACCGGACGTACATGATTCACGCTGACGGACCGCTGTGTTCCATCGACCTCGGTGCCAGGGAGACGGCCGAGGAGGAGATCGACGACGTGCTCGCGGCGTTCATCGGCGGGCGCGGCGTCGGCTCGAAGCTGGTCCACGACCGCGTCCCGTTCGACGCGGACCCGTTCGGCCCCGAGAACCGGCTCGTCTTCGCCGCCGGGCCGCTGCAGACCTCCTCGATGTCCTTCACGGGCCGGCTCTCCGCGACGGCGCTCTCGCCGCTCACGAACGGCCTCTGCTCGTCGAACGCCGGCGGGTTCGTCTCGCGGCCGTTCGTGGCGACGGGCTACTCGGCCGTCGAGATTACGGGGACATCCGACGAGCTCGTCGGCCTCCACGTCACCGACGAGGGCGTCGAGTTCGAGGCCGTCCCCGAGCTGGAGGGGGCCATCGTCGACGACGTGCTCGAGCATATCGAGGCCACGAGAGGCCTCGACGCGGGCCACACCGCCGTCGTCGGCCCCGCGGGCGAGAACCGGGTCCGCTACGCCTCCATCATGACCTCGGAGTCCCGCGCGTTCGGCCGCGGGGGGCTGGGCGCCGTCCTCGGCGCGAAGAACGTGAAGTTCCTCACCTTCGACGGGGATTCCGCCCCGGAGGCCGCGCTGGACGAGGAGCTCGTGAGGGAGATCCACAAGGAGGCCGCGGAGTCCGGCTCCCCGATGAAGGACGCCGGGACGGTCTCCGTCTCCGACTACGCCAACGCGGTCGGCGCGCTCCCCACGAAGTACTTCGAGGAGCTCCAGTACGACAAGGTGGACCAGATCGGCTCGAGTGCCGTCATCGACCACAAGTACAAGAAGGGGACCTGCTCGTCGTGTGCGTTCGCCTGCAAGCTCCCCACCCGCGACGAGGAATCGGGATTGGAGACGGAGGGGCCGGAGTACGAGACGGTGATGTCGTTCGGCTCGAACCAGCTCGTGGACGACTTCGTCGCCATCATGCAGTCGAACGAGCTGTGTGACTAGTACGGCCTCGACACCATCTCCTGCGGCGACACCATCGCCGCCTACCTCGCCGCCAACGACGCGTTCGGGAACGTGGAGTTGATCCACGAGCTCATCGAGCAGATCGCCCGCCGTGAGGGTGACGGCGACCTGCTCGCCGAGGGCATCGACCGGATTCACGACGAGCTCGGCGTCGAGAACTGGAGCGTGAAGGGGATGGAGTTCGCGGCCCACGACGGCCGGAAGCTCAACGGCCAGGGGCTCTCGTTCGCCGTCTCCAACCGGGGCGCGGACCACATGTACGCCGAGATGTACCACCTCGAGTACCCGCTCGTCCCGCCGGAGCAGGCGCTCGACGCTGCGGGGGTCGCGGGGAAGTCCGAACGGCTCATCGAGATGGAGAATAAGAATGCGATACACGACTCGGGCGTGCTCTGTAAGTTCGCGTTCTCGAACATGACCCCCGAGCGCTACGCCCGGCTGTTCGATACCGACTGGGAGACCCTCCAGGAGACCGGCGCGCGCATCGTCGACCTGGAGCGCCACTTCAACAACGAGCGCGGGATGGACCGCACCGACGACACCCTGCCGTACGAGCTGGAGGGGATGGACGAAGAACTGTCGAACTACTACGCCCTGCGCGGCTGGAACGACGACGGGACGGTCCCGAAGAACCCGAGTTCGCCCGCGCCCGCCGACGACTGACTCAGTCGTCGAGCAGGTCCCGGTCCTCCTCGTGGAGCCACGGGGTATCCCCCTCGCCGCCACCGGTCTTGTAGACGCCGCGGGCCGTCGCGATGGCCGTGCCCGACCCGTCTGTCACCTCGATATCGACGGTGGCGACGCTGTTGCCCACCCGAACCACGTCGGCGACGGCGTGGAGTTCCTCGCCCGTCGCGGGCGCGAGGTAGTCGATTCGCATGTCGATGGTGGGCGCGACGGTGCCCGCCGCGGAGACGACGGCCGCGCCACCGACGGTGTCCGCGAGGGCGTACGGGACGCCACCGTGCGCGACCATCCGGTTCGGGTTCGAGGAGAGCTCCGCCGTGAGCGGGAGCGAGCCTTCAGCGTGGCCGTCCGCGGCCTCGTGGAGGTCCATCCCGAGGAGCCGCGCGAACGGGATCTGTTCGAAGACGTCGCTGAGTTCCATACCCGAAGCAGCGCAGCCGAGCACTTAATTCTCGGAGAACCGGGCGCGGGTTCACTGGAGTTCGTGGTGAATCTCAATCCTTAACCGACCCCCCATCCGAACACCGACGATGACCGACAGCGCGAGCGCGTTCGTCCCCGGCCACGTCACGGGCTTCTTCTCCGCCCACCCGCACGAGGACCCCGCGAAGGCGGGGTCACGTGGTGGCGGCCTCGCACTCTCCGACGGCGTGACCGTCCACGTCTCGAGGGGGAGCGGGACGACCCTCAACGGCGAGACCATCGCCGTCGAGGCCGTGGAGACCGTGCTCGCGGACCTCGGTGTCGAGGCCCGCGTCGAGGCCGAGACCCCCCTCCCGCTGGGGTCGGGCTTCGGCGTCTCCGGGGCGATGGCGCTCGGGACCGCGCTCGCCGCGAACGCCGTCTTCGACACGGAGCGAAGCGAGAACGCGCTCGTCGGGCTGGCCCACCGCGCGGAGGTCGAAGCCGGCACGGGGCTCGGCGACGTGGTCGCGCAGGCCCGCGGTGGGGTCCCACTTCGCCTCGAACCCGGTGCCCCCGGTGTCGGCGCGATGGACGGGGTGCCCGCCCGCACTCGGGTAGAGTATCTCACCCTCGGCCAGCTCTCGACGGAGGACGTGCTCTCCGGGGACACGACGATCCTCTCTGCCGCCGGCGAGCGCGCGCTCACACGGGTGCGGGCGACGCCCACGCTCGAGACGTTCATGGCCGCGTCCGTCGCGTTCGCGCGCGAGGCCGGCCTGTTGACCGACGAACTGCGCGACGTGCTGGAGACGGTCGAAGCCGCCGGGGGACGGGCCTCGATGGCGATGCTCGGCGAGACGGCGTTCGCGCTCGGCACCGACCTCTCGGATGCGGGGTACGACCCGGCCGTCTGTGCGATTCACCCGCCCGGCGCGGGGCTTCGGTAGCCGAATCGACTACACACGGTTTTTCACGCCCGGCACGAAGGGACGACCATGAGCGACATCGAGATCCCCGAATCACACCCCCGGTACGAGTCGCTGCTCACGCGCCACCGTATCGAGGACGGGGTGGAGAAGGGTATCACCTCGAAGCAGGGGCTCATCGCACAGGGCCGCGGGGAGGCGTTCGACTATCTCCTGGGAGAGAAGACGACCGAAAGCGCGGACGCGGCCGAACGCGCCGCAGCCGCCCACTTCCTGCTCGCCGAGCACCCCGTCATCTCCGTGAACGGGAACGTCGCGGCGCTGTGTCCCGGCGAGCTCGTCGAGTTGGCCGAGGTCGTGGGGGCCGACCTCGAGGTGAACCTCTTCAACCGCACGCCCGAACGGATGCAGGCCATCGTCGACCACCTCCGCGAGCACGGGGCGGAGGAGGTGAAGGGGCTCACCGCCGACGGCCGCATCCCGGGGCTCGACCACGAGCGCGCGAAGGTGGATGCCGACGGCATCGGGGATGCCGACGTGGTGCTCGTCCCCCTCGAGGACGGCGACCGCGCGGAGGCACTGAGCGAGATGGGGAAGATCGAGCTCGTCATCGACCTGAACCCCCTCTCGCGGTCGGCACAGTGTGCGACGGTCCCCATCGTCGACAACGTGATCCGGGCGGTGCCGAACATCACCCGCCACGCCCGCGAGCTGAAAGGGGCCTCCCGCGAGGAGCTGGAGGCCATCGTCGACGGCTTCGACCGCGAGGCGGCGCTCGCCGCGGCCGAGCGGGCCATCCGCGACGGAGACACCTAGCCCGGAGCGCGGCTTATCGCCTCTCGCGACGTATCTCCGGGCATGGAGCTGAACGTCGGCGGCTACGACCGTATCGTGCGCTTAGTGTTCGGTCCCGTCCTCACCGTCATCGGCGTGGTGGGCCTGCTCGGCCTCCTCGCCTTCGCCGCGAGCGGGATCGGGATGGCCATCGCGGCGCTCGCGCTCGTCGTCGGGCTCGTGTTCACCGTGACCGGAACGGTCCAGCAGTGCCCGCTGAACCGCGCGCTCGGTATCGACACCTACCGCGGAGAGAGGGCGAAGACGCCCCGGAAGAAGACGCAGCGCCCGGCGTGAGCCGACCCCCGATCCCCCTTCTGTCACCCGGGTCACGTGAGAAACGACCGTAACGACTAATTCGCGGCGCACGGGCTACCTACCATGCGAAGCGAATCCCTGCTCACCGGCGGCGTCGTGCTCCTCGTCTTCGGTGGCGCCGCCCTCCTCCTCGTCATCGGTGGAGCCACCGCCGCCGGTGTCGTCGACATCGACGGCGACGGCATCCCACCCCACCAGGAACTCCTCGCCGGCACCGACCCGCTCTCAGCCGACAGCGACGGCGACGAGCTGGACGACGACCGGGAGGCCGCCCTGGGGACGGAACCGCTCGCCCCCGACACCGACAGGGACGGCATCGCCGACGGGACGGAGGTGAAGAACGGCACCGACCCGACGAGTGCGGACGACGGTGACGGGACGGACACCGGTGGCGACGGCGAGTCGACGCCGGAACCGGGCGGGTCGACCCCCACACCGGAGGACGAGCCGACCCCCACGCCGGCGGGTGAGCCGACCCCCACCCCGACGCCGACACCGAGCGAGACGCCCGTCGACGGCGACGACGACAACCTCACGGACGCCCGCGAGCGCGAACTCGGCACGAACCCCGAGGACTCCGACTCCGACGACGACGGCCTCGCAGACGGCGAGGAGGTCGCCATCGGCAGCGACCCGCTCCAGCGCGACACCGACGGCGACGGGCTCTCCGACCGCGAGGAGGTCGAGGAGACCGGGACGGACCCCACGACGGCCGATTCGGACGGCGACGGGCTCTCCGACCCCACGGAGCTCGACGGGCCGACCGACCCGATGAACGCCGACACGGACGGTGACGGCCTGAACGACCGCCGCGAGCTCAACGGGCGAACGGACGCGCTCGACCCCGACACCGACGACGACGGGCTGCCGGACGGCCCCGAGGTGGACGGCCACCCGATGCTCCCCGACGCGCGACCGCTCCACAAGGACATCTACGTGGAGATCGACCACATGAGCGAGGAGCAGGTGCCGCGCGACGAGATCAAACGCGTCATCGACGCGTACAACGGCGCGCCCGTCGAGAACCCCGACGGCTCCACGGGGATCACGCTCCACGTCGTCTACGACGAGGAGCTCTCCCGCGAGCGGGCGACCACGCCCGGCGATCTCGCGCGCATCGCTAACGGGAGCTTCGACCACGCGGGCTACGGCTACCACTACGCGCTGGCCGTCGCCGACGCCCGCTCCGTGAGCGAGGGGGACATCGGCGGCTTCGAGAGCGAGGGGCACGTCGCCTTCGAGACGGTGGTCGAGGACGACCGCACCGGCCCCGTGTTCATGCACATGCTCGGGCACGCGGTGGGGCTCGACGCCCAGGACTACCGCGGTATCGACAGCACGGACGTCGAGTTCGACACCTACCCGAGCGTGATGAACTACAACGCCCCGCCGGGCTACTACGACTACGCGGACGACGACGGCCCGAACGACCGCGGCTACGACGACTGGGCCGCGCTGGAGGCGGGGCTCGAGGGGACGGACGTGTCGAAACTGCTGGAGAAAACGCCCTGACCGGCCCCCGCGGGCCATCGCCGGGGGGTGACGTTAGACCGCGGACCGGTCGTCCTCCTCTCTGATATCCTTCGCCGCGAGAGAGCCGCGTGCGTCATCCTTGCATCCGTGTAAAGCTACCGGACTCGGCCACGGAGGAGGCCGACGAAGCCGAGCGCGAACGCCTCGAATCGCCTCTCGGTCGTGCGGGCCGCGAGCGCCTTCCGGGCCGCGTTCACCCGTGGTTCGAGGGGGTCTTCCCGTCCGAGATCGAGGGCGGCCCACACCGCGTCGAGCGTCGTCGGGGCGGGGGCGGTACCCCGGGTGAACGCCCGAAACGCGGGGTTGAGCAGGCGGCCGACCGGGTCGTCGGAGACCGCGGCGTCGAGGAGCGCGACGCGGCCACCGGGGCCGACGAGGGTGCACCAGCCGGCGACGACTCCGGCGGGGTCGCGGAACATCCCGGAGACGAACGAGGCGACGACGGCGTCGGCGTCCGGGATGGGCGGCCGAGTGGCGTCGCCACGCAGGAGGTGGACGTTGTCGTACTCGCTCGTGCGGGCGCGGGCCACCTCGAGCAACGGGCCGGTGAGGTCGATGCCGACGACGGTCCCGTCGCTCCCGACGCGCTCGCGGAGGTACGGGAGGTTCGCGCCGGTCCCACAGCCCATCTCGACGACGGTGTCGCCCGGTTCGAGCGCGAGGGCGTCGGCGAGCGCCGCGCGCCAGCGGCCCACCCCGGGGAGCGTGGCGATGCGGTCGTAGAGGCCGGCGTACCGCCCGTAGAACTCGGCGACGCTCATCGGGTCAGGCCAGCGAACGGACCCATTCGGCCGCGGTCACGGCGTCGGGGGCCAGCACGTAGACGACCGGCTCGATACCGAAGCCGCCGGACTGATACAGCACGTCGGCGTCGGGGGTGGCCGCCACGGCCTCGCGGACGGCGTCGGTACCGCCCTCCGCGTCGAACTGTGCGGTTTCGAGCCCCTGGGCTTCGAGCGCCGCCACGAGGTCGGGGTCGTAGCGGATGTTCACCGCCGCGCGCGCATCGCTCCCGCCCGCGCGAGCCGTGAGCAGGACGCCCGCGACGTGCTCCGAGACGCCGAACTCCGGCTCGCCGGGGACGGTCGCCCGCCCCTTCACGTCGAGGATGCGGCCCGGGATCGCGGCCACGTCGTCGATCCCCTGCGCCTCGGGGAGCGCCTCCACGAGGTTCGACCCCACCGCGGGGATGAGCGCCGCGAACCCGGAGGTGTTCTCCAGCATCCGGACGCCGCGTCGCACCGAGGCGAGCGCCCGTTCCGCCGTCCGGAGCCGCGAGTCGGGGTCGTGGATGGCGAACTCCCCGTCGTACTCCGCGAGCGGGGGGTAGGCGGCCTCGTGCAGCTGGGCGAGCAGGTCGCCGCGTTCGAGCGACCGGACGAGGATCTCGGCCTCCGCGAGCGCCTGTACCTGTGTCATCTCCCCGGAGGCGAGCCCCGCCCCCAGTCGCGAGACGAGCTCTCTGACCCGGTCGTCGCCAGCGATCTCGGGCGTCTCCTCCACCTCGCCGTGGACGTACTTCGAGACCGCGCTCTGGGAGACGCCGAGCAGCTCGGCCACCTCGCTCTGGGTGAGCCCCCGTTCCCGGAGGTCCGAGGCCAAAAGCGAGCGGAAGGTGGGGAGGAACTCGTCGACGACGACCTCCTCGATGAACTTCATCTATTGCGAGCCCCCGAACTCCCGGTCCCCCTGAATCCGCGAGGCCTGCGGGCCGGTCTGGTCCTGGTACTTCGACCCGCGCTCGCTCCCGTAGGGGCGCTCGGCGGGTGAGGAGAGCTCCGTGAAGGTGAGCTGGGAGATACGCATCCCCGGCGAGAGCGCGACGGGCGCGCGACCGAGGTTCGAGAGTTCGAGGGTGATCTGGCCGCGGTAGCCGGGGTCCGCGAGCCCCGCCGTGGCGTGGACGACGATGGCCAGCCGCCCGAGCGAGGAGCGCCCCTCGACGTGGGCGATGAGGTCCGCGGGGATCTCGACGCGTTCGAGGGTCGTCCCGAGGACGAAGTCGCCGGGGTGGAGGATGAACTCCCCCTCCTCGTCGATCTCCGTGAGCTCGACGTACTCGCTCACCTCGCGCTCGTCGTTCGGGTGGATACACGGGATGTTGGCGTGGCGGAACTCCAGGAACTCCTGGCCGAGTCTGAGGTCGACGCTCGCGGGCTGGATCTGGATCTCCGGGTCCGACAGCGGCTCGATGACGAGGTCACCGTCGGTGAGCCGCCGCCGGATGTCGGCGTCCGAGAGTATCATATCCGTGTGACCGGGCGATGGGGGCTAAAAGCCGACGGTCGGGCCGGTGTGGAGTGGTACCACGGCGAACCCCGGGACGGGATGGTCCTCACGGCCCCGTGAGGCGGGCGAACGGACCTATCGATTTATCTCGCTCGCCTCGCAGGCTCCGGGCGTGTCGGGGAGCCTCCGGGTGAACGTGCGCGAGGGGCGATGGCGGACCGTCCGAGCTCACCCGCTCGCCATCCTGGCGACGACCGCCGCGGCACTCGACGTGGTGACGACCACCGCCATCCTCTCGAGCCCGCGGTTCGCCGAGCTGAACGGGCTACTCTCGTTGCTCTCCGGCGTCCACCTCGGGCTCGCCGTCGGCTACTTCACGCTTTTGTGTGGCCTGCTCTCGCTGGCGACGTGGCTCCGGCTGGGGTGGCTCTCCACCCTCTGCGGGACGTACCTCGTCGTCGCGATGGGGGTCGGCGGCGGGGTGAACAACCTCGTCCTCTTTTCGACCGGAGCGTCGCTGTACGACCGCCTCCCGGTCGACCCCACGGTGGCGTACACCTCGCTGCTCGCGGTCTCCGTCGTCGTCGCGCTCGCGCTCATCAGCCGGCACGACCGGGTGCCGTGGCGCGAACTCGGCGTCGGGGTCCTGCTGTTCACCGCGGGGGAGCTGCTGACCGTGGGGCTCCGATTCCTGTGAATTAAGCCGCCTCCCCTGCCAGAGAGGGTATGAAGCAGGCCATCGTCGCCCGCACCGACATCGGCATGGGGACCGGGAAGCTCGCCGCGCAGGTCGCTCACGCCTCGCTGAAGGCCTACGAGAAGGCCGACCTACAGGCGCAAAAGAACTGGAAACAGGGGGGCCAGAAGAAGGTCGTCCTCAAAGGCGACAGCGAGCGCCAGCTATTCGAATTGGCGGAGATGGCGAAACGCGAGGGGATTCCGCAGGCTATCATCCGCGACGCGGGGCACACGCAGCTGGACCCGGGGACGGTCACCGCGCTCGCGGTCGGGCCCGCGAGCGACGAGGCCGTCGACGCCATCACGGGCGACCTCTCGCTCTACTGACCGCGGTACCGAACGAAGAGCCGGCTACTGCGTCGCCGGGAGTTCGATGGTGAACACCGCGCCGCGGGGCTCGTTGTCCTCGACGCGGACGCGCCCGCCGTAGCGCTCGACCATCGTCTCGACGAAGAAGAGGCCGAACCCGCCGCCGCTCGTGGAGGCCTCGCGGTCGAAGAGGTCGCCCTTCATCGCCGCCGAGACCCCCGGCCCGTCGTCGGCGATGCGGATGCGGACCCGGTCGGTCTCGTCCGGTGGCTCGACGCGCACCTCGACGTGCGGCGTCTCCCGGTCGGAGTGTTTCACCGCGTTCGTGAGCACGTTCCCGACCACCTCCGAGAGCAGGTCGTCCGCCCGGGCGTGGACCGACTCGGGGGCGTCCACCGTCACCTCGGCATCGGTGCCGACGGCGACGTGGTTCGCCTCCGCCTCCACGAGCCGCGTCACGTTCACCGGCTCCAGCACCAGCTCGTCCTCGCCGGCGAGCGCGTCGAGGACGTGTCTGACCCGCTGGATGACATCCGTCACGTCGTCGGCCCACGACTGGATGGTACGAGCCCGGCGCTGTGCCTCCTCGGGGAGCGTCGCCTCCGCGAGCAGCCCCGCGTTCCCGGCGATGACGGTCATCCCGTTGAGCACGTCGTGTCGCAGCAGGCTGTTGAGGAACTCCATCTGCTCCGTGCGGCGGCGCAGCTCCGCCTCCCGCTCTTTCAGCTCGGTGATATCCCGGCCCTCGGGGATGAGCAGCATCACCTTCCCCGCGTCGTCGACCACCGGCTTCAGCGAGAAGTCGATGTGCGCGACCCGGTCGCCCCCGACGTTGCGCGTCTCGTAGCGGACGAACTCCCCGTTGCGGGCGCGCTCGATGGCCTCCCGCAGCCGCTGTTTGTCCGCCTCGCTCGTCTGCCACCACGGCGTCTCCCAGAACGGCTCGCCGATCACCGCCTCCCGCGAGACGTCGCCGAACGCCAGCGCCGTCTCGTTGATCTCGATGACGGTGCCGTCCGGCTCCAGCATCCCGGTGAGCTGGAAGGCGTTGTTGAACGTCGCCCGGAAGCGCCGCTCCTGTTCGCGCTGGTCGGTGACGTCCTGAAACGTCCCGTGGACGGCCCGGACATCCCCGTCCTCGAACGCCGGTTCACCCATCGCCCGCACCCACCGCGTCTCGTCGTCGGGGGTGACGATCCGGAGTTCGTGGTCGAACGGCTCGCCGGCGAGTGCCCCCTCGAACGCCTCGCGGATGGTCTCGCGGTCAGCCGGGTGGTAGAACGACAGCGCCTCCTCGACGGTGGGTTCGTACTCGGGGTCGACGCCGTGGATCCGCAGGGTCTCGTCCGTCCACCGGAGCGTCCCCGTCTCGAGGTCGTACGCCCAGCCGCCGATGCTCGCCATCCGCTGGGCCTGGGCGAACAGCGCGTTGTTCCGTTCGAGCGACTCCTGGACCCGCTTCAGCTCCGTGATGTCGCGCCCCTCGACGATGATGTCCGTGACGCTCCCGGACTCGTCGACGACGGGCTGGTAGGAGACGTCGAGCACCCGACGCTCCCCGTCGTCCGTGAAGGCGAGTTCGTACCGGACGGTCTCCCCGTCGCGGGCGCGGGCGACGACCGACTGCAGGTCGTCCACCTCGCGGTCGACGACGGGGAGTTCGGCGTTCCAGATGGGGTCGCCGACCAGCTCCTCGCGCGTGCGGTCGAACGTGTGAAGGGCCGTCTCGTTCGCCTCGACGACGGTCCCGTCGGGGTCGAGGACGGTGACGAGGTCGAACGTCCGCTCGAACATGGCCCGACGGACGCGCTCGCGCTCGCGCCGCTCGGTGATGTCCTCGGAGAGCACGGCGATGCCACCGCCGGACCGGGGCCAGACGGTGGCCTCCACCCAGAGCTCCTCGGTGGGGATGGGGCTGCTGACGGCGGCCGCGACCCCCGTCTCGCGGACGCGGTCGAACAACCCGTGGAGCTCCGACTCGCGCCCCTCGGGGAGGAGCTCCCAGAAGACGGCACCGAGCGCCTCCTCGCGGGGGATACCCACCCGCTCGGCCATCACGCGGTTCCACTCGAGGACCCGCCACGCCGCGTCCAGCTCGTAGTAGGCGTCGGAGAGGTGTTCGAGGAAGCGGGCCTGCCGGCGGTCCGCGCGGTGGCGGTCGACCAGCGAGGCGACGCGGTGGTCGAGCGTCCGGGCCGCGGCTGGGCCGTCGACCCGGACGACTTCGGCCGCCCCGGCGTCGAGCAGCGACGGGACGGCCGACGGGTCGCGGTGACAGGCGACGACGGGGACGTCGAGTGCGTGCCGGTCGACCCGTTCGATGACATCGAGTGCCGTCTCGACCGGCAGTTCGGGGGCGGTGACGACGCACTCGCCGTCGCTGAGGGCGTCGGTGACCGCCGACGGGGAGACGGCCGTCACGGACAGGGAGGGGAGGGGTGTCGGCAGGGAGCCGCCGACGGCGAGAACGTGGGGCGCCGTGCGGGAACCGGGCACAGGCGACGCGGACATGTCCACCGGGATGCCCTGGAGCCATATAATGACACCGCCCCGGAACCGCGTCGTTTCTGGCAGTTTGTCCGTGAGTGGAACCAGGTTCGTCTCGGACGAGCCGAACGAAGCTCGTCCCGGTGACACGACGCGAGGTGCCGGCAGCGTGCCCACACGGGGCATGGGTATGCGTCGTGAACCATCATTCCCCTCCCTGTTTCGCCGAGCACATCGAGAACGAAACGAAGGGCGACCCCCTGCTGCGGAGGCGGTCTGACGGACAGCCGCTCCACCGCCCGCGACGGCTCGCCGCGGCGGTGCCGTCCCGCGACGACGGGGGGAGAGCGGGGTTTGGATAGCTAGCATCCCCCTTTATAGTCCGTGTGTGGGTGTGTATGCGTGACTATGGCAGAGGAAGAGGTGGAACTCGAAGCGCGGCTGCAGGAACAGGAGTCGTTCGACCCCCCCGAGTCGTTCGTCGAGCAGGCGAACGTCTCGGAACCCGCCATCTACGAGGAGTTCGAGGAGAACTGGCCGGAGAGCTGGGAGCGCGCGGCCGACCTCCTCGACTGGTACGATGACTACGACACCGTCCTCGACGACTCGGACGCGCCCTTCTACAAGTGGTTCAAGGAGGGGACGCTCAACGCCTCCCACGAGTGTCTCGACCGGCATCTCGACGACCGCGGTGACGAGGTCGCCATCGAGTGGGTCGGCGAACTCGGGGAGACACGCACCTACACCTACGCGGAGCTCCACCGCGAGGTGAACGAGTTCGCGGCGGCCCTCCGTGAGCTCGGCGTGGAGGAGGACGACGTGGTCACGATGTACATGCCGATGATTCCGGAGCTCCCCATCGCCATGCTGGCGTGCGCCCGCATCGGTGCCCCCCACTCCGTGGTGTTCGCCGGCTTCTCCGCCGACGCGCTCGCCACCCGGATGACATCCGCCGACTCCGAGTATCTCGTCACCTGTGACGGCTACTACCGTCGCGGGGACGCCCTCGAACACAAGGCGAAGGCCAACGAGGGATTGGACGGAGTCGACCACGACGTGACCGGCATCGTCGTCGACCGGCTGGGTGACGAGTACGACCACCCGATGCGCGACGACGACCACGACTACGGCGACCTCGTCGCCGCACAGGCGGGCGCCGAGGTCGAGCCCGTCGAGCGCGGGGCCGAGGACATGCTCTTTCTCATGTACACCTCCGGCACGACGGGCCAGCCGAAGGGCGTGAAACACACCACGGGTGGCTACCTCTCGTACGTCTCGTGGACCTCCCACGCCGTACTGGACGTGAAGCCCGAGGACACCTACTGGTGTGCCGCCGACATCGGCTGGATCACGGGCCACTCCTACATCGTCTACGGCCCCCTCTCGCTCGGGACCACCTCCGTCATGTACGAGGGGACTCCCGACTACCCGGAGAAGGACCGGATGTGGGAGATCGTCGAGGACTACGACGTGACCCAGCTGTACACCGCGCCCACGGCGATTCGGGCGTTCATGAAGTGGGGCAAGCAGTACCCCGAGAAGCGCGACCTCTCCTCTCTCAGACTGCTGGGAACGGTCGGTGAACCCATCAACCCCCGCGCCTGGAAGTGGTACTACAAGCACATCGGCGGGGAGTCCTGTCCCATCGTCGACACCTGGTGGCAGACCGAGACGGGCGGGATGATGATCACCACCCTCCCCGGCATCGGGACGATGAAACCCGGCTCCGCCGGCCCACCACTCCCCGGTATCGGCGCCGAAATCGTCGACACGAACGGCGACGAGGTGGGGGCCGGCCGCGCCGGCTACCTCACCGTCGACAAGCCGTGGCCCGGGATGCTCCGCACCCTGTACAAGAACGACGAGCGGTTCCTCTCGGAGTACTGGGAGGAGTACTCCGACCCCGACGCAGACGAGTGGGTCTACTTCCCCGAGGACGGCGCGAAGATCGACGACGACGGCTACATCACCGTGCTGGGACGCGTCGACGACGTCATCAACGTCTCCGGCCACCGGCTGGGGACGATGGAGATCGAGTCCGCCATCGTCGGCGTCGAGGGCGTCGCCGAGGCCGCCGTCGTCGGCGGTGACCACGACCTGAAGGGCGAGGCCGTCTACGCCTACGTCATCACGGAGGACGGCTACGAGGGCGACGCGGACCTCGAAGCCCGCATCATCGAGGGCGTCGAGGACGCCATCGGCCCCATCGCGCGGCCCGAAGCGGTCATCTTCACGCCCGAACTGCCGAAGACTCGCTCCGGGAAGATCATGCGCCGCCTGCTCGAGGACATCGCTAACGGCGACGAGCTGGGTGACACCTCCACGCTGCGGAACCCCGAGGTCGTGGAGGACATCGCGAACAAAGTCGGCGAGTGACTCACCTCTAACCCACCTCTACCGCTTCTTTCGATGCTTCGCGACTAGCGACGGTTCCCCGTCAGAACCCGCGCAGATACTGCCGCGGGACCGGCCCCTCGACGCCCAGCGCCTCGGCCGCGTGCAGCGGGAAGTACGGGTCGGTGAGGAACTGCCGGCCGACGATGGCGAGGTCCGCCCGGTCGTTGCGGACGACCGCCTCCGCACCCTCCGGCGTGGTGATACCACCGACCGCGCCGACGAGGGCGTCCGTCTCCTCGCGGACGCGCTCCGCGTAGGGTACCTGATAGTGGACCCCCGTGTAGGGGACCTCCTGGTCGGGCGAGATGGCCCCGGCGCTCACGTCCACGAGGTCGACCAGCTCGTCGATCTCGGCCGCGAGACGCGCGGTGTCCTCTACCGTCCAGCCGCCTTCGATCCAGTCCGTCGCGGAGAATCGGATGAACACCGGGCGCTCGCCGGCCTCCTCGCGGACCGCCTCGGCGACCTCGCGGACGATGCGCGTGCGGCCCTCGAAATCCCCGCCATACGCGTCCTCCCGGGTGTTCGTCACGGGCGAGAGGAACTCGTGGAGCAGGTAGCCGTGGGCCGCGTGGATCTCGACGATGTCGAAGCCCGCGTCGTACGACCGGCGTGCGGCATCTCTGAACGACTCGACCACGTTCTGGATCCCGGCTTCGGAGAGCGCCTCCACCTCGTGTGGCTCGTCGTGGGGCCACGGTTCGTCCGTGGGGCCGACGGGTGTCCAGCCGCGGTCGTCGTGAACCGGGGCACCGCCCTCCGAGGGGCGCTCCGTGGCGGCTTTCCGGCCCGCGTGGGCCAGCTGGATGGCCGACAGCGCGCCGTGGTCGGCGATGAACTCCGTGGTGCGCTCCAGTGCGTCCGCGTGCTCGTCGCTCCAGATACCCAGGTCGTACGGGGAGATGCGACCCCGCGGCTCGACGGCGGCGGCCTCGCTCATGACGATGCCGGCCCCGCCCACTGCGCGAGAGCCCAGATGGACGTGGTGCCACTCGGTGGCGAGTCCGTCCATCGCGTCACAGGAGTACTGACACATCGGGGAGACCATGATGCGGTTCCGCGCCGTTTCCGGACCGATATCGAGGGGGTCGAACAGACCTGGCATTGCCCTCCCTTCGCCGACCCCGGGAAAACCTCTCGCGCTGGCGGGGGGAATTGCCGGCATCGACAGCGCGGCGGGACGACTGACCTTTCACCCTGCGCGTGTGAGTGCGGGTATGACCACACGAGGGACCCGCCATGCGTGAGGCCCACCCCGACGAGCGGAGCGTCGGCGTCGAGTGGTACGTCTCCGACGCCGACGGCGTGGGGGGCCGGCTGAAGGCCCGTGCGGAGGATTTCCGCGTGACCGAGCTCGAACGGTACGACACCGAACCCGTCGACGCGGACCCCGGCTCCTACGCCCACGTCGTCTTCCGGGCGACGCTCAGGAACTGGGACACCAACGACTTCGCCGACGCGCTGGCGAAGAAGCTCGGCATCTCCAGAGAGCGCGTCTCCTGGGCCGGCACGAAGGACAAACGCGCCGTGACGACCCAGCTCTTCTCGGTGAAACTCGACCACGCGGACCTGCCCGAGATCGACGAGGCCGACATCGAAGTGCTCGGCCGCGCGGGCCGTCCCATCCTCTTTGGGGACCTCGCCGGCAACGCCTTCGAGATCACCGTCCGGGAGCCCGACCACCCCGAGCACGCGAGCGCCATCACCGCTTCGTTGGAGGAGTGGGGCGCGGGCGAGGTGGCCGTTCCGAACTTCTTCGGCCCCCAGCGCTTTGGCACCTACCGCCCCGTCACGCACGCCGTCGGCCTCGATATCCTGCGCGGAGAGTGGGAGGAAGCCGTGAAGACCTACGTCTGTACCCGCACCGACTTCGAGCCGGAGGGCACGTACGAAATCCGTGAGAAAATCGACGAGCGCTGGGGTGAGGGGGAGTGGGGACAGCTCACCGAACTGCTCCCCGGCAAGCTCCGGTACGAGCGCGCGCTGCTGCAGGGGCTCGCGGAGAACGGTGGTTCCTCGCCAGAACACTTCCGCGAGGCGCTCGAACGCCTCCCCCGCAACCTCCAGCAGCTGTTCGTTCATGCGGTGCAGTCCTACGCGTTCAACCGCATCCTCTCCGAGCGGCTCGCCCGTGGGTTGCCGTTCCACGAGGCCGTCGCGGGCGACGTGGTCTGTTTCGCCGACAAAGACGCGCCCGATGGGCTCGCGCTCCCCGACACCGACCGCGAACAGCGCGTCTCCGAGAAGCGCCTGCGCTCCATCAACCGTCACTGTGAACGGGGGCGGGCGTTCGTCACTGCCCCGCTCATCGGCACCGACACCGAGTACGGCGACGGCGAACCCGGTGAGATCGAACGCGAGGTGATGGCCGAGCTGGAGCTCACCCGCGAGGACTTCGACCTGCCCGGGAACTTCGACTCGACCGGGATTCGCCGTGCCGTGCAGGTGCGAACGGATATGGAAGTCACAGAGGACCCGCTCACCTTCTCCTTCCGCCTCCCGAAGGGAAGCTACGCGACCACCGTCCTCAGGGAGTATCTGAAGACCGACCCGCTGGATCTGACGTAGCCCGACCAACCCACCGCACGACGACGCTGAACAGTCACGCCGGGTGGGATTGAAAGGGGCTGCTCGCTCGCGCCGGAGGAGCGTCGCCTGCGCGAGCCCTATTCGCGAAGCGAATATCTCGCGCAGCGACCGCGAGCGAGCAGGGGCTTTCGAGGTGTTGGCGGGCACTATTGCAGAACGGCAAGAGGGGGCTTTCGAGGTGTTCTTGAAGACTGTCGGTGCGGTACACCGACAAGAAGAAAAGAGGGAATTATCCGACACCGAATCCACCCAACCAGAATTCCACCATGAGCAAATCGCCCCGCTTATTCGGCGCGATTCCCCAGATGGGGTATGGAGTGTCGGCAGTGTGGAACCCCCCTCGAACGGCCGGGCGACTACTGTCTGGTCTGTCACACTGCCAATACGGACCTCGTGGTGCTCGACATCGGGCGCGAACGGGCGACGGTCACCTGCCTCCTCGATGAGGAGATCGTCGCCCAGCGGACGGTGACGACGCGCCCGGAGACGGCCGAAAAGCGGGCCTCCACGGAGCTGCGAAACTTCGCGGGGCGCATCGCCGACGAGGTGCAGCGCAAGCGCCCCGACGAGGTGTACGCGAAGGGGGACCGGGAGGTCCTGCGGGAGGTGCGGGCCGCCCTCCACTACCCCTTTTACCGCGTGGCCGACGACGACCCCGTCGAGGCCGTCATCGAGCGGCAGGGGGAGCCGGCGCTGGAGGTGGTCGAGAAGTCGCTCGCGGAGAAGCTCGGGGGGAGCCACACCACCCTCATCGGGGGGCGAGCGGGGCGGCGGGCACTCGAAACGGTGGCCGCGCACCCGCACGTGAAGAAGATCATCCCCGGCCCCATCGACGCCGGGGGGTCCTCGACGCGGGGGGGCGTCCGGGCGAAGGCGACCCGGGCGGACACGAACGGGAACGTGCGGCTCATCCTCCGGAACGGCTCCAGCGTCCAGGAGAACCGCGTCGTGACGACGGCGGGCTCCCGTGAACTGGGCGAACGGGTGCGTGCGGACCTGAACGAGGCGCTGCGAGACGCCGACCTCCAGGAGTAACTCAAAGGGTTTATTGCCATGCTGGCCGCATCTGTCGATACTATGAGCAAGAAGCGCAAGTCCGGGAGCGCCGGGCGCTTCGGTGCACGGTACGGTCGCGTGGCGCGACGCCGCGTCGCCGAGATCGAAGACGACATGCGGAACGCCAAGGTCGACGGGGACAAGGTCAAGCGCCTCGGCACCGGTATCTGGGTCAACACCGAGACCGGCGAGAAGTTCGCCGGCGGTGCCTACCGTCCCGAGACGCCGGCCGGCAAGACCGTCCGCCGGTCGCTCCGCGCCGCCCTCGACGAAGAGGAGTAATCTCCCCCGATGAGCTACAAGTGCTCCCGCTGTAAGCGCGACGTCGAACTGGACGAGTACGGCGGCGTCCGCTGTCCGTACTGCGGCCACCGCGTCCTCCTGAAGGAACGCAGCCGCGACATCAAGACCATCGACGTCAACTAAGGTGCTGCACGACGCGGCGCTCGTTTTCGACTACCCGGACGCCGACACCGCGAGTCTCGTCTATCGCGCGGTCTCACAGGAGGCCGGCGAGATAAGCGGCGACCGGACGACCGCCGCGGTCTCCCTCGATGGACCCAGCCTCCACGTCGACATCGACGCCGACGACCTCGTGGCGCTGCGCGCGGGCATCAACACCTGGACGACGCTCGTCGAAGTCGCCGAGGAGACCGCCGCCCTCGGGCGATTCTGACCCGCACACACCTGAATCCCGAAAGCGGGGGTTTTTCACGCCGGAAGCCCTCGGGCCGCGTATGCAGGGTAATCTGCCGCCGGAAGCGCAGGAGAAGATCGAAGAGCTGCAGGACCTCCAGGAGACCGCCCAGCAGGTCGCCGCCCAGAAGCAGCAGGCGGAGACCACGCTGAACGAGTCGCAGACGGCGCTGGAGGCGCTCGACGAGCTCGAGGCCGACACGGAGATGTACCGTGAGGTCGGCGAGCTGCTCGTCAAGACGGACTACGACGAGGCCCACGAGGCGCTCACGGACAAGGTCGACTCGCTCGAGGTCCGCGTCCGCACGCTCGAGAAGCAGGAGGAGCGTGTCCAGGAGCAGTTCGAGAGCCTCCAGCAGGAGCTCCAGCAGATGCTCCAGGGCGGTGCGATGGGCGGCCCGCAGGGTCCGCAGGGCCCCGGCGGCGCGTAAGATGCCAACCGACGAGGAGGTCATCGGGACGGCCTCCGACGCGGCGGAAGGCCTCATCTTCGACCGCTACAAGAAGAGCGAGGTGAAAGACGTGGACGTGACCGTCACGTTCGAGGACGGTGTGCTCGACGTGGACGTCTATCTCAACGCGCCGGGTGACGCGGAGCAGGTCGCCGACGACGCCGCGCTCGCCGCGCAAGCGGCCGTCGACGAACTGTTCGAAGAGTAATCGAGGGACGCGGCCGTTTCGATTTTATCTTCACAGACCCGTGAGCAGCAGCGCTGTGGGTAACCGTGGGTAGTACTTATGCGTTCGTGGGCAATAGTGGGTAACATGGACGACGTAGATGCACGTGACCTCCGCACGAACCGTACTGACGACCGGGGGCGAATCTATCTCGGAACGGAGTATGCGAACAAGCGAGTGACGGTCGCAGTCATCGACGTAGAAGACGATGGTCCGAGCGAGGAGGAGTTAGCAGCGGCATATCGGGACGCATCTGAATCGGCAGAGCAACTCGCGCGGGAGTGGGACGAAACGTCCGAAGAGGCGTGGGACAGCCTCGATGAGTGAACGGCCAACGGTCCGGCGTGGGGACGTCGTCGTTGTTCGATTTGACCCGGCGGAAGGACACGAGATGAAAAAGACCCGGCCGGCAGTCGTCGTCCAGAACGACACCGGAAACAAAAACGCTAGTACGACGATCGTCGCCCCCGCAACAGGAACGTATCGAGGATACCCGTTCGAGGTGTTAATCGAAGCTGATGAGTCACCGTTCAGCAAGGACTCCTCCGTCCGACTCGACCAGATACGGGTCGTCTCCATCGAGAGCCGAGTTCACTCCGTGCTCGGTCGTCTCTCTGACGCAACGATGGATGAAATCGACGACGCGCTAAAACTGAGCCTGGCGCTCGATTAGCCTACGTCAGGAAAAAGAGCAGCACCGACAGCGCCGTCACCGCGAGGATGAACGCGGCGGCGAGCGCCCCACCCATCGAGATCATCGCGTTGGCGTGCGAGGCGAGCGACTCGGTGCGGTCGTTGCCGAACACCGTCACCTCCGCGCGCTCGCTCGCCATCCCCGCCTCGACGGGTTCGAGGTCGGCGGTGGCCTCCGCGACGAGCCCCTGAATGAGGCCGATGAGGTCGTCGTGGTCGACGGCCCCGCCCACCTGATTCGTCGCTTTCACCGTGTTGACGATGTGGGTGTCGGTCGTCATGACCTCGGCGTTGTCCACCTCCAGCGCCGAGACGATGCGGTCGCGGAGGCCGGGTTCCATGTTGTTCCCGTCGACGAGGACGTACGCCGTCCGCTGGTCGTTCGCCTCGGTGACGAGCACGCGGACCCCGAGTGGGCCGATCCCCTCGATGGGCTCCCAGGCCGTGCGGTCCCACGCGACGCCGACGCGGAAGGGGTACCGGGGGGCCGTGGCGAGCTCGTCGCCGGCCTTCCGCGCGGCCTCGATCATGTCGAACGAGCGTTTCGAGCCGGGGACGACGTGGCCCAAATCCTCCCCCTGCAGGCCGTTGTTGCAGTTGTGGGCGTCCGCGAGCATCACCTCACGCAGCCCGCCACCGCGGGCCTCGGCCATCGCGGAGAGCCCCACCGCGTACTCCACGTCGTCGGCGAACTTCGGGGCGTAGGTCGCGGTCATGAACGCGTCGTCGCCGAACGCCTGCGCGAGCAGGGAGGCGTCGCCCTCCTCGATTCGCAGGCTCTCCGTCGCCGCGTCGTGATACTCGATGCGCTCGTGGGCGCGGTCCGCGGCGTCGATGATGGTGTCCACCTCACGGGAGGTGACGAGGTTGAAGTCGTGGCCCGCGGTCGCGTGCGGGGGGAACGCCAGCCCCTCCGCGTGGGCGGCCACCCGCTCGGGGAGGTTCCCACCGCCGATCTCCCCCATCGGGCCCGGGTGGATCATCGGGAGGACGAACCGGGCTTTCTCCTCCTCTTCGGTGCGGAACGAGAGCACGGTGACGGGGACGACGGCCTCCTCGCCGATCTGCTCGAAGAAGTCCTCCAGCTCCCGGGAGCCCTCGGCGATGTGGCCGATGAACCCCCGCAGGAAGTCGAGGACCGAGATGCCCATCGAGCGCTTCCACGGGGTGTCGATGACGAGCAGGAAGAGGTAGACCGCACCCGCATAGAGGGTACAGGTGACCGCGAGGAGGATGAAGTCCTCGGGGCCGACGACGAGCAGTTCCGCGGGGGCGCGTTCGGGTCGCGAGAGGAACGAGCGGGCGATGGGACCACCGACCTCCAGAAAGCGCATCGTCCCGCTGTAGATGAACAGCAGGACGGCGGCGGCGACGGTCTGGATGCTGGCGGGGACGATCGCCACCCGGAGCAGGTGGCCGGAGACGGCCATCACGACGAGCAGGCGGAAGGCGAACACGGAGGCGAGCGCGGCGACGAGCACGTCGAAGACGAAGTTCTGGCCGACGCTCGCGGCGAGGACGGCGATGACGCCGGCGACGACGAGCATCCCGACGACGAGGAGCTCACAGATGAGCGCGAGCAGCGAGGCCCGGTTGGGTGTCAGCTGCCCCCCGAGTCGCCCGTCCACGTAGGGGGTGATGCCCGCCGCGACGACGGTGGGGAGGCCGATGAAGAAGACGCCCTGCCACGCGTCCTCGAGGATGAACCGGGAGTCGAAGGCCGCGACCCCGGCGAGCGCGGCGATGATGAGCGAGAAGGCGACGCTGGAGTACCAGCTGGGGGCCCGGAAGATAAACCGCGAGAGGGAGGCCAGATCGCCCTGCGTTGCAGTCATTGTCTCGACTCCTCGCCCGTGACGGATAAACCTACTCGCACAGGGCGAGGAAGTTCTCGAACACGTCCTCTCCCTGTTCGGTGTGGGCGACCTCCGGGTGCCACTGCACGCCGTAGAGGTCTCGGCCGGTGTCGGCCATCGCCTCGACGCCACAGACGTCGCTCTTCGCGGTGACCGAGAACCCCTCGGGGACCGTCTTCACCTCGTCGGCGTGGCTGGCCCACACTCTCGTCTCAGGGGCGAGCGAGCCGACGAGCGGGTCCTCGTCGTCGAGGATCTCGACGGTCACGTCGGCGTAGCCGCCGTACTCGCCGGAGCCGACGGTGCCGTCCAGCTCGTTGGCGATGAGCTGCATCCCGAGACAGATGCCCAGGACGGGCACGTCGAGTTCGAGGTACTCGGGTGCGCGGCCGATACGGTCCATGTCGGGGCCGCCGGAGAGGACGATGCCGTCCGCCTCCACCTCGCTCGCGGGGGTGTCGTTGTCGACGATCTCCGTGTCGACACCCAGGTCACGCAGCGTCCGGTGTTCGAGGTGTGTGAACTGCCCGTGGTTGTCCACCACGACGATTCGCGTCATTACCGGCGATAGACGGTTGTGGGATAAAAACCCCCTGAAACGCCCGGTTCCATGCAAGGACGTGTATACCACACGGGCTGTCGCGGGGCGGAACCGCACGGCCACGCCCCGGTTTCTCGGAGGACAGACCGCTCAGTCGGGGTCGTACCGCTCCGCGGCGGACTCGAAGGAGAGCTCCGCCAGCTCGCGCGAGCGCCGACCCTCCGCCGCGGCGATGGCTTCCGGGTCCGGCCCCACGTCGTCGTCGATGCGCGCCCACGACGTGTGGACCTTCGCGTGACACCACCGGCAGAGGTAGACGGAGACCTCGTGGCTCATCTCCTTCCGGTCGTCGTCCGGGTACTCGAGGTGGTGCTCCTCGAGGAGGGGTTTCTCTCCCTCTGTCGCGAGCCGCCGCTCCTCGAGGCCACAGCGGATGCACTCGCGGGACTGCTGGCGGGCGCGGAAATGCGGGCAGTCGGCCCAGTCCCACTCCCCGTGGGGGTCCGCCGCAGGACAGCGCAGGTCGTCCGCCCGTCGCTCCGCGGCGAACTCCGGGTCCATCCCCGCATATTGCCCCGCGTAGCCGCACCGGCCGTCGTCCGTGACGTGGTCACACCGCTCCACGACGGCGTAGGGGTCGTCCACCCCGACGGAGGTACCGCGTGGCGTCTTCTCCATGGCGGACCGTGGGCCGCCGGCGGATTGAATCCTGCGACGCTGCACGTCGCCCGACACCACGCTTATCGCCACCCCGGGCGACCCCCCGGTGTGCGTCTCATCAGGAACCCGGAGGGGGGCCGCGAGGTCATCGCCACCGACATCGAGTTCGCGGACTCGCTCGTGACGCAGGGCCGGGGGCTGATGTTCCGGCGGTCGATTCCCGACGACTACGCGCTCGTCTTCCGGTTCGGCGAACTCGGCACAGTCGGGAGTCTCCTCGCCGGGGGGAGCGGCGTCCGGAACCGCGGCCTCCACATGCTGTTCGTCCCGTTCGACATCGACGCGGTGTGGCTCGTCGACGGCGAGGTCCGAGAGGTGCAGCGACTCCGCGCGTGGCGCGGCCACGGGAGCGCGCGGGCGGACACGGTCGTCGAACTGCCCGCCGGCGCGGCCGACTCCGTCGAGGTGGGCGACCAGCTCGTCCTCGGGTAGGCAATACTTGCCAGTCGGACAGCAATATCTGTCTGAAGGCCCCCCTTTATCCGTGGTGACACCCCACGTCTCACTGGCATATGACCGGTGAACGTTTTATTCGGGGGGCACCCGAATACTACCCCTCTCTCAGACAGTAACGTACAGTTCCTAGATACGACCCTTCGCGACGGCGAACAGGCCCCGGGCGTCTCGCTCAGTCCCGACCAGAAGGCCGACATCGCCCGCGCGCTCGACGCGGCCGGCGTCTCCTACATCGAAGCCGGCAGCGCCTGCACCGGGCCGGGCGAGCGGGAGACCATCGAACGGGTCGCCAGCCTCGGGCTCGACGCGAAGGTGACCTCCTTCGCTCGTGGCGTCCAGCGCGACATCGACCTCGCGCTCGACTGCGGTGTGGACGGCGTGAACCTCGTCGTCCCCTCCTCCGAGAAACACATCCAGACGAAGGTGGGAACGAGCCGCGATGGCGTCGTCCAGACGGTCCAGGAGCTCGTCGACTACGCCCGCGACCACGGCCTCTGGGTCGAGGTGCTAGGCGAAGACGGCTCCCGTGCGGACCTCGCGTTCCTCGAGCGCCTCGCCGAGGCCGCCCACGAGGCGGGCGCGGACCGCTTCTGCTACTGCGACACCGTCGGGCACGCGACGCCCGACCGCACGCTCGAAGTGGTCTCCGCGCTCTCCGAATACGGCCCCACGAGCACCCACACCCACGACGACCTCGGATTGGCAGTCACGAACGCCCTCGTCTCCATCGCGGCCGGCGCGGACCTCGTTCATGCGACCGTCAACGGCATCGGTGAACGGGCGGGGAACGTCGCCATGGAGGAGGTCGCCATCGCCCTCTATCACGGCTACGGCGTGGAGACCCTCGAACTCGAGCAGGTGTACGAGCTCGGGCAGGTCGTGGCGAACGCCACGGGCGTTCCGCTCGCCCCCAACAAGGCCGTGCTCGGCGAGAACGCCTTCACTCACGAGTCGGGTATCCACACCGACGGCACGCTGAAGGACGACGCGATGTACGAGCCCTACGCGCCCGAGACGGTCGGGCGGAAACGCCGGCTCGTGCTCGGGAAACACGCCGGCCGCGCCGGTGTCGAGGCCGCGCTCAAGGAGCACGGCGTCGAGGCCGACGACGAGGACCTCAAGGAGGTCGTCGCCCGCGTGAAACAGCTCGGTGACCGCGGCAAGCGCGTCACCGACGCCGACCTGCTCGCCATCGCGGAGGAGGTACAGGGCCGCGAACACGACCGCCGGGTCGAACTGGTGGACCTCACCGCCGCGTCCGGGTCCGGCACCCCGACCGCCTCCGTCCGCCTCCTCGTCGACGGCGAGGAGCGGGTGGCCTCGGGCACCGGAGACGGTCCCGTCGACGCCGCGGTACAGGCCGTCCGCTCCGCGCTCGGCCCCGTCGGCGAGGCGCGACTGGACTCCTACCACGTCGACGCCATCACGGGCGGGACCGACGCCGTCGTCACCGTCGAGGTGGAGATGTCCCGCGGGGACCGCACGGTGACCGTCGCCGCCAGCGATTCGGACATCACCACCGCGTCCGTGCGCGCGATGGTCGACGCGCTCGACCGCCTGCTCGCACAGACGGACGCGCAGGTGCTCGCGGACGACTGACTCACCACCCGTTCTTCGAGCGTCACCGCCGAGCGGTAGCGCCCGGCAGACGCTCAGTCGTCCTCCGTCCGCATCTCGAACTCAGAGGCTGGACGGCCGGCCTCGTCGACGACGGCCGACGCGACCTCGATGGGGCAGTCCATCCGCAGCGCGATCGCGATGGCGTCGGAGGGCCGCGCGTCGAACGTCTTCACCTCCGGTTCCCCCTCGCGGTACTGCACCGCGTCGATCTTCGCGAGGAAGGTGCCGTCCGCGAGCCCGTCGATACGGACCGCGTCGATGGCGCCCCCGAACTCCGCCAGCAGGTCGACGAACAGGTCGTGCGTCAGCGGCCGCTCGAACGGTGTCCCCTCCAGCGCCTGCTGGATCGACTGTGCCTGGTCGTGGCTGATGAAGATGGGGACGACCTCCTCGCGCACGTCGAGGATGACCACGGGAGTGGACGTCTCTCCACGAACGCTCACCCCCAGCCCCCGAACCCGCGCTTGGTGTGTCATAGAGTGACATTGTATAAGGGGGTATGAAAAGCTACCTCCTCGGGCAGTCCGGGGGGACTATCTCCCCGCCCGTCGAAGGGGGGCCGTGAGCTACGTCGTGGAGGTGAAACGGTCCGCCCGGCGCGTCTCCCCGCGTGCGGGGGCGTGGGTGCGCGACGAGGGTGCCGTCCACGATTTCGACTCGAAAGCCCTCGCCCGGAAGTGGGCCCGCAGGCTCTCCCCGCCCGGGCGAAGCGTCTGGGTGCAGGACGCCCCGCCTCATGCGCAGGGAGCGGTGGACGGCTACGTCGTCGGGGGGCGGCGCACTCCTCCTCGAAGAGACCCCGACCCCGGCGAGCAGGCGTCGCTCGCGGAACTCTAACGCTCGCAGCCGAGCTCGTGCGTCGGTCCAGGGTCGGAGTGAATCGGTGAGATGAACAACTCCTCCGCCTCCCCGTTCAGTTCCACGTTGATTCCGTACCGGAACGCGTTCTCCGCGACGTTAGTGACATCTCCCGAGTTCGTCCACCCGTTGTCAGCCTCGGCGGTCATCGTGTACTCTCCCACGATGTCCCCATCGAACACCACCGCTGTCGTGGTCTGCTCTCCTGCGGGCACCTCGTACGTATCCTCGAAGACCACCGATTCGCTCCCGTTTCGGGTGTTCATCACCGTGACGGCGACGGTGTGTGCCGAGTCAAGCGCGTTCCAGACGGTGAGGTCATCGACTGGGTCCTGCTGTTCACAGGAAATCGTGGTGTGCGTGGGAGACTCTGGAGGCGAATCCGTCGGGTCGCCGTCCGACCCGGCGACACACCCGGCGAGGCCGCCCGCGAGAGCGACCCCGCAGGCGTGGAGGAGAGCGCGGCGCGTGGAGGGAGCCATACGAGAATCTTCAGACCCGACGACAAGTACTTTCTCCCCCCACGGGTGAGCCCGCCTGTGAAGAACTGTTTATACCGTTTAACCCCCGAGAGGAGCGTTCAAACCCCCGAAATCGAGTGAACGGCGAGCAACGAAATCACCCCTTGAAGTGGCTCTCTCCCCTTGCAGCGAGTGCAATGTCACGCACCAAACTCGCGGTCGCGGCGCTGGCCGTCCTCGGACTGCTCGTGAGCGCGGGGGCGGCCGCCGCGGCCCCCGGTAACGCACCCGACGACGCGGGCTCGCAGGGGCCACCCGGTGAGCTGCCCGAGCCCGTCCCGGACTTCGTCGGTGACATCCACCAGACGATCAACGACTTCCTGACCGGCAGCATCGAGGCGCTCGGTGAGGCCGTCTCGGGCATCGCAGGCGGTGACGCCGCAGGCGCGAGCGCCGACAACTGACGACTCGCGCGTTCACAACTGACGACTCGCGCGTTCTCCCGTTTCGCGGCCGGTGAGCGACGGCTCCCGTGGAGCCCCCGGTAACTACTCCGCGTCGGGGTCGATCCCTGCGAGCCGCATCGCGTTCCCGGTGACGAGCGTGGTCATCCCCACGTCCCCGGCGAGGACGGCGAGGACGACGCTGACGTAGCCCAGCGGGATGCCCACGGCGAGCAGAGCCTTCACGCCGAGGCTCGCCCAGATGTTCTGCCGGATGACGCCCGTGGCGGTCCGGGAGAGCTCCACGAGATACGGGAGTTTGGCGATGTCGTCCGAGAGGAGGGCGATGTCGGCCGTCTCGATGGCGGTGTCGGAGCCCGCGGCACCCATGGCGATGCCCACCGTCGCGGTGGCGAGTGCGGGCGCGTCGTTGATGCCGTCACCGACCATCGCCACCCGGCCCTCCTCCTCTAAGGCCTCGACGGCCGCCACCTTCTGTTCGGGGAGGAGGCCCGCGCGCACGTCGGTGACACCGACCTCGTCGGCGACGGCCCTGGCGGTGCCCTCGTTGTCCCCGGTGAGCATCACGGTGCGGAGGCCCATCTCGTTCAGCCGCGCGACGGTCGCCTTCGCCTCGGGGCGAACGCCGTCGGCGACGGCGATGATACCCTCGACCTCCTCGTCGGTGCCGACGAGGACGACCGTCTTCCCCTCGCGCTGGAGACGGGGGACGAGGTCGTGCACGAGGTCGAGACAGCCGGCCTGCTCGCACTGCGCCGCGGTGGAGGCGGGGAGCTCCCCCGCGTCGGTCGTGAAGTGGACGTGCGAGAGGTCGAAGCCCAGCTCGTCGAACAGCCCCGGCGCGCCAGCGTAGTGGGTCTTGCCTCCCAGTTCCGCGCGGACGCCCTTCCCGGCGAGCGCCTCGAACCCCTCGACTTCGGGGCCGTGACCCTCCCGTTCGGCAGCCGTGCCGTTCGCCTCGGCGTGGTCGACGATGGCCGACGCGATGGGGTGTTCCGACCGCGTTTCGAGCCCGCGGGCACAGGCGAGCACGTCCGCCTCGCTGTTGCCGTTGAGCGGCACCACGTCCGTCACTTCGAGGTCTCCCGTCGTCAGCGTCCCCGTCTTGTCGAACGCGACGATGCCGACCTCCCCCATCGCTTCGAGGTGGTCACCACCCTTCACGAGCACGCCGTTGCGGGCCGCGGCGGTGACGCCCGAAACCACGGTGACGGGCGTGGAGATGACGAACGCGCAGGGACAGGCGATGACGAGCAGGGCGATCCCGCGGACGAACCACGTCACCGGGTCCCCAGAGAAGAACAGGGGCGGGACCGCCGCCGTCAGCACTGCGAAGGCGACGACGAGCGGCGTGTAGTAGCTCGCGAACCGGTCGACGAACTGCTCGCGTTTGGTCTGGCGCGACTGCGCGTCCTCGACCAGCTCGATGACCCGGGAGAGGGTGTTCTCGTCGCTCGTCGCCGTGGTCTCCACCTCGAGATAGCCGTGTTCGTTCACCGTTCCGGCGTACACCTCGTCGCCGGGCTCCTTGTCCACGGGGACGGACTCACCCGTGATGGGAGCCTGATTCACGGCCGATTCGCCGGCGGTGACGCGGCCGTCGAGGGGGATCTTCGCCCCCGGTTCGACGATGACGGTCTCCCCCCTCGAGACGGTCTCGACGGGGACGGTCTCGCGCTCGCCGTTCCGGCGAACGACCGCGGTTTCGGGCGCGAGTTCGAGCAGCTCCGCGAGCGAGGAGCGCGCGCGGTCAACGGAGTAGGTCTCTAAGAGTTCCGCGACGTTGAACAGCACCGCGAGCGAGGCGGCCTCGACGTAGAGTTCCGCGCCCGTGAACAGCGAGACCCCCGTCGCGCCGAGGATGGCCGCACTCATCAGGAAGTCGATGTCGAGCGAGAACGTCCGTGCCGAGCGGTAGCCGGCCCGGAGGATGACCTCGCCACCGACGGCGATGGCGACGAGGAGCAGGAGGTCCCCCAGTGGAAGGGGCAGCCCCACCTCGACGCCGAGGGCGCCCGTCACGAGCCCGAGTGTGGCGAAGACGGCCGCGACGGCCGTCCGCTTCGCCCGCCGCGAGCCCCACACGTCGCTCCGGAGGTCGTCGGCGTCGGTGGAGTCGATACCCGTCACCTCGTAGCCCGCGGCCTCGACCGCGCGAACCGCCCGCTCCCGGCGCTCCTCGTCCCCGTCGTAGCTGACGACGACCCGGCCCGTCGCAGGGGCGAGGTCGTACGCCGTGAACCCGGCGTCATCGAGCGCCGTCGAGACGTGCCCCGCACAGGAGGCGCAGTCCATCGAGGGCACCCGGAGGGTCAGCCGGCGCTCACTCGTCGAATCGGTCATTACCCGGAATTCGAGCGCCGACGGTATTAACTCAGCTGTTACGTACTCACCCATCATTCACAAAAAAGAGGGCATACACGGGGTAGAGTTAATAATCGAGGGCGGCAGCTCGGCGGGGAACGAGGGACAAAAGCGGGGGAGGGGACTGGCCGACGGGGGTGGGGGGGGAGAAGTCGAGTCCGGGGAGGCTCGACTGGCCAGCGCCCCTAATATCATTCACGTTCTTCATAATATTAATTCTTTTCCTCATCGACGAAGTCCACGCCGCGAACGCGCCGTTTTTACCCCGGCGCTCCCAAGCCGGCGCATGGAAACCGAACTGAGCCGGAAGCAGGCCGTCCTCGCCGTGGTTCCCTTCCTCGCGCTCGGTGTCGCGGACGTCGTCCTACTCCTGCTGTGGGGGCTCGACCCGCTGTGGGGCTTCATGATCCTCCCGCCCATCCTCTTCGTCTCCGTCCTCGCGTGGATCGCCTTCCGCGGGGGGCTCGCACAGGACCGGACGGGCGACCCCGCCGAGACGTAGGGAGTCCTAAACGCCCGGCGTCGGCGCGTACGACTGGTCGCGCGCCACCACCGTCTCGGGCACGAACTTCACGAACACCGACGACTCCGCCGGGTTGGTGATGAAACTCCGGAACCGTGGGTCCCACGCGTCCGGGTCCGGGCCCAGATACCGCGAGAGCAGGCGTTTCCCGCGCTCCCGCTCGAACGGCACCACCGACGCCGCCCCGCGCATCCCGACGTGCTGGATCAACCCCCGCGTGGAGTCGGAGTCCACGACACCCACCGCACACCGCGGGTCCTGCTCCACCCGCCCCGGAAACGAGTCCGTCTCTCTATCGCCGTTGATCCACATCACCCCATCCTCCCAGAGATACCAGACCGGCGATTCGCGGGGACCAGCGTCACACGTCGTCGCCAGATGCGCGAACAGCGGCCGCGAGAGGAAGATGTCGATGTCCGGGCCGAGCGTGTCCTCGACGATTTCCATGCCTCGCCGTTGGGGTGTGAGCGGATAGGTGTGGCGAATATTGCCGTGAAATGGTAGCAGGGGGCACAGTGGGCGAGTCCGTTACTCGTCCAGCACGTCACGCATACCGTTCGTTAGCAACAGCACCCCGAATTCGACCCCGATGAGCGCGTTACCCCCGAACCGCGGGTCCGTAAGCGACACGACCGCAGGGACCAGATAGACAGCGAGGAGGAGGAATCCGACGAGGAGCTGTGTCAGGTGTATCGCGGCGGGAAGACGATTTTTCATGCATCAGACACTACCGAGGAGACAATAGCTGTAGCGGGAATTCGAGGAGTGAGACGCGAAGCGGCATTCAAGCAGTGAGACGCGAAGCGGCATTCAAGGAGTGAGATTTGAACCACGGTCGGAGCGAAGCTCCTCCCTGCTTCAAATCTCACCGTGGCGCTTCGACGCTCACGGCCGCGAGCGACCGCTTTGCGTGTCGCTCGCGGGCTTGTTCGCGTCAGAAGCGCCGAGGGTGAGATTTGAACTCACGTGTCCGTGAGGACAGCAGATTTCGAATCTGCCGCCTTGGCCGGGCTAGGCTACCTCGGCTCATCACCACCTTCCCCGCGGACGGTTTAGTCGGTTTCGATTTTCGGCCCGAACGCCTATGATAACACGGCGCATAGTTCGACTGATGTTCCGACGGAGCTGCATCCTCGTCGCGCGGGTACACCGGCGCGGGCGCGACGAGCCAGAGACCACGGAGGAGCCGCCCATCGCGACCCCGGCGTACGACGGCTGGTGAGGCCGAACGCGCGGACCGCCGGTGACCACCCGATTTCTGTCCGGAACCACTAAACAGCCAGCCGACCGGACTCGGATATGGATATCCAGACCGCCCACGAGGACTGTCTCGCGGTGCTCGATGCCGTCTCCGAGGCGGTCATCGCCGACGAGACGTTCCTCGAGACCGTCCTCACCGGGGCCGTCGCGCGCGGTCACGTCCTCCTCGAGGACGTGCCGGGGACGGGGAAGACGCTCACCGCCCGGTCGCTCGCCACAGCCCTCGGCCTCTCCTTCTCCCGCGTGCAGTTCACCCCGGACCTGCTGCCCTCCGACGTAACCGGGACGCACGTGTTCAACGAACGCGACCGCGAGTTCGAGTTCCGCGAGGGCCCCATCTTCGCGAACGTCGTCCTCGCCGACGAGATCAACCGCGCGCCGCCGAAGACGCAGGCCGCGCTCCTCGAGGCGATGGAGGAGGAGCAGGTGACCGTCGACGGCGAGACCCACGAACTGCCGGACCCGTTCTTCGTCATCGCGACGCAGAACCCCGTCGAGCAGGGCGGGACGTTCCCGCTCCCCGAGGCGCAGCTCGACCGCTTCGCCGTCAAGACGGCGGTGGGCTACCCCGACGAGGCCGGCGAGATCGAGATCCTCCGCCGGCGTGCGGGCCGGGCCGAGCGGTCGCCCGCCATCGAGCCCGTGCTCTCACCCGACCGGGTCCGGGCGCTGCGCGAGGCCCCCGAGTCCGTCCGCGTCGAGGACGACCTGCTCGCGTACATGGCCGCGCTCACCCGCGCGACCCGACGGGACCGCCGCGTCCAGATCGGCGTCTCCCCCCGTGGGACCCAGCGGCTGTTCGAGGCGTCACGGGCCCGCGCCGTCGTCGCCGGCCGGGCGTTCGTCACCCCGGACGACGTGAAACGCGTCGCCGTCCCCGTGCTGGCCCACCGGCTGGTTCTCACCCCCGACGCCCGCGTCGAGGAGGTCGAGAAGCGACGAATCATCGAGGACGTACTGGACGAGACGCCCGTCCCGACGCTCTAGCGACGCTCCGCGAACGCCTCCAGTCCTCGCACCAGGGGACGCATGTAGTTCTCCGTGTAGGCGTCCACGTCGTTCTGCAGGAGGTTGAATCGCTGATAACACATCGCCGAGACGATCTCGCGGTACTCCTCCATCGAGAGGTCGCTCGCCGGTTCGCCCGTTCCGGGCGGGCAGTCCTCGGGCCGGAGCGGGAGAAAGAGGAAGTAGTCGAGCGCGGTCGCGTCGGGGTCGCAGTACCGGAGGTCGGCCACCCCGCCGTCCACGCCGGGGATGTGCGCGGTGATGACGGCCGCGTCCCCGACGAGCGGGCCGTCCTCGATGCTCTCGGCGTCCGCGACGGTCAGCCCGAGGACGACGGCGAGCAGGGGGATGTCGGGCGCCTCGGCACACACCTCCCGGACGGTGTCGAGCGAGTCCTCGAACCGGGCCGCGAACTGCTCGTCGGAGAGCGACTGGAGGGTGTTGTACAGCGCGCCGATGGAGCGCGAGTCGTCAGAGCAGGCGTCCCGGAGGTCGTCGGGCAGGTCGTGTTCCAGCGCGAGGGTGTCGGTCATGGGGCCGCTTCGGCCTCGAACGTAAAAATCCCCGTCAGCGGAGCGCCGCGGCGAGCGCGAGCGCCCCGAACAGCAGGAGGACGAGCGCCGCGACCGGCCGCGTGCCGGTGACGAGCCGGAACACCGTATAACAGAGCCCGGTGCCGACCGCGAGCACGCTCGTCGTCGCCGCGGCGTGGACCAGCTCCGCCCGGGCCGTCGCCGCCTCGCGCCCCAGCTGGGCGGCCATCCCGAGCCCGTTGTCGCCCACGTCCCACGCGAGCACCGCCGTCGCCGTCGCGAGCAGCAACGCCTCGGGCGCGACGCCGAACACCCCACCGAGGAGCACGCCCCCGAGCAGCAGCACCGTCCCCGCGCCGACCGCCCGGCCGACCGCGCGGTCGAGCCCCACGAGCAGGACGAGCAGGCCGATGCCGGCGACCCCCGCGGCGACCGGCACCGAGGCGAGCGCGACGACCGCGACCGTCCCCGCGAGCGCCGCCAGCCCGACCGAGAGCCGGGAGGGGCGTTCCGTCACGCGGACCACCTCGTCGCGGCCGTCGCCAGCGCGGCGGCCAGCGACTCGTCGCCCCAGTCGAGCACGCGTATCCCCGCTCGCCGGAGCGCGGAGAGCCGGAGCTGTCGTTCCGCCGCGGCGAGCCGCTGGCCGGCCGTCTCCCGACCCGAGGGGTCCGGGCTGATGACCGTCACCCCGTGACCGTAGGCCGTCAGGCGCTTCGCCGCCTCCACGATGTCGTCGTCCGCGAGCGGCGAGAACAGCACGAGCTGGGCGTTCGCCGGGAGATGCCGGCGCAGGCGGTCCAGCCGCAGCGAGGCGAAAAAGGGCTCGTCAGAAGGCGTCGGCGGGAACGCCTCGTCCGTCCCGAGGAGCGCGCGGGCCTTCGCCCGGTGGTCCGCCCCCGTCGCGGGCGCGAGCCACGTCCACTCGGGGCCGAACGCCGCGAGGCCCACTCTGTCTCCGGTGTCGAGCAGGCTCGTGAACGCCTCGCCCGCGGCCGCGACGCTGCGTTCGACCGCGCTCGGCCCGTCCCCCGGCGGGGAGAGATACGCCTCCGTACGGGTGTCGACGACGAGGACGACCTCCGCGGCGCGTTCCTGCCGGTACTCGACGGTGGCGAACTCACCCGTTCTGGCCGCGCGCGCCCAGTCGATGCGGGAGAGGGGGTCACCCTTCCGGTACTCGCGGACGGCGTGGAACTCCGTGCCCGCGCCACCGGCGTCGGTACCCACTCGGCCAGTGTAGGGCGTCGTCTGCGCGAGCAGCGGCAGGGGGAGTCCCTCCGTCAGCTGCGGGGCACACCGGAGCGTCGTCTCGACGGGGAGCGCGAGTTCACGCTCCACGGCCCCGGAGAACCCCCGAACGAGCGCCGTGACGGGGTCGAACGCGTGTTTCCCGCGGCCCGCACGGACGGTGTAGCGGTACGTCACCGCCTTGCCGGGCCGCAACGCCGTGGCGTGTCTGGGCGACCCCTCGACCACGTCGAGCCCCTCCGGCACGCCGTCGACGATCCGGAGGTCCGGCACGGTCGTGTCGCCGGCGTTCTCGATTCGGAGGGTGACCGTCACCGCCGTCCCGGGGTCGGGGTGCTCGTCGGAGAGGCGGCGCTCGACGTGCAGCTCGGCCTCGGGAGGTGACGCGGCCGCGGCGTAGGCGGCGAGGACGATGCCCACCGCGCCCGCGAGCAGGAGGCTCGGCCGGCCGAACAGCACCCCCACGCCGCCGGCGAACAGCGCGAGGGCGTTCACCCCCCGCCAGCGGTCCGTTCGCCGGTCGATGGCCTGTCCCGGGGCCGGCCGGCGGTCGGGTGCCCGCGGGTCGGAGAGCGAGTGCCGGTTCATTTCCCGCCCTCCAGCCGCTCGTGGAGCGCGACCGCCACCCGGCGGGCGTGGCGCTGGAACGCCGTCTCCCCTTTGATCGCCCCCCACACCGAGTCGGCGAGCGACCCGGTCGTCCCCTCCGCGAAGAACGCCGCGGCCATCGGGTCGTCGGTCCACTCACCCGTCTCGAGCATGGCGTGGGCCCGCTCGCGGGAGTGCCCCTCGTGGACGAGGACGTTCACGGCCGTCGTCTCCAGGCGTTCGCGGACGGTCGCCCGCAGCTCCGCGGCCGTGCGACCGTCCGCCCGCGAGAGCCGCGCGAGCAGATCGTCGAACGCCGCGCCGGGGGCCGGAACGGTGCGCCGTTCTTCCACCGCCGGGAGGTCCGCCCGCAGGCGCTCGCTCTCGAGGCGGGCGCGGGCCGCCCCCACCCCGGTGAGAACCGCGAAGACGCCGAGGCCGGCGACGAGCAGGTACGTCGGCGAGACGGTTCCGGCGAGCGAGGGGCGGACGACGACGGCGAGCCCCCCGACCGCCGCGAGGGCCCCGAGCGTGACGAGCGGCCTCATTCCGCTCCCTCCTCGCCCTCCCGGGGGGACCCCTGCGCCTCGATGCGCCGGAGGCAGTCGACGGCGCGCCGTTCGCGCTCCGCGGAGGGGTCGGCACCCCCGTATCTGACCGCCTCGAACAGCGCCGTGAGTTCGGCCACGTCTGCCGGATCGAGACCCGCGTCGACCGCGGCCTCGGCGAACTCCGTCGGCGTGCTGGCGTTCGGGTTGGGGACGTCGAGCAGGTCGGTCATCTCCCGCCAGGCGCGGTAGATCTCGTTGTCGACGACGGCCCCCCGGACGATGCGGTCGGCGGCCTCGCCGGCCACCCGCGCGAGCTGTTCGGGGTCGCCCGACCCGCTCTCAGTCGGGGGGTCGGGGACGGCCTCCTCGTCACCGGTCGCCCGGAAGAGGACGAGCCCCGCGCCGACGACGGCGAGGACGAGCAGGAGGCCGAACGCCGCGGGCGGGTCGGCGGTCGGGACGCCCTGCTGGTCGCCACCCGACTCCCCGCCGCCGGGGAGCGCGGGGGTCCCCTCGCTTCCGATACCGCCGGAGCCGTTCTGGGCGAACTCACCCGCGGACTGGGCGAACACGAGGTAGATGAAGACGAGCATCACGCTACCCGCGAGGAGGACCACGACGACCCCCCGGAAGCCGTACTCCTCGTAGAACTGGTAGAGGCCGAGCAAGCCGGCAACGGCGACGATGGCGAGGACGAGATACAGGAGGTAGCGGAAGAGGTCGCTCGCGTCCGAGGTGTCGGCGGGGTCGAGCCCGCCGAGGCTGAACGAGCTATCGGAGCCGATACCGGTCGCGTCGCCGTCGCTCACCCCGCTCCCCCCCTCGCCGGTGGGGGTGCTGTCGAGGGTCGCGGCCGCGGCGCTGAGCGCGAGCACCGCGAGGAGGGCGACGACGAGTGCACGGAGACGGCTGTCCACGGGGAGGCTAGCGAACCCGCGGAGTTAGGCGTTTCCACGGGGGTGCCGGTCAGTCGGAACTCGTCGCTTCGGCCCGGCGCTCCCCGTAGGTCTCGCGGAACTCGTGGATGAGCTGGCCCATCTGCGCGTACCAGTCGTTCAACATCCGCTGCATCTCGTCGGCGAGTTCCTCCGGAGCGCGCGGCGAGAAGACGTGGTAGTAACCACCCTGCTCGTAGTTCACCTGCTGTTTCTCGAGGAATCCGGCGTCCAGCAGGCGCTGGATGGAGCGGTAGGCCGTCGAGCGCTCGCGTTCGACCGCCGCGGCCACCTCGTCGACGGTCAGGGGCTCGGTGGCGTCAGCGAGCGTCCGGAACACCTCGCGGTCCAGTTCCGTGAGACCGTGGAAACAGTCGAGCAGGCTCTCACACGCCATATCCTGCTGGAGCATCTCCGCAAGCGAGTCGGGCATTGGTCGTTCGATACGTGATTCGGCAGTATAACGCTTGTGCGGTCGAAAAGCAAGACTGCACGACCGGGGGAGACGGTCAGGCGGTAGCGCGCACGGAGCGCCAGTAGGCGTGGCCGTACGCCCCGAGGAACATCCCGGCGATGCCCCAGAGGACGGGGAGGTTCCCGATGCCGAGGCTGGCGTAGGCCGCGCCGGGACAGAGCCCCGAGACGCCCCACCCGACCCCGAAGACGACGCCCCCGAGGAGGACGTTCCGGTCGAACGACTTCAGCCGGCGTTCGTAGGGGTCATCCGTGAGCGGCGCGCGATCGCGCAGCCGCGGCGCGAGCGCGAACGCCACCCCCGAGACGAGCGCGGCCCCGCCCATCACGAGCAGCAGGCCCATGTCCTGCAGTTGGAGGAAATCGAGGACGACCTCGGGGCGGGCCATTTGGCTCAGTCCCAGCCCGAAGCCGAAGACGACACCCCCGAGGACGATGGTCAGGGCGAACGCGGGGGAGCGACTCACGGCGACACCCCCAGCGCGAGCACGAGCTGTGCCGTCCCGACCGCGACGGCGAGGAAGGTCGCGACGTTGGCGATGGAGGTCGGCGAGCGGGAGCCGACCCCGCAGACTCCGTGCCCGCTCGTGCACCCCTTGCCGAGCCGGGTGCCGACCCCGACGAGGACGCCGCCGACGAGGAGCCGTGGAGCCGAGACGGCCGTCGTCCAGCCGAACTCCCCGAACGCGAGCGCGTAGGTCGCCGCGCCGGCGACGATGCCGGCCGTGAACAGGACGCGCCAGTCGCGGGAGGCGACGTAGGACGCGCGGTTCAGCCGCGGGAGGTCGGAGACGTACGAGAGCGACGATTCGAGGAACGTCGAGGCCCCCGCCGCGATGCCCGTCGCGAGGTAGATGGTGGCCGCACCGAGCCCGATGAGCAGGCCGCCGAGCGCGTAGTGGAGCACGCCCGCGGGGAAGAGTTCGAGGCTCATTCCGTGATGGCCTCCCGACTGGCCGCGCAGTTGTTGGGGCCGAGTTCGAGCTCGAACGCCGTCGCGTCGTCGGGTGCCTCGTGACCGAGGTTCGCAGCGATGATTGCCTCGTAGTTCGACGGCCGGGGCGGCATGTCGTCGAGGACGAACGCGACGAACGCCTCCCGGTCGAGCGAGAGCGCGGGCATCGACTCGACGAGGTCGCCGAGGCGCGCCGCGTAGGTGCCGTCCGGGCGGGGGGTCGCCGCGTCGCTGAAGTGCGCCGGCGCGACGAGCGTGTCGTCGCGAAGCTGCTGGAGGTCCTGCAGGGTGTCGTGAAGGGTCGCCGCGGCGTCCGCGGCCCCGTCTGCTCCCTCCTCTAAGTCGGGGCGGGCGACGCTCTCCGTGAACAGCGTGTCCCCGGTGAGGAGGACGCTGTCGTCGACGAGATACGCGGTCATCCCGGAGGTGTGTCCGGGCGTGTGGAGCACGTCGATGTCCACCGCGCCGACGGTGAGGCTGTCACCGTCCGCGACGGTCTCGACCGCGTAGTCGACCCCGCGTGCGACCGCGGGAGCGGGCATGAGCGCGGTCGCACCCGCCGCGTCCGCGAGCGTCCGCAGGCCGCTGACGTGGTCGGCGTGGACGTGCGTATCGAGGACGTACTCGATGGACGCCCCCATCGTCTTCGCGTCCTGCACGTACTCGTCGGTGAACGCGCGAAGCGGGTCGACGACCGCGGCCTCGCCCTCGGAGACGACCATGTAGGCGAGACAGCCGCTGGAGGGCCGGCGGTACTGCGCGACGACGGCGTCGGTGTCGGCGTCGAGTTCGTCGTACTCGTAGAGCGACGCCCAGCCGCGCATGCCGCGTTCGAGGTTCGTGGCGTCGTAGCCCGCCTCGGCGAGGAGGCCCGCGACGAAGCGACTGGATTCGCCCTTCGCGCAGACGACGACCAGCTCGTCGGCGTCGGGGACCCGGTCGAGCACCGCGTCGGAGGCGCCGTCGAGGAACGCGAAGTACGGGACGTTGGCCGTCTCGACCGTCTCGCCGTCGATATGCCACGCCTCGTACTCGCTTGCGGCGCGCACGTCGAGGACCGTCACCGACTCCCCCGCGTCGATACGGCGCTTGAGAGACTCGGGACTCGTCGGTGCCACTGGCTCGTCCGGTTCGGGGAACGGGAGTTCGCTCATCTGTGGCCGCCCCTAACGGAAGCACGGAGATAAACCTTCGGAGAGAATTGTATAAGCATTGCACAACCATAGTCGAGATAGACACACAAATCGCCCTATTTCAGCAACTGGGGGCAAAAGCACCGCAGCACTTTTACAGTACAACCACAATATTGTGCGATACAGACAAACCCATGACGACACCAGATCCAACCGAGACGCTGGACGTGACAGGCGAGAACTGCCCGATGCCGGTCGTGAAGACCAAACAGGCCATCGAGGGGCTCGAATCGGGGGCCGTCCTCGAGGTGCTGGCGACCGATGCCGGGAGCATGAGCGACCTGCAGGGCTGGGCCGAGGCGACCCCCGGCGTCGAACTGCTGGAGCAGGTCGAGGGCGACGGCCGCTACACCCACTACGTGCGAAAGGCATGAGCGACGAGGAGACGCTCGCGGCGCTGGAGGCCCGTATCGACGAGCTGGAAGCCGAACTCGACGCGGTTCGGACGGCCGACGACGAGCGATCGATGGTCATCATCGCGACGAAGGGGACCCTCGACATGGCGTATCCGCCGCTCATCCTCGCCAGCACGGCGGCCGCGTTCGGCTGGGACGTGACCGTGTTCCACACCTTCTGGGGGCTCGACATCCTCCACGAGGAGCGCTCGAAGAACCTCAAGCTCTCGGCGGTCGGGAACCCCTCGATGCCCGTCCCGAACGTGGTCGCGGCGCTGCCGGGGATGGACACGGTGACGACCCGGATGATGGGCAAGAAGATCGCCGAGAACGACACCGCGTCCATCGAGGAGCTGCTCGAGACCTGCTTCGACATGGGCGTCGAACTCCAGGCCTGTCAGATGACCATCGACCTCATGGACTACGACGAGGACGACTTCTACGACGAGGTGACCGTCGGGGTCGGGGCCGCCACCGCGCTCGCCCGGATGGGTGACGCGGACGTGCAGTTGCTCGTCTGACACCCGTCAGATACCCGCGCGCGAAAACCCCATGAAGGACCGTGATAGAACCCCCACGAGAGCCTGACATTCGGCCTGAACGAGGGGTCAGATATATACAATACCCAGGATAATAGGAGGTCGAATGTCAGCTGGTAACGCAACACGTGGGTGGCCGTTCTCGCCGGCGCTGCTGTCGAACCTCCGGGGGCTTCGACGGGCGCAGCGGCAGGGCGGGTGTGCTGTCGGCTGTGAGGTGGATCGAACCGCTGACGACGACCTCCCGTGGCCCACCGGCGACGGCTTCGGCGGGTGGGGCGGACACGCCCACCACGGCACCGAACCCGGCGTCGAGAACACCCCCGTCATCTTCGTCCACGGGAACCAGCGCGACGCCTGTGATTTCACCGAACACGCAGAGTACTTCCTCGAACGTGGGTACCGCGGCGACGAGCTCTGGGCCATCACCTTCGACGAGGGGAGCCCCACCCACCCCTCGATGGCGGCCCAGCTCGACGTGTTCGTCTCCAACGTCCGCCAGGAGACCGGCGCCGACCAGGTCTCCATCGTCGCGCACAGCCTCGGGGTGACGGGCGTACGCTTCTGGCTCGCCGCCGCCGACCGCTACGACTGGGTCGACGCGTTCGTCGGGCTGGCCGGCGCGAACCACGGCATGATCTTCAGTTCCTGGTGTGCGGACTCGGGGATGACCGACGGCCCCTACAAGGTAAGTCCCTTCCTGCGCGCCGACTACGACGACTACGACGACCACCCCCTCTCCTTGCTGAACGAGAACGAAACCCCCGGCGACATCCGCTACTACACCATCCGCGGAAGCGAGGACCCCCTGTTCTGGAACTGCCCCGACAGCCCCGCACTGGAGGGCGCGGTCAACCTCGAACTCGAAACCGATCACGACGGCGTCCGCGTCGACCGCGAGGCGAAAGCCCGGATGTTCGAGTGGCTCTCCGGCACCCATCCGTACGACCTGACGCAGTTCGCGGCCGACTGACCCGAACCATCGGCTTTTTCCGTCGTCCGTGAGACGACACGACCATGAGCGACGGGACGCAGGACACCCTCAGGGAGCGCTCGGACCGGAACACCGCCCTGCTCAGGCTCCTCCTCGAACGCGACCGTCGCCTGCTCGCCGCCGGCATCGTCCTGCTGCTGTTTCTCGCCGTCAGCCTCGTCGCGCTCGCCTACCCGGACGTGGTCGGCTCGCTCCGGACCGGCGACCCCACCGAGACGCTGTTCCAGGCGCTGACGGCCGCCACGGTGACCGGGGTCACCCTCGTGTTGACCCTGAACCAGCTCGTCATCTCGCAGGAGCTCGGCGCCGTCGGCGACCAGCGCGAGCGGATGGAGGCCGCGCTCACCTTCCGGAGCGACGCGGCCGACACGCTGGGGACGCCCGCCTCCCCGCCCGAACCGGCCGCATTCCTCCGCGCGCTCGTGGACGTGGCCGGCGAGACCGCCGACACGCTGGAGACGAGCCTCGACACCGACGACGACCAGCTCCGCGACCGCGTCGAGTCGCTCACGGGGAGCACCCGCGAGAACGCCGAGACGGTCCACGACGAGCTGAACGACGCACGGTTCGGGGACTACGGCGTCCTCTCGGCCGCGCTCAACTTCAACTACTCGTGGAAGCTCTACGCCGCCCGCCGGCTCCGGGAGGCTCACGCCGACGAGCTGGGTGAGGAGGCCCGCGACGCGCTCGACGAGTTCATCGAGACCCTCGAACTGTTCGGCCCCGCCCGCGAGCACTTCAAGACGCTCTACTTCCAGTGGGAGCTCGTCGACCTCTCGCGGGCGATGCTCGCCGCGGCGATCCCCGCGCTCGTCGTCGCCGTCTCCACCCTGCTGTTCTTCGACCCCGCGAAGGTGACGGGCGCGACGCTCGGGGTGCCGCACGTCGTCCTCGGGGTGAGCGCCGCGGCCGCGGTCTCGCTGCTCCCGTTCGCGCTGCTCTTATCGTACGTCCTGCGTATCGCCACGGTGACGAAGCGCACGCTCTCCATCGGGCCGTTCATCCTCCGCGAGACGGACAGAGAGACGGACGAGGACTGGGAGTAGCTCCCCGGAGGGCCGGGACACCGGGGACGGCTGGCGCACGGCTGGCGGCTGTGATGAAGCACAGGCCACGCGACCCGTGACCACCGCCGGGCGAACGGCCGTCGCGGGTCGCGTGTTCCCCCCACTCCCCGACGCCGCGAGGTCGCGCCGTCGGTCTGGACGGCCGAACTCGACTGCGAACAGTGGCACCGGCGCCGGGGCCTCCCCGCACCGGATACTGCGAGCCGAGCGGAATTATCTCACGGGCTGACGGGGGGTGTCACACCGTGGCCCGCCCGCTCAGGTCGCGGTCAGTCCGCGGCGAGCCGGGCGTCCCACGAGGCGACGCGCTCCTCGTACTCCCCCAGCCCCGCCTCCCGCGTCAGCTCACGCACGCGGCGGACCCACTCGCGGGCCGTCCGGGTCTCCCCGGCGTCCGCACACGCCTCGACGAGCAGGAGCCCCGCGCTGGCCGCGCGGTCGGGGGCACCGAGCTCGGCGAACGCCTCGAACGCCGCGGTGAACCGCTCGACCGCGGTCTCGAGGTCGCCGCGCTCGACCGCGACGGTCCCGAGCCACCGGTCCACGACGGCCCGGGTCCGCGGGGAGTCGTCCACGGAGAGCCGCTCCCGGAAGTAGCGTTCGGCCTCGTCGTACGCGCCGCGGGCCGTGGCGACCCGTCCGAGCCCCCCGAGCGCCGCGCCGTGGACCACGGCCACGTCCGCCTCGCGGGCGACCGACAGCGCCTCCTCGAAGCAGGATTCGGCGGCCTCGACGTCGCCCGTCTCCATCGCGAGGTCGCCGAGGTTCACGAGCGTCGTCGCCACCCCCCGGCTGTTCCCGGCCTCGCGCTGGCGTTCGAGCGCCTGCCGGTAGTACGACTCCGCCCGGTCGGGCTCCCCGCGGTCGATGGCGACGGTGCCGAGCGCGTTCAGCGTCGCCGCCTCGTCCGCGGGCGGCAGCGCGGGACACGCCTCGTCCACCGCGAGCGTCTCCTCGAGGTACGTCTCCGCCTCGGCGTAGTCCCCCCGCTTCCGGTGGAGCCGGCCCAGATAGTAGAGCGTCTCCGAGCGCACGTCACAGGGGCCGAGCGGTTCGCCGACGCGCTCGGCCTCGGTGAGATAGCGCTCCGCGGCGTCGTAGTCGTCCACGTGGAGCTCGACCATCCCGAGCGACGTGAGCAGGCGCGTCTCGGTCCAGCGGTCCGCCGTCTCCGAGACCGCGTCGAGCCCCGCCAGGAGATGCTCGCGGGCCGTCGCCGCGTCCCCCCGGTCGTCGGCGATGTCGGCCAGCCGGCGGCGGGCCTCGGCGGTGTACGCACCCGTCGCCTCGGCCGGGAGGCCACTCGTTTCGACGGCGTCGAGCAGCCCCTCGGCCTCGCGGGCGGCGCGGTCGAGGGCGCCCGCCTTGTACCAGCCGTAGAGCCGCGCGTCGCGGACGGCGAGCCGGGTCTCCGCCGAACAGGCATCCGGGAGCGTGAGCCCCGCGTACGCCGTGGTCCCGAACAGCGGCGCGAGCGCCGTGTCCCGGCGGAGCACGTCGAACACCGCCTCGACGAGCGCGTCGGGAGCCGACTGGACGGGCTCCAGTCCCGCGACCGGCCCGCCGAACCACGCGGCGACGCTCGCCTCGACGGCGGGGTCGTCGGCCGCCGCGAACAGCGCCGAGCAGGCCCGCTGGAACGCGTCGACGGCGGTGCGCTCGCGATCCTCGAGCGCGATCCGGAGGAAGCGGACGGCCCAGAACGGGTGGTGCGTCCGGAACCCCTCCCCGTCGCCGCGGTCGAACAGGAGCACCCCGCGGAGCGTGTCGATGGCGGCGTCGACGTGCCGGTGAGCGCTCGTCTCGTCGGAGTGGGCCACGGCGACCGTGTGGAGCGCCGCGGGCGTCACCGGCTGGTTCGCGGCCGCGAGCACCGCCGCGAGCAGCGCGACCTCCAGGAAGAGCGTGTCGTCCGGGTCGTCGGGGGAGACGCGCTCGTAGGCGGCGCGCACGTCCGCGTCGAGCCCCGTGCCGGTCACCGTCGCGTCGCGCCACGGCTCGGGCGTCGTGTACGCCGCGAGCAGGTGCCCGAGCAGGTGACAGTCGCCCGGGCCGTCCCCGTCCCGGATGGTGCCGTAGAGCGTCTCGGCCGACGGCGGGACGGACCGCCCCGTCGCGGCCTCGAACGCGGCGACGGCGTCGGCACACTCCGCCGCCGTGAGCGCCCCGAGCCGATGAGTGTCGAGCGTCTCCCGGAGCAGTGCGACGGCCCGCGGGTCCGCGGGCGTCGGCGGCCACGCGCTCTCGCGCGCCTCCGTGAGCACCGTCACCCGCGGCGCGTCCCGCGCGTGGTCGAGCACCTCCACGAGCCCGGGGACCGTCCCCTCGGCCGCGCCGTCCTCCACGACGACGAGCGCGTGTCCCTCGGCCGATTCGAGCGCGGCGGTGAGCAGCTCCGGGCGGTCGAACGCCGTCCGCGCGGGCGTCTCGCGGTAGAACACCGGCCCCAGCTCCTCGGCGACCCAGCGGCACGCGACCTGCCGACAGAGCGTGCTCTTGCCCGAGCCGGGCGGGCCGGTGACCACGGTGTGTGTCCCGCCCGCGAGCCGGTCGCGGAGGTGGGCGACCGCCGACCCTCCGTCGTGGTGGCGCTCGAACGGGTGGCCGTAGTAGACGTCCGCGAGCTCGAAGCCGACGCGCCAGCCCGTCGCGGGGTCGTTCGGCGTCCGTCGGGAGAACGCCGCCGCGTCGAGCCGCTCGAAGCCGATGTCCGCGAGCCCGGCCGGCCCGCGTGTCTCGTGGCGACCGAGCAGCGTGTCGTCGAGCGCCGAGACGAGCGCGGCCACCTCGTCGGTGACGTCCGTCGCCGCCTCCCGGTGGTCGCCGATGACCGACTCCGCCCACGAGACGGCCGCCTGCTCGTCCGTGGTGATGACCGCCGTCGCGTCGCGCGCCGCGGGAGTGAGCGTGACCGTCGGCGTCTCGCCCGCGGCGAGCGAGAGCCCGTACGGGGACGGCTCCGCGAGCCGGCGGACCGTCACGTCCGGGGCCGTGGCGAGGTCGGCCGCGAGCCGCGGGAACTCCGTCCGCAGGCGCTCGAGGACGGCCGGCGCGACGAGCAGCTCGGCCGCCATCCCCTCCGTCCGGACCCGGGCGTGACAGAGCCGGAGGAGCCGCGAGTCGCCGAGTGTGGGGACCACGGCGACGTAGCGCTCGGCGGTCCGGAGCGGCTCGACCATCGCCTCGAAGGCCCGGGCGGGCGTCTCGAACGTCTCCAGCCGGCTCCCCTGGAGGACGGCCATCGGGAGCCCGCACTCCCGCGGGAACGCCCCGAGCGCCGCCACCCCGTCGAGCACCGTCCGGGCGTTGCCCTCGAACTCGCGGAACGACTCGGCCGCGAGCCGGCCGGCGAGCGTCGCGCGGAACCCCGCGTCCGTGCGCTCGACGAACCCCGCCTCGACGAGCCGGCCGACCGCGCGGTCGACCGTCGAGCGCGAGTACCCCAGCGACTCGACGAGCGCCGGCTTGTGCTGCGGCTCGGGGACGAGCGCCTCGATGAACGCCGCACGGGCCGCGGCGAGCGCTGCCCGCCCGTCCGTACCACCCCGTGACATGTCCGGTAGGTCTGTCCTCTCCACCGTAAGCGTTCGGTCGGGAACGCTGCTTACCCACGAGCCGCGGGTGGACGCCCCCCACGCGCCGACGCCACGGGGCCACCCACGAGCAGCACCCTACTTTTTTTGAACACGCGTCCAACCCCCGACCAGGATGAGTGGGGAGGCGGCAGCGTTCATCGAGCTCGTCGCACGGCGGGCGGAGTTCCTCGAGCTGCTGTGCGAGGGGACCTACTGGAAACGGGACCTCATCGACGCACTGGACACCTCGCGCTCGACGGCCAACCGGGCCGTCAGGCAACTCGAAGACGCGGGGCTCGTCACGCGAACCGACGGCGGCTACGTCGCCACGGTCGCGGGACGTGTGGCGCTCGACGAGCACCGCGCGTACCGGCGGACGGCGGGCGAGCTCGCGGCCACGACCGACGTGCTGGCCCCGATCCCGCCGGACGCCCCGTTCGACGCCAGCGCCGTCGTCGGTGGCGAGACGGTTACGGCCGACGAGCCGACGCCCTACCGCCCGGTCGAGCGCCTCCACGAGACCGTCGCCGCCGCCGACACTTACCACGCGGTGCTCCCATCGCTCGACACCGCCCGGCACCTGCGACTGCTCTACGAACACGTCTGCACCGACGGCGGGACGGCGACGCTCGTCGTCTCCACCTCCCTCTTCGAGACGCTGCGGGCGCGGTTCCCCCGGCGAATGGCGACGATGGCGGACACGGGTCGGTTCACGCTCGTCGTCGGCGACCCACCGCCGTACGGGCTCGTCCGCACCACCCACGACGGCGACCCGCGCGTCTCGCTCGTGGTGTTCTCCGACGACGGCACCGTCAGCGGCCTCCTCGAAAACGAGACCCCGGCGGCCGTGGCGTGGGCGGACGACCGCATCGCGGCGGTCGAGGCCGACGGCGAGCCGGCCACCGACCGGGTCGGGGCGAGTCGGGCCGACGGCCCCTCCCTCGACGCACAGGGGTTCGTCCACCTCACACGAGCGTTCTTCGCCGACCGCCCGACGGCCGACCCGGTGACCGCGTGGCGGGCCGGCCTCGACCTCCCGGCGGTCCAGACCGGCTACGCCGCCGACCGGACGCTGGAGACGGAGGGTGAGCCCCGGAGCCTGACCGCGGCGCTCCGCCGCCGCCTCGAAGCCGGGACGGACGTGGCGCTCGTCGGGCCCCCCGGCTGCGGGAAGAGCACCGTCTGCAAGCACGTCGCCTGCGAGTGGTACCGGGACGACCGCGGGGACGTGTACTACCGTGAGAGCGGCCGCGGCGACCCGTTCGACGCCGTCGAGACCCTCGTCGAGACGCTCGACCACGCCGACGGCCGGCCGCTCGTCGTCGTGGAGGACGCCGTCCGGCCGCAGGCCAGCGCCGCGTTCACGGCGGCCGCCCGGCTGGCCGATACCGACGTCTCGTTCCTGTTCGACGCCCGAGAGGGGGAGTGGACCGACGACGGGCCGGCCACCGGCCGCGACCTGGCCGCGACCGACCGCGTCGAAGTGGTGACGATGCCGCGGCTGCTCGGCCGGGACTGCGACCGACTCGTCGACCGGTTCGAGGAGACCGTCGGCATCGACGTGCCGGGCGACGAGCTGCGGGCCGCCGTCCGGGACGACGTCGACGCGTCGGCTCCCGCAAGCGAGGCGTTCCTCCTCACCCACCGACTCGCGATGCACGCCGCCGGCGGGGACGGCGACCCCACCACGCTCGACGACGACGTGGCCGCCGCCTACGGGACCGTCGTCGACGCCGGCGACCGAGCCGTCGACGCCGCCCTCCTCGTCAACGCGCTCAACGCGGCCGGCGTCGCGGTCCGGCCCGACCACGTCCGGGCCGTCGCGGGCGATTCGACGGACCGCGCCCTCGACGCCCTCGACGGACACGTCAGCTTCGGGACCCGCGAGGACGGGAGGTTCCGAACGGTCCACGGCGCGTGGTCAGTCCAGTTCCTCGCCCACCTGCTGGACGCGCGTGAGGCCGACGCCGCCGACCGACTGGCCGCGGGGCTCCACGCGCTGCTCGACGACGATCGGCTCGACGTGGCCCCCGAGACGGTCGTGGCGACGGTCCGCGTCGGCACCGAGTGGCCGAAGCTCGCCCCGCTGTTCGACACCGAGACGCCCGACGGGCTCGACCGGGAGGCGACGCTGCGCTGTCTCGCGGCCCGCGGCGGGATGCGCTTCGCCGCCGGCGCGTTCGAGACAGCGCGGGCACGGTTCGAGCGGCTCTGTGCGGCCGCACCGGACCCGCTGGTCGTGGACGACGTGGATCCGACACACGCGCGATTCTACGTCAGGGGGCGGCGGGGGCTGGGGTTCGTCGCCGAGCGGCTGGGCGACCTCGACGCCGCATGCCGCCACGCCGAAGCCGCGCTCGACGCCGCCGACGTGCTCGACGACGAACGCGAGCGGGCCGCGAGCCGGACCCTCCTCGGCACCATCGCGTTCACCGACGGCGACCTGACGGCGGCCGCGGACCACCTCGACGCGGCGATCGAGGGGTACGCGTCGGTGGGCGACCGGCGGGGGCTGGCCGAGGCCCGGATCGACCGCGGGACGGTCGCGGTCTACGCCGGCGACCTCGACGCGGGCGCGGACCACCTCGAAGCCGGGCTCGACCTGGCACGGGCGGTCGGTGACCGCGGCGAAGCCGGCCGGGCGCTGAACGGCCTCGGCTTCGTCGCCCGCGAGCGCGGGGCGCTCGACGACGCGGCCGAGTACGGCCGGCAGGCGCTCGCGACCGCCCGCGAGCGGGGCGAACGCGACGCACAGCTCGCGACCTACGTCAACCTCGCGAGCATCGCCACGGCGAGGGGCGACCTGGAGACCGCGGCCGGCCACCAGCGCGACGCCCTCGAGCTCGCCCGCGAGGTCGGTCGCCCGCTCCGGGAGGGGCTCGCGCTCGCCGGCCTCAGCCGGACCCACCGACTGCGCGGTGAGGTCGACGCCGCGATCGAGACCGCCCAGGAGGCGGTCGACGTGCTCGACCCGGACGCCGAGGGACGCGTCTTCGTCGACGCGCTCGTCGCGCTCGCCCACGCGGCGCTGGCCGACGACGACCTCGCCGCCGCGCGCGACCACGCCGTCGAGGCGTGCGACCGCTGTGACGGGGTCGACGACCCGGATACCGAGATCGGGGCGCTCCGCGTTCGTGGCCTGGTGGCACTCCGAGAGGGCGCGTACGGGACCGCCGCCGACCGGCTCGACGCGAGCCTGCGGCTGGCCGAGGAGACGGGGGAGACGCTCGAACGCGTCCGAACCCTCCGCGCGCTCGGCGATCTCGAACTGGCGCGGAACGCCCCGGCAGCGGCGCAAGAGCGCTACGAGCGGAGCGCCGAACTCGCCCGCGACGCCGGGGCGACCGGGCTCGCGCTCGACGCGCTCGACGGCCTCGTCACGGCCTGTGAGGAGGCGGGAGCCGTCGCGGCGGCCCGCGACGGGTGTACGTCGGCCATCGCGCTCGCCGACGCCGACCGGCTGGCCGACCGTCGGGAACGCTTCGAGGCGCGGCTGGCCGACCTCCCCGATCCGGCGTGAGCGGGGGCCCGGTCAGGCCCCCCGACCGTTCCCCCGGCCAGCGTTTCCGTCGCCACGGCCGCGGCCCGCCCCGCGTTCCCCATCGCGGCCCCCATCGCCGCGACCCTCGTCGTCGCCGGTCCCACGCTCCGCCTCGTCCCGCTCCCCGTCCTCACCGTCTCCGTCGTCACGGCGCTCGTCACCGCGACCCGCCCCGCGTTCGCCCGTGGTGACCGTCCGGAGGCTCGCCGTCCCGCGGACCGGCCGGCGGCTGTCCGACCGCTTGGCGAACAGCCGGAGTCGGACGTCGTCGTCCCCGTTCGGGCCGCCGGGAGCCGCGTCGATGCCGGTTTCGCTCGCCGGGAACACCGCGGTGAACGTCCCGCCGCGGTTCGACACCCGGCTCGGGCGGGCCCCGCGCCCCCGGTTCACGTCGTAGAACCACCCGAATCGAACCGTCTCCGGGTCGACCGCCCGCCGGTGGAGGTCGTCGCTCTCGACGACGTAGCTGTCGCCTCGCCGGGTGACCGAGATGCTGACCGGCTCCCCGCGGGGATGGGGCAGCGCCCGGAGCGTGAGCGGCGGGACGAGGAAATTCCCGCGCCGCTGCGTCGTGACGTAGTGGACGATGCCGTCGTTCTCGTCGGGAACGTCACCCGAGTGGTCGAGCCCGTCGGCGTCCGGGTCGAGGCCAAACTGTCCGGTCTCGAACTCGACTCCGTTCATCGCCCGGCGCATATAGGCCATGTACGGCGCGAACCGCATGAGCGCGATGAAGTGGTTCCCCGGTCGATTCCCATCGACCGTGTCCACGTCCCGCCGGAGGATGACCTGCTCCGTCGTCTGGGTCCCGTCGTGGCCCGGCAGGGGTTCGTCGTACGGCTCCCCGGCCGTGCCGACCGTGTTCTCCCGCTCGTCCGCGGGGAGCGGTTCCTCGCCACCCGAGAGCCGCTCGCGGCCCGCCGGCGTGATGCGCTCCTGCAGGTCGAACCGGGCCCGCGCCGTCTTCTGGGCGTGGCCGACCCGGTCGTGCTCGGCCGCGTGCTGTGCGGTCCGCTCGGCGAGGTCCGGCTCGTCGGCGTCGAGGTTCCGCATCGCCGTCTCCCCCGCCGCGGTGGAGTTCCCCAGCGCCTCCCCCACTTCTCCGGTGTTCTCGGCGGTGTGGTCCGGGCTGAACATCTGCTGGCGGCGCTCCGCCGCCGAGTGATCGTCGTACCACCCACCCTCCCGCTCGCCGGCGTCCTCGCTCAGGTTGATGTCCAGCTTCGAGAGATGCTGGATCGTCCCCTGCGCGAACACGCCGGGGGGTTTCGGCTCGACGAGCTGCTGGTCTTCGAGCATGGTCGCGTCCGTCTCGCGGGGGACGCTGTTGCGGTACTGGTCGTTGAACCCCATCGAGAGGTCCGCGGCCTCCGGGATGTCGTCGGGGTAGACGCCATCCGGCTCCTCCTCGCCGCCCTCCGCCTCCAGCGCGTCGTGGCCGGCGAACCCCACCCGGCGGTCCGGATACGACGCCGGCTTCGTCAGGATGCCGTCGAGCGTCGCCTCGAACGTGACCCCGTGGGCCGACTCCCGCTCCCCCCACAGCGCCGCCTCCGCGGCGAGCAGGGTCTGGACGTGATCGCTGGCCAGGTGGAGACAGACGTCGTGGGTGTCCGCGACCGGGTCCTCACGCGGGAGCGTCACGCCCGCGGCGTCGATGAGCGTCCGTGCCCCGAGCAACCCCGGCTTGTTCGTCGGGTCCACCTCGGGGTCGAGCCCCGGCGGGAGCGGCTCGTCGTACCGCCGGAAGTACCCCAGCGAGTAGCCGACGGTGAACAGGAGCCCCTCGTGGCCCCACGCGAACGCGGATTCGAGCTGCTCGAACGCCGCGGCGACCTCGCGCCGGTGGGCCGGCGTCGGCGCTCCGTCCCCCTCGTAGTCCGCGAGGAGCACCAGGTGGTACGCCGGCGGCACCGTCTGCTGGTGATCCGGAAGGTGCGTCTCCCACCGGTCCCACGCGTGCTGTCGGTTGTTCCGCGCAGCGACGCTGACCGGGGCATCCGCGGCGGCCGCCTCGGGAACGCCGAAGAGGCTCGTGGCCGTCCCCAAGGCGCTCGTCCCGCCGATGAGGAGGGCGGATTTCATGAACTCGCGGCGCTCGACCCCTCGGTCGTCGCGGGCCTCGTCGACCGTCTGCTCGGTACTGTCGGGCTCGGCGTCGTCCGCCGAGTGGAACGGGCATGGCACGTCGTGTCACCATCCGCACGGGGCTCCGGGACGCGCATTACGTCACCGACTGGCCGAACACGTCACGCCGTGAGACACCCGCTCGGTGCCGGAACGACGTTCCCCGAACACTCCCGGGACAACAGTTAACCCCGTGTTCCCGCTACACTCCAGTGGTGTGAGATAATGACTGGCAAGCAGATCCTCGAGATCGCCGGCGATTTCGTGGAGGATTACGAGGTGATGGTCCCGTATCAGGCGCTGACGATGGTGGGTCACGAGGTGACCGCCGTCGCGCCGGAGAAGGGGGAGGGAGAGACGGTGAAGACGGCGGTGCACGACTTCCGGGGCGACCAGACGTATCTCGAAACGCGCGGCCACGACTTCGCCGTCGACGCCGCCATCGAGGACGTGGACCCGAGCGAGTTCGACGCGCTCGTCGTCCCCGGCGGCCGCGCGCCCGAGTACCTCCGGACGTACGACGCGGTGCTCGACACGGTCCGGCACTTCTTCGAGGCCGACAAGCCCGTCGCGGCCATCTGCCACGGCCCGCAGATCCTCGCCGCGGCGGACGTACTGGATGGACGCTCCATCACCGCCTACCCCGCCGTCCGCCACGAGGTCGAGGGCGCGGGCTGTGCGTGGGTCGACGGCGTCGTCACCGACGGCAACCTCGTCACCGGGCAGGCGTGGCCGGACCACCCCGAGTGGCTCGCGGCGTTCCTCGACGTGCTCGGGACGACGATCGAACACGGCCAGCCGGCCCCCGCGGCGGACGACGACTGAGCCGTCCACGCCGACGGAACTCGCTGCGGCGGACGACGCACAGCGGGTGCGAACCGACCGTAACCGACCTTTTTCCTGGTGGCCACCGACGGGGAGCCATGGCGACACAGCTGCCGAACGGCCTCGCACGCATCGAGCGGGACGGCCACCGCGCGGACGTGCTCCTGTCCAGACCCGAGAAACGCAACGCGATGAACCGACCGCTCATCGCCGACCTGACCGCGGCGTTCGAGCGCGTGGGCGAGCTGGAGGCCGTGCGGGCCGTCACCCTGCTCGGCGAGGGGCCGGTGTTCTCCGCCGGGATGGATCTGGAGATGATGCACGAGAGCGACCGCGCCACGATGGAGGCCATCACTCAGGAGCTCCGGACGCTGTTCGACCGCATCGAAAACTGTTCCCGGCCGGTCGTCGCCGGCATCAAGCGCGCCGCGGTCGGCGGGGCGTTCGAGCTCACCCTCCCCGCCGACTTCCGGGTCCTCGGGGCGGAGGCGGCCTACGGCGTCGTGGAGGTGAAACTGGGGGTGTTCCCCCACGGCGGGGCGACCCAGCGCCTGCCCCGTCTGGTGGGCCTGGCGAAGGCGAAGGAGCTCGTCCTCACCGGGGAGTACGTCGCCCCCGCGGCGGCCGAGCGCATCGGCCTCGTGACCGAGGTGTGCGCCGACGACGCGGTGGACGAGCGGGCCCGCGCGCTCGCGGACGACCTCGCGAAGAACGCCCCGCTCGGCATGGAACGCGCGAAGACGGCCCTCAACGGGGCGCTGGAGCTCCCCCTCGAGGAGGGGCTCGATATGGAGGCGGACCTCGCCATGCCGCTGTACGAGACGGCGGATCGAAAAGAGGGGTTCGGGGCGCGGCTGGAGGGACGGGAGCCGTCGTTCGAGGGGGAGTGACTAGTAGTCCCAGCGCTCGATGACGATCGTCTCGTCCGTGTAGAACTGGATCATGTCCTGGCCCTGCGCGTGGAGGTCGCCGAAGAAGGAGGCCTTCCGCCCGCCGAAGTGGAAGAAGGCCATCGGGGCCGCGGTGCCCGCGTTGATGGCGAGGTTGCCGGCCTCGGCCTCCTCGGTGAACCGCCGGGCCTCGCGCCCGGACTCGGTAAAGAGGCTCGCCGCGTTGCCGAAGCGGCTCGCGTTCAGCCGGGCGAGCGCCGTGTCGAAATCCGGCACCGCCGCGAGACAGACGACGGGGCCGAAGATCTCCTCCTGTGCGAGCGTCATCTCGCTCGTGACCCCCTCGAACAGACAGGGGCCGAGGAAGTTTCCTGCCTCGAGTTTCTCGCCATCGGGCGCCCAGTCGCGGCCGTCGTGGACCAGGTCGGCCCCCTCCTCGATGCCCGTCTCGACCATGTCGCGGACGCGCGCCTCGTGGTCGGGCGTGATGAGCGGGCCGACGGTGGTGGCCTCGTCGAGCCCGTCGCCGAGGGTCTGGCTCTCGACCCGTTCGAGCGCGGCCTCGCGGAAGTCGTCGTAGACGGCCTCGTGGACGAGGATCACGTCGTTGGCGAGACACCGCTCGCCGGAGCAGGCGAGCGCGGAGGAGACGGCCTGCTCGGCCGCGAACTCGATGTCGGCCGACTCGGCGACGATGACGTGGTTCTTCGCGCCTCCCTGCGCCTGCACGCGCTTCCCCGCGCCCGCCGCGCGCTCGTACACCGCGCGGGCGACGGGGGTGCTGCCGACGAAGGAGACGCCCGCGACCTGCTCGTGGTCGATGAGCGCCTCCACGGTCGCTCTCCCCCCGTTGACGAGGCTCACGACGCCCGGCGGGAAGCCGGCCTCGTCGATGAGTTCGAAGAGGTACTGGCTGGTGAGCGGGTCCCGCTCGCTCGGTTTGAGGACGAAGGCGTTGCCCGTCGCCACCGCGTACGGGAGGAACCACAGCGGGATCATCCCGGGGAAGTTGAACGGCGTGATGGCCGTGAACACCCCGAGCGGCTGGCGCACCGCCCGCTCGTCGATATCCGGCGCGGCGTGCTGGAGGCTCCCGCCCTGCATCATCGACGGGATGCCACAGGCGACCTCCACGTTCTCGATGCCCCGGCGGAGCTCCCCTTTCGCCTCCGCGAGCGTCTTCCCGTGCTCGCGGACGAGCGTGCGCGCGAGCTCGTCGTGGTGCTCCTCGAGGAGGGATTTCAGGCGGAACAGCGGCTGGATGCGCTCTTCCACGGGAGTCGACCGCCACTCGCGGAACGCCGCGTGGGCGGCCTCGACGGTCGCGTCGACGTCCGCCGGGCTGGCGAATCGGATGGTCGACAGCTCCGCGCCCGTCGCGGGGTTCGTGACCGGCTCCGCGTGGTCGCCGGTCGGCTCGACCCACTCGCCGTCCGCGTAGTTGCGGACGCGGTCGTAGGGTGGTGACATATCTCGTCCTCGGACGAGGGTGGCATAAATGGGGTGGCCAGGGGGCTACGCCTCGGCGAACACGTCGACGATGCGCTGGGCGAACGCCGGGGTGAGCACGTCCCCCCCGCGGTCGAAGGAGATGGCGATGGTCGACGTGTCGGAGACCCGGACGCGGAGCAGCGAGAAGTCGTCGAAGTGGGTCACCTCCGACCAGCACGCCTGGTCGGCCACGGAGAGGTCATCGAGCGCGTGGTCGAAGACGAGCGTCCGGACCGCCTCCTCGAACTCCACGTCTGTGTACGCCGCGAAGGCGTCCGCGTCCGCGTAGACGACACGGAGCGTCTCCCCGTCGTAGTGTGAGACGAAGCGGAGGCAGTCACCGAACTCCTCCGTCGCCAGCTCGACGGCCGTCTCCGTCTCCGGTGTCGCCGGCTCCGCGACGACCCACTCGACGTTCCGGAGCTCCGCGCGCAGGTGTGGCCAGACCGACCGCCCTATCTCGGTGAGGTCGTAGTACCGGCCGACCGTCCTGGTCTCGGCGACCTGGAGCTCGACCACGCCGGTCTCTCGGAGTTCGCCGAGCGCCCGCGAGACGTGTGGCCGACGGTCGTTCGTCGCGGTCGCGATCTCCTTGGGCGTCGCGGGGCCGTCCGTCGCGAGATGCTCGAGCACGTGGCGTCGGTATTTCGACTGGAGGATATGCGCTTCCACGTCCTCAATAGAGGAATCCATTTGTCTAGCTACGAGCCTCGAGCCGTTTGAAGGTACGAGGCTGTACCACCCACGTACCAAACATATATTCGTCCCGAGAAGAGACAGCAATAATAGATGAGCAGTCAGCGACGGGACGAGGAGATCCTCGTCCTCCACGTGGACGACGAGCCGCAGTTCGGGGAGCTCGTCCGGGCGTATCTGGAGCGGTTGGACGATGGCGTCGAGGTACTCACGGCCTCGACCCCTTCGGCGGGGCTCGACCGGCTCGACGACGAGCCGATCGACTGCGTCGTCAGCGACTATCAGATGCCGGGGAAAGACGGGCTGGAGTTCCTCGAAGGGGTCCGGGAGCACTATCCGAACCTCCCGTTCGTGCTCTTCACCGGGCAGGGGTCGGAGGAGATCGCGAGCGAGGCGATCCAGGCCGGCGTGGACAGCTACCTGCAGAAGAACGGAACGGAGGTGTACGAGCTCCTGGCGAACCAGATCCGGAACCTCGTCGGCCGACGCCGGTCGGAACACCGGGCGAAGATCGCTCAGGACCGGCTCGTCCAGCTGTACGAGCAGACGGACGGCTTCTACACAATCGACGAGAACTGGACGGTCACCTACTGGAACCAGCGGATCGCCGACCGGACGGGGCTCACCTCCGACGACGTCGTCGGCGAGCGGTTCTGGGACGTCTTTCCGGGGGCACAGGAGACGCGGATTCAGGCGGGATTCGAGCGGGCGATGGCGACCCGCGAGGAGGTGGAGCTGGAGGTGGAGTTCGAACCACACGACAACTGGGTGGAGTTGCGCGTCTACCCCGTCGACGACGGCCTGTTCGTCCACTCGCGGGATATCACCGACAAGAAACGCCAGGAGAGCGAGCTCCAGTACCGCAACGAGATCCTGAAGTCCTTCGCCAACACGGTGTCACACGACCTCCGAAACCCCCTGAACGTCGCGGAGGGGAAACTCGAGTTGGCACAGGAGACGGAGGATTTCGAGCATCTCGAGGGCGTCGCGCGGGCACACAACCGGATGCGGAACCTCATCGACGACCTGCTGCAGGTCGCCCGCGGCGACTCGCTGGAGCTGTCGACGGTCTCGCTCCGGGAGGCCGCGGAGACGGCCTGGGGGACCGTCTCCTCGCGGGAGGCCGTGCTCACCGTCGAGGGGGAGATGACGTTTCGCGCCTACGAGAGCCAGCTCCGCCGGCTGTTCGAGAACCTCTTCTGGAACGCGCTGGACCACGGGAAGGCGACGACGGTCCGGGTCGGCCCCCTCGCGGACGGCTTCTACGTGGCGGACGACGGGACGGGCATCGCCCCCGACCAGCGCGAGAAGGTGTTCGAGTCGGGCTTCTCGACGGCCGACAGCCCGGGATACGGCCTCTCCATCGTGGACGGCATCGCGGAGATCCACGGGTGGGGGATCGACGTCACCGGGAGCGAGGCCGGGGGCGCCCGGTTCGAGCTCACCGGCGTCAAGCGGGACGACGCCGCCGCGTGACTCGGCCGCGCTCCCCTCGGCCCTGTCACTCCTCCCCGTCTCGGTGGCTGCCGATGCGGGCCAACAGAAAATACCAGATCGCAGATACGAAACACGTTGTGCACTGAGCGAACCGACAGAGACGGCCCCGTGAGAGATTTTTAGGTGCGGCGAAAAGTTGTTTAGATATTGAAAAGTTATAAGCCGGTGGAGGGCGTATCCCGAAGTGAAATGAGTACACAGAAGTCAGCCCGTCGTCAGGCCGGCACCGTCGAGGAGAACGCGCTGCGGCTCGACACGGAGAAGGCGGAACAGATCATCGACGCACTGAACACGGACCTCGCGGACGCGTACGTCCTCTACCACCAGCTCCACAAGCACCACTGGAACGTCTCGGGCGCGGAGTTCCTCGAGCTCCACCGCTTCCTCCAGGAGGTCTACGAGGACGTGGAGGACGCGGCCGACGCCATCGCCGAGCGGCTCCAGGCGCTCGGTGGCGTCCCGCACGCCAGCATGACCACCCTCGCCGAGAACGCGACGGTCGAGCCGGAGGACGAGGACGTCTACGACATCCGCACCTCCCTCGAAAACGACCTGGAGATGATGGGTGACATCATCGAGAGCACCCGCGAGCACATCCAGCTCGCCGAGGGGCTCGGCGACTACGCCACGGGCGAGATGCTGCGCGGCCAGCTCGAGACGCTCGAGGAACACACCCACCACGTCGAGCACTACCTCGAGGACGACACGCTCGTCCTCGAATCGGCGACCAACTGAAGCGAGAAGGGACGCGCGGTTACTCGACCGACGGCGCTTTTTCGTCCGTTCGACCCGGCAGCTCCAGCTCGATCTCGAGCTCCGGCTCCCCGACGCCGTCGAAGTCGACCTCGAGCTCGACCGGCTCGCCGAAGGCGAACGGGAGCTCCCACTCCTCGGTCGCGATGGTGAGCTCGTCGTCGTCGCGGAGCTGTTCGCCGAGTGCGATGAGGAACTCCCCCGCCTCCGCGGCGTCGAGCCGGAACTCCTGTTCGAACTTCCGGCCGGCACGGATGGTCGTCCGCTCCTCGACCTCCTCGACCTCCGAGGAGTCGACCTGGTCGTCGCTCATCACCGGGTCACCTCCGTCGTCGTGTCGCTCGCGATCCAGCCGTCGGTGTTGCCGGTCTCCAGGAAGACGACCCGACCGGGGGAGCTCCGACAGCTCGTGACCGTCGATTCGATGGGGCGCGACCGGCCCGTGTCATCCGTCTGCGACTGCAGCTCGGCACTCATGGGAGCTCTTTAGGCCACCCTAAAAATAAATCGTCCGGTTCGGCACGCCGTCACTCGGCCTCCAGCGAGGGGGACTCCTCCACGGGAAGCAGCGCCGCCAGCCGCTCGGCGACGGCCGGAGAGACGGCGCCCGCCAGCTCCATCGCCTCCCGCTCGGAGGAGTCCAGCTCGAGGACGACCCGGAAGAACCACGACACCGTGACGTAGCTCTCGTGGAGTGGTTCGGCCGCCTGCCGTCCGGCCGGGGTGAGCGTCACTCCCTCGTACGGCTCGTACTCCACGAGCCCCTCCTCGGCGAGCCGCTGGAACCGCTCGGTGACCGTCGCGGGCGACCGGTCGAGGAGGTCCGCGACCACCCCCGGCGACACCGGGGGCGCCTCCCGGTGTTCCGCGATGTACAGCGCCAGCAGGTACTGTGGAGCTCCCGCCATCTCACGGGGACGCGGCGGTGGGTCGTGGCTCCCCGCCGACGTGGCACACGAGCGGGTCACACAGCGAGGTCCGGGGGTCGTACCGCCGCAGGGCGACCCGGTACGCCCGGGTCGCACGCGCCGCCGCCCGGGCGGTCGGTCGGTCGTCGAACCGGAGGCCGTCGGCGGGGACCGGGGAGTCGCCGTGGCAGGCGCAGACCACGGCGTACTCACCCGTCTCGCTGGCGAGCGCCTCCACCCGCAGCCGGAGGGCGACGAGCGAGCCCCCCATCTCACCACGCCCCGGTCGCGCCCGCGACCCGTCGTCCACCGAACTGCTCCACACCGGGCTGGTCGGTGTCCGACCGCCCTGTCCCACGCCGACACGGGTCGGGCGCCCGCACACCGACCCACATCGCTCCACCCGTGTCGCTCCCGTCGCTCGTGTTCCGCGTGACCCTCGTGTCCCTCGTGTTCTGCGCCATCGGTTTTAGGTCTCCCTAAACAAACATAGTTCCATCGGATTTTAGGGATACCTAAACCACGCAGGAGATCCGATGGGTCGTTATTACGCTATCCGAGAGTTTAAATTAATAGCCGTATCGAATTGACCCTATATGGCTCGTCCGGAGATGCCGGCCCCCACGCCGCCCGACTCGGCCGCGGCGTGGTACGCCCCCACCGTCCTCGACCAGTACACCGTCGCACCCGACCTCGTGATCACGATACGCGAGGGCGACCCCTTCTCGTATGAGGTGCGAGAGCCGTCGCTCACGCGTGCGACCCGGGAGGCGCTCGACCGCGTGGAGACGTACTTCGAGGGCGCGAGCATCCCGCGACCCCTCACCCGGGAGGGCGCAGCGGAGCGGCTACGGGAGGGGCTCGGCCCGAAACACCGGACCGTCATCGACCGGCTCACCGACCTCGCCCCCGAGAGCCGCCGCCGGCTGGAGTACCACGCGCTCGCCGACCTGCGGTGTCTGGCGGGGCTGACCCCGCTCGCACTCGACGGGCGGATCGAGATGGCGGACACCGCCGACGGCGAGCTGGTCGTCCACACCCGCGACTACGCACCCGCCAGGACGGACCGCGACCCCGACCACCTCGACCGCTTCGCCGCCGAGCGGGTCGCCCGCTACGAGGTCCCCTTCGCCGGCTTCTCCATCCCCGTCGTCCTCTACCGCGAGAACCTCCTGGGTGGCGACCACTTCGCCGTCAAGTACGCCGTCCTCGAACCCGACCTGCTGCCCGGCGACCGCGAGCTCATCGACGAGTGCAAAGAACGCGTCTGGGACGCGGGCGTCGACGGGCCCATCGACGACAGGGAGGCGTTCGTCCGCGAACGCGCGGAGAGCCTGCTCGCCCGCCGGCTCACCGCCCGGAACACCCGCGCGTGGCTGGATACGATGCGCCACCGCACCCGGAGCGCGCTCGCGGCGTACGAGCTCGCACTCCCGCCCGCGAACGACCGCTACGCCCGCGACCGGCTCGCGGACCTCCTCTACTACGTCCTCCGCGATTTCGTCGGCCACGGGCAGCTGACGATCCCCATCCGCGACCCCCATCTGGAGGATATCGAGGCGAACGAGGTGGGCCAGCGCGTGAAGGTCGTCCCCCGCAGCGACCTCCACGAGGGCCGGGTGCCCACCAACCTCACCTTCGAGGACGAGACGGCGTTCGTCAACGTCGTCACCCAGCTCGCCGCGGCGGACGGCACCGAACTCAACGCGGCCCAGCCCTCCGCGAAGGTGAACCTCGATGCGGGCACGGGGGAGACCATCCGGTGTGCCGTCTCGCTGCCCGTCATCTCCGAGCGCGGCCCGCACATCTCCATCCGCAAGCAGTCCGCGGAGACGATGACACCCACGGAGCTGGTCGACCGGGACGCCCTCTCCACCGACCTCGTCGCCCTGCTCTGGATGCTCTACGAGCGGCAGGGGGTCGTGCTGTTCTCCGGCCCCACCGGCGTCGGGAAGACGACGCTCATGAACGCGCACATGCCCTTTATCCCCTACGAGAACCGCCCCATCTCCATCGACGAGGGCTCCCGGGAGGTCCAGCTCCCCCACGAGACGGGCGTCTCCCTGACGACGCGCGAGCACGAACGCGAGCACAAGGCCGTCTCGATGGCCGATCTGATGACGGAGGCGAACTACCTCAATCCCGACACGGAGGTCATCGCGGAGATCAACACCCCCGCGTCGTTCCGGACGTTCGGCGAGAGCCTCAACACGGGCCACGGGCTCGTCGGGACGCTCCACGCCGAAGACATCGGTAAACTCGTGAACCGCGTCATCGAGCAGGGACTCCCCGCCTACCTCCTGCGAGAGATCGACCTCGTCGTCTTCCCCCGGAAGGTCGACGGCGAGCGCTACGTCGCCGAGGTGGTCGAACTCTGCACCGAGCGGGAGTACGAGTCCTCCTCGGGGCTCGGCGGCGGTCGCATCGAGAAGGACGGCACCACCGTCTGTTGGAACCGCCTCGCGCGCCGAAACCACACCGGCGCCTTCGAGCACGCCATCGACGCGGGCGCGGCGTTCGACCGGCTCGCCGCGCGGACCGACCGGACCCGCGAGGCCGTCGAACGGGAGTTCCAGCGGAAACACCGCTACGTCCGCTACATCAGAAAGGAGGGGATGACCGACATCGACGAGCTGTTCGGCTTCCTCGCCGACCTCCGGACGGACGAAGCCGCGACGGTCGAACGCGAGACGATGGGGGCCGATGACTGAGAACCCCCTCGACCGCGGGCTCTACGCCCTCTTTTCCAGGCACGCGGACCGCACGCGCCACGCCCGCGACCGGGACCACTACCGCGCCGCGAACCTCGCCACGCCGTTCGAGCGCTTCCTGGCTCGTGTCTACGGCCTCTCGTGGGTCGCCGGCCTCGGTGCGGCCTGCTGGACCGCGCTGCTCGTGTTGCTCGTCCCCGCCGACCTGCTCGCCTCCCTCGTGGCGACGGTCCACGGCGCGCTCCCGGTGCTGGACCGCCTCCCTGCGCCGGGTCTCCCACGGCCAGCGGTCGCCCTCCTCGTCGCCCTCCTCGTCGGCGGGCTCACCAAACACCTCACCGTCCGCGCGGGTGGGCTCTACCTCCGGTGGCTGGCGAGCGCCCGGCAGAGTGACATCGAGCGAACCCTTCCCGGTGCGGTCAGGTACCTCCGCGCGCTCGCCACCGGGAGCGACGACCGGGCCGCGATGCTCCGGAAAGTCGCGAACCAGGACGCCTACGGCGAGACGAGCGCCGCGTTCGGGCGCGTGCTCACCCGGGCGGAGCTCTCGGGAAGCCTCGACGCCGCGCTCCGGCGCACCGCACGCGACACCCCCTCGCGTGACCTGCTCGCCCCGTTCCTCCTGAAGTTCCAGGAGCACGCCTCCACCGGCAGCGATGCCCTCTCCGGGTATCTCGAGATGGAGTCCCGGATGCTCTCCCACCGGCAGGCCCGCGCCCGCCAGCGGGCACAGGATTTCCTCGAACTCGTCGCGGAGCTGTTCATCGTCCTGCTCGTCCTGCCCGCACTCCTCGTCATCATCCTCACCGTCATCGCGGTGCTCGCGCCCGGCCTGTCGAGCGAGGTCGCGACCCCGCTCGGCCCGGTCACCGTCCGGGCGCTCGCCGTCGCCGGGGCAGGGGGCTTCGCCCTCCTCGTCGGCGCGGGCGCGGCGCTCGTCGTGATGCAACTCCGGCCGCCGGACCAGTCACCCCCGGAGTACGAGCGCCCCGGCGGCCTCGCCACGTTCGCGACGGCGACGACGAACCCCGCGAGTGCCGTGGTCCCCGCAGGGCTGTTCGCGCTCCTCCTCGGGGGGCTCTGCTGGTGGCTCGGCTACCGGCCCGCGAACGTCATCCTCCTCGCGTACGTCGCGTTCGGACTTCCCGTGGGGCTCGTCGCCGTCCGGCGGGCGCGGCTGGACGACGCCAAGGACCGGGAGATCAAGGACGTCATCCACGCCGTCGCGGGGCATATGAGCCTCGGACGGCCGTTCAGGGAGGCGGTCGAGACGGTCGCGCGGGAGGTGGATTCCGGTCCGTTGCAGGCGGACGTGGAGGACCTCGCGTTCACCCTCGGGCTGACGACCGGGCCCGACACCGCCGTGCGCGAGGGGGCACTCCGGCGCTTCACCGACCGCGTCGGCACCCCGCTCGCCCGGCAGACGATGGGGCTCGTCACCGGCGCGCTGGAGATGGGCGGAGAGACGGACGCCGTCTTCGACACCCTCCAGACCGAGGTGGGGCGGCTCTACCACGAGCGGAAAGCCCTGCGCTCTGCGATGCTCGTCTACGTCGCCGTCGGCTGGACCACCGCCCTCCTCGTCATCGGCATCGTCGTCGCCGTGAACGGGAACGTCCTCGACGGCTTCTCACAGCTCTCGGCCGTCTCGGATGCCGGCGGCGTCGCCATCGACCCGGACGCGGTCCAGCCCGAACGCGACCGCTGGCGGTTCTATCTCGTCACGCAGGCGACGATGCTCGCCAGCGGCTGGTTCGCCGGAAGCGCCGCCCGTGGGAAGTACGAGGCGCTGCTCCACTCCGCGGCGCTCGTCGCCGTCTGCTACGTCGTCTTCGCGGGGGCGGGGATGTTATGAGAGGCCAGTCGCACGTCCTCGGCGTCGCCATCCTGCTCGGCGTCTCCGTCGTCGCGATGGGCTCGCTGACCGCGATCATCGGCGCGGTCGTCGAGGAGAACGCCGGCCACGCCGACGCCACCCGAGTCGCCGACTCGCTCGACGGCGCAATCGACCCCGTGGCGACGACCGGCACGCGCCGGGGACAGGTCTCGTTCACCGAGGGCCGGCTCCACACCGTCGAGCGCGAGCTCCGGGTGCTCCGAGACGGGAGGGTGGTCGAGACCCTCGACGCGAACGCCCTCGTCTTCGCATCCGGGCGGGACCGCGCGGCGTTCGCGGCGGGCGCGGTCATCCGCGGGGGGCCCGGGCGCGCAGACCTCCACACCCCACCGCCAGTCACCGTGGGGCCGGAGACGCTCATCGTCGGCGCTCCAGTAATAAACGGCACCGCGAGCGTCTCGGGGACGGGCGGCGTCACGGTCCACCTCACCACGACCGTGACCCACGAGCGGCGGGACCTCGGGAACGGCACCTACGCCGTCGCCATCGAGACGACGACCCCGCGCCCGTGGAACGAGACCTTCCACGCGAAGGGCGCGACCCTCTCGACCCGCGATTTCGACGGCGACGGGGTCGACAGCGTCGTCGCCACGTTCGACGGCGAGCGCCGCGCGTATCTGGTGGTCCACGACCTCGCGCTGGAGGTGCGCCATGCGTAGGCTCGGGCGCGACCGGCGTGCCGTCTCCCCGGTCGTCGGCAAGACCCTCGAAGTCGGCCTCGCGCTGCTGTTCATCACCATGCTGACGGCGACGCTGTTCGGCAACGCCGTCCCCGCGGCGCGGACGACGGCGGGCGACGAGGTTGGCGAGCGCGCAACCGCGAGCGCGGCCCAGCGCATCCAGCAGTCGGTGCCGCCGAACGTCACCGCGGCGCGGGCGACCTACCGGGTGGACCTCCCCCGCACGATTCGCGGGGAGGGGTACTACCTCCGCGTCGAGGACCGGACGCTCGTGTTGGACCACCCCGACCCCGGTATCGACGCGCGCGTCCCGCTCGCGCTCCCCTCGCACGTGGCCCGTGTCGAGGGCGCGTGGTGGAGCCGGAACGAGTCGGCGGTTCGAGTCGAAACGACGGGTGAGGGGACGGTGGTGACCCTGAAATGAGCGCGGAGAGGGCGCAGGCGAACATCCCCGCGCTCGCCATCGCACTCCTGCTGTTGACCACGGTCACCGGCGTCGCCGTCACCCTCGCGGACGGGGCGCTCGCCGACGGCCAGCGTGACGCGACGGAACGCGCCGTCGCGGTGGGCCTCGCCGAACGGCTCGTCGCCGCTGACGCCCCCCTCACGCGCCGCGGGAACGTCCTGAACGTGACGCGCCTCGAAGCGCTCGACGCCGAGCGGCTCGAAGCCCGGTATCCCACGGCGGGGGACGTCCGGGTCCGGGTCGACGGGGAGACGGTCGCCGCGATCGGGGAGCCACGGGCGGGGACCACAGTGAGCAGAATCGTCCTCGTCGCCACCGAACAGCCCACGACCCGGACGATGACGGGCAACGAGACCACCCTCCCACGGCGCACGGACCGGGTCCGGCTCTCGATTCCCGAGACCGCGAGCGTCACCACCGTCCGTGCGAACGGGCGCGTGGTGCTCCACGCAGACGACGGGCTCTCCGGAACCTACACCGTCGCAGTCTCGCGGTTCGAGACCACCACCGTCCGGCACGACGGTGGGAGCGGGGTGCAGGTGACCGCGTTCCCCACGCGAGCGCGGAAGGCCACCCTGGAGGTGACCGTCGATGCGTGAGCGTGGCCAGCTCTCCCTCTCGGTTATCGAGGCCGGCATCGGCGTCGTCCTCGTGCTCGCCGTGGCGATGGGGTTCGCGCTCGGCGTCCCGGACCCGGCCACGAGAGAGGCACAGCTGGAGGCGTACGCCGACGACGCGGCGACGGTGCTCGCGGGGGAGGTCCCCCGGCATCAGGGCGCGACGCGGCTTGCTGAGGTCACTCGGTCCCCAGCGACGTTCGACCGTGAGCGTGACGCGTTAGCTCGGCGTGTGGAACGGGTGCTCCCGGCCAACCTCATGTACCGCGTCGAGACGCCACACGGAACCGTCGGCTACCCCGTTCCACCGGGGGTGACGGTCGGGACCGCGCGGGTCGCGACGGTGAACGGGGACGTGACGATACGGGTGTGGTACGCATGAATCGGAGAGGGCGCGGGCAGCTGGTGCTCGTCGCGGCGGCCGTCGTCGCGGTGGCGCTCGTCCCGATGGTGCTCGCGTACCTCCAGCTCGGCTACCACGCCGACGTGGCGGCGAGCGCCGAGTACGACGACATCGAGGAGAACACGGTTCGGGTCCTCGAACGCGCGACCCACGAGGCCAGCGTCGGAATTCCTCACAATCACTCGTGGGGTGAGCGCGAGACGGCCGTCACCCGCGTCCGCGAGCGGCTGCGCCCCCGGCTGCGGACGCTCGAACGCTCGCGGCTGGATACGGGCACGGCGATCCGGATCTCGTACAACGAGAGCGCGGCGCGCACCGTCGCGCGGGAGCAGTGCCCCGGCGGCGCGGGCCGGGAGTTCGGCCCCTGTATCGCGCGAGAGGGCGTGGTCGTCCAGAACCGCGTCGGCGAGACGCACCCGCTCGCCGTGGCCTACGACGTGCGGGTGGTGACGGACCGCGGGGAGACGGCGATGACCGTCGTGGTGGAGACGGTCGGTTAAAAACCGATGTGGGAGGTCGAGTCGGGCAGCCCGTCGTCCTCCTCGATGGGGCCCACGTGCGCGAAGGTCAGGTCGTCGTCGGTGAGATAGACGTCGCCCCGATTCACGGCGATCTCCACCTCCACGAGCGTCTGCCCGCGCGCGTCGCCGTTGTCGCAGTAGCCCGTCTCCGCGTCGAACATCGAGCCGTGGCGCGGACAGATGATCTGGGAGTCACGCATCGCCGCGCCGTTGCCGACCCCCCTGTCGAGCCGCTGGTCCGGTTCGTGCATACAGAAGTTCTTCCAGGCGGCGATGCCATCCGCGGCGTGGACGAGGATGACCTCCTCCTCGCGGCCGTTCGGCTCCGTCACGGTGAAGAGAAACGAGCCGTGCTCTGGCACCTCGTCGACGGTCGTGATGCGTTCCATGGCGGAAGAACCGCACGCGGGGAGTTGGGGGTTTCGACGCCCTGTGCGAAAGAAGATACTCGTCCGACAGGAGTGAACCACCGGGCTGGAGGAGAGCGTCTCGGGAGGAGACGGGCGGTGAAGCAGTCAACGGTACGTGTGAATCAAAGAATCCAGTCGAGAATGTGTATTGCCTGCCCCGGAGGGCCAGCTTAGTAAGAGGGCTATATAAGCAATATTATTAAGACAGTCGCGGCCGTGCTATACGAACATGCGGACTCGAACCGTACCCGAGACAGCACCCGGACACTACCTCGAGTCCCACCCGCACGCATACTACATCCCGGACAAGCTACCGGTCGAATCCCCAATTCCGATCGACGAGCCGCTCACGGAGCGCATCGCAGGCACGTCCTACGAACTGGGCCGACTGGCAGGCATCAGTCGAACCGTCGATTTCGCCCCGGTCCTCTACACGACCCTCAGCCGACTCGAAGCCGTCGAAACGGCCGAAATCGAGGGTGCCGACGTGGAGATGGACGAGGTATACGCCTACCACACCCGACACGCCGACGGTCGAGCGGTCGACGTGACGCGCGATTTGCGCGAAGTATTGAACGCTGAGCAAGCGCTTCGAGACGGGGTCGCCGCGATGCAGCGCGGAGAACCCATCACGCTCGACCTCCTCAAATCACTCCACGAAACGCTCCTCGATGGCGTCAGAAACGAGGGCGACACAGTGGGAGGCTGGCGGACACACGACGTGCATCTTCCGTCTCCGCGGGGAGGGCAGCGGCCGTTCGTGCCACCACCGCACGACATGGTCCCGGAACTGATGGACTCGCTTGTAGCCTACATCGAGATGGGCGGCCAGTACCATCCACTCGTGGATCTCGCCATCGTTCACTACCAGTTCGAGACGATTCACCCGTGCTCGGACGGGAACGGTCGGCTCGGCCGTCTGCTCGTCGTCCTGCAACTCTGTGCCGCAGGCTATCTCGAAGAGCCGTATCTCTACCCGAGTGCCTACTTCAACCGCCACAAACACGACTACGTCGAGAAGATGCGAGCCGTCAGCGAGGAGGGGAATTGGCAGGATTGGATAGCCTTCTTCATCGAAGGAATAGAACAGCAAGCGCGTGACTCCTATCAGCGGACGTTCGACCTCATCGAACTTCGCCGGTCGTACGAGAAGCAGTACCCGAAGACGAAGACGAGTCACCGACTGGCCCGTTCGCTCCTCGAAGTTCCGTACTTCACTCCCGCGGACGTGCAGGAACGGTTCGGCGTAACCGGACCGACGGCGTACAACGCCATCGACGAACTGGAAGCCGACGGTCTCCTCACGGAAACGACCGGTCAGCAGCGAAATCGGGAGTACAAAGCCATCGACGTGTTCGATATCCTCGAGCGGAACCCCCGGAGGAACTGAACCCGACTGCCGCGAAAAGAGGACTTTATTGCCCGAGCCCCCAAGGACGGGTGTGCCATCCCCGTTCGACGTGCTCGACATCGACCCCGAGGCCTCCGAGTCCGAGATCAAGGAGACCTACCGGGCGCGGGTGAAGGAGGCCCACCCCGACCAGGGCGGGTCGATTCGGGAGTTCCTCGCCATCAAGCAGGCGTACGAACGGATCCAGGCGGGGTACGACGCCGACGACCACGCGGCGGCGATGGAGGCCGAGCCGGAGTCGGTGGAGTTCGAGGAGGAAGCCGACGTGGAGGGAACGCGCGTGGAGTTCCTCGACTACCAGGCGATGACCGACCACGGCTGGGAGCTCACCGACGACGACCTGTTCGAGAAAGCCGCGGACGCCGAGCTCGCGCCGGGGTCGTACGGCCATCTCCTCGTCGACGAGAACGACACTCTCCTCGAGGCCGCGGAGGAGGACGGCAACGTCTGGCCCTTCGCCTGCCGCGGCGGGGCGTGTACCAACTGCGCCGTCGCCGTCGTCGAGGGGGAGATGCCGATGCCGGCGAGCCACATCCTCCCGCCGTCGATGACCGACCGCGACATTCGCCTCTCCTGTCTCGCCGCCCCCACCTCCGAGGAGGCGAAGATCGTCTACAACGTGAAACACCTCCCCGGCCTCGACGACCTGCGGCTCCCCGCCAGCCGGTTCATCCAGGCCGAGCTGGACGACTGAGCCGCCGCGAGACGCCTCATTCTGCCTGGTCTGAGCCACCGCGGTCGTTCGACATCGGTCTCGCCGATCGCCGTCACACGGACGGACTCCGTGATCCGTAGCGGCCGGTCGAAGACGACGGCGTCGTACGAGTAGTCGTAGGCGTGGACGATGCCGCGCTCGTCGACGACGGCGGTGAAGGTGAGGTTCGTGAGCGTGTCGGCCCAGACCGACTCACCCTCGGCGACCTCCCCTGGTTTGAGGAACCGGGTCGCCGACAGCTCGTAGCGCTCGTAGCCCGCATCGTCGGGGCCGAGCGCCCGGATGTCGGTGATGGCGACGGCCCCGAGGATGAAGTGCAGCTCCTGCACGCCGAGGGGCTCGTACCGACCGTCGGCGGGGTCGAGCGGGGCGCCGTCGGCGTCGAGCGCCGGGACGACGACGGGGGCACGGCCCTCGGAGAATCCCCCGACGACGACCGTCTCGCCGTCGGCGTAGAGCTCGTAGCGGTCGTGGGGGACCTCCGGGGTGGGGTCGGGGTTGCCGTAGGTGAGCAGATACGCGCCGTCCGCGCCGTAGCGCCCGACGAACGACTGTCGGTCGCGGTACGTCCGGTCGTCGAGATACAGGTCCGTGTGGGTGCGCGAGACGGTGTAGCTCGTCGCGTTCAGCGCGTCGTTGTGCGCCTGCGCGAGGACGAGCGAGTTCACCCCGCCCTCGGTCACGCCGGGCGCGAGCGTTCCGGGGGCCTCGGCGGGCGTCTCGTCGCCGGGCGCGGCCGGCGGGTCTCCGGGGAGCACGCTCGAACAACCGGCGAGGACGAGGAGCCAGGCGAGAAGCAGCGCACGGAACATCTGTCTGGGGATTCCTGTGAACGGATATGAGGGGTGGGTGGTGATGCGGGAAGGAACGGGGCGTGCCGGGTGGGGCAGAGTGGACGGGGCGTGCCGGGGAGCGCCCACCGCGAACACGCCACACGGCGCGGGCGAACGGTAACCCACTTGACCGCTCGGTCAGTACGGTCGAGAGGTGCGTTTTCCCAACCCCGTCCGGTTCGTGGTCCTCGCCATCGGCCTGCTGCTCGCGCGGCTCGGGCTGGTCGCGGAGCCGCGGGTGCGCCGGGTGACGGAGCTGGCGTGGCCCCGCATCGTCACGGGGCTCGCCCGGATGTCGAAGAACGCGGTCGACGTGGCGATGGTGGGTATCGCCCTCGGCGGCGCGGCCATCGCCGGTGTCGGGTTCGCCGCCCCCTACTGGGGGCTCGCGTTCGCGCTCGGCGGGGGGCTCGCGGCGGGCACCATCGCCCTCGTCTCCCAGCGGTTCGGCGCGGACGACCCCGAGGCGCTCGGGCAGGCCGTCCGCTCCAGCGTGCTGGCCGTCCTCGTCGTCACCGTCCCCGTCTCCCTCCTGTTTTATCTCTTCCCCCGGGAGCTCGTGAGCATCGTGAGCGACGACGCCGTCGCGCTCGCGTACGGCGCGGACTACCTCCGTATCGTCGGCTTCGGCGTCCCCTTCGCCGGGCTGAACCTGGTCGCCTCCCGCGTGTTCATCGGGACGGACGACGCGTGGACGCCGATGGTGCTTCGCGCGTCGGGGGCGGTCGCCAACATCGCGATCAACGCCGTGCTCATCTTCGGGCTGGAGATGGGCGTCGTGGGCGCGGCCATCGGAACGGTCGTGTCCAACGTCGTCGTCGCGACCGCGTTCGCGGTCGGCATCGTCCGCGGGCGGCTCCCCGGCATGGGCGACCTCCCCGTACAGGTGGACCCGCGGGGGTCGTACCTCCACGCCGACGTGAAAGACATCGTCACCATCGGGGCCCCCGTCGTCGGGCGCAACGGCGTCTGGACCGTCGCGGAGTTCCCGATGCTGTTCATCGTGAACCTGTTCGGGCGCGAGGTGGTCGCGGCGTTCGTCGTCGCCCGGCGCATCTGGGGGCTCATGAACACCCCCGGCTGGGGGTTCGGGCTGGCCTCCTCCTCGCTCGTGGGCCAGGAGCTCGGCACCGGCGACGAGGACCGCGCGGAGGAGTACGGCCGCGAGATCATCCGCTTTGCCGTCGCGGTGTATCTCGTCTCGGCCGGCATCGTCTTCCTGCTCGCGGAGCCTATCGTGGTCGCGTTCCTCGGTGACCCGACGAACCCCGCAGTCCCCGTCGCCGTGACGCTCGTCTACGCCGCCTGCGGGGCGGTCGTGTTGCAGGGGGTCTCCGGCGGGGCCGCGGGCGCGCTCGACACCAGCGGCGACACCCGCTGGCCGTTCGCCGCGCAGGCGGTCGGGATGTTCGGCGTCTCCATCCCCCTCGCGTATCTCGGCGCGACGACCGCCCTCGGGCTGTGGGGGCTCTATCTCGCCTTCCTCGCCGAGACCGCGGTCCCCGCGGCGCTGAACTACTACCGCTTCCACTCCGGGGCGTGGAAGGCGGTGAGCCGGAACTACCGCCCGACACCCGCCGACTGAGAGGGTTTTGCCATAGTGAGAGGGTTTATCACCCATGAGTGGCATCAACAATCATGGACGATATTTTCGTGGCGCGTATCATGTCGACCGACCTGCACACCGTCTCCCCCGACACGCTCGTGGAGGACGCGGCGTCGGTCATGCTCGACAACGAGATCGGGTCCGTCGTGGTCACCGACGACGACGGGCACGTGGTCGGCATCCTCACCACGACGGACTTCGTCCGCATCGTCGCGCTCAGCCAGCCGAAGGCCCAGACGACCGTCGAGCGCTACATGAGCACCGACGTGGTCACCGCCGGGGCACAGGACTCCATCCGCGACGTGGCCGACACGATGGTCGCCGAGGGGTTCCACCACATGCCCGTCGTCGACCCCACCGAGGGGCTCATCGGGATGGTGACGACCACCGACCTCGCGGCGTACCTCGCGGACGTGGAATCACCGGTCGCCGCCTGAAGAACACCACGGAGGAGCAAGCCCGGCGTTTATACCGAGAGGTGGACAACGGTAGTACACGATGGGGGATCGACGGGGCAGGATACCGTTACGCGAGCCCGGAGTCCCGACTGCGATCCTCGGCGGGCTCCTGCTCGCGCTCACCGCCGCTCACGTCGTCCTCGAACCCGAAACCGACCTGTTCGCGCGCGTCGAACACCTCCTCATCCCCGCCGCCGTCATCCTCAGCACTTTCGTCCTCTCCGTCGACCACCACCGCCGCGGTGAGCCCGACCTGATCATCGCCCGCTGGGGGCTCGCCGGCGCCCTCCTCGGGAACCTCATCTACCTCTGGGTGTATCTCATCACGCCGTCGACCGTGGCCACCACCGCGACGGCGGTGATGCTCTCCGCGAACGCCACCGCCGTCGCCGCCGGCTCCGGGCTCGTCGTCGGCTACCTCGCGACCGAAACCGCCCGCCAGCGCGAGCGGATCCAGGCGCAGAACGACCGGCTCGACCAGTTCGCCAGCATCGTGAGCCACGACCTCCGGAACCCGCTCACCGTCGCCCGTGGCTACACCGAGCTCGCGCGCGAAGAGGTGGGCGACCACGACCACTTCGACCGCGTGATCCGCGCCCACGACCGGATGGAGACCATCATCGATCAGATGCTCGCGCTCGCCCGGACCGGGGATTTCGAGACCGAACGCGTCCCGCTCGCCACCGTCGCCGAGGAGGCGGCCACCTCCGTCCCGCCCGGCCTCGACCTCCACGTCGAGAGCGAGCAGACCGTCGACGCGAGCATCCCCCACCTCCGGTCGCTGTTCGAGAACCTCTATCGGAACGCCGTGGAACACGGTTCGAAGACGATGCTCCAGGTGGGAACGGACGGGAACGCCGTCGACGGCGGGAGACCGGTCGTCACCGTCACCGTCGGCGACCTCGAGAACGGGTTCTATCTCGAGGACGACGGCCCCGGCATCCCCGCGGACCGCCGCGAGGAGGTGTTCACCAGCGGCCACACCACCGGCGAGGGGGCCGGCCTCGGCCTCTCCATCGTCGCGCAGGTCGCCGAGAGCCACGGCTGGACCCCCTCGGTCCACGAGGGGGACGACGGCGGTGCACGCTTCGAGTTCCGGTGGTGACTCAGCCGCCGGTGACCAGCACGGTGAGCAGGAACCCGAACGAGTAGGTGACGCCCATCGCCGTCAGCGTCGCCTGCTCGAACACCGAGAGCTGCGGGGAGAGCGTCACCAGCCCTGCGAGGAGTGCCGTCAGTGCCATCGCGAACAGACACCAGCCCGCGAGCCAGTTGCCGAGCGCCGCCCACCACCGCGTTTGGTCGGGGACGTGCGTCGGCGGTGGGCCCGTCACGAACGCCACGGCCGTCACGCCGAGACGGGCGGCGGTGTAGTACCGTGCTCGGGTCCGCCAACGGTCGATGAGCCCCCCACCGACGCTCGGGCCGTAGATAATCAGCTGATCGTAGGTGGCGGCGAGCGCCCGGAGCTTCCGGTCGAGTGTCGTGTGCTCGAGCAGGTCACCCGGGCGAACGACCGCGACCGCAACCGCACCGACGACGACGTCACAGCCGCTCGAGGGACGACGGGGGGGCTTGCCCGTTGCGGCACCCAACCCCGACGCGAGCGAGGAGACCAGCCCCAGGTGGGTCCGGTCCGTCGGTCGCCACGCTCGGAGCCAGTCTACCGCCGTCTCGAAGTCGTCCCTCGTCATTGGCCTGACCGAGGCCACAGCATAGGGTAAGCCCTCGTTCAAGTATGCACGACCTGTCCGCAGTAAGGGGCAAGCATACTAGAGTCCCAGCCGAAACGAACGCCGAGTCCGGCAGAGCAGTTATACATGCTGGCTCGGCGGAATGACCATGAACCGAATGACCGTCTGCGTGATCGGTGACGGTCCTCCCAGCGCAGCACTCCGGACGCGCCTGGGCGCCATCGACCCGGCAATCGACGCCGAGATAATCGAGGGGACTGACGGCAGTCGGGCCGACTGCGCGCTCGTCGTCGCGACGGAGACGGAGACGGCCCGGGCGCAGTTGACCGGACTCGGCACGACACCCGTCGTCCTCGTCGACGACAGCGGTACCGGTGAGTTGGCCATCCTCGCTGTCGATTACGGAGTCGACGGCTATCTCACCCCGGAGGCCGGGATGGACGTGCTGGCCGTCCAGTGCCACCGGGCCGCGCGGGGGACAGCGTCGGCCGGGAGACGGTTCCTCCACGCGCTTCCCCGGCCGAGCGTCGTCCACCGGGAGAACCGTCTCGTCGATGCGAATGCAGCCGCCGTCGAACTGCTCGGCCTGACGGGCCGCGACGACGCGTACGGCCGACAGTTGAGCGACTGGCTGGAGCCGATTCACCCGGCACGACGGCACGGCGTTCCGTCCCCGCCCTTCGGGTCGGGGGCCGGTGGGACCATCGAGGACGCGCCCCCGACGGAGCGGTACCTGGGTCGACTCCATCGCCCCGACGGCGAACGACGCCGAGTTGAGGTGACAACGACCCACGGACGGGGGTTGGACGGTCTCTCGGTGTCGATACTGGAGGATGTCACCGAACGCCACCGCTACGAGATCGGCCTGGGCCGCATTCACACCTATATCCGGCAGCTCATCGGAGGTGGTACCGAGCGGGAGGTCGCCTCCCGGATCACTATCGCCGTCGCCGAGGTGCTCGACTACGCCGCCGTCGCCACCTACGGCTTCGACAGGGACGCCGGGACGTTCACCCTCCGGGCGTGGAGCGAGGCGGTCGACCCCGACACCATCGATACGGACGCCCTCGAGTTCGACGCCGAAGGGCCGCTTCAGGACGCGTTCGTCGCCGGGACCGTCGTCCCGTTCCACGGCGCGTACCACCCCGAACCGGAGGTGACGTTCCCCGTCCACCAGGGGCTCGTCCTCCCGCTGGGTAACGCTGGGCTGGTCGTCGCCGGCTCCCCGGAACCCGACCCACTCACGAACGGCCGCCGACAGCTCTCCTACACGCTCGTCGACATCCTCGAAGCCGTCCTGGAGCGCCTCCATCAGGAGGCCGAACGGCGGGAGCGCGACGAGCGCCGTGCGGAACGAACCCGGCAACTCGAGCGGCTGGCCCATCTCGACGAGACGGTCCGGGGAGTCGTCCGTGCCGCCGTCCGCGCGGACACCCGGGAGGCGCTCGAACGGACGGTCGTCGACCGGTTCACCGGCGACGAGCTGTACCAGTTCGCGTGGATCGTCGGGCACGACGACTTGACCGACCGGCTCCACGCCCGGACGCACCCGGCCATCGAGTCCGCGGTGTTCGACCGGGTCGCCACCCCGGACGACCCCATCGCGGCGCTCGCCCGTCGGGCCATCCGGACCGAGTCCGTCACCGTCACCGCGGACGTCCTCGACGACAACCGCTGGCGACGCCATCGTCGCGACGCGCTCGGCCACGACTACCGTTCCGTCATCGCGGTCCCACTCGGTACCCACCACGGGGTAATGGGCGTTCTCCTGCTCCATCTCCGTCACCCCGACGAACTCGTCGCGCAGGAACGCGCCGTACTCGCGAGCGTCGGTGAGGTCATCGGCTACCTCCTCCACGACCGGAACCGGACCGCGCCACAGCTCGGGTCGGGAGGCGTCTCCCTGGAGCTCCGGAGCGACGGCGACCTGCTGTTCAGCCGACTCGCGGCGTGGCTCGACACGCCGGTGAGCCTCCGCGGTGTCGTCCCGGGGACGCCACACCGGTTGTTCCTCACGGCCGAGACGAGTGCCGACCACCTGGTGGAGGCGGCAACGGGGATCGAGCAGGTCCACGCGGCGACTCCGGTGGTGGACGAGGGGGACCGGTGTCTCGTCCGGGTGGACGTCGAGCGCCTGCACCTCGTCGAGGCCACCGGAGCGTTCGGCGGAGCGCTGACCGCGCTCACGGCCGACTCGCTGGAGACTGCGGTGATCGTGACGCTCGACGCGGACGACGCCGTCCGCCCGTTCGTCGAACGCCTCCAGGAGCGGTATCCGGGGATGCGACTCCACGCCCGCCGGGCGAAGTCGGCCCCCGAGACGGCCGAAACCGTTCGTGCCCGTCTCGAGTCGGCCTGCACCGACCGGCAGCTGGAGGCCCTCCGGCTGGCCTACTACAGCGGCTACTACGAGTGGCCCCACGCCTGTACGACCGCGGCGCTCGCCGACACGCTCGGCATCGCCGCGACGACCTACCAGTACCACCTTCGGACCGCGGAACGACGGCTCCTCGAGACGGTGTTCGACCCGACAACGGACCGACAGGCTGGGTAAGCGTCATCCGTGGTGACGTAGTACCGCCGGGCGATGGCGCTCCCCGACCAACCCCGCGGTGCAATCGTCGTCACCGGCTGTGGTGCGGCTGGCCGGGCCGCAGCGACCGCAACGGCGGCCACGACCGTGACGCCCGGAGAGCTACCGGGAGCGGTCAAGAGCGGTGCGGTCCTGCTCATCGCGGCGACGCCGGGGGCACACGCCGAGGTGACCGCGGTGGCCCGGGGAGGCCGGGCCGCCGGGGCGTTAACCGTCGTCGTCACCCCGCCCCCGGAGACCGAAGGCGAGCGACAGTCGCTCGCCCGGGTGCGGAAGGTGGCGGACGCGGCGGTCGTCGCACCCCCGCCGCGGGGCGTCACGGACGCTGCGGGGACGCTGGCCGTGGGAGTCGACGCCATCGTCGCGCTCGTCTCGGAGACCGGGCTCGTGAACGTCGACCTCGCGGACCTCGACACCGTCCTCGCCGGAACGGGGGCCGCGGCGCTCTGTCGGGGGCGGGAACCCTCGGGGGAGACGGCCGTGGCGTCGGCACTCGAACCCCTCGACGGCCTGGACGCGACCACGGGCGTCCTCGTCCACGTCGCGGGAGGCGAGGCGATGTCCGTCGCGACCGCGGGGGAGGCGATCGAGGCCGTCGGCGACCGGGTGCCGCCCGAGGCGCATCTCATCTGGGGGGCGGCCATCGACGAGGCGCTGGCGGGGGAGCTCCGGGTGCGGCTCGTCGTCGCGGGGGTCACCCCCGGCGGCGCGGACGCCTGCCCGCGGTGTGGCGCGGGGATGGAGACGTACGAGCTGGGGACGAGCGCGACCCGCGCGTGTGAGGGCTGTGGCTACGCGGGCGTGGGCGTTAGACGGTGAGAAGAACGGTCGGGCTCGCGTTCAGACGAGCGTCTTCGGCCGGGTCGAGAGGTAGTCGAACACCGTCCCGAGCGCGAAGCCGTACGCGAAGTGGCCGATGAGCGTCAACACGAGGTAGCCCGCGAGCGCGAGCCCGGTCTGGCCGGTGTAGAACGCCAGCGCGAACCCGGTCCAGAGGACGAACCCGAAGGGGATCCCCTTCAGCGCGAAGCGATCACCCGGGAGATACGAGCCGAGCGACGCGAGCAGCAGCGGCCACGTCACCATCCCGCCGAGCAGGAAGATGAGATAGCCGAACGACCGGGCGTCCATCGGTGCGAACGCGGCCAGCCCGGAGAGCGTCGCCAGCTCCTCGAACGCCACGAAGTCGAACACCCCGATGGTGGTGGCCACGAGCAGCACCACCGTCATCACCGACGTCCCGACGAACCCGCCGATGGCCCCGACGAACCCGTCGGTGATGACGCCGAGGAGGGTGTCGAAGTCGGGCTCGCCGTTCTCCTCGAACTCGACGTCGACGCCCACGTTCTCCGTTCGCGCATCAGTGTCAGCCATGTCATGTACTACCACGCTCGAAGGGAAAACCTTTGTCCCCGCGAAAACCACTAACCTACCCGATACGACACGTCCCGGTGTAGATAGGGAAGCGTCCCCCTGCAGGTCGCCGTGTTCCCTGTTAACATGCAAAACCGTTATATAGCGGAGCTGTGATTATGTAGGGTGAGATAGGTGGAGACGCATGACCCAGGTTCCGGTCGTTCCGCTGCCGTTGCACAACGGGGGGAGCGGCGGCTTCATCCCCCGGGGCGCCCGAACCGCCGTCTTCGAGCAGATCTACTGGGTGTTCCTGATCCTGGGTACCGTCGTCGGCGTCGTCGTCATCGGCTACATGTGCTGGAACGCCTACACGTACCGCGACACGGGTCGCAGTACCGGTGGTGGGGACGGGGGCGACCGCCCCTCGCTCGGTGAACTCCCGCGGGGGAGCGGCGGGGGGAAGAAGCTCTTCGTCTCCTTCGGCCTCTCGACGATCGTCGTCGTCTCGCTCGTCGCGTGGAGCTACGGCACCCTGCTGTACGTCGAGCAGCCGACCCACCCGCAGGTCGAGGGGCCCGCCGAGGACGCCGAGGTGCTGGAGATCCGCGTCGAGGGGTACCGCTTCGGCTGGGAGTTCGTCTACCCGAACGGCCACCGGACGAGCGAGCTCCGGCTCCCCGTGGACCGCGAGGTCCGGTTCCTCGTCACCTCCCGTGACGTGTTCCACAACTTCGGTATCCCCGACCTCCGGGTGAAAGCCGACGCCATCCCCGGCCAGACGACGGAGACGTGGGCCATCCCCACGGAGCCCGGCACCTACCGCGCGAACTGCTATGAGCTCTGTGGCGCCGGCCACTCCGCGATGCACGCCCCCGTCATCGTGCTCACGCAGGCGGAGTACGACGCCTGGTACGCCAACACCACCGCATCATGACCCCCGATATCCACCCGGACGGCGGCTACGCGGAGGACACCCACAGCGAGCGCCCCGCCCTCACCGACGAGGCCCACGAATTCCCGCCGAAGACCAGCATCAAGCGCTGGCTCGTCACGACGAACCACAAGGACGTGGGTATCCTCTACATCGTCACCTCGCTGTTCTTCCTCGTCTTCGGCGGCGTGCTCGCGCTGCTCATCCGGCTGCAGCTCTGGACGCCCGGCGGCACCATCCTCTCCGGGCTCGCGTACAACCAGACCGTCACGGCCCACGGCCTGCTGATGGTGTTCTGGTTCATCTCGCCGTTCGCGTTCGGCTTCGCCAACTACGTCGTCCCCCTCCAGCTCGGCGCGAAGGACCTCGCCTTCCCCCGACTCAATGCGCTGTCCTACTGGCTGTATCTCGCCTCGGGGATGCTGTTCATCGGGTCGTTCTTCATGGGCGGCACCTTCGACGGCGGCTGGACGGCCTACGCCCCGCTCTCGATTCCGGCGTACACCCCCCAGCCCGGCGGCACCGCCGCGATGCTCGCGCTCACGCTGTTCACGGTTTCGGTGACCGTCTCCTCGGTGAACTTCCTCACCACCATGCACCGGATGCGCGCGCCGGGGCTCCACCTCCGGGATTTGCCCCTCTTCTCGGCCTCTATCCTCCTCACGGTGTGGATGATGCTGTTCGCCTTCGCCGCGCTGCTCGCCGCGCTGTTCATCCTCCTCTCGGATCGAATCCTGGGCACCACCTACCTCGCCGCGAACGAGGGCGGCGCGCTTTTGTGGGCGCATCTGTTCTGGTTCTTCGGCCACCCGGAGGTGTACATCGTCTTCTTCCCGGCGTTGGGGGCGATGGCGGAGGCGTTCCAGACCTTCACCGGGCGGCGATTAGTGGGCCGCAAGTGGTTCCTCGCCGCGATGGTGCTGGTCGCCGTCCAGTCGTTCATGGTGTGGATGCACCACATGTTCCTCACCTCCATCAACCTCCCAATCAAGACGCTGTTTATGGTGACGACCATCGGCATCTCCCTGCCGTTCGACCTGATGGTCTTCGCGCTCATCTACACGCTCGTCAAGGGGAAGATCCAGTTCAATACCCCCTTCCTCTTCGCGTTCGGGGCGCTCGTCCTCTTCATTCTGGGAGGGATTACGGGCGTCTTCCTCGGCGCCGTCGTCCTCGACTACGAGTTCCGGGGGACCTACTGGGTCGTCGCCCACTTCCACTACGTGATGGTCGGCGGGGCCACCGCGCTGTTCGGCGCGCTCTACTACTGGTTCCCCAAGATGACCGGGCGGATGTACGACGAAACGCTGGGAAAGCTCCACTTCGCGCTCTACTTCGTCGGCTTCAATCTGCTCTACTTCCCGATGTTCCTCGCGTGGGAGACCCCGAGACGGGCGTTCGACTACGAGCTCGCCTTCCTCCCGTGGCACCGCCTCGCCACCGTCGGCGCGTTCATCCTCGGGGTGTCGTTCCTCGTGATGTTCTACAACCTCTACCGCTCGCTTACCCATGGCGAGGAGGCCGCCGGTGACCCCTGGCCCTACGCCACCACCGCGGAGTGGACGGTCGCCTCCCCGCCCCCGCTGGAGAACTTCGACGGGGTTCCATCGTACGAGGGTGGGGCGTTCCACCTCGTCACCGAACCGGCCGCGGCCGTCGCGGATGGGGGAGCCACGACGGCAGGGGCGACGGACGCCCACGCGAACCCGAGCGGGGATGACCACGCCAGCCACGCGAGCATCTGGCCGCTCGTCACCAGTATCGGCGCGTTCTTCGCCTTCCTCGGGCTCGCGGGGTTCCGCGAGGGCGTCCTCGCCGAGGGGATGCTCGGGACGCTCGCGGTGCTCTCGCTGGTCGGCGGCGGCACCGTCGCGTTCCTCGCGCTCGTGGCGATGGCGGCCGAGCCGTTCTACGCACCCGAGCCCGAACGCGGCGCCCGCTGGCCCTTCGCGCGCGTGGAGAACACCAAACTCGGCGTCTGGATCTTCCTCGCGAGCGACGTGGTGCTGTTCGGCGCGCTCATCGGCGCGTACGTGTTCATCCGCACGGCGTTCGGCTGGACCGCGTGGGAGCCGGTGCCCCACGACTCGCTGCCGGGGCTCATCAACACCTACCTCCTGTTGACCTCGTCGTTCGCCGTGGTGCTCGCGCTCGCCGCCTCCCAGCGGCGGAACCGGTGGGGCGTCGTCGTCGCGCTCGCCTCGACCATCCTCCTCGCCATCGGCTTCCTCATCAACAAGGCGCTGGAGTGGCAGGCGCTGTTCCACGAGGGCGTCACCCTCGGGTCGAGCGTGCAGGCCTCGACGTTCTATCTCACGACGGGGCTCCACGCCGCGCACGTCATCGGCGGGATCGCCGTCGCCGGCTACCTGCTGTACCGCGCGTACCACGGCGCGTACCTCGGCGACGACCGGCCGATCGAGTACTTCGGGCTCTACTGGCACTTCGTCGACATCGTCTGGCTGTTCCTGTTCCCGCTGTTCTACATCCTGTAACCAGAGAATCATGAACCGACTCACACTCTACACCGTGATCTACGTCCTGCTGTTCGTCTTAGCGACGGCGCAGGTGGCCATCGAACTCGGGTTCATCGAGCGGTTCTACTGGCCCGCGCTGTGGGCCATCGTCGCCCTGTCGGCCGTGAAGGCCGTCGTCGTCGCGGGCTACTACCAACATTTGCGATGGGAACCCCGCTCCATCACGGGCGTCATGCTCATCGGCCTGCTCGCGGCGCTGGCGCTCACCGCGGCCGCGGCGTACTCGATTACGTGAGGGGAGTGGTGCTGAACACTTTGTACGACCACGACCAACCACCGGGTATGAACACCGACGGGAAAGCAGTCCGAATCACGAGCGAGGGACGAGTGACCATCCCGAAAGAGGTTCGAGAAACGCTCGACATCGATACTCCCGGACGCATTCGGTTCGACAAGAACGAGCGTGGAGAAGTGGTCGTGAATCCCGTTCCCCGACCATCGGACGTACAGGGAATGCTTCGAGAGGAGCGAACGGAAGCACCGACAGCGATACTGAGGCGGGACCGCGAACGGGACCGAATACGGTGAGGGCCGACCCCCGCGTGACTCACGTCGCCCGCCACAACAGCCCAACCGTCACCACGAACGCGGCCGTCGAGAGGTCGATGGCCACCGACGCGACGGCGGGCGAGAGCGCCGCGCCAACACCTCCTAAAATCACGGGGAACGCACAGCTCAGACAGCTCCCGACTCCGAGGAGCCCCGCGAGCGAGAGCGCCCGCGCGCGGAGGACGGCGGCGTACAGGAGGTAGCCGAGCGCGAGATACCCCACCGTGAGATAGGGGATGACGGAGACGTGGAACCCCCCGGCGACGTAGCTCACGCGGGGGCCCCACCCCGGCGCGGACATGGTGACGACGAACCCGGAGAGCCCGTGGCTGTGGCCGTCGAGGGCGACGAGGCCGGCGAGCCACGCGAGCAGCAGGACGTAGCCGCCCGCGAGCGCGCCGGCGAGCAGGCGAGCGCGGCCGCTCGCGGGGAGAGGGTCGGTGCGCCAGACGGCGAGCAGGCCCAGATTGATCCATATCCATGGATAGAGCGCGTAGCGGGGCTGTTCGATGTCGGCGGGGCCCAGCAGATAGTAGCCCGCGACGCCCAGCAGTTCGAGGCCGAGGAAGAGGGCCACGGCTCGCGAATCGAGGGTGGCGAGCCGGCGTCGCACGCTCGACGTGGTCGCCATCAGCCCAGCAGGAGGACGGTCACGACGGCGACGAGCGCGAAGACGCCGAGGACGACGAGCGCCTCGCCGGCCGCCAGCGCGCTGTGGTGGCCGTTCCCCCGCGCGGCGGCGTACACCCCGTAGAGCAGGTAGCCGACGAAGGCGACGGTGGCGACGACGGCGAGCAGCGTGACGGCCATCGCGGGGGCGACCGCGCCGGAGACGTACGCGAGGGTCCCAGCCGTCACCGCGGCGAGCAGCGCGAAGAAGCCGAGCGTCCAGCCCATCGGCCCGCGGACCGCCCGGGAGACGCCGCCCGAGGGTGCGCCAGTGACCGCGGGAATCGGGCGCGCGCTCCGGACGAACAGGACGAGCAGCACCGCCAGTGCGACCCCCGTGACGACCGTGCTCGCGAGGTACGTGGATTGAGCCATGGTAACACCCTGCAAGAGCTATGTCACGGTGGCTGATAAATCCTCCCTCGGCCGACAGCCCTTTGCGCGTCCCGCTTCGAACACACGCCATGTTCGGCGGTCGCTTCGGCCTCTCCGATCTCGCCCAGCAGGTCGTCGGGGGGTTCCTGCTGGCGGGGCCCTTCGTCGTCACCGAGGAGGTGTGGAGCCTCGCCGGTTCGATGGCGGCGTGGCAGGCGGCGACGACGGTCGCCATCGTCCTCGCCATCGGGTACGGGACCCTCTACGGCGCCGACGAGGACCGCGACCCCGACCGCGAGCGGAGCGTTTTCGGGGTCCCTCTCCGCTATCTGTCGCTCATCGGCATCTCGTATCTCTCCGTCGCCATCCTCGCGTTCACGTTCTCCGCGCCCGAGACGTTCGGCGTGGGGACGTTCACGACGGGAAAGGCCATCTCCATCGGCTCGGTGTTCTCCGTCGTGGGCGCCTCGACGGCCGACAGCCTCTTTTAAAGGCCCGACTCAGAGCCCCGACAGTGCCGCCAGCGTCGACTCCTTCTCCTCGTCGGTCATCCCCTTCACGAAGCCGACGCGCACGGCGTCGACCCCGTCGATGGCCTGGAACGCCTCGACGCGGTCGCGCACTTCCTCGGGGGTCCCGGCCGCCGCCAGCGAGTCGAGCAGCGAGTCCGGGAGCGCCGCGGCCATCGCCTCGGTGTCACAGTCGTCCTCCCACGCGGCGCGGATCTCGTCCACCACGTCCTCGTACCCCTGCTCGGCCACGGAATTCCCGTAGAAGGGACCGTACGCCCCGATGAGGAACGCGACCATCGAGCGCGTCTTCGCGCGGGCCGTCTCTCTCTCTTCGAGCGCACAGCAGCGAACCAGGGGCGCGACCCGGACGTCCTCGAGCGTCCTGTCGCCCAGCTCGGCACCGCGTTCGAGGTCCTCCATCCGAGTTCGGAGGCCGTCGTGGGTGAACAGCTGCGGGACCCACCCGTCGGCGAACCGGCCCGCCAGCTCCGTCGCCTTCGGGCCGAGCGCGGCCACGTCGATGCCCGGCGGGGTCTCGGGCGGGGTGCCCTCGTAGCCGAGCCCACCCAGCTCGAAGATCTCGCCGTCGTAGGAGACCCGACCCCCTTCGTACACCTCGCGGATGATGTCGATGGTCTCCCGGAGCCGGCGGAGGGGGCGGTCGAACTCGGCGCCGTGCCAGCGCTCCGCGATGGCGGGTGAGGAGGTCCCCAGTCCAAGACGGAACCGTCCGCCGGTCGCCTCGTGCATCGTCAGTGCCGTCTGGGCGAGAACGGTCGGCGCGCGGCCGAACGGGGAGAGCACATCGGTAGAAACGCCGATGGAGTCGGTGCGCTCCGCGACGACGGTGAAGGTGGTCACCATGTCGCGGCCCGTCGTCTCGCCCGCGGAGACGCGCGCGAAGCCGTGGTTCTCCGCGCGCTGGGCGATATCGACGATGGAGTCGAGCGAGTCGTGGTCCGACGTCATCACCACGAGGTCGAGTGTCATACCCCGTCTGCGGAGAGGGCCGGCTTAAGCGTTGGTCCCGGCCCACACCACGACGCCGTCGTCGCGATAGCGCCCCTCGTGGCGCGACCCGCACGACTCGCAGTCGAGCTCGAACGCCTCCTCGTGCACCTCGATAGTCGACAGCGTCCCACACGTCCGACAGGTGAGTTTCGCGGACTCCCGTTCCATACGCGACGCAACGGGCGTCCCGGCCTTGAACGTATCTGTGGACCGATACGTTCGGGGACGGACGGCTATCGAGAGGTGTGGAGAACTACCGGGCTACTGCTGGGCGTCGACCACCGCGACCCCCGCGAGAGTCACCATCTCGCACCTTTTTCTGCGTCGGGGAGTCGGCTTCGCCGACTACCACTCCTCGAAAAATCTGCACCAAAAAGCCGAACGCTCGCCACGGCTCGCGTTCGGTGCTACTGCTGGGCGTCGACCACCGCGACCCCTGCGAGATTCACCATCTCGCACCTTTTTCTGCGTCGGGGAGTCGGCTTCGCCGACTACCACTCCTCGAAAAATCTGCACCAAAAAGCCGAACGCTCGCCACGGCTCGCGTTCGGTGCTACTGCTGGGCGTCGACCACCGCGACCCCTGCGAGGTTGACGATGTCCTTCACCTCGTCGCCCCGCTGGAGGACGTGGACCGGTTTATCCATCCCCACGAGCATCGGGCCGATGGCCTCCGCACCGCCCAGCCGCTGGAGGAGCTTGTACGCGATGTTACCGGCCTCCAGATTCGGGAACACGAGCACGTTCGCGGGGGCATCCAGCTCACAGAAGTCGTAGTCCTCGGTGAGCATCTCCTCCACCACGGCCGTGTCGGCCTGCATCTCCCCGTCGACGGGGAAATCGACATCGGGGTCCGCTCGGAGCTGTTTCGCCGCGTGCCGGGGTTTGAGCGTCCCCTCGTTCGTCACCGTGCCGAAGTCCGAGTACGACAGCAGCGCGACCCGCGGGTCGACGTTGAACCGCCGGGCGAGTTCGGCGGTGTGTTTCGCCACCTCCGCGAGCACCTCCTCGTCAGGGTCCTGATTCACCGTCGCGTCGGCGACGAAGACCACCCGGTTCTTGAACGTCAGCATGTAGACGCCGGCGGCGTAGTTCGCGTTCGGCGCGGTGCCGACGATCTGCAGCGGGGGGCGCAGCGCCGTCGGGTAGTGGTGGGTGAGCCCCGTCAGCAGGGCGTCGGCGTCGCCCATCTCGACCATGACGCTCCCGAGGTAGTCGCCGTCGCGAACCAGGGTTTCGGCCTCGTGACGGGTGATACCGTGGCGTTTCCGGAGCTGGAACAGCCGGTCCGCGTAGGGGTCGAGCTGGTCCGCCGTGGGGTCGACGATCTCCGGTTCGAAGTCCAGCCCGAGCTCGGCGGCGCGCTCCCAGATGGTCCGCTTGTCACCGATGAGGATCGGCTCCGCGATCCCCTCGTCGGTGAGCTGGTAGGCCGCGCGGATGATCTTCGGGTCCGCGCCCTCCGCGAACACCAGCCGCTTCGGCTCGGCTTTCGCCTTGTTGAGGACGACGCGCATCATCTCCCGGGACTTGCCGAGCCGGGCCTCCAGTGTCGCGCGGTACGCCTCCAGGTCGAGCTGTTTTCGGGCGACGCCCGACTCGACGGCCGCCTCCGCGACGGCGCTCGACACCTCGAACAGGACACGAGTATCGAGCGGTTTCGGGATGATGTAGTCGGGCCCGAACTGCAGCGGCTCGTCGCCGTACGCCTTCACGACGGCGTCGGGCACGTCCTGCTTCGCGAGGTCGGCGAGCGCCTCCGCGGCGGCCACCTTCATCGCCTCGTTGATGTCCGTCGCGCGCACGTCCAGTGCCCCCCGGAAGATGAACGGGAAGCCGAGCACGTTGTTCACCTGGTTCGGGTAGTCCGACCGTCCGGTGGCCATGATGACGGTGTCGTCGCGCGCCGCCTTCGCCTCGGGATAGGTGATCTCGGGGTCTGGGTTCGCCATCGCGAAGATGATGGGGTTCGCGCTCATCGACCGGACCATCTCCTGGGAGACGATGCCGCCGACGGAGAGCCCGACGAACACGTCCGCGCCGTCCATCGCGTCGGCGAGCTCCCCCTCCGGGACGTCCTGTGCGAACGGCTCGTTGTGGGGGTTGAGCTCCCCGGCCTCCGCTCTGGCTTCGGTGAGGATCCCCCCGATATCGCACATCGTGATGTTCTCGCGGGGGACCCCCAGCGAGACGTAGAACTTCGCCGTCGCGGTGGCGGCCGCCCCCGCGCCGGCGAACACGACCTCGATGTCGTCGAGGGATTTGTCGGCGATGTCGCAGGCGTTGATGAGCGCCGCGCCCGAGATGATGGCCGTCCCGTGCTGGTCGTCGTGGAACACGGGGATGTCCATCTCCTCGCGCAGACGCTCCTCGATCTCGAAGCACGCGGGGGCGCTGATATCCTCTAAGTTGATTCCCCCGAAGGTGGGCTCCATCCCCGCGACGGCCGCACAGAAGGCGTCCACCTCGTCGATGTCGAGTTCGACGTCGAACACGTCGATGTCGGCGAACCGCTTGAACAGCACCCCCTTCCCCTCCATCACCGGCTTGGAGGCCTGCGCGCCGATGTCGCCCAGCCCGAGGACGGCGGTGCCGTTCGAGACGACCCCCACCAGATTGCCTTTGGTCGTGTAGCGGTAGGCCGCCTCCGGGTCCGCGGCGATCTCGCGGCACGGCGCCGCGACACCCGGGGAGTACGCGAGCGACAGGTCGCGCTGTGTGTTCGTCGGTTTCGTCGTCGAGATCTCCAGTTTCCCCGCCGGCTCCGTCTCGTGGTAGTCGAGTGCGTCCTCGTCCAGTCCCATGCGCGCGGGTTCACAGCGAGGGGTTAAGGCGACAACTATCCACGCATCGCTCGCGCCCGGAGCTTCGGATGGAGGGGGACGACGAGCCCGTCGTCGGTGCGAACGCAGACCGTGTCGAACGCCGCCGACCGGTCCGCCAGCCGGTCGCAGGCCCACCGCGCCCCCTCCTCGGTCGCGTGGTGGACGGCACAGTCGTAGATCTCGGTGGGGACGGCCCGGAGGTGGAACGCCTCGGTATCGAGGACGAACAGGAACGACCGGTCGTTCCGGAGCCCCGGGTCGACGGCGTAGTCGTCGACGAAATCCCCCGTGTCGTACAGCGTGAGCCCCCGTCCGACCTCGATCCCCTGGAACAGGTGGGCGCTGTGGCCGACGACCACGTCCGCGCCGACCCGGTGGAGGAACCTCGCGAACGACCGGAACGCCTCGCTCGGGGCCGTCCGCATGTTCGGCCCCCAGTGGAGCGAGACGACGACGAGATCCGGATCGAGCGCCCACGCCCGGTCGAGCGCCGCGCGCATGGCCGTCCGCGCGCCCCCGGGGTCGTTCTCGATGTCGACGTAGGCCGTCCCCAGCCCCCCGTTCGCCGCGAACGCCGGCGTGTTGTCCGTCGCGGCGACGACCGCGACACGGCAGTCCCCCGCCTCGAACGCGACCGGCGCGAACGCCTCCTCCGGGGAGTCGCCGACCCCCGCGTAGGGGATGCCCGCCGCCTCCAGCGCGTCGAGGGTGTCCCGCAGCGCCTCGGGGCCGAAATCCAGCACGTGGTTGTTCGCCAGCGTCACGCAGGAGACGCCCGCGGCCTCCAGCGCCGGAATCGCCCACGCCGGGTCCGCGCGGAAGTGGTACGGATGGTACGCCCCGGTGTACGGCTCCCCGCGCGTCGAGAGCACACACTCGAGGTTACAGAGAAATCCGTCGAGCGCCTGCAGGTCCGGGAGCAGATCCCCCCACACCGCCGCGGGCTCCCGGTCGGCCATCGCACGGTCCACCAGCCGGCCGAACATCACGTCACCCGCGAGTCCGAGTTGCATGGGGGACGTAGGCGCTCCGAGAACATAGCGGTTCAGCCGACAGGTCACCATACCCCGAGAGCCGTCTACTCAACTTCCACGAGGGGCCACCTGAGAGATCCGCAGCCCGGCGGGCATTCCCACTGTGAGCACTGCTACACTTCCATAGGATTCGTCTGAAACTCCTTCCACCGGAACGGTCGAAGTTGGTCTCGGTGCTTCAATCCCACAAGGGGTTCGTCTGAAACCAGCAGAGGCCGACGTGCTCACACTCCGGCAACGGTGGACTTCAATCCCACAAGGGGTTCGTCTGAAACAGGGTCGCCCCCACCGCCTGCCGTCGCCTTGCTACTTCAATCCCACAAGGGGTTCGTCTGAAACCGGGACGGCGCTACCACGCCGCCCCGACTGCATACTTCAATCCCACAAGGGGTTCGTCTGAAACCGCTCTCGTCCCGATACGGGCACTACGCCGGGTATCGACTTCAATCCCACAAGGGGTTCGTCTGAAACACGACACGTAGCGCTGGCCTTCGTCGGTAATCCAACTTCAATCCCACAAGGGGTTCGTCTGAAACTCGAGCTGCGATAACCTCCTCGCGCCGTGGTCGTAACTTCAATCCCACAAGGGGTTCGTCTGAAACGCCGCTCCCGACCGGCCTCGACGCCCGAGAAGCGACCTTCAATCCCACAAGGGGTTCGTCTGAAACCACGCATAGCTCACGACCGCGATGAGCGTCGACACCCTTCAATCCCACAAGGGGTTCGTCTGAAACCAGAGCAGGAACAGGAGTCCGACGCCAGCCAGCGCCCTTCAATCCCACAAGGGGTTCGTCTGAAACTCGGTCGGTGTCCGTGAGGTCGCGACCCTGGGGGGCCTTCAATCCCACAAGGGGTTCGTCTGAAACCTGCACCAGCAGGTCGACGCGCTCGGGCTCGAGTCGCTTCAATCCCACAAGGGGTTCGTCTGAAACCTGCTGTGGGACATGAGTGGGTGGACGGCGGAGCTTCAATCCCACAAGGGGTTCGTCTGAAACCTGCTGTGGGACATGAGTGGGTGGACGGCGGAGCTTCAATCCCACAAGGGGTTCGTCTGAAACCTGCTGTGGGACATGAGTGGGTGGACGGCGGAGCTTCAATCCCACAAGGGGTTCGTCTGAAACCTGCTGTGGGACATGAGTGGGTGGACGGCGGAGCTTCAATCCCACAAGGGGTTCGTCTGAAACCTGCTGTAGGACATGAGTGGGTGGACGGCGGAGCTTCAATCCCACAAGGGGTTCGTCTGAAACACTCCTCGAGTTCGGTAAGCGCTGGGCGCATCGCGATGCTTCAATCCCACAAGGGGTTCGTCTGAAACACGACGGCACAGCGGAGCCAAAGACGCTTGAGCGGGTGCTTCAATCCCACAAGGGGTTCGTCTGAAACAGATTCCGTGTCAATAAGCCTCGCGTCGTTGGCGGTGCTTCAATCCCACAAGGGGTTCGTCTGAAACGGTCAGGCGTGAGTTTCATAGTCCTAACCAGAGTGTGCTTCAATCCCACAAGGGGTTCGTCTGAAACTGTTGCGAATCTCGGTCGATCCGTCAGCGTTTTTTGGGCTTCAATCCCACAAGGGGTTCGTCTGAAACGATGATGCTCTGTGGTGAGTGTGCCGACGAGTGGCTTCAATCCCACAAGGGGTTCGTCTGAAACCGGTTGGCGCGAGCCCATATCCGCGACATCATCGACGAGCTTCAATCCCACAAGGGGTTCGTCTGAAACACGGCCAACAGTCCTCGGGGTTCGACGACGACCGCGCTTCAATCCCACAAGGGGTTCGTCTGAAACGAGTGTCACGTTCCAAGACTGCACAGACCATATTGTTGCTTCAATCCCACAAGGGGTTCGTCTGAAACATGGGCGACTTGACCCCGGGATCGCCGAGTTTGATGCTTCAATCCCACAAGGGGTTCGTCTGAAACTCACAGGAACGCCGCGAGCGACCGTCACGAACCACAGGCTTCAATCCCACAAGGGGTTCGTCTGAAACCAATATGAAAACAGACTTCCGCTGGATTTGAGTGGGCGCTTCAATCCCACAAGGGGTTCGTCTGAAACGGTGGTCGGTCGAGCCCGCACTCGACGATCTCTCGCAGCTTCAATCCCACAAGGGGTTCGTCTGAAACACCATGGCCGGTTCGCGGCCGTAGAGCGTTCTATCCACCGTTCACACATCAAGATTTCCGTCGACCCTCAGTACCCGTGCTACCCCGGGGGGTCGACAGAGAGCTCAGAGAAATCGGTCGTCTTCCTTGGGGTCGTCGCCGAACACGTCTCGAGAGAGGAGCTTTTCGGAGCCGAGTTCGTAGATGATGGTTGATTCGCCGGGGTCGAGCGTCGAATCGATACGATCGCGGACGGCTTCGAGTTCGCCGTCGGTGAGTTCCCCTTCGAAGACGGAGTTCTGGACGTGGGTGAGATAGCGTCTGAGATAGTTCAACAGGAGGTGTGTTCGGTCGGCTTGCATATCGTAGACGATGACGACGTAGGGCATCACCACCACCGCCGGAATGCGACGTACTCCTCACCAGTGAGCAGGTGTTTTTTCAGTTTGTACGCCTCGACCCGGAGGAGATACTGATAGCTGACCTTCCGTTTTAGGCGTGGATGTTCGACGGTCCGTTCGAGCGTCTCCTCGAACACCTTCGAGAACGTCTGGCGCCCGGATTCGGTGAGCAGGCAGGCGTTCAGCTCGGCTTCGAAGTCCTCGAGTGACAGCTGATTTCGGTTCACGAGCCGGAAGATGACGCGGTCGGCGAGCAAGGGTTTGAACAGCTCCGCGAGGTCGAGTGCGAGCGAGTAGCGTCGGTCACCCGGTTCGTGGAGGAAGCTCACGGCGGGGTCGAGGGCGGTCGCGCGGATCGCGGAGACGAGGTTCGCATAGACGAGCGCGTTCGCGAACGAAATGAGGCTGTTCACCTCGTTGTTCGGGGGGTTGTACGCTCGGCCGTCGAAGACGAACTCCTCGGGGAGAACGGTATCGAAGATCGAGTAGTACGCCTTCCGAATCGACGCCTCGACGCCCATCAGTTCGGGGATATCGGAGACACCGTCGATAGCCTCGGTCTGTCGGTCGATTGTGTCGAGCTGGGCATCGAAGTCGTTCCCGCGGTTCGCGTAGTAGGTGACGTTCGCGCGCATGTTGTGAGCCCCGCCTTTCACGAACTCCGATGCGATCGCGAGCCGTGTCTCGGGGTCGTCGTATGCACGCACCTGCGAGACGAGCGTCCGACCGGAGGTCTGCCCGCGGTTCGGCATGACCGAGCCGGCGTAGTAGTCGTTCCACCCGAAGACGTGAAGGGCGACGCCGTGCTGATTGAGAAACGACATCAGCCGGGTGTTGTAGTCGATCTGTCCGTGAAGGTAGATCGCCTCGGCACGCTCGACGGGGAGGAACTTCTTCTCGTCGTCGAGGGTAACGAGCCGGACCGTGTCGTTGTGTCGCTCCAGTCGGCCATCGGAGAATATGTGGTAGTTCCGGTCCATGGTCAACAGCTCCAGCAGAAATCGTGGTATGCACACGAACTGCAGTACGACTTCCGCTCGACTTTCGGTGGGGTCTCTCGCTGCGTGATCTCGTAGATACCGCGAATCGCGTCCTCGACGCGGGCACGGTTCTCGGGTGTCAGCTCGACGGCTTCCCGCCGCCGCTCGGTGGGGTGAGCGAGTACCCCATCCCGCTCGACGCCCACGACTTCCTCCAGATACCAGAGATAGTAGAGCAGTTGGAGGGTCGCGGGTTCGACCATCGACGAACTCGGCTTCACCTCGACGACTTCGCCGCTGTCGAGGAGGTCAAGGGAGATGGTGCCGTCGATGGTGAGGTTTCGTCGCTTGTCGCCGTAGGCGGACTCGTCAACGTTCGTCCCGCGGACGATGCTCGCGTTCCCACGGTCGATCTCGATATTCCGACTGAGGAACCACAGCTCTCGCGTGCACGCCTCGTAGTACTGCATCATCACGCCAGTGACCCTGAACTCGGGCTCGGTCGTCGAGTCGCGGGCACCCGAGAGCAACAGTTCGACGGGGTCGAGTTTCGAGTCGGTCACAGGAACCGCCCCTCCACGCCGTCAGGGATGAACACACCCGTCGTGGGGTCGAAGAACCGTTCGTGTTGGTCGTTCGACGTATCGAGAAGCCGGAGCTCGTGGGTGTTGAACGTCGCGTCGGTGCCGAGCGGCGGCAGATCCATGAGCTCCTGTGCCTCGTCACTCGTGGCGTCGTAAATCGGCACCGAGACCTGCAACGGCTTCGTCTCGTCGAGGAGTTCACCGAGCTGGTCGAACTCGTAGGTCGCCATCGCGTCCCTGATCCCGTCCACGAGTTCGCGGTCGGCGGCCGACCGGCAGACGACGATATCGACGGCCTGTCGGTTCCCGATAAGCGAGCAGGACCGCAGTTTCGCCCCTTCGGCACGGTCCACGAACTCGGTCCATGCTGTCTTTCCCGGTGCTCTGGCGGCGAGGCGTTCGTAGTACGTTCGGACGGCATCCCACGCGACGGCTGATTCTCCGCGCTCGGCCGGGCCGTCAGCGAGGACGCCTGCGGTAATCGATAGCAAGCTCTCGCCCCAGTAGTCGTACACCGCCTCCCCCGGGGTTATCGACTTGTCTTCGGGCGCATCGAGCCACCAGACGGTGACGACTCCCTGTTCCAGCTCGAACGAGCGGTTACAACGCCCGGCCGCCTGCACCAGACTGTCGAGGGGGGCGAAATCCCGGTACACACGGTCGAAGCTGATATCCACGCCGGCCTCGATGAGTTGCGTCGAGACGGTGATCAGCGACTGCTCGCGGGCGAGGCGGCGTGCCGCACCGATGAGTCGGAGCCGGTCACGTGGACGGTGCCGAGTCGAGAGGTGGAGCAGGGCGCGGTCTCCATCACGGTCCGTGACTGCCTCCACAAGGGTCTCGACGGTCGGTTCGTCGGTAGCCGTGAGGAGGTCGTCGTACACAGCACCGACGTTGACGAACTCGGGGTCACGTTCGAGATGTCCGGTGAGCTCCTGAGCGCTGTCGATGGTGTTGCAGACCGCGAGCACGGAGGCACCGTTGCGAGCGTCCTCTCGAAGTCGGTCCGAGGCGCGGTCGTGTGAGAGGGGCGTCTCCTCGTCGTTGAACGATTCGACCGATGGGTGGAACCGGAATCGGACGCGCTCCACCGCACGGAAGAACCGTTCGGGGGAGTCAACCAACTCCGGTATCGGCTCGTCGGTCGCGTTCTCGAACAGCCGTGGCTGGGTCGCCGTCATGGCGATGATGGTCGCGTCGTACTCGGTCGTGAGCACGGAAACCAGCCGCCGAATCAGCGGCCACCAGTCGTGTGGGAGGCTCTGTGGCTCGTCCAGCACGATAATGCTGTCTTGGAGTGCCGGAAGTTTCAGCGACTGGCTGTTCCGAGGTCCGGCGAGGCTCTCGAACAGTTGGACGAACGTCGTCACGACCAGCCCGGCCCGCCAGCTCTCTCCGAGTATGGAGGCGACGTTCTCGGCTTCATCCCGCTCGTCGCGGTCGGTATCGTCGTGCTCGACGACCGTCTCCGCGAGGTGGTGGTGGACGGTCAAAAGCGCGCCACGCTCGTCCGTCTCGAACACCTCGCGGGCGACGTCGGCCACCTGGTCGATGATGGATGTGAAGGGGAGGGCGTAGATGATTCGTGACCCTTCACGTCGTTCCTGCAATCGGAGCGCCGCGGTGAGACCGGTCAGCGTCTTTCCGAGTCCAGTCGGGAGCGTGAGCGTCGCCACCCCCTCGTCGCCCGCGGCGAGTGCGTCCACGTTCGCGCTGACCTCCGCACGGGCTTCGCTCCGCAGTCGATCGAGTCGCTTCCCGCGGTCCGTTTCCGCGTCATCGAATCCGGCGATGTGCCGGTCGAGCGCGTCGATGTCCGGCGTCTCTCCGTCGTATATCTCGGCTCGGTTCGACGCTCTGGCTGCGCTCGTCTTGTCCGCGAGGACGAGCGCGCCCCACGCGCGGAGGAACCGGCCGTAGAAGTCCTCGGGGACGGGGTCGGTTTTGACCCCGATATTCATAGGCCCGTCACCGACTTGGGACTTGACTGCCTCAAACAACGATCGGTTCTGTAGTCGGTCGCGGCACTCGGTCCACCCTCCAGTTCCGTCGGTCGCCTCGTCGATGATGTCACCCGCGAGCTCTGAGGCGTGCGAATCGATGTTCTCGACCTGTCGAAGCACTTCCTCCTTCCGGACTCTCTCGTTCCCCTTCTTTTCCCACGAACTCGACTCGAAGGCGTATCGCCCCGTGTCTGGCGATGCCCCGTGGTGTCTCGCCACGGCGACGTAGCCGAGGAGACAGTCGGCCTCGTCGAATCCCGCCTGTTCGAGGACGTAGTAGGCGACCAGTGCACCGAGCCGACTGTGGTGTGTCGGCCCGTCCGGGTTCTCATCGTCGATGTGCTGTTGGAACCACGTCGTGAGCTTGCCGAAATCGTGGACGAGTCCCAGTCGGCGGGCCAGGTCACGGCAGTCGTCATCGGGGAGTACGAGCTCCACGCGAGCCGCTACGTCTCGAAGGTGGTCCTGAAGCAGCACCGCGTCGGTCTCGGGACCTCCGGGGTGTGAGTAGCGAGTGGCTGGCATCTCCAGTCACCCGAACATGACGACTCGGCCGTCAACGAGGCTCGTCTCTACATCGGTGACCGCGAGTGATTCCGCGTCGGGACTGTACACGACCGACCGATAGCCGGTCGTCCTCCGGTGGCGACCATCACGTTCCATGAACGCCGGTGACCGCTCGATATGGTGGCGACAATCGGGTTCGGGAACGATCCGCTCGACGGCGTCGATGACGGCCGAATCCACGTCGACGCGGTCGTCGTCCGGTCCCGGCTCGACATCGAACGTCCCGTGATACTCGACCTCTGCGAGGTGTTCGGAGAGACCGAGACTCGGCACGTAGTGGGACTTTCCTTCCTCCAGCAGCGTTCGAAGCCGTGTGCGGTGCTCGTCGTCGTCGAGCCACAGATCGATGCGGTAGGCTGGGTCGGCGAGCACTTCGTAGTTGTGCTGTTGGCGCGGCTTGCTCGGGTCCGGGAGGCCGACTTTCAGCCCCTTTCCCCGCGAGGGAATCGTCTGTATGTGCTCGTTCGCCGTCGAGAGCGTGTTCATCGGCATGTTCATCGTCCGAATCGGGCGAACGGGTTCGATGGCGATGGCCGACGATTCGGAGGCAAACAGCTCGTAGTAGGAATCGCGGTCGAGCCCGAGAATCGCCGCCGTGAGCCCGGCCACGGTCGTTCGCGGGACGATGCCGTACGTCTGCTTGACGATGTTCCCCTCCACGCGCCGGAAGTGCCCCCAGGGGCCTCGGACGGTGAAGGAGAGACACACCGGTGGTCCCCCTCTCCCGTCCGTCCGCCGATCCAGTTTGGTCTCGGGCACGGTCGTTACGCCTCGGGAAGCGTTTCGGCGCGCTCCTCGTACACGTCGATGACCTCGACGGTATCCGTCCCGACCGCATCCCGGAGTGCGTCGTAGAGGAACTCCGGACCGCCCGTTTCGTCACCGTGTTCGACGGTCAGAACGTCGCTGGTGACTACGCGAACGCTCGCGATGCGGTCACCCGCCCTGTCGAGCCGGTCGATGATCGAACTCACGTCCAGCGTGAGGTCACGAACGTTCCGAAGCTGTTCCGGCGGCTCTGACTCTTCCCCGAGGGTGAGGTCCTTGTCCAGCCCACCGAGGTGGAAGCTCTCCTCGTCGTACTCGACGCGGAGGTAGAGTCGCGGTTCCTGCCCCACCTTGCTCCGACTGATGGTCTGGTTCTTCAGCGCCCGCCAGCAGAGCGTGTCGAGCCGTCGGACATCAGCCTCGGAGAGCTTCGTGCTCGCCGCACCGTGTTCGTCGACGAGGCCGTGGAACCCGATGAGGCCATACTGGATGCGGTGGTCGTCGAGGTCGAACCCACCCTGTTCTTTCCCTTCCTGCGTCGCGATGACGCTCGTGAGGCTGTTGTACTCCTCGTTCTCCATGACCGGGTGCAGCGACTTCCCCGGCGAGAACTGCACCGGGCCGGTGAAGTGGTCCGGCAGGGCATCGACCGCCGCTTCGAGTTTGTCGTCCTTCGCGTCCACGCTCATCGTCGCACCGAAGTAGCGCACGTCGGCGCTGTGGTCGAGGAATTCGCCGAAGACAGCCTCGGCCATCTCCTCGGCGGTGTCGTGTTCGTCCGGGTCGAACTCTTTGAGTCGAGATTCGAGCAGTTCCTTCCGCGTCGCAGCGTAGCCGTCCTCCTTGATGTTCCGGATGTACACACCGTGGCCATCGGCCGCGAGCTGGTCGCGGAGGTAGCGTTTCAGCCGCACGTCGGTGACGACACACTCCTGGGTGTGTGGATCGATTCGGGGGCGGTTGGCCCCGCTGAGCGGGTTCCCGTTGGGGTTCGCATCGACAGCGTCGTACAGGAAGACGATCTCTGAGCGGTTCTCGATGGTGGTGTCAGTGTCTGTCATTCGTCAGTCTCCGTCTGCTTCGTGTCCGTCTTGGTGTAGTTGTTCAGGCCGTACGAGACGCCGAGTGCGTAGTAGAATCGCAGGTCGTCGGTCGAGATGCGCCAGTCGTCTGGGTCGTGGTGGGTCAGCGTGTCCACCAGCTCATCGACGACCTCCGCGTACATCGTCGAGCCGAGGCCCTGCTCACGCGAATAGACGACGTTCTTGTCGAGCACCTCCTGGGTGATGCGCTTCAATCGAGTCACCGACATCGATTTGATGGGATAGCTGTCGATGACTGTCTTCGATCGGCCTTCCGCACGCTGCTGATAGCTCCCCACCTGCCCGATGAGGGCACCGAGCAGGAACGCACCACGGCGCTCCTGACTCACGTCTGTCTCACCGTGGAGTGCGGGGGTCGCTTCGAGGAACTGTTCGAGTTTCTGTGTTCGGGCCGCGGCGGCGCTCCCGCCATCGGCCCGAATCGGTGTGTCGGATGGTGTCATCTGTGTCGTGTAGCTCGGTTCGTGAGCGATTTCGCGGTGGTCGGCGTCGTTCGTCGTGAGGAGCCCAGCCTCGGCAAGCGCTGTCAGCTGGGCGAACTGCGAGGAAACGTGATAGTGCGGAAAGTCGTCGCCCTGGTCGTCGATGAGCCGGTCCACGTACTCGCTGAGGAGGAGTTCGACCGGAATCGGCTGGCCGCTCAGCACCGAGACGAGCGCCTCGATTCGGGTGTCGTCGGCCGATGCGTTCTGGTCGTCGTCCGCCCGGCTGAACGTCTCGCTGAAGTATCGTCCCGTGGCGATGGTCGGGAGATAACCTTCACCACTCAGCAAGCGCCAGTTCTCGTGAACTGGGAGGGGTGCGCTGATTCGCTCGTGTCCGTCGTCGAACACCCACGTCATGAGGGTGTTTTCGTGGGCGTCTGCGAGCGTATCCGGGTAGAGGAGTTCCCCATTCATCGTGTCGCCGAACACGTCGTACCGCTTTGACTGGTGGCGCATGATGGCGCTCACGTAGAAGCGGAGGTCGAACGCTCCCGTGTGCTTCCCGTCGAGCTCTCGGTAGGCGACTTCGACGGGGGTCGTGTCCCCTTCTGCGGCGATGAGCCGGAGGAGTCGGTAGAGTTCACGCGCTCGCTCGACTGTCAGCTCACCCCTGAAATACGGGAGGTAGAACACGCTCGCACCGAACGTCGAATACGTGCAGGCGTCGATGAACGGCGCGGCGTTCATCAGCGTGATCGCCGCATCCTCCGACAGCGCGTGGGTCCGCCACGCCTCGTCCACGTCGAAGCCGGGAAACTTCTCCAGCTGCTTGCCGAGATAGTAGTTGAGGGGGTCCTCCGCCGTCCCGACCGTCCGTGCCGACTCGCCGGTGATGAGGTCCCACGAGTCGCCCGCGGACTCCGTCGCCTTCCCTTTCGAGACGAGCTTGTCTAGTTTCCGCGCGCGCATAGCGGCGTTGAAGACCTCTACCTCACCGGGCCACTGATACGGCCCGTCCGCTTCGAGCCGGACTCGAACCGTCAGCAGGGAGGTGGCCGTGCCACCGAGCTCGTTCGTAATCGCCTCGGTGATCGCTTCGGCGACCGCCTCGTCCTCGCCGAGCTGTGAAAGCCCTTCGATAATCCAGCCGTCCTCGTGGTCGGCCGCGATCTCGCTGACGATGTCGTCGGTCGGCCACTTCGACAGGCGTTCGATGGCATACTCGGCGAGCTTCTCGGGGGACTTGTCCCGCCCCGAGCGGTGGGTGATGCTGTGGTCGATTCCGCGGGCCGCATTGTACTTGCAGTGGGCGACCTGCTCGACGAGCGATGAGCCGTATCGCTGAATCTCCACCGGCTGTGCGTCGAGCTTGGGGGATTCTCCTGAGAGGTCAACGCGAACGACGATGAGGCTCTCCTCCTCGTCGAACAGGTCTCGCGCCTCGTTCGGGGTCAGATACGGCGCATACTCACCACTTCCCGCGGTCGCCAGCGTGTACAGCCGTCCGTAGACGTACTGGAGGTCACGCAGCGACGAGATGGGTCGGTCAGGGAGTTCAGCGAGAAACTCTTCCTCGCTGTCAAACTCCGCGAGCAGCGCTTCGGCTGTGGGTAGCTTCATCGCACGACCGCCTCCGCATCCGCCTTCCCGACCACTCGCTTGCTCTCCTCGTCAACGTTGAGGAAGCCGAAGCCGAGCGCGTTTCGTCCTCCGATGCCGCAGTCGAGCAGGAGGTTCAGCTGCTTCCGGTGGGTGTCGTTCCGGACGCGGTACTCGAACCGCCACTTCGAGAGCACGAGCGTGCGCTCGACACCCCGTGTGACGGTGACCGGGAGCGAGTAGGTCTTGATGAGGTCGTACCCGTCAAACAGCTCCCCGTCGACCGTCGCTGGACCGGGGACGTACTCGGGGGCGAACAGCTCGTGTTTCCGCTGGGCGTTCTCCTCGATGGCCGCGCGGAATGGCTCCATCGTGTGCTCCGGTCGCCAGTAGGTCACCGTCTCGTCGTACTCCCCGTCGATACCGAACGCCTCGCGGTGGTGGTCGTACAGTCGCACGACGACCCCCGTCGCCGTTTCGATGACGCCGCGCGTACCCGGCTCACCCACGTCGGGGGAGACAGCCGACAGCTCCTCCACCCGGAACGGCATCTCCCCGACGTTCAACTCCGAGTCATCGCGAAAATGCCGTGCAATCGTCGAGAGGAGCGCTTCGTCGTGTGACGCCACGAGCAACGTTCGTCGGTCTCCTTCACCGATCGCTCCCCACGGAAAGACGTTCGAGAACACGAACCCGGGCGGATCGCCGGTATCGTGGAGTTCCTCGAACCGCGTCCCCTCCAGCGCCCGCCACAGCGCACCACGGAGCTTGTGGTGATACGCCGTTTCGTACGCTGCATCCGCCCGTGCGGACAGCCGCATCAGCAGACGCATACACCACCCCTTCGGTCGTTTACCAACGACATTGAACCAACACTTAACACACTAAATCATAAGTGTTCGGGGGCCTCCCGTCGACCCCCCGGGGGTCAGCGGCTATCGCGGGTCGACGGAAATCTTGATGTGCAAACGGTGGATAGAACGCTCTACGGCCACGAACCGGCCATGGTTTCAGACGAACCCCTTGTGGGATTGAAGCCCTCGCGGCAGGTCGATGGTGTGCACGCCGTCGTAGTGTTTCAGACGAACCCCTTGTGGGATTGAAGCTATTGAAGGGCGTGGCCCGGGCGGCGAACAAATGAGTTTCAGACGAACCCCTTGTGGGATTGAAGCACAGCTGACCACGCTCGCATCGTACTGCTACCTTTCAGTTTCAGACGAACCCCTTGTGGGATTGAAGCTGCTCGTTGGCGTCCATCTCGACGGTCGCGAAGTCAGTTTCAGACGAACCCCTTGTGGGATTGAAGCAGGGTCACCGACCCCAACTCCGCCGCACCGGGGCCGGTTTCAGACGAACCCCTTGTGGGATTGAAGCACCGACTCCGACGAGAACATCCTCGAGCAGCTCATGTTTCAGACGAACCCCTTGTGGGATTGAAGCTCGCGAACACCGCCGTCGGTGACGATGGGGCCTCGTTTCAGACGAACCCCTTGTGGGATTGAAGCAGACAGCGGTATCGCATCCGCTGAATCTCGTCCTCGTTTCAGACGAACCCCTTGTGGGATTGAAGCAGGTAGTGGTGCCGCTCGGCGATGTCGATGCTCACGTTTCAGACGAACCCCTTGTGGGATTGAAGCCGAGTCGCATCGCCCGCCCACGCCTGCCGGAGGCGGTTTCAGACGAACCCCTTGTGGGATTGAAGCGAGCCGCGACCCGTGGTCGCGACCTGCTCGATCTCGTGTTTCAGACGAACCCCTTGTGGGATTGAAGCGCCGTGATGACCCAGCTCCCGATGTGCTCTCCCTTGTTTCAGACGAACCCCTTGTGGGATTGAAGCGCCGTGATGACCCAGCTCCCGATGTGCTCTCCCTTGTTTCAGACGAACCCCTTGTGGGATTGAAGCGCCGTGATGACCCAGCTCCCGATGTGCTCTCCCTTGTTTCAGACGAACCCCTTGTGGGATTGAAGCAGGCACGCCTCGAGTCGAAGGACCCGACGCAGGACGGTTTCAGACGAACCCCTTGTGGGATTGAAGCTGATGTTCGACAGCATGCAACGAGTTCGAGAACTGGTTTCAGACGAACCCCTTGTGGGATTGAAGCCGCCACCTCGTCCCCGGCGGCGAGGTCGTCGGCGTGTTTCAGACGAACCCCTTGTGGGATTGAAGCCGGTGTCGATGCTCATGCGTCAGCACCTCGCCAGTTTCAGACGAACCCCTTGTGGGATTGAAGCCGAACGTCGCCGGGTCGTCGCGGTAGTGTTCGAGGTTTCAGACGAACCCCTTGTGGGATTGAAGCCAGCTCCAGGGCGCGGAGTCGTCAGGGTCGTACTGTTTCAGACGAACCCCTTGTGGGATTGAAGCTACCGCGCCGAGACGCCCGAGGGCGAAGAACGCCCCTGTTTCAGACGAACCCCTTGTGGGATTGAAGCGCCATGGGAAGGGAGACAAGTATCGAGAAACACCCGTTTCAGACGAACCCCTTGTGGGATTGAAGCAAACTCAAGACCAAGACGGACAGGGACCGCATGGAGGGTTTCAGACGAACCCCTTGTGGGATTGAAGCAAGGTGTACCGAGACGAGGACCGGACACGCCTCGAGTTTCAGACGAACCCCTTGTGGGATTGAAGCTTGGCTATCGCTCGCCACCGACAGGGTGGTTTAAAGTTTCAGACGAACCCCTTGTGGGATTGAAGCGCGGAACCAAAGCACGTCGAGATTCTCCCCGGCTCGTTTCAGACGAACCCCTTGTGGGATTGAAGCCCCCTCCGGCTCTTTGTAGCCACGGCCTTGGTCGCGTTTCAGACGAACCCCTTGTGGGATTGAAGCCCCGGCGGGGCGTATGGGTGACCCAACCCAGCAACTGTTTCAGACGAACCCCTTGTGGGATTGAAGCGGGCCGCGCAACCGCGAGGCCGCAGACGCCTCCTGTTTCAGACGAACCCCTTGTGGGATTGAAGCCGAATCAGGACCATCTCGGGCGCGTCGGCGCTCATTGTTTCAGACGAACCCCTTGTGGGATTGAAGCAATCGAGCGGAGCCGATAGATGCCCCCACTCGGAGCGTTTCAGACGAACCCCTTGTGGGATTGAAGCAGCACACAGACCATGCTGGATAGCGTGGAGCGTTAGTTTCAGACGAACCCCTTGTGGGATTGAAGCGTGAATCTCGGCGTAGTGGTCGACGTTGCCGCATGTTTCAGACGAACCCCTTGTGGGATTGAAGCCGGATGACATCCGTCTTTGTCGTCCCGGTCTCCTCGTTTCAGACGAACCCCTTGTGGGATTGAAGCGTGTAGGCATCGCACGCGACGGCGAACTGCTCCCCGTTTCAGACGAACCCCTTGTGGGATTGAAGCAGAGCGTCCTCGACGCTTGTGCCAGCGTCGTGAGAGTTTCAGACGAACCCCTTGTGGGATTGAAGCTGGCCGACGCCCTGGGGGGTGAGCTCTGATGTTCGGGGTTTCAGACGAACCCCTTGTGGGATTGAAGCTCGCCCTTCTCAATGAGGCCCAGCTCGACGAGGTCGGTTTCAGACGAACCCCTTGTGGGATTGAAGCCGTCACGCTCGGGGCTTGGGGACCCCCCGCTATTTGTTTCAGACGAACCCCTTGTGGGATTGAAGCCCGGCTGGACGACCGATTACCGGAATCACGATGAAGTTTCAGACGAACCCCTTGTGGGATTGAAGCCGCCCGCGACTCGTTTTTCGCCACCGTCGGCGCGTGGTTTCAGACGAACCCCTTGTGGGATTGAAGTGGATATACGACGCGGCGATCAGCGACTCCGATATCGTTTCAGACGAACCCTTGTGAGATTGAAGCAGCCGGGCGCGCTGGTCCAGCGCTCGCTCGTCGCGAGTTCGGGGGACGGGGGATGATCGCAGCGAGAGCGTCGTCCGCAGACGAGAACACATCAAGGATGATTAATAAGTTCTGATAGGTGAACAGGCGAAACCGGGTGCCAGCGCGGGCGTGAAATCCAGATTCGGTGGCCGAGCGAAAACGACTATCTCTTGAGTGAGAAGCCCTGAGGAGCCGGTGTGGCACCGGCACAGAAGACACCCGTTCCCGCGTTGACGAGCGAAGCCTACCGCATCACCGTCGACGAGGGACGCGAGACGTTCTACGCGCTGAGTATCGAAGAGGTCGGGAACGACGAGGCCTGGCTCATGTCCGACACCGTCTGCGCGCTCGCCGAGTACCGATAGCGATTTTCCGTGGGCACCGCGAGGACACCCCATGACCGACCGTGACCCCGAGGCGACCCTCCGCGAGTGGAAGGCGTCGATGCAGGCCGAACACGAGCAGTCCATCCACGCCCCCGACCCCGAGGCCGACCACCGCATCGGGGCCGTCGCGCAGGTGAGCTACGAGGTGACCTACGCCCTCGACGGGGGCGAGCTGGTCGAGACGGCCCGCGAACGGGTGGCCGACGGCGACCCGGAGCTGTTCTCGTGTGTCTGTGGCGTCCGCGGGATGACCCGCGAGGAGGCCCTCACACACCTGCAGGCGCTCGACTAGACGGCGTCGTCGAACCCCCACTCCTCGGCTTTCGCCTGCGCCTCCGCGCGCGCCTGCTCGCGGATTGCCTGGATCTTCTCCTCGTCGGCCAGGAACGCCTCCACCGCGTGTTCCTCCTCCTCGCGCACCCACTCGGGCGCCGCGCGTCGCGCACGGTCCGCGAGCTGCGGTGCGCCTGCGAGTTTTTCCGCCGGTGCTCCGGGTGGCACCCGGAACGCGTCGCTCTCGTGGGCCGCGGTCAGGTCTCCCGGCGCGGAGTCGTAGAGCGCCACCTGGTACGGACCGGGCGCGGCGAGGTCCGCGAGCGCCGACTCACCCCCGCGTTCGGTCCGGGTGTGGTACGCGAGCACCGGGACCCCCGACTCGAAGGTGATGACGGCCGACCCCTCCTCCTCGAAGAGCATCGCGTCCGCGGGCTCGAGGACGGCGTATCCCGTGTGCGCGCGGTCGAGCGCGTCCTCGAACAGGGTCGCCACGTCGGCGAGCACCCGCGAGCGGACCAGCTCCCCGTCGGGGATCATGGCCGGTCGGGGACGACCGCGGAGCGGAAGCGCGACGCCACGTCGTCGGCGTCCCGGTCGCGGATCTCGAGGGTGCGCGCGGCCTGCCGGTAGGCCCGTGCCGCCTCCGAACGGGGGGCGTGTGCGAGCAGCGGCTCACCCGCACGCCGGGCCGCGCGCGCGGCGTCGCTGTCGGGAACCCGCGCGAGCGTCGGCCCCTCGAAGTAGCGCTCGGCCTGCTCGACGACGCCGTCGATATCCTCACGCACCTTGTTGAACAGCGTGCCCGCGACCTCGGTGCCGTAGGAGGTGGCGTACTCCTGGACCTTCAGGCCGTCCGAGAGCGCGGGGATGGTGGGCTGGAGGACGACGACCACTCTATCCGCGAGGACGATCGGAAGGACGGCGGATTTCGAGCCGAGGGCGGCCGGCGAATCGAGCAGGAGGACGTCCGTGTCGCGTGCGAGGTCCGCGACGGCCCCGCGGAGGCGCCCGGGGTCCGCGGCCTCGAACGCGGCCAGCGAGGTCCCGCACGGAACGACCCGCATCCCGAACCGGTCGTAGGTGGCCTCCTTGACGGCGGCGACCTCGTCCAGAAGTACGTCGTGGAGCGTCACGTCTGCGTCCGCGAGGCCTGCGTGAAAAAGCAGGTTCGCCATCCCGGTGTCGGCGTCGACGACGGTCACGTCGTGCTCCTCGGCGAGCGCCATGCCGAGCGCGAGCGTGCTCGTCGTCTTGCCGGTCCCGCCCTTGCCGCTGGCCACGGCGAACGCCTCTACCATACAAATTGCGTTACTGCATACCGACTAAAAAAGTCTCGGTCGCCGACGGGGTGGGCGGCGAGTCGCTGGCGAGTCGCTGGCGGGTCGTCGACGAGCAATCAGCGAACGACGGTGACGGGGCAGTCCGCGCGGCGGACGACCGACTCCGCGACGCTCCCGAGCAGGACGCGGGAGACGCCCGTGCGGCCGTGGCTCCCGATGACGATGTGGTCGACGGCCGCCTCCTCGGCGAACTCCTCGATCTCGCGGGCGGGCTTCCCCGTCCGGATGGCCGTCTCGGCGGCGGCGTTCACGTCCTCCGCCTGCGCGACGGCCTCCTCGAGGAGCTCCTCCGCGCGTTCCGTCCGGTCCTCGTACCACGCCTCGCCCACGCCGGGGAGGGCGGGCGGGCTCTGGACGGGTGTCGTCGCGGGCCCGACCGCGAGGCTGTTCACGTCGGAGGGGTCGATGACCGAGAGGAAGGTGAACTCGGCGTCGGGGAACGTCCCCACCGCGTGCTCGACGGCGTCCTGTGCCTGTTCGGAACCGTCAACGGGTACGAGAACGTGTCGTCCCATACGCGACAGGACGCCCGGAAATCTGAAAAAAGGCGGGGACTACGGCCCGAGTTCCGACTCGTGTTTCAGCGTCGAGCGATCGATCTTCGCCGTCGAGTCACAGCCCGCGAGCCCCATCGTCAGGTCGAAATCCGCGAGGATGTTTCGTAACACGGCCTCGACCCCGCGCGCGCCGTCGTACGCGAGGCCGTAGGCGAACGGCCGGCCGAGGAACACCGTGTCCGCGCCGATGGCGAGCGCCTTGAACACGTCCGCCCCCCGTCTGATGCCGGAGTCGAAGAAGACGGGCACCTCCCCGTCCACCTCGTCGACGACGGCGGGGAGCGCCTCGATGGCGGAGAGCGAGCCGTCGACCTGCCGCCCGCCGTGGTTCGAGACGCTGATACCGTCCGCGCCGTGGTCGATGGCGAGCCGTGCGTCCTCCGGCCGGAGGATCCCCTTGATGATGACCGGGAGGTCCGTGTGGTCGTGGACGAACGCCAGGTCCTCCCACGTGAGCGAGGCGTCCCCGAAGATCTCGAGGAAGTGGTCGACCGCGGCCTGCATATCCTCCTCGGGCGGGACGTCGAGCGACTCGCGGAACGCCGGGTCCGCGACGTAGTTCGCCACGCCCTCCCCCTCGAGGAAGGGGTAGTAGCCGCGCTCGATGAGTCGCTCGCGGAAGCCGAGGGTGGGCGCGTCGACGGTGACGACGATGGCGTCGTAGCCCGCCTCTTCTGCTCTATCGAGGAACGACTCGGCCACGTCGCGGTCGTTCGACCAGTAGAACTGGAACCATTTGGGGACGTTCCCGAGCGCCTCGGCCACGTCCTCCATCGTGTGCGAGGAGAGCGACGAGAGGATGAAGGGGACCTCCAGCTCCGCACACGCCCTCGCGGTGCCGAGTTCGGCTTCGTCGTGGAGCAGCGACTGGACCCCGAGCGGGGTGATCATCAGCGGGAACTCGTGGGTCCGGCCGTAGAGGTCGACGGTCAGGTCGCGCTCCGCGACCCCCTGGAGCATCCGGGGGGCGATTCGCCACGCCGAGAAGTCCTTGTTCCGTTCGAAGGTCTCCTCGCTCCCCGCGCCGCCGTGGACGTACGCGCGGGCGTTCCCGTCCATCTCCTCCCACGCGGCCGCACGCAGGTCCTCGTAGCTCGTGGGGAACGACGGCCGTTTCCCCTCGTACATCCCCTCGCGGTAGATACCGCGGATGTGCCGATTGCCGAACTGCTCGCCTTGGTCTGCCATACCACGACATCAGATACCGAAATGATAGTTCTTGATAGACCGGCAGGGCTTGCAGGAAGCCACGCATACGGGACGTGACAGTTAATTACGACGAGAAAGGTGAGAGTAATATACCTCCTTCTCCAATGGATGGGCGATGTCTGGGTGTGCCGCGTGTGGCGTGACGGACGAGCTCCTGTTCACCTGTGAGCACTGCGGCCGTCAGTTCTGTGCGGCCCACGAGCTCCCGCACCACGCCTGCGCCGGCTTCACCCGCGCGAAACACACCCCCGAGTCGGAGGGCTGGGAGTTCGTCAGCCTCCCCGTCGAGGGGGGGACGACGGCCGTCACCGAGCCGGCCGACCCCGAGCCGACGCCATCGGAACGCGAGACCGCCCCGCGGACCGACCGGGGCGACCCCGCCCACGAGTCCGGCCGGCCCGAGCCCCCGCGTGAGTCCGACCGGGACGCCGCGAAGGCCCGTCGCCCGGACCGCGAGATCCGCTGGACCCGCCCCCCTGGGAAGGGGCTCCCGAACGAGCGCGGCGGCGAACACCCCGTCTGCACCTGGATGCGCACCCAGAGCTATCCGGCGTACGTCGCGAAGGTCGGCGGGCTCTCGCTGCTTTTCACCTGTTCGTACTATCTCGGGCTGGCCGCGGTCATCCACGGGCTCCCCGTCTAATCGTCCGCGAGCAGCTCCCAGTAGTCGAACGCGCCGGAGCGCGCCGCAGTGAACCGTTCGTCGGCACGCTCCCGTGCCGCACGCAGCTCGTGGATGGACTCCTCCGTCGAGACCGTCGACGCCGCCGCCGCACACCGCCGGTAGAACTCGTCGACCGCCTCACGGTACGCGACCGCCTCACGGGCCGCCGCGACCGCCTCGCGGAGCTCCTTCGGCTCGAACGACGCCGGGAGACACGTCGCGAACGCCTCGTGCGGCCCGAGGTGGACGAACGCCGTGGCGGAGTCGCGCAGGGTGGTGGCCTCACGCAGGGTGGCAGGGTCGCCATCGGTCAGCGGGCCGACCACCGCGACCGCGACCCCCTCGAGGTGGTCCCGCGCGGCCGCCAGCGTCTCCACCCGAATCACCTCGTCGAGCGCCGCAGCTGCCGCGTCACCCCGCCGTCCCGTCGCCGCGATGAGCACCGTCACGTTCGACCGTCCGTCACGACGCGTATAGACGTTTTCCTCCGCGAGAGAAGCTGTCTCCGGCATGATACGTACGGCGACCGTATCGACCCAGCCGCAGGGCGTACGACAGACATAGTCAATACCGTCGCCGCCCATAGAGAGTCGGCATGTACCCCATGTTCGTTGGGCTCCCCGGCGGGCCAGAGCTCCTGATCATCCTGTTCATCGCCGTCCTCCTGTTCGGCGCGAACAAGCTCCCGAAGCTCGCGCGGGCAAGCGGGCAGGCGATGGGTGAGTTCAAGAAGGGCCGCGAGGACGTCGAACGCGAGATCCGGGAGGCCAGAGACGCACGGCTCGCCGAGGAGGTCGTCGAAGCGACCGCCGAGCACTGACCGCGAGAAGCGACTTTAGACGCCGCTCCGAAAGCGACGACGACGTAGCGACGTTCGTCCGCGAGAAACGGCCTCGTGCGAGCCGGCGACCCGGCCCGTCGAAGTATCAGTTCGAAAGGGGAAAGAGCGTGTGTGTGCCCCCGTATCCTCCACTCGGGTAGCGCGCGCGTCAGCTAATGAGTCTTTTGTTCACCCGTCCGTCGGGCGTTCGACGGTCGTCAGACGGCTCCCGACGCGTGGCCGGGAAGACCGCCGTCGACCTCGCCGAATTCGTATAAAATATCTTAGTGTTCGTGCGGGAACGTCCCGTCGAAGTCGTCCATCGGGATGACGGAGTAGTCCACGGAGAGGGTGTCCTTCGTCGCTCTGATCTTCCCGACGAACGTCGAGATCTCGGTGAGCTGGCCCTCCACGATGAACAGCTCCATACAGTAGTGGTTCCCCACGTGGTTGTGGACGTTCGAGGTGACGAGCCCCTCGTACTCGTGGCGCAGCTGCATCATCCGCTCCTCGGCGTTCGAGGTCTCGTAGCTGAACAGGACGGTGACGACGCCGATGAGGTCCCGGCCTTCCAACTGCTTGTCCTCGAACTCCCCGAGGAGGTTGCGGGAGGCCTCACGGACCACTTCCGAGCGGCCGGTGTAGCCGTGCTCCTCGGCGAACTCGTCGAGCCGCCGGAGCAGTGACTCCGGCATCGAGACGCTGACAACGGTCATGTATTAACTCAGAGGAGCTGAGCTATTAAAGCGTAGCATTTCACGTGGCTGAAGTGCGCCGGGAACGGGGAGAATCGCGGGAGACGACCGATGTTAGAGCCACGCGAGCAGTGTGAACCCACCCCGAGGAGGCCGGCCGCGCGGCCGACCACCCGGCGAGCGTACCGGCGCTGTTCGGCGGAAGGGGGGTGCCGACCTCGTTGATAGCGTAGGCGTCGGTCTCGAGCCGGACGCCGAGCGCCGCGACCATGGCGAGGGCGACGAGCGTGCTCATCGCCCCTCCAGCCACGCGGGGAACGCCGTCAGCGGCACCTCGGCGATATCGACGTAGGTCCCGCCGAGCGCCTCGAGACCCCCATCGGTCGCGGGGTCGCTCCCGACGTGGACGAGCGATTCGGGCGGGCTGTCGAGCGCCGCGGCCACGCGCTCGAACATCTGCGGAGCGGGTTTGCGCCAGCCGCAGGAGAGCCCCGTGACGACGGCGTCGAACGCGTCCCGGAGGTCCGCGCGGATGAGGACACGGCGGGCGAGTTCGGGGACGGTCGTGTTCGAGCAGACCGCGACGGGACCGGCCTCGCGCGCGGCGTCGACGGCCTCGCGGGCCCCCGGGCGGAGCGTCACCTCCGGGTCGAACGCGGCGACCGCGGCCCGGCGCGCGGCGTTGTGGGGGGCGTCCACCCCGCGCGAGGCGAGCGCCCGGGCGACGTGCGCGGGGAGCGGGGCCGCCGCCCCCTCGGGGAGGTCGATATGTGTCTCCCGGTAGGCGGCGGTCCAGTCGTCGGGGACGCGAACGTCGCGAGCCCGGAGCTCCGCGGCCACCCGGTCGGCCGCGGGGGCGTCGTACCGCGCGTCGACGAGCGTGTCGAACAGGGCGAAGGAGACGGCCACGGCGGGTGTGAGAGAGGTCGCTCAAAGAAGCTATCGGCACGCGACGGCGGGTTTTTCTCCCCGCGTGAGCCACGGGGTGTATGGCAAACGGACGCGCGTTCCGCTACGACGGTGCGGTGCCACCCGGTGAGAAGCGGCACTTCCGCTATGAGGTCTCCGAGACGTATCTCGGCGACCCCGTGGAGGTCCCGGTGACGATCATCAACGGCAAACACGACGGCCCGCGGGTGTTCTGCACCGCCGCGGTCCACGGCGACGAGCTCAACGGCGTGAAGGTGTGCCAGGAGCTAGCAGCGAAGTACGACCCCGCCCAGCTCCACGGCACCCTCGTCGTCATCCACGTCGTGAACGTCCCCGGCTACCACGCCCAGCAGCGGTACATCCCCATCTACGACCAGGATCTGAACCGGTCGTTCCCGGGGAAGGCCACCTCCAACACGGCCGAGCGGATGGCCAACGAGATCTTCGAGACGTTCATCAAACAGTGCGACTACGGGCTGGACTTCCACACCTCCACCCGCAACCGGACCACCATCTACCACGTGCGGGCGGACACGGCGAACCCCGAGGTGGATAGATTAGCAAGAGCGTTCGGTGCGAACGTCATCCTCTCCGGCGGGGGTGACGAGGGGTCGCTCCGGGCCGCGGCGACGGCCGCCGGGGTCCCGACCGTCACCATCGAGATGGGGAAGGCCCACCGGTTCCAGCCGGTGCTCATCGAGAAGGCGCTCGACGGGGTGGAGTCGGTGCTCGCGGAGTTCGGCGTCCTCCCGAACGCCACCGTCCAGTGGCCGGGCTGGTGGCGCGTCGTCGACCCGACCGACCAGAAGGCGTGGCTCCGCGCCGACACGGGCGGGCTCGTCGACATGAAGTGGGGGCCCTACCCGCTCGTCCGCGAGGGGGAGACCATCTGCACCATCACGGACCACTTCAAACGCGAGGAGCACGTCGTCGCCGCACCGTTCACGGGGCTGCTCGTCGGCGTCCTCGAGAACCCCCTCGCGCTGCCGGGCCACCCGCTGTGTCACCTCGTCAGCCTCGACGAGGCGACCGCCGAGGAGATCGGGACCGAGATCGAGAACGGCGAGTTCGACGGCTACCGCGCGAACGGGACCGTCTGGCGCGCCGGGCAGGAACAGGACTAAGCCAGGGTCACGCCGCGGAACTCGAAGCGCGCACCCGGGCCGTCGCCGAGCGAGACGCGCCAGCCGTGGGCCTCCGCGATCTCCTTCACGATGGCGAGGCCGAACCCCGTCCCGTCCCCGCCGGAGTAGCCGAACTCGAAGACCTCCCCGTGGCTCTCCTCGGGGATGCCGGGGCCGTCGTCCGCGACGTAGAACCCCTCCTCGTCGAGCGCGCCGATGGTGACGGTCACCTCGGGGCCGGCGTGCTCGACGGCGTCACCGGACGCGGTCCGGTGGCCTGTGGAACCGTGTTCGACAGCATCCTCGTGAGCCTGCGAACGAGGGCCTGTGGAACCATGTTCCACGGCGTTGCGAAGGAGGTTCTCGACGAGCTGGCGGAGCCGCGAGCGGTCCGCCCGGACCGTCGGCGGGTCGTCGAACGTCAGGGTCGCGTCGGGCCCCTCGACCGACTCACACGCCTCCCGGGCGACGGCCTCTAGGGACACCGCCTCCATCTCGCCGACGGCCTGCCCCTGTCTGGCGAGCGTCAACAGCCCGCTGATGAGCTCCTCCATCCGGTCGGCGGCGCGCTGTGCACTCTCGAAGTGCTCGTCGTCACCCGTCTCCTGGGCCAGGTCCAGCCGGCCCTGCAGGATGTTCAGCGGGTTGCGCAGATCGTGGCTCACGACGGACGCGAACTGCTCTAACCGCTCGTTCTGCCGCTGGAGCTCCCGTTCGCGCTCCTTCTGTTCGGTGATATCCGTGTAGATGGCGAACCCGCGGGTCGTCTGCATCCCCACTTTCTGTGGGGCGACGTGCAACAGGAAATCGCGGGGACCGTTCACCGTCATCCGGCGTACCTCGCCGTGGAACGACTCGTCCGCCTGGATCTGGTCGTTGTACTGCTCTGCCTCCCTCTCGGCCGTCGGCGGGACGATGAACTCGTCGATGGAGCGGTCGACGATCTCCGGCGGCTCGAAGCCGAACACCTCGGTGAACGCGCTGTTCACCTCCTGGACGATGGGCTCGCCGTCCTGGTACTCCACCATCACAGCCGGGTCGGGGACGTTCTCGAACAGCGCCGCCAGCTGGTCGCGCTCCTTCGTCAACGCCGCGCGCTGGTCCGCCCGCGCGAGCGCGGTCTCCGCCGTCGCCGCGAGCACCTCGGTCAGCTGCTGGGCCTCCTCGTCGAACGCCGCGGGCTCCGTCGAGCCGATGGAGAGCGCCCCGTACTCACCCAGCGGGAGGTAGAACGCCGACCGGATGGGCCCCCAGTCGTGGTCCGTCGACAGGGAACGCACGTCGTCGACGACGGCCGGCTCGTCCGACCGGAACACCCGCGCGGGGTAGGTGTTGCCGTCGACGAGGTAGACCGGCCGTTCCCCGAGGGTGTCGAGCGTCTCCTCGGAGATCGCGGTCGGCAACAGGAAGCTCCGCGTCTCGTCGACGAGCCGGACGCTCGTGATGGGGAACTCGAGGATCTCCGCGAGCGCCCGCACCGTGACGTCCGCCACCTGCCGGGCGTCCGTCGCCGACACCAGCTCGCGGGCCGCCTCGTGGAGCTGTCGCAGCCGCTCGTCGCGGCGCTTGCTCGCGGAGACGTCGCGGACGACGCCGATAGAACCGGTCGCCCGCTCCCCGTCGGTGAGCAGCGCCACGTGGTCCTCACACGGGACGTGCTCCCCCGCTTTCGTCACCATGTCCATCTCGAAGGTGACCGATTCCGAGTAGGGGTCCTCCCGCGAGAGCAGGTCGCGGATGGCTGCGTCGCCCCGCTCGATCCCCTCCTCGGTCATCACCTTCGAGACGTGCTCGCCGAGGAGCTCCTCGCGGTCGTAGCCCGAGAGCCCCGCCGTCCGCTCGTTGACCATCGTGAACCGGCCGTCGAGGTCGACCGTGTACACCCCGTCGGCCATCGCCTCCACGAGCGCCCGGTAGTTCGCCCCCGCCTGCGCGTCGCCCGCCGGGGCGGGGGCGACCGCCGACCGGACCTGGTCGGCCAGCGCCGCGGATCCCCCGTCGGCCCACCGGAAGTGCCCGGTCACGACCGCACCGACGACGGTCGAGCCGATCTCGCCGGCCTCGACCGACGAGAGGAGGATGACGGGGAGCGAGGGGTCCACCGCGTGCACCCGCGAGAGGAGCTCAGTCCCGTCCATATCCGGCAGGTCGAACGCCGCGACGAGACAGTCGACGTCCGCCAGCGCGTCGAGGGCCGTCGCTCCGTCGGGAACGACGTCGACCTCGAACCCCTCCGCCGATAGTGTCGGTACGGCACGGTCGAGTGCCGCAGAGCCACGACCCGCACACCGCACCCGAATACCGCTCATTCAGACAGGGTATGCCGCAGTCAGGGTTAAAGTTGTGGGCCTACAGTTATCAGGCCCTCCCTCCATTCACCGGCATGTCGTCGACCGACCGCCACGCCATCCAGCGCCTGAAATACGACTACTGCGACGCCATCGACGAGGGGCGCTACGAGGAGTGGGTCTCGCTTTTCACCGACGACGGCGTCTTCCGCCGCGCCGACGCCGGTGATTCCTATACGGGCACCGACGCTCTCTACACCTTCGCCACCGAGAGGTTCGACACCGCCTTCGCGTTCGCCGCCCACGTCCTCACCAACCCCCGCATCGACGTCTCGGGCGAGGAGGCGACCGGGACGTGGTACCTCCAGCTCGTCTACCGGACGGCCGACGGCGAGGAGGGGCTCCGACAGGGTCGCTACGCGGACCGCTACCGGAAGGTGGACGGCGAGTGGTACATCGCCGAGACCGAGGTGGGTTACGGGATGCGGATCTCGCTGTAGCCCGGGCCCACGAGACCTGTCGGCTGACCGCGGGAACGGTTAACCGCGCAGGTTTCCCAGAGCCGGTGATGGATATCGACCCGGACCACGCCGTCGACGAGATGTACCGGCTGCTGACGAGTCTCATCATCCCCCGCCCCATCGGCTGGGTCTCCACCCGCAGCGCCGACGGCGTGGACAACCTCGCCCCGTTCAGTTTCTATATGGGCGTCATCGAAGCCGAGCCACCCGTCGTGATGTTCTCCGCCGAGGCCCGCCGCGAGGGTGAGCGCAAGGACTCCGCGCAGAACGTCCTCGACACCGAGGCGTTCGCGCTCAACCTCGTCACCGCCGACCTCGTCGAGCAGATGGACCGGACGAGTGAGAGCGTCGAACCCGGCACCGACGAGTTCGAGCTCGCCGGCCTCGACCGCACGGAGGCCGACCGCATCGACGCCCCCCTCGTCGCCGACGCCAGAGCGACGATGGAGTGTACCCTCCACGACACGCTCGAAATCGGGGACCACACCGTCGTCTTCGGCCACATCGAGCTCATCCACGTCGACGACGACCTGCTCACCGACGGGAAAATCGACGTGGAGAAGATCGACGCCGTCGGCCGGCTGACGGGGGAGTACTACACCCGGCTGGACCCGTTCAAAGTCACCCGCGACTGGGACGCGAGCGGGTGGGGAGATAACTGAGAGGTGGTCGAACCCCGTTGATGGAGCTATTCTTCACTGCGGACGGACGGGTAGGAGAGGGATCGGAGCGGTGGTACTATACGCAGAGGTTGAATCAGAGATTTACGGCCTGTCGAGCCGAGTTATTTCGGATGCGATTGAGTCAATAATTCCCACGAGCGTATACGAGAGCGGCTTAGCCGATCTGGCCCCTCTCGCCCAGAAAGGAGCAATCGCGGGGATTTCTTATTATATTTCAATTAAGCAGTTGAATGGGCTCAGTAAGTGCGTACCGGGAGCGTCTGGTATAACAGAAGCAGGTCGGAACGGCGAAGGAGTCCCTGCTCGATAAATATATTGAACAGGCGGGTAAGTGGAGAGAAGAAGCACAGCAAGTGTTGAGTAGGAATCTTGGAATGGAGAACAAGTAGTAGCTAAGACAACGAAATCCCGATTATGACATCCCAGCGTCTCCGGCAGTTTCTGAATTAGCGAACATATCTCGCAGGAACAACACACGGATCCCCATAATGTTTTGAATCAGATTCCTTGAGCCGTAGACGTGCCGCTTGTCCGCAGTAACTAGCTTACTCAGTATGTCCCTCTGAAGCAGGTGGTAAGCATCAAGTACCACATCAACATCCTCATCGTGAATATTATCAGCGACTGACTGAAGCCGCTGTCCGATTTCTTGATGCCTTCCCTCCCGAGAAGGGCCTAATTTGACCCGGTGTTGTATACGGCTCAATTCCTTCTCAGAGTGTTCCAGGATGTAATTCAACAGGTTATTTGCTACTTGGCGAGCCTCTTCAGCTTCGACGTTATCTGGGTCACTCAGGTTACGGTCGAAGTAGCGCCTGATTCGCCTCTTTGCCTCGTCCTGGATTTCAAACTCTTGAATGAACTCATCAGCAATGCGACTCGAGTTCAGTTCCTCGTCCGGAATCAGCTGGAGTTCCTGATCAAAAACTAGCTGTCCCATTCTGAACCGGGACCGGATACGATTAAAAACACCTCCATCTCCATCCCACTCTCGTTCTTCACTTTGCGTCTTGATATCCGCATCGCAGAACTCCTCAACTACATTGTCACTCGTATAAAGGGTGTTATCAGTATCGAACAGCCGTCTGGAATCAGGATTCCAGACGTCCGTTGAGAACGTCAGGCCAATCAAGCAGTTCGTATCCAAAAAATATCTCGTCATTACTCCCAGGAGATATCGACGATAGAGGTCACAACCGCATCTGCAGCGGATTTCGTTACCGGACTGATACTGCCCTGTCGGAGGTCCATCCGATCCTCTCTCTCAAAGGTTCGGAGCTCTCTCCGCATACCTCGTTGGGTGCTAAGGAATTCTTCTGGGGACTTCTCAAACTCAGCAGCGATTTGCTCCAAGCTAAGGCCAGAGTTCTCTTTCTGCGCGAGTTCTGCTGAAACGATGCCCCAGAATATACGGCTAATTTCTTGTAGATCGTTGGGGCTCCAATTCTCAGAGTCAAGCTCATCGCTCATACACCGGTAGAAGACGAGCATATCATCGAGACATTCATTTATGGGATCTTCTCTGAACGAATTACAGAATTCAAATAATGTCTCTCTGATATCCTCCTTGGTGGGTGTTTTCGCAAGGTAATCTGGTCCGGTTGGTACAACCGTGCTAAGTTGCTTATCTAACGTTCTATAGTGCCTTTGGAAATCATGCGGCGCTTCCTCGTACATTTTATCGGTAAGACCTTCCAGAGATAGATTGTAAAATTGTTTCAGGGCCCGATTGACTGCCAGTCGGAGCTGCATCTCTTCATTCTCAGACAGCTGTAAATCGTCCGGGTCAGTGTTACAGGAGAGTTCGTTCTGAACAGAGCCTCGATCGATTCCAACTGAAGACCCGCTTGTACAGGTCATTATTCCATACCGATACCAAAAATAAGAGATGTTCGCACTTAGACCAATCTCATCCAGTTCTTTTTGGGCGAAATACGCAATCTTGTGGAATGCCTTTGGGGGGAGAGCATTGTCATATCGATGTTCGTCAAGCAGAATCGCGGCGAGCTCGTCTACCCCCAACCGCTGAGTCATAGTTTAGACAAGAATATCACGATACAAAGTGTTTCTGAATGACTGCTTCGAACTCCGCGAAATGTTTTTTAAACTACCTCTCCAGTAGTTATTTAGTGACGGTCTGGAATCTGCGTGGCCAAAGAGAGTCAGCCCACAGGAAAGGACAGAATTACAAGGAGCAAGTTATCTCTTACCTGAAGGCGCAAGGCTGGGTCCTAGTAGAGGATTCAGAATTCCATGGACGAACGCCAGATCTGGTACTGAGTCGTCCAAAGGTGGAGGGTACTCGACGAGCCGTTGTGGAGGTAAAGGCGAGTGACAAATTGAGTTTATCCGATAGCTCGCTTCTGGCCGAGCTGGGACGGTATTTTCTGGAATATGAGTCCCAAGGTGGACGCTTTGATTTCATGATATTCGCACCGGGCCTAGCAAATCTGTCTCGTTGGCGGTCGGTATTTGAGCCAAGCCAGCATGATGAGGAGGAGATTAAGAGAACTTGGGGCGACGTTCGAGACTGCAGTGAGCTCAACGAGGATGAACAATCTCGGATATCGGGTTACACTATCGATGATTTCACACAATTTCTGGTTGATTGCCGCGTAGCTCAGGGAGACTACGTTGATCTGGAGCACTGGATTGACGATATGGCTGATGATGGTCGTTTCGAGTCAGAGTTCTATTTTGAGGAACCAGGGCCCATAGAGGGGCAAACATCACTAGTCCCCAACTTCTATCGAATTACCCAGCTCCCTCAGAACGTGTACACGGGTGATCTCGAGAAGGACGCTACGCATCAGAACATTCGAGAGGTAAATCCCAATTATTTTCCGATCTGGGTCGAGGAAGACTCGCTACATTCGCTAATTGCTCCCCAAGATCTTCCTGAAGAAGTAACGCACTTCGTAAAATCAGGTAGTTGGAATCCAAGTAGATTTGACGAGTGGCAGAAGCAGTCGGGCAATCAGAGGTCCTCCATAGGGTTGATGAATAAATTCGTTACTCACAGAGCAGTCAATTTCGGGTGTACGTCTACCCGTCATAATGGAAAATACATACTCTATTTTGAGCACGATGACCTCAATCAGGAAACAATCGAGAAGGAAGGAATGCAGGTGAGTAAGGTGTTCTCGGATGAAAGAGGAGAAACGAATTTTGTCCGTCACAGAGCAGTGCACCAGTCTCTAGAAAGGTACGATGGGGAGATCTGGATTTTCTTAATCCCAGAGTTTGTTTATTCAGAAGATGGTGAGAGACTGATTACTTCAAATCAGGTAAAGAGCCTTCATGATGCGTTTACAGACCCGAATGCGCGAAATTCCAAAATTCGACGCTATACGAGGCACTGGAGCGATATACTGAATCTGGGTGCCCCTCGTCCACACGGCGAGGATCAGCAAATTGCGACAGAGGCTGTGACACATCTCTCTCTACCTGTCCGTCCGGTACAGGATAGCGATGAGCAGGGTCGAATCATGGACGAGGAACAGGCCGGGCTGGGTGATTTTATATGAACGAGTTTGAGTCGAGTTATATTGAGGAACCCTCTCTCCAGTTCGGAGGAGGAGAGGCAAAGGACCCCAGAGTTGGATTATCAAAATATGGCCCACGGACTCCTTCGGGGGAGGGCGAGAACATGGTCGTCAATGTTGGACTTATAGGCTCAAGCCGCTCCATTGGACAGGTTGAGCAGTTGTTCGAAGAGATGAGAACACGGATTCTCAGATCGGGGGATCCAGAGAGATGGAACCCTCCGTTTCCCGGAATTGGCCCCGATTCCCCTTTTAAATTCTCAATCAGTCTCCAGAAGCGATGGAGAGAAGTGATTACCGGTCAAGAAACGCGAATCATAAAAGAGACAGATAACAGACAGACACGGTATGAGAAAACGCTTCAATTCATAGAGAACAAGGTTCGGTTACTCTATCAAAGAGAAACACCCCCTGATGTAATCGTCGTAGCGCTGCCCGAAGAAGTGAAAGATGCATGTATACCACCACATCAGAAGGCTGGAAAGATACAGAGCCAGACCAGCGATTTACGAAGTAGGGTCAAGCTTGCGGGCATGCAAGAGAAAATTCCTACACAACTGATTAGACCTAAAACACTCGCTGGAGGGGCAGACGTCCAAGATCGAGCAGAAGTTGCTTGGAATATTGCAGTCGCAATTAGATACAAGGCGAGCCGAGGCCATCCGTGGAAGTTGGCTCACTTAGAGTCAGACACCTGCTATGCCGGAATCTCGTTCTATGTCGAACGAGGTCAGAAAAGGAAAACAAAGGCATCAATGGCGCAGGTTTTCCTCGAAACAGGAGAGAGCTTCATTCTCCGTGGTGATCCTGTCGATAATAAAGAAAGTGGCCCAGGAAATAACCATCTATCTGAATCCGACGCAGAGGATCTTGTAGACAGTATCATAGAACAATACGCGAGGATCAAGGGACATCATCCAGAGAGGCTTGTCCTGCACAAGACATCCAACTATTGGAGCGATGAGAGGGAAGGATTTCTCAGGGCAGCGGAGAGGGTAGGAGTTCGGAAATTGGATTTCATCACAATTCGAGAAAGAAGCCCAGTTCGGATGTTTACCGAGGGGGAGTATCCAGTTCTTAGAGGCACCATGCTATCATCTCCTAACCAGAAGGAACACTATTTGTACACAAAGGGATTCATTCCAGAATTGTCGACGTACCCTGGTCTGAGAGTACCAAAGCCGATAACAATTAAACCGGACGAGAGTGTATGTGATACGCCAATTCAGGAGATCACGGAAGAGATCTTGGCGTTCACCAAGTTGGACTGGAACACATCCGACTTTTGCAAAAAGCTCCCAGTAACGATACAAGTCTCAAGGGCCGTCGGAAAAATACTCTCAGAGTCCAAGGCGCGGGATTTAGCTGTCGATCCGCACTACTATTATTATATGTGATACTCTCCGGCGTGTGGATCTGTTTATCAAGCATCATCGCATTCCCAGTTGACCATGTGGATGTCAACGTTGTAGGCACGTAGTCACCACTGTTCTTCAACCCCGAGTCGCTCTCAAGCCCACCGACGAAGTGCGCTGTCGGGACAGAGCACCACCTCGTTGATATCGTCGCCGTCCCCAAGATAGGCGACGAACGAGCCCGTCGGTTCGATGGAGACGATGGCGATAGGTATCTTGCGCGCTCAGTCTGCGCACCCACAGCCGTCTTACAGGCTATCGACGAAGTCGGATCAGTCGATTACGCCTGACACCTCATGGAGACGAGCTAAGAGGCACACCGCCTACAGACCGATTCGTCTCGCCCAGCGATCTGAACGACGACCCACCAGGACGATGGCACGTCACGGCCCCATCTACCCACCTCTGGCCCAGAAGTCGCTGGACGGCGAAATCCCCATCAGGTGTGTAGTTCCATCAGAACTCTCGGAACGTGATTATCGTCCGTAACCGCAGAGCTGGTCGAGACTGTTTGGTACTGTGATACAGGCGTCAAAAAAGTCCTCCCTCCCCGATTTGAAGCCAGTCGCTCCCGGAGGTCGCTCCTTATTCAAATCGGCTCGCGGAGAGACTTTTCACTGCTCACGTTGTTCGCAGGAAAAGTCCGCCCTCCCCGATTTGAACGGGGGACAAGTCGATCTACAGTCGACTGCTCTACCAGTCTGAGCTAAGGGCGGATTACACTCGAAACAATCCCGCTGTCGGACTTAACGGTTATCATTCCGTGCGAGGGAAGCGCCGTCAGCGGGGCGACAGACAGCTGTCGGACATCGCGGGAAGATTGAAATAGCGTGCTACACAATCGAGGGACGAATGAGCAAGATAACCTTCCGCGCGGATGACGACCTCATCCGGCAGCTCGAGGAGTTCGATGCCTCGAAGAGTGAGGTCATGCGCGAGGCGCTGCGTGCCTACCTCGACGAGGAGTCGTCGGGCACGCCCGCGCGGGAGGCGAGCGTGGACCCGGAGGGGACGTTAGACGACATGCTCGTCGAACGCATCGACGCGCTCATCGCGGAGCGGCTCGACGGCGCGTTTACGCCGCGTGAGACACAGGATATCAACGTAAACATCTCTCTCGACGGCGAATCCGACGTTTCCGCCGAACAGTCGGCGGGCGCGCGTGAGACGCGTAAGACGAACACCGCGCAGCGTGAAAACGCGTCCGACGAGGGGGGCCAACCGTGTAAACAGTGCGGGGAGACCCTCGAGCCCTCTGCCGTTTACTGCTCGAACTGCGGGAACAAGACGTCACACAGGCTGTTCTGTGACTGCGGGGACGAGCTCCGATCGGACTGGGGATTCTGCCCGAGTTGCGGCCGTCGGACCCCCGCAGCCGACGTACTCGGTGACTCGTAAACGCCGTATTTCGGCGATAGAGCCCGTATACTCCGCGTCTTACCCATGTGTATGACACCCATGCAAACATTTATAATACCTCAGTCTGTGCATACGTTTGCGTAAGACGGTCGTCTTACAGCGTGTGTGCATCGGTGCAGAACCGGCCGCCTTCCGGCGGTTTTACGCTGTAAGACGCGTGTGCGGGTGTGTGCCGCACGTCGTCTTACCTACCAACAGGGGAAATACAATGGAGCGTGTGACACTACGAATCCCGAAACAGCAGATCGAGGAGGTCGAGCGAATGGTCGACACCGGCGAGTTTCCGAACCGGTCGGAAGCGATCCGGTCGGCCGTTCGAGACATGATCAACGAACAGACGGAGGGGCGTGACCACGAGAGCCGCCGCCCGTGGGCGAAGGTCTAACGATGCAGGACCTCGTCAATTCCGCACTCGAGAACGCGGAGAAGGAAGCCCGAGACCTGTCCGACGCCAGCAGCGATGGCGACGAGTTCGGCGACCCCCGCATCGCCATCATCGGCGCGGGTGGGGCCGGCAACAACACCGTCAACCGCCTGTACAACATCGGCGTCGACGGTGCCGACACCATCGCCATCAACACGGACAAACAGCACCTCAAGATGATCGAGGCGGACACCAAGATCCTCGTCGGCAAGTCCCTGACGCAGGGGCTCGGCGCGGGCGGTGACCCCTCGATGGGTGAGCGCGCCACGGAGATGGCGCAGGGCACCATCAAGGAGGTGCTCGGCGACGCGGACCTCGTGTTCGTCACCGCCGGGATGGGTGGCGGGACCGGCACCGGTGCGGCCCCGGTCGTCGCCAAAATCGCCAAAGAGCAGGGTGCCATCGTGGTGGGCATGGTCTCGACGCCGTTCAACGTCGAGCGCGCCCGCACGGTGAAAGCCGAGGAGGGCTTGGAGAAGCTCCGCAACGAGGCGGACTCCATCATCGTCCTCGACAACAACCGCCTGCTCGATTACGTCCCGAACCTCCCGATCGGCAAGGCGTTCTCCGTGATGGACCAGATCATCGCCGAGACGGTGAAGGGCATCTCGGAGACCATCACCCAGCCGTCGCTCATCAACCTCGACTACGCGGACATGAGCGCCATCATGAACCAGGGTGGCGTGGCCGTGATGCTCGTGGGGGAGACCCAGGACAAGAACAAGACGGACGAGGTCGTCAACGACGCGATGAATCATCCGTTGCTCGACGTCGACTACCGTGGCGCGTCGGGCGGACTCGTCCACATCACCGGCGGCCCGGACCTGACGCTGAAGGAGTCCGAGGGTATCGCCCAGAAGATCACCGAGCGCCTCGAGGCCTCGGCGAACGTCATCTGGGGCGCCCGCATCCAGGACGAGTACAAGGGGAAGGTCCGCGTCATGGCGATCATGACCGGCGTCCAGTCGGCCCAGATCCTGGGCCCGACGACGCAGAAGCAGGCCAACGCCTCGCGTGAGGCCATCGACTCCCGGAACACCCAGAGCGGCAACGCCATCTCGGAGCCCGGCACGGTCAGCGAGACCGACGGCGGTACCTCGGAGCTGGAGCAGAACAACGGCCTCGACGTCATCCGATAACGACACATCGGATTTCGAATAGTTCTCAACCGCTTTTCTGTGGCCAATTATTTTCGGAGCTTTCAGACTACGTCAACTGATAGCTTACCCCAAGAAGCGGGTCAGGCAGCGTGTATTACGACGTGATGGCCTCGACCAGCTGGCATTTGCGACACTGCTCGCGCGTCGTGGCGGCGCCGCACTCCTCGCACTCGCCCAGGTCGGCGGTCCCGTCGCCGTAGCGGTCGGAGACGATACTCGCCAGCTCCTCGTAGCCCGCGAGGATGGAGTGGCGCGTACCGGGGTGGTCCTCCTCCAGTTTGAGGAGCAACTGCTGGATCTCCCCGCGGAACGCCTCACTGGAGTGGGGACACTCGGTGATGTGCGCGGGCAGGTCACGCAGGTGCGCGTAGAGCGCCACCTCCTTCTCGGGCACGTCGCGCAGCGGCTTCGCCCGCGGGACGAAGGTGTCCTGCTCGCTCCGTTCGTCGAGGGGACCCAGCGAGGCGTCGAAGTGCTTCGCCACCTGTGCCACGTCGCCTTCGAGGAAGTTCATCATCGCCGTCTGGGCCTCGTCGTCGAGGTTGTGGCCCGTGAGCAGCAGGTCGGCCTCGTACTCGTCGGCATATTTGGCGAGCAGGTCGCGGCGGAACACCCCGCAGTAGGCGCAGGGTGCCATGTTCATCGGGTCGTCCGCGGCCACGTCGTCCATCTCCAGGCCGAACTCCTCGGCGTAGCCCACGACCTCGTGTCTGATATCGAGTTCCTCCACCAGCTCGACGCAGGCGTCGACCGACTCGTCGCGGTAGCCCGCGATCCCCTCGTGGATGGTGAGCGCCACCAGCTCGATACGGGGGTCCTGCGCGAACGTCTCGTGGAGGATCTGGGTGAGGACGACGCTGTCCTTGCCGCCCGACAGGCCGATGAGCCACGTCACCGGCTCCTCGGGGGTGGCGTCGTCCGGGACGAGACCGTCCTCGCGGACCCGTCGGCGCACCCGCTTTTCGACCGAGCGGGTGAAACACGACTCGCACATGTGCAGGCCGGAGTAGGCGGCGTGCATCACCGCGGACGAGCCGCACTTGTCGCAGTCCATGGGGGAGAAAGCGGGTGCAGGCGGGTAGCCGTTTCGTCTCCGAGCCGAACGGTTATCCCCCGTGAGTGGGCAGTCTCCCCATGCGCGAGGAATCGCTCCGGACACGGGTGTGGCGACACGGCTTCAACCTCTTTCCCGCCTACCGTGGGACCGGTGGCCGCGTCACCCACATCGCCGCCGACTGGTCGACGGTCCGAATTCGGCTGCCGCTCTCGTGGCGCACCCGGAACCTCGTCGGCACCATCTTCGGTGGGTCGCTCTACGGCGCCGTCGACCCCTTCTACATGGTGATGCTGATGAAACGCCTCGGCGACGACTACACCGTCTGGGACAAGGCCGCCGAGATTCGGTTCAAGAAACCCGGCGAGGAGACGCTGTACGCGGAGTTTCAGGTCCCCGACGACGAGGTGGCGTCCATCCGCGAGGAGCTGTCACCCGGCGAGTCGCTCGACCGGGTGTACGACGTTGCCCTCGTGGACGAAGACGGCACCGTCCACGCCACCTGCGAGAAGACGCTCTACATCAGAGAAGACGAGTGAGGAACCGAGCAGAAAGTATTTTGTCCTGGCAGACAGCGAGAACGTATGTCCCTCCACACCAGACGCGACGCGCTGGCTGGTGTTGCGGCTGGCATAACCGCACTCGCTGGCTGTACGCAGGGCCGAATCGGGTCGGGGGCTACGGGCTACGACATCACGACACCCTCATCGGAGGACTGTGGGGAGCTGTCGGTACCGGAGCCGACAGCCACGGACAGCGGGCTCGAACCGAAACCGTACCCGTCGATTCCGAGCCAGCTGAGCCCTCCATCGGTGGACGCGTTCGTCACCGAGTTCGAGCGGGCGTACCGGCACAACGAGTTTCTCCCGCAGGCCGACCGCTCCGGCTACGATACGGTGCTCACGGAGGGAGGCGTCCCGGACTGGGCCGTGTTCGAGGACGGAACCGGCTACGCTGTCGGCGTCAACGTCACCCTGAAATACGGCGACAACGAGACCACCCCACCCGCGACACAGGCCCCCTTCGGGACTGCCCCGAAACGGGCGTGGTACTACGTCACCCCGCGGTTCGCCGTTCGTGACGAGGCGGGCGACGGGGACCTCTCGACCGGTGACGAGCCGCGGTTCGACGACCCGGTGCTCGTGGCCTGTTCGGACTGAAACCGTTTTGCGTTCGCCTTTCTAAGCCCACCCATGACCATGGACCGCGACGCGGCCGTCGCCCGCGTCGAGGAGATCGTCGCCACCGTCGAGGACGAGGAGATGCCCGTCCCCGTCCGCGAGGTGTGGGTGTTCGGCGACATCGCCCTCGGCTTGGACCCCATCGACCGCCTCGATGTGTACGTCACGAAGGACCTGCTGTTCAAGGATTCCCCGGAGCGAGAGGAGGAGTTCGAAAAGTCACACGGCGTGAAAGGCGTGGGGAAGACCGTCTCCGCAGCGTGGGCCGACGCGCATCCCGAGTACCTCCGCGCGAACGCGAGCGGGCACGCCGCGCCTGAGAAGTGTCTCGCGGCGCATCTCCTCGAAGACGGCGAACCCGTCCACCTGGAGGTCTGCAACACGGGCTTCGAGAACAACGTCACCCAGCGGCTCCAGGGAGCGAAAGCGCGGGGCGCCTACGAGCAGATCCTCGACCCCCGCGGGGTCTGTCTGTGGGTGGACGGCCAGCGGAGCGAGGAAGCGTTCGCGAAACTCCGGGCGGGTGAGTTCGTCATGCCGACGCTCCCGGGCGCACTGGAGATGCTCGGCTTGGAGGAGGCGGAAGCCGAGGAGGCAGCCGACGCGCTCCGCGCGTACAGAGCAGGACAGGAGGGGGCGACGGTCAGAGGGGACGTGGTGTAACCGCGGAGGGGGGAGCCGCGGTCAGCCCGGGACGGGGTACCTCGGGGGGCCCACCATGGCAGGGGGACGGTGGAGATGCTCCCCGGCCGGAGAGAGCAGGCGGGGATAAAAATCGGTTTTCCAGAGTCTCACCCAAATTCGGTTGCAGCGTCGCCAGCGGAGAAAGATTCTCGTAGGGCTACGCCTCGAACCCGTCCTCGAATCGGAAGGTGCCGTCGCGCTGAATGACCTCACCGTCGACCGCGATGTGAGAGTCCTCGCTCATGTCGACGATCATGTCCGTGTGGACGGCCGAGTCGTTCCGCTCGTTCCCCTCGCCGACGGTGTCCTCGTAGGCCATCCCGATGGCCATGTGGACGGTGTCGCCCATCTTCTCGTCGAACAGCATGTTGTAGGTGAACCGGTCGATATCGCGGTTCATGCCGATGCCGAGCTCGCCGAGGCGCTTCGCGCCGGCGTCCGTCTCGAGCAGCGAGGTGAGCACGTCCTCGTTCTTCTCCGCCGAGTGCTCGACCACCTCCCCACCTTCGAAGACGAGGCGGGCACCGTTCACCTCACGACCCTGCACCATCACGGGCTTGTCGAACAGCACCTCACCCTCCACGCTGTCGGGGACGGGCGCCGTGAACACCTCTCCCCCAGGAAGGTTGTGCTCACCGTGGTCGTTCTTCACGACGTTGCCCGCGATGGACAGCCGGATGTCGGTGGTCTCGCCCGACCTGATGTGCACCTCGTCGGCGTCCTCGAGGATGTCGACGAGCTGTTGCTGGTGGTCGCGCACTGCGTCCCAGTCTTTGAGGACGGCGTCGAAGACGAACTCCTCGTACGCTTCGGAGCTCATCTCGGCCTTCTGTGCGTAGCCCGTCGAGGGGAACTGCGTCCCGACCCAGCGCTTGTCCATCACGACCTCGCGGACGGGCTGCATCGCCTGCGCGCGCGCCGCGTTCTTCTCCGGGGGAACGTCACTCGACTCGTACATGTTCTCGCCGCCACGGATGGAGATGAGCGCATCGAGGTGCTCCATCCGGGCCTTCTGGGCCTCGCTCATGACGATGTCGTCGGCGTCGATGGCCTGCAGATACGCGCTCTGGGCACGCTCCGACCCGAGCGAGATGCTGGCGACGGCACCGATCTCACCGAGGCGTTCGGCGACGGCGACGACCAGCTCCTCGCTGTCGGGCGACCCGGAGACGAGCACCTCGTCTCCCGGCTGGATCTTCGTGGAGTGGTCGACGAGCACGTTCGCGTGGTCGCGGATGCGGGGGTCCATAGCCCCACTCACACGACAACGCACTAAAGGGTTCGCGGAACGCTATTTCTGTAACTACACTGACCCGACGGTGACGTAGAAGGGAACCGTCTCGCTCCGTCGGTACTCGCCGGCCTGCGCCTGTTCGGCGACCGCCCGGCCCATCTCGCGCCACTCGCTCCGGAGCCGGTCGAGCTCCTCCTCGGTCCCCTCCATATCCCCCCGGCGGGCACGGAGGTCCTCGGCGCTGGCCTTTCGGGAGATGGCCTGCAGGTCTGCCTCGGAGTACGGTGGCTCCGTGACGCGCGTGTGGTCGTGCCGGCGCACCTCGATGTCGCCCAGTCCCGCCGCCTCGAACAGCGCCCGTGCGTTCGACCCGAGCGCCACGTCCGTGCCGACGCCCGCGAGATACCGGACCCGCGCGCGCTTCGCGAGGACGGGCTCCGCGTCGACGCTCGACTCGATGGCGACGGCGGCGTTGTCCGGCTCCACGGCCGCCACCCGCTCGCGCGCCACCCGCGCGAACTCCTCGATCGCCAGCGACGGGTCGGGGAGGTTGATGAGCAGCGCCTGACAGACGACCACGTCGAACGCGTCGTCCGGGAACGGCAGAGAGAGCGCGTCACCCCGGACCCCCTCCACGGGGAGCTCCGCGAGCAGCGCCGGGTCGCGGTCACAGCCGACGACGCGGCCGGGACACTCCTCGGCGAGCACCCGCGTCAGCTCGCCGTTCCCGCAGCCCACGTCGAGCACCGAGTCGGCCTCCCCCAGTCGGAGGGGGGCGAGCGCGCTGCGGTCGCTCCACATCCCCGCCCGCGTGCGACTGAGATACTCCGCGGAGAACCGGCGCATGAACTCGCTTGGTGGGTCGCGTGGAAAAACGCTGTCGGACCGGTCGCACCGGGGTGACACCCCCCTTTTACCGTCGATGCCTGCGAACCCCGAGGTATGTCCAGCAACACGACCGACGAGGAGCCGACCGTCCGCGTCTTCGCCGACGAGGACGTGACGACGCTGTACGACGCGGCCGCAGCGGACGCATGGGTGGCGACCGAGGACCCGGTCGACCTCGAAGAGATGGTGTAATTCGGAACGCCGTTCGCTCCTGTGCTCGCGGCTTCACCGCTCGCAATCCCGAGGCCTCGCGTTACTCGGCCTCGCAGAGTTCGCGAACGCGTTCACGGCTTCGCCGCTCACCGTCCAGTCCGCTCACCCCTGGGCTCGCGGCTTCGCCGCTCGCAACCCCGAGGCCTCGCGTTACTCGGCCTCGCAGAGTTCGCGGACTCTCTCGATGTTCCACGCGAACGACTTCCCGTCCTCCGTGGGCGTCTCGAGCGCCATCGGCACCCCCTCCTCGACGCTGCGGTTGATGAACGCCCGCATCCCCTCGACGCCGATCTCCCCCTCGCCGATGTGGGCGTGCTCGTCCTTGTTCGTCCCACAGCCGTGCTTGGAGTCGTTCAGGTGGACGTATTTCAGGTTCTCGAGGCCGACCACCTCGTCGAACTCCGCGAAGGTGTCGGCGACCCCTTCCTCGGTGGAGATGTCGTACCCCGCGGCCCACGCGTGGGCGGTGTCGATACAGAAGCCGATCTCCTGCGAGGTCTCGTCCATCACCGTCGCGAGATGCTCGAACTGCCCGCCGAGTTTCGTGCCCGACCCCGCGTCCGACTCGATGAGAATCTGGACCCCCTCCGGGACGTCGATGTCGTCGAGGACGGAGGCCGCGTTCTCGAGGCCACCCTCCACGCCCGCGCCGGTGTGCGCGCCCAGATGGACGTTCACGTACGGGATGTCGAGGAGGTCCGCGACATCGACCTCCGTCTGCATCGAGTCGAGGGATTTCTGTCTGAGGCCGTCTTTGGGCGTACAGAGGTTCACGAGATACGAGGTGTGGATGACCCACGGCCCGATGTCGTGCTCCTCCGACAGTTCGATGAACCGTTCCGCGTCGTCCTCCGAGATGGAGGGGTCCTGCCACACCTGCGGGGAATGGGAGAAGATCTGCCCGCAGTTGCCACCGTACTCGACCTGGTCCTCAACGGCGTTGTAGACGCCACCCGCGATGGAGGTGTGCGCACCGACTTTGAGCATATGGTGCGTTCTCTGAGTGGATTCGGGAAAGCGGCTTCGGTGTGTTTGTTGGTTTTTTGGCTCTGTTGAAATCCTCAATCGGTGAGATGTTCTCGAGGGCGTGCTGAATACAGAGCGCATATGCAGCGGTTTAGGGGGTGGCGTCATCGGTCATAGGATGGGAGACTAAACGACCAAGGATAGCTACGAGGGGCCTAAATCCACCATTCGCGCTACTATTCCCTCCCTAATGAGGGCTCAGAGAATGATATCGTCCAACTCATCATGAATCCCCCCACCCGTCATAGCCTGAACTCGCACCTCATGTCGAACATCTCCACTATACACTCTCCGCAATTCGGACTGGAATTCAGCGCCCTTTCTCCTGTCTTCGATATTCGCCCGTAAATTCGCCAACATCAACTGGCTGTATCGATTCGGCAGCGAGTCGTCTCCATGTTGGCTAAGCTCAACACCGGTAATGAAAATCTGTTCAGTGATGTACTCCTTGAACTGCATAGGAATCTCATCAGCTAGTACTATCGACTTCAGACACGAAATCAAACAAATCACTGCAGCTTTCGGGAGATTCTCTCTAGCTCGGTCGTCATCAATATTATCCTCGTCCAGGCGGATAAAGTCCTTATATACCTCCTCACCATCATCGTTCACTGTCTTCAATTCACCATCGTCTTCCAAAATCATGTGCTCCAAGAGGTTCAACCATTCCCGCATATTGCTCGTCATCTCATAAAGCAGCCGTGAGTAATCGTTCGGCCACTCAGCCGCCCGATCAGCTTCATCAGTGAGCTCGTAATTATCGCAAATCTGTCGTGTGAAAGACTCGTAGTAGTACAACCACATATGCCACTTCATCTCCTGAGCGAATGACTCACGGATCATTATATCGAAAAACATGATGGCGACGTAGAGCGGGTCACTGAAAACATGTGTTTCCGATTCTTCTGATTCAGAATTCCCAATAAATTCGGAATCCGTAAACTGCCGTCCATTATACTGGTCGTGGTCCTTACCGGCTTGTTCCCGGAGAATCGTCTTTGTAGTCTCTCCTATGGGCCGGTACACATTGAGGTTTTTAGCGACCTCACAATCGGAAAAGAGCGCGTGGATCAACTGATTATCTGGATCAATATGGTATCGATACATCCCATCGAGGGACATGTTATCTGAAACATTTCGGTATAGGAGGCTGTTCTCGGCGCGAAGCATCGTGCTCAAATAACCCTCTATGAACTTTTCGCGCGGGAAATTGATGTCCTGATCCGATATGATATCGATACCGAAATATGGATCAATTAGCGGGTGCTCTTGGCGGAACACCGGGTCTAGAAGAAGCGTTTCGGTGTAATCACTAGCATCTTCGGCTGTTTCTTGTGCATGGTAGCGCAATAACCGCCATCGATAATTGAGTTGTTTCGTGGTTCTGTTGTATGGCTCTCGGAACCGTTCAACCCACCGCTCAGGAAGGTGGTTTTTCAACCAATCACTGGCTCCTGCGGTAAATCTATCCACACCTTCTATTTTATGTACCTCCCGATTTGGGTATGGATCGTCTTCTTCAGACAGTATTTCAGCAATTGAGGCATTTCCGAAAGCAGCTGGCGGTTGAGGTTTTGTCGGGTGGTCAATTAGCGGTTTGTAATTGTCTCCGATGACTTCAACTAACGTAGCAAATTCTGACCGGTTGTAGAGGCCCCGTAGGGTTGAGAGCAGGTATTCTTCATTTCGGATTCGAACGTTCGACTTCATTATTGTTGTGACAAACATGGCGAAAATAGCGCTCACGCTGACAAGTTGGATGAGGTTGATGGCGAGCGGATCGAGATTCACAACCAGGTATGGTGTTGGATAGCCGCCGAGAGACTCGACCTCCCGGTGTTGTAAATACAGATTAGCGATGTACGTCGCAACTGTGAGTAGGAGGAAAACGCACGTCAGAGCTAGAATGCCCCGTTTGTAGAGACTGTATCCAATCCGCAGTTGACGGTAAGGGGGGAGGACGCTATAGATGGCGATGATGGTCGCAAAGATGGTGAAAATAAAGAGTTCTGCCATTTGTCCTACGATGACTATCCGCCCATATAATTGTGTGCCAACGCGGGGTCACTACTGAGTAGGGTTCAGATTTGGTAGATCGAGGAGGATGCATCGCGTAGGTTATCCCACGCGAGGAGTTCAGCAAAACGCCGAGAACGGTGCGAAACCAACGATATCTGTCTGCTGAATAGACTCTCTGTGTGGTGCACGCCGTACGTATCAAATTCTGAGGATTTCAACAGAGCCGATTTTTTCTCTTTGGAGCGACGACCTGCAAAGCCCTCACTTGAGTCAACTCCGAGGACGAAAACACCTGCAAAGCCCTCGCGCTCTCGACTCGGTACGGCGAGCGCGCTCCTCGGCCTCCGGCCTGCGGTGCTCACTCGTCCGTTCCTTCGTCGAGAACACTCGCCCTTTGCGATTCCACCAGGACCACACCACACAGCACCGCATCCACACACCTCCCCAGCCGATTCCTTCGTTCGGCTTCGCCTCACTCAGTCATCCCTCGCGCGCTCGCGCTCGCACGGGGCGAGCGCTGCGCGCGCCCGGGAAGAAAGATCAGTCCGTCGGGTCGGTGCGCTCGCGGTTCCAGCTATCGCTCCGGTACTTGGTCTTCGCGCGCTCGCGTGCGCGAGCCAGTTCGTCGTCGGTCCACCCGCCCTCGTCGGCGTCGGCCCACGATTCGAGGTGGGCTTCCAGCGCGTCGACGGCGTCCGCCCGGTCGATATCGACCTGCTCGTCGATGCCCGTCACGCGCTCGCGGAACCGGGATTCCGAGGGGCCGTCGGTGAACACGCCGAGATGGCTTGGCGCGTCGACGGAGAACGTGATGGAGCCGTGCTGGATGACGCTGTCTTTCCTCCTGTACTGGGCGTTCCCGGCGATCTTCCGGCCGGCGCCGGCGACCATGTCGTGGGCGGGATGCAGATCCCGAAGATAGCACGCGGGGTGGTAGATGGCGTCGTGTTCCTGCTCGACGAACCGGGCGTCCACGCCGATCGCGCGGAGGAACGCGAGGATGGGTTCACACAGCAGGTCGTAGGTCGCCATCAGGTCACCGGGGAGTTCGTCCTTCGGGGCGATGATGGAGTAGGCGATATCCCCATAGTGGTCGTGGTAGATGCCACCGCCACCGGTCTGGCGGCGGGTCACGTCGATGCCGGACTCCTCACAAAATGCCCAGTCCACGGTGTCGGGGGCCTGCCGGTAGCCGAGGGTGAGACAGGAGGGCTCCCACTGATACACCCGGACGGTGCGGGGGCCGCCGTTCGCCGCGGTTTCCGCGGCGATCTCGTCGAGGGCCATGTTGGTCGCGCCGTCGCGGACCTCCTCGCGGATGAGCCGCCACTCGCCGTTCATGGGTGGGGTAGCGAGGGGGGCAAGAAAGGGGTTACTCTACAGCGGCCTCGAACACGTCGCGGTGGAGCTCTCGGGTGACGTGGTCCGCGAGCGTCCGGAGGTTGACGGTGTCCTCGCGGTTGTAGGAGATGAGCGTCTCCAGCGAGCCGTCGACGCCGCGTTCGTGTTCGCGCCAGAGGCGGACGGCGTCCATCCCCGAGATGTCGGGGCGGTCGCGCTCGATGCCGACCTCGGGTTCGATGGCCTTCAGGCCGCCCGAGAGCCCGACGCGCTTCGCGGGGTACATGAGGTCGAGGTGGGGCGCGTCGAGCGAGAGGTCGAACGACTGCTCTAAGAAGGGGATGTCGAAGGAGGCCCCGTTGAAGGTGAGAAGCAGGGGGGCATCCAGCAGGTCGGCGACGCGCTCGCGGGTGAGGTCGTCGTCGCGCACGAGTGTCGTCGTCTCGTCGCCCTGGTGGAAGGAGACGGTGGTGACGACGTCCCGGTCCGCGGAGAGGCCGGTGGTCTCGATGTCGAAAAAGACGGCCTCGTCGCGGAAGTTCTCGTAGAGCCGCCAGCGCTCGTTCGAGGGGAACCGCTCCCCGAAGAACCGGGCGTCGCCGGTGTCGAGCGCCTCGCGACCCGCGTCGATGAAGTCCTGGATACGCTCACCCGTCTTCGCCCCCACCGCGCTCGGGTCGAACGCGTCCCAGTGGGTGACCCCCTGTCGCCAGAGCTTCCGTTCCGTCCCCTCGCCGACCCCCCGGACCGGGATGAAGGAGTTCTCGATTCGCATACACACGGCGAGGCAGTCCCCGGAGTAAAACCCCTCGTTCCGTCCCACACTCGTGAGAGATTAGATATATCTAATCTTTACTTTAGACCACAATCTACTTGTGCTAGTCCGCGACAAAACAACGTATGGACGACTACGAAATTGGAACCGAGACCGAACGAACCATCTCGCGCCGGCAGGCGCTCGCGACCGGCGGGGGGCTCCTCGCCACGGGGCTGGCCGGGTGTACCGGGCTGACGGGGTCGACGTCCAGCGACGACTCCGAGGAGAACAGTGGGTCCGAGGGCCCCGTCGCCGTCGCCTCCTTCTTCAGCTTCTACGACTTCGCCCGGGAGCTCGCCGACGGGACGCCCATCACGGTGAAGAACCTCGTCCCGACCGGGCTCCACGGCCACGGCTGGGAGCCGAACGCGAGTGTCACGCGCGACATCATCGAGGCGGACGCGTTCATCCACGTCGGGAAGGACTTCCAGCCGTGGGCCGACCGCGCGATCCAGACGCTGAAGGACGACGACGTGGACACCCAGCTCATCAACGTTCGCGAGGGCGTCGAGCTGGTCGAACTCGCGGCCAGCCTCGACCCCGACGAGGAGGGCGTTGGGCAGGGCCGCGGGAAGGACCCCCACTTCTGGCTCGACCCCCGGCGCGCGAAGACCTCGGTGGACAACATCGCCGACGGGCTCGCCGAACTCGCACCCGACCACGAGGCGACCGTTCGCGAGAACGCCGAGACCTACAACTCCGAGGTGTTAGCGCGCATCGACGCCGACTATCAGGCCATCTTCGACGCGGCCGACCGGAAGGTCGTCCAGCTCGCCGCGCACAACGCCTTCCAGTACATCGGCGTGCGCTACGGCGTGGAGATGCGCCCGCTCGTCGTGAACCTCGCCGCCTCCGGCGACGTGAAACCCTCCGACATCACCGAGGCGAAGGCCGTCATCGACGAGCACGACATCGAGTACATCGGCGCGGGCGTCTTCGAGACGCGCAAGCCCGCGAAACAGCTCGTCGCCGAGACCGCCGTGAGCGCCTACTTCCCCGTCACGCCCTACGCGGGCGTCCGCGAGGAGTGGGTCGCCAACGACTGGGGGTACGAGGAGATCGCCTACAACATCAACATGCCCACCTTCGAGGTCGTCCTCGGGAACAAATCCCCCGAGGAGGTCGGCGGGGAGGGCTGGGCCGAGCAGTGGAGGAACTTCGAATGAGTCGCGTCATCGAGGTCACGGACGTGACCTTCGGCTACACCAGCTCGCCCGTACTCGAGGATGTCTCGCTCGCCATCGACGCGGGCGAGTACGTCGCCATCGTCGGCCCGAACGGCTCGGGGAAGTCGACCCTCATGCAGCTCATCCTCGGGCTCCACCGCCCCGACGAAGGGACGGTACGGCTGTTCGGCGAGCCGGCCCACGAGTTCGACGACGGGGCACGCGTCGGCTACGTCGCCCAGCAGGCCAGCGCCGCGAAGGAGATGCCGATCACCGTCCGCGAGGTCGTGGCGATGGGGCGGTTCCCCCACGTCGGCTTCGGCCGGCTCGACGCCGCGGACCACGCCATCGTCGACGAGGCGCTGGAGACCGTCGGGATGACCGCGTTCGCGGACCGCCGGGTCACCCAGCTCTCGGGTGGGCAGCGCCAGCGGGCGTTCATCGCCCGCGCGCTCGCCGGCGAAGCGGACCTGCTCGTCCTCGACGAGCCCACGGTTGGGGTGGACGCCGAGTCGGTCGAGGCGTTCTACGACCTGCTCGACGCGCTCAACGAGGATGGAATCACCGTCCTCCTCATCGAACACGACCTGCGGGCCGTCACCGACCACGCGGAGCGCGTGGTCTGTCTCAACCGCGAGCTCTACTTCGACGGCCCCGCCGGGGCGTTCGTCGAGAGCGACGCGCTCGCTCGCGCATTCGGCACCGCGATGGCCGTCGGGGGTGACGCCTGATGTTCCTCCAGACGAGCGCCCTCGACGCCGTACTCGGCCCCCTCTACTGGCTGCTCGCGCTGTGGTCCGAACTGCTGGGCTGGCTCGGGGGCGTCACCGGCCTCGAACTGCTCCAGTACCCGTTCATGCACCGCGCGATCCTCGTCGGGCTCTGTATCGGGGTGATGGCCCCCCTCATCGGGACGTTCCTCGTCCACCGACAGCTGGCGCTCATCGGTGACGCGCTCGCACACACCGCGTTCGCGGGGGTCGCCGTCGGCCTCTTTCTCAACGGGGTCCTCGAGCTCGGTGTCTCGCCCTATCTCACCGCCGTGGTCGTCGCCGTCATCGCCGCGCTCCTCATCGAGCTCATCTCGGAGGCGACCGGCGCGTACAACGACGTGTCGATGGCCATCGTCCTCTCCACCGGGTTCGCGCTCGGGACGGTCCTCATCAGCCTCAACGCCGGGGGACTGGCCGTCGGCATCAATCAGTACCTGTTCGGGAACCTCTCGACCGTCTCGGCCGAGAACGCGGCCATCCTGCTCGTGCTGTTCGCCGTCATCGTCGGCGTGGTCGGCGTCACCCGCAATCAGCTCCTGTACGTCACCTTCGACGAGACGGCCGCGGCCGTGGCGGGCATCCCCGTCAGCTGGTACAACCGCGTGATGGTGATGCTCACCGCGCTCGTCGTCGTGGGCGCGATGCAGATCATGGGCGTCATCCTCGTCGCCGCGATGCTCGTCGTCCCCGTCGCGGGGGCGGCACAGGTGTCCCGAAGCTTCACGGAGTCGCTGCTCGTCTCCGTCGTGCTCGCCGAACTCGCCGTCCTGCTCGGCATCGGCGCGGCCTACTACGGCGAGGCCACGGCGGGAGGCGTCATCGTCCTCGTCGCCGTCGCCATCTACGCGGTCGCCGTCCTGCTCGGCAAACTCCAGACCGCGATCAGAACGGACGAGGCGCCCGAGATCGGCGCCATCGACACCGAGCTGGCCGACTGACCACGCCCCGGACACCGAAATTTCATATCGCGATATACAGTGTATACCGGCCGAGCGGCGCGACAGCTCCATCCGTAGAGTTCCCCAGCGAGAAGCGCCCGTTCTTCGGAATTCGCCCTCAGACGACCAGCACGTCGTCGCTCGGGGTGTACTCCATCTCCGAGGCTACTCGCGCGGCGACCTCCGGACCCCACTCCCGGGCAACGACGTGGAACGCGAGGTCGAGCCCCGAGGTGACCCCACCGGCGGTGAGGACCCTACCAGTATCGACCACCCGTGCATCGCGCACGTCCGCCCCCGTCTCGCGGAGGTCGTCGAGCGCCGAGGCGTGGGTCACCGCCGGGACGCCATCGAGGACCCCCGCCGTCGCGAGCAGCATTCCCCCGGTGCAGACCCCGGCGAGAGTCGTCCTCGCCTCGTAGAGCCGCCCGATCTCCTCGGGGAGCACCCCCGACTCGGCCTCCGACCACGCCCCCGCACGCGAGCGGTCGTTCCACCCACCCCCGGGGACGAGAAGCAGGTCGGGCGTGCCGAGTTCACCGTCGACCCCCACCCGGAGCCCGTGGCTCGCGGTGACTTCCTCTCGAGCGTCGGCGGTGACGAGCCGCACCGACCCCTCCTCTGAAAAGCGAACCGCGTTGGCGAACACCTCGTACGGCGCGATGGCGTCCAGTTCGTCGAACCCGTCGTAAAGCGCGATCTCGATGTTCATACTTCGAATGCGCGGGCCGTGGCCATGAGTGTGCGTGTTCAGGTGAGAAATCGGTCCTGTGCGCGGGTTTGGGCCGAATTCGACTGTTCGAGACACCGATCTATAAATGGCATACTGCGATAGCAAATTCTAGCCGGCGCGGGGAACCTGCGGCTCAGTGAGCAGAGGGTAGACAGGTGCTATCCTCCGAAAACAGCGATCTCGCTACGTGACGCCGCCGGACTGGGGCTCGAACCCCTCGTAGGCCCGGTTCTCGTGGATATCGCGGAGGTGCGTGGCCACGTCGAAGACGTCCTCGAACCCCGTGTACAGCGGTGCGGGGGCGACGCGGACGACGTTCGGCGGCCGGAAATCGACCACGACGTCCCGTGATTTCAGCGCCTGCGTCACCCGATACGCCTCCGGATGTTCGACGGCGATGTGGCCCCCGCGGTGGGCCGGCGCTCGCGGCGTCCCCACCGTGTACCCCTCCAGTTCGTCCACGAGGTGGATCAGGTACTCCGTGAGCGCGACCGATTTCTCCCTGATCCGGTCGATGCCGGCGGTCTCGTGGATGTCGAGCGCCCCGTCGAGGGGCGCGGCGGCGAGGATGGGAATCGTCCCGATCTGGAACGCCCCCGCGCGCTCCGCGGGGGTGTACTCGTGTCGCATCTCGAACTGCGTGGCCTTCTCGTGGCCCCACCAGCCCGCGAGCGCGGGGGTGACGCCGAAGTGGTCCTCGTGGAGATAGAGGCCGGCGACCGCCCCCGGCCCCGCGTTGAGATACTTGTAGTGACACCAGGTGGCGAAATCCACGTCACGAGCATGGAGGTCGTGGGGGACGACACCCACGGAGTGCGCGAGGTCGAACCCCGCGTACGCGCCTGCGTCGTGGGCGGCCTCGGTCAGCCGCTCGATGTCGAGCAGTTGGCCCGAGCGGTAGAGGACACTCGGGAGGAAGAGCACTGAGACGTCCTCGCGCTCGAGCGCTCGCTCCACGTCGGCCTCGTCGATAGTCCTCCCGTCACGCGATTCGACGACGGTGAGATGCTCGTCCGGGTCGAGCCCACGCTGGCGGAGCTGGGCGCGGATGGCGTAGTGATCGGTGGGAAAATCGAGGTCGTTGACGAGCACCGTCCCCTCCCCATCAGCAAGATCGTAGAACGTGGCGACGAGCGAGTGGATGTTCACCGTCGTCGCGTTCGCGGCCACGACTTCCCCCTCCCGTGCGCCCACGAGCGGGGCGAGTCTGTCGCCGAGCCGTTCCCCGTAGTGGAACCAGTCCGGGTCCCCCTCGGTCCACCCCTCAACGGCGTGGTCGCGCCACTCCTCTAAGACGTGTTCCACCCGCGCTTCCGCGGCGTCGGAGATGGGGCCAAGCGAATTGCCGTCCATGTACGTACCGGGCACGTCGAACCGCTCGGCGAACTCGGCGAGCGGGTCGGAGTCGTCGGCCGCCCGAGCGGCCGCTCGCGTGGTGTCTGGGACCTTCATGGGTCGAAGAAGGGGGCCGGGATAAGGGGCTTTTCGACACAGCCGATAAATCAAATATCGGGATATGAAATCCCCCATCGCAGGGGAAGCCAAGCTTAACGCGCCGGCGGGGAGAAGCCCGTCGCATGCCCGAACGTGCCCCCGCGATGGACGAACAGGCCCGGAGCGTCGTCGAAGAGATCGACTCCCTCGGCGTTCCGGCGTGGCACACGATGAGCGTCGAGAGCGCCCGCCGGGTCGAAGACGAGGTGTTCTCCGGGGGGAACCCACCCGCCGTCGAGGTGGTCCGGAACGTCGCGTTCGACGGGCCCGGCGGGGAGGTCCCCGTGCGCGTACTCATCCCCGAATCCCCGGAGGGAACGCTCGTCTTCTACCACGGCGGGGGTTGGACACTCGGCACCCTCGACTCCGTGGAGAACATCTGCCGGGAACTGGCCACGAGAGCGAATCTCGTCGTCGCGGCCGTGGACTACCGACTCGCGCCAGAACACCCCTTCCCCGCGGCGGTGGACGACGCGTTCGCCGCGCTGGAGTGGGTGGGCGAAAACCGGGAAGCGTTCGGCGGCGAGGGACCGCTGTTCGTCGGGGGGACGAGCGCCGGCGGGAACCTCGCGGCCGCGACCGCGCTCCACGCCCGAGACGCGGGTATCGACCTCGCGGGACAGCTCCTCGCCTACCCCATCACGGACTACGCGTTCGACACCGAGTCGTACCGGGCGAACGCGGATGGTCCGCTGCTCACCCGCGACGACATGCGGTGGTTCTGGGAGCAGTACTGCCGGTCGCCCGTCGACGGCGCGAACCCCTACGCCTCGGTGCTCCGGGCCGACGTGGCGGGGACGGCCCCCGCCTGCGTCGTCACCGCGGGGTTCGACCCCCTGCGCGACGAGGGGGTCGCGTACGCGGAGAAGCTCGAGAGCGCGGGCGTCCCCGTGGAGCACCACCACGAACCCGCGCTCCCGCACGGCTTTCTCTCGCTCACGGAGTCGGTCGACCGCGCGGACGAGGCGATGGGGGAGATCGCGGCGTGGCTCGCGGACCGGTAGGAGAATTTCGTATCGCCACATGAAGTTTATCACTCTGAATCCCCGACGCGGGCGGTTTTTACCCGCAGGCCCGCTACGGGCCTGTAATGGTCCAGAACATCGCGCCGGTGATGGCGGAACTCGAGCCGGAGGACTTCTATCTCCTCTCCGGCATCGAGCAGGGGATGCGCTTCTCGCGGTGGGTCGCCGCGGAGAAGATCCCCGAGTTCTCGCGGCTCGACGCCCAGGAGGTCGACCACCGCATCGACCGCTGTGAACGCCGGGAGCTCATCACGCGCAAGACGATCCAGTACACCGGCTATCGGCTCACCTACGAGGGGTACGACGCACTCGCGCTCCACACCTTCTCCGAGCGGGACACCATCGAGGGCGTCGGCTCACCCCTGGGCGTGGGCAAGGAGTCGGACGTCTACGAGGCGATGTCCTACAAGCCGCTCGCGCTGAAGTTCCACCGCGAGGGGTACACGAACTTCCGTGAGGTGCAAAAGGAGCGGGACTACACCTCCGATAAGAACCACGTCTCGTGGTTCTACACGGCCCGGAAGGCCGCTGAACGGGAGTACGAGGCCCTCGAAACGGTGTTCCCCCAGGTCTCCGTGCCTCGGCCCATCGACCACAACCGCCACGCCATCGTGATGGAGAAGTTCGAGGGGGTCGAACTCGCGCGGGCGAAACTCCAGTCAGCCCAGGCCGTCGGCGTCCTCGATCTCATCGTCGACGAGCTCCAGACCGCCTACGACCAGGGGTTCGTGCATGCGGATATGTCGGAGTACAACGTCGCGGTGTCGAGCGAGGGCGTGCTGGTGTTCGACTGGCCCCAGTCGGTCCCCACCGACCACGAGAACGCCGACGAGTTTCTCACCCGCGACCTGCGGAACCTCGTCCAGTACTTCAGCCGGAAGTACCCCCGTGAGACCCCGGAAGTCGACATCGAGGCGCTCGCGACGGCCGTCCGCGACGGCGAGTTCGAGACGGTGCGGGCGTTCGAGGCCTGAATCGGCTTTCTTCGCCCCCTTCGGCTGTTTTCTCGTGTGCTCGCGGTCGGGAGCGATTGCCGTCGTGGGGACCTGATAAACCAGATACTGCGATAACAAATCCTCGAATCGTCGTTTTCTCGGGAGGGCGGGGAGTCACGCCAAAAGCGCCGCCCCGTTTCGACGGCCTTTTGAAGCCCAGTCGAGAACTGAGCACAAGCACGTCGGAGGTGCGGGCACCGACGGGCACCTGCTACGGCAGGTCGGAATGTGGCCGGCGTGGGCTGTGACTCGAGTCACCGACCACGGGACGGCTGAACCACGAACGCCCGCGGTACAACTATGGCACGAAGCTTCTATTCCCACATCCGCGAAGCGTGGAAGAACCCGAAGGAAGGCAAACTGGCCGAGCTCCAGTGGCAGCGCCAGCAGGAGTGGCGCAAGCAGGGCGCCATCGAGCGCGTCGAGCGCCCGACCCGCCTCGACAAGGCTCGCTCGCTCGGCTACAAGGCGAAGCAGGGCATCGTCGTCGCCCGCGTCGCCGTCCGCAAGGGCTCCGCCCGGAAACAGCGCTTCAAGGCCGGTCGCCGGTCGAAGCGCCAGGGTGTGAACAAGATCACTCGTCGGAAATCCATCCAGCGCATCGCCGAGGAGCGCGCCTCGCGGCGCTTCAAGAACCTCCGCACGCTGAGCTCCTACCACGTCGGGCAGGACGGCTCGCGCAAGTGGTTCGAAGTGATCCTCGTCGACCCGGAGCACGGCGCCATCCAGAGCGACGACGACCTCAACTGGATCTGCGACGACAGCCAGCGCGGTCGCGCCTTCCGTGGCAAGACCGGCGCCGGCCTGAAGGGTCGTGGCCTCCGCAACCGCGGCACCGGTGCGGAGAACGCGCGTCCCTCCAACAACGCCAGCGGCCGTCACAGCAACTAACCACCCCGTTTCTTCGCGTTTTCACCCGGATAGCGGCAGTGCTGTGCGGAACCCGCCCGGGACGACGGCGCTAGCTTTTGCCTGCCGACTACCAAGCCGACGCGATGAAACGGGACAGCATCGCCTCCATCGCGGGGCTCCCCGAAGAGCTGGGTATCGACGAGGACTTCGCGCGGTCGGCGGAGACGCTCCACCTCCGGATGGAACGCCGTCGCTACGGGAAGCCGGTGACCATCGTCGAGGGGCTCGACACCGACCTGACGGACCTGAAGGCGTTCGCCTCGCGGCTGAAGCGCCGGCTCGGGGCCGGTGGCACCGTCGAGGACGGCACGGTCGTCATCCAGGGGGACCACCGCACGCGGCTCCGGACGCTGCTCGAAGAAGAGGGGTACCGGGTGGAGTGATCAGGGCTCGTACGCCAGCGGCCCCATGATGGCGACCGCCGCGATGATGTGGAGGATCGCGAGCAGCAGCTGTCCGTCGCTCGTGACCCCGAGTGCGGGTGCGGTGAGGACGATAGGTGCGAACGAGAGCGCCAGCACCAGCAGCCCGACACCGACGAAGTAGCGGGCCGGTTCGTCCGTGTAGCGGTCGATAGCCGCGTAGACGAGCGTAGCGACGACCGTCGCCCCCGTGACGACGAGGAAGATTGACGGGTACGCGAGCGGGTCGCCCGCGACCGCGGCGGGCGCGAGCTGGCCCATGAGTGCGCGGGCGACGAGCACCGAGAGCATCGCCGCGACGAAGGCGACGAGCCCGCGGCGCGAGAGCACGCCGTTCGGAAGGGGATGGTCGACACCTGTGGGGGTCCGAATCTCGGTTGCCATAGTGTCAGAGACGGGACCACCGGCGAAAACAGCGCGGAGCGTATCGGGCGGTATCCGCCCGAATCAGGCCGGTTCGGGGCGATTCAGTCCTCCGTCGCCGTGAGCACCACGTCGAACGGGAGCGGCGCGAGGTCGGCCTGCGCGTTCCAGAGCGTCGCGTACCGGCCCCCGAGCGCCAACAGCTCGTCGTGGTTCCCCGACTCCACGACGGTGCCGTCCTCGATGACGAGCACCGTGTCCGCGTCCCGAACCGTGGAGAGCCGGTGGGCGATGACGAGCGTCGTTTTCCCGTCCGTGAGCCGGGCGAGCGCCCGCTGGATGGCTCCCTCGGTCTCGGTGTCGACCGCGGAGGTGGCCTCGTCCAGCACGAGGATGTCGGGGTCCTGCAACATCGCCCGGGCGATGGAGACCCGCTGGCGCTGGCCACCCGAGAGCTTGATGCCGCGTTCGCCGATGCGGGTGTCGTACCCCTCCGGCAGCTCAGCGATGAACCCGTGTGCCTCCGCGGCGCGTGCTGCGGCCTCGATATCTTCCTCAGAGGCGTCGAACGCCCCGTACGCGACGTTCTCCCGCACCGAGCCGTCGAAGAGGAACACGTCCTGGCCGACGTAGCCGACCGCCCGCCGCAAATCGGAGAGCCGGAGGTCACGCACGTCGTGGCCGTCGACGGTGATTCGCCCCTCGCCCACGTCGTAGAGCCGCACCAGTAGCTTCGCGACGGTGGATTTGCCGGCACCCGTCGAGCCGACGAGCGCGACGGTGTCGCCCGGTTCGGCGACGAAGGAGACCCCCTCCAGGACGGGGACGCCCTCGCGGTAGGCGAAGGAGACGTCCTCGAAGGCGATTCGTCCGGTCGGGGTCGGCAGGGGAACCCCCGCCGGGTCCTCGGTGACGGTGACCGGCGTCTCCACGAGCCCGACGATGCGCTCGGCGCTCGCGCGGGCGTTCTCGTAGGCGTTGACGATACGGCCCACGCCGGCGAGGGGGTCGACGAACCGCTGGGTCATGAACAGGAACGTGACGAACTCGCCGACGAGCAGCTCACCCGTGAACGGGCCCGGTGGCCCCGAGACGAGCCAGACGCCGCCGATGAGGAACGTGGCGGCGAACGCGACGCCCGCGAGGAGGTCCATCGTCGGATTATAGAGATAATCGAGGCGGACGACGGCGAGCGCGGCGTCGTAGTATCCCTTCGAGGCCTCGGTGATACGGGCGTCCTCGTACCCCTCGGCGGTGGTCGTCTTGATGACCTCCATCCCGCCGATGTTGGCTTCCAGCCGGGTGTTCAGCTCGCCGACGGCGCCTCTGAGGTCGCGGTACAGCGGCCGGATACGACGCATGAACCAGAGCGTGAACACGGTCAGGAGGGGGACGGCGACGAGCGTGACGAGCGCGAGCTGGGCGTTCAGCCAGAACAGCACGCCGGCGATGCCGACGACGGTGACGACGAGCTGGATCGCCCCGCCCACGGTGGAGTCGAGGAACGATTTGAGGTTCCGGACGTCGTTGTTGAGCACGGAGAGCAGCTGGCCGGTCTGTTTGTCGTCGAAGAAGGCCATGTCGAGCCGCTGCATCGCGGCGTACGTGTCGACCCGGACCGCGTGCTGGACGCGGTTGGAGAAGACGGACATCCCCACCCCCTGCAGCCAGGTGAAGCCGACCCCGAGCGCGAAGGCGGCGACGATGAGGCCGAAGGAGAGATAGAGCTGGTCGAGGCTCGCGGTGGGGAGCCACCCGCTCGGAACGAGCGGGAGCGCGTAGGGCGTCCGTCCGGAGAGCACGGCGTCGATAGTCACCCCCAGCACGAGCGGGGGGACGAGCCCCGTGGTCCGGCCGAGCAGGCTCCCGACCAGCCCCGCGAGGAACAGCGGCCACTCGGCGCGCCCGTACTGCCGGAGGAGCCGCGCGAGCGGGTCCCCCTCGACGGGGCCGAGGTCCACGGGGTCGTCGGTGGAGAACCAGGGGTGCACTTACCAAAAGTAAGCGTTCGGCGGGGATAACGTCGCCGGGAGAGGGAGGTATCAGGCGACGAGGACGCGGTCGATGTAGTCGTCGAGCGCCTCGCGAGCGGTCGCGGCGACCGTGTCGTCCGTCGTCACGCGCCGGATGACCGCGCCGTTGATGGTGTCGATGAGGAACTCGGCCTCGCGGTGGGCGTCTACGTCGCGGAACTCGCCGCTCTCGATGCCCCGCTCGATGATGGCGGCGAGCGCGTCGATGACGCCGGCGTCGAGCGCGTCGAACCGCTCGCGGTAGGCGTCGTTGTGGGCCGCCCGGGTGCGCAACTCGATGAGGGCGACCCACAGCGACCGCTCCTCCTCGGTGAGCTCCGGCGCGAGCAGCTGCTCGATGAACGACTGGATGGCCTCCACGGGGGGCGCCTCGTCGTCGAGCGTCACCTCCTCGAAGAAGAGGTCCAGGAGATACGAGAGGAAGTCGGTGAGGATGGCGTCTTTCGTCTCGTAGTGATAGTAGAGCAGCGACTTGCTCTTCGGGAAGGCGTCCGCGATCGCCTGAATCGTCAGATCGGCGTAGCCGTGTTCCGCCAGCGCCTCGTAGGTCGCCTCCATGATGGCGACCTGCGTCTCCGAACGGGCGTTACTCATACCCGTTCACCGATAGCGACGACAAAGAAGCCCCCGGTCGGTGACCAGAAGACATATGTGCCTCTCGTAACAGGAATTGACTGTTCGTTCAGTCGCGTGGCGAACACCCCCCGCTGACCCGGCCCTTCATATACGAAGCCGCGGCCAGCGTCCCCATGCCCGCCCGGACGCTGGTCGCCTACGCCCACGACGACGGCTTCACCCTCCACCGCGCACACGGCGAGCCGCAGCTCTCGCCGGCCCACCCCTTCGGTCGGGAGGACACGTTCCCCGCACGGGTCCGCGCCCGCCTCCGCGCGCTCGGTATCCGCGCGTTCGACCCCGACGGCGACCACCCCGAGGTCCACGCCGACCCGGTCGCGACGAGCCTCGACTGGCAGGGGGTCCTCGCCGCCGTCGACGCCCGGGAGGACGACTGGCTCTTTCGCGTTCACGACGACTGGACCGTCACCCGCTACCGCGTCGTCTCGCTCGACCTCTCCGTGCGCGTCGACTGCCCCATCGACGACTCGGGAGTGCTCCTCCCCGTCGAGGCACACGAGACCGACTACGCCGTCGGCTGGGTCGAAGGGGTGAAATCGACCGTCGCCGACGGCCTGCGCTGTGGGCTGGCCGACCCCGAGACGGCGAGCGACTATCTGCAATCGAGGATCGAACGCTTCGCCGGCGACAGGGAAACCTATCGGGTGTGACCCGGTGTCGTTTTCCCCCTCCACCGGAAACGGAGGGGCATGCCACGCGTGCTCTCCGACCCGGACGCCGACGCTGCCCACCGGCTCGTCCTCGACGGGCTCGACTCGGACGGCCTCGTCACGCTGTTCGGTCGCTGTACCGTCGACTACGAGGGCCGCGCCAGCTCCACGCTCGGCCCCGGCGACCGCCACGTCATGTGCAAACCCGACGGGACCGTCCTCGTCCACACCGACGCGGGCCACCAGCCCGTGAACTGGCAACCCCCCGGCAGCGAGCAGTTCGTCGCGGTCGAAGACGGGGAGCTCCATCTCCGCTCCGAGCGCACGACCCCCGAAGAACACCTCCACGTCGCCTTCTCCAGTCTCGACCACGCCGCCGTCTTCCAGGTCACGGACGAGGAGGAGCTCTCGCTGGAAGGGACGGAGGAAGACCTCCGGGGCCGCATCCTCGATACCCCCGCGCTCGTCGAGGCGGGCTTCCAGCCGCTCGCTACCGAGCGCGAGACCCCCGCCGGCGCGGTGGACATCTACGGCGAGGACGACGAGGGCAGAACGGTCGTCGTGGAGCTGAAACGCCGGCGGGTCGGCCCGGACGCGGTGGGACAGCTCTCCCGGTACGTCGAGGCGCTGGAACGCGACCTGCCCGAGGGTACCGAACTCAGAGGGATTCTCGTCGCCCCGAGCGTCACCGACCGGGCGCGGGAGCTCTTAGCCGAGAAGGGGCTGGAGTTCGTCGCGCTGGAACCCTAATTTTTCAGGTCGCGCAGGATCTCGAACGCCTCCAGGGGTGTCGTCTCCGCGAGGTCTACATCATCGAGTCGCTCACGAACGTCGTCCCGATGGCCGTTCTCGCGGTGCCCGTTCGTTCTCGGATTCCCCTCCAGCAGTTCCCGAGCCCGTGCCACGACCGCGTCGGGAACCCCGGCGCTCCGGGCCACCTCGATACCGTACGAACCGGTCGCCGCGCCCTCCTCGACCCGGTGGTCGAAGGTGACCGTCTCACCCGTCCCGTCGGCCTCGAACCGGAGGTTGGTGGCGCGGGGAAGTCGCTCGGCCGTCTCGGTGAGCGCGTGGTGGTGGGTCGCAAAGAGGGTGGTCGCGCCCACCTCGTCGTGGAGGTACTCCGTGACCGCGCGGGCGATGGCCAGGCCGTCGGCGGTGGACGTGCCTCTCCCGACCTCGTCGAGGAGGACGAGCGAGTCCTCGTCCGCCCGCGAGAGGATGGTGGAGAGCTCGGACATCTCGACCATGAACGTCGAGCGGCCACCCGCGATGTCGTCGGAGGCACCCACCCTCGTGAAGACGCGGTCCACGACGGGAAGCCGGGCCTCGCTCGCGGGGACGAACGCCCCCGCCTGCGCGAGGATCTGGATGAGTGCGACCTGCCGCATGTAGGTCGACTTGCCGGCCATGTTCGGCCCGGTGATGACGGCGAGCGCACCCTGCGAGAGGTCCGTCGGATTCGGGACGAAGGAGGGCTGGGTACGCTCGACGACGGGGTGGCGACCCCCCTCGATGTGGACGCCGTCGTGGCCCAACTCGGGGCGCGCGTAGCCGTGTTCCGCCGCGACGGTGGCAAAGGACTGGAGCGCGTCGAGTCGCGAGAGGGCGTCCGCGAGCCGCTGGACGCGTTCGACGGCCTCGCCCACCCGCTCGCGCACCTCGCAGAACAGGTCGTACTCCAACTCGTCCGCGCGGCCCTCGGCCCGGACGATCTCCTCCTCGCGCTCCTTCAACTCGGGCGTGACGAACCGCTCGGAGTTCTTCAGGGTCTGGCGACGCTGGTAGTCCTCGGGCACCGCATCGAGGTTCGGGTTGGTGACCTCGATGTAGTAGCCGTGCACCTGGTTGAAGCCGACTTTCAGCGAGTCGATGCCGGTGCGCTCGCGTTCGCGCTCCTGGAGGGAATCGATCCACGCCTTCCCCTCGCGCTCGGTCGCGCGAAGGGTATCGAGGTCGCCGTCGTACCCCTCCCGGATCAGGCCGCCCTCCGTGAGTTCGATGGGCGGTTCGGGCGCGATGGCCCGGTCGACGAGCTCGCGGACCTCGGTGACCGGGTCGAGATTGTCGTGGAGCTCCCGGAGACGGGCACACTCGCAGTCGGCGAGCGCCTCGCGCACGTCGGGGACGACCCCCAGCGTGGCCGCGAGCGAGCGCAGGTCGCGGGCGTTCGCGCGCCCCCGCGACACGCGGGAGATGAGCCGTTCGAGGTCGTACACGTCCCGAAGCAGGTCGTGAACCGTCTCGCGCGTCGCGGGTGAGCGGGCGAGTTCGCCCACGGCGTCGTGCCGGCCCGCGATTCGCTCGGGGTCGAGGAGGGGTCGGCGGAGCCAGTCGGTGAGCCGACGCCGCCCGAGCGCACACGCCGTCTCGTCGGTCACCCCGGCGAGGGTGGCGTCCGCCTCCCCCCCGATGCCACGGCGCTCGAACACCTCCAGCGAGCGGATGGCCACGGGGTCGAGCAGCATGTACTCGCGCGGGTCGTAGCGCGTGAGGTGGGTGAGGTAGTCCAGTCTGTCGACCTCGCCGTCCCCCTCCGCGCCGCGGGTGTACTCCGCGTAGGCCAGCAGGGCGCCACAGGCCCGGATCTCGGCCTCCGTGGCGAGCAGGGTCTCCGGGTCGCCGAAGTAGCTGTCCACGAGCCCGGACCGCTCGAAGGCGTCCGGTCGGAACGGGGTGACCATGGTCTCGGGGTCGAAGAGTCCCGAGGAGAGCCTGGGCTCGATGACGGCCTCCGCGGGGCCGAACCGGCCGATCTCGTCGCGGATCGCCTCCCCCGAGTCGGAGCCGGTGACGTAGAAATCCCCCGTCGAGACGTCGAGCATGGCGAGGCCGTAGGGGTCCGGACCGGCGAGGGCCGCGACGAAGGTGTTGTCATCTCCTGGAAGGAGTTCGTCCTCGGTGAGCGTCCCCGGGGTGACCACGCGCGTCACCGCGCGGTCGACGAGCCCCGAGGCCGCGGTGGCGTCCTCCACCTGGTCCGCGACGGCCACGCGGTAGCCCGCATCCAGCAGCGTCTCGATGTACGACTCCGCGCTGTCGATGGGGATGCCGGCCATCGGGTAGCGACCCGTGGAGTCCTCGCGTTTCGTCAGCGTGATCTCCAGGAGGCGGGCGATGGTCTCCGCGGCCTCACAGAACGCCTCGTAGAAGTCGCCCACCTGGAACAGTACGAGACAGTCGTCGTAGCGCTCACACAGCTCGAGATACTGCGAGAGCATCGGCGTCAGGTCCTCGCGGCGCTCCGCCATCTTCGCCGGCGCGCCCAACGCGTCGTCCATATCTCCTCCTGCGCCTCGTCGGGTATAGCGGTCACGATTGCCCGAGTCCGGGGAGGACCGTTGAAGGGGTGGGCGGACGAGAAGGGGGTATGACCAGCTTCATCGAGGGTGACCGGGTCGTCCTGCGACCCGTCGAGGAGGACGACCTCGCGTTCGTCCGCGACGGCGCGAACGACCCCGAGATTCGTCGTGCGGCCGGCGGCCAGAGCTTCCCCACCAACCTCCACGCCGAACGGGAGTACTGGACGGACGCCACGGAGGACCCGACCGCGGTCCACCTCATCATCGAGGCGGGCGGCGAGCGGGTGGGCGCCGTCGAGCTCGACCCCCTCGACCGGGAGACGGGGACGGCGACGGTCGCCTACTGGATCGCCAGCGACCACCGGCGCGAGGGGTACGCCCGCGAGACCCTGGAGCTCGTCTGTGCGTACGTCTTCGACGAGTGTCGGCTCCACCGGCTACAGGCCGAGGTGTTCGGCTTCAACGAGGCCTCCCGGGAGCTCCTCGAGTCCGCCGGCTTCCGCGAGGAGGGCGTCCACCGCGAGGACGACTTCGTCGACGGGGCGTACGTCGACACCCACCACTTCGGGCTCTTAGAGCGGGAGTGGCGCGAGAGGGAGTGAGAAGGGGTCGTGTGCGACCCGCGCAACGGGCGTGAAGGGGAAAAGGCGGGGCCCCAAAGGAGGGGTATGCGTCTCTCACAGAAACCCCTCAGACCGGGGGACCGCGCGGCGCTGGAATCGGTACTCGCCGACCACGACGAGGTGCTCGTGGAGTTCTACACGAAGGGGTGTTCGATGTGTCAGGCGATGGAGCCCGTGCTGGGCAACGTCGCCCGCGCCCGGGACGTCACGGTCGCGATGGTGAACCCCGAACACGACATGGAGCTGGTGGAGGAGTGGAACGTGCGCTCCGTGCCGACGCTCGTCCTCGTCCGCGACGGGGAGGAGATCGCCCGGAAGGCAGAAGGGTTCCAGGGCGCGAGCGACGTGGTGGCGTTCTTAGACGAGCACACGGCGTGATCGGGCCACGCGGTTGGCGCGTGCCAAAGAATAATAACCCCACCTCTGTCACACCCACGTGACGGCCCTCACGGGCCGCCCTGTCCTTACTCCGTGAGCGACGCGTCCGCGAGTCCAGTGTCCCGACGAGCGACGGCCGAGACCCCGGTCAGCCCCGCATCCGCATCGAGAGGGCGACGGCGCCACCGAGGAGCGTGAGGACGGCCACCCCGGTCGCGATGGCGAGGTCCGGGCCACCGCCCGAGGCCCCGGCGGAGGCGGGCGCGGGGTCCGCGGCGGGCGTCTCGCCGGCGGGCCACACCGTCACCGTGCCGGCGTCGACCTCCCCCACGCGGACGGTGTACTCGCCGGGGAGCACGAACGTCTCGGTGAGCAGGAGCTCCGTGGCGGTCTCGCCGGGGACGACGACGAGGACGGTCTCGACGGGCACCCCGTCGACGTAGAGCTTCACCGCGAGCTCGGCCTCCGTCGGCGCGGGGTTGTACACCGTCGCGAAGACGGCGAGCTCCTCGCCGGCGGTGACGCCCGCGGTGTCGACCGCGGCCCGGACGACGACGGGGGCGAGCGACGACGCGGACGGCTGGACCGACGACTGAGCCATCGGCGGAGCCGCCGTCTCCGGAAGCGGCTCCGGAGTCGCGACCGTCGGGACGGGCGTGGCGGGGACGGCCGTCGGCACGGGCGTCGGGGCCGGGGGCTCCTCGATGATGGCGCTCGCGGTGTGCCCGACCGTCGCCGCGTTGCCGGCGGCGTCGGTGGCGTCGAGCAGGGTCGCGCGGTAGCCACCCGGGCGGGCGTTGGGGAGGGTGTAGCTGTAGCTCCGGAACCCGCGGAAGTCGTTCTCGTCGAGCGTCCGCCGGCCGTCGCCGACGAGCTGGACCGTGAACGTGTCGAGCGGCTCGCTGGAAACGACCGTCACCGTCACCGTGGAGTCGGTGGTGCGGACGGCGAACTCCTCGATGAACGGGGAGATGACGTCGGTAGTCGCCGTCGCGGTGCGGGGCGCCTGCATCGGGTTCCCGACCGCGTCGGTCGCCTCCAGGAGCGTCACGCGGTAGGTCCCCTGGATGGGGGTGCGGTAGACGGTGTAGCGGGTGCCGGCGACGGTGAAGTCCTCCTTCGTGAGGACGTAGCCTTCGGGGCCGTCCACGTCCACCCGGAGCGTGGAGAGCGGCTCGCCCGCGTCGACCTCCAGCCGGAGTTCGCCGTTGGTGAACCGGAAGTCGAAGGTGGAGACGGCCGGGCCGAGCGCGTCCATCTCGAAGGCGTGGCTCGCGCTCGCGACGTTACCGGTCGTGTCCGTCGCGGCCAGCGTGAGGCTCGCGTTCCCGTCGGTGATGGTGACACCGGCGGCGGCGAGGTCGGCGGTGAAGCTGCTCCCGTCGAGCGTGACGCCCGCGTCGCCGGGGACGAGCGTCGTCGCCCCCGTCGCGTCGGTGACGGTGAGCGAGACGTTCGCGAGGGCGATGGTGTCCGTGACGGTCGCCGACACCGTGGGGGAGGCGTCCGTCAGGAGCGCGTCGGTGGGCGCGAGCAGGGTCACGCTCGGGGGCGTGGCGTCGACGGCGACGCTCGTCGCGGGAACCGCGCCCGCGGCGTTGCCGACCCCGTCGGTCGCCGAGACGACGGCGATCTCGTGGGTGCCGTCGGGGAGCTGGACGGTGGCGGTGTCGCCGGTGAAGTCGGCGAGCGAGAGCGTCTCCGGGCCGGCCTGCACGGACAGCGACGCGAGGGGTTCGTCGCTCGTGACGGTGACCGTCGCGGCCTGCCCGCCCGTGGCGTTCAGCGTGACGGTGGGCGCGACCGTGTCCTTGAAGGCCTGCGTCGTCGCGGGGGCGCCCGTCGCTCCGGTCCCGTCGGTGAACGTGGCGCTCACGGTGAGGGTGCCGTCCGCGAGGCTCGCCACGTCGACGGGGACCGTCGTGGTGACGCCGCTCGCGGCCGCGCTGTTCGTGACCGACCCGCCCGCGGCGTCGCTCACGGTGACGGTGACGGTGCCCGGCCCGGGGTCGGCGGCGAAGCCGACCGCGACGGAGAGGGCGGTGTTCCCCGCGGAGACAGGGTCGGGGCTGACGGTGACCGAGACCGGGTCGGTGAGCGAGGTCGCGAGCGCACCCCCGGTCCACGCGAGGATGGCGACCACGAGGATGAGGAGTCGTGTTGGTGCCATGAGCTGGTCGCCGTCGGAGACGGCAGTCTGGCCGCTCAGATGGCGTAGAGGAGTAAAAGCCGACGCCGACGAACCGGGGTGAAACGGGTGGGTTCGGTGGAGACGGGGGAGGTCCGGTCGAGAACGGGGACGGGGACCGCCGATATCGGGGTTACGTCCCCTCGACGAGCCGGTCGAGGTGCTCCGGCGGGACCGCCCCGCGCGCGGCGTACCCCTCGTAGGCGAAGGTGGGGACGCCCGTCACGCCCAGCTGCTGCGCCTCCGTGAACTGCGCGGTCAGCTCCTCCCGAAGCGTGTCGTCGTCCAGCGCCGAGGCGACCTCGTCGGGGTCGGCGCCGGCCTCCTCGGCGAGTTCGAGGATGACCTCGCGGTCGCCGATATCACGGCCCTCCTGCCAGAGCGCCTCGAAGACGGCCTCGTCGAACGCCAGCCACGTCTCGTAGTCCGCGTGCTCTTTCAGATAGTAGGAGGCGACCTGCGTGGGCAGCGAGTCGATATCCGTCGCGAGGTCGAGTTCCATCTCCACGTCGTACTTCGCCTGGAGCTTCCGGACGTTCTCCTTCGCCTGCGCGTAGTAGTCGTCGTCCTTCCCGTCGTCGACGGAGAAGTCGATGGAGCCGTCGGGACGGCGCTTCTGGCTCCGGAGGTCGAACGGGTGCCAGTCGATCTCCAACTCCTCCTCGCGGTCGGCCTGGTACTGGTCGAGTGATTTCCGTCCGAGATAACAGAACGGACAGACGTAGTCCGAGAAGACGGTGATGCTGTCGCTCATCATCGGGAGAAGGGGAGCGGCGTACAAAAGGGGAGTGGGCGCGTGCCGTCGCCGTACACGAGCGCGGGGCACCGTGGTCGGTGTGCCGCGGTACGCTCGCCGTCCAGTGCGGTCCGGAGCGCGATGCGTCCGGGTCGACCACGAGATGCGTCCGGGTCGACCACGAGAGTGGGTCGCCACACCCGGACCGGCCACCCGACGCAGGTCCCGCCACTGGATACCACGGGTAGGGCACCTCGGGGTATCCCTTGTGGTGACCCTTTCGGGGAGATTCTGCCCGGTTCGGGCCGACACGCCGAGACCGACGGCGAATCGCCGCAGGCTATACGGTCGTCAGGGGAGTACTCCGGAGCGATGACCGACAGGCCACCCGCCATCGAGACCGCAGGGCTGCGCAAGGGGTACGGCGAGGTCGTGGCGCTCGACGATCTCACCCTGACCGTTCCCCGAGGAGAGCTGTTCGGCTTCCTCGGCCCCAACGGCGCGGGAAAATCCACCACCATCAACGTCCTCACCGGGCAGCTGGAGCCCGATTCCGGCACCGCGCGGGTGGCGGGCGTCGACCCCGTCGCCAACCCCGTGCAGGCGCGCGAGCAGGTGGGGATTCTCCCCGAGAACGGCCGCCCGCCCTCGTTTCTCACCGTCCGCGAGTACTTCGACTTCGTCGCGGCGGCCCGCGAGCTTTCGGACGAGACGGTCGACGAGCGCGTCGCGCAGTGGGCCGACCGCCTCTCCTTCGAGGCGAAACTCGACACCCTCTGTACGGACCTCTCGCAGGGCGAGCGCCAGAAGGTGATGATCACGCAGGCGTTCCTGCATGAACCCCCGGTCGTCTTCATCGACGAACCGCTCACCAATCTGGACCCGATCATGCAGGAGCGCGCGAAGCGCTTCTTCCGCACCTACGCCGACGCCGGCAACACCGTCTTCCTCTCCACGCACTTCATCGCCACCGCCCAGGAGGTGTGTACCCAGGTCGGTATCGTCTCCCGCGGTCGCCTGCTCGCGGAGCTCGACCCCCGCGAACTCGACGGTGAGAGCCTCCTCGACCGCTTCTTCGACACCGTCGAGACCGACGCGATGACCGAGGACCCCGCGGAGGCATGAGCGTCTCCTACCGGTTCCTGTTCGACCAGCTCGTCCGCGAGGAGTGGCGGCTCCACTCCCGGCTCTTCGGTGGAACGCGGTTCGCCCTCTTTCCGGCGTTCCTGACCCTGCTCGCGGCCGGCACCGCGGCGTTCTTCGCCTACGCGGGCGCCTCGGAGACCGCGCTCCTGGGGGGGTTACACGTCGTCGTCCTGCTCGTCGGCCTGCAGGTCGGGAGCATCGGCCTCGTCGGCCGCGACGCCCTCGAGAACCTCCTCGGCGACACCACGCTGCTCATCTACGCCGCGCGCACCCTCCCCGTCTCCGAGCGCCGCCTTCTCCTGGTGTTCATCGTGAAGGACGTGGCCTATTATGCAATTCTCTTCATCGCCCCCCTCGTCGTGGGGACGCTCCCGCTCGCGCTGCTGGGGACGATGCCGGTGTCGGCGATCCCCCTGCTTCTCGTCACGGCGTGGCTCGCGTTCGCCCTCGGCGTCGGCCTCTCGCTCGCGCTCGTGGGGCTGGCGACCGACTCCCGGCTGCTCGCGCTCGGGTTCGCCCTCGCCGTGCTCGCCGTCGGCGTCCTGTATCCCGACATCGTCGTCGGGCTGACCCCCTTCGGGCTCTACGAGTCGCCCTCGCTGCCGGCGTTCGCAGGGTCGCTACTCCTCCCCCTCGCGCTCGGCGCGCTCGGCGCGTGGCGCTTCGAGTTCGACCGCCACGTCCCCGTCCGCACCGCGGACAACCAGTTCCGGGCCCTCCATCGACGGCTCGGGGGCCTCGACGACCACGGGAGCCTCGCCAAGTCGCTGCTCGACGTGGCCCGCTCGTCCGGTGGGCTGTGGAAGGTCGTCTTCTCACAGGGGCTCGTCTTCGGCGTCATCGCCGTGCTGCTCAGATACATCCCGAACATCGTCCCCGTGCGCCCCTCGCCGGGGCTCTCGCTCTCGGCGGTGCTCGCACTCGGCGCCTTTACCACCTACAACTGGCTCTGCCAGTTCGAAGACGAGACGTTCTACCTCCGGTATCCGGTGTCGCTGCCGCGCGTCTTCCGCGCGAAGCTGCTGGGGTATCTCCTCCTCGCCACCCCCACCGGCCTCTTCTACCTCGCGCTCGGTGCGTGGGTGTTCGGGTCGGGAACGCTCCTCGTCGGGGGACTCGTCTACCTCCCCCTGTCCCTCTACGTCTTCGGCGTCACCGCCTACGTCGCCGGCTTACGCCCCACCGAGCTGCTGTTCGACACGCCCATTTTCGCGCTGTTCACGGTCGCCATGATGGCCGTCCTCCTCCCCCTGGTGGTGCTCGCCATCGCCTACCCCCTCGCCGAGTTCGAGCTCTCGGTCGCGGCCGTCGCCCTCGCGGCCGCCGCGGGGGCGGTCGGCTGGGTGCTCGCGCGACGCGCGGGCCCGCGGTGGGAGCGACGCGCGCGAACCGAGTAGAAGGGCCAACCCTATCATCACTCGGTCGTATAACCGAGTATGAGCGATCACGGCAAGGTGGATTCGGCGTTCTTCCACCGCCACATCGAGCCGTACACCGGTGCGAGTCGGGAGGACGTGCGTATCGGCCCCCGCCACGGCGTCGACTTCGGCGTCCTCGATATCGGGGGGCAAGCCGTCGTGCTGGCGACGGACCCCGTCTACGTCCTCCGCGAGCTGGGACTCGAACGCGCGGCCTGGTTCGGCGTCCACATCCTGCTGTCCGACGCCGCGGTGTCGGGTATCCCGCCCAGTCATCTCGCGGTGGATTTCAACCTCCCGCCCGGCACCCCGGACGAGGAGTTCGAGACCATCCAGCGCGTCTTCTCCGAGGAGGCCCAGAGATTCGGCGTGAGCATCGCCACCGGCCACACCGCGCGCTACGAGGGCTGTTCGTACCCGATGCTCGGCGGGGGGACCTGTCTCGCCGTCGGCGACCACGATGCCGTCGTCAGACCGGACGGCGCCCGGCCCGGTGACCGCGTACTCGCCACGAAGGGGCCGGCCATCGAGTCCGTCGCGACGGTGGGGGTTCTCTGTGCGGAGGCGCTCCGCGAGGACCTCCCCGACTCGGTCGTCGAGGCCGCGCAGGAGCGGTTCGCGGACTGCTCGCCCGTCCGGGACGCCCTCGTCGCGGCCGCTGCCGGCCCCGTCACCGCGATGCACGACGCCACGGAGGCGGGCATCACGGGCGGGCTCTGGGAGATGGCCGACTCCGCCGGGGTCCGCATCGACGTGGAGACGGAACGGTTTCCCGTCCTCCCCGGGGTGCACGAGGTGTGCGAGCACCTCGGTATCGACCCCTTCGCGGCGAGTTCGGAGGGGACGCTCCTCGTCACCGTTCGCCCCGAGGGCGCCGACGACGTGCTCGCGGCCCTCGCAAGCGAGGGGATCCCCGCCGCCGAGGTCGGCACCGTCGAGGCGGGGAGCGGGCTCGTGATGGACGGCGAGGCGACGCCCCACCCCGGAGCGGACCCGTTCTGGCCCGCGCTCTCTGCCCTGCGAGGTGGTGCCGATGCGTGAGCCCCTCCCCGAGGAGCGCCCCGTCGCGCTCACCATCGCCGGCTCGGACTCGGGAGGCGGCGCGGGGATTCAGGCCGACCTGAAGACGATGGAGGCCCACGGCGCGTTCGGGACGAGCGCCGTCACCGCGGTCACCGCCCAGAACACGACCGGAGTGAGCTCCTCGCACGTGCTTCCCACGGAGGAGATCGAGGCCCAGCTGGAGGCGGTTATCGCGGATTTCGACGTGCGCGCGGTCAAGACGGGGATGCTCGCCACCCGCGAGGTGGTGGAGCTCGTCACCGCGTTCGTCCGCGACCGCGAGGTTCCGGTGGTCGTGGACCCCGTGATGGTCGCCACGTCGGGCGACCGCCTCCTCTCTCCCGAGGCGGAGGAGGCCTACGAGGCGCTCGTCGCGGAGGCGACGCTTGTCACCCCGAACGCCGACGAGGCGGCCGTCCTCACCGACGTGGAACCCACGGACGAGGCCGGGGCTAGACTGGCCGGCCAGCGCCTGCTCGTGATGGGCGCCGACGCCGCGCTCGTGAAGGGCGGGCACGTCGAGGGTGAGACGGTACGGGACACCCTCGTCACGGCGGAGTACATCGAAACCGCCGAGCACCCGCGGGTCGACACCGACGCGACCCACGGCTCCGGCTGTACGCTCTCCGCGGCCATCGCGGCCCGGCTCGCGACCGGGGAGCCGCTGCGCGAGGCCGTCGGCCACTCCGTCTCGTTCATGCAGCGGGCCGTGCGCTACCCCCACGACGTGGGGCAGGGGCCGGGTGCGGTCCATCATCTCGCGGCGCTCCGGAACGAGGCCGCCCGCGAGGACCTGCGGGCGAGCGTCCGCGCGCTCGCGACCGCGCTGGAGCGACCGGTCGCGGGGGCGACCCCCTACGCGATGGGGAACGAGGACGTCGCCGTCGCCGACGGGGAGACGGTCCACTTCGGCGTCGGCGGGGAACTGAGCGAGGGGCTCGTCGACGTTCGGGAGACGGCGCCGACACAGCGGTTCGCCTGTTTCGATGGGGAGGACGAGAGCGCGGAGCTGGTGACCGCGGAGACCGCCGAGGCGCTGTACGAGCGGCTGGGCTAGGTCTCGAACCGTTTTCCGAAGACGGCGAAGACCACCACCCCGAGGAGGCCGACCACCGTCGCCGTCGAGAAGGCGAGCGTCGGGCTCAGCTCGTAGAGGACGCCCCCAAGGGCGGCGCTCGGGATCACGATCGTGTTGCGCGCGAGGTAGTACGAGCCCGTGACGCGGCCCCCCTCGTTCGCTCTCGCCGGGCCGACGATGAGCGCCTTGTGCGCCGGCAGCCCCGCGAACCGGAGCCCGGAGAAGGCGAACAGCGCGAGGTACACCCCCGCGGAGGCGGGCGCGAGCACGAGCAGCGCGGGGAAGGTGGCGTAGACGAGGAACCCCAGCGCCACGACGGGTTTCTGCCCCCACGCATCCGCGAGGCGGGCGACGGGGACCATCGAGACGAGCGCGACGGCCATCTCCACCGCGAGGAGGACGCCGAAGAAGGCGTCCGGCGAGAGGGTGCCGACGACCGGGAGGGTGGCGCTCACGGGCTTCGCCTCGGTGACGACGAGCACGACGAACACGTGGACCATCCCGTTGCCGAACCGGACGAGCGTGTCGCCGGCGAGCAGCGGAGGGAGTTCCTCGGGGAGCGACCGCAGGTCCTCGACGACGCTCGCGACTCCGGCGAACGACTTCCCGAGCCGGTCCGAGGGCGTGTAGAGGACGTGCTGGGCGACGGTGCCGACGAGCGCGGCGACGGCCGCGCCCGCGAGCACGAGCCGGAACCCCGTCTCGAAGACGAACGCGCCGATGGCCGCCGCGGCGAAGAGCGGGCCGAGGAGGAAGGCGAGCCGGCGGACGGTCTCGGTGGCTGCGAACCCCGCCGCGAGCCGCTCGGGGGGGACGGCCTGCTTCACGACGGCGAAGGTGGCCCCCAGCCCGAGCGACTTCCACGACTGCACCAGGAGGAGGCCGAGGAAAATCCCGATTGGGACAGTGCCGGCGAGCGGGAGCGAGACGGTGCCGAACGCGGGGGCCGCGAGCCAGACGAGAAAGCCGAGGGTGGAGGCCAGCCCGAACAGCGTGAGCGCCCGCCGGGAGCCGATGCGATCGGAGAGCGCGCCGCCCGGGTAGGGGTAGACCGCCCCGAGCAGGTTGCCGAGCGAGCCGTAGAGCCCCACGGCGAGCCCGCTCGCCCCGAGAATCGAGAGATACCGGGGCATGTACCGCCCGGTCGCCTGGAAGCCGAGCGAGAACGCGAACATCGCCGCCGAGAGCACGAGCACGTCGCGTTCGAGCGCGAGGGTCCGTCTGAGGAGGGCGCGCGCACTGGGACGCTCCGACTCCGACATGTGCGGGGGTGTGTCCGGGAACGACTTTACTCCTCACGTTCCGGCGACTCGTCCGCGTGTTCGAGCCAGACGCGGTCGAACCACGCCTGCCGCGACTGCCACTGGAGCCACTGCTGGATCGAAAAGACCACGAACCCGAGGAGGACGAACAGCGTGACGGGGTCCGTGAGGTCCATACCCACGGTAGGGTGTCAGACGGTTAAAAAGTATCCGCGGGTCAGCGGCGCCCGAGGAGGAGCGCCACCGCGAGCAGGGCGATGATGGCGACGAGCGGGCCGAAGCCGGGCAGGGGCACCGCGGGCCCCTCCTCGGGTTCGGTGTCGGTCGGTGTCGACTCCGGTTCGGCCGTCGGGGTCGCCGTCGGCGTCGGCTCCGGTTCGGGGGTGGGGGTGTCCTCCTGCACCTCGATACCGGTGACCGTCACTCCAGCGGACTGGACGCCGTTCGCCTCGGCGACGATGGTCCGGTCACCCGCCTGCTGGATGGTGACGCGGGCTTCGCCCTGCGAGTTGGTGCTGGCGCGTTCGTTCCCGTTCACGAGGACCGTCGCGCCGGTGACGGGCTCGCCGTAGGCGTTCGTAACCGTGACCAGCACGGTCTCACCCACGACCACCCGCTGGTTCGCGGGCGAGACGGTGAGCGAGGCCTCGCGCTGGATGGTGAGAGTACGCTGGAAGTCGGATTCGCCGACGGAGAGCGACGTGGTCGCCGTCGTGTAGCCGTCCTTCGTCGCCGTCACCTGATGCTCGGTGTTGACGGGGACGGTGAACGTGACGGTGCCCGAGGTGGTTCGCTGGGAGCCCACGTCCGAGACCTCGACGCGCGCGTCGGAGACGGGCTGTGCGGGCGTGAAGTGGTCGTCGACGATGCGGAACTGGACGGTCACGCTGCCGCGACGCATCTCGTAGCGCCGGATGATATCACCCGTGACGTCGACGGTGGTGCGGTTCGTGTAGTAGCCCGGCTTCTCGAACCGGACGGTGTACGCCCCCTGCTCGATGACGCCCGTCTCGAACGTGCCGGAGCTGTCGGTGGTGCCGGTGGCGATGCCGACGCCGTCGCGCGCGAGGACGACGTTCGCGTTCGCCACGGCCCCGTCCGTGTCGGTGAGTCGCATGGTGACGGAGCCCTTTTCCGCGACGCGGACCGTGACGCTCTCGGTCTGGGCGTTCTGGACGATGACGGGTTTGTTCCGGGTGTAGGAGGGGTGTCTGATGGTGAGCGTCACGTCGGCGCCCTCGGGGACGTCGACGAACGCCTTCCCGTTGCTCGCGGTCGTGGCCGTGGTCTCGCCGTCGCTCCAGCTCGCGGTGATCTCCGCGTTACCGACGGCCGACCCCTGCTGGTCGACGACGGAGACGGTGAGCGTCACCGGTGACTCCTGGGCGGTGACCGGGCCGACGCCCGCGACGAGGAGCAACAGGACGACGAGAATCGGGGCGGGTCGCATACGCTGGTAGAACCACCCGACGGTTAATTAGTTTTTGAGGAACCCGACAACGGACCGACTACTCCAGCGCCGCGCTGGCGTCCCGGAACAGTCCGTCGAGGATCTCGGGGGTCGTCGGGTGGTACGCCCGGTCGGGGAGCTCGCGCACGTCCAGCCCCAGCTCGACGACGACCTGCATCGTCTTCGCCATCACGTCCGCGTGGTAGTGGAGCCCCTGATACCCCAGCACCGTCCCGTCCGTGCCGACGACGAGCGACGCCAGCCCCTCGGGGTGCGCCTTCGTCTTGAACACGCCGTCGTCCGCGGCCTGCCGGGAGACGTGGACGAACTCCAGCCCCTCGGCTTCGGCGGAGGCCGCGGAGTGGCCCACCCGCGCGTAGGGGTACAGCGCCAGCCCGGAGAAGACGACGTGGTGGTGGACGTTCTCGTACTCGGTGAGGGGGTCGCCGCGAGCGTGCGCGAGGATGTTGTCGGCCGCACAGAACCCCTGTTCTTTCGCGACGTGGAGGATGGGCTCCTTGCCGTTCACGTCGCCGACGACGAAGGTCCGGTCGTCGGCCTCGGCCTGCATCGTGTCGCGGACCCACTCCCCCTCGGGCGTGATGGGAGTGTGTTCGAACCCCAGTCCGTCCACGTTCGGCCGTCGACCCGTGAACAGGAACAGCGCCTCGGCCTCGATGGTCTCCTCGCGGCCGTCCTCGCGTTCGACGGTGAGTCTGACCCCCTCGTCGGTCGATTCGAGCCGCCGTTCGTAGGTGTTCGTGAGGACCTCGAGGTCGAAGCTGTCCTCGTAGATGTCGAGGAGGGCGTCGCCGAAGGCGGGGTCGGCCTCGTCGAGCGGGCGGTCGTCGTGCTCGATGACGGTGAGCGAACAGTCACCGGCCTCGGCGATGTAGGGGGCGAGCTCCGCGCCGATGTAGCCGAACCCCATCACGATGCCCGAGTCCGGGAACGCCGTCGCGTCGAGCACGTCGTCGCTCGTCCAGTAGTCCACCTCGTCGATTCCTGGTAAATCGGGGACGTTGTGGACGGAGCCGGTGGCGACGACGACGTAGTCGGCCTCGATGACCCGGTCGCTGACCGCGACGGTGTGGTCGTCCACGAACCGCGCCCGGTCGTGGATGAACTCCACGTTCTCGCGCTCCGCGAGGTCGTGGACCGCGCTCCGCCGGTGGGCCGCGAAGGAGTGGATATGCTCGTCCTTCGTGGCGACGACCCGTTCGAGGTCCACGGACGGCGTCCCCTCGATACGGTCGTCGTGGCGTGCCTGGAAGCGGTGGGCACCCGCGGAGAGCACCTCCTTCGAGGGCATACATCCGTCGAGGATACAGAGCCCGCCACCCGGTTCGCCGTCGTCGATGAGCGTGAGTTCGACACCCTCCTCGTCCGCGAGGTCCCCGGCCACGGTGACGCCCGCGCTCCCGTACGCGCCGATGATGACTACGTGCATACCGGAGCCGAGACGGGCGAGGGGTTTAGCCCTTGGTGCGGTGAGTGCGGGCGACGCATGGACGGCCACGAACAGCGTGGCCGACACACCTGACGGTCACGAACAGCGTGGCCGACACACCTGACGGTCACGAACAGCGTGGCCGACACACCTGACGGCCACGAACAGCGGGGCCGACACACCTGACGGCCACGAACAGCGGGGCCGACACACCTGGTATCAGATACCCGAGTTATTCTAGCTCGCGTGCGACCCGTTCGACGCTGGCGCGCGAGAGGTCCGGGACCGGGGCCGCGAGCGACCGGGCGAGCGCGCACGCGGCGGCGGCGTGCCGGAGCGCGCGTTCCACGCCGGCCCCCTGCAGTCGCGCGGCGAGGAACGCCCCCGCCAGCGCGTCGTCCGCGCCGGTGGTGTCGACGACCTCCCCCTCCGGAATCGAGGCCTCGTACAGTGTGGACGCGGCGAGCGCGGTCACGTCACCCCGACCGACGAGGACGACGGTGTCGAAGCCGTGAGCCGCGGCCAGCGCGTTCGCGGCCTCCGCCGGCGGGCCGTCGCGGTCGAACACCGTCGCCACGTCCGCGCGGTGCGCGATGAAGGTGTCCACGGCGGGGAACAGCCCCGAGAGCGTCTCGCGGGCCTCCTCGGGCGCCCAGCGCTCGGGGCGGTAGTGGAGGCCGAACGCGGTGTGCGCGCCGGCGTCGTGCGCACCCTTCAGGAACCGTGCGGTCGCGGCCGCGAGCGGCGTGGAGATGCCGGGCGTCGCGCCGGTGACGTACGCGCCCGTCGCCGCCTCCAGCGACTCGAAGGTGAGGTCCCCCTCCTCGGCGCGGGCGAGCGCGCTCCCCGCCCGGTCCTCGACGCGTTCCGGCTCACGGGGGGCCGCCCCCGGCTCGACGAAGCTGAGCCCCTGTCGTCCCGCGCGGTAGGTCACGCGGGTGTCGATGTCGTACCCCCGCAGCTCCCGGACGACCCGCTCTCCGAGGGAAGAGTCGGGGAGGACGGAGTACCAGCGGGCGTCGGTGCCGAGCGCGCGGGCCGCGATAGCCGCGTTGCTCTCGGGGCCGGTGGCGGCGACCCGGAGCCGGTGGGCCGCGGCGAGTCGGTCACGGGGCGAGGAGAGCTGGAGGACCGTCTCTCCGAACGTGGCGAGCATACCCTTCCTGCGCGAGGCAGCGGCTTAGTCACTCGGGCCGGCGACCCGAATGCCCCGGATAGTCCCGCTCGAATCGGTCCTCCAGTTCGCCGCGCGCGAGTTCGATGACGACGGGCCGCCCGTGCGGGCAGGCGTAGGGGTTCTCACAGTCGTCGAGCGCGGCCAGCAGGTCCACCACGCTCCCCTCCGTCAGCGAGGTGTTTCCTTTAATCGAGGGGTAACACGCCAGGTCGCCGAGCAGCTCGTCGGCGTGCGCCGCGACGGTGTCGCCGGGGTCCCCATCGGCGAAATCTCCCACGAGGTCGCGGATGAGTTCGGGGCCGGCAGCGTCGGCGAGCAGCGCCGGAACGGTGGAGACACGGACCGTCCGGTCGTCCGTGAGCGACGCGTGGAACCCCAGCCGGGAGAGCGCCTCGCCCGCCTCGCGGAACAGCTCCGCCTCTCGCGCGGTGAGCGAGAGCTCCACCGGTTCGGCGAGCGCCTGCGTCGTCACGCTCCCCGCGAACTTCTCGCGGAGACGTTCGTAGTTCACCCGCTCGTCCGCCGCGTGCTGGTCGATGAGGACGAGCCCATCCGCGGTCTCCGCGACGATGTAGGTGTCGTGGAGCTGGCCGAGCACCCGCATCGCGGGCAGGCGGTCGTACGCCGGCTCGGGAGCCTCGTCGGTGAGCGTCGCCTGCTCGGGCTCGGTTCGGAACTTGCGGTCGGGGTCGGTGGCCCACGTCGGGGCGCGGGATTCGGTCGGTTCGTCGTCCGTCGACTCGCTCTGGGTGTCGCTCGTCACCTCGCTCGCTGCGCCCGAGCGTTCGCGAGCGCGCTCCCGCGTGCGCGGGGTGGAGTCAGTACTCTCGCTCGAATCAGTACTCTCGCTCGAATCCCGCGACTGGCTCGCGGCCGACCGCGACTCAGGGTCGCTCGCGGTGTCGGGGCTAGCGTCGGGGGAGTCGTCCCCGGACTCCGAACGCTCCGGCGCGATCTCGGTCTGGGCGGCCTGCGACCGGCCACGGGGGGCGGAGCTGCGGATCAGCCCCTCTTCTAAGAGCGCGGACTCGATGGCCTTCTCGACCTGGGTTTTCACCTGCTCCTCGTCGGCGAACCGCACCTCGAGCTTCCGGGGGTGGACGTTCACGTCGACGGTCGCCGGGTCGAGCGAGAGGTCGAGGACGGCGAAGGGGAACCGGTCGGGCGCGAGCTGTCCCCCGTAGGCGTCGACGATGGCCTCGCGGACGGCCCGCGCGGTGACGTACCGGCCGTTGACGAAGGTGTTCATGTACTCACGGCCCGCGCGGTTCGTCTCGGGGTGGGAGACGAGGCCCGAGATACCGGTGAGCGGACCGCTCACCGACGTTCCGCTCGCATCGCTCGCGGAACCACCATCCAGAACCCCCTCTCCCGAGAACTCGGCGGCTCCGGCGGCGGGGCCGCCTCCGTCTCGTTCCACCGCCGGCGGAACGCTGATCATGTTCGCCGCGACCTCCCGCCCGTAGACGGCCATGACGGCCGAGCGCAAATCGCCCTGCCCGGTCGTCGCGAACGTCTCGCGCCCGTCGTGTTCCAGCGTCACCGCCACGTCGGGGTTGGCGAGCGCGTAGCCCGTCACGATGCTATTTACATGCGAGAACTCCGTGCTCGCCTGTTTGAGGTACTTCCGTCGCGCAGGGACGTTGTAGAACAGCTCCTCGATGTCGATGCGGGTCCCCTCCGGGCAGCCCGCGGGCTCCACCGAGACGACCTCGCCGCCCTCCATGCGGAGTTCCGTGCCCGTGTCCGTCCCGCGCTTGCGCGTGGTGACGGTCAGCTTCGCCACGGAACCGATGGCGTGGAGCGCTTCGCCCCGGAAGCCGAGGGTTCCGACCCCGGATTCCAGATCCTCGATATCCCGGATCTTGGAGGTGGTGTGCTGTTGCACGGCCAGCCGGACCTCGCTCTCGGTCATCCCCTCGCCGTCGTCGCGGACGGTGATCCCCTCGCGCCCACCGTCTTCGACGGCGACGGTGACCCGCGAGGCGTCGGCGTCGATGCTGTTCTCCACCAGTTCCTTCACGGCGGAGGCGGGTCGCTCGACGACCTCACCGGCCGCGATGCGGTCCACCGTCGCGGCGTCGAGCTGCCGGATGTCCGTCATCTGGATAGGAGTTCGTCGGGAACGCTATGAATCCCGCGCTCGGGGCACGGCTACTCGGACTCGCGGGCGACCGCCTCCAGCAGGGTCTCCCGCTCGTCGAAGTACGTCGGCGCGTCGTGCGCTTTCTCGAACTCGACGATGCGTTCGAGCGCGGCGCTCGGGTCGTCGAGCCCCGCCACCTCACCCGCGAGGTCGGTGTACGCTTCGGCGAGGTCCTGAAACGCCGCCATCCGCGCCTGCTTCGCCGCGACGAGCGCCTGTTTCTCCCCCAGCTCCGACTCCAGGTCGGCCACCGAATCGACCGCCTCGCGGTCCTCGTTCGCAGGGATATCCGGTGAGGGCGGGGTCTCCGTGCTCGCCGCGCTACGCTGCTCGTCGAGCCCCTCGCGGGCGGCTGCCAGCTCCTCGTCGAGGTCGTCGAGCAGGGCTGCTGCCTCCTCGCCGATGGTCTCCGCGCGGCCCGCGAGCAGCCCCGCGTTGAGCTCACAGTAGTCGACGAACTCCGCGACGGTTGGCGAGTCGTCCATGGGCGGGGAAGGGGACGCGGGGCGAAAGGGGTTGGGGCCGGTAGGGCGGGGGAGCGTTTTAGTCCACGTACGTTCCACGGTAGCTATGGGCATGACCGGCGAGTGTCTCGGCTGTGGTATCGACATCGACTACCAGGAGGGGGAGTGTCCGGAGTGTGGCTGGGACCCGGCGGCGTTCCGGAAACGGGGACGGCACGGGCTCTCGAAGGAGGGGCACGGCGAGCCTGAAGACACGGGAGGAAGCGGTGGGCCACCGCCGGGGCCCGATGGCCTGCGTGGGATCTGAGACCGGGACTGTGGCTCAGGAGAGCGGGGGACGGCCGGGCGCGTGGCGCGCCCGGTTGAGCGCGTCACAGACGCTCCCCTGCCCGCTCATGTTGACGCTGGCGAGCCGCGCCCGGCGGTGGACCAGTTCGAACGACTCGGCGGGGATGGGCTCACCCTCCGGCGTCCGGAACAGCGCGTCCTGGCCGTCGTCGAGCAGGCCGGTGACGCGCGCCTTCTCGAGGTACGCCTCGACGGGGGCCGGGTCGATGGGGATGCCGACGCTTCCGTCGCGAACGAAGACCGCACCGTCCTCGAGTCGGCAGTCCTCTCGGGTGAGCGCGGCGACCTGCTCACCCGTGAGCCCCGCCTCCAGCAGGGCCTCCACGGCGTCGTACTGGCGGGCGAGCCGGGCCTTCGCGTCCAGCGTGGCGCGGATGCTCGCCACCCCACCGTCCGCGTCGGGGAACACCTCGCCGAACCGTTTGCGCTCGGTGACACCCTCGGTGATCTCGTCCTCGTGCATGTGCTCGCGCAGGGTCACGGTCGCGCGCTCGACCCCGGGGAGCGCCTCCACCTCGTCGCGGGCGTCCGTCGCCATCATCCACGCGAACGCCGGGGAGCACCACGCCGTCGGGAGCGTGAACACGACGCTGACGTGACTGCCGTCGATGGAGATCTCGTCGACGTACTCGAGTGCGACGATGGACTCGTCGAGTTCGGGGTCCGTCACGCGGTCGAGCCGGTCCCGCACGGCCGCGACGGTGAGCGAGTCGGGGGACTGGTGGCGCGTCGCCATCAGTCGTCAGCGGGGGCAGTTCCAGCCCCGTAGTGCGATTCCAGCCCGAACTCCGCCGTGATGTCGTCCGACTGGAACTCCTGTTTCTTCGCTTCGATATCGATGTCGTACAGCTCCGCCGCGTTCTCCCCCATGATCTTCTTCATCACGTCGGTCGACAGCTCGACGCCGTACTCGTCGCGCTGCTCCTGGGTGAGTTCGGCGTTCATCACCGTCTCGACGAGCCAGTCGGGGTCCCACAGCGCGTAGTCGGAGCCGAACAGCAGGCGGTCCTCGCCGAGCCAGAACAGTAGTTCACCCATGATCTCCCCGAACTTCCGGGGACGGTGGACGGCCAGCGGTGCGGCGACCGCGAGCCCACCGTAGACGTTCGGCTCCTGTGCGGCGATCCAGCAGAAGTCGTCGAGCCGCGGGAGCCCGACGTGTTCGACGACGAAGTTGAGCTCCGGAAACGAGGTGGCCGCGTCGTCCACGTCGGCCACGTCGAACGCGTCGCGGTTCAGCGGGCGGATGGTCGGCCCCTTGTGCGGGTGGATGTTCTCGATCCCCAGCTCCGAACAGAGTTCGAGGAACTCGAAGGCGGCGTCGGAGTCGAGTCGCCAGCCCTTCGAGTCGCCGTTCCACTCCGCCGTGTAGAGTTTCACACCGGAGATGTCGTGTTTCTCCTTCTGGCGTCGGAGTTCCTCCTTCCCCGCTTCCCCGTCACGGGGGTCGAACCGCCCGTTCAGGACGAACCGTCCGGGGTACTGGTTCGCGAGTTCGGCGTTGTCCTCGATGGTGTTGAACCCGTTCGCGTAGAAATCCGAGAGATACGTCGGCTGGAAGATCGCCATGTCGACTGCGGCGTTCGAAAAGAGGTCCTGGGTCATCCGTTCGGCGCTGTACTTGCGATACTCCTCGAGCGTCCACTGGTGCTCCTCGGGAGTGAACCCGGTGTGGTAGTCGTAGAAACACTGGATGAACTGCTCGCCACCCTCGTGAGTGATGTTCTCTGTCGACGCGTCCCAGAGGTGCGTGTGGGAGTCTATCACGAAGATATCCTCTCCATCATGATTATACATGATGTGTGGTAACGAGGAACACACCAACTTATCAGTTTCTTCGAAACTCGAGAGTTGTTTATTTTCAGACAACCAGCCGGTTTTTTGTGCTCGCTCCCCCGAGTGTGTCACGTTACCATGCGTGCCGCGAGACTCCACGAGTACACAGACGACATGAGCGAGGCGCTCAGCATCGACGACGTAGACAAGCCGACGGCGACGGGCTCTCACGACGTCATCGTCGAGATCGAGGGCGCGGGCTGGTGTCAGACCGACAACCACGTCGTCGAGGGGATGTGGACGGACTACGTCCCCCAACAGCTCCCGTTGACCCTCGGCCACGAGAACGCGGGCACCGTCGTCGAGGTGGGCGAAGAGGTGACCACCGTCTCCACGGGCGACCGGGTCATCTGCCACCCGGTGATGACCTGTGGGACGTGTCGCCCCTGCCGGCAGGGGGAGGACATGTACTGCGAGAACGTCGCGTTCCCGGGGCTCACCCACGACGGCGGCTTCGCGGAGTATCTGAAGACGAACGACCGGGCGGTCATCCCCCTCCCCGGGGAGGTGGACCCCGCCGACATCGCGCCGCACGCCGACGCGGGCATCACGGCCTACCACGCGGTGAAGAAGGCCACCCGGGAGCTGAACCCCGGTGACACCGCCGTCGTCATCGGCGTCGGGGGGCTCGGCCACATCGGCATCCAGTGTCTCGACGCGATGAGCGCGGCCGACATCGTCGCGCTCGACCTGAAATCGAGCGCCCGTGACCTCGCGCGCGAACTCGGCGCCCGGGAGGCGTTCGACCCCGCGAGCGACGACATCCCCGCAGAGGTCGAGGCGCTCACGGACGGCCGCGGCGCCCAGCAGATCATCGACTTCGTCGGCGCGGACGAGACGACGGCGCTCGGCCCCGAGATCGCCGCTCCCGGCGGCGACCACCACGTCGTCGGCTACGGCGGCCACGTCCACCAGCCCTCCCAGACGCTCGTCGACGGGGAGTTCGCCTACCGCGGGACGCTCGTCGGACGCTACACCGAGCTGCAGGAGCTCGTCGCGCTCGTCGACCGCGGTGACGTGGAACTGCGAACGAGCCGCTATCCCTTAGAGGAAATCAACGAGGTCGCGGAGGCGCTCGAACACGGCGAGATCGAAGGGCGGGCGGTCATCACGCCCTGAGTCGGCTACTCCCCGAGTGTCCGGGAGAGCGCCTCGGAGAGCGCCGTGGCGTGCCGCTCAGAGAGGAGCGGCTCGGCCTCGTCGGGAGTGACCCACCGGTAGGCGTCGTGCTCCTCCGAGAGCGCGACCGACCGGTCGTCGACCCGCCCACGGTAGTAGACGAAGAACTTCGCGCGTTTCCGTTCGTGTCGCCGGATGGCGGTGTGGACCGGGCGGCCGATCTCGGCGTCCAGCCCCGTCTCCTCCGCGAGCTCGCGGTGGAGCGCGTCGATGGGGGCTTCCCCTCGGTCGATGCGGCCGCCGGGGAACTCCCACGTCCCGTCGGGGTCGCGGACCAGCAGCACCTCGTCGTTCGAGAAGAGCACGGCCTTCTGGCTCACGACGGCGGTCATCGGCTCACTCACGAACCCCACCCCAGTCGACACTCATCACCGGTGGGAAGCGGTGGCGGGGTATGAATCCCCGGGCTACATGAGCTGGGTGGCGTCGCTCACCTCGTACTTCATGAGCGTCACCTCCCCGCCGGCGAACTCGGGCACCTGCGCCTGGAACGCCTCGAAGTGGTCGCTCGTCATGTGGGCGTCCACCGCCTCCTGGTCCTCGTACACCTCGAAGATGCGGACCGTGTTCTCGTCGTCGATGTCGGCGTTCACGCGGTACTCGATGACCCCGTCCTCCTCGCGAGAGGCCTCACCGAGGTCGGAGAGGGCGTCGATGGCTTCCTCGCGGGCGTCGGGACGGATGGGCACGACTGCGTACTGAACGATCATCACCGTCCCCTCTCCCGCCGGGGAGAAAAACCCTCGCCGCCCGTGTACCCGGTATGCTTATGCGTGACACTGGCAATCGACAGCCATGCCGAATCACGCGTACGACGCCATCGTGGTGGGGGTCGGGGGGATGGGGAGCGCCGCGACCTATCATCTCGCGCGCCGCGGCCTCGACGTGCTCGGACTGGAGCGGTACGACGTGCCGAACGCGATGGGCTCCTCACACGGCGAGACCCGGATGATACGGAAGGCGTACCACGAGAGCCCCGCGTACCTCCCGCTGCTCGACCGGGCCTACGAGCTGTGGGGCGAACTCGAGGCCGACCACGGGCAACAGCTCCTGTATCGGACGGGGTCGGTCGCGGCCGGGCCCCCCGACTCGGAGCTGGTCGCCGGCGCCCGTGCGGCCTGCGAGACCCACGGCCTCGACCACGAGACGTACGACAGCGCCGCGCTCCACGAGCGGTTCCCCGGGTTCGACCTCCCCGAAGAGTACGAGGCGGTCTACCAGCCCGACGGGGGGTTCCTCGCGGCCGAGCAGTGCACCATCGCGCACGTCGACGCGGCCCACCGCGCGGGGGCGACGGTGCGGGCCCGCGAGCGGGTGACCGGGTGGGAAGCCACCGAGACGGGAGTGCGCGTCGAGACGGACCGCGGCAGCTACACCGCCGGAACGCTGGTCGTCGCCGGCGGTGCGTGGGCCCCGAAGCTCCTCCCGGCGTTCGCGGACGTGCTCGAGCCCCAGCGGCAGGTGATGGGGTGGTTCCAGCCGTCGCGACCTGAGAATTTCACCCCCGAGACGTTCCCGGTGTTCATCGTCGACCACGAGCACGCGAACCCCGACTACGGCTTCCCCCGGTTCGACGCCCCCGGCATCAAGGTCGGCATCCACCACCACTTCGACGAGACGGTCGACCCCGAGACGATGGCCCGCGAGCCCCGCCGCGCGGACGAGGACGCCTTCCGCGCGTTCCTCGGGGACTGTCTGCCCGACGCAAACGGCCCGGTGCTGCGGCTCTCGACGTGTCTCTACACGAACACCCCGGACGGGCACTTCATCATCGACCGGCATCCCCAGAAAGAGAACGTCCTCGTCGCCTGCGGGTTCAGCGGCCACGGGTTCAAGTTCGCCCCCGTCGTCGGCGAGATCCTCGCCGATTTAGCGGTGGATGGAGAGACCGACCACCCGGTCGACCGCTTCCGCGCCGACCGGTTCTAGGGTTCGATGACGAGCTTCCCGAAGAAGCTCTCCGACAGCACGTCGCGCTGGGCCTGCGCGGCGTCGTCGAGCGCGTAGGACTCGGCGATCTCGATCCCCATCCCGTCAGTCGCCATGAGGTGGGCGATGCCGTGCAGCCCGACGCGCATGTCGGGCGTGTTGAACATACTCATGAACTGGTAGTTCACGTCCTTCGAGCGGGCGGCCCCGTCGTTGGTGAAGCCGGGGTCGGGGCTGTTCTCCCCGATGCCGACGACGCGCGCGCCGTCCGCGGCCACGTCGGCGTCCAGCTGGAGGTAGTCGTCCAGCCGGTGGTCGAGAATCACGTCGACACCGCCGTTCGAGGCCTCGGTGATGGCCCCTGCGAGGTCTTCCTCGTTGTAGTCGATGACCGTCTCCGCGCCCAACTCGGAGAGCCGGTCGTGGTACCTCGGGGCCGCGGTGGTGATGACGCGGGCGTTCACCGCGGCGGCGAGCTGGACCGCCGCGTGGCCGACGCCACCGGACCCGCCGTGGATCAGGACGTACTCCGCGGGGTCGAGCGACGCGTGCTCGATGAGCGCGCGCCACGCGGTGAGCGCCGCGACGCCGGCCGCCCCGGCCTCCTGGAGCGACACGGCGTCGGGAATGGTGACCACGCGGTCGGTGGGGACCGTTGCGTATTCGGCATAGGCCCCCTGGTCGTTCATGCTCCCGATACCGGTGCCCATCACGCGGTCGCCGACCTCGAACCCCTCGACGCCCTCGCCGACGGCCGCGACGGTGCCCGAGACGTCGACCCCCGGCGTGAACGGCAGGTCGACGACCGGATACGATCCCTCCCGGAAGTACGTGTCCACGGGGTTGACGCCCGCCGCGGCCACCTCGACGAGGATTTCTCCTCGATCGGGTTCGGGTCGCTCGGCCTCCTCTGCAGTCAGTACCTCCGGCCCACCGTGCTCGTGTAGACGTGCTGCGCGCATGCTACCCGGGAACACAGTCGGGTGGGTGATAAGCGTTCGAGATACCCGTTTTTTCGGCCTGCTTTTTGAGAATTGTGAGATGATTTGTTGTGAGACAGGGCAGGAGTTCCCGAGTCGAAGACTGCTACCGGGTCCGCCAACACCACGTAGAAAGTCCCGATTTGCTGTTTGACGGTGACAACGGTTACGAACAACACGTAGAAAGTCCCTCCCGAGTCGGCTGGCCGGCCAGCCACCGTGGGTCGGCCGGTCGAGAAGCCATCGTGGGGGTGGGACTGAAAGGGGCCGTCGCGTCGTGAGCCGAGGCGACGTAAGCACTGGAGCGACCGAAGGGAGCGAAGCGCGCAGCGAGCCGCAGGCCACGAGGCGACGGGGGCTTTCTACGTGTTCGTGGCGGACCCGGTAGCAGGCCCACACGCATCTAAAAACAGGATTCAAAAACCGACCACTCAGCCTAGTCAAGCCAACTTGGATTCGGGCGTGGCGGGGAGAACACGTCGATGGCCAGCAGCTCCTCCTCTCCTCGATTTTCGGCCGCGTGGACTTCGTGGCTCTTGAGCCAGTAGGAGCCGCCTTCGCCCACGGGAATCGCGCCGTCCTCCAGCACGAACGTCTGTTCGCCCTGATAGACGAACCCCACCTGCTCGTGGTGGTGGCTGTGTTCGGGGACACGCGCGCCGGGGGCCATCCGGAGGTGCTGGATGCTCATCTCCTCGCCGATGGCGAGCTGGGCGAGGTAGACGCCGTCTTCGACCTCCACTTCCTCTACGTCGCCGGGGATGTGGTCCATGCGCGTGGCTCGTCGCGGGGGGAGAAAACTGTGTTGCGTGGCATCACTCGCCCAGCTGTTGTTGCCACTCCTGCACCTTCGCCATGAGTTCCACCGGCGGAACCGAGTTCACGTCCGTCGCCCGGAGTTCGTCGAGGACGGCCTCCGTGTCGGGGTCCAGCGCGGGGGCGGCCTCGTCGCTTCGCTCACCGCCGTCCGCCGCGCTCGTGAACGACCCCGACCCGAGGTCGAAGGTGGTCTGGACGCTCTCGCCGGAGCCGCCTTTCGCCTCGATGGCCTTCTCCTCGCGCAGCCGGTCGAGCACGTCGCGTGCGCGGGAGACGACCGGACCCGGGACCCCGGCGAGGTCCGCGACGTGGACCCCGTACGAGCGGTCGGTCGCGCCCTCGACCACGGTCCGGAGGAACGTCACCTCACCCCCGTCCTCGTTCACGTCGACGTGGACGTTCTCGACGCGGGGGAGGTGGTCGGCCAGCCCCGTGAGCTCGTGGTAGTGGGTCGCGAACAGCGTCTTCGCGCGGATCTCGTTGTGGAGGTACTCCGTCGCGGCCCACGCGATGGAGATGCCGTCGTACGTCGCCGTCCCTCGCCCCACCTCGTCGAGGATGACGAGCGAGTCCTCGGTGGCGCTGTGGAGGATATTCGAGAGCTCCTGCATCTCGACCATGAACGTCGAGCGGCCCTGTGCGAGTTCGTCGAGCGCGCCGACGCGGGTGAAGATGCCGTCGACGAGCCCCACCCGCGCGGAGCGCGCGGGGACGTAGCTCCCCACCTGCGCGAGCAGGGTGATGAGCGCGGCCTGTCGCATGTAGGTGGATTTCCCCGACATGTTCGGCCCGGTGACGATGAGGAATCGTCGCTCGCTGTCGAGCCGCAGGTCGTTCGGGACGAACTCCGTGGACTGTTCGACGACGGGGTGACGGCCCTGTTCGACGACGAGTTCGTCCCCCTCCGAGAGCTCGGGGCGACACCAGTCGTTGCGCACCGCGTGGACTGCGAGCGAACAGAGGGTGTCGATCTCGGCGAGGACGCGCCCGATGTCCTGGAGGATGTCGGCGTTCGCGGCGACCCGCTCGCGAAGCCCACGGAAGACCTCGTACTCCAGGTCACCGCGCCGCTCTTCGAGCCGGAGGATCTCCCGTTCCTTCGCCGCGAGTTCGTCGGTGACGAACCGCTTGGAGTTCTTCAGCGTCTTGATCTCCTCGTAGTGTTCCGGCACCGAATCCGCCTGCGATTTCCCCACCTGGATGTAGTAGCCGTCCGTCTTGTTCCGGTCGACGGAGAGCCGGGAGACGCCGTATTTCGAGGACTCCCGCTCCGCGAGGGTGTCGATCCACTCGACGGCGGACTCGTGGCGCTCGATGAGGTCGTCGAGCTCGTCGTCGAACCCCTTCCGGATCAGGCCGCCCTCGGTGAGGGTGTTCGGAGGGTCCTCCGCCAACGCGTCGGCGAGCGCGTCGTGGAGCTCCGCGGCCCGCTCGCGGTCGAGGCGGTCGAGCAGGTCCGTGATCGGCGAGTCGGAGAGCCGGTGGGCGTTCGCCACGGCGTCGGTGAGTTCCGGGACGAGCGCGAGGGTATCCCGGACGCGAAGGAGGGCGTCGGCGTCAGCACTCCCCGAGACCGCGCGGGAGGCGAGGCGTTCGAGGTCGTACGCGTCGGCCAGGAGGTCGCGCAGCCCCTCGCGGGCCATCGCGTCCTCGGCGAAGGCGGCGATGGCCGACTGCCGGCGGGTGAGCTCTCCGCGCTGGCGGATGGGGCGCCCGAGCCACTCCTTCAGCAGCCGTCGCCCGGCGCTCGTCGCGGTGTGGTCGATAGTCGAGAAGAGCGAGACGCCCTGGCCCGTCATCGTCTCCGTGAGTTCGAGGTTCCGTTGCGTCGTGGCGTCGACGGAGACGTGGTCGTCGGCCGAGTAGGCCTGCAGGCGGGTGACGGAGGCGAGCGCCCCCACGCCGGTGTCCTCGACGTACGCGAGCGCCGCACCCGCGGCCTGGACCGCGACCTCGCTGTCGAGACCCACCGACTCGGCGGCCTCCCCGAACTGGGATTGCAGGGTGTGTCGGGCGCGGCCGGGGGCGAACGCCTCGGCGCCGTGGAGGGTGAGTTTCGTGTCGACCCGCTCGCGCACCCGGCCGAGGAAGTCGTCGTCGTTTCGGAGGTCAGGGCCGGGGAGGAGTTCGGTGGGGGCGAAGCGGTAGAGTTCGGTGAGCGCCCGCGACATCGAATCGGGGCCCGACAGCGAGGTGACCTGGAACCGCCCGGTGGTGATGTCGAGGAAGGCGAGGCCCACGGTGTCGCCCGAGCCGACCACCGACGCGAGATACTGGGCGTCGTCGCCGGAGGGGTCGACGAGCGTGCCGGGGGTGACGACCCGCGAGATGCGGCGTTCGTGGCCCCCCTCGATCTCGTGCTGGTCGGCCACCGCGACCCGGTAGCCGCGTTCGACGAGTGCCTTCAGGTAGGGGGTCAAATCGGCGACGGGAACCCCGGCCATCTTGTACAGCTCGCCGCCCGAGGAGCGTTCGGAGACCTTCAAGTCGAGTTCGCGGCCCACCGTCTCGGCGTCCTCGTGGAAGAACTCGTAGAAATCACCCATCTGCATCGCCAGGAGGTCCGCTTCGGATTCCTCCTTCAGCGCGAGATACTCCCCGACGATGCCGCCCGCAGTCATGGGTGTGAGTGTTCGCTCCCCCGGTAAAGCCCTGTGGATTCGACCGGAAGGGGAGGGTTCATTTTCCGGGAGTCCTCATCTGTGGTATGAACGAACCCGGGCTACAGGTCCTGATGGACCAGCGGACGTTCGAAGCGCGGGTCCCCGGCGCCCCCGGCTGGGTCCAGCGCCACTGGGAGACGTTCGAGGGGGGCATCCTCGGCCGGCGAAACGAGACTCCGTTCCCCTGTTTCTTCGCGGCGGAGTCGCTGCGCGCGGGTGAACCCCTCTTTACGGTCTGCCCCTCGATGGACGACCCCGAGCACCTGCTCCAGCTCGGCGAGACCCTCCAGGAGTACCTCGCCACCTACGAGGACCACGCCGACCGGGCCTCCCTCGTCACCTTCTTCGCTCCCTCGGCGGTTCCGCTCTCCGAACGCGAGTGGCACGAGGCGCTCTGGCACATCCTCCAGTTCCTCCACGTCCACGACCCCGAACCGTGGCCCGCGGACATCCCCACCGACCCCGACACGGAGACGTGGGAGTTCTCCTACGCCGGCGAACCGATGTTCCCCACCTGCCGCGCGCCCTTTTATGAACAGCGCAAGTCGCGGTACTGCCCCGTCGGCCTCGAGATCACGTTCCAGCCCCGGACGCTGTTCGAGACCGTCGGCGTCACCGCCGAGACCGAGTTCGGCCAGCGGGCCCGCGAGGTCATCCAGGACCGCCTGCGCGGCTACGACGGCCACCCACCCCACCCACACCTCGGGGACTGGGGGGTCGACGGTGACCGCGAGTGGCACCAGTACATGCTCCCCGAGGACGACGAGCAGGCGCCGGACTCCTGCCCGATTCGGGTGACGCGCGAGCATCCGAAGGTTCCGGTCGCGAACGTGACCCCCAGCCGCGGCCGTCGGACCTTAGTGTCCTGACCCAGTAGTACCGCGCGATGAGACATCTCGGGCTGAAAGCACGGATGGCCGTCGTCGGCTCCATCCTGTTCGCGTTCTACGCGGTGGCCGCCGTCGGCATCATGGCGGTGTTCGGCACGGGCGTTCTCCCGCTCGTCCTCGTCGGGAGCGTCCTGTTCGTCGGCGTCCAGTACAAGGTCGGCAAGTGGGCCGCGCTCCGGAGCGTCGGCGCGGAGGACATGCCCGAGGCGCGCTACCCCCGCATCCACGAGCGGGTGGAACAGCTCTCGGCGGGGATGGGCATCGACAAGCCCACCCTGAAGGTGGCCCGGATGGGCGTCCCAAACGCCTTCGCCGTCGGGCGGAAGGGGGCGGGCGTCGTCGTCGTCTCGGAGGAGCTCATCCAGCTGCTCGACGACGACGAGCTCGACGGGGTGCTCGCCCACGAGCTCGCGCACATCGCCAACCGCGACGTGGTGGCGATGGTGCTCGGGCAGGGGATCGCCTCCATCGTCGCCATCGCCGCGCAGTGGGTCGTTCTTCTGACGGGGGACAACGAGCTCGCGGACTTCTTTCTCGCCATCGTCGTGGGGCAGGTCGTCCAGCTGCTCGTGATGGTGTTCGTCCTCGCCATCTCGCGCTACCGGGAGTACGTCGCCGACAGCGACGCGAAGCGGGCCATCGGCGGGGGCGACCCGCTGGCTCGCGCCCTCGAAAAGATCTCGAGTGGGAACCGGCGGGCGAACGACTCCGCGGTCGACGAGCAGGTGAACGCGCTGTGTATCTTCGGTGAGGGGAGCGGGCTCGCGAAGCTGTTCTCCACGCACCCGCCCGTCGAGAAGCGCATCGAGCGCCTGCGCGGCTGATGGACCTCCGGACGCTGCTGGCCGCCGTCCTCGGCATCGGCTTCGGACTGGTGCTCATCGCCGCCCCCGAGGCCGTGATTCGAGTGCAGACGGCCGGCCGACTGCCGAGCGACCGGCGCGGGGAGTACGGGACGGATGGGACCGCCCCGGCGACGTGGCTGTGGCTCCTCCGCGTGCTCGGCGTGGCCGTGCTGGCACTCGGCGCGTACTTCGGCTGGCAGGCGTTCGCCTGACCGGGGAACGGCGCTACGAGGTCGAAAAGCCGCCGTCCACCGTCAGCCCCTCGCCCGTGATGAACGACGCCTCGTCCGAGGCGAGGAAGAGAATCGCGTCGGCGACCTCTTCCGGCTGGGCGAGTCTGCCGAGGGGGTACCGCTTCAGCATCTCCTCTTTCGCCTTCTCCGGGTCCGACCGCGTCTCGAAGAACTGCCGACCGAGTGGGGTATCCGCGAACGCGGGGAGCACGGCGTTACAGCGGACCCCGTTCCGGCCGGCCTCCGCGGCGACCGCGCGGGTGAAGTTCAGCACCGCGCCCTTCGACAGCGAGTAAGCCGCCTGGTAGGGGAGTCCGTACACCGACGCGAGCGAGCCGACGTTGACGATGTTGCCCGATTCCTGCTCTTTGAGGTGGGGCAGCGCCGCCTGACAGCCGTTCCAGACGCCCTTCACGTTCACGTCCAGCACGTACTCGAAGGTGGACGGCTCGGTGTCTTCCGTCAGGGCCGGCGGGTGGCCGATGCCCGCGTTGTTCACGACCACGTCGAGGCCGTACTCGTCGACGGTGGCCTCGATGGCCGCGTCGAACGCCTCGGCGTCCGTCACGTCGAGTTCGTGGAAGTGGGCCTCCCCGCCCGACGCTTCGATGCGGTCGACCGTCTCCGTTCCTCCATCAGGGTCGATGTCGGTGACGAGCACCGTCGCCCCCTCCTCGGCACACCGCTCCGCCGTGGCCCGTCCGATGCCGGAGCCGGCACCCGTGACGAACACTGTTTTGTCAGCGAGTCGCATGGGCGTACATCCCAAGCACGATACTTAGTTCCCCCTTACGTTGGTAACTCGGCGCCGGCGAGAGCAGAGCAGGGGCGTCCGCCGGTGTGCGATGGCGATATCCGCGCTCTCACCACTGGTCCTGAACGTTCAATTAGCATACCGAGACAGAAGTTGAACATCATCGTAAAAAACCCCGGACTGTATTTGAAATCACAACCTTCTTTCCGGTGGTTGCCACAAGGCCCATCCGGTATGGCAGGACCAGAGACGTACGGGCTGATCAGTCTGCTTCCCGCGCTCGTCGCGATCGGATTGACGCTGACGACCCGGCAGGTGCTCCTCTCGCTGTTCGCGGGCATCTGGCTGGGGGCGACCATCATCGTCGGCTACAACCCGGTGGCCGGGGCAGCTAGAGCCCTCGAGTTCGTGGTGAGCAACGTGACCGCGACGTGGAACATGAAGCTCCTCCTCTTCACCTTCCTCGTGGGGGCCATGCTCGGGATGATATTCCTCTCGGGCGGGATGTCCGCGCTGGCGACTCGCATCGCCGATCGGATTCGCACCCGGAAAGGGGCCGAGTTGGGGACCGCCGGGCTTGGGATGCTCATCTTCGTCGACTCCTACGCCTCCACGATGATTACGGGGTCGGTGATGCGTCCCATCACGGACCAGTTCGACATCTCCCGGGAGAAACTGGCGTACATCCTCGACTCGACCACGTCGCCGACGGCCTCCGTCGCCGTCGTCTCGACGTGGTTGGGCTTCGAGGTCGGACTCATCCAGCAGCAGTTCGAGGCGCTCGGCATCACTGCCGACCCGTTCGTGATGTTCCTCCAGTCCATCCCGTTCCGGTTCTACAGCCTGCTGGCGATGGCGCTGGTGTTCGTCGTCATCCTCACGGACTGGGATTTCGGCCCGATGCAGACCGCCGAACGGCGGGCAGAGGAGACCGGGAAGGTGCTGCGTGACGACGCCGATCCGCTCATCGAGACGCAGGAGGACGACATCGTCACCCCGGAACACGTCGACCCCGAGTGGTGGTACTTCGCCGCCCCCATCGTCGCGCTGGTCGGGATGACGGCGTTCAGCCTGCTGTACACCGGTGGACTCACGCTGGATGCGGTGTTCGGGGCCGACAGCCTCGGCGCGCTCTCGAACGCGCTCGTCGACGCCATCTCGAACGCGTCGACGGCGAACGCCATCCTCTGGGCGTCGTTCACGGGGGCGGCGACCATCCTCACCATCCTCGTCGGCCACGCCCGCATCGGCCTCGAGCCCATCTCGGACGCCATCTTCGAGGGGTTCAAGATGGTGATGTTCCCGGTCGCGGTGCTCTCGCTCGCGTGGTCCATCGGCGCGGTGTCGCAGGCGATGGGGGTCGGGCCGTTCATCGTCGGTATCGCCGAGGGGGTCATCAGCGCCGCGATGCTTCCGGCTATCATCTTCGTGGCCGCGGTCGTTATCTCCTTCTCCATCGGAACGTCGTGGGGGACGATGGGCATCCTCTTCCCCGTCGCCATCCCGCTCGCGTTCAATCTCGGCGCGCCGCTCCCGTCGGCCATCGGGGCCATCCTCACCGGCGCGCTGTTCGGAGACCACTGCTCGCCCATCTCGGACACGACAGTGCTCTCGTCGATGTTCGCCGCCAGCGACCACGTCGACCACGTGAACACGCAGATACCCTACGCGGTGCTCGCGGGGCTCATCGCGACGCTGCTGTTCCTCGCCAGCGGCTACGGGCTGCCGGCGTTCCCAGCGCTGGCCATCGGCCTCGTGCTGCTCGTCGGCGGGGCGTACGTCTTCTCGGAACACGTCGACCTCGGCCGCGTCACCGTTTACGACACCGACGGTGACCTCGGCGTCAGCGACGACTGAGACCGCGACCGTCACCGCTTTCTTCCGGCCGACCGACCCAGCGACCATGCTCGACACTGGCACGAAGGCCCCGCAGTTCGACCTCCCGAATCAGGACGGCGAGCCCGTCTCGCTCCCCACGGAGGGCACCGTCGTCGTCTACTTCTATCCCCGCGCGGACACTCCCGGCTGTACCAAGGAGGCGTGTGCCTTCCGGGACGCGTGGAGCGAGTACGAGGCGCGCGATATCGACGTGTTCGGAATCAGCGACGACCCCGTCTCGGATCTGAAAGCGTTCCAGGAGAAGTACGACCTCCCCATCGACCTCCTGTCGGACGAGTCCGGTGAGGTGTCATCGAAGTACGACTCCTACGGCGAGAAGAACGTCTTCGGGAACGTCGTGGAGGGCGTCTTCAGGAACACCTACGTCGTTTCCGATGGGGAAATCGTGCTCGCGTACGAGGGTGTCTCGCCGGAGGGCCACGCCGAGGAGATCCTGGCGGACCTCGAAGAACTGTAACCGCCGAAAGAGCGACGTACTCCGAAGGAGACTCCCGGCCATGGAGTCACTCGACGGCAAGTCGGCGATCGTCACGGGCGCGAGCGCAGGGATCGGTGCGGCCACCGCCACGCAGCTCGCGAAGGAGGGGGCGAACGTCGCGGTCGCGGCGCGACGCGAGGACCGCCTGAACGAGTTGAAAGACGAGCTCGAAGCGCGCTACGACACCGTCATCGAGGTCGTCCCGACGGACGTGACCGACGAGGCCGCGGTGGCGGCGCTCGTCGAGGCCACGGTCGAGCAGTTCGGCGGGCTCGACGTCCTCGTCAACAACGCCGGGCTGGCGCAGGGCGCGGACGTGGAGTCGATGACGACGGAGGAGTACCGGACGATGATGAGCGTCAACTGCGACGGGATGTTCTACGCGACGCGCGCCGCGATTCCGCATCTCCGGGAGTCGTCGGGCGCGCTCATCTTCCTCGGCAGTTTCGCGGGGAAGTTCCCCCGGCCGTTCAATCCCGTCTATGCTGCGACGAAGTGGTGGACCCGCGGCTTCGCGAAGTCCGTCTCCGCGCAGGTCGGCACCGACATGGGCGTCACCGTCATCAACCCCGCCGCGGTCCGCACGGAGTTCACCGTCGGCGGCGACAGCGACTTCTCCGGCGCGCCGTTCGAGGAGCTGTTCGAGCCCGGCGAGGCCGTCGAGCCGGAGGAGGTCGCGGAGTCCATCGTCTTCGCCGCCAAGCAGTCCCCGTCGATGGTCTCCGAGCTGGATATCTACGACCGTGGGAAGTTCACCGGACTGTGATTTCGAGGGCATCCTCGGGGGCTTCCGGCCCGCGCACGTAGCGCGGGGGGTCGCGCTCGAGCGTGAACGCCCGCACCCGCACGAGCAACCGTTTTTCATCGAGGGTCGCGCGCAGGAGCAACCCCTCGCCCGTCACGACGACGTAAGGCGGTGCGGCCACCGGCTGGGCACCCAGTCGCTCCCCTGCGGCCGCGACACACCCCGCGAGCACCGATGGCGCGGCCGGGAGGACACCACTTCGCTCCAGAAGCGTCTCGAACGGCGGGACGACCTGCGCGCGGTCGGTGGTCGACTCGCCGTCCCAGCCCGCAGCGACCGAATCGGCACACGCGAGGGTCGTCGTCACGAACTCGCGGTGCTCGGAGAGGAGGAAATCCCGGACGTCAGAGGCTCGCGGCACAGTTGTTCGGACCGAGTTCGAGCGTGAAAGCCGTGTCGTCGTCTATCTCCTCGGTCCCGAGGTTGGACGCGAGGATGCGCTCGACGTTCGCCGGGGGGTCGCCGGTCGCGCGAGCGACGCGCTCGGCGAACGCCTCGGCCGAGCCGAACCCCTCGATGCGGGCACGCAGCGGCCCGAGCGCCGCGGTGTAGCTGCCGTCGCGCGACGGCGGGTCGCCGGGTGTGTAGTGGCCCGGACAGACCCGCGTCTCGGGGACGAAGTCGCCGAGCCGGTCGACGACGGTGTGATAGAGTTCTCGGGCCGCGGCCTCGGGGTCTGCCCCCGGTTCGAGGTCGGGGCGCGGCACCCCCTCGACGAACAGCGTGTCGCCACAGAGCAGGGCGTTCCCCACGCGAATCGAAATCATGCCCGTCGTGTGACCGGGCGTGGCCACGATTTCGAGGTCGGTGTCGCCGAGCGGGAGGCGGTCGCCGTCGCCGACGGTCTCGACCGGGAACGAGACCCCGCGGTCGACGGCCTGCCGGGACATGATCCGGGTGGCCTCGCTCTCACGAAGGCCGCTCAGGTGGTCCGCGTGGACGTGCGTGTCGATGGCGTATCTCAGGTCGGCTCCCCGTTCCTCGGCATCCGTGGCGTAGCGGTCCGCGAACGCGCGCAGCGGGTCGACCACGGCCGCCTCCCCGCCCGAGACGACGAGGTAGGCGAGACAGCCCGTCGCGGGCCGGCGGTACTGGACGACCGCGGCCTCGCCGGCCGTGAACTCCCGGGCGTCGTAGAGCCGTCCCCAGGCCTCCATCCCGCCGTCGAGGTTCGCCGCGGGGATACCGGCCTCCCGGAGGCTCTCCGCGACCTCCGCGCTCGCCACCCCCTCCGCGCAGACGACGACGTAGTCCTCCCCGTCGACGAGCGCCCCGACGGAGCCGTTGGCTTTCGCCGCCACGAACTCCATGTACGGGACCTGGGTGCGCTCCACGCCGGGCCCCTCGATGGCCCACGCCTCGCACTCCTCGCGGTTCCGCACGTCGAGTATCGACACCGGCTCGCCCGCGTCGATGGCGCGCTGGAGGGCCTCGGGGGTGTGTTCCATACCCCTCTTTGGGCGAGCGCGGGGAAAACCCTTGACCCGTCGACACCTTCACCACGTATGGACGGAGCGAACGTACTCGAGGCGGTCCGGGCGTCGAAACAGGTGGAGCTCCAGCGACTCGGGTCGGGGAAGGCGCTGGTCGCCGAGACCGAAGCGACGCTGAACCGTGAGGAAGTGCTCGCCGCCGCTGCCCGCGCGGAGGCCCGCGCGGCCGCGACGTTCGAGGCGTGGGCCGACGACGAGGACGACGACACCGCGCGCGAGGCGTTCGAGCAGGTCGCCGCGACCGAACGCGACCACTACACCCGCGTCGTCGGCATCCTCGGCGCGGACATCGAGGCGGAGGCCGGCCCCCTCCACGACCACCTCCGCGGACTCTCGGGCACCCCCGAACGCGTCGGCGCCGGCCTCATCGGGCGGGCGCTCGCCGCCGACGGCACCCTCCTCCAGACGGTGAACTTCTTCGTCAACAACGCGAAGGAGTCCACGGCCGACGTGTTCCGCGAGCTCCGCGCGGACACCGAGGAGATCGTCGCACTCGGCGTCGAGACGCTGGACGCCGTCTGCGAGAGCGACGACGACTACGACCGCGCGAGGGAGGCCGCCGAGGAGACGATCGCGCTCATCTACGAGGAGTACGCGGCGACGCTGGAGGGGCTGGGCCTCGACCCGAAACCGACGTGTTGAGCGGCGAGGAACGTAGGGTTGCCAGAGACGGTTGTCATGCTGGGTTACCGGATTTCCCACAATTCCCACAAGATTCTAATACAAGCACGACGACTAGTACAATACCGATAAAGCCGTGGACGGTCGATGACCCTGCGTTGGTGTTAAAAGCACCTTGCCTCACGTCATCCTCAGGCGAGTGGGTGGGAGGCCAACCACGGTTCGGATTTCATAACCCCGAGAGCCATCTGTCCAACGCTTCACAGAACGATTCGGTGCAGTCAATCGCTCGACTGGAGTCAAATTCTCGTTCCCAATCAGTTCCGCCGCGATACTTCTCTGAGACCGCACCGGCCACGCAGTCAGCAGATTGGACACCCCGAACAGAGTGCGAAGACCCGTATTTCGAGTCAAAAAGTTCGACCTCGTCGTCGAGCACTCGTTTAATTGCTTTCGACTGAGAGGGACTGTAGAACTGGTCGAACGTGAAGCGAACCCGCGAGGGCGTCTCGGTCAACGTTTCAAGCACATGTGCATACCCAACGCCGAGACACGTCACGTCGGCGTGTGTGTCGAGATTACTGCCATGATACAGTTCGTGACTGTTCGAGAGCGCGTTTATTCGCTCCTGTGTTAACACGAGATACCCGAGACGAACATTGCGGTCCGGTTCGTTGAGACACTCGATTGCCCGACGCTTCTGTACCGAGGTCATGGATGTCCACTTCGCTTCGTCCATCGACCTCTCCCGACGAACGGCCCGTTTTGCACACCCACCACAGTCGTTCAGGTCGCCGAGAACAACACCGATGGAGAACACTTCTCCATCCGTGCCGTTCAGGACAGCACGGAAATTTCCAGACTCATCACCGAAGGCGTAGATTGACACGATAAACGACTACCTGTTTTCTGTTTTCAGAAGATAGTCAATAATCATAAACACCCCGATAGTGCTACCGAATCGAGGAGATCAACAGCGTCGAAAAGTCCGTCTCCGAGATCAGCTCCTCTTCGAGCGCCACGAACCAGCCGGCTTTCGCGTGCCAGCTCCCGCGTTCGTTTCCGTCAGTATCGACCACCCAGCCGTGGACGTCCTGTGGCTCCCAGTCGGCGTCGCGGAGGTACTGACAGACGCGGCCGGCTTCGCGGCGGGGGACGCCCTCGCCCGGACGGGTGGTCTCGTATTCGATGTGGAGGTCGCCCTCGTGGACGTCCTGGTGTTCGACGTAGATCCCGTGGGCCATCAGTTCGTCGGCCATCGAATCGAGGGTCATACCCCGAAAAGGGAAGAGAGGGAATTAACGGTTGCCCCGGGTGACGGCGCGGCGGATCTGCTGGGCGAGGCGGTCGTACTGCTCGGGGCCGGTGCCCTTGGGGACGTAGGCGGTGACGTTGTTCGCGATGGCCTGGCTGGCGACCTCCTCGCTCCCCTTGTTCGTAAAGAGGATGAAGGGCATCTCCGGGTAGTCGTCGCGGACGGCCCGGAGGAACTCGATGCCGTCGATGGCGGGCATCCAGTAGTCGGAGACGACGCAGTCCACGTCGCCGCCTTTCATGATGGAGAAGGCGTCGGGGGCGTTCGTCGCGGTGACGACGCCGAGGTCGGCGTGGCGCTCGGGGATGAAGTGTTCGAGGAGGTCGACGGTGTGGGGGTCGTCGTCGACGATGAGGACGGTGATCTCCTCACCCGACTCCTTCTCCGACTCCGGTTCGGGGTCGCGCCAGCGGAGTTCACGGCGGACGGCCAGATCGAGCCACGCGCCCAGATCGTCCGGGGCGACGCCGAGTTCGATGACATCGTGGATGCGGTCGTAGGCGACGAGCCCGTAGCGCTCGAGGAGTGGGAGATGATAGGCTATGAGCGCGGTGCGCATGCGGGTTCGGGCCAGTTCGCCGGTAGTCCCGACCTCGCGCTCGATGTCGATGAGGTCGAGCACGACGTCGAGGAGGTCGTCCATGGTCGCCGCGCCATGCTGGTGGAGATGGAAGAGGACGACGCGCCGCGGCTGGTTCGCCAGCGCGCGGAAGAGGTCGTCCGTCCGGAGGGCCTGCTCCGTCCCCGTGCCTGCCGGCTGACTCATGCGTGTCCCCCGCGGGGTCGTACCGGTTCGATTGTCATGTGAGGTCACCTGTGTCCAGCGTGGACAGATACCGTGAGTACGCCGGCGACCCTCTTATCAGTTGTCTCGATTCGGCGTTATTTCCACGATAGAAACGCCAGAAACCCAGTTTTCGTCGCTCATTCGCCGTCGGATTCGAAGGCGTCGACCGCGGCCCGGAAGTCGTCGGGGACGCGCGTCGGGCGGCCCTCCTCGTCCACCGCGACGTGGGTGACCGTCCCCTCGGCGACGACCTGCCCGTCGCGCGAGCACTCGTACTCGAAGGTGATGGAGCTCTCGCCGATCTCGGCCACCCCCACGCGGTTCTCCAGCTCGTCCTCGAAGCTGGCGGTCGTGCGGTAGCTCAGATCGACGTTGACGACGTGGATGTCCCAGCCCTCGAACGAATCGTAGGGGTAGACCTCCCGAAGATAGCCGTTGACGGCCTCGTCCTGGTAGGTGACGTAGTTGCCGTAGAAGACGATTCCCTGCTTGTCCGTTTCGGCGAACCGCACGCGGTTCGTGTAGGTGAGGTGCATACTCCGAGAGCGAAGAGCGCTCAGAAATAGGTGTCGCGCACGGTGTCCGCGAGGATGCCGTCGGGGTCGAGCACGATGTAGACGACGAGGAACGGGTGGCCGGTGTGGTCGATGACGAACACGTCGAACGGAGGGTCCGCGTTCTCGGCGGCCCGCGCGACGAGCGGTTCGAGGGGGTTCACGCCGTCGCGGAACTCGTCGAGCAGGTCGCGCTGGCCGGGCTGGTCCGCGAAGGTGTAGACCACGCCGTTGGGCTCGTTGTCGGTGGAGTAGGTGACCTGTGCGTTCATCGGCTCGTTCGCCGCTTCGGCCTCGTACCAGCAGTCGAGCGCGACCTCGAACATCGACGCGCCCGTCCGGGTGAAGAAAAAGCGGGTCTCGGTTTCGATGTCGAGCTCGGAGAAGCGTGGCGTGTCGTCGTCCCAGACCAACTCGGCGTGGACACGGTTGCCGGGGTGGAGCTCGGGGAGGTCCTCGTCGCCGGCCGGGACGTAGGTGGGGTCGACGCTCGCGGTGTCGAGGAGGAGCCACTCGTCGGGGTCGCGGGGGCTCGCCAGCACGCGGTAGGTGCCCGCCGTCGTCTGCTGCATACCGGGACATAGAAGCGGGGGCGTAAATGCTCGTCAGTTCGCCATCGTTAGGCACCCCCCGCACGATGAGGAGGTATGAACGTCGTCTCGCTGCTCCCGTCGGCCACCGAAATCGTCTACGCGCTCGGCGTGGAGCCGGTCGCCGTCTCCCACGAGTGCGACTTCCCGCCGGAGGCGGCCGAGCAGCCCGCCGTCGTCCGGTCGCGGGTGGACGCCGGGGCCTCCTCGGGAGAGATCGACGCGCAGGTGCTGGAGGCCGCGAGCGACGGCGGCGTCTACGAGCTGGACCGTGAGGCGCTCGTCGCCGCGGACCCGGACGTGGTCGTCTCGCAGGGCGTCTGTGACGTGTGTGCGGTCGACTCCGCCGTCGTCACCGACGCGGTCCGCGAACTCGGCCTCGACTGTGAGGTCGTCACGACCGATCCCCACTCGCTGGGCGACATCTACGACGACATCCGCGCGGTGGCACGAGCGCTCGACCGCGAGGAACGCGCGGACCAACTCATCACCGGCCTGCGCGAGCGCGTCGAGCGCGTCCAGGAGCGCGCCCCGATCGAGCGCCCGCGTGTGGCGGTCCTCGACTGGACGAACCCCGTGATGGTCGCGGGCCACTGGGTTCCCGAGCTCGTGGCGGGTGCCGGTGGCGAGTACGGCCTCGCCGACCCGCGGGACCACTCGACGCCACGCGAGTGGTCCGAGATACGCGAGTACGACCCCGAGGTGCTCGTCGTCGCCCCGTGCGGTTTCGGCCTCGACCAGACCCGGGAGAACCTCGGGGACCTCACCGAACTCGATGGCTGGAACGACCTCACGGCCGTGAAAGAGGGTCGCGTCTACGCGATGGACGGCCACCACTACGTGAACCGGCCGGGGCCCCGCGTCGTCGACACGATGGAGTACCTCGCGGGGCTGGTCCACCCAGACGTGTACGACGCCGCCCCCCGAGACGTGGCTCGCCCCCTCGCGGAGTTATGAAGCTCTCGCGAGCCGTATACGACGACATCGTCGCCCACGCCCGCGAGGGCGCCCCCGAAGAGGTGTGCGGGGTGCTCGGTGGGGAGGGGAGAGAGGTGACGACCGTAAAACGGGCAGAGAACGTCGCGGCGACTCCCGAGACGAGATACGAGCTGGCCCCCGCAGAACAGCTCTCGCTTCTCAGAGCCATCGAGGACGCGGGGGAGGAGGTAGTAGGGTTCTACCACTCCCATCCCCGGGGGCCGCGCGCCCCCTCCGAGACGGACGAACGGCTGGCGACGTGGCCCGACCACGTGTATCTGATTCTCGCGCTCGACGGCCCGGAGCCGTGGCTCGGCGCGTGGATGTGGGACGGAAACGCGTTCGTCCCGGAACCCGTCGAGCTCAGCTGATCGAGCAGGTGTGGCTGTACTCCACCTCGTGGATGGAACTGATTCCGCCCTCGGTGCAGACGGGGCAGTCCTCGCGCTGCTCGACGGGAATCTCGCGGAAGCTCATGTCGCCGGCGTCGAAGAAGAGCATCCGGCCGGTGAGCGGCTCGCCGTACTCCAGGACGAGTTTCACGGCCTCCGTCGCCTGGATACACCCCACAGTCCCGGGGAGCACGCCCAGCACGCCCGCCGTGGCGCAGTCGGGGACCGTGCCGGGCTCGGGGGCCTCCGGGAAGATACAGCGGTAGCAGGGCCCCTCCCCGTCGAAGGTGGCGATCTGGCCCTCGAACCGGAGGATTGCGCCGTGACAGAACGGGACGCCGGCGAGCGTGCACGCGTCGTTGACGAGATAGCGGGTGGCGAAGTTGTCCGTGCCGTCGACGACCAGGTCGTAGTCGGCGATGAGCTCCTCGACGTTCGCCGCCGTCACGCGCGTCTCGTGTGTCTCGACCGTGATATCGGGGTTCTGGCGTTCGACGAACTCCTTCGCCGACTCCACCTTCGGTCGGCCGATGTCCGCGTCACCGTGGATGACCTGTCGCTGGAGGTTCGAGCGCTCGACCACGTCGTCGTCGGCGATGCCGAGGGTGCCGACCCCCGCCGCGGCGAGATACTGGATGACCGGCGAGCCGAGCCCGCCGGCCCCGAGACAGAGCACCCGCGCGTCGAGGAGCTTCGCCTGCCCCTCGGGGCCGACCTCGTCCATGATGATGTGTCTGGAGTACCGGTCGAGCTGTTCGGGGTCGAGCGAGAGTGACATGGCCGTCCTTACGACGCGGCGAGCATAAGCGTCCGGGCGGTCGTGCGCTCACGGGGGGCGAGAGCCGGGGGGACTCACTCCTCGTCGGGACGGTACTGCTTCGCCATGAACAGCAGGAAGAACAGCGGGGAGAGCGCGGCGATGACGGCGGCGACGAGGAACAGCGAGAGGGTCTCGGTGTCGAACGTCGGCCCCGAGGGCGTCTCCTCGGCGTTTCCGTCGCCCTCGCCGTTTCCGCCACCATCGCCGTTTCCGTCGCCCTCACCGTTCCCGCTCGGCGTCCCCTGTGTCGCGCCGCCGGGGACGGACTCGGCACCCGAGACCGCGGTGTCACCCTCCGTGGAGCCGACGACGACGGCCCCCTTCATCCCGAGGCTCCGGTGCGGCGAGCAGTAGTACTTCGAGATGCCCTCGCTCTCGAAGGTGAGCGTGAACGTCGACCCGGCCTCGCTCATGAGTTCGGACTCGTAGTGCCCGCCGGACTCCGACGCCTCGACGACGTTGTGAGTGCCGCCGTTGCCCGTCCACTCCCACTGGACCGTCGTCCCGGGGTCGACGCGGACCGCGGGCGGCGAGAACGCGAACGCCCCGCCGTTGCCCTGGGCTCCGACCTCGATCGTGACCTGCGACTGGCCGGTCATATCCTCCGTGGTGCCGTCGTAGTTCGAGACGTTCTCGAACCAGCCGCCGTAGTCGACAGTCTCCTGTGCGGTGACGCTCGCGCTCGCGGCCGCAGCGGCGACCGCGCCTGCCCCCGCACGCATGAACGCGCGACGGCCGAGTTTGCCTGACATGCCCGGGGGTTCGACCCCCCTCCTAAAGAGGGTTATCGGATTGAGTCGACGGCGAGTCGGTAGCCTCTTTCCGCTCGTTCGTGGAGTGAGGGTGTGAAACGGCGGCTCCAGTTCCTCGCCCTCTACCTGACGCGCTTCGCGGGGGGGTTCGGCCTCGTCACCCTCGCCACGCTCCTGCCGAGATACATCGACCTGTTCAACCCCGACGCCTTCCTCCTGGGGATGTTCACGACCGGGTTCACCCTCGCGCAGGCGCTCGTCGTCGTCCCCCTCGCCTGGTGGGGTGACGCGGGCGACAAGAAGCGCGTCCTGCAGGTCTCGCTCGCGCTCGCCCTGCTCTCGTACGCCGTCTTCTACTACATCGGTGACGGCGCAGGCCTCGTCCTGCTCGCGCCGGGGGTCGCCTTCGTCGCCGCCCGCGCGCTCCAGGGGGCCGGGGCGACGGGCACCTCGCTCATCACCCTCTCGCTCGTCGGCGACCTCTCCGGGCCCGCCGAGCGCGCGAACCGCATCGGGAAGGCCAACGCCGCGCGCTTCGCCGCGGGCATCGGCGGGGGGCTCTCTGCCGGGGTGCTCTACGAGGCGTACGGGTTCGAGACGCTCTACACCGTCCTCGTCGCCCTCTTCGCGCTCGCCCTCCTCGGGGTCACGCTGTTCGTCCAGCGCGACGAAGAGCGGATCTCCGGGTTCCCATTTACGGCCCTCGCGCTCTCCGACCGCATCCGCGCGCTCACCGTCTTCCGCGCGCAGTACGCCGTCAGCGTCACCCTCGTCCGGACGTGGGTCCCCATCTTCGCCGGCGTCACCGCCGCCAAGGGCGGGTTGGCCTACGGGGCCGTCGCCGTCGCCGTCGTCCTCACCGCCGAGAAGGCCGCGAACATGCTCTGTCAGCCACACACCGGGCGGCTCTCCGACCGCTTCGGCCGCGCGCTGTTCGTCTTCGGCGGCGGGCTTTCGTATGGAGTCGTCGCCCTCGTCGTCCCGTTCACCACCGGCATCGGGACGGCGCTGGGCCTCCCGCCGGGGCTCCCCGGCGCAGAGTGGCTGGCGGGGACGGCCCCCGTCGTCGCCCTCGGCGGCTCGACCCTCGTCGCCGGGTTCGGGACGCTGACGCCGGCGTTCCTCCCGCTCGTCGCCTGTAACGCCCTGCTGGGCGTGGCCGACGCCTTCCGCGAGCCCGCGAGCATGGCGCTGTTCGCGGACGAGGGCGCGGACGCGGAGGGCGGCGGTGTCGCCGCCTCCTTCGGCATCCGCGAGCTCGTCTGGCGACCCGGCTCCGTCGTCGCCCCCCTTTTGGGCGGATTCCTCATGACCGACGTGGGGATGGCGTGGGTGTTCTACGTCGGCGCGCTCACGGCCTTCACCGCCGCCGTCGGCTTCCTCGGCGTGCTCCGCGTCGCCCACGGGGACGCCGCGCTCACCTCGTGGTGATTTATTTCCCACCGGGCGCTGGAGGCAGTATGCGCCTCGCCCTCGACATCGAGACGGTGAGCCCCCATCTCGCCCCCGACGAGTGGCCCGACTTCGAGGACTCCGACGACTTCGAGCTGCTCGCCGTGGCGCTCGGCCACGACGCCGAGGGGGTCGAGACGACCGTGCTCTTCCGCGACGGCACCTCCCCCGAGTCGGAACTCGACCTCATCGAGCGCGTGCTGGAGTGGTGTGCCTCGCGCGACGCGGACACCCTCGTCACCTTCAACGGCGACCGGTTCGACCTGCTCCACCTCCGGGGGCGCGCCGCCCGCGCGGCCGAGGCCGTGGGAGATTCGGCGGTTCCCGACCGCGTCGAGCGCTTCCTCGACTCGCTGGAGCACGACGACCTGCGGACCCGCGCCGTCGCGCGCTGGGGCGGGAAACCCTCCTTCGAGCAGGCCTGCGCCCGCGTGGACGTGCCCGTCACCGCGACCCACTGGGCCGACTACGACCACGGGATGGAGCCCGACGACTGGCGACGCTCGCGGGACTTCGGCTCCGAGGAGGTGAAAAACGGCGATATTCCCCAATTCGGCGAGCGCTATCTCGCCCTCGCCGAGGTGGACGCGAGGGGGACGCTCACCTTCCGCGAACTGGAGCGGCTGCTCACCGACTACGCCCGGAGCGACGTGGAGCCGCTGTTCGCGCTGGCCGACGCGCTGTGAGTTGGTCGTGTGGACGTGACCGTCGAAACGGCCGTTATCAGGCGATCGGAGAATTAGGCAAAGGGGTTGTCGGGGGTGTCGAGTCTCGTCACCCAGTCGAATCGGTCGAAATCATCGTCGAACGAATAGAGATACTCGACACCGGATTCGTTCCATGTACGCGGCGATGGTCGCGTCACCAAACGCGGGCGTGTCGTAGGTTTCGAACAGCTCGACGGCCCGGTGATAATCCTTCTGGGTACAGTGGACGATTTCGAAGCCAGCGGACGCCGTGAGCCGACGGTAGAAGTCGACAGCGGTGTCGTGTTCCTTGCGCTCGTGGATCCAGTTCAGTGTTTCCAGAACGACGTAGTTCGGAATGCGACCAGTCGGCAGGTCGCCACGGTCGATAGCTCGGACGATACCGATTCCGGCGGCGTGATGCTGGTCGTCAGCATCGGCAGCGCCGATGAGAACCCCAGTATCGACGAGCGTAGCTGGATCTACGACTCCTCGGAAAACGCGGAGTCCTCCTCGTATCCGGCGAGATCGTGCGTTTCGAGCCCGTCGCCACCCATCGACACTGGCTCGAAGTCCTCGAACGCCCCGTACCGCTGCCGAACGACCTCGACGGTGAGACTCCCCTCCTCGTCGACACTCCAGCGGAGCTTGTCACCGGGCTCGATGTCGAGCCGTCGTCGAACCGACGCCGGAACCGTGACGACACCGCTGTCGCTCACTTTTGTCTCTTCCGGGGAGTTCTCCGTTGCCATACGCGACTCTACACGCTCGTGGCGCATACTTGTTGCGCCACTTGTAGGCGTCATCCCTCTTTGTCACTCGCCCGACTCCGAGGACTCGCTGCTCACGGCTCGCTACGCTCACCGCTCGCTCTTTCGAGGACTCCTTTCAGTCGTCCTCGCTTTCCTCAAACTCCAACGCCACACTGTTGATGCAGTACCGCTTCCCGGTCGGGTCCGGCCCGTCGTCGAACACGTGCCCGAGATGGCCGCCGCAGTTCGCACACAGCACCTCCGTGCGGACCATCCCGTGAGAGGTGTCGCGCTCGAAGTCGATGGCCTCTGGCTTGGCGTCGTAGAAAGAGGGCCAGCCGCTCCCCTCGGTGTCGAACTTGGTGTCCGAGTCGAACAGCTCCGCGCCGCAGCCGGCACACGCGTAAGTGCCCGCGTCGTTCTTCCCGATGTACTCGCCCGTGAACTTCGCCTCCGTCCCCTTCTCGCGGAGGACGCGGTACTCCTCGTCGGTGAGCTTCTCGCGCCACGCCGCGTCGTCGGATTGCTGGTCGCTCATGGGCCTCCTTGGACCGCGAGGGGTTTCGGCGTTGCGGCGATACAATCAAGGCCTGGCAGGAACTGGCACGGGTATGCGAACTGAATCCGAGATCCGCGAGCGCATCGAGGCGCTGGAGGCGGAGTACGACCGGCACGACCCACCCGTCTCGGCGCTCGAAGACGAGGCGGAAGTGGCCGTGCTCCGGGCAATCGAGGAGCTGGAGTGGGTGCTAGAGGAGTTCGACGGCGGGGAGTTCACGACCTGAGGCGGGCGGCTCAGGCGGAGACCGCACGGGCGTCCTGCTCGCCGAAGCCGGAATCCGAGGCCTCCAGGAGTTCCGTATACCGGTTCCGGATGGTGACCTCGCTCACGTCGGCGACCGCGGAGACCTCGCTCTGGGTCACCTCGGCGTTCGTGAGCAGGCCAGCGGCGTAGAGGGCCGCGGCGGCGATGCTCACGGGGGATTTCCCCGAGATGACGGTCCCCCGTTTCGCGCTCTCGACGAGCTCGCGGGCGTGACGTTCCGTCTCCGGCGAGACGCCGAGCTCCGAGGCGAACCGCGGGATGTACTGCGTGGGGTCCGCCGGCTCGATCTCGAGCGAGAGCTCCCTGACGATGTAGCGGTACGCCCGCTTGAACCGCTCCGCCTCCACGCGCGAGACGGCGGCCACCTCGTCCAGTGAGCGGGGGACGTTCCCGAGCCGCGCGGCGGCGTAGAGGCTCGCGGTTGCGATCCCCTCGATGGAGCGGCCGGGCAGGAGGTCCTCGCTCAGCGCGCGGCGGTAGATGACGGAGGCGGTCTCCCGGACGTTGTCCGGGAGGCCCAGCGCCGAGGCCATGCGGTCGATCTCGCCGAGCGCCTGCTTGAGGTTGCGCTCCTTCGAGTCACGGGTGCGAAAACGCTCGTTCCAGGTCCGCAGTCGCTGCATCTTCTGGCGCTGGGAGCTGTTGAGGGAGTTGCCGTAGGCGTCTTTGTCCTGCCAGCCGATGTTCGTGGAGAGCCCCTTGTCGTGCATCATCTTCGTCGTCGGGGCGCCGACACGCGACTTCTCGTCCTTCTCGCGGGAGTCGAACGCGCGCCACTCCGGCCCGCGATCGATGGAGTCCTCGTCGACGACCAGCCCGCAGTCCGCACAGACGGTCTCGCCGTGGGCCTCGTCGGTGGTGAGATCGCCACCGCACTCGGGACACGACAGCGTCTCCTCGTCGCGGGCGTCGGTCTCTGCTGGCGTCTCGCTACGCTCGTGGGAACGGGTAAACTGTTGCATGGATGGATCACCACGCCCGAAAGGAAGGCGAGTAGGTGTCTCGACGTAGTGTCGCCGGACGGATAAATCCGTTGGCCGCGTAGGGACAGAAGGTCGGTTCCGAGTGCCATGTGACCACTCCCCACACCGGTTTCGGTGTTTTTACGATACGAGCGGAACAACGGAAGATCGATGATAGATTCGCTGCCGCTGGGGACGGTGGCCGTCCTCGCCGGGCTGTTCGTCGCCCATCTCGTCCTGTTCGCCATCTACCTGCGCAAGCGTTCCTCGGGGGGAAGCGCCACCGGACCCGTCGCCTGCGAGGAGTGCGGGACGACGAACGAACCCGGCTACGCCTTCTGTGGAACCTGCGCCGCCCGCCTCCCCGCGACCGGCGTCGCCCACGAGCGCGGTGACGGCGTCGGCTCGCGCGCCGACTGACCGGCGGAGGGATTATTTCCTGTCGCGCCTACCCGTGGGTAGATGCCATCTATCGACCTCACCGAGTCACAGGCCGACCGGCTGGAATCGGTCCGCGCGGAGCTGGAATCGGCTATCGCCGGGAAGTACGCGACCGTCCGAACCGTCGACGCCCTCGAATATCTCCTCGACACCTACACCCCGCCCGAGGAGGCGGACGTCTCCCCGGAGGCGAGCGCGGACGCCGCGGCGACACCGACGAGCGACGAACCGACGGACATCGTCGAGGACGCGGTCGAACCGGAGTCGGGAGACGCCGAGGCCGAGCCCGACCCCGAGGAGGCGTCGAACGCCTCGGAGAACGACGGCGGCCCGAACCGGCTGCAGGCGATGATGAACCTCCTCAAGACCCACGACGACAAGTGGGCAAAATCCGGTGGCGACGCCCCCTACGAGGTGACGCTCCCCGACGGCGGGACGAAGCCCGCGCGGACGAAGGACGACGTGCGCCGACTGCTGTTCAAACACTACCGATAGATGGGCCTCTGGAACCGACTCAAGCGACTGTTCGGGTTCGGAAGCGACACCGACGCGCAGCCGGCCGAGCCGGAGGCAGGCGAGGAGACCGCAACGCCCGAATCCGGCGTCTGTGCCATCTGCGGGACGGATGTCGATCCCGGCACCGAGGCGTGTCCCCTCTGTGGCTCCACCGACATCGCGTTCGGGGACGACGCGGGTGAGGCGGACGAGGACGGCGAGGGGGAGCCGGCACCGAAGACCACCCGTGCCGCGAGCGACGACGACGCGGTGGCGAAACTGAAACAGCTCCGCCAGCAGGACGAGGAGTAGACGCCTTCTCACATGACTGCGAGGAGGAAGCCCACCCGTTTACGGGTGGGAGGAATCCGACTTCGCTCCCTCATTCGGATCCGTCGGCGGCAACGTTCACCGCTCGCTGTGCTCGCGTGAACGATGGGCCCTACCGGATTCGAACCAGTGACCACTCGGTTATGAGCCGAGCGCTCTCACCAGACTGAGCTAAGGGCCCTCTATCGGGCGATTTTCTGCCGAGAACAATCAGTCTATCGGGTCAACACGGCCGGAACCGGCGCAGGGGGTCCGCCAGCGCCCAGCTGTCCTCGCTCGGGGTGAGAGTGCTCGGCTCCGACCCCCGGCTCGTCACCAGCCCGACGTGGTAGAGTATCGCCTTCAGCTGGAACACCGTCGGAGAGTGGTAGACGGAGCCCTCCTGCAGGACCTCGGGCCGGAGCGAGTCCTCGGCGTCGAACGCCCGCGAGCGAACGTCGGCGTCGCGCCGGAGGAACAGCTCCACGGCGAACGTGGGGTGCTGGTGGTAGAGGTAGGTGACCAGCTCGGGGAGTGAGGCCCCGCGACCGTGGTCGTCGTGGAACCGCTGGAGCTCGTGAGCGATGAGCGCGACGGCGGGGTGCTCGTAGACCACGCGGCGGGCGAGCTGGGCCCACCGCGGTGCGAGCGACGTGAACCGCGCCGGGGAACCGTGCCAGTCGTCGAACGCCCCCAGCGCGGCGTCCACGTCCCCGTACTCCGCGAGCGCGAAGCGGACGACCTCCGCGCCGAGGCCGGTGAGCCGCTCGCGCCCCGCGCCGTCCTCGACCAGCCCGAGCATCACCGCGCCCGTCCGAGCGCCGGCCACCGCGCCGACGACGTGCTCCGCGACGAGCGCGTCCGTCTCCCCCTCGGCGTAGCACGCCAGCGGATACCCCAGGTAGTTCTTCGGGTGGTTCAGCGAGAACGACTGCTCGGTGACGCCCTGCGCGCTCGCCTGCACGCGAATCGCCTGCCCCTCCGTGGAGGTGCGGTTGCCGACCACCCGCGGGCGTTCGAGGGGGTCGACCGTCCCACCGGGATCCACCGCCAGCAGCCCGACGTTGAGCTCGCGAGCGAGCGTCCGCGTGCCCTGCGTGACCGCGCTCGCGGGGACCGCCGCGTAGACGGCGTTCGCCTCCCCGAGGCGGTCGTACGCCTGCACGACGGCGCGTTCGACGTCGACACCCCCCTGCGCGTACCCCTTCGCCTCCACGGCGACGAGCGGCGGGTCGTCGCCGAACCGCTCGACCGCGAGCAGGTCCGAATCGAGCGCCCGCACGCCGACGAGGTCCGGATACCCCGACCCCACGCGGACGTGGTTGAACGGGGCGAGCACCTCCTGAATTGCGGGGTCGACGGGGACCCCCTCCAGCCACGTCTCGCGGGCGAACTGCGTGTCGCAGACGGCGTACCCCTCCGTGTCGGGGAACAGCCGTCGTTTCGTGTGCGCGAGCACCTGCGGTTCCGAGAGCGTGGCGGCCATCGAGCTGGCTTCTCGGGTCGACGGGAAGAGTGTTGCGCGGGAGGAGACGCCTCGCTACCTGAGTGAGAATTCGAGAAGCGCCACCGCCAGGGCTCGAACGGGCCGAGACGCTTCCACTCGCTGCGCTCGTGGACTTCCTCTCGTCGGCTCGAGCCCGTGGCGTTAACCGATTACAGCGAGCCCTCAGCGATGAAACGCCTCGCTACCTGAGTGAGAATTCGAGAAGCGCCACCGCCAGGGCTCGAACCTGGGACAACCTCGTGACTGCGGTGTGGGCCGACGCCCGGACACCTTAACAGCGAGGTGCTCTACCAACTGAGCTACGGCGGCTCTGTCCTGTCGTAGTGCGATTTGATTCATAGGGCTTTCGTTTCTGACTCGGTACGCCACCCAGTGGCGAGTCCCATCCGATACGCTTTCCCGACGCTCCCCCGGATGGGAGGTAATGAGTTCGTTCGAGGCGGTCACGGACGAGATACGGGCGCGGGTCGTCCCGGACGAGGCGGAGCGGGAGCGGCTGGAGGCGGTCCGCGAGCGGGTCGTCGCCCGGACCAAGGGGGCGGTCGACGAGCTCCCCGTCGCGGCCGAGGTGGTCACCGTCGGCTCGACGGCCCGAGGAACGTGGCTCGCGGGCGACCGCGACATCGACGTGTTCGTGCGGTTCCCCGAGACGCTCGAGCGCGCACAGCTACAGGAGTACGGGCTCGAGGTGGGCCACGCGGTGCTCCCCGACGGCCACGAGGAGTACGCGGAACACCCGTACGTGAAGGGGACGTTCGAGGGGTTCGACGTGGATCTGGTGCCCTGTTACGACGTGCCGACAGCCTCGGATATCCGGTCGGCCGTGGACCGCACGCCGTTCCACACCGAGTATCTGGAGGCGCGGCTCACCCCCGCGCTGGCGGACGACGTGCGCGTGGCGAAGGCTTTCCTGAAGGGGATCGGCGCGTACGGGTCGGACCTGAAGACGGCGGGCTTCGCGGGCTATCTCGTCGAGCTGCTGGTGCTCGAACACGGCGGCTTCCGGGCGTTCGTCGAGGCGGCGAGCGAGTGGCACCCGCCCGTCGAGTACGACCCCGAGGACCATGGGCAGAAGACGTTCGACGACGCGCTCGTCGTCATCGACCCGACCGACCCCGAACGGAACGTCGCGGCCTCCCTCTCGACCGAGAACGTCGCGCGGGTGACCCACTACGCGAGAGCCCTCCTCGACGAGCCGAGTGTCGACCTGTTCGAGCCGTGGGAGCCGGAGCCGCTCACTGCTGCAGACGTGCGAGCCGAGTTCGATGCACGGGGGACCCACCCCGTCGCGGTGCGCTTCGAGACACCCGACATCGTCGAGGACCAGCTCTACCCGCAGCTCGACAGGTCCCTCGCGGGCATCGAGGGGGAGCTCGACCGGCGAGGGTTCGACGTGCTCCGGTCGGCGCGGTGGGCCGACGAGACCCACGCGGTGCTCGTTCTCGAGTGTGAGGTCGCGCGCCGGCCCGCGGTGGAGCGTCACGACGGCCCGCCCGTCCACGTCCGCGGGCACGCGACGGGGTTCTACGAGAAGTACGCCGACGGGGAGGAGTACGGCCCCTACATCGACGCCGACGGGCGGTACGTCGTGGAACGCGAGCGCGACCACCGGACCCCCGAGGCGTTCCTCGCGAGCGACGACCTCTACACCGTCGCACTGGGCTCGACGGTGGCGACGTGTCTGCGCGAAGAGGGGTACGACGTGCTCGCCGGGGACGAGGTAGGAGAGTTGGCGGACGCGTTCGGCGTCGAGCTCGCGCGCTACGTCTCGCCGAGGCCGTGAGTCTCGCGCACGTCCGCGACGACTGAGGCACCGCGCTCGCTCGGTGCCTCCTCGGGCCGGAGCGCCTCCCGGCCGTCGAACACCTCGTGGACCATTCTGACCGATTCGGCGAGCGCCTCCAGCCCGTACCCGCCTTCGAGGACGAACGCGAGGCCGGCGTCGACCCGCTCGGCGAGGTCGCGGAACTCCTCGGTCATCGCGCCGTACCCCTCCGTGGAGACGCGCATCCGGGAGATGGGGTCCTTCCGGTGGGCGTCGAACCCCGCACTCACGATGAGGAGGTCGGGGTCGTACCGCTCGAGTGCGGGGACGACGGCGGTCTGGACGGCGTCGAGGTACTCCGCGTCGCCACAGCCGCCGGGGAACGGGACGTTGAGCGTGGTCCCCTGCGCCTCCCCCGTCCCGGTCTGTTTGAGGTTCCCGGTGCCGGGGAACAGCCCGCGCTCGTGGATGGATGCGTAGAACACGTCCCCGCGGTCGTAGAAGATGTCCTGCGTGCCGTTGCCGTGGTGGACGTCCCAGTCGAAGATGGCGACGCGCTCCACGTCGTCACGGTCGAGCGCCGAGTCGGCGGCGACGGCCGCGTTGTTGAAGAAGCAGAACCCCATCGCCTTGTCGCCGGTGGCGTGGTGGCCCGGCGGGCGCCCGATGGAGAAGGGGGTGTCGCGGCCGTCCGCACCGTCGAGGGCGCTCTCGGCAGCCCACTGCGCGAGGCCCGCCGAGGCGAGGGCAGCCTCCCAGGTGGCCTCGACGGCGACGGTGTCGGCGTCCAACTCGCCGCCGCCGTCGGCACAGAACGACTCGATCTCGGCGACGTACTCGGGGTCGTGGACGCCCTCGACGGCCTCCCGCGAGGCGAGCGTCCCCTCCTCGTAGGCCACGCCGTGCTGTTTGGAGAGGCCCTGGCGGATGGCCCGGAGTCGGTCCGCAGTCTCCGGGTGGCGGGGGCCGGTGTCGTGTCGCAAACAGGCCTCGCGGTAGCCGAACCTCATTCGAAGTACGGTTGGAGTTCGAAGTAGGTCTCGATGTCCTCTGCTTTCACGGTGCGCCGGGCCGCGTGGCGGGCGAGGATCGCGGCCGCCGCGGCCACCGTGTCCGCGTACTCTTCCAGCACCGCCGCCAGCGCGACCCGGGCGTCCATCGACACCCGATACCGGTCGTCGATATCGAGTCGCGCGATGCGGTCGACCGGGGCGATGGGGAGTTCGAGGTCGTCCTTGTCGACATCGGGGGCGTCGAAGTCCGCCGCCATCAGGGTCTTGCGCCCGTCGGCGGTGGCCTGCTCCGCCGCGTCGACCGCCAGCGCCGCGCCCCGCTGTTGGATCCGCCGGGCCAGCTCCTCGGCCGCGTCGGCACTCACTCGGAGGTTCCCCGCGTTCCGACGGATGATGGTGTCTACCGGGGCGAACGGTAGCTCAACGCTCATAGCACCATGCGAGTGCGAGACGGTCTTAACTCTTGTCAAGGCGTCACTTGGAACGAGAGGCGCTCCGAAGCCACGGGTGCCGATCAGAACACGTCGGTGGCGCGGATCGTCCCGTCGACGCGCTCGCCACGGACGGTGATCTCCTGACCGAGATGCACCGTCTCGCTGGTCTCGACGGTGACGGCCTCCTCGCCGTTGTCGAGCATCACGGGGTCGCCCGTCTGGACGACCGTGCCGGTGAACTCGATTTCGGTACCGTCGGCCGGCTCCTCGGTATCGGCGTCGTCGCTGCCCGTCTCGGGCGCCGAGCCGTCCGCGAACGCGCCGAGCCCCTGCGCGCTGGAGCCGCCGGTCTCGTCCGCCTCGCCGCCGGCGCCAGCGGACGCGCTCGCGCCGCCGTCGAGCACCGTCACGGTGGAGCGCCAGCCCGCAGAGGCCTCGAGGTCGTCCTGCCAGCCGTCCTTGATCTCCACGTCCGCACAGAGCACCTCGTCGCCGGGGTGGAGCTCCTTGTCCGCGAGGTCACCCCACATCGCCACCCGGATGTCGCCCGTCTTGTCCTGCACGCGAATGTTGCGGACCTGCCCCTCCGAGCCGTCGTCGCGGTCGAAGGTACGTTTGGGGTCCGCAGACCGGATGACGCCCGCGATGTCGACCGTCATGCCGATCTCGAGGGCCGCGATGTCCGTCGTCTCGGGGACGTACTCCACGTCGATGTCGACGACCTCGACCGCTCCGCGATTGCCGACGTGGAGTTCGAGACTCCCGTCGCGCTCGCGGACGTAGCCGTCGATGACCTCGACGGACTGGCCCTCCTCCAGCGATTCGACGGTGTCGGCCTGCTCGTCCCAGAGCGTGACCCGCACGCGACCGGTCGAATCGCCGAGCGAGAAGTTGGCGACCTTCCCCTCTGACCCGTCGTCACGCGAGAAGGTGCGGACGGAATCCGTACCGAGCACGCGCCCGGTGAGGTTCACGTCCGACTGGCCGAGTGAGAGCCCCTCGACGCTCTCCGCGTCGCCGATCTCCACGTCGATCTCGGCGTCCTCGTCGCCCTCCACGCGGTCGGCGCTCACCTCGAGGCCGTTGAAGCCGTCCTTCGCGCGACCAGAGATTCGAAGGACGACACCGGGTTCGAGCTCGTTCACGGCGGCCTCCGCGTCCTCGTCCCACAGCGCGACGCGGACGCGGCCCGTCTCGTCCGCGACCTCGATGTTACAGACCTTCCCCTCGCCCTCGTCGCGCTCGAAGGTCCGGATGTCGCCGACGCTCAGCACCTTGCCGAGGAACTTCACGTCGTCCATCCCGGGTTCGATGTCGGCGATGCCGTTCACCTCCCCCTCCGAGAGCTCGTGGGCGAGCAGCATGGCCGCGGTCTCTTCGTCGGCCAGCCCGCCCATCTGTTCCACCTTCTGTTCGACGGCGTCGCGGAACTCCTCTAAAGAAACGTCGGGGTCCTCGATATCCGCATACGTGTCCTCGATGGCTCCCATTGCTATCCGTGGCAAGGTTGCCCCACGCTTAATGGTTGTCGTTGTCCGGAGAGGACGCCGCTATCGGCCGGTTTCGTCACCTGTCGCATACGGCGCGTGGTCCCGGCTTCCTACTTGAACTATCGGGTGCGGACGTGCCACTCGCCGTCGTCGTACCGCACCGCCGCGTCGAACAGCGAGGTGAGCGTCGCGACGGTCTGCTCGTCGTGCGCCTCGGGGTCGATATGATAATAGGAGAGCGCATCGAGCGCCGCGCTCCGCGCGGTCATCACGTGGACGAACCGGTAGACCCGCTGGAAGTCGACGTACTGCAGCGCCGCGGTCAGCGAGTGGAAATCGAGGAACGGGGTCACGTTACCCCCCGACCAGTCACCGAGCTGCTCGCCGAGCGTGATCCCCAGTCCGGTGAGGTCGTTCGGGTTCCGGGCGAACGCGGGCACGTCGACCTCCGGAGCGGGACCGTCCGAGACCGCGACGAACGCGAACTCCTCCGCGTTCGGGACGTGGGTGCGCCACTGCTCCAGCCACTCCTCGGGCCGCCGAAGGTAGTTGACGCCGAGGACGCGAAGCGGCTCGTCCGGAACCAGCTCCTCCAGATACGCCTGGCTCGCGCCGGTATCCATCCCGGAGCTGTAGACGAGGACGTTCAGCGACCCCTCGAGGCGGTCACGAACGTCGGCGTCGCCGTCCATCGCGTTACCCACAGACATCTGATTTTCATTCTGCGTGTGGCCTCATAAGTACGAGGGTGGATATCACAGGCAGCGAGCCGAATCGCAAGCCCTTTACATACCTGCGGGGTAGGAATGATTGAGTCCTGGTAGGGTAGTGGACTATCCTCTTGGCTTGCGGAGCCAGGGACCGGAGTTCAAATCTCCGTCAGGACGCTTCACTTCGTCGTGGCCTGACTTCGTCAGGTCACTCCTCGTTCAGCGCCCTGACGGGCCCTCGCTCGCTATCGCTCGCGAGGACTCCGTCAGGACGGTTCTGTTCAGGACCACACCGCGAGCGGAGCGAGCGGTCGGCGTCGTGTTGAAACGACGCACGGAGATTTGAATAACGAGCGTCAGCGAGTGGATTCAAATCTCCGTCAGGACGTTCATTTCAGTCGTGACCTGACTTTGTCAGGTCACTCCTCGTTCAGCGCCCTGACGGGCCCTCGCTCGCTATCGCTCGCGAGGACTCCGTCAGGACGGTTCTGTCGAGACCACACCGCGAGCACAGCGAGCGGTCGGCATCTCCCGAGCCCTCCATACCCGAACGGACCGCTTTCGAGAGGAATATATAATATATCCGATATGTTTATGCGGGATTCGAGAGGAGATGCGAGTGTCGATGACGACTGGATTCACGCTCGGTTCGCGGTCGTGTGGGGCGGCGGGACTGCTCCTCGCGGAGTTCGACCGGCCACGGGTCGACGAGCGGACGACGGTCGCCGTGTTCGCCGATTCGCACCTCACGACGGAGGCCGAGGGGACGTGGAAGTGTTACCACCGGACCGAATCGCGGCTCCGATCGGCGGTCGCGGACGCGAACGAGCGCGGGGTGGACGCGGTGCTCCTCGCGGGCGACCTGACGAAGGATGGGAGACCCGCGGAGTTCGACGCCGTGGACGAGCTGCTGGGGGACCTCGATGCACCCTATCTCGGGGTTCCGGGGAACCACGACGTGCCGAAGCCCAAGTGGGACCCGTACGACGCGCCCTCCCCGGAGCGATTCGCGTGGCGCTACGCCGCGGGGTCGCTCCCGTTCGTCGAACGCGTCGGTGGCCTCGACATCGTCGGCGTGAACACCGCGAGTGCGCCGGATGGCCGACTCCGCGACACCCACGAGGGCGTGGTCTCCGACGCCCAACTGACGTGGCTCGCGGAGACGCTGCCCGAACTGGAGAACCCCGTCGTTCTCCTCCATCACTGTCTCACCCACCCGTCCGCACACGGCGAGCGACTGCTCGACGCGGACCTCTATCAGGTCCGCAACGCACGAGAAGTCCGGGACGTGCTCACCGACGGCGCGGTGGAGCTGGTCCTGTCGGGCCATCTCCACTGGCCCGCGGTCGGCACCCACGGCTCGCTCCAGGAGGTCATCGCTCCGGCCATCTGCTCGTTCCCGCAGTCGTATCTCATCGTGGACGTGGGGACGGCGGGAACGACCGTCTCGCTCGTCCCGCTGGCGGACCGCGCGGGACTGGAGGAGGCCTACGTCGCCGCGCGCGACGGGAAGCCCCACGGCCGCGCAATCGCGGACTGGGCGGGCGACGCCATGCTCGACGACCTGCTCGCCACGGACGAACGCCTCGCCGCGACGGCCTACCAAGCCCAATGACCCACCTCGAGGCCGCTGACTCGGCCCTCCGCCGTGAACGCCGCCGGCTCGTCGACGAGCGGGAGGCGTTCGCCGCCTTCGCCCGCCGCGTGGCCGACCTGCCGACCGACGGCGCGCCAGAGACCGGCCCGCTCGTGCTCGACACCCGCCCCGTCGCCAGCGCCGCCGCGGTCCGGGACGCCTACGAGACCACCGTGATGGCCGTCCCGCACTACGACGAGGACTACGGCGACAGCTACGAGGAGAGCCTCGCCGCCGAGTTCGGCCCCGAACTCGCGAGCGGGCTCACCGACGGTGGACTCACCGAGACGGTCAAACGGGGACTCGTGACCGCGGTTCGCGAGTCCCACCGCGAGCGGGGGCGACTCATCGCCACCGTCGACGCCGAGCGAGAGTCGCTCGCCGAGACCGTCGCGCGTGCCGAGCGCGTGCTCGACGAGCTCGCGGAGTACACGGGTGAGTTCACGGAGAAGCGCTACGGCACGCTGGAGGCCTACCGCGCCCGGTTGCAGGTTCTCGAAGGGAAGCTGGACGGGTGGGCGCGCGACCGACAGGCCGAGATCCGCGACCGGCACAGCGACCTGGGCCTGCGTGAGGACTTCCCCGACGTCCAGACCTACTGCTATCAGGACCTCGCAGTGGCCCACCCGTTGCTCGCGACCTACGCGGAGCTCGCCGACCGCTGCCGGGAGCGCCGCCGTGCCGTCGAGCGCGCCTACTCCCGCGTCTCGTAGAGCACGAGTCCGATGAACGACATCACCTCGGTACCGTCGTCGCGGGTGACGTAGGTGCCCGAGTGGACCAGCCCCATCCCCTCACGAAACGGCTCCTTGTCGAGGATCTCGACCTCGACGTGGAGCGTGTCTCCCGGCCGAACGGGCTTCTTCCACCGCAGTTCGTCCACCCCCATCGCGCCCGTGGACGCCGCATCGCGGGTGGTGTGCTCCACGAGCATCCGCATCGTCATCGCGGCCGTGTGCCACCCGGAGGCGATGAGCCCCCCGAACATCGACTCCTCGGCCGCCTCCTCATCCACGTGGAACGGCTGCGGGTCGTACTTCTCCGCGAACTCGATGATCTCCTCTTTCGTGACCTCGTACGCGCCGAACTCCTTGGTCTCGCCGACCTCGACGTCCTCGTAGTACTGCATTACCCGTGATGCACCGTCCCACACGAAAAAGGTTCGCCGTGTTTTACCCCGCGTCGCCCGAAGGGGGAGCATGGACCACCTCCGCGCCGGCGCCGCGGTGTTCAACGCCGGCTACCACCACGCCGCCCACGACGCGTGGGAGGAACGCTGGCTCGACTGCGAGGGCGAGGAGCGGACGCTCCTGCAGGGACTCATCCAGTACGCCGCCGCGGTCCACCACGCCGGCGGGGGGAACTCTGAAGGAGCCCGGAACCTCGCCGAGAGCGCGGCGGAGTACCTCACCGAGGCCAGGGCGCGCGCCGACGATGCGGGGGTCAACGCCGACGAAATCAGGGAGTATCTCGCTCGACTGGAAACGAATCCCTCGCTCCGCGAGGAGGGGGAGGGAGAGGGGGAAGGGGAGGAGGGGGAGCCACCCCTGGTCGAGGTCGCGGGCGAGGTTCCGCGGCTCGACGACCTCCGGTTCCCCGCGGCCGGCATCGCGGCCCGTGCGCTCGCCCACGGCCACCCGCACGAGGAGACGGTCACGCTGGCCGTCGAGTACGCCGAGGCTGACCTCGCCGACGACACCGTCTCCAGCCCGTTCGTCACCCTCCTCTTGGACTACATCGGTGGCGCCCACGGCGTCGTCCTCCAGCGGCTCGAACAGCACGTCCAGCGCCGCACGTCGAAGGAGGAGGACGTGAAAGGGCTGTTCGACACCTGAGCGGGCCATCGGTGACCCGAGTCATCGAGTCACACACCGGGAGAGAGCCTTTAATCCCACCACACGATGGACGACCAGTGCGTTTCGATTACCACACCCACTCCAACTACTCGGACGGTGAGTTCCTCGGCTGGATGGTCCGCGCGGCCGAACAGGCCGGCCTCGAGGGCATCGGCTTCGCCGACCACTGCAACGTCTCCCCGCGCGAGGAGGACCGCACGTGGACCGCGGCGATGGGGTTCAACCTCGATCTGACCTACGAGCGCCGGCGCGCGGGCATCGAGCGCGTCCGCGAGCGCTACGACATCCGCGTGTTCGACGCGGTCGAGATGGACTACGACCCCCGCGACGAGAGCGAGATCGGGACCTTCCTCGACGAGGTGGGGTTCGACTACACCATCGGCAGCGTCCACACCCTCGAGGACGTGAACGTCCACTTCGAACGCTACTTCGCGAAGAAATCCGAGGCCGAGCGCCGCGAGCTCGTGAGCGAGTACTTCGACAAGCTCGTGGCGCTCGTGGACTCGGAGCTGTTCGACATCGCCGCCCACCCCGATCTCATCGAGCGCAACCCCGCGCTCCGCGGGTTCGCGACCGACGAGCAGTACCACCGCGTCGCGAAAGCGTTCGAGGAATCGCGGACGATCCCGGAGATCAACGCCGGGCGCGTCACCCGCGACTACGGGGAGTTCCACCCGAGCCCCGCGTTCATGGCGGTCCTCTCCGAATACGACATCGCCTTCACCCTCGGCTCGGACGCACACGAGCCCGAGGCCATCGGCGAACGAAAGGAGGAGCTCGAGAAGTTCGTCGCGCTCCACGGGCTGGAGACCGTGGAGCCGGTGGGGTAAGGAGAACTCAGGGCCACTCAGGGAGCGAGTCGGCCGCGTGCAGGTAGTTCTTCAGGTACTCGTGGACCGGTTCGGGTGGCGACGCGAACACCCGGAGGTCGGCGTGCTGATCATCTACCCGGAGCTCGCCGCCGACCACGTCGACGACGTAGCCGTTGGCGAGGTAGTGTTTGCCGTCCGCGACGTCGACGTCCGCGGTGTCGTAGATGTGCTCGAACGCGCCGAGCGACTCGACGATCTCGACATCGAGACCGAGTTCCTCGCGGGCGACGCGGTGGACCGCCTCGGTGCGCGTCTCACCTTTGTGGACGCGACCGCCGGGGAGGAACCACGCACCCTTGAGGGGTTCGTTCTCGCGCTTGCCGAACAGGAGACCCTCGTCGATGCGGACCAGCAGGTCGACGGAGACGATGGGTGTGTGGGCGACGATGGTGCGCCAGTCGTCGTCGGGGATCCAGCCGGTCACGCTTCAGAGAACGGTGCGCTGGCAGCTGCCACAGAGGTTCTCCTCCTTCGTGTCGACCTCGCGGACGGTGGGGGAGAAGCTCATCACACACCGGCTGTTGTCGCAGTGTTCCAGCCCGAGGGTGTGGCCGATCTCGTGGACCACCTCCTTGCGGACGCGGTCGGAGAAGATCTCCGCGGCGGGCTTGTTCGAGATGCCACCGTCGGAGGAGGTCTGGAGCCGATAGGTGGAGATGACGCTGCCGTTGCCGGAGAGGTACGCGAGACCGAAGACGTAGTTGCGCCGGCGGTAGTAGAGGTCGTGCGGTGTGATGGCGATGTTCTTCTCGCCGCTCCCGATGCGGGAGGCGAGTTCGATGAACTCCTCCGCCCGGTACTGGTTCCGTGAGGGGTCGAAGGAGCCGTCGGGGACGGACTGGGCGTCGTGAATCGTCACCTCGCAGTCGTAGACCGACCGCAGACCGGAGGAAGCTTCGCGCTTCACGGCGGCCGGCACGTCCCCCACCGGCACGATATCAACGTGCATGCGAAACCCTTAGACAGCGCCGTTGATAAACATCCCGACGTGAACAGTACGGGACTCGTCGACCGGCTCGCGCGCTACGACCGCGTGGTCGAGGTCGGCGTGGGCAATCGCCCGGACGTGGCGGGAGGGCTCGCCGAGCGGGGCGTCGACGTCCTCGCGACGGATCTCTCCCCCCGGGCGGTCCCGGAGGGGGTGGCGTTCGTCGTCGACGACATCACCGACCCAGATATCGCCCGGTACGAGGGCGCGGACGCGGTGTTCGCCCGGAACCTCCCGCCTGAGCTCCACCGACCCGTCCTCGAGGTCGCGCGGCGCGTCGGGGCGGTCTTTCACTTCACCACGCTCGGGGGGGACCCCGCCTCGGTTCCCGTGACCCCGGAAACGCTGCCGGATGAAACGCTCTTTACTGCCACGGTGACGAGGGGGGAGTAATGAGAGTAGATGCGGTCGTCCTCGACATCGACGGCGTGCTCGTCGACGTGGCCGACTCGTACCGACGGGCCATCGTCGAGAGCATCGACCACGTGTACGGCGAGACCATCTCGAAAGCCGAGATTCAGCCGTTCAAGGACGCGGGCGGGTTCAACAACGACTGGGAGCTCACCTACGCCGCGGCGCTGTTCCTGCTCGCCCGGCGCGAGGGCCTGGCTGAGGACGTAGCGCAGTTCACGAACCTCGTCGCGGCCTCCGGCGGGGGACTGGAAGGTGCCCGCGCCGTCGTCGCCGACCAACTCGGCCCCGCGGCCCGCGAGCGCGTCCACGCCGCGTGGGACCGCGAGCGCCTGCGGGAGGTGTTCCAGCAGCTCTATCTCGGCAGTGAGCTCTACCGCGAACTCGAAGGGAGCGAGCCCGACATGGAGACGGCGGGGTTCATCCACGACGAGCCGGTCATCCTCGAACCCGAGACGGTCGAGAAACTGCGGGCGTGGGACGTGGGCGTCGTCACGGGTCGCCCGCGCGAGGAGGCGCTCATCGCGCTCGACCGGGTGGGGCTGGATATCTCCGAGGAGCACCGCTTCACGATGGACGACTGGGAGGAGGGGAAACCCCACCCACGGGCGCTGACGACGCTCGCGGAGCGGTTCGACGCGGACTCGGTCGTCTTCGTCGGCGACACGCTGGACGACATCGAGACCGCAGTGAACGCGAACGAGGCCGACCCCGACAGAGAGTACTACGGTGTCGGCGTGCTCACCGGCGGGCTCACCGGCGAGGCGGGAACGAAGAAGTACGACCGGGCGGGGGCGGTCGCGGTCATCGACAGCGTGAACGACCTGCCCGACATCCTGGAGTAGCTGGAGTAGTCCGGGGGTCGCGAGAGCGCCCCACGTCGGGGGGCACAGAAGCTTTTTCACCTCGTGGTGTGTTACCGAATACCAATGACAGGGCACGCGGATTTCGTCACGACGCTGCTGGGGCTGTGGATCCTCGCCATCGTGGGGGCGATGGCGGTGACGACGGGGCCCGACCTGGCGCTCGTCGCCTCGCTCGTCCCGCTGGCCACGGTGGTCGCGTGGTGGCTCTCCTACCGCGACGGCTGGGCGGTGTTCGGCAAGCGCCTCCGGTCACGGAACGCTTAGGCGGCCGGGCTTCGAGGGGAGGGTATGCGAATCGCGTTACTCGGCGGAACCGGCGATATCGGTGAGGGACTGGCGCTGCGCTGGGCGTACGACACCGACCACGAGGTCATCGTCGGCTCGCGCGACCCGGAGAAGGCCCGCGCCAAGGCCGAGGAGTACGAGACCGAACTCGACAGCCGCGGCGTCGACCGGAAGGTGACGGGGTTCACGAACGAGATGGCCGCGGACCGCGCGGACGTGGTCGTCCTCGCCGTCCCCGCGTACCACCTCGTCGACACCATCGAGTCCGTCGCCGACAAGCTCGACGACTGTATCCTCGTCACGCCGGCCGTCGGGATGAAACGCGACGACGACGGCTTCCACTACAACCGCCCGAAAGCCGGCTCCGTGGCCGCGCTCGCGGCCGGTGCGGCGCCCGACGGCATCCCGGTCGTCGGCGCGTTCCACAACCTCGCGGCCGGCAAACTCGCCAACCTGGATGCCACCTTCGAGTGGGACACCTTCGTCTTCGGCGACGACGCGGACGCGAAGAGCATCGTCGTGACCCTCGCCGGCGAGATCGAGGGGCTCCGGGCGCTGGACGTAGGCGGCATCGCCAACGCCGCGGAGGTGGAGGCGCTCACACCGCTTCTCATCAACGTCGCGGCGAACAACGACGGGCTGCACGATTTGGGCATCCACATCGAGTGACGGCGCCGCCGCTACGCGCTCGGTGAAAAACGGCGAGAACTCGGGATTATGCGCCGGCTTCCTGCAGCGCGCCCTCGATGTCGTCACGCTGGGTGACGCCGACGAAGCGGCTGACGATGCCGTCGTCGTTCTCGATGATGAGCGTGGGGAGCGAGCGGACCTGATACTCGTTGGCCACGTCCTGCTCCTCGTCGACGTTCACCTTCTCGAAGGCAACGTCGGGGTAGTCGTCGGCGATCTCCTCGAGGATGGGGTCCTGCGTCTTGCACGGGCCACACCAATCGGCGTAGAAGTCCTTGAGCGTGACAGGCATGTCTATCCGATTTTAGCCAAGCGCGGCGCATAAGGGTTTCCCACTTTTGCACCGGAAACGAAGAGACGCGGTCGAAAGGCTTAGGGAGTGAGCCGGGAGAAAGGGACGTATGAGCAAAGGACAGAACTCCGGCGGACTGATGTCCAGCGCCGGGCTGGTCCGCTACTTCGACTCGGAGGACCGCAACGCGCCCACCATCGACCCCAAGACGGTCATCGCCTTCGGCATCCTGTTCGGCGTCCTCGTGCAGGTGCTGAACGCCGTCGCGTAATCGAATTTCTCACCGTTTTCGCGGTCCGTGAGCCACTGGGCCGACACGTCCCGCGACCTTTTTCGGTCCCACTCCCCTCTCTCCGGTATGACACTGCGAGCCGGCGTCATCGCCGTGCAGGGCGACGTCTCCGAACACGCCGATGCCATCCGTCGCGCCGCCGCGAGCCACGGCGAGGACGCGGACGTGATCGAGATCCGCGAGTCCGGGCTGGTGCCCGACTGCGACGTGCTGCTCATGCCGGGCGGGGAGTCGACGACCATCTCACGCCTGCTCGAACGTGAGGGCATCGCCCCCGAAATCGAGGCGCACGTCGCCGCGAACAAGCCCGTGCTGGCCACCTGTGCGGGGCTCATCGTCGCCTCCACGGACGCGAAGGACGACCGGGTCTCCCCGCTCGGACTGGTGGACGTGACGGTCGACCGGAACGCCTTCGGGCGACAGGTCGACTCCTTCGAGGCCCCGCTGGAGGTGACGGGACTGGACGACCCCTTCCCGGCCGTCTTCATCCGCGCGCCGCTCATCGACAGCGTGGGCGAAGGGGTCGAGGTGCTCGCCGAGTGGGACGACCGCCCCGTCGCGGTCAGAGACGGCCCCGTCGTCGCCACCTCCTTCCACCCGGAGCTCACCGACGACTACCGGATCCACGACCTCGCCTTCTTCGAGCAGGTCCACGCCTGAGAGGTCGCCACTTTTCTCCCTCGCGCCCCTCGTACGGGTATGAACGCATCCATCGACGCGGTTCGGCTGGCCGACACCCCCGACGGACCCGTCCCGGTGGTGGTACTCGCCCCCGAGGGTGAGACGGACGTCCTCCCCATCTTCATCGGGTTCGAGGAGGCCCGCTCCATCGCCCAGGGGATGGACGCCATCGACATCGGCCGCCCGCTCACCCACGACGTGCTGCTCGACATCGTCGAGGAGCTCGGCGGCCGCGTCGACCGCGTCGTCGTCACCGGGCTCGAGGAGGGGACCTACGTCGCCGACCTGCATCTGAACACGCCGCGGAACGACGCCGTCGTCGACATCCGCCCCTCCGACGGCCTCGCACTCGCCGCGCGCACGAACGCCCCCATCGAGATCGAAGAGGAGGCGTTCACCGTCGGCCGGAGCGACCCCGCGGAGTACGCGAAGCTCCGGGATATCCGCGAGGTTATGGGATAGCCCCGGTGAGAGTGGGTATGGACGTGCTCGACGAACTCTTCGACGTCATCGAATCCCGGAAGGCCGACCTGCCCGAGGACTCCTACACCACCCGGCTGTTCACCCACGAGAAGGGGGAGAACTACGTCCTCGAGAAGTTAGGCGAGGAGACCACGGAGGTCATCCTCGCGGCGAAGGACGACGACACGGAGGAGCTGGCCGCCGAGTCCGCCGATCTGGTCTATCACCTGCTCGTCCTGCTGTCGATGAAGGGGATGGACCTCGACGACCTGCGCGCGGAGCTGGAAGCGCGGCGCTGAGTTAGTCGGCCGGTTCGAACCGATACGTCCTGACTTCAGCCGTATCGTCCCACTCGAACTCTCCTCGATGGACGCGTTTCATCCGTGCTTTGTACGCCTCGAGCGACTCGGAGCCCTCACGTCGTGCGTCCGCGTCGGTGAACTCCCCGAGGGTGCGCTCCGTGACGCTCGTGATGCGGAACGCCTCGTCGCCGAGTTCGAAGGTGTCACCCTCCGCCGCGTAGCGGGTCCCCGCGCCGCGGGTGAGCTGGGTGATCTCCCCGTCGAGGACGGCCCGTTTCACGCGGTCGTTCGGGAGCAGCGCGTCGGCGTCGATCTCGGTCATAGTGGTGCGTGGGGACGCAGGACACAAAACGGTTGACCCGCCGGCAGCGTGGGCGAGCGGGCGTGAAACGCGGACGAACGCGCTTTTATGTACCGGTCACATAGCGCCGGTAATGATTTTCGAGAACCTCCCCACCGTGCCCCGGTCGGAGGAGCTCATCGACAAGGCCTTCTCACGGGCCGCCCGCGCGGGCCACGCCAAGCAGGGCGTGGACGCCCAGGAGTCGATGCTCCAGACCGCGGCCAACATCCTCTCGGACAACCTCTCGAACGTGGTCACCTCCTGGCCCGACTTCGACGATATCGACCCCTTCTACCGCGAGCTCGCGGACGCCATCGTCGTCAACGAGGACCTGAACGTCGACACGCTCCGTCAGCATCTCTCGGAGGTCATGTGGGCCTCCCGCCAGTGTGAGAAGATCAAGAACGACTACCACGGCCGCGTCATCCACGCGGACCCGGACACGGCGAAGAAGCTCCGCCAGCAGGCGTTCGCCCGGCTCGCGGACGTGACCGAGGACGTGGAGGAGAACCTCCTGCGGCTCGCGGACGCCCGCGAGGAACTCCGAAAGCTCCCCGATATCCGACCGGACGAGCCGACTATCGTCGTCGCCGGCTACCCGAACGTCGGGAAGTCCTCGTTCGTGAACCGGGTGACGAACGCGCGCAACGAGATCGCCTCCTACCCGTTCACGACGAAACAGCTCCGCGTGGGCCACATCGAGGTGGACCACATCCGGTATCAGCTCGTGGACACCCCCGGGCTCCTCGACCGGCCCGCGGAGGAGCGCAACGCCATCGAGAACCAGGCCGTCTCGGCGTTGACGCATCTCGCCGACGTGGTGCTGTTCCTCGTCGACCCCAGCGGGAACTGCGGCTACCCGCTCGCCGACCAGCTGGAGCTGCGCGACGAGGTCGTCGAGAAGTTCGACGTCCCCGTCCTCACCGTCTGCAACAAAAGCGACGTGTCGCGCGACGTGGAGGCGGACCACTACATGAGCGTCGAGACGGGCGAGGGCGTCGACGAACTGGTCACGCTCGCCGTCGACGTGTCGGGCTACGAGCCCGAGCTGCCGTTCGAGAACTAGCCGCGGTTCGCGTTCTGCGCTCAGTTCGTCTCGTAGGTGACCTGCACCGTCGCGCGGACGGTCACGTCACCGGCCTCGATCTGGGTGGGCGCACCGGCCGCGTCGGCAGCGCGGGCTTCGGCGAATACCGGGGACGGGGTGTAGACGGGCGCGTTCGACGTCGAGACGGCGGAGACGCCGACGATACCGACGCCGGCGGCGTCGGCGATGGTGTCCGCGTCACTGCGGGCGTTCTCCATCGCGGTGGAAAGCGCCTCGGCGCGGAGCTCCTGCTGGCGCTCCTCCGAGAGGCCGAACTGGACGCCGTACACCGAGGTGGCACCGTTGCCGACCGCGAGGTCGATGACCTCACCAGCGCGGTCGGGGGTCACCTCGATGCGGTAGCTGTGGACGGCCTGGTAGCCGATGACCTCGCGGGTCTCTCTGGAGTAGTCGTACTGCACGTGCAGCGAGAAGCCCGAGGTGGTCACGGCGTCGTCCGGGATACCGGCGTCACGGAGCGCGGCACGCATCCGGTTCGCGTCGGTCGCGGCGCCCTCGCGCGCGGCCTCGGCGGTGTCGGCGGTGTGCTCGACGGCCACGTTCACGATGGCGAGGTCGGGCGCGGCGGTGACCTGCCCGGCCGCGCCGACGGTGATGGTGTTCTGGGGCTCGCCGTCGCCGGCGGAGGCGTTCTGGACGGGGACGGCGCTCGAACAGCCGGCGAGCAGGACCAGCAGTGCGGCGAGGATGACCGGCAATCGGTTCATGACAGTAAGAGGTGCGATGAGAGCATAACCGCGGCGTACGCTCAAACGGGCCTTTGAGCTACGAGGCGCGCTCGACGGCGACGTACCGGACCTGCACGTCGAGGTCCTGCCCGGTCGTGGCCTCGATGCGGTCGGCGAGGGCGGCGGCGAGGCCGTCCGTGGTCCCGCCGGGCGGGACGCCGACGGTGACGACCACCGCGTCCGCGCGGTTGAGCAGCGGGAGGTGTTCGACCGCGCGCGTCCGGACCTCCGTGTCGAGGACGACGAGGTCCGCGTAGGTCTCCTCACCCATCACGTCCGTGATGGCGGCCTGTACCTGCTGTTCGGTCCGGGCCGTCTGGAAGGAGTCGTAGGTGACCCCACCCAAAAAAAGCGAGAGGACGGCGATGGCAGCGACGAGGACGCCGACGCGCTTGACCGTCGCCGCGCGGGCCGCGTCGGTCCGGAAGAAGTGCTCGGGGCGGTAGCCCTGCCACCAGAGGACGACGAGCGCCGCGAGGTTGATGGAGAGGCCGTTGACGACCGCCAGGACGCCGGCGGAGACGGCGGAGCCGGGCTGCTGGAAGGCGAGCGAGAGCCCCACCGCGGCCGCGGGCGGGACGAGCGCCACGGCGATCATGACGCCCACGAGCGCCGTCGACACGCCGGTCGTGAGCGAGAGCGCCCCCGCCGTTCCGGAGCCGAGCGCCACGGCCAGCGAGAGGAAATCCGGAGAGAGCCGCTCTCTGACCTGCTCGATCGAGGTCGGGTCGATACCGGGCGGGACGAGGTTCAGCACTTGCACGAGGAGGCCGAACGCCGCGGCCGCGAGGACGGCGAGGCTCATCCCGAACGCCTGGAGTTTGACCCCCCGTGCGAAGAGGTCGCTGTCGTCGACGACGGTGCCGACCGCGGCGGCCATCGCGGGGCCGATGAGCGGCGCGATGACCATCGAGCCGACGACCGTGGCGGGTGAGTCGAGCAGCAGGCCGGCGGCGGCGATGACCGCGCTGATGACCGTCATCGCCGTGTACGTCTGGAGCGACGAGGCGAGGTCCTCCGCGCGGGCTTTCAGCTCTTCGCGGGCGATGCGGGTGCCGTTGTCGTCGCTCTCCTCGTACTCCTGTTTCAGCGCCTCGAACCGCCGGGAGACGACGGTCTCGGCGCTCAACACGACGGTGTACGCCTGGTCATCGAGCCCGACCTCGCGGAGGCTCGCCAGCACCGGCTCCACGGCGTTGGTGGGGAGGGGGAAGTAGGCCACGCCGACGTACTCGCGGCCGCTCGTCTCGTCGGTGACGACGTAGTCGATGCCCTCGTCGTCGAGCGTGCGGAGGACCGCCTCCCGTTTCCCCGCGGGGATGATGACCTGAACGAGTCGCACACTCGCCCGACGGCGGGCCGTGGGAAAGCGTTACCGGCCTCCTCCGCCGAGGAGAAGTATGGACGCTCTCGCGTGGTCCGGCGGGAAGGACGCGGCGCTCGCCCTCCGTGAGCTGGAGGACCCCCTGCTGCTCTGTGTGCTCGCGGGCGGTCGAACGCGAGGCCACCGGCTCCTGCCCGAGCTGATCCGCGCACAGGCCGACGCGCTCGGGCTTCGGGTCGCGTTCGTCGACCTGCCGGAGAACCCCTCGAACGACGCCTACGAGCAGGGGCTCGCCGACGCCTTCGGCGAGCACGACATCGACCGCATCGCCTACGCCGACCTGTTCGTCGAGCCGATCCGCGAGTACCGGGAGGGGCTGCTCGCTCGGTGCGGCGTCGAGGGCGTGTGGCCGCTGTGGGGCCGCGATACAGAGGCCCTGTTCGACGAGTTCGTCGCGGAGTACCGCGCCGTCGCCTGCGTCGTCGACGACAGTCTGGGGCCCGCGTTCCTCGGGCGCGAGCTCTCCCCCGATTTCCGGGCCGACCTCCCCCCGGACGCGGACCCCTGCGGCGAGAACGGGGAGTACCACACGTTCGTCACGGACGGGCCGGGGTTCGCCGAGGCGCTATCGGTGGAGGTCGGCGACACACACCGCGAGCACAACGACCACACCGGCCGGCACCAGCACTACGCTGACCTACGACTGCCGCAACCGTTCTAAAATCGGAATCTCCGCGATACGTTCCGCCGAGAGCGCGTCCCAGTCGATGCCCCGCGGGCGCTCCGCCCGGTTCGCGCCCGTCCGGACGACCCGCTCGGGCGTGACGACGAGGTCGAGGGGTACGTCGTGGGCGTCCGTCTCGATTCCCTCTCGCAGTTGCAGCTCGTGGACCGTCGTCGCCACCGTCGTCGCCTCGCTCACGTTCTCGAACGCGGCGAGCACGGCCCACTCCATGTCGGAGTAGCCTTCGCCCTTCCCGATACGGCCTCCCGCCTCAGAAACCGCGACGCTCCCCGCGAGAATCAGGTCGATGTGGGGCATCTCGCTCGGGAGGACCGGCACCCCGAACTCCGACGACCCGCCGATGGTCGCCGCCTTGTCGAGGTCGACACCCTCGCGTTCGAGTCGAGCCGGGTCCAGCTCGAGGAAGCACTTCTCGTCTCTGAGTCGCGGGACGGCCATGTACACCGTCTTGCCCGCGTGGAGCGCCGCACGCCGAACCGGGAGCTGTGGGGCGTCGGGGTTCGATTTGACCGCCTCGGCGGCCTGCCACGCCTCCGTCTCAGCGAGTCGTTCGGCCGCCTCCCGCGCCCCGTTGAAGTTCGGAATCCGCCCGTGTGGCGGGAACGGGAACCGGGCCTCACCCGTCTCCTCCAGCGCGTCCCACACCTGCTCGCGGAGGGCCTGTTTGTCCATATCCACCCTTCGAGGAGCGCCCACAAAGCGCCTGTGCGTTCCCCCCACCCGGACGGGGTGGCTGCTTTCCCGCGGCGTGCGTATCCGACCCATGCATCGCCGGGCGTTCCTCGCGCTGTGTGCCCTCACGGGCTGTGTCGGCTATCAGGGGCCCCCCTCCGACGATACCGACCCGGAGCCGGCACTCTCGCTTCCGGTTCCCGAGGAGGACCTCGTGCGCGCGGCGAACCGGGACGCTCTGCCCGCCATCACCGAGCCCGCATTCTCCCGCGACTGGTCCGGCGTCTCACTCACCACGCGCACGGAGTTCGGGGTGCGCGAGATCAACCCCCGGCTGGCGACCTTCGACCGCGTGATTGGACTCGTCGTGGACGGGGAGCCGCGCGCCTACCCCCTCCGGGTGCTCGACTGGCACGAAATCGTCAACGACGACCTGCTGGTGACGTTCTGCCCGCTGTGTGGCTCCGCGGTGGTCGCGGATCGCGAAATCGACGGCCGGAAACTCACCTTCGGCGTCACGGGGCTCCTCCACCAGGACAACCTCGTCATGTACGACGCCGAGACGGACTCGCTGTGGTCACAGCTCCACGCGGTGGCGATTCGGGGGCCCCTGACGGGGACGCGGCTCACGCTCCGGCCGTCGAGCCTGACGACCTGGCGCGAGTGGCGCGAGGCCCACCCGGACACCGTCGTCCTGCTTCCTCCACCATTTTCGAGGACCGTCGTCGGGCGGGGAAGCGTCGCGCTCCGCGACTACACCGACTTCCCGTACGGGGGCTACGTCACCAGCGACCGCGTGGGGCTCTCGGACCGGGAGCCGGAGGGCCCGCTCCACCCGAAGACGGAGGTGCTGGGGTTCGCGTCGGGCGGGGAGGCCGTCGCCTACCCCCGGCCCGTCGTCGAGCGCGAGGAAATCATCACCGACCGGGTGGGCGAGACGGCCGTGCTCGTCACCGTCGCGGACGGCGCGCTCCGGGCGTTCGACCCCCGCGTCGGCGGGCGCGTCCCCCGGTTCTCGGTCGATGGCGAGGTGCTGCGGGCCGACGGGTCCCGGTGGTCCCCGCGAACCGGCGAGGCGCTCGACGGCCCCCACGCGGGGACGACGCTCGACCCCCTGCCCGCCGTCGTCGCCTTCTGGTTCGCGTGGCACGACGCGCACCCCGAGACTCGGATCTACGGGTGACGGTGCGAGACGGTCGGTAAGAAGAAGCGTCTATTCGGTGTTTTCCGCGGGGGACGGCTCCGCGTATCGGCGGCTGAATTCCCACTCGCGGCGCATCAACTCCTCGATGCCGTGTGAGAGGATTTTGCGGCCCATCGCGGAGGGGGTGTAGTAGCTGCTGTATCCCTCGTCGTCGCGGGTAGGGGCCTTCTCCCGGCGGACGAGCCCGACGCGGACGAGCTTGTCGAGGTGGTAGTGGAGCTTGTTCGAGGGAAGCTCCACCGCGTCGGCGAGCTGGATCGCGCTGAGACGTGCGCCCTGCTCGGCGGCCTGATTCAGCACGCGCATGATGCGGAATCGGTGCGGGTCACCGACCGCGGTGTGCATCTCCAGGTACTCCTCCCTGTCGAGGGTGCTGTCCGCCGGGAGCGCCGGGCCGTCCGGGTCGAGCCGGATGGGTTCGTTCATGACTGGTATCCTCGCGATGTTCGGGTTGACGTACGGACTAACATATCTAGTGTCTTTGGGCGTTCTCGTCGTCGCCGTTCGATTCCCGGCACGGCGGGCGTCACTCGAAGGCGCGGAGGCGGAGAGCGCACCCCTTATCCGAGCCGACGAGCAAGGGCGGGTATGTTCGAGAACCGCCCCAACCGCGACGCCGAGGTCGTCCTCGTCGGGCGGTCCAACGTCGGCAAGTCGACGCTGATGCGCGAGATCACCGGCCACAAGGTCACCACCGGCGGGAAACCCGGCGTGACGAAGAAGCCCAACCACTTCGACTGGACCGCCGAGGACTTCATGGTCACCGACCTCCCCGGCTTCGGGTTCATGTCCGGCGTCCCCGAGGCCGTCCGCGAGCAGATCAAAACCGACGTGGTCCGCTACGTCGAGGAGCACGCCGACAAGATCCTCGTCGGCATCCTCGTCGTCGACGGGAAAGCCGTCATCGACATCATCGACCGCCACACCAACGAGGAGGAGATCCCCCACGACGTGGAGATGTTCGGCTTCCTCCAGGAGCTGGACATCCCCACGGTCGTCGCCGTCAACAAGATGGACAAGGTGGACGACGAGGACGAGCGCCTGAACGCCCTCTGTGACCGGTTGGGGCTCTATCCCCCCTGGAAGCAGTGGCGCGAGACCATCGCCCCCATCTCGGCGAAACGCGGCTCGATTCAGCCGCTCAACGACGCCGTCCGCGAGCATCTCCACGCGCAGCAGCGGGACGACCTGTTCAAGTTCTTCTAGAGGACCTTTTTCTTCGTCGGGTCTCCTCGCGCGCCTCCGGCGCGCTGTGGGGACCTCTCCTCGAAAAATCTCCACCAAAAAGGCCGAATCAGCCCGCCGGGCTGATTCGGTACGGCGACGGGTCCGCCCCTCCGCACCGCAACCGCAACAGACCAGCCTTTCCCCGAGGTCGCGCCCCCTCGCTCACGCTCGGGATGCGCTCCCGGCCCACCGCCCCAGCACCGCGCCGCCACCGCCTCCGCACCGCCACCGCCTCCGCACCGCCACCGCCTCCGCGCCGCCACCGCCTCCGCACCGCCACCGCCTCCGCACCGCCACCGCCTCCGCACCGCCACCGCCTCCGCACCGCCACCGCCTCCGCACCGCCACCGCCTCCGCACCGCCACCGCCTCCGCACCGCCACCGCCTCCGCACCGCCACCGCCCCAGCACCGCCTCCGCACCGCCACCGCCCCAGCACCGCCTCCGCACCGCCACCGCACCGCCACCGCCTACAGCAACTCCGCCTCGCTCGGGGGTTGGAGCACGACCCCGTCGTACTCGGCCTGCCACTCGGCCCACGTGACCACGGTGGAGGGGTGGAGATCCAGTCTCGTGCCGTCGAGCGGGCCGCAGATGGCCCGGGCCAGCAGCTGTGACCATCTGGATTCTGTATTGAGGTCGTAGAGCACGAGATTCCCCGTATCGCGCACGTCACCCTCTCCCACGGCGAAGGCGTCCCCGTCGGCGACCCGCGCCGCGGTGTAGGCGTCCGGGGGTTTCCACAGCTGGCCGGAGACGCCAAAGGTGGCTTCCTCGCCCTCGACGACGCGGCTCGCGACGACGCCGCTGTTACAGAGCGGACAGAAGGTGACGAGCAATCCATCGGGCGCGTTCACGGCCTCGTGGACGCGGAGAATCGAGCGCGGGTAGCCACGGGTGACACCCCCCGATTCCACGACGACGAGGCGCTCGTCCGGGTCGAGCTCACCGCCCGAGGCGAACGACGGAGAGGCGATAGCCCGGATCAGTTCGGGGAGCAACGGCTCCTCGCAGACCGTGGCGGGGAACCCCTGTTCCGCAATGGAGGTCGAATCCGGGGTCGGCGTCGAGGCACCCTGATAGCCCGCACAGCCCGCGAGCGGGGCGACTGCGCCGAGGGAGACGAGATAGCGCCGTCGCTTCACAGGTTGGGTACGCGAGCGAGCGACAAGAGAACGGCGCGGCTGGGCGCGCGTGGTGCCAGAGAGGTGGTGGCTCGGTGTGAAATCCTCATCACAAGGGGCTCAGAGGGGGTAACATCTCCTCACGGCCACCGGAGGATGATAGCCGGGCGACCGAAAAAGGCCGTTCGGTTCGCCGCGAGGGAAATCAGTCCCAGTCGGCGAGCGCCGCGTGCTCGCGGGCGGCCGCCCGAACATCCGTTTCGGAGAGCGCCCCGTCCTCCGTGACGACGGCCGAAATCGCCTCGGGAGGTGTCACGTCGAACGTCGGATTCAGCACGTCGAGGGAGTCATGAATCTCCTCGTCGGGCCCGGATTCCAGGTGCGCCGTCTCGTCCGCGGCGATCTTGTCCCGCGCGCAGACGACGTAGACGGGGATCCCCTCGTGGGTCGCGGCGAGCGCTGCCCCTCGCGTGCCCGTCTTGTTCACCACGGAGCCGTCGGCGAGCACCGCGTCGGCCCCGACGAGGACGGCGTCGACCCCCTCGGTGGCGAGCACGTGCGCGATGGCAGCGTCGGTGTGGAGGGTGACGGGCATCGACTCGGCGAGTTCCTCGGCCACGGTCACCCCCTCACGTGCGGGCCGGGACTCGGCGACGAAGACGTGCGGTTCTGCCGCCCGGAGCGCGGCGAGCACCGTACCGGACCGCGAGAGCGTGAGCACGCGCTCGGGGAGCATCGCGGCCGCGTTGTGCGCGGCCTTCGAATCGGCGGCGAGCGACCGCTCGATACCGTTCCGGGCGGCTTTCTCGGTCCCCCCCTCCTGCATGACGCGGTTCACGCGGTTCTCGATGACGCGCATGCTCGGCCTCGCTTGGAGGAGATCGCGGGCGAGGGCGGGGACCGTCTCGGGCGCGACGGCCGCGCGGTCGCGCAGACACTCCAGCGCGCGCACGGAGAGATAGGTGGAGCCGTGGTCCGTGTCCTCCTGCACGGTGTCGACGGTGGGGGCGACCCGCTCGTACGATTTCCAGAGGTCGGGGACGGTCTCGCGCCGGAGCATCTCGGTGGGGTGGACCCACGCCCACGCGTCGGTCTCCCAGTTCGGCTGGATTTCCCGCCCCGCGACCTCGAATAAGAACGGGTGGACCTGCCACTCCTCGACGGTGAAGGGCTCGCCCGCGCGGACGAGGCGGGCGTCCTCGAGACCGGTCTCCTCGCGAATCTCGGCGCGGGCGGCCGACTCGGGGTCGCCGTGGTCGGCGACGTGACCCGAGACCGCGCCCCACCTCCCGGGATAGGAGCCGACTTCGTCGCTTCGCCTGAGGAGCAGCACCTCCGTACCCTCGCGCAGGAAGACGGTGGCGACCGGAATCATGGTCTCCCTACGCCCTCGCCGGGGAAACTTTGGGGGGTCGCCTCGGAGAGGAAGTATGCGCGTCGTCATCGTCAGCGACACCCACATTCCGTCGCGAGCCGCAGAGGTCCCGACGTGGGTACGCGGGGAGCTCCGGGAGGCAGACCACGTCATCCACGCGGGAGATTTCGACTCACAGGAGGCGTACGACGAGATCCGGGACCTCGCGCCCGCGCTCACCGCCGTTCGGGGGAATCTCGACCCCGAGCTGGGGTTGCCGGAGGTCGCCGTCCTCGACGTCGAGGGCGTCCGGTTCGTCGTCACCCACGGCACCGGCGACCTGGAGGGGTACGACGACCGCGTCGCGGAGACGGTCGCGGAGCACGCGGACCCCGACCGGCTCACGGTCGGCGTGTCGGGTCACACCCACCAGCGGACGGACCGGGAGTTGGGCGGCTACCGCGTGCTCAACCCGGGGAGCGCGACCGGTGCGGAACCGGCTCCCGACACCTCGATTCTGGTCGTCGAGGTCGCCGAGGGGGCCATCGACGTGACGCCCGTCGTGAGCGACTGACCCCCACGCGACGAATCTCCGGTAACGCGCGACTTTTTCACCTCGCGGGCGCGAACTCGGGTATGGAACTGTTCGCCGTTCCGGACCTCCCCGAGATTCGGGCGGGAGACGACCTCGCCGCCCTCATCGCCGAGCGCGCGGACTTCGAGGCGGGGGACGTGCTGTGTGTCGCCTCCACCGTCGTCTCCAAGGCGGAGGGCCGGGCGGCAGACCTCGCCGACTTCCCGGCGAGCGACCGGGCGGAGGCCATCGCGGCCCGCTTGGCGGAGCTCACGGGCGAGGAGAAGGACCCGCGGTTCGCCCAGGCCGTCTTGGAGGAGAGCGAGGAGCTGGTCATCGAGGCCCCGTTCATCCTCGCGGTGACGCGGTTCGGCCACACCACCGTCAACGCGGGGATCGACCGCTCGAACGTCCCGGGCCACGACCTGCTCCTGCTGCCCGAGAATCCCGGCGCGTCGGCCGAACGCCTCTCCGAGGCGCTGGGCATCCCGGTCATCGTCACCGACACCTCGGGGCGCCCCTTCCGCCACGGCCAGCGCGGGGTCGCCCTCGGCTGGGCCGGGATGCCCGCCTCGCGCGACTGGCGCGGGGAGCACGATAGAGATGGGAGAGAACTCGGCGTCACCGTCCAGTCCGTCGTCGACGAACTCGCCGGCGCCGCGAACCTCGTCGCGGGCGAGGGTGACGGGGGGACCCCCGCCGTCGTCGTCCGCGGCTTCGAGTTCGGCGACCACGAGGGCTCGAACGAGCTCTTCCGGAGCGAGGAAGACGACCTCGTCCGGCAGGCGCTCCGCGCCTGGGAGTTTGGCGAGTGAGATGAGCGAACCACACGGCCGGTCGCGCGTCCCGAACGGCAGTGAGGGCGCGCGGCCTCGGGGAAGGGCTGGCGCGGTGCGGTTGCGGTGCTGTGCGGTGCGGCCCCTGGCGGAATCGCAAAGGGCGAGGGGGCTCGCGCCGGAGGGGAGTCGTCTGCACGGGCCCTATCCGCGAAGCGGATATCCCGTGCAGCGACCGCGAGCACCCGAGGGCTTTGCAGGTGTGTGCGGCCCCGAAAGCAAATCAAAAGAGGGCTTTGCAGGTGTGTGCGGCCCCGAAAGCAAATCAAAAGAGGGCTTTGCAGGTGTGTGCGGCCCCGAAAGCAAATCAAAAGAGGGCTTTGCAGGTGTGTGCGGCCCCGAAAGCAAATCAAAAGAGGGCTTTGCAGGTGTGTGCGGCCCCGAAAGCAAATCAAAAGAGAGCGTCCCACCCGGTCACAGCAGCGAGAAGCCCTGAACGGCGAGAAACAACGAACCAGACACGAAAACAAGATCACCATGCTAGGAATCGAGCTGACGCCGGAACACCCGGTCGACCGAATCGAGTCGTTAGGCAAGAAAGCGGAGGAGGCGGGGTTCGACACGGTGTTCGCCTCGTCGCACTACAACAACCGTGACCCGTTCGTCGCGCTCGACCGCATCGCGGGGGCCACGGATTCGGTTCGGGTCGGCCCGGGGGTCGCCAACCCCTACGAGACGCATCCCGTCGCGCTCGCGTCCCGCGTGGCGACGCTGCAGGAGACCTCCGGGGGCCGGGCCGTCTTCGGCATCGGACCGGGGGACCCCTCGACGCTGCGGAACCTCGGTATCGACCGGGAGCAGGGGCTGAGTCGCGTGCTGGAGACGTTCAAGGTTGCCCAGCGGTTCTGGGCGGGCGAGCGCGTGAGCCACGACGGCACGTTCGAGGCCGTGGACGCGGGGCTGAACTACGAGATCGACTCCGAGATCCCCGTCTACGTGGGGGGCGAAGGCCCGCACATGTGCCGGATGGCGGCGAAACACGCCGACGGCCTCCTCTTTAATGGCTCACACCCGGACGACCTGGCGTGGGCGCGCGAGCAGGTCGATATCGGGTTAGAGGAGCGTCCCGACTCGCGAGGAACGTTCGAGCTGGTGGCCTACGCGAGCGTGAGCATCGCCGAGGACGCCGAGGCGGCGCGGGAGGCGGCCCGGCCTCCCGTCGCGTTCATCGCGAGCGGGGCGGCACCCCCCGTCTTAGACCGCCACGGCGTCGACCCGGAGCGGGCGTCGGCCATCGGTGAGCAGATCTCGGGAGGGGCCTTCCGGGCGGCGTTCGGGCTGGTGACGGACGCGATGCTCGACGCGTTCTCGATTGCGGGCACGCCGGACGCGGTCGAAGCGCGCGTAGAGGAGCTGCTCGAACACGCGGACGGCATCGTCGTGGGGTCGCCGCTCGGCCCCGAGCTGGAGTCGGCTATCGACCTCGCTGGGGCGGCCCTTCGCTCGCCGGGAAGAGACTGACGAACCCCTCGAGGGTCGCACCCGCGAGGAGGTAGCCGAAGTAGGCGACGGCGACGCCGATGATGATGCTCCCCGAGGCGAGCAGGGCCGCCTGCTCGGGGCTCTGTGCTGCGATCTTCGCGAACTCCACCGGGAGCTGAACGATGCTCTCGAGGAGCCCGCCGCTGGCCGTTCCCTCTGCCATACCCGGAGTTACAGGTGGGGTGACTTGTAGCTGTCCGTCGAAGCAACCCTGCTTAAGCCTCCTGCGCGTCTACGTATTTCAATGGACGTGCGTGTGCTTCACGTCGACGGGACGGCGGACGGTGAGCCAGTGCACACGCAGCTCGCGGCACGCTACCCCGACCTCGACATCGTCCACGTCGCAGCGGAAGCGGACGCCATCGAGCTGCTCGACCGCGAGCGGTTCGACGCCGTCGTCACCGGCCACGACGACGCGTTCGACTGCCGCACGCTCGTCGCCGCCGTCCGCGAGCGGGACGCGGACATCCCCATCATCTGTTTCACCAGCCGGGGGTCGGAGGCGCTCGCGGAGACGCTCGTCGGCCTCGGTGTGACGGGGTATCTCCGGCAGGACGGCCCCGAGAGGCTCGACGCGCTCGTCGAGCGCCTGCACGACGCGGTGCGCTCCAACCGCGCGCGGGGCCACGCCGCCGACCTCTCGCGGATCACCGACCTCATCCGCCGGGTCCAGCAGGTCGTCGTCTACGCGGAGTCGCGCGAGGCGCTCGAACGCCGCGTCTGTGAGCTGCTCACCGACTCGGAGCCCTACCAATTCGCGTGGTTCGGCGAGGCCGACGCCACGGGAGAGAAGCTCGTCCCCCGCGTCTCCGCCGGCGACGACGCGGGGTATCTCGACCGCGTCACCATCCGGCTCGACGAGTCGCCCAGGGGACAGGGGCCGGGCGGGCGCGCCTACCGCACCCGGCGCGTGCAGGTCGCCTCGGACCTCCAGACCGACCCCCGCTTCGCGCCGTGGACCGACGCCGTCGACGAGTACGGCTACCGCTCCGTCATCGTCCTCCCCATCCTCCACGACGACGAACTCTACAGCCTGCTCGCCATCTACGCCGACCGCCCGAACGCCTTCGACGCGCGCGAGCGCGCCGTCCTCACCGAGCTCGCCGAGACCATCGGCTACGCCATCGACGCCCTCGAAACCGAGGCCGACCTCCGCGAGCGCACGGACGAACTCGCCCGCCAGAACGACCGGCTGGCCCGCATCATCGGCATCATCGCCCACGACTTCCGCAATCCGCTCGCCGTCGCCCGCGGCCGGCTCACCCTCGCGAAACACGCCGCGGTCACCGACGAGGACCCCGAGGAGGCCGTCGAGCACGTCATCGCCGCCGACGCCGCGCTCGAACGCCTCGGCGACCTCATCGACGGCCTGCTCGCGCTCGCCCAGGGGGGCGAGGCCGCGCGCGTCCCCTGCTCGCTCGACGTGCTCGTGCGCGAGGCCTGGGCCGACCAGAACATCGAGGGCGCGTATCTCGACGTGGTGGCCGACCTCCCCACCGTCGAGGGGGACCCCGCCCGCCTCCGGTCGCTGTTCGGCAACCTCTTCTCGAACGCCGTCCGCCACGCCGGCCCCGAACCCCGCGTCGAGGTCGGCACCCTCCCCGACGGCTTCTACGTCGCCGACGACGGCCCCGGCATCCCCGACGACCTCCGCGAGCGCGTCCTCGACTACGGCTACACCACCTCCTCCGAGGGCATCGGCCTCGGCCTCGCCATCGTCCACGAAGTCGCCATCGCCCACGGCTGGACCCTCTCGCTCACCGAGAGCGACTCCGGGGGGGCGCGCTTCGAGTTCCGGTGGGATTCTAATGGCTTCGCGAGTGAGTAGGGGTATGGACCGATCGCTCACGGAGTTCACGGGCGAGGAGCGCGAAGACCCGGACGACGAGCCAGAACCGGAGACCGTCGAGTCGAAGGCGGACGAGGAACCCGAACCCGAGACCGTCGAGCCAGCGAAGCCGACCTACGACTGGTCGCCGGAGGGAACCGAGTGTGAGGCGTGTGGGGAGACGGTGGAGAAACGGTGGCGCGACGATGAGGGGATGGTGTGTGGCGAGTGTAAGGGGTGGTAGCTAGCCGATATGAACTGCCCGAAGTGTAAGTAAGTTAAGATGATTGGGTGTGTCTCCTCAGATTCATCTAACAGAACAAATGCCACAGCGCAACGAAGATAGAGACTAGAATTTCAGGACGGCTTCGATATCAGCCTTGGTAGCAGTGTTCCCTTCCGCGAGGTCGTCGATCGCCTCGAGCACCTCCTCGGGGACGCACGGCTCCTCACCGTTTTCATCCCGGGACGGCTCGTCCACGTCTACCGACATACCGAACGGTATGCTGGGTGGGAGTACGAGTGTACGCCTGCGATGAGCGACACGGCCGGCTCGAAGCCGTGGCTCACGGGGACTCCCACCCCGAAAACCGCGTCCGTGCCACTCACACCACCACGTCCTCTCGCATTGACCTGAATCGGCTGTCCTGGCTTCCACCATCAACCACCTACGGGAGAAGAGAAATGAGTGACTTTTTCACCAGCCTTCGTCCGTCTTCTGTGAGTTTACCTTTTATATCCCCGTTCATGATCGACCCTGGTGCGATCGTGTAGAGGGCCCACGGCATCAGATACGACGTGTCGTTGAACGAAATCCCCGTGAGGTGCTCGTCTTTGAGTTCCGGCGTAGTTTGCTGGTACTTCCCGGCACTTGTCCCAACGCACATCACAGTACAATCGGTGGCACTGAACGGGTGTGTATCGTGAGCCAAGACGATAATTGGTCTCTGGGGATGAGCACCTGTTGGGTCTTGTGCCCAGCAAACATCGCCTGCAGATAGTTTATTCATTCAGTTCGCCTTCCAACGCTGCGAGTTCTGCATCGAGCTCCTCGTCGGTACGACCCGCTCCGAGTTGTGTCTCGGGTTCTTCGGGAGTGGCGTCCGCATCGCGGTGGTGACCGAACAGTCGATCGACTTGGTTGAGACTGGAGAGGTACCGTCGGATGTCGTCTCGTTCGCTCAGAGCGTAGTAGTAGCCGTCGTCCGTTTTTCCGACGTAGTCGTCATCATGGAGACGCTTGAGTGTGGTCGTAGCGGTCCCTCGAGGGATGTCGAGGGCCTCTTTGATCTCTTGCGGCGAGTATCCCCACTCAGGATTTTGGTACAGGTACACCACGATATCTGATTTCGTGGTTCCTGGGCGAAGCTCGAGGTCAGAGTCGTGGTCTTTGAGGAGCACCGGCATGGTGTACCCGAATGTAGTCAATTGTGCCATAAAGACGTTTCGGCCAGTCGCTCGTCGAGGGAGTCCCCGTCCCCGAGTTCGACCGCCTCGATCTCGCGGTCGAACTCCGTCGCGTTCTCCGACGGGCGCATTACCTGCTCTGGTGGCCAATTCCTGTATAAACGTTTGGCGGTGGTACGCGGTATATCGTTCATCGCTGCAGAATCGTGGTTCCACGCTTCGCCGTCCGGTTGGACCGAGATAGCGTACTACCGTCCTCAAACCACCCGGTCCAGCACCGTCGCCAACTCTGCTTCCAGCTCCGACGCCTGCAGAATCCGAATCGTCTCCTGTTCCTCGAGCGGGCGCGTCTCGCTGTCCATGTCCTGCGTGACGAGGAGGCCGTTCCAGCCGTCGCCGAAGAACGGGCCGTCGTCCCCGTCTCCGTGGGCGAACTCCTCGTCCACACGGAGGAAGGCGAGATACTCCAGCGTCTCGCGGATGCCCTGGAGGACCGTCTTCCGTCGGGTGGAGTGTTTCACCTCGGTGATGAAGTAGTCGTACTCGTTCGTCCCCTCGTCGTGGATCTCGAGGACGACCACGTCGGGACGGCCAGTGCGCTCGTCGAACCCGGAACCGAAGTAGTCCTTCGCGACGGAGCGGGCCGTCCGCTGGACCGTCTCGGCGCGGGTGAGCGCCTCGTCGGATTTCTCTGCCTCCTTCGGGGAGGTGAGAAACGAAAGACTGCGGTCGCTCGCGGAACTGTCGTGGTAGATGACGACTTCCTTCTCGCCGTCGAAACGGGCGATCTCCTGTTTCCCCGATTCGATGGTCCGGAGGGTGAACTCCCCGTCACGGAGGTCCTCGATGGTCGAGATGATCCGGAAGAGGACGAACAGCTCGAACAGCGTCTCCTCGTCGTCCGGGGTGATGGCCGTGCGTTCGAGGAGGTCGCGAATCGCGTCTCGCTTCCCGGTTCTGGCGGCTTCGCGGGCGCGGACGAGCCGAGCGGCTTCCCGATAGACTCCCTGCCGGGACGCCTCTGCCGTCGCGAGCATCCTGTCGGTCGGTTCGTACTGTTCCGGGTCGCGGATCCGTCGGACGTGGACGTTCCGTTCGAACACCCGACGGAGGTCGTCGACGAGGTCCTCGGCGAGCCACGCGTCGTGGACCCAGTCGTACTCCCGGTCGAGGAAGCGCTCGGCCCGGTCGAGCGTCCGGTGGACGACGGAGAGGAGGTGTTTGAGGACGAGGTTCTCGTCGGTATCGTAGTTCTCCGTGCGAGTGTCACAGACGAACATCGCGGTATCGCTGGGGCTCTCGCCGTAGCGGCGAATGAGCGTCCGCTGCCAGTTCACGCGCCCGCGGACGCCCCCGCGGACGACGTGTGTGCGGGTTCGCGTCGAGGTCTCCAGCTCTCGGAGGTGTCGCGGGAGATCGCGCACGAACTGGACCACGTCCTCGCGCAAGAGGAAGTGGAGGTCGACGAGGAACTCGAACTCCTCGAACCGTTCGTCGAGTCCCTGCGGGCTGATGGCCTCCGCGACGACGCCCTCGGAGACCTTCCCGGCCATCACGTAGCCGAGGATGTCCGCGGTGAGCGCCTCAAGCAGTTCGTTGCGTTTCATCGAATCTGACCTGTAACATCTCGCTCGCGACCGTTCGAAGCCTGTCGGCGTCCACGTACTCGCTGTCACAGAGCGAGGCGACCACGCGTTTCCGGTCCGGTACCCCCTCCAGCTGTGGGAAGACGTAGCTGACGACCGCCTGTGTCGTCGATTCCGTCACACCGCCACCGTTCGTGACCATGCCGAGCATGTCCTTCACGAGGGCCGGGCCGATGGGGCGCCCCGACTCGTTCGTCCGTTTCCAGATGTCGGTGACGGCAACCTGCTGTGTCGCCGTCGGGGCGACGTTCCATCGGGCGACGTACTCGTCGACGGCCTCCTCCAGTCGGTCGTTCGCCGGCGTCCCCACCCGGACGAAGGTGAACCGTCGCATGAAGGCGTAGCTCATCTCGTAGAGCGAGGTCTTGTCGTAGCTGTTCATCGTGGCGAGGAGCCGCCACGACTCCGGCACGACGTAGTCGGTGGCGGTGAGCGCTCCCCACTCGATCTCCGTGGACGGCGAGATGGTGATCTCCTCACCGCCCTGTTCGAACGGGAGCTGCACCGCCTGCCCGGAGAGCACCGTGAACAGTTGGCCGAACGCCTTGTCGATGTCCGCGCGATTGATCTCGTCGATGACGAGCAGTTCGTTCCGAGCCCGGTCACCGTTGGCCAGTCGTCGGAGGATCTGGCCCGGGTTGAACTCCAGCGAGCCGTCACCGCTCTCGCGTGGCATGTACCCCCCGACGGTGTCGAACGTCGACCAGTCGGCCGTCGCCGTCGTCACCTGATAGCCCGTGTACTGGCGGTTCGCGTCGGTGAGCGCAGTACAGAGGTTCTCCGCGAGTTCCGTCTTCCCGGTCCCGGGCGGACCGGTGAAGATGAGGTGTTTCCCCGAGTGAATCGCGGCGGCGACGGCACTGGCGATGCGTTCGCGCTCCGCGTCGGGGAAGTAGAGGCCGTCGAAGAGCGTATCGGTGTCGACGGTGAGCTCCGTCGTCGCCGCGATGTCGTCGAAGGAGACCGTGGGTGAGGAATCAGTCGTGGTGTCACCCGACTCGCGCTCGCGGTACTGCACCCGCGTCATCGGCTGCTCGTGGAAGAGATCGAGCGTCTCGTCGGCGTACTGGAACTCGCTGAACGACCCCATCACCGGGAAGTTGTAGTCGAACCGATCGGAGAAGGTAGAGAGTTCGACTCGGTCCGTGAGGAGCGCCCGGATCTCGGCGTGGATCTGCTCGACGGATTTCGAGCCGATGGGGGCGCCGTCGATATCCCGGAGGGAGCCGCGCCAGTAGGTCTCGCGAAGCAGGGCGATGTACGGATACTGGTTCTCCTCGGCCTCGGTTTCGGAGCGCCACAGTGGGTAGTCCTTCCGCTCGCAGGATTCGACGACACCGTAGCCGACGAGTCCGGACTCCCACGAGCCGTCGTGCGTGTCCGTCCCCGTCGAATGGAAGACGATGATGTCGCCCGACTCCACCCGCTCCCACGCGCTTCTGTTGTCCTCCGTGAATCCCCAGATTCCCGTGACGAGCGTAGTGAGCCAGTGATCCGGTGGCCCAGTCGCCTTGAAAATCGTGCGGTCCGGACCGCCCAACGTCGTCTGCGTCATGACGACAACCCCACCGCCCACCGGCATAGGTGTTCGCCCGCACACCGGAGACACGCTTACAACCCTCGCGTCCCTCGTGAACGCATGGCAATCGGGTCCCGTTTGGGTGAAGACACTTATGCCAGTGAACGAACCGCCTCGGTATGGTCCCCGAACCAATGAGCGAGGCACAGCCGGCCGACGTGGAGACAGCGGGGAGAACCGCGCAGGCGGTCATCGACAACATCGGTGAGGTCATCGTCGGCAACGACGAGGCCATCGAGCATCTCGTGGTGGCGATCCTCGGACGCGGGCACGTGCTCCTCGAGGACGTGCCGGGCGTCGGGAAGACGATGCTCGCCCGCGCGGTCGCGAAGTCGTTCGAGTGTGAGTTCAAGCGCGTGCAGTTCACCCCGGACCTCCTGCCCTCCGACATCACCGGCGTGAACGTGTTCAACCAACAGAGCCGCGAGTTCGAGTTCCGTCCGGGGCCGATCTTCGCGAACGTGCTCTTGGGCGACGAGATCAACCGCGCGCCCCCGAAGACGCAGGCGGCGCTCCTGGAAGCGATGGAGGAGGAACAGGTGACCGTCGACGGGGAGACGCATCTCGTCCCGGACCCGTTTTTCGTCGTGGCGACGCAGAACAGCGTGGAGCGCGACCGGACGTACGAGCTCCCCGCGGCGGAGCTCGACCGGTTCATGCAGAAGCTCTCGCTCGGCTATCCCGAGGAGGCCGAGGAGGTGGAGGTGCTGGGGAAGATCGTCGGCGACCACCCCATCCAGAAACTGGAGCCGGTGGCGGCCGTCGGCGACCTCCGTGCGGCACGCGAGACGACGGCGAACGTCACGGTGGAGACGCCGGTCCGGGAGTACGTCACCCGGCTGGCGCGCTACACCCGCGAGAACGCCCAGCTCGGCGTCTCGCCACGGGGGTCGATCTCGCTGTTGCGGGCCGCGCAGGGGCGGGCCGTGCTCGACGGCCGGGACTACGTCCTCCCGGACGACGTACAGCGGGAGGCGCTCCCGACGCTCGCCCACCGGGTCCGCGTGGCGCGAGGGGAGGGGACGCCGGAGGAGCTGGTGACGGCCGCGCTGGACGCCGTCGCGGTGGAATGAGGCTCACCCGTCGCGGCTGGGCCGTGCTCGCCGTGGCGGTCGCGGCGATGGGGCTCTCGTACACCTTCGGGCCGCGCGCGCTGAACGCCGTGGCCGCGCCGGCGCTCGTCATGCTCGCCGCGGGCGTGGTCCAGGTCTCCCGGCGCGAGCCCCCGACCATCTCGCGACGCAAGCCCGCGCCGGGGTACCCCGGCGAATACAGAGACGTAGAGGCCACCGTCGAGGCGACGGGGCCGTGTGACATCCGCGAGGGGACCGACGGCGGGCTCCGCATCGCGAACCCCGAGCGGGCCGTCGCGGGCGACGCCACCCTGCACTACGAGGTGGAGCTGCTGTCGAGGGGGGACCACCCCGTCGGCCCCGCACGGGTGACCGTCACCGACGCGCTGGGGCTCTGCCGGCGGGCCACCCGCGAGACGACCCGCACCGACCTGCTCGTCTACCCGCGGGTGGACCCGCTCACGCCGAACCGGGCGTTCCACGGGCTCGTCGAGCGCTCGGGGACCCCGGACCGGCAGGCGTTCGATTCCTTACGAGAGTACGTCCCCGGCGACCCCCTGCGCGACATCCACTGGAAGTCCAGCGCGAAGCGTGACGACCTCGTCGTCGCGGAGTTCGCCACCCACGACGAAGGGGGTGTCACCGTCGCCGCGGAGTGCGACGCGGGCCACGCCGACGCGATGGCGAGCGCCGCGGCCAGCATCGTCGTCCACCTGCTCGACGCCGACATCCGGGTCGGGCTCGAGACGCCCGGCGGCCACCTCGAGAAGGGTGGGGGAGACGACCAGCGGGACGCCGCGCTCGCGCTGCTCGCACGCACCCCCGGCGGGCGCGTGGGTGAGGTGGGTGCCGACGTGCGCGTGCTCGCCACCGGCGACGGCGTCCAGGTTCGGGTGGCCGACGACGCCTTCCCCTACTCGGACATCCAGGGAGTGAGCCGATGAGCGTCGTGAACCGCTATCTCCCGAGCACGCGCGAGGACCGCTTCGCCACCCCGCGCCTCCTCGCCGTCGGGAGCGTCGGCCTGCTCGTCGCCGCCTACCTCCGGGTGCTGCTGTTCGTCATCACCGTCACCGGCAACCCCCTCCATCTCGCGCTCGTCGTCGGGAGCTCAGTCGGGGCGGCCACCGTCTTCGCCCGGCTGCTCACCCTCCGGCGGGCGCTCCTGTTGGCGACGCTCGCGCTCCTCGTCGGGGCGTACCTCTACGTCACCTCGCTGCCCGCGAACATCGAGGTCTATGGGAAACTGTCGGTCATCGTCACCGACAGCCTCGCGCTGCTCACGGGGCTGTCGATTCTGCGCATCGTCAACGCCGGCGTCTGGGCGCTCGCCGTCGCCCCCGCCCCGACGTTCTTCGCGTGGTATCTCGCCGTGCGGGGGCGCTACAGCGCCGCAGTCGCCGTCGCGGGCGCGACCCTCGGCGTCTTCGTCCTCACGGGCGACGCGGACGCCACGACCACGCTCATCGGCGTCCTCGGCGCGGCGGGCGCACTCGGATTCGGCGATCTGGACAGGCGAGACGGGAGCCTCGACAGCGCCGAGGTCATCGCCGTCGTGCTCGCGGTCGCCGTCCTCGTCTCCTTCTCCGTCACCGTCGTCCCCGTTCCCGCAGGGGCGGGCGGGGGCGGCGGGGTCTTCTCCGGGTTCGGCGGGGCACAGGGCTCCGCCAGCGTGGAGGCCAGCCTCGTCAGCGCCGGTGACGACCTGAAGGTGCTCGGCTCCGTCGAGCTCTCCCCGGAGGTGCGCTTTACCGTCACCTCGGAGCAGCCGGGCTACTGGAAGGTGAACTCCTACGACCGCTACACGGGCCAGGGCTGGGTGCGTACCGGGGGCGCCCGCCCCTACGAGGGCCGGCTGTCGAGCCCCCCCGGCCGGAACGAGGTGGTCGACCAGCGGTTCACGATGGAGACGACGATGACCGTGATGCCCGCGCTCTGGAAACCCACCACGGCGGGGGCGAACGACGTCCCCATCCGCGTCCTCGACGAGGGGAGCCTGCGCCCCGCGACCCCCCTCTCGACCGGTGACGGCTACGCGGTGACGAGCCGGGTCGTGAACCCCTCGCCGCGGACGCTGCGGACCGCGGGGACGGACTACCCCGACGAGGTCGAACAGCGCTACCTCCAGCTCCCGGAGAACCTCCCCGAGCGCGTCGCCGACCGGACCAGCCGCATCACGGCGAACGCGGACAACCCCTACGACATCGCGCGCGTCTCCGAGCAGTGGCTGGAGAACAACAAGCGCTACTCGCTGGACGTGGAACGGCCACGCGGCGACACCGCCGACGCCTTCCTCTTCGAGATGGACGCCGGCTACTGCACCTACTTCGCCACCACGATGGTGACGATGCTCCGCACGCAGGGTATCCCCGCCCGGCTGGCCGTCGGCTACACCACGGGCGAGCAGGTCGCGCGCGACCGCTGGGTCGCCCGCGGGCTCGACGCCCACGCCTGGGTCGAGGTCTACTTCCCCGACGTGGGCTGGGTCCGGTTCGACCCCACACCCGCCGGCCCCCGCACCGCCGCCGAACAGGCGCGACTGGAGGAGGCCCGCGCCAACAACGAGTCGAACGTCGACACCGTCGAAACCGGGCCGGAGGCGTGGACGCCCACGCCCACCCCGACACCCGAGACGCCCCGACGGGTCACCCCGACACCCGAGTTCGGGAACCAGAGCCGGAACACCACCCCGACACCCGACTTCAGCCAGTTCCGCCAGACCCCCTTCGGCGGGACCGACGCGAACGAGGGGTTCTCCATCCCCGAGCTCCCGCCGCGTGAGGAGCTCGCGCTCTGGAGCGTCGTCGGGCTGGGGGCCGTCGCCGCGGCCCGTCGCTCCGGACTCGGCGACCGGGCCTACCGCGCCGTCTGGCTGCGCTACCAGCCCAGACGCGACCCCGTCGCCGACATCGAGGGCGCCTACCGGCGCGCGGAGTACGTCCTCTCCAGACGGGTGCGCCCCCGGCGCGCGGGTGAGACGGTCCGGCAGTACGCCGCGAGCGTGGGCGACGAGCGCGCGCGACGGCTCGCGACCCTCTACGAGGAGGCGAAGTACGCCGGTCGGGCATCGGAATCGGCCGCTGACGAGGCGGTTTCGCTCGCAGACGACCTCCGATAGCCCCCGACCCCGACAGTATTTAATACGGGCGTCGTCTACTCCCGAACTGTAATGTCGGAAGTCTGCTCGACGTGCGGGCTGCCCCAGGAACTCTGCGTCTGCGAGGACGTCGCGAAGGAGTCCCAGGAGATCAGCATCCGCATCGACGAGCGCCGATACGGTAAGGAGGTAACGGTCATCGAGGGATTCGACCCCAAGGACGTGGATCTCGACTCGCTGTCGAGCGATCTCAAGTCCAAGTTCGCCTGCGGCGGCACCGTCGAGGACGGGGCCATCGAGCTGCAGGGGAACCACACGGGGCGCGTGGAGGACTTCCTCCGCGATAAAGGATTCAACGTTGCCTAACTGACCGCCCGAGCGCCCGCACGGCGAGCGCTCCCCCTTTCGTTTCCGTATTCGAGTGGCGAGCGGCGGCACTCGACGTACACCTCGTACGAACGTTTTTGCGAGAGTAGGCGCTACCCCTGAGTATGGCAACGCGTGAAACGCGACGGATCGCCCACGAGCTGGGCGAACCCCACATCGCGGGTCGTCGCATCAGCGTCCGGCAGGTGTACGCGCTCGTCGAGGGACGCGGTGTCGAACCCGAGGCCGTCGCCGACCGGTACGACCTCGATGTCGCGGACGTGTATCACGCCCTCGCCTACTACCACGACCACCCGCGCGAGATGCGCGAGGTCGAAGCCGAGCGCGAGGCCGCAGTGGAGTCGTTCCGGGAAGGAATCGACCGGCCCGAGGGCGTCGAGCCGGACGCCTGATGGGCGAGTGGCGATTCCTCCTCGACGAGAACATCGACCCGAAAGTGGCGACGTATCTCGAGAAGGAGCACGTGGACGCAGAACACGTCCGGGACACACTCGGGCTGGGTGCGGACGACGAGGACGATGTCCTTCCGTATGCACGAGAACAGGACCGCATCATCGTCACGAGCGACGTGACTGACTTCGGGGCGTTACCGGCATCCGTCCACGCAGGAATCATCCTCCTCCACGACGATACGATGCCCGGCTACCGCGTCGCGTCGGCACTTATCGCGCTGGTCGATGCGTATCCGAGCCGTGATGCGTTCGGGGGGCGCGAGATACTCGACACGTGGGGCTGACCAGCGGACGAAGAACACGCATGGCATCGCGACTGCCCGAACTCAGTTCCGCTCCGACCGATACGCCTCCCGCGTCACCGAATATCGATGGTGGTCGATGACGGTTCCGTCCGGCCGCACCGCGGAGTGTCGAAACAGCCCCTCGTACTGCCCGCCGTGGCGCTCGACGTACCTCTCGACGGCGCGTCGCGAGCGGTCGTTCCCGTCCTGTACGGGCACCGCGACGAGCTCCAAGTCGAGCCGGTCGAACGCCAGTTCCAGCATCGCGTCGGCCCGTTCACCCGAATAGCCGTGGCCCCAGTAGGGCTTCCGGAGCCAGATGGCAGGTTTCCCCAGTCTCTTCTCCCAGTCCACGATGAGCCCACCCGAGCCGATGATTTCACCCGTTCCCGACGCTCCGTCCTTGGGTCGGATGACGTACTCCGCGCGGGTACCGTCGTCCCACTGCGACTCGAGGTCGGAGATGTAGTCGTGGGTCTCCTTCACCGTCTCGTGGGGGTCCCACGGGAGGTACTCGGTAACGGCCTCGATGCCCAGCTCGTGGTGGGATCGTCGCTCGTAGCAGTCGAACACGTCGACAGAGTCGCGAGAGAGTCGTTCCAGGCGGAGACGGGGCGTCTCGATGGACTCGGGGAACACGGAGAGGAGGATCAGAACGGCGCGTCCGTCTCCTCCACGTCCGCGGATTCGACCTCGTACGCCTCCGCCCAGCCGGTCATCCCGTCCGAGAGGCTCTCGACGACGGTCTCCTTCGTCCCCTCGTACGAGCCGATGAGTCGGGCGGCCTGGATCGACGCCTGCCCGTGGGGGCAGACGGTGACGACCCGCGGGGCCGACTCCAGTTCCTCGACGCGCTGGGGGAGCTCGCCGAAAGGGATGTTCTCGCTCCCGGGGATGTGTCCCCGGGCGAACGCGGCCGGCGACCGGATGTCGACGATTCTGAGCTCGTCGCCCGCTTCCAGTGCCGCGTGGAGTTCTTCAGAGGAGATTTCGCCGTCCATGTGGCATAGAAACCGACGCCCCAGTATAAATCCTTCAGCGGTCGTGCGCGCTCACAGCAGTTCGGCCTCCGCCGCGAGCAACAGCCCCTCCAGCGTCGCGTCGTTCGCGGGGGCGGCGCGCGCGTGGTCGAGCGCCTCGTCGGCCGGGACGAACCGCACGTCGATGAACTCGTTCCCGTCGAGCTTCCGGGGGGCGGGCGAGAGGCCGTCGGCGAAGACGATGCCGCGCTCGTGGCGCAACACGCCCGTCGAACACCAGAACGATTCGAGCAGTGAGGCGGAGGAGGCCTCGAACCCCGTCTCCTCGCGCAGCTCGCGGACCCCGGCGTCGGTGAAGCTCTCGCCGTCCTCGACGATGCCGGCCGGGAGCTCCAGACAGTGCTCGCGGATGGTCGGGCGGTACTGCTCGACCATGACGACGTAGCGGTCCGCGTCGCCGGAGACGCCCTCCGCGGACTCGACCCGGGTGCCGTCGACGAGGGCGACGACCACCGTCGCGGGCGGGAGCTCCGCCCAGTAGTACTTCTTCGTGGAGCCGTCGGGCTGTTCGACGAGGTCGTACCCCCCGGTGTACCAGCCGGTCTCGTACTCGATTTCCGACTCGATGACGGGCCAGTCGTGACGCTCGGTCATGACTGGAGTGTGTGCCCCACCGTGAAAGACCTCTCCTTGCGTGTTCACTGGCGCGCCTGCTCGATGGTCAGCCGGAAGGTAGTGTTCCCCTGCCGGATGAAGACGGCCTCCCCGTCCGTCGCCCCCGCGTACTGCTCGCGGTAGGCCGCGAACTCGTCGAACGGGGAGTGAGAGAAGGCTTCCTTGAACCCGAACGGCCCCTTCCAGTAGGGCTCGGACTGCCCGCCCTCGGGCGCGTTCGCGAGCGCCCCGAACGTGTACGGGTACGCGCGCTGCGAGAGGTTCGAGGCGTTGATGGTCGTCTCAGTCGGCGCCTCGGAAACGGGTTCGGCAGTCACGTAGTACGGGTCCCCGCTCTTGAGCAGCGAGGGGAGCGCCCCCAGCGCGAGCAGGAGCACGACCACGACACCGATGGCGACGAGCGTGTTCCGCGTGACCTCCCTCATAACCGCTCGCGGTAGAGCCGGCCGTACGCCTGCCGGCGGAGGGTCGCCACGGCGGCGTCCTCCTTCTCGTGGAACGTCGCGGCGACGCACTCCCCGTCGAAGGCGTGCCAGGCCACCCGGTCGACGTTCTCGTTGCCGATGACGTGCGTCTCGAGCCCCTCAGTTTCAGCCTCGAACTCCTCGCGGGAGCCGACGTGGACTGCGAGCAGCGAGGCGAAGAGCGCATCTCGCGCGGTGGCGACCACGTCCGCGTCGACGCGCTCGCCATACTCCTCGCGGTCGAACTCCATCGCCCGCGCGACCTCGCGGACGACGGTCTGGGCGGCCGGGCCGAGCGTCTCGTAGCGTTCACGCGCCTCCTCGATCGAAGACGGCGTGAACTCGCCGACGACGTGCATACTCGCCCTAGCGGCGGCAGGAAAGTAGGCGTTGTCCTCTCGGCTTATGCGTCCGTCTCGTCCTCGGCGTCGGCGTGCTCCCCATCGGCGTCCGCCTCCCCGGTCTCGTTTCCATCCTCGCCCCCGCTCTCGTTCCCGTCCCCGCTCTCGTTCTCGTCTCCGCTCTCGTCCCCGGTCTCGTCTCCACCCGCCTCACTCTCCAGCATCTCCCGCGTCAACTCCTGTGCCTCCGCGAAGATCTCCTGCTGTTCCGGGTTCATGTTCCCCTCGTTCACGATGGCCGAGCCCTGCCCCTGCGTGAAGTCGTGGCCGTGGTCGTGTGCGTGGCCCGAATGCTCGCCGTCTCGCGGGTCGGTCCCCTCCCCGCTCGCCTGTTTCGAGCCGCTTCGCGGCTCGCTCTCCTCGAACAGCTTCCCCGACCGCTCCGTGTCGTCGCCGTGTTCCGACTCGATGCGCCCCGTCGTGTCCTCGAACACCTGCGGGTACTCCGCGTCCGCAGCCAGCTCCCGGACGCGAGCCGCGAGTTCCTGTTCACCGCCCTCCTCCCACTCGGGCGCGTGCTCCGCGAGCCACTCTTCGTACTCCTCACGCCCCATCATCGCGAGGAACGCGAGATGGTTCGCGAGATGCCGCGCGTCGATATGCGGCTCCGCGCACACCGGACAGGCGTATCCCATGCTTCCGTGTGTGGTCTGTATCCGGATAACGGATTGGATTTTTCTGATGATATCGTACTGTTGGATAGTCTACTCTGGGTGGCGAGAACACCTGCAAAGCCCTCTCTTGATTCTGCTTTGGTGTCGGGAACACCTGCAAAGCCCTCACGCTCTCGACTCGATGGGCTCGCTGCGCTCCTCGGCCTCCGGCCTGCGGTGCTTGCGTCGCCCGTCTTCGTCGAGACCGTTCGCCCTTTGCGATTCCACCAGGGCCGCAACAGCACCGCGACCGCACCGAACCAGCCCTTCCCCGGCCCGCGCGCCCTCGCTTGGCTCGCGGCTGCGCCGCTCGCGTTCCCGAGACACTCACTTCGTTCGCGTCTCGCTCGCTCGGCACGCGCGACCGGCCACGCGGCTGTGTGTGCGTGCAGCCGAGCGAAGCGAGACGCGAACGGAGTCCTCGTGAACGAAGTGAACGAGGGCACGCCGGAGCTTGTCTCCGGCAGAGTGAGTGTCTCGGAGTGGCGAACGGCGAAGCCGTGAGCCGACGCGAGGCTGTCGCACCACAAGGGAAAGGTAGGGTTGCGGGGCGGAGCTGTGCGGACCTGGTGGACTCGGGAAGGTCTCGTGAGCGTGAGCGAACGAGAGCATGTGAGACGACCGCAGGGAGTCTCACAGAGGGCGAGGGCGGTCGCGCCGGAGGGGAGTCGCTTGCACGGGCCCTATCCGCGAAGCGGATATCCCGTGCAGCGACCGCGAGCGGTCGAGGGCTTCCCAAGTGTTCGCGGTACGGAAATCACCTCAAAAGAGAACGGTACAGAAACCCACCAGCGCACGCCATCCAACGAGCCAACACGAACGAAGATCAGAAACTCCGGACCATGATGATCGCGTCCTCGCCGTCGTCGTAGTACCGGGGGATCCGACGCCGGGGCTGGAAGTCGAACGACCGATACAGCGAGATGGCGGGCTCGTTCGAGGCGCGGACCTCCAGTTTCACGGAGGAGGCGTTCGCCGTCGCGAGGACGAACAGCGCCTGTGAGAGCAGTTCCTTCCCGATACCCTGGCCCCGGTAGGCCGGGTGGACGGCGAGGTCCTTGATGTGGCCGAGCGGTTGGCCGTGGTTCGGGACGGTGTCGGCGACGACGTAGCCGGCGAGGGGGTTCTCGTCGGGGGCGGGAGCGTCCCGCTCGGCGACGAGGAAGCCCGGTTGTCCCAGAAACCGCTCGAAGGCGGCGAAGGGCCACGGCTGGGGAAAACACTGGCGTTCGATCCGGAAGACGTCCAGCAGGTCGGCGCGGGTCGCCTCCCGAACGGTACACGCGGCCGCCGCGGTGGTCACACATGCCGGTAGACCGCACGGGAGTAAAGTGCTACCGGCCACGTTCACCGGTGCTACCGGCCACGTTCGCCGGAGACGGGCCACAAGGTTGATGCATACGGGTACTGAAGTGAGAACTGCACCCACCAGGGTGCATCCCCACCCCCCACCCCGCTTCGGGCGTGCGACAACTCCCCCCACCCCGTCGCACGCCCATTCTCCTTTCACCGCTCGCGAGCGGCCGCGTTCGACAGCTGGCGAGAGCCCGAGAGCCAGCGCTGTCGCTCGTCGCGGGTGAAAGAAGAGAGAAGGTGTTGCTCAGTCGTCGGCGGGGGCCGCGCCGCCCTCCTCGTGCTGCTGTTTCGTCAGCGAGAGCTTGCCACCGGCGGCGAGGATGCGCCGCTCGCGCTCGGAGGCGTCGAGCCGCGCCGTGGCCTCCCACTCGTCGTTGACGCGGACCGTGAACTCCTCTTTGCCGGACTCGACGGCCGCGGCGACGTCGTCGACGATCTCGATGTCGTCGCCCTGCTCGATCTTCTCGTAGGTCTCCTCGTCGATGGTGAGGGGGACCAGCCCGAAGTTGAACAGGTTCGCCTTGTGGATGCGGGCGAACGACTGGGCGAGGACGCCCTCGACGCCGAGATACATCGGGCAGAGGGCCGCGTGCTCACGCGAGGAGCCCTGGCCGTAGTTCTCGCCGGCGACGAGGAAGCCACCGTCGGATTCCAGCGCGCGCTGCGCGAACGTCTCGTCGACACGCGAGAGCGTGAACTCCGAGAGCTTGGGGACGTTCGACCGGTACATCAGGATGTCCTGCGTCGCCGGGATGATGTGGTCGGTCGTGATGTTGTCCTCCATCTTCAGGAGCGCGGGGCCCTTGATGTCGGACTCGAGGGGGTCACGGATGGGGACTTCGCCGATGTTGGGGCCCTTGACGAGCTCGTCGTCGACGGCCTCCTCCGGCGTGATGATGTCCGTCTTCGACCCGTCGTACTTCTCGGGGAGCTCGACACCGGGGGCGTCGAGGTCGCCGAGTTCCTCCGCGAGGTCGCGCGGATCGGTGATCTCGCCTTTGATCGCCGCCGCGGTGGCGACCTCCGGCGAGCAGAGGTAGACGTTGTCGTCCTCGATACCCGAACGACCCTCGAAGTTGCGGTTGAAGGTCCGCAGGGAGACGGAGTCGGAGGCGGGGACGTGACCGATGCCGATACAGGCACCACACGTCGCCTCGGAGAAGTTCACACCGGCGGCCATCAGCTCCGCGGTCCAGCCCTGCCGGGCGAGGATCTCGGAGGCCTGCTTGGAGCCGGGCGCGATGATCATCTCGGTCTTCATGTCGACCTCGCGGTCCTTCAGCATCTTCGCGGCGGGGAGGATGTCCTCGTAGCCACCGTTCGTACAGGAGCCGATCATGACCTGCTCGACGGACGTGCCGGCGACCTCGCGGACGGGCACGACGTTGTCGGGCATCGAGGGGCACGCGATGAGCGGCTCGATGTCGTCGAGGTCGATGACGATCTCGTCGGCGTACTCCGCGTCCTCGTCGGGCGCGAGGTCGACGAACTCGTCTTCACGACCCTGGCGGGCGAGGTAGTCCTTGGTCTTCTCGTCCGTCGGGAAGATGGACGTGGTCGCGCCGAGCTCCGTTCCGAGGTTCGTGATGGTCGTCCGCTCGGGGACGGAGAGCGTCTCGACACCGGGGCCGGTGTACTCGAAGATCTTGCCGACACCGCCCTTCACGGTGAGCCGGCGCAGCATCTCGAGGGCGACGTCCTTCGCCGAGGACCACTCGGGAAGCTCGCCCTCCAGGCGCACGTTGACGATCTCCGGCATCTCGACGTAGTACGCGCCGCCACCCATGGCGACGGCGATGTCGAGGCCACCCGCACCGATGGCGAGCTGGCCGAGGCCGCCGGGCGTCGGGGTGTGGGAGTCGCTTCCAAGAAGCGTCTTGCCGGGCGCGGCGAAGTTCTCCTTGTGGACGTTGTGACAGATCCCGTTCCCGGGGCGGGAGAAGTACGCGCCGAACGTCCCCGCGGCGGAGCGGAGGAAGCGGTGATCGTCCGTGTTCTTGAAGTCGAACTGGTACGTCTGGTGGTCACAGTACTGGGCGGCGAGTTCGGTCTGGGCCTCGTCGAGGCCGAGCGCCTCGAACTGGAGCCACACCATCGTCCCCGTCGTGTCCTGGGTGAGGACCTGATCGATTTCGATGCCGATCTCCTCACCGGGTGTGAGGTCGCCCTCAACGAGGTGGTCGTCGAGGATTTTTTCCGCGAGCGTCTGTCCCATAACGTGCGAATCTCGCCCCTCACGGAATATAAATCCGGCGTGTTCGGCCGCTTTTGCGCGGTTTCACCGGGAAACAGCGGGAGATGCCCGAATACCGCGGAATTACATGATTTTTCCAACGGCCGGATGGAAACCCCCTTTTGACCGGGGGTGAAATCGCGACCATGTTCGAAAGTGGTGCGTACGTCGCGGCGCAGCTGGGGGACCTCCGCGAGGGGCAGGAGCAGCCGAACGGCGTGGACCTCACGCTCGCTCGCGTGTACGAACAGACCGAGGCGGGCCACATCGGCGTCGAGGGGAAAACCGTCGGCGACCGCCGGGAGCTCGAGCCCGAGGACGACACCTTCCACCTCGACGCAGGCGGCTACATCGTCCAGTACGCCGAGACCGTCTCCATCCCCGAGGAGCACGTCGGCTTCCTCTACCCCCGCTCGTCCCTGCTCAGAAACTCCTGTATGCTGAACACCGCCGTCTGGGACGCGGGCTACGAGGGGAAAGGCGAGGGACTCCTCCAGGTCCACCACCCCATCGAACTCGAACAGGGGGCGAGGATCGCCCAGCTCGTCCTCGCGGAGGCTGCCCACGAGGGGACCTACGACGGGAGCTACCAGGGCGAGAACCTCTGAGCTAACACCCGGGTCACCAGCCGACACCGGGGTTGCCGAGGCGTTTTACGCCGCCCCCGCGAAGGGAGGGCGTGCCCCCGGACATCGACGGCATCCACCACGTCTCGACCATCGTCCGCGACGCGCGGGCGAACCGCGCCTTCTACACCCGGAGCCTCGGGCTTCGGTTCGTCACGCGCACCGTGGACTTCGAGGATCGCTTCGCCTACCATCTCTACTACGGCGATTCCTCGGGGAGAAACGGCACCGTCCTGACGTTCTTCCCGTTCCCCGACGAGGTCGACGGGCGCGTCGGCCGCCCCCAGATCGCGAGTGCCGCGCTCGCCGTCCCCGAGGGGAGCCTCGACGTCTGGACAGCGCGGTTCGACCGGCTCGGTGTCGAGTACGACCCCGTGGAGGAACGGTTCGGCGAGCCGGTGCTTCCGTTCCGCGACCCCGACGGCACCCACCTCGAACTCGTGGAGGCCGAGGGGGTGGGGGAGCCGTGGACCGAGGTGATAGAGAACGAATACGCGATTCGGGGCATCCACGGCGTCTCGCTGCTGTCTGCCGCCCCGTTCGTCACCGCGAGCCTCCTCGAAACCTTCGGCCTCGACCGTGGCCGCCAGGAGGGCGACCGCGTCCGCTACCGGACGGGCACACAGGTCGTGGACCTCCTCGACCGCGAGACCGCCTTCGGCCGGGAGGGCGCGGGGACCCACCACCACGTCGCCTTCGCCGTCCCGGACGAGGCCGCGCTCCACGACTGGCGCGACATCCTCGCGGGGCGCGACGACTGCCGCGTCTCCTACGTCACGGACCGCCACTTCTTCCACTCGCTCTACGTTCGTGGAGACGGCGGCATCCTCTTCGAGCTCGCCACCGCGTCGGCGGGGATGGCCGAGTACGGGGGCGATGCCGACGGCCTCTATCTCCCGCCGCAGTTCGAGGAGGATCGGGAAGTCATCGAGTCGCAGTTGCCCCCGCTGGAATGATCGACCCGCACGCCGACCAGCCGATTCGGACCGCGGGCGCACCGCGCGGGACCGCGACCGCGGCCTGCATCCTGCTCCACGGCCGAGGCGACTCCCCCGAGGGCATCCTCCGGCTCGTGGACGAGCTCGCCGTTCGCGGGGTGACCTACCTCGCGCCCGCCGCGGCCGGCCGGGTCTGGTACCCCGGCGCGATGGACGACCCCGACACCGAGCGCCGGGCCGCGTTCCTCGACTCCGCGTTCGGCCGAATCGACGCCGCAGTCGCGATGGCGAGCGACCTCGGTATCTCCCTCGAGAACGTCGTCCTCGCCGGCTTCTCGCAGGGGGCGGCCGTCGTCTGCGAGTACGCGCTGGCGAATCCACGGGCGTACGGTGGGCTCGTGGGCCTCGCCGGCGGCCTGCTCGGCCCCGTGGACGCGCTCGACGCGCGGGGAGGCGACGGCGATGCGCTCGCGGGGACCCCCGTCTCGCTCGCCGTCGGCGACGACGACCCGCACGTCTCGCCCGCGCGCATCGAAGCCACGGGCCGGGTGTTCGAGCAGCTTGGAGGCGAGGTGGAGACCCACGTCGAGGCGGGGCTGGGCCACGCGATCTCGGACGCGGAGCTGCAGGCGTTCCGAGGCAGCCTCGACCGCGTGGCGTGAGATGGGGACGTGGGGACAGAAGAGAAAGCGCCCGGCGACCGGCACCGTTATCCGGCTCCCCCCACTCCGTCGAGACGCAACTCGGCAGCCGGTCGCGGCGCCACCTTTGCCCGGTCTTCACTGATTGGGATCACTGGCGACCGACCGTAGCACCGGGGCGCATTCCAACTTCTGATGGATGTTACGCCCACAAGCGGCAGGTCTTGCGCTATTTTGATATCGACCGAATCTGACGGAGTCCACTCATACTGGTAGAAAGACCTGCAAAAACGTCACCCAGTGGTGCAGGCAGTGGCGTAGACAGGCCGCCGAGTATGCTGAATCACTCAACAGTTATCATCGATCCACTCGCAAAACTCGTCGAAATCATCGGCACCTGCTTGCTTTGCGATACTCCGGAGCGTATCTTCCGCTATCCGACCACCGTTCGCAATGAGTGTAACATTATACGACTTACCGTGGTGGTCCTGTTTCGTCATCACGATATGACTCCCACCCGAGTTAGGGTTGGCGTACCGAAATCCGGCTTTGTACAGGACTTTCATCACCTCAGAATGAGTAAAATTCCGCCTCGGCGTCATTGAATGACCGTTAGGGCATCCCGTTGGGTGTCTCGATAGACTCGGAGACTTCGTCCAGGTTGATGCCGCACTCTTCGAGCATCTCCTGTTGGTACGCTTCATCACCAGCATGGTGCTTCTGCTGCGAGAGTTTCGCAGCCTCCATGGCCATCTCAACCGCTTCAGACGGGGTGCTGCCCTGGCTTGCTACCCCACTCTTGACGTGAAGCGCCACCCAGAGGTCACCATCCTGGGTGAGCTCAAAATCAGCGGGAGCCAGCTGGCTAGTCATGCCATACAAAAAGTAAACGATGAGTATAACTCTATTGGTGGTGCCTGCCGCAGGACACAGTTCGATGAGGAGTGAACAACCCAGAGCAGTTGCGAACGACCCGAGAGCTCTGCTCTCGCGGGATTCTCGTGAACGAACACCGTGAGTGAACGAGAACCCGTCGCGCCAGCGACGGGGGATTTGAACCTCCGTCGGAGCTTCGCTCCGACGTGATTCAAATCCACGGGGCTCGCTATCTGCGACTCACGCGTTAATTCAGCGCACAAGCGAGCCCGATGGGATTTGAACCCACGACATCTTGGTCCGGAACCAAGCACTCTGTCCACTGAGCTACGGGCCCTCGCCTGACCGTACCCGAGCGTCAGGTTTAACGGTTATCATCAGTCCTCGCCGGCGGCGGTCGTCCCGGTGTCGACGACGGCGCGTTTCCAGGTGCCGCGGGTGAACCACGCGCCCGCGCCGATGGCGCCGACGATGTTGCCGAGCGCCATCCCGATCCAGATGCCCGTCGCGCCCAGTCCCGCGACGAAGGCGAGGTAGTAGACGGTGGGGACGCGGCCGAGCCAGAGGGCGACGAGCGAGAAGACGAGGGCGGTCTTCGTGTTGCCCGCGCCGCGGTACGCACCCAGGAGAACCTGCAGGACGCCGATGAAGGCGAACTCGACGGTCCGAATACGGAGGTACTCCGCGCCGAGCCGGACGGTGAGTGCGGCGTCCGCGGTGTTCGTCGTGAGGAAGACGTTGACGATGGGTTCGGCGAAGAGGAGGGCGATGCCGGCCACGCCGAGCATCACTCCGGCGCCGACGCCGGCGGCGAGCTTGACGGCCTTCTCGGCGCGGTCGGCCTTCCCCGCGCCGAGGTTCTGGCCGACCATCGTGTTGGTCGCGCGGCCGAGCCCCATCGCGGGGAGGAAGACGAGCGAGATGAGGCGGTTGCCGAGCCCGTAGGCGGCGACGACGGGGGTGGCGAAGGTGACGACCATCGCGGTGAGCGTCAGCATCGCCAGCGCGCTCGTGGACTGTTCGAGCGCACTCGGGACGCCGATGCGGACGATCTTCGTGATGTAGGTGAGATCGGGTTTGAGGTGTTCGAGCCGAACGGCGGGGCCGGCCTGCAGCGAGAAGAGGACGTACATCCCGACGACGGTCGCCGCGGCTCTGGAGATGAGGGTGGCCCACGCGGCGCCCGCGACGCCGAGTTCGGGGAAGACCCACCAGCCGAAGATGAGGAACGGGTCGAACACCACGTTCAGGCCGACGGAGAGCACCATCACGCGCATCGGGGTTCGGGTGTTGCCGTAGCCGCGCATCAGCGCGGAGAAGACGAAGAAGCCGAACAAAAAGGGGGTGCCGAGGAAGAACACCTCCATGTACTCCGCGGCGAGCGGGATGACGTCGGCCGCGGTCTCGGGGTCCGTCGGCAGGAGCGCGAGGAGCGGGCGGGTGGTGAAATACCCCAGAATCCCGAGGAAGACGGCGAGGATGGTGACGAACGAGAGCGTCTGGCCCGCGGCCTTCCCCGCGCTGTCGTCACCGCCCGCGCCGGTGTACTGCGCGACGAGGGTGCTGCCGGCGACGGTGAACCCCCCACCCACGGACAGCAGAAGGAAGATGAGGGGGAACGCGAGGCTCAGCGCGCCGATGGCGGCGGCCGGCTCTGCGGTGCGCCCGAGCCAGATGGTGTCGGCGATGTTGTAGGCGACCTGCAGGAGCTCCGTGACGACGATGGGCCACGCGAGCGTGAAGAGGGGGCGGGCGAGGCTCCCCTCGGTGATGGAGCTTTCCGGGGACTGACTCACTGGCTAGTCCAGCCATCGGGCGCATATGCCACCTTCGTTACGGTGGTGTGTGAGAAACTGTCACCCGTGTCAACGACGCGTTCGAGAGGAAACGACGGTGTTCGGGGCGAGAAGGGAGAGAAAATCAGGGCGGTCGCTCGGGGATGAGAGAACCGAAACGGCGGTCGCGTTACGGGGTTTCGCGCGTCTCGAGCGAGAGGTCGGCGATGGGGTAGGCGACGCAGGTGAGCGTGTACCCCTCGTCCAGTTCGGCCTCGCCGAGCATCGACTGGTTGTGATGGTAGACGTAGTCCTCGGAGTTGCCGCCGTCGGCGATGTGGCCCGCACAGGAGACACACTGACCCTCACGGCAGGCGTAGGGGAGGTCCCACCCCTCGTCCTCGCCGGCTTCGAGCAGGGTCTCGTTCTCCTTGACCTCGATGGTGGCACCCTCCTTCACGTACTCGACCTCGAACACCTCAGCCTCGTCGTCCGGGATCGCGGACGGGTCGTCCGCCTCCTCCTCGGCGGCCTCCTCGAGTTCACCCTCGGCACCCTCGCCGGCAGCGACGGCACCGGCCGCGACGCCACCGCCACCGATGGAACGGTTCATCGGTTCCGGGAAGTCCGTCTCCGGCACCGTTGCGGCCCGGCGCTCCAAGACCTCCTGTGAGATGTCGTCCGGAATCGGGTACGACGTCCCCTTGGAGAAGTGCAGCGCGACGACGGTGAGCGTCATCGTCGCCCCGAGCGCGACAGCCAGTACTTCAACCATATCTGGGCCTTACGAGGCGTCATTCAATAGCGTTGTGATTGCTGCGGGCCGGCAGCCCGAATATTGCCGTCTCCTCCGAGTGGTCGGGGCGTGGTGCCGACCGACGCCGTCCGCTTGACCTGGGTACAGGCGGACTGGCGCCCGACTCACTCCGTCCGCTTGACCTCGTGGCGACCGAACCCGTACCGGAGCCGGTTCGCGAGCCGCCGGGAGAACCGACCCTCGTTGCGCGAATCGAACCGCTCGGCGAGCGCCTGGTAGATGAGCGGGACCGGCACCTCCTGTTCGAGCGACTCCTGGACCGTCCACGTCCCCGTCGAGCCGCCGGCGATGTGGTCGGCCACGGTCCCCAAATCGTTCCCCTCCTCGCGGAACGCCTCCTCACACAGCTCGAGGAGCCACGAGCGGATGACCGCGCCGTTGACCCACGTGCGGGCGATGGACTCCATATCGAGGTCGTACCGGCCCTCGTGGAGGAGTTCGAACCCCTCGCCGTACGCCTGCATCATCGCGTACTCCACGCCGTTGTGGACCATCTTCACGTAGTGGCCGCTGCCTGCCGCGCCCATGTGGTCGTGGCCATCCGGCCCCGTGGCGACGGCGTCGAAGACGGGGACGAGCTCGTCGTAGGCCCACGCGGGACCACCGATCATCAGCGAGAAGCCGAGCTCCGCGCCCGCCGGCCCCCCGGAGGTCCCGCAGTCGAGGTACGCCGCGGTGCAGGCCTCGGCGCGCTCGACGGAGCGCTCGTAGTAGCTGTTCCCCCCGTCGACCACCACGTCGTCTTCGGTGAGATGCGGGTCCAGCTCCTCGAGGGTCGCATCCACGGGGTCGCCGGCGGGCACCATCAGCCAGATGCGTTTTTCCTCGCCCAACTGCTCGGTGAGGTCGGCGATGCTCTCCGCGGGGGTGACGCCCGCGTCCGCGGCGTCCGCGACGGCCTCGTCGCTCACGTCGTACGCGACCACGTCGTGGCCCACGGCCATGACCCGGTCCGCGACGATCCGCCCCATCCGCCCGAGTCCGATCAGTCCCAGTTGCATACTCGGGAGTCTGAGGGGTCACACCTGAGAATTGTGGTTCCTCTTTTGATGATGGTCTGCTGCTGGTCTTGAGGCCGCAACGTACCGTGCAACCGCAAAAGACGGGTCCGCCAGCAACAGGTAGAAAGCCCCGACGCGCTGGAGTCGGTGCGCCCGCTGCGCTCCTCGCTCGTTTCACTCGCTGCGGTGCTCAGTGCTCCGCGCCTTCCTCCAGCGCACGCGAGGCCGGCTTGCCGGCCTCGACAAGTCGCGCGCCGCCGCGCAGCCGCTCCTTTCAGTCCCACCCGCGGTGGTTTCCTCGGCAAACGACCCCCAGTAACAGGTCGACCAGCCGACCCACGATTGCTTGCTCAACACTCGGTCCGGGGGGGACTGAAAGGGGCCGAGGGCTCGCGCCGGAGGGGAGTCACCTGCGCGAGCCCTATTCGCGAAGCGAATATCTCGCGCAGCGACCGCGAGCACTCGGGGGCTTTCGAGGTGGTGTCGACAGCTGGCACCGCGGTTCACCAGCAGAGCGGGGCTTTCGAGGTGTTCTCTGCAGTCCCGAATCCCACGTCCAGATGAACGAACACAGCAGACACCACCAGCGCAAAATCCCACGATACCAAAGCAGACAGCTCTGTTGAAATTCTCAGTCGCTAATAATTTGTTGGGATCGTGTTGAATACAGCGCGCGAGTCGGCCACCAGCAGGTGAGCGGAACCGAGCCCATTGAAGTGGTCGATATGTTGTTTCTGCGCCGGTGAGTATCGATATTGACACGGAGAAGAATTCCTCTTGCAGACTCACGCGCCGGCGGCGGACTCCTTCTGGAGCCCTTCGCCGCCGAGTTGCCGCTCCACGAGGGCGAACAGCGAGTCCATGCCGATAGCCAGCAGTGCGCCGGGAATCGCGCCGGCGAGCACCTGCGGCATGTTGAACAGTTTGATGCCGACCACGACCCACAAGCCCAGGCCGCCACCGCCGATGAAGAAGGCCAGGTAGGCCGTCCCGACGGTGATGACCGATGCGGTGCGGATGCCAGCGAAGATGACGGGTAGCGCGAGCGGGAGCTGAATCTCCTTGAGGATCTCCCAGTCGGTCATCCCCATGCCGCGGGCGGCCTCGACCGTCGACGAGTCGACGTCCTCGATGCCCGCGATGGTATTGGTGAGGATGGGGAGGATGGCGTAGGTGAACAGCCCCACTAGTGCCGTCGTGAACCCGATGCCGAGGAAGGGGAACACCAGGAAGATGATGGCGATGGTCGGCACCGACTGCGCGATGTTGCCGAGGCCGAGGATGTACCCTTTCAGTTTCGGCCGGCGTGTCGCGAGGATGCCACCCGGCACGGCGACGAGGATGGCACAGACGACCGCGACGAACACGAGCTGGAGATGCGTTATGAGCAGTTCGACGAACTGCTGCTGGTTCGCCAGGAGGTAGTCCCACGCGGCCGGGAGCTGTTGCAGGATACCCATCTACGACCCTCCGTTGCGGCCGTCGCGGATCGCGGCCTCGGTCACGACACCGACGACCTCCCCCTCACGCGTGACCGGGAGCGCGTCGACGCCACCCTGGATGAGCCGCGAGAGCGCGACCTGTGTGCTGTCGGTCGGTTCGACCGGGACCACCTCGCCACCATCACCGATGGCCGTGCCTGCGGGCCCGTCGTCCTCGACGGCCGCGACGACCTCGCGGTGGTCGTCAGTTGGCTCTTCCATAACCTCGCGGACGGACGTCACCTGAAGCTGTTTCAGCGTCCGGTCGGCGCCGATGAAGTCCTCGACGAACTCGTTTTTCGGGTTCGAGAGAATCTCGCCGGGCGTGTCGTACTGGACGATCTCGCCGACATCGAAGATGGCGATGCGGTCGCCCATCTTCAGCGCCTCGTCAATGGAGTGGGTGACGAACAGGATGGTCGTGTTGATCTCCTCTTGGATGTCGAGGAATTCGTTCTGCAGGTTCTCACGAGTGATGGGGTCGAGCGCGCCGAACGGCTCGTCCATCAGCATCACGTCGGGGTCCGCGGCGAGCGCCCGAGCGACTCCGACGCGCTGGCGCTGGCCGCCCGAGAGTTCGCCGGGGTACTGGTCGCGGTACTGCTCGGGCGGGAGGTCCATCAACTCCAGCAGTTCGTCGACGCGGTCGTCGATACGTGCCTCGTCCCAGCCCTTCAGTTCGGGGACGGTGGCGACGTTCTCGCCGACGGTCATGTGGTCGAACAGGCCGATCTCCTGGATGACGTAGCCGATGTCGCGCCGGAGTTCGATCTCGTCGAGTTCGGAGATGTCCGTCCCATCGAAGTACACCGTCCCCTCGGTGGGGTCCTCGAGCCGGTTGACGAGCTTCATCGTCGTCGTCTTCCCACACCCCGAGGGGCCGACGAGGACGGTCGTGGTGCCCTCCTCGACGGTGAAACTGATGTCCTCGATGGCGACGGTACCGTCCGGATACTCCTTGGTGACGTTCTCGAACTCGATCATGAGGTGCCTCCTGAGTTGGTAACCGCGCCTCGCACCAGCCGCGGCAGTTGGACGTCCTCACCGTTGCGGAGCCGGAGGACGCGCTCGACCAGTCCGAAGCCGTAGTCGACGGCAAGCGTCAGCAGCGAGAGCAGGACGGTGCCGACGACGAGTTCCTGGATGTCTGGCTCGGAGACGCCGTTGAAGATGAGGTCGCCGAGCCCGCCCGCGCCGATGAACGCCCCGATGGCCGCGATGCCGATGAGCACGACGACGGCGTTGCGGACGCCGGCCATAATGACCGGGAGGGCCATCGGGAGCTTCACGCGCCGGAGCCGCTCGCGGCGGGTCATCCCGAGGCCGGTGCCGGCCTCGACCGCGGCCGGGTCGACGCGGTCGAGCCCCACGTACGTGTTGCGGATAACCGGCAACTGCGAGTAGAGCACCAGCGCGACGATGACGGGCGGTTTGCCGATGCCGAACGCCGGGATGAGCAGCCCGAACAGCGCGATGCTCGGGACGGTCATCATCACGCCGGCGAGCCAGAGCACGACCGTCGCCGCCCGGTCGTTGTACGTGATGAGTGTGCCGACCACGACGCCGAGCGGCACTGCGATGGCGATCGCCTGCACGATGATGGAGATGTGCTGGAGCGTGAGTCGCACGAGGCTCCCGCTGTTCGAGAGGATGTACTCGACGTAGGCGTGAACGAACAGCGGTGGACTCGCGACGGTCGCGACGGTGGTGAGCATCTCAGATGAGCCCTTCGTTCTTCAGGAACTCCCGAGCCACCTTCTGGGCGTCCGCGCCGTCGATGGACACCTGCTTGTTCAGGTTCCGGATCTGGTCCGTCGAGAGCTTCGGCCCGATGGCGTTCAGCGGCTTCTTGATCGACGGGTTCGAGTTCAGGGTGTCCTGTCTCACCAGCGGTGCCGGGTTGTACACCGGGAAGAACTTCTTGTCGTCTTTCAGCACAACGAGGTCGAACTTGATGATCTTCGGGTTCGTGTTGAAGCCGACGCCCACCTGCGCGTCGCCCTGGCCGACCGTCTGGTAGGTGAGACCCGAACTGACGTTCTTTACATTGAGCTTCGAGCGGACGTCGTCGAAGCCGTAGTGTTTGGCGAGGCCGGGCCAGCCGTCGGGCCGCTTCTCGAACTCCGCGTTCAGCACCACCGTGAAGTCGGTGTTCCCGTTATTGACGTATTCGGCGAAGTCGGAGATAGTCTTCACGCCCGTCTTCTCGACCCAGTCCGGGTTCGCCGTCAGCACGTACGTGTTGTTGAACGGCGCCCGCTGGAGGAAATCGAGGCTGTGCTGCTTGTTGAACTCCTTGTCCACCTTGTTGTAGATCTTCTTCGGGTCGGTGATGACCTTGTCGTGCTTGGGCGGGAGCGTGGCCCACGCGGTGCCCGTGTACTCCCAGTAGAGGTCGATCTCGTCGTTCTTCACCGCCCGGAAGTTGGTCGTGGTGCCGCCCAATCCGACCTCGTTGACGACCTTCACGTCCGTGTTCGCCTTCAGCGACTCGTAGGCCATGTAGCCGAGCAGTTCCTGCTCGGTGAACTGCTTCGACCCGACCTTCACCGTCCCGCTGGCGCCGCCGATGAAGCTCGTACAACCAGCCAGTGCCGTGAGCCCGGTGGCACCGCCGGCGACTGCCCCCTGCTTCAGAACCTGTCGGCGCGTGTGCTTTGGTGTCATGCTCTACCGAGTGTGTCGGACCTACTGGGGTAACCGTTCGCGCGAACTATTGTGACCTTTTATTAATCGGCTCGAATCCTGCCGAGACAGCGAGCGTTCCCGGGGGCGCGCGTCACAGCGCATTCGAGGGGACCACGACGATGGGAACGCCGGCCTGGAGAATGACCTGCTGGAGCGTGCTTCCGAAGACGGCCTTCCCGGCCGGGCTTCGCTTGCGGCTATACATGTAGAGGCGGTCGACGTCCTCCTCGTCGACGGCGTCGACGATGGCAGCGGCAGGCTCCCCTTCGTGTTCCACACCGCGAACCTCGGTGTCGATGCCGGCTTCCTTCAGGCGCTCTGTCGCCGCGTTCACGCCGGACTTCCGGATCGCCAGCTCGTCCACCTTCGCCCGTCCCTCGATGTCGAGGTTCGTGTTCGTCGAGGCGACTTCTTCCTCGTCGAAGACATGGGTCACGACTGCCGTGAGGTCGGCGGCGGCCTCCGTGTCGACGACCACCTCGGCGACGCTCTCGGCCCAGCGGGAGTGGTTGCTCACGGGGAGCAGCACGCGTGTCATACTCTTTGACTCGGCCAGCGACGCCTTGAGTCGCCCGCCCAACATATGGCGACGTTTATCACTCGTCCGTCTCGGCCGCGAGGTTGATGTAGGGGAGGAGGAACTCCACGAGTTGGCGTTCGGCCTTCCGGAGGTGTGTGGAGGCCGTCGTCTTGGTGATGCCCATCTCGTCGGCCAGTTCCTCGAGCGTGACCTTTCGTGGAATCTCGAAGTACCCCTCCTCGAGCGCGAGGTTCAGCAGTTCCCGTCGGCGCGGTGGAATCGACGCGAGCAGCGACTGCCAGCCGGTCCGCGAGGGGACCACCTCGCGGCTGAACTCCTCGCTGATGCGGTCGACGGTCACGCTGCCGAACTCCCCCAGCAGTTCGATGGCCTTCGACAACTCGTCGCGGTCGTGCAACAGGAGGTCGAAACACTCCCGCCCGTTCTCGAGTTTCGTCGGCCCGATGGGGAGGAACCCCTCGTACAGTAGCGTCTGCAGGGGCGTGAACTCCGTCAGTTGCCCCTCGAGGAACAGCGTCAGCGAACTCCGGTTTCGCTCGTCCGCGGCGAACTCCTCTACGACCTCCACCTCGTCGATCATGCGGTGGCTTCCGATGATGTCGAGAACCTTCTCCACCTCGTCCGCGTTGCACTCGACAGCCATGATGCCGACGTAGCGGCGGTCGCGGAACGTCGACGCGATGAACTCGCCGAACACGTCGTGTGCCGCCAGCTCCGCCGTCCAGTCGCCCTCGTACCGGACACACACCTTCGCAGTCAGCATGGCTTTCCTCTCTAGACCTCCCCAGATAGGTTAAGTATCACGCCGAATCCGACCACGGCGTGAGGAGCGCCCGTACCGGTTGGTCGGGTTTCCGGAGCGTCTCCCGGAGTGTTTCGACGGCCGCCGCGTCGACCGTGGGCGCGAGAAGCCGGCGGGCTTTCTCGCCCCGCTCTGCGCGGGTGAGCGGCTGTTCGCGGGCCCCTGGCGGGCGCCGCACGTCCGAACGGTACGTCTCGGCTGGTGTCTCGACGGTGACACGGGCGAGACACTCGGCGGGGAACCGGTCGTCGAGCCCCTCGTCGACGACGAGGTCGACGCGCTCGGCCAGCCGCCTGACGGCGTCGTCTCCCCGCGCCGACGCTTCCAGGTCGGCGGGCGTGAACCGGCCGCGGGCCAGCGCCACTGCGACCGGATACGGGTACGAGTACTCGGAGGCCTCCGGGGAGTCGGGCGCGCGTGTACCCAAGTGTGTCGCCTCCGCGAACGTCTCGACCTCGACGCGTTCGATCGCCTCGGGGTCGAAGCGCGCCCGCTCCCGGAGGTCGAGGCTGGCGGCGACTCCGGGCTGCGCCCACCGGCAGCACGGGTACGGCTTCAGGTAGCCTTCGGTGACGTGGAACTGCTCGCCCAGCGAGTCGGTGACGGCGACCGTCGCCTCGTCGAAGACGGTCCCGGACCCGGTGAATCCCCGCTCGGCCAGCAGCGCCGCCGCGGTGCCCGCGTACGACCCCCAGCCGATGCCGTCTTTCGTCATCCCGGGTTTCTCGACGCCGCGCATGATGGGCGTCCGCGGAGCGTGGTACTCGGCGGTACCGAGCGCGGCCGCGAGCGTCTCCGGGTCGTGGTTCCGGAGCCGCCCGACGGCGGCCGCGGCGCCGACAGCCCCCCATGACCCGGTGCCGGTGTAGACGGCGTCGGTCGCGTGGATGGCGAGGCCGGCACGGACCCCGAGTTCGTACCCCACGAGGACGGCGTCGAGGAACTCGCCGACCGTCGCGTCCGCGGCTTCCGCTGCGGCGAGCGCCGCGGGCACGACGACCGCCGCCGGGTGGCCCTTCACCTCGCGGTGGCCGTCGTCGATGTCGAGCGCGTTGGCCGCGGTGGCGTTCACCAGCGTCGCCGCTTCGAGCGACACACGAGTACCAGTGCCGTCGAGAAGTGTGGCATCGACTGCGTCGGCAAACCGGTCGGTGGCGTACGTCCGGAGGATGTCGGCGGTCGGGAGGCGATAGCCCGCCGTCGCCGCGGCCAGCGTGTCGAGCACCCGGGCCCGGAGATGGGTGGCGACTGGCTCCTCGCCCCGTCGATGGCTCGCGGTGCGGGCGAACGCGACGGCGTCGTCCGTCGTCACGGTCGCCTCAGTCGTCGGCGGCGGTGGCTTCCTGTTCGTCCCAGTCCTGTTTTGCCACGTCGAGGTCGTACAGGTCGATGGCGTTCTGCCCGAGGATCTTCCGCTTCTGCTCCTCGCTCGCGCCGATGCAGTCGATCTTCGTGAGCGCGACCGGGATGTTCGTCGAGTGCTCGGCGGCCATGATGAGCCGGTCGGCGCCGACCGCCTCCATCGCCCGCCGGATGTACATGTTCAGTGCGAGCGTCGTGTCGAGGTAGATGTTGTCGTAGCGCTCGGCCATGAAGATGGCCTCCTGCGTGAGCGTGTATGCGCCGCCCATGTGCGCGAAGATGATCGGGAGGTCGGGGTAATCTTCGGCGACCGGCATGAACATCCCGGGAATGGAGAACGGCATTCCGTGGGGGCCGGTGTGGACCATCACCGGCACGTCGTTCTCGACGCAGGCATCGTAGACGTCGTAGGCGATGTCGGAGGTGGGGTCGACGCCCCACGCGAGCGTGTGCAGCTTGACGAACTTGAAGTCGAGTTCCTGCACACAGCGGGTGATCTCCTCGTGGACGAACTCGCTGCCGAGGTGCGGGTTGACCGCCGCAGTACCGAAGATGCGCCCCTCGTACGCCTGGGAGGCCTCGTAGATGTGGTCGTGAACCTCGGTGACTGAGCGGTCGTTCTCGCCGCCCAGCGGCTGGAGAATGGTCGCGTCGACCTCGTTTTCGTCCATCGCGTCGATGATCTGGGCGATGCTCTCGGACCACTCGAACGTGCGGTCCTGTTCGGCGTTGGGGTTGCCGATGTGGTGGTGACCGTTGACGACAGGGTAATCTGCCATTGCACGCCGACGTAGCGGGATATCCCGTATCAGGATTCGCGGCTACATGTCACACCGTTCAAGTGCGGGTCGACATCCGGCTACACGCCGAGCAGGTCGGTCGGCGTCTCAGACAGGAGGCGACGGACGGTCTCGCGGTCGAGGCCCGCGTCGACGAGCGCGGCCGCGAACTTCGCGAGCCCCTCGACGGGCGGGTTCGACGCCTGCCCGAAGTCCGTCGCCAGCAGGCAGTGCTCGGGGCCGAGACGCTCGACCGCCCGGGCGACGCGCTCGACGGTGTGACCCTCGGTGCTCTGGACGGCGTACCCACAGAACTCCATCACGGCGCCCCGGTCCGCGAGCGCCGCCTGCTGGTCGATGGAGAGATCGAGCACGCGGAAGAACGGGTGGTTGACGAGACAACGCGTGCCCGCGTTGGCGCAGGCGTCGACCACCGTCTCGATGGCGTCGGGGTGGACGTGGCCCGTCCCCAGCACCGCGTCGTGCTCCGCGACGAGATCGACGACGCGCCGAGTGGCGGGCGTCAGGTCGCCGTCAGCGGTGACGTGGAGGTCCTCGTCGGCGTCGGGGACGCGCTGGCCGACGAACCGTTCGACGCCCGTGGCCCGCGCCTGGCTCGCGTGGTTGTGGCTCCACGCGGTCGGGAGCCAGACGACCTTCGCGCCGAGGTCGAGCGCCACCTCCGCGGCGTCGGGGTTGACGCCGCCCACGCTCCCGTTGAGCGCGACCCCGCCGTACAGCACCTGCTCGCCGAGCGCCTCGTTCGCGAGTTCGACCCGCCCAGCCGTCGGAACGACGTGGCTCTTCACGACGGCGCCACGCATCCCCGCGTCCCGCACGGCGTGCGCGAGCGCGACATCGCTCTGGAACCGCTCGACGAGATCGGGCGCGGTGTGGACGTGCACGTCGAGCGCCCCGTCGAGCAGGTCGTACGCCGGTTCCGCGTCGTCGATGGCGGTCACGCGACCACCTCCGCGAGCAGCTCCATCGGATGGTGCGTCTCCACGTCGCGGTCGGCGAGTTGCTGGCTGCACGACGCGCCGCTTGCGGCCACGAGGTCGGCGTCCGTGGCGTCGAGTTTCTCCTCCAGGTCGGCGCCCAGCGTCGTCGAGAGGTCGTAGTGTTCGGTCTCGTAGCCGAACGCGCCGGCCATTCCACAGCAGGTGGCGTCGACGGGACGCACCTCGTAGCCCGCCTGCCGGAGCAGCGCCACCGGGTCGACGTCCCAGCCCTTCGTCGTCGCGTGGCAGTGGCCGTGGAATGCGACGGTCGCGTCTGTCGCGTCGGCCGCGTGGGCGAGGTCGATGGCGCCGGCGTCGACGCGGTCGCGGAGGAACGACGCGACGGTCCGGCTGGCCGCGGGCACCCCGTTCGGCTCGTCGAGCAGGTCGTCGTACTCCGTGAGGGCGCTGACACACGAGGGCTCGACGCCCACGACCGGCACGCCGCGGTCGGCGTACGCGCCCAGGACATCGGCGTTCGTCTCGGCGAACCCGCGTGCCCGCTCGATGAGCCCCTGTGAGAGCGCGGCGCGGCCACAGCAGTCGATGTCGGGAACCTCGACGGCGTAGCCGAGCGATTCGAGCAGCCGCACCGTCGCCTGGCCGACTGCCGGATGGTTGTACGCCGTGTAGCAGTCCGGGAACAGCGCGACCGTGCCACGCTCGCCGGCCGCCGGGTGTGGCTCGTGACTCGCGACCCACTCGGGGAACGACTCGGCCGCGAACGCGGGGAGCGTGCGCCGCCGGTCGATGCCCAGCGTCTTCTCCGCGAGGACGCGCCCCGGGCCGAACTCCTTCAGGCGGTTGGCCAGCGGCGCGAGCGCGCTCCCCGCCCGATTGAGGAGCCGGACGTTCCCGAACAGCCGAGCCCGGAGCGGCACGCCCTCTTCCTGGTGCTTCTGGTGTTTCGCCTCGGTCTTGAGTTTCGCCATGTCGACGCCGGTCGGACACTCGGTCTCGCAGGCCTTGCACGCGAGACAGCGGTCGAGCACGGCCTCCTGGAACTCATCGCTCGTGAGCGCGTCCTCCCCGAGTTCGCCGTCGATGGCCGCCCGAAGCATGTTCGCCCGCCCCCGGGTGCTCGTAACCTCCTCACCAGTCGCCCGGTAGGAGGGGCACATCACTCCGCTTCCGGTGGTCCGACACTTCGAGCAGCCGTTGCACTGCTCGACCAGCGAGTCGAACCCGCCCTCGTCACCGAAGTCGAGCGCCGTGTCCACCGCGGCCGGATCGTACCCCTCGAACCGGAGGTCCTCGTCGACGGACGCCAGTTCCCCGTCGCGCGACGGGACGACCTTCGCGGGGTTGCAGACGTCCTCGGGGTCGAACGTCCGCTTCACCTCCACGAACGCCGAGTAGAGTTCGTCGCCGTACATCTGCGGGAGGTACTCCGAGCGGAGTCGCCCGTCGCCGTGTTCGCCGGAGACGCACCCGCCGACATCGAGCACGATGTCGTGGACCCGCTCGGACACCGCGCGGAGCGCCTCGCGGTCCCCCTCCTCCTGCAGGTTCAGGAACGGCTTGATGTGGAGGACGCCCTGGCCCGCGTGGCCGAACACGCTCGCCTCGAGGTCGTGCTCGCGGAGCACGTCGCCGACGCGCTCCAGATAGGTCGGGAGGGATTCGGGCGGAATCGCGGCGTCCTCGATGAACGACGGCGCCTGCTCGTCACCCATCCGACGGTTGAGCAGCGGGTTGGACGCTTTCCGCACCTTCCAGAGGCGGTCCTGCATGGCGTCGTCGGTCGCCCGCTCGACTGCGACCGTCGCGTCGGTCCGGGCGGCGGCGACGGCCGCGTCGAGGTCGCGCTCCTGGGCCGCGTGCGTGGTCTCCACCTCGACGAGCAGCGCCGCCCCCGCGTCCTCGGGGACGAGGTCGAACCCCCAGGCGTCGCGGGCGTAGCCGAGCACGGCGTCGTCGATGAGTTCGACCGCGCTGGGGTCCGCCTCGAGCGTCCCGGCGACGGCGGCCGCGGCGGTGACGACATCGTCGTAGAACACGAGCGCGGCGGCACGGGTCTCGGGCCGCTCCGTCAACTCGAGCGTCACCTCGGTGATGACGCCGAGCGTCCCTTCGCTACCGACCACGAGCCGGGACAGGTCGAGCCACTCGCCGTCGGGGTCGGCGCTCGACTCGAGGTCGTAGCCGCTCGAGTTCCGCTCGACGTCGGGGTAGCGGGCGTCGATCTCGGCGGCGTGCTCGGCGACAAGGTCGCGCACGGTCCGGTGGACCTCGCCGACGCGGTCGTCCCGTTCGAACACCGCCTCGAGGTCGGCGCCCTCGTAGCGCCGGAAGTCGGCGACGGTGCCATCGGCCAGCACGCACTCGACGCGCCGGACGTTGTCGCGAGTCGTGCCGTGGCGGACCGAGTGGGCGCCAGCCGCGTCGTTGGCGACCATCCCGCCGATGGTGCAGGTACTCGACGTCGAGGGGTCCGGGGGAAAGTAGAGGTCGTGCGCCTCGAGCATCGCGTTGAGGTCGTCGAGAACGACGCCCGGCTGGACGGTCGCCGTCTGCGTGTCGGAGTCGACCTCGACCACGTCGTCGAGGTGTCGCTCGCAGTCGACGACGATGCCCTCACCGACCGCGTTCCCCGTCAGCGACGAGCCGGCGCCGCGGGCCGTGATGGAGAGGTCGTGTTCGCGGGCGAACGCCACGATCTCGCGGATGTCCTCGCGGGACTGGGGGAAGGTGACGCCGCTGGGCTCGACCTCGTAGATGCTCGCGTCGGTGGCGTACAGGTGCCTGGCGGCGGCGCCGAAGTCAACCTCACCGTCGAGTCGGGCGGCGAGGCCGTCGGGGGCAGGCGTCGCGTCGTCGGTGCTCATTACCGGGATGCTGGCGCCAGCCGCCGTTGGGCTTTCAGACGAACATATGCCGGGGTTTATTCGCCCAGCCGGTCGTTTAAACGGTGGACATGTGGCCGGCAACGCCCTTGCCCGGCTGGTGCCAGCCCCAACACGAGATGGTCGACCGAGACGACGCGGGTGACCCGGCATGACGCCGCGCGTCGCCGCGTGCCAGTTCGAGCCGGTCGTGGGCGGCCTCGACGCGAACTACGAGCGCATCGCGGCGCTAGCCGAGCAGGCGGACGCGGACCTCGCCGTGTTCCCGGAGCTGTGCGTGACGGGGTACGACCTGTCGGTGGCGCGAGAGCGGGCGACGCCGGTCCCCGGCGACCTGACGGCACCCCTGGTCGACATCGCTGGCTGGACCGACACCGAACTCGTCGTCGGCCTTCCCGAGCGGGACGGCGACGCGCTGTACAACGTATTCGTCCTCGTCGACGGCGACGGCGTGCAGGCGACCTACCGGAAGTGCTACCCCTGGGGCGACGAGCCGAGCGCGTTCGACACGGGGGCTGGCCCGGTCGTTGCCGACACGCGCGTCGGCCGCGTCGGGTTCCTGCTGTGTTACGACCTCAACTTCCCCGAACTGGCGCTGGCGTACGCCGAGCGGGACTGTGACGTGCTCGCCGTCGGGGCTGCGTGGCGGACATCGTTCCGCAGCGACTGGCGGCTCCTCCTGCGGTCGCGAGCGCTCGACGGCCCCTGTTACGCGGTCGGCGCGAACCACGTCGGCGACCAGCGCGGGCGCGACCACGCCGGCGAGAGCCTCGTCGCCGGCCCGGAGGGAGAGGTGCTCGTGGAGACGGGGACGGCGCCCGATGCGGCCGTCGCGACGGTCGACTCGGTGGCGCTCGACGCCGCCCGGGAGCGGAACCCGGTACGCGAGACACGGCGGCAGCTGTCGACCGCGTGGACGGACGACAGCTGAACCTGTGCCGAGTGGTTCCGGCGCTTCGATGCTCCGCCGGCGTGCCCGTTCTCGCCCTGGCAATTCCTTCGTCGCCTTATCAGTCAACCCGAGGTGCTACCACTCCGGTCGCGGGTCGGGGTGGAACGGAGGATGGTCGATTTAGGCCTTCTTGCCGGCTATTCGAGCATAGGAGTGGGGGTGACCGATACACCCTCTATATGTGTCACGCACTTCCTATCAAGGGTTGAGACGTTCAACAGAGCCGAGTGAATATATAAACGAAATATAAAGAATGTACCAAGCTTTTTAAGCGAAACCGCCGTCCGAGGAGCCAACTGCGCGTTCGCCGGGCGCACCCCTACCCATGAGTGAGATACCAGACAGCTACGACCCCGCCGAGGCCGAACCGCGGCTTCGCGAGGCGTGGCGCGACGACGAGATCTACGCCTACAACGACGACGAGGAGCGACCGGACTACGTCATCGACACGCCGCCGCCGTACCCCACCGGAAAGCTCCACATCGGGAACGCGCTGGGCTGGTGTTACATGGACTTCCTCGCGCGGTACCACCGTCTGCAGGGGAAGGACGTGCTGTTCCCGCAGGGGTGGGACTGCCACGGCCTGCCGACCGAGGTGAAAGTCGAGGAGAACCACGACATCCACCGGACGGCGGTCTCACGCGAGGCGTTCCGGGAGCTGTGCATCGAGCACACCGAGGACCAGATCGACGCGATGAAAGAGACGATGGGAACCCTCGGCTTCTCCCAGGACTGGGCCCACGAGTACCGGACGATGGACCCCGACTACTGGGGGAAGACCCAGCAGTCGTTCGTCCGGATGCACGCCGAGGGCTACTGCTACCGCGACGAACATCCCGTGAACTGGTGTCCCCGGTGTGAGACCGCCATCGCGGACGCGGAGGTGGAGCCCGAGGACCGACAGGGAACGCTCTACTACGTCACCTTCGCGGGGGTCGGGAACGACGACATCGAGATCGCGACGACGCGCCCGGAGCTCATCCCGGCCTGCGTCGCCATCGCCGTGGACCCGGAGGGGAGCCACGCCGACCGCGTGGGCGACACCGTCGAGGTCCCCCTCTTCAGCCACGAGGTCGCGGTCATCGGCGACAGCGAGGTGGACGAGGCGTTCGGCACCGGTGCAGTGATGGTCTGCACCTTCGGGGACAAACAGGACGTGACGTGGTGGGCCGAACACGACCTCCCCCTGCGCACGGTCCTGACGGAGGACGGCCACCTGAACGACGAGGCGGGCGAGTTCGCGGGACTCACCATCGACGAGGCGAAAGAGGAGATCGCCACCGCGCTCTCGAAGGCCGGGCATCTCCACGAAGAGGAGCCAACGGAGCAGTCAGTCGGCTGCTGTTGGCGGTGTGACACTCCCATCGAGATCCTCTCGAAGGAGCAGTGGTTCGTCCGGGTCGATAGCGAGGAGATCCTCGACCGCGCCCAGGCGGTCGAGTGGGTGCCGGAGCACATGTACGCCCGACTGGAGGAGTGGGCCGAGGGGATGGACTGGGACTGGGTCATCTCCCGCCAGCGTGTGTTCGCCACCCCGATTCCGGCGTGGTTCTGTGAGTGCGGTCACGTCGAGGTCGCCGAGGAGGATGCCCTTCCCCTCGACCCCACGGAGGAGTCACCCGAACACGCCTGCCCCGAGTGCGACTCCGAGGCGTGGCGCGGCGAGACGGACGTGATGGACACGTGGATGGACTCCTCGCTCTCGGCGCTCGCCATCCGTGGCTGGCCCGACGCCGACTTCGAGCCCGTCCAACTCAGAGAACAGGGCCACGACATCATCCGGACATGGGCGTTCTACACCCTCCTCCGTACCGCCGCACTGGAGGACGAAACGCCGTGGGAGACCGCCCTCATCAACGGGATGGTGTTCGGCGAGGACGGCCACAAGATGTCGAAATCGCGGGGGAACGTCGTCCGCCCCGAGACCGTCGTCGAGGAGCACGGCGCCGACGCGTTCCGGCAGGCGCTCGCGCTCGCCGGCCAGCCCGGGACGGACGTGCAGTTCCAGCCGAAGGAGGTGACCTCGGCGGCCCGGTTCGGCAACAAGCTCTGGAACGTCACGAAGTTCACCTGTTCCCACGTGGAGGAACGGACGACGGCGCTCGTCGACCCGGCCTACCGCGACGCCGACCGCTGGATCCTGACGGAGGCGGCACGGGTCGCCGCGGAGATCGAGGGCCACATGGCCGAGTACCGGTTCGACCGCGCGCTGCGGGCCGTCCGGGAGTTCGTCTGGCACGATTTGGCCGACGACTACCTCGAGTTGGCGAAGGGCCGGCTCTACGAGGGACGGCCCGGGGAGCGCAACGCCGCCCGCCACGCGCTGTACACCGCGCTCTCGGCCTCGCTCCGGATGCTCGCGCCGTTCGCCCCGTTCATCACCGACGAGGCGTGGCGACAGCTCCCCGGCACCGAGGGGAGCGTCCACGCGGCCGAGTGGCCCGCCCCCCCGGTCGACGAGGCTGCCCACGAGCGCGGCGCACACATCGCCGAAGTCGCCGCCGCGGTTCGGGGCTGGAAATCGGACGCGGGGATGGCGCTCAACGCGGAGCTCTCCCGCGTCGAGCTGTACCTCCCCGACATCGACGGGCCGAACCCCGACACCTACGACCTCGCGAACGCCATCAACGGCCCCGTCTACGTCGAGGAGGGGAGCCCGGCCATCGAGCAGGTTCCTGTCGAAATCGAGCCGAACCACGCCGAACTCGGCCCGACGTTCCGGGACGAGGCCGGCGCGGTCATCGACGCCGTCGAGGCGATGGACCCCGCCACGGTGCACGAGCGGCTCGACCGCGACGGCGAACTCGTCGTCGAGGTGGACGGCGCGGAGCGCACCGTCACCGAGGCGATGGTCGACGTGCGCGAGGAGTTCCGTGCCGAGAGCGGCGAGGAGGTCGAGGTCATCGAGTTGGGTGAGACGACGGTGCTCGTCTACCCATAGAGGAGCGTAAGCGGTTTCGCTCCCCCTCCCGAGGGTCGCGCATGGACGAACGCGTACGCGAACACGCCCGCATCCTCGTCGACTGGAGCGCCCGCATCGAGCGGGGCGACGACGTGGTCCTCTCCGTCGGCCCCGAGGCCCACGAGTTGGCCGTCGCCGTCGCCGCCGAACTCGGCGAGCGCGGGGCGAACGTCGTCACCACCTATTCTTCAGGAGAGGTCTCCCGCGCCTACCTCACCAGTCACGACGACGACTTCCAGCAGGGCGACCACGAACTCGCCCTCTACGAACGGGCCGACGCCGTCCTCTCGCTGGGCGGCGGCCGCAACACGGCGGCGATGGCGGACGTTCCCGCCGAGACCCGGCAGGCGCACTCGAAGGCCACCGAGGGCGTCCGTGAGGCCCGCCTCGACACGAAGTGGGTCTCCACGGTCCACCCTACCCGGTCGCTCGCCCAGCAGGCGGGGATGTCCTACGAGGCGTACCAGGCGTTCGCCTACGACGCCATTCTTCGAGACTGGGAGTCGCTGGCCGCCCAGATGGCGAAGCTGAAGGAGATCCTCGACGCCGGAAGCGAGGTCCACCTCGTCAACGAGGGGACGGACCTCACCATGTCCATCGAGGGTCGCATCGCCGTCAACAGCGCCGCCTCCGTCGACTACGACTCGCATAACCTCCCCTCCGGCGAGGTGTTCACGGCGCCCGAGGCGACCGAGGGGTACGTCACCTTCGACGTGCCGATGACCGTCAACGGCCAGCGCGTGAAAGACGTGAAGCTGGTCTTCGAGGACGGCGAGGTCGTCTCGTTCGAGGCCGAACAGGGCGCGGAGGCCATAGAGGAGGTGCTGGAGACCGATGAGGGTGCGCGGCGACTCGGCGAACTCGGCATCGGCATGAACCGCGGCATCGACCGCATCACCGACAACATCCTCTTCGACGAGAAGATGGGCGGGACGGTGCACCTCGCGCTCGGGCGCGCCTACGACTCGAACCTCCCCGAGGGGGAATCCGGCAACGAATCGGCCGTCCACGTCGACCTGATCACCGACATGCGCGGGGAGTCCCGGCTGGAGGTGGACGGCGAACTGGTGCAGAAAGACGGCGTGTTCCGGTGGGAGTAGCGCGGTTCGAGCGGAGTCCTCGTGAGCGCGGGCGAACGAGGGCATATCGGAGTGTACTCCGACAGAGCGAGTACCGCGACGAAGCCGAGCGGCGTAGCCGCGAGGCAGACGGATTCCAGGGATAACGGGTCGCCCACTCACCGTCCCGCAGGACGCAACTCACGGCTCACTCCGTTCGCCGTTCGTGTCCTCGCGGCACGCCCTGCGGGCGCGCCGCGCTATGTCCACCACTCGCTTCTCCGCACATCGGGGTCGTCGCTCGCGAGCGGCGGCGGGAGCTCCTCACCGGAGAGCCCGAAGCCGCGGCCGAGCCAGTAGCCGACGTGCCACGCGGTCGCCTCGGTGTCGATCCCCGAGAGCGTGATGGTGAGGGCGGTGTAGCGCTCGATCTGCCCGTCGCCGTCCGGGTCGGTCCCGCGGAGGTTCCCACAGGACCCGCTCCCCTGCGTGCAGGGGGCGTTCTCCGCGAACCGGACGACGATGTCGGCCTCCTCGGCCGTCTCCGCGCGGTAGAAGGTGACGTTCTCCGGCACCGTCCCGTTCGCCCCGTCGCCGAAGTAGCCGAGGGCGGCGTTCACCTGCTCGCGGGTCTCCGGTCGATCGCGCGCCGGCACCGCGCCGTAGTCGACGTGGACGAACAGCCCCGGCTTCCCCCACGGCATCGTCCGATTCCGGGCGTCCGGCTGGGGGAGCGACGTGAGGTTCGAGGACGCCTGCATCACGGCCTCGGGCGGCTCGCCGTGGCGGATACCGAGCGTGTGGCCGAGTTCGTGTTTCAGCACCTCGACGGTGGAGGCGTCCGAGAAGTTCCCGCGCACCCGGACGGTCACGGGGCGGTTCACCTGGCCCGGTTCGGTGAGGATGGGGGCACACCCCGCCGCGTGGTCCTCGGAGCCGCACTCCTCGATGGTGGGGACGAACCGCACGACGACGTCCGGGTCCTCGTCCTCGGCGATGCGATAGGCGATGGGGAAGCCCGCGTACCGCTCGCTTTCCGCTTCCCAGTAGTCCAGCGCCTCGCGAACCAACGGACGGTAGTCGCGTTCGGGGATGGCGTCGTTCCGGACGGCGACGGTGAGCTCGCGCTCGCGGAAGTGGTTCTCCGGGTCGCCGTCCCACTCGGTTGGCTCGGGAGTCGTCGCGCCATCCAGGTCCGTCGGGTCACCGGGGAGCGAGGTAGAACACCCCGCGAGGAGGAGACAGACGACGACCAGGACGGCGCGGCCACGCATTACCTCCTCTACTGGGCGAACCGGTTTGACGGTTGTGGCCCGACACCCTTAATCCGGCCACCGGGCTATCCCCACTCGGAAGAGAGTGCCCGGCCGCCGCGGCGGCGAGATACCGTACGCGAGGAAAGTCCCCCCACCGTCGGGCAGGTGACCGGATGCAAATCCGGAGCGGGAGACCGCTGGCTCTGGAACAGAAACGAAACCCCCCAGTCCGAGCGATGAGGTGCGCGACGCGACCCGTGAGGGAAGCAAGCTAACCCACCGAGCGCGCGGCCAACGGCCGCGAGACGACTGGGAACGGATGGAACGGCGAAACCTCACCGGTGCAAGCCCGCCACGTTAGGTAGTCCGACGCATGTGGCGGGTGCTCAGCCGAATGCCGGGTCGAAACAGAAGGGGGCTTACTACTCTCATCCGAACCTTTTTATTCGTGAGCGGCTGCGCCGCTCACTCGAAAAACGTTCATGAAAAAGACACGTCGGGCTTCCTGCCGCGAGCCTTCGGCTCGCGTTAGTCAGCCCTCGGTCCTGAGCACTCACTTCGTTCGTGCTCAGTGAACCGCTCGGTCGCTCCGCTCCCTCGCGGATGCTTGTACTAAAAAAACGGTCTGCCTGCGCCCGAACTGACTCGGTGGCCTACCCCCCGAACCGGCCCGCGAGCCACGCGCTCGTAGCCATCTCCACGACGCCGAAGACGACGGCGGGGAGCGCTGCGATCGGGGGGAAGCCGGCGGCGACGACGAGCGCGGCCGCGACGGCGAAATCGCGCATCCCGACCGAGAGCGTCGCGGCGATGCGGGTCCGGCGGTCGAACGGGGTGGCGGCGAGCCAGCCACCGGCGTAGCCGACGAGGTTGAGCGCCACGGCACCGACGGCGATGGCGGGCACGAGCGCGGCGTTCGCCCGGATGAGCCCCGCGTTCGCGGCGGTGACGATGCCGATGATGCATACGACCGTCAGCGCCGAGATCGCGGGGTACTGGTCGTCGCCACGCGCGACGCGCTCGGGGAACCGCGCGCGGGCGGCCACGGCGACGGTCATCGGGAGCACGACGGCGAGCAGGAGGTTCTCGACGATGCGGCCGGCTGGAACGGGCACGTCCCCGACGAGGAGGGTGACGAAGCCGGGTACGAGGGCGAGGCTCCCGAGCCCGACGAGGACGAGCACGACCGTCGCGAGCGCGGTGTCGCCATCGGCGAGTTCGGTCATCGTGGGCGTCACGAGCTCGGGGGTGACGGCCCCGAGGACGACGAAGCCGAGGACGAGGGCGGGAGAGAGCCCGAGAAGCGTGGCGACGACGAACCCCGCGAACGCCATCCCGGTCTGGACGAGGAGGACGACCACGAGCGCGCGACGGTCCACTGCCCGGAACGCCGCCGGGGAGAGCGTGAGCGACACCGACCCGACCATCACCGCGAGGATGGGCAGCGAGAGGGGGGTTAGCTCGCCGAGCGCGGGGAAGAGGAAGCCGACCGCGACGGACAGCAGGACGAACCCGAACAGGTGTTCCTCGACCAGCCGGAGCGCGCGGATCGCCGTCACACCCGCTCGCGGACCCGTTCGGTGATGGCCTCGATGTCGTACGCCTCGTCGGCCTTGTCGAACACCGGTTCGCCGTCGGCGCGGACGACGAAGACGCCGCCGTCACCGGGGCGGAGCGCGACGTGGTCGACCTGCCGGCCGAACAGTTCGAGGAGCGTTCGCTGCGTGTCGATGGCTCGGTCGAGGTGTCCACACGGGACACAGTACTCGATTTCGACGCGGGTCATACCCATCCTCCCCGCTCCAGCGGGATGAATCCCAGCGAAGCCATCGCTCACCCGGTGAGCGCGGGCTCACCCCGAACGTATAGGGAGTCAGTGCGAAGCGGTGGCATGAGCGAACGCTGCACGGCGGGCTGGTGTGCCGACCTCGACTGGTGTGGGGTGACCTGTGCCGCGGCCGTCCTCGGGGGGAAGTGGCATCCGGTCGTCGTCCATCGACTGCTGAGCGACGGGCCACAGGGGTTCGCCGCGCTGGCCGACGCCGCTTCGGACCTGTCGAACCGCGTCCTCTCGGACACGCTCGACGATCTGCGCGCGGACGACGTGGTCACCAGACGGATCGTGAGCGAGGAGCCGATCCGCGTCGAGTACGACCTGACGGAAGCGGGCCGTGCGCTGGAGCCGGTCATCGCGGCGATGGCCGAGTGGGGCCGCGGCTACGCCTGAGTACGGGTTCCGAACCCGACTCGCTTCGCGTCCTCGCGGGCGCGGGCGGCCGCAGCGTCGATATCGAACTCCGTCTGGAGGAGGTCGCCGTCCTCGATGAGAGGTTTCAGGAGCGGTTCGCTGTCGGTGGGGCCGGGGCGGCCCGCGAGCCCGACGTGGTGGCCCCCGTTGCGCGTCCGGTACACCTGTTTCTTCCCGGAGAGTTTGCCGCGTTTCGCGGCGAGTTCGCCGTCCACCTCGACGATGTCGAGCGCGAAGTCCACGGGCGGGGCGTTGGAGATGGCGCTACCGACACCGAAGCCGTCGGCGATGTCCTCCAGCACGCGGAGGTCTTCTGGACCGAGCCCGCCGGAGACGAAGACCCCGATGTCGTCGAATCCGCGCGCGTCGAGTTCCCAGCGCACCTCCCGGATGATGTGGGCGAAGTCACCTCTGCGGGAGCCGGTGGTGTCGAGACGGATGGACTCCAGGGCGTCGACGGCCTCCGCGGCCCGGACGGCCTCGTCCTTCTCGTCGGAGTAGGTGTCGACGAGGGCGACGCGGGGGACGGAGTCGGGGACGTGCTCGTCGAACGCCTGCCACGCCTGCTCCTGGTTCCCCTTCCCGAAGGCGATGAGCAGGGCGTGGGGCATCGTCCCCGCGGCCTCCCTCCCCAGAAGCTCGCCCGCGGCGACGTGCGAGAACCCGTCGAGGCCGGCGATGAGCGCGGAGCGTTCGAGCGCCGCGGCCGTCGCGGGATGGACGTGCCGGGCGCCGAAACTGAAGATGGGGGTGTCGGGGGCGGCCTCTCTCACTTCCAACGCCCCCGTCGCGACACCGGAGGCGTGCGAGAGGAAGCCGAGAAGCGAGGTCTCGTACGCCGCGAAATCGAGGTACTCCCCCTCGATGCGCATGACCGGTCCCCCATCAAAGAGCGTCCCCTCCGGGATGGCGTGGACGTCGATGGGAAGCCCCTCAAGCAGGTGGGCGGCGTCTTTGAGCCCCGCGAATAATTCGAAGTCGCCGTCGGGGAACTGGTCGGCAGTCACCTCCGCGACGACGTGGGGGTTCCTGCCGGCACCCTCCAGCGCCTCGACGGTGCGGTCGAAGTAGGCGTCGGTGGCCCGCCCCTCACGGATCGCGTCGGCGGAGACGATATCGAACATACCCACCCTTCGCGGGGCTGGCTAAAAGGATACCCGTGTCGCTCCAGGGGTCAGCCGTGAATCTTCGAGAGGGCCTCCCGTGAGGGGCCGTTCACGATGACGACGGTGTTGCCGTGGCGCGTCACCTCGAAGGCGTCCGCGAAGGGGCCGGAGGCGAGGTCGTAGACGCCGTCGGCGACCTCGGTCGCTCCCCGGTCGCGCAGCACGCGCTCGTAGGCGCGAGTGAACTCCCGTGCGTCGTCGTTCGATTCGAAGGTGAGCTTCCAGACGTACCCGCCATGCGAGCCGTTCGTGTACGGGACGAGGCTGTCGCCCGCCCAACCGTCGGAGAGGGGGTGTGAGTAGTTGTACGGGGAGCGCTCGCGGTCGATCCCCCCGTTCGCCCAGAACATGGCGTAGACGGAGGCTTCACCCACCGTGTCGGCGACGGGATCCACGTCGAAGCGTTCCCAGCCGTCGCTGGCGCGGTTCCGGACCGTCACCTCCACCGGCTCGTCGTCGGGGTAGCGCTCGGGGTGGATGACCTGCTCGGTGCTCGCCGGGAAGTCGTCGTACGCCCGATCGACCTGGTCCCAGTCGCCGCCCGAGCGGTCGCGGAGCTCCTCGATGAACGCCGGGCCCTCCGCGTACGGCGTGAAGACGGTGAGGAAGACGCCCATGTTGAAGTCGGCAGGGGCGCCACCGCCGGAGCGCTCCGGACGCGGGAGACAGTCCCAGTCGTCGGCACACCGGGCCTCGTACTCGTCTTGCACGGCGTTCGCGTCACCCTCGATGAGCCCGTCCTCCGCGAGCTGGGCGTCCTGCGTGGCCGCGCCGGCCCCGAGCGAGAAGTGCTGGTCCTGCAGGGCGTGGGTGAGCTCGTGGGCGAGCGTGCCTCGATCGATCTGCGGCGTCTCCGAATCCGAGACGATGACGATTTCGTCGTTCGCGGGGGAGTAAAAGCCCTGTACGGAGGAGCCGAAGACGGTGTCGAACACCTGCGAGACGTTACGGTCCTCGCCGACGAGGAGCAGGGCCTCCCACACCTGGTTGTTCCACGCCTCGTAGGTGGGGTCCGAACTCCGTCCAGTGCGGCGCTCGCGGTACGCCGCGCGGGTGATGACGCTGACGGGGACCGACTCTTCGAACTCCAGGTCGCGGATGACCTCCACGCGGGCCATCGTCCGGGCGACGACGGCCTCCCGCTCCGCTTCGGTGAGCCCGTCTTCCGTCGTGACGTTGAGCGGGGAGTCGTACCAGTAGCCGTCCTCCCAGCCGAGCGTGTCGTCGTCCGGGGGCTCGCGCGGCCCGAACCCGACGAGGTCCGCACAGCCCGCGGTGACGAGCAACAGCGCGAGGACGAGCGCGCGTCTCATCGGCGCACGTCGTCCAGGTCGCCCGTCGTGGGCGCGTTCACGATGACGACGGTGTCACCGGAGACGGTGACGCGGAAGGCGTCCGCGTACGGCCCCGAATCGATGACGTAGGTGTCCGGGCCGGTCTTCGCGCCGCCGTAGTGGCTCAGCAGCCGGCCGTAGGCGTCCGCGAACTCCTCGGCTTCACTCGGGGAGTCCCAGACGAGCTTCCAGACGTAGGCGGCCTCGCCGTCCTTCTCGTAGATGTGCAGCCGGTCGCCGTCCCAGCCGGAGGCGGGCGCGATGTCGTAGTTGAACGGGTCCGTCCGGTTGATGCTCCCGCCCTCACGGTTGAGGAAGTCGTCGGGCGCGATGGCCGCGGAGCGGTTGTACGGGTCGTAGAGGGTGTAGGCGAACATCGTCGCCACGCCCGACTGGCCGAAGACGGCGTACGGCGGGCGAGGAGAGCTGCTCGGCGGTTCGGGGACGACGCGCTCCCAGCCGTTCGCGGTCCGGTCGGTGAGCGTCACGTCGGTCGGCATATCGGTCCCGTATTTCGGTGGGTCGATGACCTGCTCCGTGGAGGCGGGGGGCGCGGCGTACAGCTCGTCGACGCGCTCCCAGCCGCCCCGTCGCTCGAAGTACTTCACGAAGCCGGGGCCGTCGCTGTACGGGAAGTAGTTCAGGATGTAGACGCCGAGGTGGAAGTCGCCGCCACCGCCGCCACCGCCCGACGGGGCGCGCAGACACTCCCACTCGCTCTCGCAGCGCTCGCGGTAGGTGGACTGGACGTAGTTCGCGTCACCCTCGATGAGGCCGTTCTTGGCGTTGTACGCCTCGCGGGTGGGGCGGACGAACGACCCCAGATCGAAGTACTGGTCCTGGGCCGCGTGGACGAGTTCGTGGCCGAGCGTGAGTTCGTTGCTGAACTGCGGCGTCTCGCTGTCGGCGATGATGACGATGGAGTCGTTCGCGGGCGAGTAGAACCCCAGCACGGAGGAGCCGCGGTTCCCCTCCTGCACGGCGAGTGCGTCCCGGTCCTCGCCGATGAGGAACAGCGACTCGAACTTCGTGTTGTCGAAGGTGCGGAACGCCTCGCTGTACTCGGGTGACGACCGGTTCTGATACGCCGAGCGGAGGACGATATCGACGGGGACGCGCTGTTTGAACTCCAGTTCCCGGATCACCTCGACACGGGCCATCGACCGGGCGACGACGGCGCGCAGCTCGGTCTGGTTGAGACCGTCGGACTGGTTCACCGACAGCGATTCGTTGTGCCAGTAGCCGTCCTCCCAGCCGAGTACGTCGGATGCGGGGTCCGGCAGGTCGGTGCTGGCGGCGGGCGTCGGGGTCGCGTCGGAATCGGGCGTCGGGGTCACACCGGGGTCGCCGTGGGGCGTCGGTGTCGGGGTAGCGGTCGGGTCGGGGCCGATGGGGCCGGACTCGGGTTGGAACCCCACGCTACACCCGGAGAGAAGTACGAGGAGGGCGAGCAGGAGGCCGGGAAGGCGTCGCATACCGGACGGTGGTGCGGTAGGGCCAAAAGTGTCTCCCCGGAGGAACGGTTTTCACCCGCGAGAACGTGTCTCCGATATGGCACTCGACCCCGAGACGACGGCCGTCGTCGTCGTGGACATGCAAAACGGGTTCTGTCACCCCGACGGGAGCCTCTATGCCCCCGGCAGCGAGGCCGCGGTCGACCCCTGCGAGACGCTCGCCTCGCGGGCCCGCGAGGCGGGGGCGTGCGTCGTCTTCACGAAGGACGTCCATCCCCCCGAGCAGTTCGCGGACAATCACTACTACGACGAGTTCGACCGCTGGGGCGAACACGTCGTCGAAGGCAGCTGGGAGACGGAGATCGTGGAGGGGCTCACGGTGACGGAGGCGGACAAGATCGTCGAGAAACACACCTACGACGCATTCCACCGGACCGAAGTCGAAGGGTGGCTCAACGCCCACGGAATCCAGGACCTGCTCATCTGTGGCACCCTCGCGAACGTCTGTGTGCTCCACACCGCGGGGAGCGCGGGGCTCCGGGATTTCAGACCGATACTCGTCGAGGACGCGGTGGGGGCCATCGAGGACGGCCACCGGGAGTACGCGCTGGAGCACGCGGAGTGGCTGTTCGGTGAGGTCCGCTCGCTCGACGATATCGCGTTCTAGGCGCCGTCTGACGAGTCGTCGGGAGTCGACTTGAACAGCCGATACGCACCCATTCCGGCCGCGACGGGAACCATCCCCTCGTCGGGCACCTCGCTCTCGACCATCACCTGCGAGACGCCGACCGTCCCGCCGGCGCGAATCACGTCCGCGGTCGCGACGAGGTCGTCCGTCGTCTGCCGGAGGTAGTTGACGTTGAGGTTGATGGTGGCGACGTTGTCGTTCACGGGGTCCGGGAGATACGGTCTGAGGACGACCCCACCGACCACGTCGATGAGGGTGGAGGCGACCCCGCCCTGTACCGGGGGGCGGTGGTCGTCGTCCTCGTCGAGCCCCTCCCACGGGACGTTCGTGAGCTTCGTGTCGTAGGGAATCCGCATCACTGCGTGGCCGTACTCGAACGTCTCGACCTCGATGCCGAGCCACGAGAGGAACTCGTGTTGGGTGTCGAAGTAGTGCTGGAGCGCCTCCTTCGTGCCGGGTGGAACCTCGTCCATGGATGGGTCCCGCGGGGGAGCGTGAAAGAACCCACCCCGACACGGATTTGTGTTCGGAGGGGGAGAGGAGAGTATGTTAGACCTTCGCAGCGACACGGTCACGCGCCCGAACGACGCGATGCGCGAGGCGGCCCGCGACGCCGAGGTGGGCGACGACGTCTACGGCGAGGACCCCACGGTCAACGAGCTCGAATCCCGGTTCGCCGAGCTCATCGGGAAGGAGGCGGCGCTCTACGTCCCCAGCGGGACGATGGGGAACCAGATCGCCGCGCGCGTCCACACCGACCGCGGGCAGGAGGCGCTCGTGGAGCGCGACTCGCACGTCTACAAGTGGGAGTTGGGCGGGTTCGCCCAGCACGCGGCGCTCCAGGTGCGCCCCATCGAGGGGGACGACCGGGGGGTCATCTCGCCCGAACAGGTCGAGGAAAGCTACGTCGAGGCCGACGGCCACCGCGCCGGGACGGGGCTGCTCTCGCTCGAGAACACCCACAACAGTAAGGGGGGGACGGCCATCGCCGCCGCGGACATCGACGCCGCCGCGGAGGCCGCGCACGACCTGGGAGTCCCGGTCCACCTCGACGGCGCACGGCTGTTCAACGCCGCGGCGGCGCTCGACACCTCCGCGAAGCGCCTCGCTCGCGAGGTTGACTCCGTGATGTGCTGTCTCTCGAAGGGGCTCGGCGCGCCGGTCGGGTCGATGCTCGCCGGCTCGGAGGCGTTCATCGAGGCGGCCCACCGCACCCGGAAGCTGTTCGGCGGCGGGATGCGACAGGCGGGGATGATCGCCGCGCCGGGGCTGCTCGCGCTGGAGAACCGCCATCGCCTGGATGAAGACCACGCGAACGCGAAGGCGCTCGCCGCCGGGATTCGGGAGAAGGGGTACGAGGTGCTCGAACCGGAGACGAACATCGTGCTCGTCGAGACGCCCGGCCCCGCCGAGGCGTTCCTCGACGCCTGCGAGGCGAACGGTCTGCTCGGGGTGCCGTTCGACGACCAGCAGGTCAGATTCTGCACGCACTGGGACGTCTCCAGTGCGGAGATCGAGGCCGCCATCGAGGCCGTTCCCGCGGCCCAGCGCTAGCGCTTGTTCCCCTCGCGCATCCCCTGGGTGAACGCCGTGACCGTCCGGCGGATCATCAGATAGATGGCGAGGACGACGAGGAGGAGGAAGGCGATGATACCCACGAGCACGGGGTCCACGTTGACCATACCCCTGCTACCGACTCGGGACTAAAGGCGTTTCCCCTGTCCCTCCTGCCCACTGACAAGACTCATGACGGTGGGCCAGAAATCCACGCCCGATGAGCCTCCTGCCCTCCACCCTGGATTTCACCAGCGAGTCTGACCCCCGCGTAGTCGGGCTCGACAGCGAGGAGGCCGACGCGCTGATGAGTGCCCTCTCCTCGGACACCGCCCGTCGCCTGCTCGCCGAACTCCACGAGGAGCCAGCCCCGCCCGCCGCCCTCGCGGAGCGGGCTGACACCTCGCTGCAGAACGCCCAGTACCACCTCGGGCGGCTCTCCGAGGCCGGCGCCATCGAGGTCGTCGGCACCGCCTACTCCGAGAAGGGTCGCGAGATGGACGTCTACGCGCCCGCCGACGAGCCGCTCGTCATCTACGCCGGGCGCGACGAGGACGCCTCGGGGCTGCGCGCCGCCCTCTCACAGCTGCTCGGCGGCGTGGGCGCGCTCGCGCTCGGGAGTCTCCTCGTCCAGGCCCTCCTGGGAGATGGCCTCCCCGGCTTCGCGAGCACGGATGGAAGTGCGGATGGCGGAGGCGGTGGGAGTGGGGGGGCGAATCTCACCACGCAGAGTCAGGACACGGCGGCCGAGACCGCAACGCCCACCTCACAGCCGACCGCCGAACCGACCGCCACGGCGAGCGACGGCGGCGGGGTCAGCATCGCGGAGGCGACGGAGACCCCGCAGGCCACCCAGACGCCCACCCCACAGCCGACCGCCGAGCCGACGGGGACGCCGATGGCGACCGCGACCGAGGCCGCCCAGCGGACCATCGAGACGGCCGCGAGCGGTGGCGACCCGCTCGCGCTCCCACCCGGACTGGTGTTCTTCCTCGGCGGCCTGACGGTGCTTCTGGCCGTCGCCCTCGTCGTCCACTGGCGGTGACCGGGGTAACTAAAACGGGTGTTTGAGCTTACGGTGGGTACTTTTCAACTCAGGTAGAAGAGACGGGTGCTGAACGCTCGGCTCTCCCCCCGCTGACGCTTCAGCCCTCCACGCGTCGGCCCGTCGCCCTCCAGCAGGCCGACCGTATCCAGCGTGTCCCCCGACACGTCACCCCCGCTTCTCCACGCGGAACTCCTCGAAGACGGTGCCGTCCGGCTCGACGAGCTTCCCCACGAGCGACCCGTCTTCGACCTCGAGTTCGGCGTGTGCCGGCCGGTGCCACCGCGGGTCCGCGTGGCTCCCCGGGTTCAATACGGGGACCGTCCCGAGGTGGCCGAACCCCGGGTCGTGCGAGTGGCCGACGACGACGAGGTCGGCGTTCGACTGCCGGCCGAACAGCGCGAGGCTGGTGTCGGTGTGTTCGTGGCCGTGGGCCATCGCGATTCTGCAGCCGTTCCACTCGACGACGCGGGTCTTCGGCAGGCGGTCGCGTAGCCCCTGCGTGTCGTTGTTGCCGGTGACGCCGCGGAGCTCGCAGATGGCCTCGAAGGCGTCGAGGACGGCCTCGGTCGTGAAATCGCCCGCGTGCAGGACGAGGTCGGCCGACTCGACGGCTTCGAGGGTGCGCCCCTCCAGCCGGTGGGAGTCCCGACCGTGGGTGTCGGAGACGACGACGAGCATACTCGCCCTTCCCCTGACGACGGTAAGGGCTTTCCCGTCCGCCCGTGCACGACGGGTAAATGGCTGGCACCAGCACGTCCGTCGTCCTCGCGGCTCTCTTCGCGAACGGGGCCATCGCGGTGCTGAAGTTCGGCGCGTATCTCCTCACCGGGAGCCCCGCGATGCTCTCCGAGACGTATCACTCCATCTCCGATACGGGGAACCAGGTGTTCCTCCTCGTCGGTATCTTCTACGGGGGGAAGGAGGCCTCCCGCGAGCATCCCTTCGGCTACGGGAAGGCGCAGTTCTTCTACGCCTTCCTCGTCAGCGTGTTCCTCTTCGGCATCGCCGGCTGGGAGTCGCTGAAACACGGCTACGACGCCATCCGCCACCCGCATCCCGTCGACCCGGGGACCGTGACGCTTCCCGTCGCCGGCACCATCCCGAACGTCTGGGTGAGCTACGCGGTGCTCGTCGGAGCGATCGTCTTCGAGGCGTACGCGTTCAAGAAGGCGTACGCGGCGATGTCGGCCCAGATCGAGGAACACGAGTGGTCCGGCTTCCGCGAGGCGTTCCGCAAGACCTCCGACGTGACGGTGCTGACGGCGCTCACCGAGGACACCATCGCGATGGGAGGTGCGGGGCTGGCGCTACTCGGCATCTACCTCTCGCGGGTCACGGGGAACCCCGTCTACGACGCGGTGGCCGCGTTCCTCATCGGGGTGATGCTGATGGGCTTTGCCCTCGCGCTGGCGTGGGAGAACAAGCGTCTGCTCCTGGGTGAGTCGCTCCCCAGGAGCGACGAGCGGGAGCTCCGCGAGGCCGTCGCGGGCCACGAGGGGGTCGACCGCATCGTCGACTTCCGGACCGTCTACTTCGGCCCGAAGCAGGTCCTCGTCACCGCCGACGTGGCCTTCGAGCCCGGCTTCGACACCGGGACGATAGACGAGACCATCTCCGCTATCGAGGCGCGGCTGAAGGAGCTGGAACCCGACATCTCGAAGGTGTACATCGAGCCCGAAATCTGACAGGCGGGGCGACCGCTCGCGAGCCGGTGCCCCGCGCTCCCGCCGTGGCCGACCCGCGCGTCGTTCAGGTGATGGAGACGCTGGTCCCGGCTTCGTATTTGAACTCTCGGCCCCCGGCCTCGACTCGCCTCCCCCCTCAAGCCTTTTATCCGAAAGCGCCAAACCCCCGCTGTGGCAACAGCCGAGTCGTTCCTCCGCTTTTTTCCCTACGACGAGCCGTACGACCACCAGAAGGAGGCGATGGGGGAGATACACGGCGCGCTCGAAGACGGGCGGGACGTACTGTTCGAGGGGGCCTGCGGGACGGGCAAGACGCTCGCCTCGCTCGCCCCCGCCCTCGAGTACGCACGCGAGGAGGGGAAGACGGTCGTCATCACGACGAACGTCCACCAGCAGACGCGGCAGTTCATCCAGGAGGCGCGGGCGATCACGCGGCAGGAGCCCATCCGGGCCGTCGTCTTCCGCGGGAAGGCGTCGATGTGCCATATCGACGTGGGCTACGAGGAGTGTCAGGCGCTCCGGGATACGACCCGTGAGCTCGTCGAGAAGGAGCAGGACCTCGCGGAACTCGAGGAGCGAGAGGAGGAACTGCTCGACGCGGCGAAGGACGGGAACGACCAAGCGGCGGAGGCCCGCTCGGCCGTGATGGACGAACTCCAGCACGTCCAGGAGGGGCTGGAGGCGCTGGAGGAGGAAGCCAACGTCTGTGAGCGCTTCTATCAGAACCTCACCGCCGATACGGACGAGTTCTACGGGTGGCTCTACGAGGACGTGCGCACCCCCGACGACGTGTACGAGTACGCCGAGCGCACGGGGTTTTGCGGCTACGAGCTCCTCAAGGAGGGGATGGAGGGGGTCGATCTGGTCGTCTGTAACTACCACCACCTGCTCGACCCGATGATCCGCGAGCAGTTCTTCCGGTGGCTCGGGCGCGACCCCGAGGACGTCATCGCGGTGTTCGACGAGGCGCACAACGTCGAGGACGCCGCGCGCGACCACGCGACCCGCGAGCTGACCGAGACGACGCTCACCGCGGGCGTCGAGGAGCTGGAGGACGTGGAGGACTACCGGACGGACGCCGCGGAGCGCGCCATCCGGGCGTTCCGCGACGCGCTCGTCCGGACCTACGACGAGAAGCTCGGCATCGGCCAGCGCGAGCAGATCGGCGAGGACTGGGAGGACCTCACCGTCGACAACGAGCAGGGGCGCGACGACCTCACGCTCGCCTTCCTCGACGAGTACACCGGCCCGGGGTTCAAGGAGGACTTAGAGCAGGCGCTGAATCTGGGGAAGGCGCTCGACCAGCGGTATCAGGAGGCGTACAAGGAGGGCGAAACGACGAGCCGGAAGGAGTGTCGCGTGCTCCAGTCGGCGGCGTTCATCGACGCGTGGATCACCGACTCGAAGAAGCAGGGGACCTACCCCGTCATCTCCGTCCGCCGGAACGAGTCCGGGGTGTACGGGAAGGCCGAGCTCTACACCTGCATCCCCCGCGACGTGACCGAGCCACTGTTCGAGGAGTTACACTCCACCGTGCTCATGAGCGCGACGCTCCGGCCGTTCGACGTGACGCAGGACGTCCTCGGGGTGGAGGACCCGCTCACGATGGCGTACGCCGACCAGTTCCCCCGCGAGAACCGCCGGACCTACGCGGTGGACATGCCCGCGCTGTTCGCCTCGAAACGCGACGACCCGGAGATACAGGAGCGCGTGACGACCCTCCTCGAAGACGCGACCCGGTTCACCCCGGGGAACACCCTCGCCTTCTTCCCCTCGTATGCGGAGGCCGAGCGCTACTTCCACCGGGTGGAGACGACGGGTACCCCGTATCTCGACCGGCCGGGCGTCCGCGCGGAGGAGCTGCGACGGGAGTTCGTCGACGACGACGACGGGATCCTCTTCACCTCCCTGTGGGGCACCCTCGCCGAGGGGGTGAGCTACGACGACGACGACGCCCGGACGGTGGTCGTGGTCGGCGTCCCCTATCCGCATCTCGACGACCGGATGAAGGCCGTCCAGCGCGCCTACGAGACGGCGTTCGAGGACGGCGACGCGGGCTGGCAGTACGCCGTCGAGGTCCCGACGGTTCGCAAGACACGGCAGGCGCTCGGGCGCGTCGTCCGCTCCCCCTCGGACTTCGGCGTCCGCATCCTCGCCGACGAGCGCTACGGGCTGGCGAACGCGACGGAACTGGGTGAGTACTCCGTCTACGCCTCGTTCCCGGAGGAGGAGCGCGAGGAGATGATCGATATCGCCCCCGAGAAGCTCAAAATCGGGATGCTGAACTTCTACTCGGATATGGACGCGTGGGACGGGGAGCCGCCGCGACCCTAAACTGGAAGCGAGACCGTCTCCACGACCTCTCGATACTCGGCGTCCCAGACGTCGAGCCGGTCCACGGTCCACTCGATGGGGTCGACAGCGGAGCCGAGGAGTTTGTCCGCGTCGCCCCCCCGGGCGATGGTGACGTGCGGGTCGTACCCCTCGCCCTCGAAGCCCGCGACGGGCTCGTATCGCTCGCAGAGCCGGTCGTGGAGCGCGTAGAGTTCGGGGGATTCGACGGTGAGATAGACGACGGGCGCGGCCCCGCGCGGCGGGTCGTGGAACGCCTCGATCTTCGAGACCCGCGCGGCGAACGGTGGGGTGTCGGCGAGCGCGCGTCGGATCTCCTCCGAGCTGGGGAGCTCGCCGAGCCGCTTGGCGACGAGGGTGTGGCGGGTGCGGACGTCCGCGAGATAGCAGTTCGACGCCAGGCCCGACGCGAGCCGGGCCACATCGTGCGGTACGGGGACGTTGACGCTGTACACAGCCCCGTTAGCCTATCGAGGAAAAAAGCGCCGTCGGTTTTCGCGTTAGATGCGGTCGAGCAGCCAGAGCACGATGAGGACGATGATGACGAGTCCGATGATAGAGGAGAACGGGCCGAACACGAGGTCGATGATCTCCCCGACGATCTGCAGCGCGATCCAGACCACCACGAGGATGAGGATGATTCTGAGCAGTCCCTCGGCGTCCATCTTGCCGCGTGCATCCGGGAGCATACTCCTTCTCGCGCGCGGAGAGGGGGAAAGCGTTGTGGCCCAGACGGGCTAGTCGGGGAGAATGACAGCGTGTTCTCTGGGGCGTGACCAAACGGCGAAGCCCCCGCCACCGGCACGGGGGACTTCACGACGGACACTGGTCCGGATACCGTGGGTGGAAACGGTTTTGAACGGAGAAACCGTTGTCATGGCTGTGCAACGAACGCGGAACGTGGTCGCCGTCGGGGTATTCCTCGCCGCAATGCTGCTCGTAGCGACCCTCCCGGTCGATGCTGGTGGTGGTATGACCGATGGTGCGGTGACCCCAGACAGCGTGCTCATGCACGCCGACGTGCGTGCAGGGGGGAACGCGTCGTGGGTCATCGAACACCGCATCCTCCTCGACGACGAGAACGCGACCGAGGCGTTCGAGTCCATCAGGGCGGAGATCGAGAACGGAACGACCTACAGCGACCGGTTCCGCAACCGGATGAAGGCGACCGTCGCCGACGCGGAGAACACCACCGGCCGTGAGATGGACGTGGCGGACGTGACCGTCACGGCCGAGCGACGTGAGCTCCCGCAGTCGTACGGCGTCGTCAGCTATCGGTTCACGTGGGTCGGATTCGCGGCGGTCGACGGTGATCGGCTGCGGGTCAGCGGAGCGCTCGGAGGCCTGTTTCTCGACGACGATACCCGGTTCGTCATGAGCTGGCCGGCCACGTACGCCGTCGAGACGGTCGCGCCGACGCCCGACGAACGAGAGCCAACGCAGGTGAGCTGGCGTGGGCCGGCCGAATTCGGCCCAAGCGGTCCGCAGCTCGTCCTCACCGAAACGGAGACAGCCGGGACGCCCGCGACGGAGGCGACGGGGACGGAGCAGCCGGCCACGACCGGTGAGACGACCACGGGGACGCCGGGCCTCCTCGTCGGTGGCGTGGCGGCGGCCATTGCCGGGCTCGCGGTCGGTGGCTGGCTGCTGACACGTCGCGACGACGAGCCCGATGGGAGCGGCGGGGGCGACGAGACGACAGGCGACGAACCGGATACCAACGACACGGCGAGCCTCCTGAGCAGTGACGAACGGGTACTGCAGCTGCTCGACGAGCGTGGAGGCCGCGTGAAACAGCGAGAGATTGCGACAGCACTCGACTGGAGCGACGCGCGGACGAGTCAAGTGGTCACGGAGCTACGCGAACGGGGTGCAGTAGAGACCTACCGAGTCGGACGAGAGAACGTCGTCTCCCTGTCAGATAATTCTGATACTTAACGGTTTCGTCGGTTCATCTATCAGAATAGAGTACAATGCGTCGCTATCGTGTGTTTTCACCTCACCTTAACCCGACTTAATCCGAGTTAATCTGGCTCGACGATGACGGGTTTATATACTGTAAACCAGCCAATACGGGAGTGTCATGAGACGAATGGCATCGATGGTGCTCGCCGCACTACTCGTATTGTCCGTAGTCGGGATGCCGACTGCAGCGGCACTCGGGAGCGCGAGCACTGCCACGACGGTGCAGGAAGGGAACCAGACGAACAACACCTCGGTGTCGCCGGGTGAACGACTCTCGGGAATCATCGGCGTGCAGGAAGCCGAGATCGAAGGTGAAGTCGAGGAGCGCGCGTTCGGCATCGCCATCGCGCGGGCTGCGACCGATGGGCAGCGGGCCGATGCAGTCCTCACCCAGATCAACGAGAGCCGCGAACGGCTGGCCGAGCTCCGCGAACAGCGCAGTGAACTGGAGCAGGCGCGGGAGAACGGCTCCATCAGCGAGGGGACCTACCGCGCGAAGGCCGCCGCGCTCGCGGAGCGTGTAGAGATGGTGAAGCGGCTCACTAATCGTTCAGCGAGCGTCTCCGAGGGACTTCCCGAGGACCTGCTGCGTGAGAAAGGTATCAACGTAACCGCTATCAAGAGCCTCGCCACCGAGGCCGAGACGCTGACCGGGCCAGAGGTCGCCGCCATCGCTCGTAGCATTGCGGGTGGCGCGGACGGCACGCCCGAAGCGTACCAGCCGCCGAACGCGAGCGCGGCTATCGACCACGCCGAAATGAGCGTCCAGACCGCGCGTGAGCAGCTGAACCGGACCCGACAGCTCGTCAACGACACGAACGCCAGCGAGAACGCCACGGAGGCCCTCGCCGAGGCGGCGGCCCAGCTCGAACGCGCCGAGGCGGCCCTCGAACGGGCCCGCAACGCGAGCGCGGCCGGTGACGAGAACCGCGCCCGGATGCTCGCCGAACAGGCCGCAGACGCAGCCCAGGAGTCGCTTGGGGCGGCGAACGACGCGGGTGAATCGGCTCGCGACCGGGCGGGCGCGGCCGACCGCCGGGGTGGCGACCGCAACGACGGTGACACCTCGACCGACACGCCCGAAGAAGGTGACAACGACCGTCAGACGGACGGTGACAGCGATTCCGGTAACCAGACGGACGGCGGTTCCGGTAACCAGACGGACGGCGGTTCCGGTAACCAGACGGACGGCGGTTCCGGTAACCAGACGGACGGCGGTTCCGGTAACCAGACGGACGGCGGTTCCGGTAACCAGACGGACGGCGGTTCCGGTAACCAGACGGACGGCGGTTCCGGTAGTCAAACCGGCGACGACGGGCGCAACTCGGGTGGCTCGCCGTAAGCTTGTTGTCTGATTTACTTCCACTATTTTCAAACAAATGACCAGACTGATACTACCGACTTCTCGTATCGCTTCGACGGCAACAGCCGTCGCACTCGCGACGCTCGTGCTCATGGCCGTCATCGCTCCCACGGTGGCGGCGACGACACAGGCGGGTGAGCAACCGTCGTTCGTCGTCACGCTCGACGAGGGCGGCGACGCGGAGTTTGCGCTGACGTTGACGTACGACCTGACGACCGATAACGAACAGGCGGCCTTCGAGGAGCTGCGGACCAACGAGACCGCACAGCAGGAGCTCCGCGACCGGTTCCGCAACCGGATTGCCGGGGTCGCTGCCGACGCGCAAAACGCTACTGGGCGCGAAATGAGCGTCGAGAACCCCCGGATCGAGCTCTCGACGACGAACGGGGGCGAGACCGGCATCGTCGTCCTGCGCGTCACCTACGTGGGCCTCGCGGCGACGGACGGCGACGCGCTCGTCGTCACCGAGCCGTTCGCCAGCGGCTTCCAGTCGGACCGACTGTTCGTCGTGCGTGGCCCGGACGGGTATACCGTCGAGGGGGTGACACCACAGCCGACCGCGACGAGCGACGGTGCGGTGCAGTACGCCGCGGGGACCAGCCTCGACGGCTTCCAGGTGACGTTCACCCCCGCAACCCCAACCGAGACAGAGGTTCCCCCGGAGGGCGGGGGTGACGGCGCGACGAGTACCGGTCAGCCCGGCTTCGGCACCGTCGCCGGGCTCCTCGCGTTCGTCCTCGTCGCCCTCGTGGCGGCCCGTTCCTCGTGAACACTGGGCGTGTCCTCGTTTCTCGCGCGTCGCGTTAGCACTCGCGACCGGGGGCGACCCTTGCCGTCCCGAAAAGGATTAATACCATACTCCGATTATGACCGAGTACATGATTGAGCCCGACGCGCTCGCGGCCCGCTCCGCTCGCAGCGTCGGCTCCCTCGTTCTCTCCGTGCGACCGCGACCGGGCCTCTGAGCCCGTAATCACAATTCTCCACTCCGACGGTCGCACAACGCTTCAACGCCCCACCGCCCGGTTTCGGCGGTGATCCACACCACACATCACAATGACGAAGACAGTCGCGCTCGCCTTCTCCGGCGGACTCGACACCACGGTCTGCGTACCGCTCTTGAAAGAAGAATACGGCTACGACGAGGTCATCGGCGTCACGGTCGACGTCGGCCAGCCCGCCGACGAGTTCGACGAGGCCGCCGAAACGGCCGAGGCGCTCGGGCTCGACCACTACGTCGTCGACGCCAAGGAGGAGTTCGCGGCGCTCTGTTTCGAGGGCGTCCGCGCGAACGCCAGCTACCAGGGCTACCCCCTCGGGACGGCGCTCGCTCGCCCCGTCATCGCGACGGCCATCCTCGAGGTCGCGAAGGAACACGACTGTGCAGGCATCGCGCACGGCTGTACGGGGAAGGGGAACGACCAGCTCCGCTTCGAGGCCGTCTGGCGCGACTCCGACCTGGAGGTCATCGCCCCCGTCCGCGAACTCGGGCTCACCCGCAAGTGGGAGAAGGAGTACGCCGCCGAGCGTGACCTCCCCGTCGAGGGCGGCAACGAGGGCGACTGGTCGATCGACACGAACCTCTGGTCCCGCTCCGTCGAGGGGAAGGAGCTGGAGGAGCCGGGCTACGTCCCCGGCGAGGAGATCTACGAGTGGACCTCCGCGCCCACGGCCGAGACCGAAGAACTGGAACTCGAGTTCGAGGACGGCTACCCCGTCGCGCTGAACGGCGAGGCGTACGACCCCGTCGAGCTCATCGAGACGCTGAACGCCCTCGCCGGGGAGTACGGCGTCGGCCGCTCGGACATCATGGAGGACCGCATGCTCGGGCTGAAGGTGCGCGAGAACTACGAGCACCCCGCGGCCACCGTCCTCCTCTCGGCACACGCCGGGCTGGAGGCGCTCGTCCTCACGAAGGAGGAGCGCGACTTCAAGCGGACCGTCGACGAGCAGTGGTCCCAGAAGGGGTACGAGGGGCTCGTCTCCGGGCCGCTCGTGCAGGCGCTCGAAGCGTTCATCGCGAAGACGCAGGAGCGCGTCACCGGCACCGTCACCATCCGTCTCGAGGGCGGGCAGGCCCGCGTCGTCGGGCGCACCTCGCCCTATGCGACCTACTCCGCGGACGCCGCCTCGTTCAACACGGAAGACGTGACCGGCTCCATCGAACAGGAGGACGCCACGGGCGTCGCGAAGTACCACGGCTTCCAGGAGCGTCTGGCGAAGAAGGTCATCGCCGCCGCGAAGGGGGAGTAGAATGACCGAGGAATCCACCGGCGACGTCGTCCGCGGCGAGCGATTCAGCGGCGGCCCCGCCCGTGGCTTCCTCTCCTCGCTGGCGGGCGACGAGCGCATCTTCGACGCCGACCTCGCGGTCGACCGCGCCCACGTCGTCATGCTCGCCGAACAGGGCGTCATCGACGACGACGAAGCCGGGGAGATCCTCGGCGCGCTCGACGCGGTGGAGCAGGCCGGGCACGGCGCACTCCCCGACGGGGAGGACGTCCACGAGGCCATCGAGGCCGCCGTCATCGATTCGATAGGAGCGGTGGGCGGGAAGATGCACACCGCCCGCTCGCGCAACGACGAGGTGGCGACCTGCATCCGCTACCGCCTGCGCGAGGACGTGCTGGCGCTCGTGGAGACGGCGCTGGAGCTGCGGTCCGCGCTCGTGGACGTCGCAGCCGAACACACGGAGACCGTGATGCCCGGCTACACCCACCTCCAGCCCGCCCAGCCCACCACCGTCGCGCACTACCTGCTCTCCTACGCGAGCGCCCTCGAACGGGACACCGAGCGGCTCTTTGATGCATATGAGCGCGTCAACCAGTCGCCGCTCGGGGCCGCGGCGTTCGCGGGGACCCCGTTCCCCGTCGACCGCGACCGCGTCGCCACCCTGCTCGGGTTCGACGGCGTCATCGAGAACAGCACCGACGCCTCCGCGACGCGTGATTTCCTCATCGAGACCACGGGCGCGGCCGCGACGCTGGCGACGACGCTTTCGGGGTTGGCGGAGGACCTCATCGTCTTCTCGAACAAGGGGCTCGTGGCGCTTTCCGATGCCTATTCGAGCACCTCCTCCATCATGCCCCAGAAGAAGAACCCCGACACGATGGAGCTCGTCCGCGCGAGCGCGGGCGACGCGAGCGCGGGGCTCAACGGCCTGCTCACCATCCTGAAGGGCCTCCCCCGCGCGTACAACCGCGACCTGCAGCGCGCGCACCCGAAGGCCTTCGAGGCGGTCGACGCCGTGACCGAGGCGACCGAAGTCGCTGCGGGGGCGGTCGCGACCGCGGAATGGCAGGAGGCCGCGCTGGAGGCGGCCGCGGACGAGGGGTTCTCGACCGCAACGGGCGTGGCGGACCTGCTGGCGATGGCGGGGCTACCGTTCCGGACCGCCCACGAAATTGTCGCGCTCGCGGCCCGCAGGGCCGCGGAACGGACGAGCGGCGAAGCCGCGAGTCAAGCCAGCGAGCAGGGCGCCGATTACGAGGCCGTCGCCGCGGCCGCGGCGGAGGTGCTGGACGACCCCTTAGAAGAGTACGTCTCCCCCGAGGCGGTCGAGGAGGCGCTCGACCCCGTCCACTCCGTGGCGATGCGTGACTCCTTCGGGGGCCCCGCCCCCGACTCGACCGAGGCCGCCATCGTCCGCGCCCGCTCGCGGCTCGTCGAGGCACGCAACGACCTCGACGCGTACACCGACGCGATCGGTGCGGCGAACGACCTGCTCGAAGACGAGGTGACGGCCTATGTCTGAGCAGCGCGGACACTGCCCGCGACGACCGCGACCGGCGGGACTCCCGTTCCCGCCGTCCCCCTCCGGGGACAATTAACACAATCCTGATATAGGAAATATTTGCGGGGCACTGTTGGCCGAATTCACCGTCAGCAGCCGCTCTCGCAATAGTATAGCATCTGATAAGTCCGACAAGGTTAAGTAATCCCGACTACGAGTGAGAACCACAATGGCAGAATGCATCGAGTGTGGGGCCGACCTGACCCTGCACGACGACCTAGAGGCTGGAGAGATCGTCGACTGTGCGACCTGTGGCGCGGAGCTCGAGGTACTCGGCACCGACCCCCTCGAGCTGGACGCGGCGCCCGAACTGGAGGAGGACTGGGGCGAATAAGCCGTCTTTTCGGCGCAGACCAATGAATATCGGAATGCTCTACTCGCGCATCCGCCGGGACGAGAAGCTCTTGCTCTCGGAACTGCGCGAGCGCGGCCACGAGGTGACGAAGATCGACGTTCGCAAACAGCGGTTCGGACTCACGGAACCGCCAGCCGACATCGCGGACTGCGACCTCGTGATCGACCGGTGTCTCGCCACGTCGCGAAGCCGGTATATCACGCGGTTCGTCGACCACTACGACGTCCCAGTCGTCAACGAACCGGAGACGGCCGCCATCTGCGCCGACAAGGCACGCAACAGCCTCGTCCTCGCGGACGCGGGCGTCCCCACTCCCGCGACGGACGTGGCGTTCACCAAGGAATCGGCACTCGAATCGATCGAAGCGTTCGGCTACCCCTGCGTGCTGAAACCCGTCGTCGGGTCGTGGGGACGCCTGATGGCGAAGATCGACTCCCGGAGTGCGGCGGAGGCCATCCTCGAACACAAGGAGACCCTCGGCCACTACGAGCACAAGGTGTTCTACATCCAGGAGTTCGTGGAGAAGCCGGGCCGCGACATCCGCGTGCTCGCCACCGACGGCGAGCCCGTCGCGGCGATGGCCCGCTCCTCGGACCACTGGCTCACGAACGCCGCGAAGGGGGCGACCACCGAGTCCATCGAGATCAACGACGAGATGCGCGACCTCGTCGAGAAGGCCTCCGACGCCGTCGGCGGCGGCCTGCTCGGCGTCGACCTCATGGAGACCGGTGACTCCTACACCGTCCACGAGGTGAACCACACGGTGGAGTTCAAGGCGCTCAACGAGGTCGCCGAGGTGGACGTCCCCGGCGCCGTCGTCGACTGGATCGAATCGAAGGTCGAACGGGAGGTGCCCGCATGAGAGCCGCCGTCGTCGGTGGCTCCGGCTTCACGGGGGGGGAACTCCTCCGCCTGCTGGATGGCCACCCCGAGTTCGAACCCGTCCAGGCGACCTCCCGCGAGTACGAGAACAAGACGGTGGGGAGCGTCCACCCGAACCTCAGAAACCTGGACCTGCGGTTCTCCTCCCCCGAGGAGTTAGAGAGCGTGGACGTGCTGTTCGCGGCGACCCCCCACGGCGTCTCGATGCAGCACATCGACGCGTTCCAGGACGCCGCGGACACCGTCGTCGACCTCTCCGCGGACTTCCGGCTCCCCGATTCTTCGTTATATGACGAGTGGTACGACGGCCACGAACGGCCCGAACTGCTCGCGAGCGCGGAGTACGCGCTCCCCGAACTCAACCGCGAGAACCTCGAGGGCGCGGAGCTCATCGCCGCGGGCGGCTGTAACGCCACCGCGACCATCGTGGGCCTCCTGCCGCTGTTCGAGAACGGCATCCTCTCGGGCGACGAGCAGATCGTCGTCGACGTGAAGGTCGGCTCCTCCGAGGGCGGCGCGAGCGGGGGGAAGGCCTCCTCGCACGCGGAGCGCTCGGGCGTCGTCCGCCCGTACGCGCCCACGGGCCACCGCCACGAGGCCGAGATCGAGACGTATCTCGGCACGAAAGTCTCCTTCACCGTCCACGCGGTGGACATGATCCGCGGCGCGAGCGCGACCTGTCACGTCTTCCCCTCGGGGCCCGTCTCGAAGGGTGACCTCTGGGGTGCGTACCGCGAGCAGTACGAGGACGAACCGTTCGTCCGGATGGCCTCGGGTGGGGGCGGCGTCTACCGCTACCCCGAGCCGAAGGCCGTCGCGGGCTCGAACTTCGCGGAGGTCGGCTTCGAGGTCGACCCGCGGAACAAACGGCTCGTCGTCTTCTCGGCCATCGACAACATGATGAAGGGCTCGGCGGGACAGGCCGTCCACGCCGCGAACATCTCCTTCGGGCTGGAGGAGACGGCAGGACTGGAGTTCACGGGGTTCCATCCCGTGGGAGCACCGTGATCATGGGAGTTAACACGACAACGATGACGACAGCGACGGGGACAACACCTCGGAAGCCCCCGCGCGCTCGCCTACTCGGTTCGCTGCGGTCCTCGCCGCTCGCTTCGCTCGCGGCTGTGGTCCTTACGTCACCTCCCGACGCCGAGCGCACGGCCCCTTCCAGTCCCACCCGTCGAGGAATGCACGAAGCATCTGCGGGGTGGACCGCATGACGGTCGTCGTCAAGATCGGCGGTGCCCGCGCCGTCGACCCGGAAGGTGCCCTCTCGGATATCGCCGAGATGGACGAGGACGTGGTCGTCGTCCACGGCGGCTCGACTGCAGTGGACGACACCCTCGAAGCGATGGGGCGTGAGCCGGAGTACGTCGAGACGCCCTCGGGGGTCGTCGGCCGGTTCACCGACGAGAAGACGATGGAGGCGTTCAAGATGGCCATGCCTGGCCTCGTGAACACGGACCTCGTCACCGGCCTGCAGAACGCGGGCGTGAACGCCGTCGGGCTCTCTGGCGTCGATGGCGGCCTCCTCACGGGGAAGCGCAAGTCCGCCGTCCGCGTCATCGAGGACGGGAAGAAGAAGATCAGGCGGGGCGACCACTCCGGGAAGATTCAGGCCGTGAACACGGACCTGCTGAACACGCTGCTCGCGGGTGGCTACACCCCCGTCGCCTCCCCGCCGATGCTGGCGGATGACGGCGTGGCGGTGAACACCGACGCGGACCGCGCCGCAGCAGCCGTCGCGGGCGCGCTCGGGGCCACGCTGGTCGTCCTCACGGACGTGGAGGGCGTGTATCAGGACCCCGAGGACCCGTCGACGCTCATCGACTCCGTATCGACGCCCGAGGAGTACGACGCGCTGACCGACGCCGCGGAGGGCTTCATGACCCGGAAGGTCATGGCCGCGACGGAGGCGCTCGAAGGGGGTGCGAGCGAGGTGGTCGTCGCCACGGCGAACGCCGAGACGCCCATCATTTCGGCGATAAACGGTGGCGGGACGCACGTCCTGCCGGAGGCCCTCGATGAGTAGCTTCGTCTTCTCCGAGAAGCCCATCCCCATCGATTCGGGAGAGGGGCCGTACCTCTACTCGGACGGGACGGAGTATCTCGACTTCGGGGCCTCCTACGCCTGTACGCCGGTAGGCCACTGCCACCCCGAGGTGGTGGAGGCCACGAAGGCGCAGGTCGAGGACCTCCTCTACGTGCAGGCCTCCTACCCGAACGCCGCGCGCACGGCGCTGTACGACCAGCTCGCCGACGTGGCACCGGACGGCATCGACAACGTCTGGCTCTGCAACTCGGGGACGGAAGCCAACGAGGCCGCGCTGAAGTTCGCGCGCTCGGCGACGGGTCGCGAGAAGATCGTCGCCACCACCCGTGGGTTCCACGGGCGCACGATGGGCGCGCTCGCCACGACGTGGAAGGGGAAGTACAAGAAGCCCTACGAGCCGCTCATCGGGGGCGTGGAGTTCGTCCCGTACGGGGACGCGGAGGCGATGGAAGAGGCCGTGGACGAGGAGACCGCGGCGGTCATCCTCGAACCCGTGCAGGGCGAGGGCGGCATCAACCCGGCCCCGCCCGAGTACCTCCAGTCGGTCCGCGAGACCACGGAGGACGCGGGAGCAGCGATGATCCTCGACGAGATCCAGACCGGTCTCGGCCGCACGGGGACGATGTGGGCCTGCGAGCAGTCGAACGTGGTGCCGGACATCCTCACCTCGGCGAAGGGGCTGGCCTCGGGGCTCCCGCTCGGCGCGACGCTCTGTCCCGAGTGGATCGCCGACGGCGCGGCGAGCCACGGCTCCACCTTCTCCGGCAACCCCGTCGTCTGTGCGGCCGCGGGAGCCACGCTCGGCGTACTGGAGGAGGAGAACCTCCCCGCACACGCGGGCGACGTGGGTGCGTACCTGCGCGAGGGACTCGCCGAGCGCCTCGGCGACGAGGTGCGCGACGTGCGCGGCGAGGGACTGATGGTCGGCGTCGAGGTGAAACGGGGGGGGAACGCCATCCTGCGTGACCTCGCGTTAGAGCATCAGATCCTCGCGCTCCCCGCCGGCAGAACGGTCGTCCGGCTGCTCCCGCCGCTCGTCATCGACGAGTCGCACGCCGACAGCGTCGCGGACGCCATCGCCGACATCGTGCTATGACCGACACGGAAGCCCGCGAACTCCTCGAAACGCTCGTCTCGATCCCCTCACCCTCCGGCGAGGAGCAGGAAGCCGCCGAGGCCCTCGCCGCCTTCTTCGAGCGCCACGACCGCGAGGTGTACATCGACGAGGTCGGGAACGTCCGGGCGCCCGCGGACGACTCGGTGCTGTACACCTCCCACATCGACACCGTTCCCGGAGATATCCCCGTCCGAATCGAGGAGGGAGAAGACGGACCCGAGCTGTGGGGCCGCGGCAGCGTCGACGCGACGGGCCCACTCGTCGCGCTCGCCGTCGCCGCCGTCCGCGAAGGGGTTTCCTTCGTCGGCGTCGTCGGCGAGGAGACGGAATCCCGGGGGGCGCGCTTCCTCGTCGAGGACAGAGCGGAACCGGACGCCGTCGTCAACGGCGAACCCTCCGGCTGGGACGGGCTGACGCTCGGCTACCGCGGCATCGTGCAGGGGACCTACGTCGCGACGAGCGAGTCCGGCCACAGCTCTCGCCCGGATGCGAACGCGATCCAGGACGCCATCCGCTGGTGGTCTTCAGTAGAAAAGGAGTTCGAGTCCGACCCCTACGACCCCGTCTTCGAGTCCGTGACCGCGAAACCCGTCGACATCGAGGGGGGGCCCACCGAGGACGGCCTCGCCGTCGAGTCGACGATGCGCGTCCAGCTCCGGGTGCCGCCGTCGCTCACCTGCGAGGCGGTCCGCACCCGTGCGGACGACCACCTCGACAACGGCCACGTGAACTGGACGGACGCCGTCCCGCCGACGATGCAGTCGCCGCGCACCCCCGTCGCCCGGGCGTTCCGGGTGGCGATTCGGAACCAGGGCGGGGACCCGCGGCTCCTCCGGAAGACCGGAACGAGCGACATGAACCTCTTCGCCGGGGCGTGGGACTGCCCGATGGTGACCTACGGTCCCGGCGACTCCGAGTTGGACCACGCGCCGAACGAACACCTCCCGCTCCGGGAGCTCGACCGCGCGACCGCGGTCCTCGAATCCGTAGCGGAGACACTGACATGAACTTCCTCGACATCGACGACCTGACGAAAGCCGAACTGGACGCCGTCCTCGAGCGCGCGAGCGACCTGAAAGCGCGCCGTGCGGAGGGGAAAGACCACCTGCTGCTGGAGGGCAAGTCGCTCGCGATGATCTTCGAGAAGCCGTCGACGCGAACCCGGGTGTCGTTCGAGACGGGGATGACACAGCTCGGTGGCCACGCGCTCTTTTTGGGCCCCGACGACATCCATCTCGGCCACGGCGAGCCGGTGAAAGACACGGCCCGCGCGCTCTCGCGGTACGTGGACGGCATCATGGCCCGCGTGTTCGACCACGCGGACGTAGAGGAGCTGGCCGAGTACGCGACCGTCCCGGTCGTGAACGGGCTCACCGACGACGCCCACCCGTGTCAGACCCTCGCCGACCTGCTCACCATCCGCGAGCGGTTCGGCGGTTTCGACTGCGCCGTGACGTGGGTCGGCGACGGCAACAACGTCTGTCAGTCCTTTATTCTGGGCGCGGCGATGACGAACCTCGACGTGACCGTGGCGACCCCCGCGGGCTACGAGCCCGACGACGACATCCTCGACCGTGCCGCGGCGCTAGGCGAGGCCCCCGAGGTGACCAACGACCCCGCAGCCGCCGTCGACGGCGCGGACGTGGTCTACACGGACGTCTGGGTGTCGATGGGTCAGGAGGCCGAGCGCCACCAGAAGCTCTCGGCGTTCGACGGCTTCCAGGTGAACCAGGACCTCCTCTCCGACCAGCTCGTCATGCACTGTCTGCCCGCCCACCGCGGCGAGGAGATCACCGACGACGTACTGGAGAGCGACCAGGCCATCGTCTGGGACCAGGCGGAAAACCGGCTCCACGCACAGAAGGGACTGCTCGCGGAGCTGCTCTGAAAGAAGGTCGGGAGTCAGTACTTCGCGACGTACGGGTAGAGCGCCCCGAGCGCCACCCCGAACACGGCGTGCGCGACGAGCGAGGTGGTGTCGAAGGTGGGGATACTCGCCGTGATGCCGACGGCGTTCAGCCACACCGGCATGACGAACGCGCCCGCGACCAGCCAGATGGCGAGCCCGTAGGCCAGCCCGGCGAGGGTGCTTCTGCGGACGGTCTCACCGTAGCTCGCGAACCGGTCGAGCTGCACGATGGCGGCGAACACCACCCCGAACACCGCCGCGTGCGAGAGGTGGAGGAACACGCCGGCGAACCCACCTTCGAGCCCGTAGAGGGCCGGAATCGCCTCGGTGAGCATCGGCTCGGCGAGCACCGCCATCGGCACCGCCATCAGCGCCCCGGCGATGATGCCGCCCGCCATCGCGCCGACCCAGTTACCCCGTTCGACTTCGACCGCCGTCTCCGCGATCGTCGCACCCTGTACGTCGGTCTTCGGCGCCTGTGTGGTCGGACACATGGTGTCCGAACTAGGGGCCGTGATAGCGTAACGATTTCGAGGCAACACCGGCCGGTAACAGGGGGAGAGACTACTGCGGCGGCGTGTCGCTCTTTCCGGGGACGCCCCGCCCCTGGAAGAAGTCGCCGCCCCAGTTGCCGACCCAGATGTCCTGATTGGCGAGATACAGCGCGGGCCCGGTGTAGAAGCGGTCGTCGACGACGGACCACGAATCGCTCCCCGTATCGTACTCGACCGCACCGTTGTACACCGCGGCCTGCCCGAACTGGCCGCCGGCCTTCGGCGGGAGCGGCAGGGGGTGCTCGGACTCGGGGTCGTGGCTCGGCGGCCGCTCCGCACGCTGGAGCCGACCGCGGTTGAACGTCGCATCGAAGAAGCGCGCGAACTGCGAGGTCACCTCCTTGCCGAGGACGGCCTCCGCGGCGTTCACCCCACCCGTGATATCCCCGGCGTCGCGGGCAGTGACCCGGTAGGTGCTCGCGTTCTCGCCGGACGCGAACGTCCCCGCGTCGTCGTCCCAGAGCTCCGAGAGGAGGTAGTCGAGCACCGTCTCCGCGGTGGCCGTGTGATCGACGCCGTCGATCTGGGAGGCCCACAGCAGCCCCTGCCCGATGGCCCCCTGCGTGGCGGCCTGGTTCGCCGTGCCCCCGTTCACGCGCCCGCTGGCCTCGAGGTTCGCCTCCACCGCGGCCGCGAGGCCGTCGGCGTACGACGCCGCCTTCGTTTCGAGCGCCGCGGAGCCCGCGTGGGTGCCGTACCAGCCGATCGCACCGAGCATCTGCCCGAGGTCGCGCGTCGAGCCCATCGAAACGATCGTCGACGGGGAAAAGCGGTTCATCGTCGTCTTCCCCATCCCGTCGGTGAGCATCTGCACCTTCTTCGGGGGGATGAGCGGCTCGGGGTTGACGTAGCCGAACCAGCCGTTCTGCGCGAGGCTGTTCAGATCCGAGAGGAACCACAGCATCGCGGCGTGGTGGTTCGGCCGGGAGGTGTCGTCGGTCACCTCGCCAGTGCCGGGTTTGAACCCCGAGACGAGTTCGAGCGACTCGCCCTTCGTGAGCGCGCCGTTCCCGTCCGGACCCCCGGCGATGAGCGCGGCGTTCGTCCCGATCTGCGCGAGCGTCGAGAGCATCTGCGCCCGGAACTTCGCGGCCAGGGAGGGCGGCAGGATGTCGAAGTGCGCCTGGAAGTTCTTCGCCCACGTCACGCCCTTCAGGTGGGTCCAGGCGAGCGAGGCGGGGCTCACCGTCTTCGAGGAGTTCGACATGTCCCACTGGAGCGTGGAGGCGTCCGGCCGGCCGTCCCCACTGTCGAACACCGGTTTCTGGGTGAATTTCGGCGATCCCTCCGTGAACGGGGCCATGTTCAGGTTCGGGTTCTTGATGGGCGGTTTATCCACATCGGCGTGTTTGAGCATCGCGGGGACGCGTTTTTCGAAGGCGGCCTGCTGCTGCTCGTTGTGGGGAAACAGCACGCCGTTGCCGGACATAGCGATGTTCGTACTCATGTTGTACAGCGAGTACCAGTAGGAGTCGAACGTCGCGGCCTGCCAGCCGTACTGGCTTCCGCCTCCCTCGGAGGAGATGCCCGCGGCCTCCAACTGCATCGAGAGGTGCGTCGCGGCCTTCCCGGAGAGTTCGGTGGGAGCGGTCGTGCCGGGACCGCCCTGCGGGGAGCCGACGACGACGATGCCGACCATCCCGAGCGCCTCGTGGGGGCGACAGAAGTAGTTGTGAACCCCCTCGGTCTCGAAGGTGTGTTCGAAGGTCTCGCCGGCGCTCAGGGTGCCCGAATCGAACGCGGGAGCGCCGTCCGGGACGCGCTGGGGTTTGCCGTTCTCCGCGTGGTACGAGGTGACCGAGTGGGCCGCGCCCTCGATCTTCCACGTGATTGTCGCGCCCTGCTCGGCGAAGACGACGGCGGGGGTGAAGACGAACTGGCCCGCCCCCTGGTCGCTGTCGAGGACGGCCGCGCGGACCGTCGCCTCGGCCTGCAGGGAGCCCTCCGAACCGAGCACGTCGGCCCCGGGGGTCCCCGACGACGCGGGGGTCGCCGTGGGGGAGTCCGTCGCGGTGTCCGTCGGCGCGTCAGTCGCGGTCGCCGTCGGGTCCTGCGTGCCTGAACAGCCTGCGAGCGCGCCGGCGAGCGTGAGCCCACCGACCCGGAGCAGATCTCTACGTCGGGTCATACCCGGGGAGTCGGGAAGGGGACGAAAAGGGGTGGCCCGAGTGCGCGGCTGTGCGACATAGACACACACGCACACAGCCCCGAAATCGTAGTAAGCGAGAAGTAACGGATGGGTTTATTCGAGCGTCTCTCGAACGGACGGATATGACACACGCGGACCCGGACCCCGGGCGCTTTCGCGAGCTGATGCTGGACGACGAGCCGGGCTTCGAGCAGGTGCTCGGTTGCGTCTTCGGCATTCAACAACACGAGACGCGCACCTACCTCGCGCTCCGGGAGCACGCCGGGAGCACCGTCGCCGAACTCGCGGATGTCGTCGACCGCGACCGGTCGAACGTGAATCGCTCGCTGTCGACCCTGATGGACAAGGGGCTCGCCACCCGCCAGCGCCGACTGCTCGACTCGGGCGGCCACGTCTATCAGTACACCGCGACCCCCATCGAGGAGGCCCGCGAGCTAATGCACGAGACGTTAGACGAGTGGGCCGCGTACGTCCACGAGCGCATCGACGAGTTCGGCGACGACTGACGGCTCCCCGAACGCGGTACCCCCGAGTGAGTCGATTACCGGATGTAACCTTTTATTCGGTCGTCCCGTACACCCGCGTATGTCGCAGGAACCGCTCGAAGTCTGGTGTGCGGGCGAGGAGTGGTGTCCGATCACCGCCACGGCCACCATCCTCGGGAAGAAGTGGCACCCCGTCATCATCCACCGGCTCCTCCAGGGCCCCCACGGCTTCAACGAGCTGAAACGCGCCGTCGACGGCATCTCCTCGAAGGTGCTCTCCGACTCGCTTGAGAACCTCGAAGAGAAGGGCCTCGTCGAGCGCAGCGTCGTGAGCGAGAAGCCCTTCCGCGTGGAGTACACCCTGACCGAGCGTGGCACCTCCCTCGAGACCGTCATCAGCGAGATGCGAGTCTGGGGCGAAGAACACCTCGCCGCCCCCGACCAGTGATTCCACCGGCGGAGACGCTGGCGCTGGTCGCCCTCCTCGTCTTCGTCGGCGGCCTCGTGAAGGGGATCGCCGGGTTCGGCTACGCCATCGCCTCGACCGCCTTCCTCGCGACGGTGCTCGACCCCGGGACGGCCGTCGTCGTGATGATCCTCCCCATGCTCGCGGCGAACCTCTCGCTCGTCCGGGAGCTCGACCGCGACTCCTTTTCCGCCTGTCTTCGGCGGTTCTGGCCCTACGTCGCCGCGGCCGTCGGCGGCACCCTCCTCGGGATGGCGCTGCTCTCGCGTGTCCCGACCCCCGTCGTCGCGCTCGGGCTGGGGCTGTTCACCGGCGGCTACGTCGCCGTGAAACAGCCGTACGTCGCACTGCCGGGGGAAGACCGGCTCCGGGCGTACTGCTTTCGCCCATCCACGACGGGGAAGCTCGCCCTCGGGTTCGTCTCCGGGGTGGTGTTCGGCGCGGCCAACGTCGCCGTGCAGGTGGTCGCCTATCTGGACTCGCTGGCGCTGGACCGCGAGACGTTCGTCGGCGTGCTGGCGATGATCCTCGTCGGCGTCTCCACCGTGCGGGTGGCCGCGGCGTGGCAGCTCGGGCTCTACGAGGCGGCGGCGCTCCCGCTCTCCGTCGGCGCGGTCGTCCCGGGGCTCCTCGGCGTCTCGCTCGGGGGCGTCCTGCGCGAGTACATCCCCGAGCGGGCACAGACCGCGGGAACCCTCCTCCTGCTCGGCGTCATCGCCGTCCGGCTCTCGGTGACGGGGGCCACCGGGCTGTGATGGCTGCGAAGGCTCTTGGTCCGGGGCTCCCTTGAGACAGACATGACGTTGACCGTGAACGCCGGCGAGTGGGAACCCGAGGAGCTCCTCGCGAAACTGAACGAGGGGGAGCGCGTCGTCGTCCGGACGCAGTTCCTCGGTGACGACCACGAGGTGACCCTGCGCTGGGACGGCAGTACCTACTACTGTGACACCCCGACGCGGCTCCACAAACACACCACGGAAGAGGAGATGCTCACCTGCATCCGCAAGCAGGGGTACGGGGCGGACACGACGGAACAGGACGCGTAATCGGCCCGAACACGACCGAGTAACGGGACGCAGAATCGGCCCGGACCGGCCCACTTTTCATCGCGCGCGCCGGACGGCCGGCAATGGCAAACCTCGAACTCCCCGACGACCCCGTCGCCCCCGACGTGGCCGAGAACGGCGTCTGGCTCACCTGCGTCGAGTGCGGCGCGGAACACGCCCCCTTCGACGACATCATCTACACCTGCCCCGACTGTGACGGCCTGCTGGAGGCCCGCTACGACGCCTACCCCACCTTCGACGACTTCGACGGCGAGGGCGTCTGGCGCTACAACGCCGCGCTCCCGTTCGAGGAGGGCGTCTCGCTCCCCGAGGGGAACACGCCCCTCCACGAGGTACCCCGACTGGAGGAGGCCATCGGCGTCCGGAACCTCCGCATCAAACACGAGGGGATGAACCCCACCGGGTCGTTCAAGGACCGAGGCATGACCGTCGGCGTCCGCGTCGCTCAGGAGCTGGGTGTCGACCGACTGGCCTGCGCTTCCACCGGGAACACGAGCGCCGCGCTCGCGGCGTACGGCGCCCGCGCGGGACTGGAGACGCTCGTGCTGCTCCCCGAGGGGAAGGTCGCGGCCGGCAAGATCGCCCAGGCGAGCCTCCACGGCGCGCGCATCCTCGAGGTCGACGGGAACTTCGACGCCTGTCTCGACCGCGTGCAGGACCTCGCCGACAGAGGTGAGGCGTACCTCCTCAACTCCCTGAACCCCTTCCGGCTGGAGGGCCAGAAGACCATCGGGCTCGAGATCTTAGAGCGGTTCCGCGACGAGGAGGGCCGGTTCCCGGACCGCATCGTCCTCCCCGTCGGCAACGCCGGCAACACCGCCGCGCTCTACAAGTGCTTCCGCGAGCTGGTCGCCTCCGGCGCGCTCGCGCCCGGCGACGTGCCGAAGCTCACCGGCGTGCAAGCGGAGGGGGCCGCCCCGATGGTGGAGGCCATCGAGGAGGGGAACGACGAGGTGCGCCGCTGGGAGGCGGTCGAGACCATCGCGACGGCCATCCGCATCGGTAACCCGGTGAACGCGCCGAAGGCCCTGCCCGGCATCCGCGAGACGGGCGGGACGGCCGTCTCCGTCTCCGACGAGGCCATCACGAGCGCCCAGCGCGCGCTCGCCAGCGAGGGCGTGGGCGTCGAGCCCGCGAGCGCGGCCTCCGTCGCCGGGCTGAAGAAGCTCGTCCAGTCGGGCGAGGTGTCGACGGGCGAGGACGTGGTCTGTCTCACCACCGGCCACCTGCTGAAGGACCCCGACGCGGCCGCGGCGGCCGGGAACGACCCGCAGAGCGTCCCGAACGACACGGACCGCATCCTGAAGCATCTCGAGGGGAAGAAGGGGCACCTCTCGAAGATGAAAGAGCTGCTGTAGCTCACGAGGATAGGAAACGAAGCGGGATGGCGAGGCCGGTATCCTACGTCGGCTCGCGTCCGCTTCACTCGGAGGTGGGGAAGCGCGGTGAAAAGGGCGTCGTTGCGAGTCGCCGGCTCAGGCGTCTTCGCGGGTCGTCACGCCGTTGAGCGCGATGTACTTCACGTCGGTGACGTGGGAGTCGGCTACGGGGTGCCGAGCGAGGCGAGCCAGGGGGTAACGTGGGCTTCGACGACCGCGGCGCTGCTGCCGTGGTCGAGGGGGCCGTCGCGACACCGAGCGCCAGCCCGATGCCGAACAGCACGCCCGTCGCCGTGATCAGTCGGAAGTTCGCCCGGAGGGTCTCCCCGAACGCCCTACCGACCGTAGTGGACATACAGGAGCGTCAGCAGGCCGAAGGCGGCAACGAGGCTGAGGGGGGCGATACCGGTCGCGAACGGTCGTGCGACGGCGAGCGACTCGGAGACGAGCAGGACGGCGACCATCGCGAGGGTCGCAGCCCCGAGCGTCATGACGCCGATGATGCGCTCGACCTCGTCCTTCGGCAGCGTTGCGTCCGTCATGTTCTGTTTCATAATTGGATACTCTGGAAATATATCTTGTGTCAGTCGCTATGCGCCCACGGCGACGACACCGACGACGCCCCCGGCCACCGCGCCCGCGAGCGCCGCGCCACCCAGACTCGATGCGGCGAGCCCGCCACCGACCACGCTGGCGGTGCCGGCCATCGCACCGCCCGCGACGGCGTTGCTGTCGGTGAGGTAGTAGGCCGCATCGCCGACCAGCGAGACCGTCTCCACGGGCATCGCGGTCGCGAGCGCCGCGAGCGCGAACGGCACGCCGAGCACGAGGGTCAGACCGCATCGTGCTCACCGATACGGAGACCATCATATAAAACCAAGGCCATGTTACGAGCGAAGAAACGGGCCCGTGGCCCAGGTGAGCGGGCCGCGGCTCAGGCGTCTTCGCGGGTCGTCACGCCGTTGAGCGCGATGTACTTCACGTCGATGATGCGCGAGTCGGCCTGCAGTTTCTCGCGGGCGTCCTCGGGGATCTCCTGGTCGACGTTGTACACCGTCAGGGCCTCCCCGCCGATGGTCTCGCGGGCGTTGTACATCCCGGCGATGTTGATGTCGAACTCGCCCATCACGCTGCCGATGAGGCCGATGACGCCGGGCTCGTCGGTGTTGCGCGTGACGATGACGTGCCCGCCCGGAATCGCGTCCACGCGGTAGCCGTCGACGCGGACGATACGCGGGTCGTCGCCGGCGAAGAGCGTCCCGCAGACGGAGACGCTCTCCTCGCCGTCACCCACCTCGACGGTGATGAGGCTCTGGAAGTCCTCCGACTGGCGGCGCTTGGTCTCCGAGACCTCGATACCGCGCTCGTCGGCGATGCGGGGGGCGTTGACGGCGTTCACCTGCCACTCGAGGGGTTCGAAGACGCCCTTGAGCGCGCTTGCAGTGACCAGATCGAGGTCCTCGTCGGCGATGTCGCCGGCGTAGGTGACGGTGACCTCGCCCACGCGGCCCTCGAACAGCTGGACGGCGAGCTTCCCCGCCGTCTCCGCGAGCCCGATGTAGGGCTTGACGCGGGGGAAGGCGCTCTCGTCCATCGAGGGGGCGTTGAGCGCGTTCATCACCGGCTCCTCGCGGAACGCGGCGGTGATCTGGTCCGCGATGGAGGTGGCGACGTTCTCCTGGGCGGCGCCCGTGGAGGCGCCGAGATGCGGCGTGACGAGGATGTCGTCCACGGCGAGCAGCGGGGAGTCCTCGGGGAGGGGCTCCTCGGCGAACACGTCGAGGGCGGCTCCGGCGACGACGCCGTCCTCGACGGCCGCGGCGAGCGCGGGCTCGTCGATGATGCCACCGCGGGCGCAGTTGATGACGTAGCCACCCTCCAGCTGGGCGAGCTCCTCCTCGCCGATCATGTTCTCCGTCTCGGGGGTCAGCGGCGTGTGGATGGTGAGGAAGTCGGCGCGGTCGAGCACCTCGTCGAGCTCCGCGAGGTCGGCCCCGATCTGGGCCGCCCGCTCCTCGGAGATGTAGGGGTCGAACGCGACGAGGTCCATGCCGAGTGCACCCAGCCGTTTGGCGACCTCCTGGCCGACGCGGCCGAGGCCGACGATCCCCAGCGTCTTGTTGTTCACCTCGGTACCGAGGAACGCACCCTTGGCCCACTCGCCCGTCTTGAGGCGGGCGTGCGCCTGCGGGATGGACCGGGCCGCGGCGAACGTCATCGCCACGGTGTGCTCCGCGGCGGCGCGGACGTTCCCCTCGGGGGCGTTGGCGACGATGACGCCGTGGTCCGTCGCCGCGTCGATGTCGATGTTGTCCACGCCGATGCCGGCGCGGCCCACGATGACGAGTTCCGGCGCCGCTTCGAACACCTCGCGCGTGACCTCGGTTCCGGACCGGACGACGAGGGCGTTCGCGTCGCTCACAGCCTCGAGGAGGGCCGCACCCTCCACGTCGTAGGCCGTCTCCACGTCGTAGCCCGCCTCGCGGAGCCGTTCGAGGCCCGCGTCGGCGATCGGGTCCGTGACGAGTACCTTCATACTCGCACCGACCGGGGCCGACCGGATAACGCTTTCTTCATCGGCACGATTGGACGGGGGGATTCTATCCACGACGGTGGGTAGAAAACGAGTACCAAATCCCGATTTGCACCATAGACATGTATTCCGCGTGAGCCGAAACGGGGCTCGACCGAGCGAGCGGCGACTGAATTAAGAGGCTCCACCCACTGGGACGGGTATGGACCGACAGAAGGCGATGGCCGCGTTCCTCGCGTTCCTGATGCTCAGCTCCTCCGTCGCCTACACCGTCTCCGCCATCTTCTAGTCCGTCCCCCAGACGTCCGAGAGGGGGTGATCCTCGAACGACGGGGGTTGGCCCGACCCGGACGAGCCGCCGGTGCTCCCCGCGGTGCCCGTCGTCCCCCCGGCTCCCATGGCCGCGTTCGGCTCGAACTCGGGGAGAGTGGGGACCGTCATCGCGTCGACCTGCTCCGCGAACCAGTCGGGCATGTCGACGCGCGCCCGCTCGAACAGGTCGACGAGCGACGAGTCGGCGATGTAGGTCGCACCGTAGTCGTCGGGCGCGCGGACGACGCGCCCACACGCCTGGATCACCGTGCGGAGCGCCGTCCGGTAGTACCACGCCCACTGCCCGTCTTCGAGCCGTTGGGCGATTCTGGAGTCGCGGGTGTTCGGATACGGCGCCTTGCAGATGACCTGCCAGCGCGCCAAATCACCCTTCAGGTCGAGCGCCTCCTCCATCTTCACGGAGAGGAAGACGGCGTTGGAGTCCTCGGCCTTCCACCCCAGAAGCGCCTGGTCGCGGTTCTCCTTGTCGTGGAGGCGGATCCGGTCCCCGACCCCAAATGAGTGAAGAAGGTCGTGGAGTTTCTCCTGGATCGCGTACGAGTGGGCGTGAATCAGCCCCTTCTCGTCGGGGTGGTTCGCCATCAGCTTCACGACTGTGCGGGCGATCTTCGGGAGCGTCTCCTCGCGGTGCTCGTAGGTCATCTTCCCCTGCGTCACGTCGTACAGCGGCCGGTTCTCGAGGGGGAAGGTGTGGGGCACCTCGACGAGCGCGACGTTGTCGGGATTCAGGCCCGTAGAGGCGCAGAACGCCTCCTTGTTCAGGATGGTCGCGGAGAGGAGCGCGAATTTGGTTCCTCGCTCCCAGACGGTGTGATGCAGGTATCTCGCGGGGTCGAGCGGTTTGATCGTCACCGCGGAGCCGGCCCCCTCGTGCTGGTCGAGCACCCACGTCGTCGGGCTCTCGGGGTCCCGCAGGTCCTCGATGAACCACCCCAGCTCGCGCACGAGCTCCGAGAGCCGGTCGCGCTGGGCCGCCTCCTCCTGGGAGAGCTCCACCTTCGACCGGAGCTCCTCCTGTCGCCGTTGGCAGGTCTTCACGAGCCGTTCGGCGTAGCCCGCGGCGTCGGTGAGCGTCGAGAGTTCGGGGGGTTCACAGGCGTCCCAGACCGGCACCCTCGATGGGGAGAGGTCGATGGTCGCGTACATCTCCGCCCACTCCGCGAGCCCGTGGGCCTCGTCGACCACGACCACGTCGCGCCCGCCGAACACGTCCGAGCCGGCCGTCTGCATGAAGTAGGCGAGCGTCATCGCCGCGATGGAGCGGTTGGAGGCGATGGCCCGATCCGAGAAGTACGGACAGCGGTGTTTGACCGGGCAGTCGAACCCCCTCTCGCGGGCACACGGCGCGCGGTTCACGGGGGTCTGTGACTCCCCCGGGAGGATGCAGTTGTAGTTCCCCTTCCCTCTGATGATGGAGAGGTCCTCCAGCAGCGCGTCGCTGGCCACGTCGTCGAGCTGCGACACCTGCGGGGTGGTGTAGTACGCCCCCACGGGCTGGTGGGGTTCGGCCTCGCCGGGGCGGCGGGCACACCCCGCGATGGCGCGGGCGAGGAGGGACTTGCCGCTCCCGGTCGGAGCGCGCACCAGAACCACGTCGTTCCCGGCCTCGAAGGCCGCGCGGATGTCGGAAAGCGCGGTCTCCTGTGCGCCGCGGAAGGAGGGGGCCGGGAACTCCTCGACGATACGGGACGGGTCCACGGGGGAACTGGCCGCCGGGTGGGGGTAAAATCATCGGTCGTCGTCGGGAGCAGTTACTCTCGCTGCTCCGAGAGCGCCGCAACGTCGGCCTGCGTGGGCTCCTCGGGGAGCCGCGCGATACAATCGTAACACAGCAGGAACTCCGAGCCGTCTTCGAGTTCCAGTGTCAGGCCCCCGGACTGGTCGCCGGAGAACGACCAGAGGTTGGCGATGCCACCCGCGATGGTCACCGAGTCGCCACAGCCGTCACACGGCTCTTTCGCCATGGCAGAGGGAGGACGGCCAGCGGCAAAGCCCCTCGGGTCAGCGCGGTGGGGTGACGAACAGGCCGTAGAGCACGGCGAGTAGCCCGACGACGCCCCCCACGCCGAGTGCGACGTGGGTGGGGACGCCCGCACCGGCGAGCCCCGCCGCCAACAAGAACGCCGCCGGAACCGCGGCGAGCACGCCGTCGTAGTGCGATGCCTCCGTGCCGATACCCGCGCGAACGCGGTCGCTGGTCGGTTTGGTGTCGAGCATACCTATCCGGACGCGTGTTGTTCCGATTCCAACAAAAGCGTTTCGCGGCGAAGCGTTTTGGTAGTCCGTGACACAGTCGGAGTATGGAGGTGAACTGCGAGGGGTGTGCCGGCTGCTGTCTCGACTGGCGGGCGCTCCACCCCGGGGCGCCGGACCCGGAGCGGGCGGGCCGGTACGTCTCGCTCGACGACACCGACAACCTCGTCCCGCTCACCTCGGACGAGGTGCGGCGGTTCATCGCGAACGGCTACGGGGACGCGCTCGTCCCCCGGCTCTTCGAAGCCGAGCGCGGCGTCGAGATCGACGGCTACACCCTCGCCGCGATAGGCGGGAAGCCCGCCTTCTACGTCGGCCTGCGGAAACGCGAGAAGCCCGTCGCCCCGTTCGGCCTCGATCCCGTTCGGCTCCCCGCGTGCGTCTTTCTCGACCCCGAGACGCTCCAGTGTCGCATCCACGGCTCGGCGCTGTATCCCGACACCTGCGCGACGTACCCCGGTGACAACCTCGCGCTCGGCGCGGAGACGGAGTGCGAGCGCGTCGAGGCCGCGTTCGGCGGCGAGCGGCTGGTCGATCCGACGCCACCCGGGACGGGACCCGCGTTCACCACCGCCACGCTCGGCGCGACGGTGTTCGGCCACCCCGACCCCGAGGCGCTTTCGGGGCGGGTCGGCCGGCTCGCCGCGGGCGACGGGACCCGCGAGGACCACGCGACGTTCGTCGCCGTCGCGGCGGCCTCCCGTCCCGGTGGCCTCGAAGTGAGCCGCGAGAAGTACGAGACGGCCCGCGAACGCGTGCTCGCCGCGGAGTCGTGGGTGAGCCGTGCGGCCGCGGACGAGGCGACCCCCGCCGAGGCCAGCGCCCGCGAGGAGCGCGAGGGGGCACCGGCGACCCCCGGCTGGGACGGGGTTTAAGCGACCGCCGCGCGTTCCGGTACCCATGCGAACACTCGTCACGGGCGCGACCGGCTGTATCGGGAGTCGGCTCGTCCGCGTGCTCCACGAGGCGGGCCACGACGTGGTCGCCCTGGTCCGCGACCCCGCACGCTACGACCCGCCGCCGGGCGTCACCGTCGCGGTCGGCGACCTCCTCGGGTTCGGCTGGGAGGACGCCCTCGAGGGCGTGGACGCCGCCTACTACCTCGTCCACTCGATGGGTGGCGGGGAGGGGTACGCCGAGCGGGACCGCCGCGCCGCGCACAACTTCGCCGCCGCGGCCGCCGAGGCGGGGGTCGACCGGGTGATCTACCTCGGGGGGCTCGGCGACGACGACGCCGACCTCTCACCGCACCTGAAATCCCGGCGGGAGGTGGAGTACATCTTAGCAGAGGGGGACTACGACTTCACCGCGCTCCGGGCGGGGATCATCATCGGCGCGGGCTCCACGAGCTTCGAGCTGGTGCGCCAGCTCGCCAAGCGGCTCCCCGTGATGGTCACCCCGAAGTGGGTACAGACGCGGTGTCAACCCATCGCCCTCGCCGACGTCATCGCCTATCTCGCCGGGGTGCTCGACGCACCCGAAACGCGGGGGGAGACGTACGAGATCGGCGGGCCGGAGGTGATGACCTACGAGACGGTGCTCCGGGCCGTCGCCCGCATCGACCACGGCCGGGAGCCCGTCATCATCCGGGTACCCGTCCTCACGCCGTGGCTCTCCGCGCTCTGGCTCCGGCTGGTGACGGACGTGCCGACGAGCGTGGCCCACCCGCTCGTCCTCGGGCTGAAGAACGCCGTCGTCGTCACGGACGACCGCATTCGGGAGCACGTTCCCCTCGAGCCGACCCCGTTCGAGACGGCCGTCGAACGCGCGCTCGGCCGTGAACCCGAACCCGTCCCGGTCGAGGTCGCATGACGGAGAAGTACGGCGAGACGTGGGTCTACGAGAGCATCGTCGGCGCGCTCCCCGGTATCGAGGTGTCGAGCCGGCTCGCCATCGCCATGCAACTCGTCCTGTTCGAGACCGGCGTCCTCCTGCTCGCGTGGTACTACGACCTCTGGACGGCCGCGCTGGCAGGCACGGCCGCCGTGTTCGTCGCCGCCGTCGGCAGCGCGGAGATGCTCCGGGTGGCGCGCTACGCCCGGTCGCCCGACGCCCCGCCGGCGTACCGGCGGTTCCTCTTCTCCTCCAGCATCGAGGTGGTGCTCTCCGTGCTCGCGTACATCGCGCTCATCACCCACCTGTTCGTCTTCGACCCGCAGACCGCGACGACCCCGCTCGTCACCCGGCTGTTCGGGCCGGAGCCGCCCGTGCTCGTCATCTACCTCACGCTGCTCGTCCTCTGGGACGTGTGTTACCGGATCGGAACGGGCTGGTGGGCCGCCGTCGTCGGGCTGTGGCGCTCGGCGCGGTACCGGTTCGACCCCGAGACGGCGGCCCGGATGCGTCGGGCGGACCTGGAGGCGCTGGCGTTCGGCCTGCTCCAGCTGGCGCTCGTCCCGTTCATCACGGGGTTCCCGGTGCTGCTCGCGGCGCTGGTCGGCCACGTCCTCGCGGTGACGGTCGTCACGCTCGTCTCTATCGGGCTGCTCGAATCGCGGAAAACACCAGCTCCCTCAGCGTCCTGATTTGATCTGCTTGAACTGGTCGATGAGTGCTTGCGTGTCGTCACCCGAGTCGTAGTTCACCTTCCCCTGATAGTTGATGCGCTTGTCGTCGAAGTCGGCATCGACTTTCGAGGCCATGGCTTCTCGTCTCTCGTGCTCGTCTTCGTCATAGGCACCCATACTCATGGTACGTTCACTCACACCTTATGAATGGGTGCATATATAATTATCGTTGATTGTAGCGTTCCGTCCCCGGGTTCCGACCGAACGGTCGCAAGCCGTATATTCGAGGACACGTTCATCGAGGGTGTGGCAGGTCCACTCCGGTTTCGGTACTCGACCGAGCGATGGAACGAGGGGCGCGTTCGCGACCAGCTCCTCGGCCCGCTCGACGAACGGTTCGGCGCACGCCTCGAACAGCCCTGGTTCCCGGCACCCGACGGGTACGGCGCGCGGCGGCTGGAGATGGACAACGGCGATTTCGCGCTGTTCTGCTGGAACGGTCAGGACGCCTACTGGCTCGGCAACACCGAGACCCCGCAGGCGCTCTGGCGCACCGAGAAGTACGATTTCAGCGAAGTCCCCTACGCGGTCAGCCGCTGGGGCGAGCGCGAACTGCTCGCCCGGCTCGAACTCGTCGACCCGTGGCTCACCGAGTACGACCACCTCGCGTGGTTCTTCCTCCCCGTCTTCCTCTCGAAGGACGGCCGAGACTCCACCCGGGACTTCTTCGCGGAACACAGCGCGGGGTTCCCCGACGCCACCCCCGACGAGGGGCTGGCGTTCTTCGACCGCGCGCTGCGAACCGGGATGCTCGACGAGCACCGCTACACGATGGCCTCGAAGCTCGGCACCTCCCACGGCCTCGATCTGGGACGGATGGCCGCGACGATGGGGGAGTTCACGGTGGCGAAGCTCCTCCACGATGCGGGCCTGGAGTTCGAACCCGAGGTCCAACTCGACAGCGGGCACGCGCTCGATTTCCGCGTCGGCGACCACCTCGTGGAGGTCACCCGCCCCCGCCCGCCCACGCGGCGCGCGACAGGCACCGCCATCGGCGCGCTGCGGGAGACCGCGGGCGCGAAGAACAGCGACCAGCTGCGCGCCCACCCGGACGCGACGCTGTTCGTCGACTGCTCCTCCTTCAGGGACGACGAGTGGGCGCAGATCCGCGGTGAAAAGCCGAGCCTCTCACACGAGCCGACGGTCGTCTTCAGAGCCCGACCGGACGGCCGCGTCGAGGGGTATCACGTCGGCGAGCTCCCGTTCGACCTCGACAGTGTCGAGTGGTTCTAGGACCGGTCGACGTCCAGTTTCTCCTCTAAGTCCCCCAGCCAGTCACCCTCGGAGAGCTCCTCCAGCCGGTCGCGGAAGTGCTCCTCACAGAGGCCGACCTTGATGTGCTCCTTCTCGACCGCGACGGCCGCTTCACGGTCGCAGTAATGACACTGCATGGATGCCGGTAGGAGGCCCCGCACATTGAACCCTACGGGTTCGGCAACTACTCTCGAACGCCGTCCAGCGAGAGCCGCGCCCGGAACCGGTCGTAGTCGTCCTCGTCCAGTCCAGCCCGCCCCAGCACGTCGTCGTGCGCGTCCGAGCCACCCGTCGCCAGCAGGTCGTGCTCCGCGATGGCCGCGTCGACCCGGTCGGTGTCCACCGCGAAGCCGTACGGGTAGAAGCGCTCGACGGCGTCGAGCTCCGCACACAGCGCCAGCGCCGCCTCGGGGTCGTCGTACCGGAACGGGTGGGCGAGCCCCACCACGTCGCAGGCCTCCCGGAGGAGGGCGACCCCCGTCTCGAAGCTCGGCACCTCACGGGAGACGTAACACGGCCCGTCGTCGCCGATGAGCTCGTCGAACACCTCGTTCACGGTCAGTTCGGTGCGCTCGGCCACCGCCCGCGCGATGTGCGGCCGCCCGAGCCCCGGCCTGGGTTCCAGCTCGAGGTCGATACCCAGCTCGGCCTCGACGTTCTCGATGATGCGCGCCCCGCGGGTCGCCCGGTCCGTCTGCAGCCGCTCGATCTCGCGTTCCAACTCGATGGTGGGGGTCACCCCGTAACCGAGGAGGTCGACCCGCTCCGCGGGGGCCTCGACCCGGAGTTCGATGCCGTGGACGAGGAGCACCCCCTCGCGGTACTCCGCCGGCGAGTCGAGGTCGGGGTGGACCCGGTCGTGGTCGGTGATGGCGACGACGGAGACGCCCGCCCGCTTTGCTGCGGCGGGCACCTCGTCGAGTTCCATCGACCCGTCCGAGTTCGTCGTGTGGACGTGGAGGTCCGCTGTGACCATAGCCTGTCAACGCGGGGATCGGTCAAACGGCTTCCCCTTCCGAGATTAAGGGACCTTAATGAATGATAATTCACCAACGACATATGCACAGAACATTCATCAAGGATTCTGAACGATGGTGAGGTACAGATGCGCTTCATGGCCGACGCCGACCGACAGTTCGATGCCCACAACTACCCCGCGACCACCAGCGAACTCATCGAGGCCTACGGGGAGACCAAGCTGGACATGCAGAACGGCACCGAGACCCTCGGTGACGCGCTGGGCCGCCTGGCCGAGGAGACCCACGAGGACTCCGAGTCCGCGAAGCTCGCCGCCCGCTCCGCCGTGTCAGAGAAGGCCATCGGCCGCAAGGGCTACTCGGACCGCGACGCGCCCACCGTGGGTGAAGCGCGGGACGACCTTTCCTTCTAAAACCCCACCTTTTTCTGCGTCGGGTGCTCGCTCCGCGAGCACCACTCCTTGAAAAATCTGGACCAAAAACGCCGAGCGCTCGCGTTCGCTCGCGCTCGGTACAGCGAGGGGTCCGCCCCCTCCGCACCGCGACCGCACAGCACCGCGACCGCCGCCGCTCCGCGACCGCACAGCACCGCGACCGCCGCCGCTCCGCGACCGCACTACCGCGACCGCCTACAGGCGTTCCTCGACCCCGTGTTCCTCCAAGACCGACCAGAACCCCTCCTCGTCGATGACGGGCACGTCGTTGGCCTCGGCGTCCTCGCGCTTTCGCGTGCCGGCGTTCTCGCCTTCCACGAGGTAGTCCGTGTTCGAGGAGACGGAGGAGGTGGCCCGGCCCCCGTGTTTCTCCACGAGGTCCTGATACTGGCTTCGCGATTCGGAGAGCGCCCCGGTGAAGACGAAGGTGAGGCCGTCGAGTGCGTCCCCGGTGTCCGTCTCCATGGGCTGCGGCTCGACGCCGTGGGCGCGCAGCTGGTCGATCACCTCGCGGTTGCGCTCGCTCGCGAAGAACTCGTGGATCTCGCGGGCGACCTCCTCGCCCACCTCGGGAGCCTCCTGCAGCTCCTCGGTGCTGGCGTCCAGCAGGGCGTCGAGCGTGCCGAAGGTCCGGGCGAGGTTGGTGGCGACGGTGGGGCCCACCTCCGGGACGCCCAGCGCGACGAGGAAGTCGTCCAATGGAGGGTTTTTCGTCGCCTCGATGGCCTCCACGAGGTTCTCCGCGCTCGTCTCCCCCCACCCCTCCAGCGCGGCGAGCTCGTCGACCGAGAGGGCGTAGAGGTCCGGGATGCGCTCGATGAGCCCCGCGTCGAGCAGCTGTTCGACCGTCTTCTCGCCGAGCCCCTCGATGTCGAGCGCGTCGCGCGAGCCGTAGTGTTCGACGGCGCGCTGGAGCTGGGCGGGGCAGGCCACCCCACCCGTGCAGAACGCCATCGGGCCGTCGCGTTCGACGGCGGAGTCACACACCGGGCAGTGGTCGGGGAACTGGAAGTGCCCCTCACCCCCCTTCTCGACGACCTCGCTCACGTACGGAATCACGTCACCCGCGCGCTGGACCTTCACCCGGTCCCCGATACCCACGCCGAGCTCCTGGATCTGCTCGGGGTTGTGCAACGAGGCGCGGGAGACCATCACGCCCCCCACCTCCACGGGGTCGAGCAGCGCGACGGGGGTGAGCCGGCCGGTCCGCCCCACCTGCACGGTGATGTTCCGCACAGTGGTCTGCTCGGTCCGCGCGGGGAACTTGTAGGCGTAAGCCCACCGTGGCGCGCGGGCGGTCGACCCGAGCTCCTCGCTCGCCGCGAGCGAGTTCACCTTGATGACGACGCCGTCGATCTCGTAGTCGATGTCGTCGCGCTCCGCGAGCATCGCGTCGCGGTAGTCGATGGCCCCCTCGATGTCGTCGACCAGCTCGACGCGGTCGTTCGTCTTCAGTCCCCAGTCGGGGAGCCGCTCGTGTTGTGCCCACCGGGTGTCGAACGGCGGTTCGGAGAGCACGTCGAAGAAGAAGCAGTCGAGCGGGCGCTCCGCAGTGATCGAGGGGTCCTGCTGGCGTACCGTCCCCGCCGTCGCGTTCCGCGGGTTCGCGAACGGGTCGTCGCCGCGCTCGACGCGCTCGGCGTTGTATTGATTAAAGGCCTCCCGCGGCATGAACACCTCCCCCCGGACGGCGAGGAAGTCGGGGTAGTCACCACGAAGTCGCTGGGGGATGGAGGCGACCGTCTTGATGTTCTTCGTGATGTCGTCGCCGCGCTCGCCGTCCCCCCGCGTCGTCCCGCGGACCAGCTCGCCGGCCTCGTACACCACCTCGACGGAGACGCCGTCGAACTTGGGTTCACAGATGTACTCCACTGCGCCCACCCGCTCGCGCACGCGCTCGTCGAACGCGCGCACGTCCGCGACCTCGCCCGAGGAGTCGATCGAGCGCATGGGGGCGACGTGTTCCACCGTCTCGAACGACTCGACCGGCTCCCCCCCGACGCGCTGGGTGGGCGACCCCTCCCGGTCGAGGGCGAACGTCTCCTCCAGCGTTCGGAGCCGGTCGAACAGCGCGTCGTACGCCCGGTCGCCGATGACCGGGTCGGCCTCGATGTAGTACCGATAGTCGTGATACCGGATCGCCTCGCGAAGCAGGGCGGCCTGCTCGCGGGCCGCCTCGGGCGAGAGCGAATCGGCGGGCGCGAACTCCGTGTCCGGGTCCCGGACGTAGGGGTTCTCGGGAGGAGCGTCGGGAGCATCGGTCATTGGCGGTGGTGCGACCGGCCGGGGTATCAAATCGGCGGTAGGCTCATGCCCGGCGCGGGAGTCGAAGCGGTATGCAGTGTCCCGAATGTGGGTCGTCGGATATCGAAAAGCGGTACGTCACCGGTGGCGGCTGGCGCGCGGTCTATCGGTGCCGGAACTGCGGCCGCGTGCTGAAACGGCCGGGACCGACGCGGAAGGTCGCGCCCGTCGCCGTCGCCACGGGAGCTCTCGGCGCGGCGTGGCTCTACCTGCGGCGGCTGGGCGGGAAGGGAGAGGAAGGAGAGAGCGACGACGAGTAGGTGGTTACAGCCCGGCGACGTCCTCGATGGCGTCGGTGAGCTCCTCGATGCTCTCGACGGTGTGTTCGCCCATGTGGCCGATGCGGAAGGTCTTCTCGCCCAACTGGGAGCCGTAGCCGTTCGAGAACGCGAAGTCGTACTCCTCGGAGACCTGCTCGATGGTGGCGGCCACGTCGATATCCTGGGTATTTTCGATGCAGGCGACGGTCTGCGACTCGTACCCCTCCTCCGGGAACATGGCGAAATGCTCGGCCGCCCAGTCGCGGGTGTACTCGGCCATCTCGCGGTGGCGTTCGCTGCGACCCTCGTGGGTCTCCTCCAGCATGTACTTCATCTGCTTGCGGTAGGCGAGCATGACGGGAATGGCGGGCGTGGAGTGGGTCTGGCCCTTCCGGTCGTAGTAGTCGAACGCGCGCTGGAAGCCGCCGTACCACGAGGCGGAGTCCTTCGAGAGCTCGCGCTCGTACGCCTCGTCGGAGACGACACAGACCGCGAGTCCAGGGGGCATGGCGAACGCCTTCTGCGTGGAGGCGAAGATGACGTCGATGTCGTGCGCGTCGATGTCGACGTAGTCGCCGCCGAGCGCGGAGACGGCGTCGACGACGAAGTAGGTGTCCGGGTACTCGGCCACGACATCACCGATCTCCTCGATGGGATTCCGAACCCCGGTCGAGGACTCGTTCATCACGACGCCGACCACGTCGTAGTGTTTCTCGCGCTCCTCGAGCGCGGCGCGGATGTCCTCGGGCTTGACCGCCTGCCCCCACTCGTACTCCAGCCGGTCGACGTTCTTGCCGAGCCGTTCGGCGACGTTGGCGTGGCGTTCGCTGAAGCTCCCGCAGGTCGCGACGAGGATGTTCTCGTCGACGAGATTCAGGGTCGAGGCCTCCCAGAACGCCGTGCCGGAGGCGGTGAGCACCATGAGGTTGTGCTCGGTGTCGAAGAACTCCTTCGTGTCCTCCACGATGGTCGTGTAGAGGTCGGTCATCCGGTCCATGCGATGGCCGAACATCGGTTGAGCCATCTCGTCGATGACGTCCTCGCGGACCTCGGTCGGGCCGGGGATGTACAGTCGCTTGTCTCGATAGTCGTCTCTGTATTCTCGTTTGTCCACGTGAACCACCTGGGTATGCCCTACCTGCTCGGGGAACGGTGATGGTCGTTGTGATTGCGGCGGTACCTCTCCGAGTTCGGGCAATCGAAGTGAGATCGAGAGGTATCCGAGACGACGAGACCCCTACTGGGCATACTCGATGTCCTCGGCGAGTTCTCGCTCGGTGTAGTGACGCGGGATCTCGCGCTCGCCGAGCAACGTCTGGAACTCGCGTGTGGACAGTTCCGCCAGCGCACGCGCCTTCCCGAACGAGAGGACGCCGCGGGCGTACAGCGAGACGGCGAGTTCCCGCTTCACCGCCTGCGGGCGCTCCCCCTCCGGGATGCGCAACGCCTCGTACACCTCGTCGTCGATCTCGATGGTCGTCATACCCGATATTGGACGACTCGATTCCTGAGTGTTTGGCCGCCCGTCGACTCGAAACCCCGTTTTCGACTCAGTCGTTCCCCTTCGCGAACGTCGCCACGCGCTCCACGTCGAGTCGGAGGAGCGCGGGGAGCAGCGCGAGCGCGAGCAGCATCTCCGCGCCGCCCGCCGCGAGGAACGCCGTCCCGTAGCCGAACCGGTCGGCGAGGAGGCCGCCACCGACGACCCCCGTGAGGAAGCCGAGCGAGCCGAGGACGTTGAAGCCTCCCGTCGCCGTCCCGCGCGCGTCGGCGGGCGCGAGGTCGTTCACGAGTGCGAGCGTCGCGGGGGCACAGAGCGCCCCGAACGCGCCGACGAGGGCCATCGCCACGGCCGCGAGGAGGGCGGTCGGCGTGACCGAGACGGCGACGATGACGACCCCGTAGGCGAACGAGCCGAGGGCGACCGGTCCCACTCTCCCGATCCGGTCGGAGAGGACGCCGAACGGGTACTGGAGGAGCGCGAAGGGGAGGAAGAAGGCCCCCAGAAGGAGGCCCGTCCCGCCCGCGTCGAGACCGAACCGGGTCTGGAAGTAGAAGACGCCGACGAGGGCGAAAAACCCCGCCGTGAAGCGGTCGGCGAAGCCGAAGGCGTAGGGGACGGCGAGGCTGGGATGCGCGCGGAGGGTGGTGAGCGCTTCGAGGGCGTGGGTCTCACGGCCGGTGCCGGGCGTCTCGCGCAGCCGGAGCGCGAGCAGGCCGACGAGGGCCATGAGGAGGGCGGTGGCCGCGAGCGGGGCGCGGGGGCCGAGCCGGTAGAGCTGGCCACCGAGAGGGGCACCGAGTCCCGTCCCGAGCCCGATGGCGATGCCCGCCGCGCCCATGTTGCGGCCGTTGCCTCCTCCGAGATCCATCAGGGTCGCGATGGCGAGCGAGAACGCGCCGATGGTGAACGCGCCGCCGAAAAAGCGGACGAGGAGGAGGCTCCAGAACGGGATCTCGGGGACGGCGGCGAGGAGTCCGTAGATCAGGCCGCCGCCGAGCGCGCCCGCGGCGATGAACCCCCGCCTCGTTCCCGCGGCGTCGGAGAGCGCGCCCCACACCCCGGCGAAGAGGATGAAGCCCGCGAACTCCGCGGCGAGGAACCACGTGCCGGCGTCGAGATTTGGTCGAAGGCCGAAGGAGGCGACGAGTTGGGGCACCCCCGGGTAGAGAAGCGTCTGGGCGAACAGCACGGCGAACACCACTCCGGCGAGGGCGGCCCGGTCGCGGCGCTGGGGCTGCACGGCGACGGGTACGAGTTCGAGGCGTATGAGATGTTCCCTCCCCGACGCTGAGCGGTCCGTGCAGACTGCCACAGTGGCGGATACGATACACGCCCGTACACCCACGCCTCACTGTTTCAAGAGCACCGTGTTCGACACCGGTACCCACAACAAAAAAGTGGTGAGAGCTGCTTTCCCCGACAAATTCATTATAATTCGGCGGAAATATTTTGTATGAAACGCCGACCACTCATCGTTGGTGGTGTTCTCGCGCTGGGAGGGTGTTCAACGCTTTTTGATACGACCAGTGATGGTGTGACGATACAGGACCTCAAAGGTTTCAACCTCCATTCCGAACCCCATACAGCTCACGTACAGATCACAGACAAACAAGAAACGGTGTACAAATCATCGTTTGAACTCGGGCCATCAAGTGCGTCCGACGCCGAACGAACTTTTTACGTTCGTGATGGCCTGCCGAACGGGCCAGGCGACTACGTGGTCAGATTGTGGCGTGACGATGCCGCACCGAAGGTTCATCGACTGTCCAAAAAGCGCCCCGGAGAATCGGTTTCATTGCTTTTCAACATCTCCCAAAACGGCCACATAGAGCTTTTTATTCAAACAAATTAGACAAACATGATAGATGAAATGTACAATTAGAAAACACTTAATACAGGTTGGATTAATGCAAGTTCATGTATAGCGAAGATAGACATCGATTGACACGCAGAGAACTGGGACAGCGCGTTGCGGGCGGAGCTCTCGGTCTGAGCCTCTTATAACCGCTTCTGGGTCATTCTCGGAGACTACGCGAGAACCGATCAGGGGAGCGTGATGTCCACCGAGCTCGGCGGCGACGGTCTCCCCGACCCGACGGAGTTCAAACCGGTTCCCTCGCCGGAAACTATGTCACGTGCAGAAAAGAAAAAATACGGCGTTCGAGAGGTGTCCCCTGATAAATACCCGGACCTGCCAGCTGAGGCGGCGGGTTCGACTGTGTGGGCCGCCGAGAACTATCCCGTCAACGTCTTCGAAAAGCCAAAAGCCAGCGAATAGACACCCCGAATTGCTTTTTTGATTCCGACGCTACCATCGGGAAGCTCTCCGCTGACGAGCGCGACATCGTCGAGACGGCGATTCGTCGGGGCGGGTACACCCCACCGCGAACCGTGGGTGGTCGGGAGACTTACATGGCCTTCACCGACCTGTTCGCGGACGCGCCAGCCATCAAAGGCGTCTCGGTTGACCCCGCGAACGGCTTCGGTGAATACCTCGTTCGGTACGAGGGCGAGGACTACTGGGCCACCGTGCTGTTTTTTGCGTGCCCCCTCGCGGCGAGTGTTGCCGTAACTCGCAGTTATAGATTCTTCGAGTGTTATGCATGCGATACATGAGCGACCACGGCTTTCATACGCGCGCCCTCCACGTCGGGCAGGGGCCCGACTCGGCGACAGGGGCCGCGGCCCCACCTATCTATCAGACGACCTCCTACGAGTTCGAGGACGCGGAGACGGCGGCCGCGCTCTACGCCCTCGAGGAGGACGACTACATGTACTCCCGTATCGCGAACCCGACCGTCCGCGCGCTGGAGGAGCGGCTCACCAGCCTCGAGAACGGGGCGGCCGGGGTCGCGACGGGTGCCGGGATGGCCGCGCTGGACGCCGCCACGCTCGTCCTCGCCGGCACGGGTGACAACGTCGTCTCCGCCTCCTCGATCTATGGGGGGACCCACGCCTACCTCTCGCACACCGCGGGCCGGCGGGGGATCGAGGCCCGGTTCGTGGACACGCTGGACCCCGCTGCGTACGAGGAGGCCATCGACGACGACACCGCCTACGTCCACCTCGAGACCATCGGGAACCCCTCGCTCGTCACGCCCCCGATCGAGGAGATCGCCGAAGTCGCCCACGCCCATGGGGTCCCGCTGTTCGTCGACAACACCTTCGCCACGCCCGCGCTCTGCCGCCCCCTCGACCACGGCGCGGACCTCGTCTGGGAGTCCACGACGAAGTGGATCCACGGCTCGGGGACCACGGTGGGTGGAATCCTCGTCGACGGCGGGACGTTCCCGTGGGGGGAGCACCCCGAGAAATACCCCGAATTGAACGAAAGCCCCGCCTTCGACGGCCTGAGCTTCGTCGACCGCTTCGGCGACCGCGCGTTCGAGATGGCGACCCGCCACCGGGCGCTGCGCTCGCTGGGCGACCAGCAGTCCCCGTTCGACGCGTGGGTGACGATGCAGGGGCTGGAGACGCTCCCCCTCCGGATGGAGCGCCACTGCGAGAACGCGCTCGCCGTCGCCGAGTTCCTCGACGAGCACCCGGACGTAGCGTGGGTCACCTACCCCGGGCTGGAGAGCCACGAGACGCACGAGACGGCCTCGCGGTATCTGGAGGGCGGCTACGGCGGGATGGTCGCGTTCGGCCTCGAGGACGGCTACGCGGGCGGGAAACGCGTCTGTGAGGAGACGGAGGTGGCGACGTTCCTCGCCAACATCGGGGACGCCCGCACCCTCGTCATCCACCCGGCGTCGACGACCCACGCCCAGCTCTCGGAGCGCGAGCAGCGCGCCTCCGGGGTCACGCCCGACCTGATCCGCCTGTCGGTGGGCATCGAGAACGCCGAGGACATCATCGCGGACCTGGAGGCTGCGATATGAACGCCGAGCTGGGCGCGTTCGAGTTCCAGTGCGGGGAGTCCATCCCGAACCTCGTCGTCGACTACGAGACGTACGGCGAGTTCGAGGGGGACAACGCCGTCCTCGTCTGTCACGGGCTCACCGGGAGCGCCCACGTCGCGGGGCGCCGCCGGGGGGCCGACACCGCGGGACAGGCCGCCGCGTGGTGGGACGACATCGTCGGCCCCGGGAAGGCGATCGACACGAACGACTACCACGTCGTCTGTATGAACGTCCCCGGCTCCTGCTACGGGACCACCGGCCCCGCGAGCGAGAAGGACGACGGGGAGCCGTGGGGGACGGCGTTCCCCGCGGTGACGGTCGCCGACTGGACGCAGGCCCAGCGGGAACTGCTCGACCACCTCGGCATCCCGAACCTCCACGCCGTCGTCGGGGGGTCCGTCGGCGGGATGAACGCCCTCGACTGGGCGAAACGCCACCCCGACCACGTCGAGCGCGTCATCGCCGTGGCCACCGCCGCGCGGCTCGACCCGCAGTGTCTCGGGCTCAATGCCGTTGCCCGCCGCGCCGTCACCACCGACCCGAACTGGCAGGACGGCGACTATTATGGAGAGGACGGCCCCATCCACGGCCTCGCGATGGCCCGCCAGATCGGCCACATCATGTACCTCTCGAAGGCCTCGATGGAGAAGAAGTTCGGCCGCCGCTCGGCGGGGATGGACGCCGCCCGCGACACCTTCCCCGTCGACCCCGCCGCCGGCTTTTTCCCCTACCGCGAGGTGGAGTCGTATCTCGACTATCAGGGTGAGAAGTTCGCCGAGCGGTTCGACGCCAATTCGTACCTGTACCTCACCCGCGCGATGGACGCCTTCGACCTCTCGTCGGGCTACGAGTCGGACGCCGACGCGCTGGCGGCCTTTTCGGGGGACGCGCTCGTCGTCTCCTTCACCGGCGACTGGCACTTCACCGTCGAGCAGGCCGAGGAGCTGGCGGAGGGGTTCCGGGCGGCCGGGGCGAAGACCGCCCACCACGTCATCGAGTCCGACCACGGCCACGACGCCTTCCTCGTCGAGCCGGATAGAGTCGGTCCGCCGCTGGCCGACTTCCTCGAATCCGGGGTGCGCGGCCGGGCCGTGACGAACACGAAGGACGACGACGGGGGCTCGGAGTTCGCGCCCGTCCACACGAGCCTCTTTTCCGACTGATTCTCGGTCTTTCGACCTCTGAGACACGTATGGACCGCGCCGACGAACTCCGCACGCAGATCCGGTTCATGGAGATCAGAAAGCGGACGGTCGCCTTCGAGAACCGGGAGGCGGTGAGCCGACGGCTGAACGAACTGCGCGAGGAGTTGGCCGCACTGGAGAACGGGGAGCCTTAGCCCTCGTAGAAGACGAACGCGAGCAGGCCGAGCAGCGCCGCGACCGGGTAGGCGGGATGGGTCGCCGAGAAGGAGACGAGGCCGTCGAGGGTGAGTGCCGTGGTCGTGACTGCGGTGCCGTCCCACGCGCCCGCGCCGGCGAGCGTGACGCCCGTCCCCGCGAGGCCGGCGACGCCGCCCGAGACGCGCAGGGGGTTCGCGGCGATCCAGTCGAGAACACCGAACATGGGAGCGAGAACGCGCTCGGGGAAGAAAAAGCCGCGTCAGACGCCGGGGCGGTATCGACGGCGAGCTACAGGTAGTTCCGCTCGTCGAGCAGGCGGAGCAGTTCGTCCATCGACCGGACGACGGTGTCACAGTGCGGCTCGACGGCGGGTTTCGGCTCGTAGCCGACGGCGAGCCCCGCGACCTGCAGCATCGGAAGGTCGTTCGCGCCGTCGCCGATGGCGACCGTGTCGGCGAGATCCGTCCCCTGTGCGGCCGCGAGCCGTTCGAGCTGTTCGTCCTTCGTCCCCTCGATGAGCGGCCCCTCCGCGTCACCCGTGAGCGCGCCGTTCGCGGTGGGAAGGGAGTTGGCGACGATGGTGTCCACCTCGACCCCGTCGGCCGCGAGCGCGGCCTCCACCCCTTCGTGAAAGCCGCCGGTGAGGATGGCGACGAAGTGGCCGGCCGCGCGGAGTTCGGCGATGACCTCAGCCGCGCCGGGGCGCAGCGAGACGGAGTCGTACGCGCGTTGTGCGTCCTCGGCCGGGAGGCCTTCGAGCAGGGAGGCGCGCTCGTAGAGGCTCTCGGCGTAGGAGAGTTCGTCGTTCATCGCCCGCTCCGTGATACTCGCGATCTCGTCGGCGACGCCGTACTCCTCTCCTAAGAGAACCATCATCTCCGAGTCGGAGAGCGTCCCGTCGAAGTCGAACGCGATGAGCATACTCGGACTGTGCGGCGGGGGATTGAAAGGGAGTCGGTTTCGGCGTGTTTGGCCTCAGCCTCAGTCGACCCGCGCGTCGACCACGACGTGCTGGACGCCCGCGCTGTGGCTCTTCACGACTCTGGTATCCAGAATCTCGCAGGTCCGCCCGGCCTCGGCGACCGCGGCCTCCAGCCGGGAGATGGGCCGGTCCCAGAGCCGCGCCTCGGGGGTGGCCTCGTGCATGTGGACGACTCCGCCATCGACCAGGGCCGCGAGCGCGCTGTCGAGACACTCGTGGGCCTCCCCCTCGCGTCCCTCGCCCGTCTCGTGGCCGTAGTAGCCCATCACCACGCGGTCGGCCTCGGTGTCGACGTCCCGGCAGTCCGCGCGGTAGGCGTCGATGCGGTCCTGGACCCCGTTCAGCATCGCGTTCTCGATGAGATAGCGGTACGACTCCGGGTTGATCTCCGCGGCGGTGACGTGCGCCCCCGCACGGGCCATCGGGAGCGTGAAGTAGCCGATGCCGGCGAACATATCGAAGACGCGTTCGTCCTCGCTCACGACCTCGCCCATCCGCGCCCGCTCCGCCTGATTGCCGGGCGAGAACATCACCTCGGAGAGGTCCAGCGCGTAGCGGGTGCCGTGTTCGGTGTGGACCACCTCGGTGTCGCCGAACCCCGCGATGGGTTCGACGTTCGGTTCGCGCGTCTGCCCGTCGATACCGCGGCGCGCGAGGACGGTGTCGGCCTCCCGGTGGAGTTCGAGCAATGCATGCCCGACCTCCTCGGGTCGCGGGCTCTCCTCGATATCGACGAGCACGGCGCTCCCGACGACGGCCCACGAGCTGGGCGCCCGTGTGAGCTCCTCGTCCGTCCACCCCTTCGCTTCGAGGTGGTCACGCAGGTCACGAATCCGGTGGGGGAGCTCGATGTCCTCGAACGCGCCGTCGGGGAGACGGTCGCCGAGGTCGAACGCCTCGGCGACGGGAATCGCGATCCGCTCACCCTCCGGCTGGACCTTCCGGGCGTCGTCGTACGCGTTCGCGGCCTTCGCCGCGTCGATGGCGTCCTGCGCGCGCTCGCGGGGGACGAGGAGCGCGAGGCCGTGGGCGTCGTCGCGCATCGGCTCGCGGCTCATTCCGCCTCGCTCGCGCCGTCCTCGGGAAGCACGAACAGCCCCTCTCGGGATTTGAGGACCGGGACCGTGTCCGCGTCGGGGTCCATGTAGTCCGGTCGGGGGATGGTCTTCGTCTCGAACGTCTCGGGGTCGAGCACCTGGACGGCGTGTTCGTCCTCGACCAGTACGACGGTCGCCTCCTGGGCGTCCTCGCGCGTCCCGAGTTTCGTCCCCTCCGGGGCGACCCCCTCCTCGAAGGCCGCCTCGTAGTGCTCGCCCGTCTTCAGCCGGACACCCTTGAGGTTCCCGTGGGCACTCCGGACGAGGACGGGTCCCTTCTCGTCGTCGTCCAGCGACACCACGTCGCCCGGCATGAACGGCGGGAGTCGCGCGACGAACGTCACCCGATACACCTCGTTCCCGTCGCCGTCCTCCGTGACGAGCGTGGGAGCCGTGGAGACCTTCCCCCCGAACTCCTTCACGATCCGGTGGGCGATGGCCTCCCCCATCTGGTTCGCGGAGATCTTCAGGTCCGCGCCGTCCGGGCCGCGCGTGATCTTCGTGATGAACGCGTTCCGGTCCCCCTTCTCCTCGCGGTCCGCGATGTAGTGCTCCGCGATCTCGATGGCCCGGTCGTTCTCTTCCTTCGTCGGCGTGCGGTTCGTGCCTCTGACCTGGACGATGGCCGCGTAGAAGTCGCCCGCGATGCGCCCGCAGCGTTGGCAGGTCTCCCGCGAGATGTAGACGGGGACCGTCACCTCCTCGTGGAGCGCCGTCTCCCGGATGACCCCCGTGAAGACGCAGTGCATGTTGATGGTGTTCTGGTCCACCTGCTCCGGTTCGACCCCCCACGAGACGTCCGTCGCCCCGACGTGGACCGCCAACTGCTCTGCCGTCTCGTCCACCGCGATATCCGTGTAGTCGTCCGCCCCGACGTCCACCCAGCGGTTGCCTCTGTGGACCGCGCCACACTGCGAACAGACCCGAATCTGGATGCGGTCCGGGGCATCCACGAGTTCGAAATCCTCGAAGTAACAGCTGTCACAGAGGACCGCATCCGGGTCGCGAGGCCCACCCGGGAGGTCCACGTCCGGCGGTCGCTCGATGGCGTCACCGCACCGGGGACAGAACTGCCGCGTCTCGCTCATTACCTCTTTTTCGTGGCTTGTGCCGTTTAAACTCCGCGTGTTTGGGGTTCTCGTGATGTTCGTGCGTTTGTTCTCGTGTTCGTGTTTGATTCGGTCTCGGGAATACCTGCAAGGCCATCTTTTGAGTCGGTGACAGGAACGAAAACACCTGCAAAGCCCTCGCGCTCTCGACTCGATGGGCTCGCTGCGCGCTTCGCTCACTGCGTTCGCTCCAGTGCTTGCGTCGCCCGTCTTCGCCGAGACCGCTCGCCCTTTGCGATTCCGCCAGGCCCGCACAGCCCCGCACCGCACCAGCCCTTCCCCGGCTCGCGCTGACGCTCACGACTGTTCGCGTCACGCGCTCGCGGCCACTCACAGTTGACGCAAGGCCGGAAGCCCACGACTTCAGTCGTGGGTAGCTGACAGGGCAAAACCCACCAGCGGACCCGCAAACACGGAGAAAGTTTACCTACGCGAATCGCGGAGTAAGGGTATATGAAATGGAAAGCGGACTGGGGGCTTCGTGGCAGGATGTTCGTCACGATGTTCCTGCTGTTTGCCCTCTACATCGTCTTCCTCGGCGTCCTCACGGCCTACTTCCAGTCGCTGTTCGCCGTGGTGGCGATCATGGGGCTGTTCATGCTCGGGCAGTTCTTCTTCTCCGATAAGCTCGCGCTCTACTCGATGGGCGCGAAGACGGTCTCGGAGGAGGAGTACCCCGAGTTGCACGCGATGGTCTCGCGGCTCTCCCAGCAGGCCGACCTCCCCAAGCCGAAGATCGCCGTGGCGGACTCGCAGGTGCCGAACGCCTTCGCGACGGGCCGGAGTCAGAAGAACGCCGCGGTGGCCGTGACGACGGGCATCATGCGGACGCTGAACCAGGAGGAGCTGGAGGGGGTCATCGCCCACGAGCTGGCGCACATCAAGAACCGGGACGTGATGGTGATGACCATCGCGTCGTTCCTCTCCACCATCGCCTTTCTCATCGTCCGCTGGGGCTGGCTGTTCGGTGGTGGGCGCGAACGCGGCGGGAATCAGGCGCCGGTCATCGTCGCCATCCTCGCCTCGCTCGTGGTCTGGATCATCTCCTTTCTCCTCATCCGGGCGCTCTCGCGCTACCGCGAGTTCGCCGCGGACAGAGGCGGGGCGGTCATCACGGGGAAGCCCTCGGCGCTCGCGTCGGCGCTGTTGAAGATCTCGGGCCGGATGGAGGCGGTCCCGAAGGAGGACTTACGGGAGCAGGCGGAGATGAACGCCTTCTTCATCATCCCCATCAAGTCCGGCGTCGTCGGGAAGCTGTTCTCCACGCATCCGGACACGGAGAAGCGCATCGAGAAGCTCCGTGAGCTGGAACGCGAGCTGGAAACCGCCTGACGATGGGCGTCTTCGACACCATCAAGCAGGCGCTCGGCATGGCCGCAGAGGCCGACGCGACCCGGAAGGCCGACCCGGAGGACCTGTTCGGGATGAGCACCGCGTACGTCACGATGGAGGCGGACCTCGATTATCACTCGGCAGGGGAGGCCGCGCTCTGTTTCTCGGGCGTCGACTCCACCGCGTTCACCCGCGCGAAGGAGGAGGTGGAGGCCATCCTCGACGCGGGCGGCGAGGAGACCGGGACGGTCGCCGACTTCCGACGTGACACCCACGGCTACGAGTGGGTCGTGCTCGCGGACCCCGATTTCGAGGACCTCGTCACCTCGATCCACTTCGCCGCCGACACGCTTATCGAGTCCGGCTTCGGCTCCCGGCTCCTGGCCGCGGTCTTCGCCTTCGAGCGCGACGGGGCGAACGCCTACTGGGTCTACTCCTTCCGCCGGGGCGCGTACTACCCGTTCGTTCCTGCTGGGGGCCACGAACGTGACGGGATGGCGGAGTTCAAACTGGAGTCCGTGCTGGAGGGAGAACTCGGCCTCGAGGCCGACAAGGAGTACTGGTACCCGCTGTGGCCCGACGGCGACACCCACCCGTGGGGTGCGGCGCTGGCCGACGACCGATAGGCGGAGCGGAACTGTTCTTTTCCCGGATAGACCCTCGGACACGGGAGCGTACGGGGCGACTCCCCACCCGCATTTTCACTTTCACTCTCCTGTTAACGTGGGTTTATACCCGAAGGGGCCACACGATGGGGTATGGCAAGTGACGCAGACCTCGAGGACCTTCCGGGCGTCGGCCCCGCAACCGCAGAGAAGCTCCGCGAGAACGGCTACGACTCCTATCAGTCCATCGCGGTCGCCTCCCCCGGCGAGCTCTCCAACACCGCCGACGTGGGCGAGTCCTCCGCCGCGGACATCATCCAGGCGGCCCGCAAGGCCGCCGACATCGGCGGCTTCGAGACCGGCTCGGCCGTGCTCGCGCGACGCGAGAAGATCGGCAAGCTCAAGTTCCTCATCGACGAGCTCGACGAGATGCTCGGCGGCGGCGTCGAGACCCAGTCCATCACCGAAGTCTACGGTGAGTTCGGGGCCGGCAAATCGCAGATCACCCACCAGCTCGCCGTGAACGTCCAGCTCCCGCAGGAGGTCGGGGGCCTCGGCGGCCGCTGTATCTTCATCGACTCCGAGGACACCTTCCGCCCGGAGCGGATCGACGAGATGGTCCGCGGGCTCCCCGAGGAGGTCATCGACGCGACGCTCGACGACCGTGAGATCGAGGGCACCGCGGACGACGAGGAGGCCCTCGTGGCGCTCGTCGACGACATGCTCGACAAGATCCACGTCGCGAAGGCGTTCAACTCCAACCACCAGATCCTCCTCGCCGAGAAGGCGAAGGAGATCGCGAAGGAGTACGAGGACGACGAGTACCCCGTCCGCCTGCTGTGTGTCGACTCGCTCACCGCCCACTTCCGCGCGGAGTACGTGGGCCGTGGCCAGCTCGCCAACCGCCAGCAGAAGCTCAACAAACACCTCCACGACCTCGACAAGGTCGGCAACCTCTACAACGCCGCGGTGCTGGTGACGAACCAGGTCCAGTCGAACCCCGACGCGTTCTTCGGCGACCCGACGAAGCCCATCGGTGGGAACATCCTCGGCCACAAGTCCACCTTCCGGATGTACCTCCGCAAATCGAAGGGTGACAAGCGTATCGTGAAGCTCGTGGACGCGCCGAACCTCCCCGACGGGGAGGCCGTGATGCGCGTGCAGGGTGTGGGCCTCAAACCCGAGTAAGGGTTACAGGTCGCTCCTCTCGAACGCCAGATAGCCGACCGCGACGGGCACGACCACCCACAGCACGAGGATACCGACAAGCGCCGCGTCGCTCAGGTACCACGGCAAGCTCCCGAACTGCTGGGCGTAGCTCTGTCGGGTGGGCGGGCTGAACAGCGACAGCTGTGCCCGCGGTGAGCCGATGGACGAGGCGACCATCTGGTACGCGGCGAGCGGGTTCAGCGCCCGGAACCCGAAGTAGACTTCCAGCAAGGCCTGCTGACCGAGGTCGAGTTGGCTCTGGAGCCGCCTGACGACCTCTCCCGCGAGCTGGCCCCACAGCAGTGCGAAGAAGGCGAACGGGACGAACGTCCCGATGGCCGCGCGGGTGTTCGAGTCCGTCGAGGCACTCACGCCGACGCCGATGGCGACGAACGCGAGGCCGACGAGGACGGTGAGCGCGGCGAACAGCAGGTAGTTCAGCGGGTCGAACGAGACGCCCGCGAGCGGGAACATCGGCACGGCGATGAGCAGGCCCAGGAGGACGGGCACCGCGACGACGGCCCCGCGCCCGAGCAGTTTCCCGACGACCACGTCGCTCCGGTCGTGCGGCAGCGAGAGCAGGAGCTTCAGCGTCCCCGAGGAGCGCTCGCCGACGATGGCCGCGTAGGCCACGACCGCGCCCGTAAGCGGGACGAACAGCCGCGTGATGTTCGAGAGCGACCGGAGGAAGCTGTTCGAGGAGAGGACGTTCCCCGCCTGCTGCTGGACGCTCCCGCCGATCTGGGTGACGAAAAAGAACGCCGCCGCGCCGAAGAAGACGACGAACAGCGTGGTGAGCGCGAGCAGGCCGCGCGAGCGCACGGCGTCGATGAAGTCCTTCCTCGCAACGGCGCGCACGGAGTCGGGGTTCATGCCGACCCCTCCGTGTACGCGGCGAAGATGTCTTCGAGCGAGGCCTCCCGCGTCGAGAAGTCACCGACCTCGACGCCGGCGTTCTCGAGCGCGTTCAGGACGGCCATCTTCACGTCGCCGTCGCAGCCGACGACGACGGTGGAGCCGTCCGCGTGCGCCTCGCTCACCCCGTCGATGGCCCGGACCGCGGCGAGCGCGTCGTCGTCCACGGAGCCGACCTCGATCTCGAGGGTCGTCTCCGCGCCGCTCGCCTCGCGGAGCCCTTCGATGGTGTCGGTGGCGACGAGTTCTCCCTGTCTCAAGATGCCGACGCGGTCACAGACCGCCTCGACCTGGCCGAGCACGTGCGAGGAGAAGAACACCGTCGCCCCGCGGTTCGCCTCCTCGCGGACGATGGTCCGCATCTCGCGGGCCCCGTTCGGGTCGAGGCCGGTGGAGGGTTCGTCCAGAATCAGGAGGTCGGGTTCACCGACGAGCGCGATGGCGAGCGCGAGCCGCTGGGTCATCCCCTTCGAGAAGCCGCCGGCCTTGCGGTCCGCGGCGTCGGAGAGACCCACGCGGTCGAGGAGGGCGTCGGGGGTGTCGTCCGCACCTTTCGATTCGATGGCGAACTCCAGGTGCTGGCGGGCGGTCAGGCGGTCGTAGGTGTCGTACCCCTCCGGGAGGACGCCCGTCCGCCGGCGGATGGCGACGCTCTCGTCCTGGGCGTCGTGGCCGAGGACGCGCGCCTCACCCGCGGTGGGTCGGACGAAGTCGAGGAGGACGTTGATCGTGGTGGATTTCCCCGCCCCGTTCGGGCCGAGGAAGCCGAACACCTCGCCCTCGTCGACGGACAGGTCGACGCCGTCGAGGGCGTGGACGTCGCCGAACCGTTTGGTGACGCCGTCCAGTTCGATAGCTGGCATACCCTTCGCTACCTCCCCACCACACAAAGGCCTTCAGGCCGCGGGTTGGGGAGCCTAGATTTCCTCGTCCGGGCCGTTGTTCGCCTGCACGCGCGCGACCTCCGTCCGGTAGCGCTCCACGAGGTCGTCGTCGACCGGGGTGAGCTTCCGTTCGGGCACGTCGTCCGCCGCGGTGACGGGGTTGTTCATCAGCATGTTCGCGGAGATCTCCTTCGTCACCGCGCGCTCGCCGTCGGGGGTGGCGTAGACGAGCGTGACGAGGTTCCGCGAGTCGTACGACCGCTCGACCAGCCAGCACTGGACCGTGTCCGTCATTGCCCCTCTTTCTCTGGGGAGGTGGAAAAGTCGCACGAAGGTTCATACCGGCGAGCGAGCACAGAGGGGGTATGGACGACGACCTCCTCTACGCCGGCGAGACGAAGCTCTTGGAGGCAACCGTCGGGGACACCCGACTGGTCGCGACGAGCCACCGGCTTCTCGTCTTCGGGGCGGCCTACCGGCCCATCGAGCGCCCGAACGTCGGGGGCGTCCGGACGCGGACCGTGAGCGAGACGGAGTCGCTCTCGTGGGGCGGACAGGCGCTCGTGCTCGGCGTCGCGTCGCTGGCTGGGGGAGTGCTCGCCCCCGTCGATGGCGTCGTCGGGGCCACGAGCATCGAGAACACCGCGGGGGTGCCGGGGCTCGGAGCCATCCAGTCCATCCTCTCGGCCATCGCGCTGCTGGACGAGGCGCTCCTCCTGCTGGGCGTGCTCGGGGTCCTCGTCGGGCTGTTCGGGGTCGCCATGTGGCTCGCCTCTCGCGAGCGCGTGGTCGAAATCGAGGTGGCGGGTGGCGACCCCGTCCAGCTATCGGGGGACGCGACAGCCGTCCGTGACCTGCTCACCGCGTGGGAGAAGGCCTAACCGCGCCGGCACCCAACCGAGAACGAATGCAGCCGAGCGAGGTCCGCGAGCGCGCGGGTGACCTCCCGCGCGACCCGGGCGTCTACCTGTTCGAGGACGGCGAGGGGACCGTGCTCTACGTCGGGAAGGCCGTGGAGCTGCGCGACCGGGTACGCTCCTACGCGGACCCACGGTCGGCCCGCATCGGCCGGATGGTGGCCCGCGCCGCGAGCATCGACTTCGCCGTCACGGACACCGAGACGCAGGCGCTCCTGCTGGAAGCGAACCTCATCAAGCGCCACCAGCCGAAGTACAACGTCCGGCTGAAGGACGACAAGTCCTACCCGCTCGTCCAGCTCACGAGCCACCGCGCCCCCCGCATCGAGAGCACCCGCGACCCGAACGAGGGGGCGACGGTGTTCGGCCCCTTCACGAGCAAACGGCGGGTGGAGACGGTCATCAAGGCCCTGCGAGAGGCGTTCGGGCTGCGGGGCTGTTCGGACCACAAGTACGCGAACCGGGACCGCCCGTGTCTCGACTACGAGATGGGGCTGTGTACCGCGCCCTGCACGGGCGAGATCGAGATTCCCGAGTACCGCGAGGACGTGACGAGAGCGAAGCGCTTCCTCGAAGGGGAGACGTGGGTGCTCGCGGAGCCGCTGCGCGAGGAGATGGAGGCTGCCGCCGGAAACCGGGAGTTCGAGCGGGCCGCGAACCTCCGTGACAAGCTGGAGGCCGTGGAGGCGTTTCATTCAGGGGAGGCCGAAGCCGTCCACACCACCGAGGAGCGCGCCGTCGACGTGCTCGGGGTCGCCGTCGAGGGCGAGCGAGCCACCGTCGCGCGGCTCCACAGCGCGGATGGAAAGCTCGTCGACAGAGAGCAGCACCGCATGGACGCCCCGGAGGACACCGAGCGGGTGGCTGCGGTGCTCTCCGCGTTCCTGACGCAGTTCTATGCAGAGCGGGAGTTCCCCGACGCCATCCTGCTCCCCGAACGGCCGGACGACCCCGACGTGATTTCGTGGCTCGAACGCGAGGGCGTCGCGGTCCGGGTGCCGGGCGGGGGGCGGGAGGCCACGCTCGTCGACCTGGCGGTCAAGAACGCCCGCCGTCGCTCGGGGGGCCGGGACGAGGGGGCGATGCTCGGCGAGGCGCTGGGGCTGTCGCGAATCACGCGCATCGAGGGGTTCGACGTGAGCCACGCACAGGGGAAGGCCGTGGTCGGCTCGGACGTCTGTTTCGTCGACGGCGACCCCGAGAAGGCCGGGTATCGAAGAAAGAAACTCACCGAGCGGAACGACGACTACGCCAACATGCGGGAGCTGATTCGCTGGCGGGCCGAGCGCGCGGTGGAGGGCCGCGACGACCGCCCCGACCCCGACCTGCTCCTCATCGACGGCGGGGAGGGGCAGCTGAACGCGGCACGCGAGGCGCTGAACGAGGTGGGCTGGGACGTGTCCGCCGTCGCGCTCGCCAAGCAGGAGGAGCTCGTCGTCACCCCCGACCGCACGCACCGGTGGCCGGACGACGCGCCGCATCTCCATCTCCTCCAGCGCGTGCGCGACGAGGCCCACCGGTTCGCCGTCGCCTACCACCAGAGCCTGCGCGACGAGGTCCGGTCGAGGCTCGACGACGTGCCGGGCGTCGGCCCCGAACTCAGAACGCGGCTACTCCGGCGGTTCGGCTCCGTCGAGGGCGTCCGGAACGCGAGCGAGTCGGAGCTCCGGGACGTGGACGGGGTGGGCGAAGCGACCGCGGAAGCGCTCTCACGCCTGTGACAGCACCCGGAGCTCGTAGGCGAACACCGCGAGCACCAGCGCCACGCAGCCCCAGACGAGCAGCGTGAAGGCGAGGGCGCTAATCATCGCCCACCTCCAGCGCGCCGGCGTCGGCGAGCCGGGCCGTGTCGAAGCGGGCAGTCGAGAGCCGGGTCGCGACGACCGTCAGGAGCGCCGAGACGCCAGCCGCGGCGAGGAAGGCGTTGAAGAACGACCGGGGAAGCGGGAGCGCCACGGGCGTCAGCGGGAACAGCGCCACGCCGGCGAGCAGGCCCGCGAGCGCGCTGGCGAGCGCGCCCGTCCCCGTGAGCCGCGGGGTGTAGAGCCCCGCGAGCAGGGGGACGAACGTCGCGGCGGCGAGCAGGTCCGCGGTGAGGAACACCGCGAGGACGCTGTACCCCTGTGCCCCGACGAACGCCGCGGCGAGCGCGACGACGGCGGTGAGCGCGCGGGCACTCCGGGTGAGCGTCGCGTCGCTCGGCGAGTCGAGGAGCCGCGAGAGGTCCGCGGTGACGAGACTCGAGATCGCGTTGAACAGCGTGTCGGCGGTGGACGCCACCAGCAGGACGGCGACGAGGACCACGGCGAGGACGACCCACTCGGGGAACGCCTCGCTCACGAGGAGGAAGAAGGCGATGGAGGCCTCCCCCTCCCCGACCACACCGAGCCCCGCGGCGGCGACGCCGAACAGCCCCGCCAGGAGGACCATCGGGACGACGGCGACGGCGGCCACCCGGAACGCGCGGGTGAGGGTGGCGTCGTCCTGCGCGGCGTAGATGCGCTGCCACCACGCCTGGTTCAGCATCTCCGCGCCGAGGATGGCGACGGCGACGTAGACGCCGAAGGTGACCCCGGGGAGGAAGCCCGGGGAGAGGAGCTGGGGGTTGCTCGCGGCGACGGCCGCGTGGACCTCGCTCGGCCCCCCGAGCGCGAGGATGCCGCCCGCGAAGCCGACGGCGAGCAGGGGGAGGAGGACGAGCGTCTGGGCCGTGTCCGTCACCATGCTGGCCGTGAGCCCGCCGTAGCCGGTGTAGAGGAGGACGAACCCCCCGACGAGCGCGGCGGTCTGCCAGGCGGGCACCCCGGCGACGAGCGCGAGCGCGCCCGTGATACCCGTGAGTTCGGCGGCGAGGAAGACGAACATGTATGCGACGCTCACGCAGAGCACGTAGGCGTGCATCGCCCGGCCGTAGCGCGCTCGGGCGTACTCGGTGAGCGAGTGGCCCTCGGGGATGAGCTGTCGGATGCGCGGCCCGAGGTGAGCGTACGCGAGGAGCGGGATGGCGCTCCCGAGCGCGTAGCCGAGGACGGCCGCGAGCCCGCCGAACGCCGCGCCCGCCTCCGCCGGCGCGAACAGTATCCACGCCCCCATCGAGGAGGCGATGAGCGTTGCCGTGAGCGTCCCCGCCCCCGCGGTGTCCCGCGCGGTGAGGAACGACTCGATGTCACCCACGCGGCCCCGGGAGTAGGCGACCCCGAGCGCCGCGAACGCCGCGAGCGTGAGCACCGTCGCGGCGAGGGCAGTCGTCGTCGTGACCATACCTCCGCTCTCCCGTGCGAGAACTAATAATTGGTGGTATTACCGGAGAATAACCCGGCGCCGAACATCCCGGGGCAGCGGCTGTCCCCGACCTCAAAAGTCCTCGGCCGGGGCTGGCACGCCCTCGTCGACGACGTTCAGGTCGAACTCACGTTGGAGGGTCTGGATGCGGTCGCGGATGTCGGCGGCGAGTTCGAACTCCAGGTTGTCCGCGGCGGCCTGCATTCTCCCTTCGAGCTGTTCGACGAGCTCCTGGGCCTCGTCCGCGTCGTCGGCCTCCAGCGAGCTGACGCCGCCCGTCTTCGTTTTGGAGCCGGGGAGGTTCGTCTCGCCCACCTCCTTCTCGATGGTCGTGGGCGTGTAGCCGTGCTCCTCGTTGAACTGCTGCTGGATGCGGCGACGGCGCTGGGTCTCCTCGATGGCGGCGTTCATCGCGTCCGTGCGCTCGTCGGCGTAGAGGACGACCTCGCCGTTGACGTTTCGAGCCGCGCGACCCATCGTCTGGACCAGCGTCGTCTCCGAGCGGAGGAACCCCTGCTGGTCGGCGTCGAGGATGGCGACGAGCGAGACTTCGGGGATGTCCAATCCTTCGCGCAGGAGGTTGATGCCGACGAGTACGTCGATCTCCCCCAATCGGAGGGAACGGATGATCTCGTGGCGCTCCAACGTATCGGTCTCGTCGTGCATGTACGCCACCTCGACACCCGCCTCCTCGAGGTACTCCGTGAGGTCCTCGGCCATCCGCTTGGTGAGGGTGGTGACGAGGGTGCGCTCGTCGCGGTCGATGCGCTCGTCGATGCGGTTCATGAGGTCGTCGACCTGCCCCGTCGCCGACGTGACCTCCACCTCGGGGTCGACGAGGTGGGTCGGCCGGACGATCTGTTCGACCACCTGCTCGGAGTGTTCGCGCTCGTAATCCCCGGGCGTCGCGGAGACGAACAGCGTTCGGCCGGTCTTCTCGCGGAACTCCTCGAACGTCAGCGGGCGGTTGTCGTAGGCGGTGGGGAGCCGGAAGCCGTTCTCCACGAGCGAGTCCTTTCTCGATTTGTCGCCCGCGAACTGGCCCTTGATCTGGGGGAGCGTGACGTGCGACTCGTCGACGACACAGAGGAAGTCGTCGGGGAAGTAATCCAAGAGGGTGTACGGCGGGTCGCCCGACTCCCTGTCCGAGAGATGCAGCGAGTAGTTCTCGATGCCCGAACAGTAGCCGGCTTCCCGGAGCATCTCGATGTCGAAGGTGGTGCGCTCCTCGATGCGCTGGGCCGCCACCAGATCGCCCTGTCGCTCGAAGTACTTCACCCGGGACTCCATCAGCTCCTCGATCTCCCCGATGGCCTGCTCCAGTTTCTGCTCGGGGATGGAGTAGTGTTCCGCGGGGTGCACGAGCACGGCTGGCTCCTCGCTTTTCACCTCGCCTTCCAGTGTATCGACCTTCAGCATCCGGTCGATCTCGTCGCCCCAGAACTCGACCCTGACCGCGTAGCGGCCGTACATCGGGAAGATCTCGACCGTGTCGCCGCGCACGCGGAACGTGCCCTGCGTGAACTCCACGTCGTTGCGCTCGTAGTTCAGGTCGACCAGCTGGGCGAGCAGTTCGTCGCGGTCGATCCGTTGGCCCTGTTCGAGCCGCAGCGCCATCTCCTCGTAGTTCGCGGGGTCACCCAGTCCATAAATAGCGGAGACGCTCGCGACGACGATGACGTCGTCGCGGGTGAGGAGCGACCGGGTGGCGGAGTGGCGCAGCCGGTCGATCTCCTCGTTGATTGACATCTCCTTGTCGATGTAGGTGTCCGTCTGCTCGACGTAGGCCTCCGGCTGGTAGTAGTCGTAGTAGGAGACGAAGTACTCGACGGCGTTGTCCGGGAACAGATTGCGGAACTCCTCGTACAGCTGGGCGGCGAGCGTCTTGTTGTGCGCGAGCACGAGCGTCGGCGTCTGGAGCTCCTCGACGAGCCAGGAGACGGTGTTCGTCTTCCCCGATCCCGTGACGCCCAGCAAGGTCTGGTCGGCCATCCCCTCGCGGTAGCCCGCGGCGAGCTGGGCGATGGCCTCGGGCTGGTCGCCCGCGGGCTCGAAGGGGGCGTCGACCCGGAACGGTTTCGCCTCGTTCGGCGTGTCAGGCTGGAGGGGCCCGCTATCACTCATTGTCCGGGATGGGAGTCGTGGACACTTGAGCCGTGCGCTCGCCTACCCCCGGACGTGGAGGCCGACGGCACAGCAGAAGGCGACGAACGCGACGCCGGCCGCCAGCGCGAACGCGACCCGGTAGCCGGCGACGGAGTAGACCGGCGCGCCACCGATGGTCCGGCCCGTGGCGTAGGAGTCCAGAATCAAGCCCATCGCGGTCGGGAGGACGGCCGCCCCGGTGAACCCGATCGTGTTGATGGTGCCCGTCGAGACGCCGGAGGCCGCGGCGGGGTGCCGTTCCTTCACGACGGCATACGAGAGCGCGTAGGCCCCAGCGAGAAAACCGCCGGCGAAGAAGCAGACCCCGACCACGGCGAGCGGGGGGTCGCCGAGCAGGGCCAAGAGGGCGAACGCGCCCATGTAGAGCCCCATGCCGGTGACGATGACCTCCGTGCGACGGCCGAGCCGATCCGAGATGGCGCCGACGACGGGTGGGCCGACGAGCAGGCCCGCGCTCCCGAGGAGGGTGAACGTCGAGGCTCCCGTCACCGGGAGGCCGTAGGTCTGGACGACGTACGGGACCCCCCACAGCCCGAAGACGGTGACGTTGATGCCCGTCCCCGCGAACAGCACGAGCCCCGCGAGCCACGTCTCGGGCTCGCGGAGGACGCGCCGGACGTTCCCCGCGACCTCCCGCAGGCGAGGGGCCTCCGGGGTCGGGACCCCGTGGATGGGTTCGTAGCCCGCGTCCGCGGGGGAGTCACGCGCGACGAGGACGACGAGGACGGCGAGGAGCAGTCCCAGAAGCGCCACGCCGGTCATCGTCTCACGCCAGCCGAACGCGGTGACGGCCAGCGCGAGCGGCGTGGTGGCGAGGATGCCACCGAAGCCGGCGACGGCGATGGTGAGCCCCGACATCCGGGCGAACTCGCCGGGACGGAACCAGTTCGCACAGAACCGGAGGATGGCGATGAACAGGAACGACGCGCCCACGCCGATGAGCGCGCGGGCCGCGAGCGCCATGGGATAGGACGGAGCGAGCGCGAACGCGAGGCCGCCGACGGCGAAGGTGACGGTGCCGCCCGCGACGCTCCAGCGCGCGCCCGCGCGGTCCGCGACGACCCCTGCGGGGAGCTGGAGCAGCGCGTACACGACGAAGAACATCGCGTGGAGGGTGCCGAGTTCGGCCCCCGAGGCGTCGAACGCGACGGCGAGCGACTCGGAGAGGACGGCCGTAGAGAGCCGATAGATTGCAACGAGCGCGTACGCGCACGCGAGGACGGCGAACACGAACCAGCGGCGGCGCTCCGGGGTCACACAGGGGGTCCGCGGAGCGGCGGGAAAAGGCTACCCGTCCGCGCAACGGGCTACGGCTCGAACGGGAGGAGGTCGGCGTCGGCCGCCCGCCACCAGCGGGCCTCGGGTCGGGTCGGGTGTCGCCGACGCATGTGGGCCCGGAGGGTCGGCCCGTCCTCGAACTCGCGGCCACAGCGCCGACAGCGATAGTGCGCCATGAGTACGGTAGGCGCTCGACGGGCATGACGACAGCGGACGAAAACCGACTCGACAGCCGTCGAAACCGCCGGTATCGCCCAAAAGACAAGAGTTAACGGTGGCGCCCTCGCGGTTTCGAACGATTATGACGAAGGTTAGCATCATCGGCGCTGCCGGGACCGTCGGTGCCGCCGCGGGGTACAACCTCGCGCTTCGCGACGTGGCCGACGAACTCGTCTTCGTGGACATCCCGAAGATGGAAGAGAAGACCATCGGGCAGGCCGCGGACACGAACCACGGCATCGCCTACGACTCGAACACCCGCGTCGTGCAGGGCGACTACTCCGCGACGGAGGGCTCCGACGTGGTCGTCATCACGGCCGGCATCCCCCGCAAGGAGGGCCAGACCCGCATCGACCTCGCGGGCGACAACGCCCCCATCATGGAGGACATCGGCTCCTCGCTCGCCGAGTACAACGACGATTTCGTCTCCATCACCACCTCGAACCCCGTCGACCTCCTCAATCGGCACCTGTACGAGGCCGGCGACCGCGACCGCCACAAGGTCATCGGCTTCGGCGGCCGACTCGACTCCGCGCGCTTCCGCTACGTGCTCTCCGAGCGCTTCGACGTCCCCGTGAAGAACGTCGAGGCCACCATCCTCGGCGAGCACGGCGACGCACAGGTCCCCGTCTTCTCGAAGGTCCGTGTCGACGGCAACGACCCCGAGTTCTCCGCCGACGAGAAGGAGGAGATCCTCGGTGACCTCCAGGAGTCCGCGATGGACGTCATCTCCCGGAAGGGCGCGACCCAGTGGGGCCCGGCGACGGGCGTCGCCCACATGGTCGAGGCCGTCCTCGACGACACCGGCGAGGTGCTCCCCGGGTCGCTCAAGCTCGACGGCGAGTTCGGCTACGAGGACACCGCCTTCGGCGTCCCCGTCAAGCTCGGCGCGAACGGCATCGAGGAGGTCGTCGAGTGGGAGCTCGACGACTACGAGCAGGAGCTGATGGACGACGCTGCCGAGAAGCTCCGCGACCAGTACGACAAGATCGCGTAAGTCGGTCCCCCTATTCTCGCCGCGGCTCGGTTTCGGGAACGCGCTCCCCGACGAACCCCGCCCACTCCGGGACGTGTGACTGCTCCTCTCGAGTCATGGCTCTCAGTGGGGGGAATCTCGACGGAGATATATAACGATTGTGCCGTCTTTGAGATGATTGGTGTTTGTTCGGGCGTTTCTGTTCTGGCCGTGCCACCGTCGCGGTGTTTTACCGGTTAGCCAATACCACCTCGAAAGCCCCAGCTACCTATTCTGCTACCGGGTCCGCCAACACCGGATAGAAAGCCCCCGCTCTCTCGACTCGGTACGGCGGGTGCGCTCCTCGTCGCTCACTCCGTTCGCTCCTGCGGTGCTTTCCCGTCCGTTCCTTCGCCGAGAGAGCGGCCCCTTTCAGTCCCACCTCCGCGATAGCTTGCCGACCAGCCGACCCGCGATGGCCTGCTCAACAATCGACCCAGGTGGGACTGAAAGGGGCCCGGCGCTCGCGCCGGAGGGGAGTCGGTGCGCGAGCCCTATTCGCGAAGCGAATATCTCGCGCAGCGACCGCGAGCGTCCGGGGGGCTTTCTACCTGTTATCGGCGGTCGCAGCACTCGAAACGCCGTCGCTAAAGAAGAGACCGTTCGCAGAGAAACGAAAGTCAGAATTTAAACAACCTGCTCGCCGTCGTCGTCGAACACCTTTATCGCGTCCACGGGACACACCCGCGCCGCGAACTGGGCGTCGAACTCCGCGTCCGCGGGGATCTCACGGACGAACACGTCCTCCTCGGTCTCCTCGCTCCCCTCGAGGTCGGCTTTCCCCTCCTCTAAGTTCTTCTCGAAGGCGTCCCACTCCGCGACACACTGGTACATCCCGATACAGACGTCCCGGTCGAACTCGATGCGCATACCCGGGGTTCGACGGGGGGAAGGAAAGAGATGCCGACGCACGGGGGGCGAAGCGACCTTTTAAACGCGATGACGGCCAAACGCCGGTACATGGACGTTGCGGACATCCCGGCCGTCCCGGAGTGGCTCCCCGACCACCTCCGTGCGGACGGCATCGAATCGCTCTATCCGCCCCAGGCGGAGGCCGTCGAGCGCGGCGTCACCGAGGGGGAGAGCCTCGTCGCCTCCATCCCCACGGCGTCGGGGAAGACCCTCATCGCCGAGCTGGCGATGCTCTCGGCCGTCCAGCGCGGCGGGAAGGCCCTCTACATCGTCCCCCTGCGCGCGCTCGCCTCGGAGAAGAAAGCCGAGTTCGAGGCCTTCTCCGAGTACGACATCTCGGTGGGCGTCTCCACCGGGAACTACGAGTCCTCCGGCGAGTGGCTCTCCTCGGTGGATATCGTCGTCGCCACCTCCGAGAAGGTGGACTCGCTGGTCAGAAACGGTGCGCCGTGGATCGACGATCTGGACTGTGTGGTCTCCGACGAGGTCCACCTCGTGGACGACCCCAATCGTGGACCAACGCTGGAGGTCACGCTCGCGAAGCTCCGCCAGCGCAACCCCGACCTGCAGGTCGTGGCGCTCTCCGCGACGGTGGGGAACGCCGCGGAGTTGGCGGAGTGGCTCGACGCGAACCTCGTCGACTCGACGTGGCGACCCATCGAGTTGCGAAAGGGGGTCCACTACGGGCAGGCGCTCCACTTCGACGACGGCTCGAAGCGGGAGCTACGAGTCAAGAGCGGGGAGAAGGCCACCGCGGCCATCCTGCGTGACACCATCGCCGACGAGCTGGACGAAGAGGGGAACGTCACCGAGGAGGGGGGGAGCGCCCTCGTCTTCGTCAACTCCCGAAGAAACGCGGAGGCCGCGGCCCGACGGCTGGCCTCCACGACCAGTAAGTTCCTCGACGGGGACGAGCTCGCAGCGCTGAAGACGGTCGCAGACGAGATTCGGGGCGTCTCCGACACCGAGACGAGCCAGGATTTAGCCGAGGCCGTGGAGCAGGGGGCGGCGTTCCACCACGCGGGGCTGGCGAGCGAGCACCGCTCGCTCGTGGAGGACGCGTTCCGCGACCGGCTCCTGCGAGTGGTCTGTGCCACCCCCACCCTCGCCGCGGGTGTGAACACTCCTTCGAGGAGAGTCATCGTCCGCGACTGGCGCAGATACGACGGGAACGCGGGCGGGATGGCCCCGCTCTCCGTGCTCGAGGTCCACCAGATGATGGGCCGCGCGGGGCGACCGGGGATGGACCCCTACGGCGAGGCCGTCCTGCTCGCGAACAGCCACGACGAGCTCGACGAGCTGTTCGAACGGTACGTCTGGGCCGACCCCGAGGCCGTCCGGTCGAAGCTCGCCGCGGAACCCGCGATGCGGACGCACCTGCTCGCCACCATCGCCTCGGGGTTCGCGGACTCACGGGAGGGACTGCTCGAGTTCCTCGGCGAGACGCTGTACGCGACCCAAACTGATGGACAGGCTCGCATCGAGCGCGTGATGGACGACATGCTCGCGTACCTCCGGGTGAACGACTTCATCGCGGAGGAGGGCGGGCGACTGAAGGCGACCCCGCTCGGCCACACCGTCTCCAGACTGTATCTCGACCCGATGAGCGCGGCGACGGTCATCGACGGGCTGGAGAGCGCGGAGGACCCGACCGCGATGGGGCTGTATCACCTCGTCTGCCGCACCCCCGACATGTACGAACTCTACCTCCGGTCGGGCGAGCGCGAGGAGTACACGATGCTCGCGTACGAGCGCGAGACGGAGTTCCTGGGAGAGTTCCCCTCGGAGTTCGAAGAGCGGTTCGACGACTGGCTCTCCGCGCTGAAGACCGCGCGCCTCCTGGAGGACTGGGCGGGCGAGGTGGACGAGGACCGCATCACCGAGCGCTACGGGGTCGGCCCGGGCGACGTGCGCGGGAAGGTCGATACCGCGGAGTGGCTGCTCGGCGCCGCCGAATCGCTCGCCGGCGAACTCGGCCTCGACTGTACCGTCGCCGTGCGGGAGGCGAAGAAGCGCGTCCAGTACGGCGTGCGAGACGAGCTCATCGACCTCGCGGGCGTGCGCGGGGTCGGGCGCAAGCGTGCGCGACGACTGTTCGAGGCCGGCATCGAGACCCGGAGCGACCTCCGGAACGCCGAGAAAGGGGTCGTGCTCGCCGCGCTCCGGGGGCGCCGGAAGACCGCGGAGAACGTGCTGGAGAACGCCGGCCACCCGGAGCCGTCGATGGAGGGGGTTCGCCCCGACCCGGACGCCGCGCCGGCGGCGGAAGTGGATGGCGGGGATGCGGACGAAGCGACCGAGACGGGCGACGACCAGGCCAGCCTGGGTGATTTCTGATGGCGCTGGTCGAGGGGGTCGCGACGGTGACGGACGTGGGCGCGTTCGTGGCGACGCTGGCCGACATCGAGGACGAGACGGGGGCGACGGTGCAGGCGTTCGACGCGCGGTACGTCGTCGGCGAGGAGCATCTCGCGTTCGCGCTGGAGCTCGCGGACCGCGAGCGGGAGCGGGGCCACGCCATCGCCCGCGACCGGGGGATGGAGGTGCTGCTCTACGCGGCGGGGCGCCGCCAGATCGACCGCGCGCTCACGATGGGCGTCGCGGCTGGGGAGACACCCGTCGTGGTGCTCGTCGACGGGGGCGACGAGGCCGCGGCGGTCGCGGCGGTCGAGGACCTGCTCACCCCGGCGGAGACGCTGGGGGCCTACGACGAGGACCGGGTGTGTGACTACTTCGGCATCTCGGAGACGGAGCGCGAGGCGACGGCGGCGCCGCTGGGCGCACTGGTGCGCGAGCGGGTGGCGCTGCTCGTCGTCGAGCGGTAAGGGGACGACGGTCGCCACCAGCGTTTTCCGGGCGGCGGCCGTCGATGACGAGAGGTGGTTCACATGACCGACCCACAGCGGACGGCACGCCATCGACAGCAGGAACGCGCGGAACACGTCGAACACATCCTCGAGCAGGTGCCCGACGAGGAGGGTGCGTACCCGACGAACTCGGACGAACTCGCCATCGACTACCGGGCGGCCGAGACCGACCTCGTGAACGAGACGGAGACGCTCGCGGACGCGCTCGACCGGCTCGCGGACAACTACGACACGTTCGCCGACCCCGAGGAGGCACGGGCGGCGCTCACCGACGAACTCCGGCGCGACGAGCGGTTCGACGAGGTCTTCTCGAACTAGGCGGGGAGGTCGTCGATGAGGACGACCGCCTCGCCGTCGATGACGATGGTCTCACCTTTGAGGACGGTCGTCCGGAGGCGGAACCGGTCGTGACCCAGGTCCTCGACGATCTCCACTTCGGCGGTCACCTCGTCCCCGAGCCGGACGGGAGCCTGGAACTCCAGCTCCTGTGAGAGGTAGATGACGCTCCCGGGCAGGCGCGCGAGCGCCGCCGAGATGAGCCCGGCCACGAGCGTGCCGTGGACGATGCGGCCGTCGAACCGGCTCTCGCGGGCCCACTCCCTGTCGAGGTGGATGGGGTTGGTGTCACCGGACGCGAGGGCGAACCGGCCCACGTCCGCCTCCGTGAGCGTCTTGGCGAATCGGACGCTGTCACCGACGGTCGGTTCGGGACCGGCGATCTGCCGTTCGACGGTCCACTCCTCGAGGTCACTGTCGGGTTCGATACTGATGGTTTCGGCCGGCTCCGCCGCATCGACGGAGACACCGAACGCCGCTGCCGTTGCCCGGTTCGCTTCCAACATGGCGTCGAGCACCACGGTCGAGGTGCGCGACCACATGTCGAACAGCGGGTGCGAGGTCGTACTCATCTAGCGAACGGATACGATAGTTGACTACTAAAGGGTGGTGGTCAAGGTCTGCCATACTCCACTCGATGGCAACAGATGGTAACAGATGGTATTCAGGGGAAGATTTATAGCCTTGAAGGTAGTTAGTGGTGATATCGGATGACCGACGAGAATGACGGCATGATGTGGCCCCCGAACGTCTTCAAGGCGTTCCAGGAGGCACAGGAGCAGGCAGTGGGTCAGCAGCAGGAGTTCATGCAGCAGCTGCTCGGTGGCAGTTCGGGCATGGGCTCGCTCGGCACCCAGCTGGGTGCGATGAGCCAGCTCGCGACCTTCAAGACCCGCGTCCAGTCCGGCGGCCGCATCTCCATTCCCGATGCCGAGCGCGAGGCGCTCGACATCGAGGAAGGTGACATCGTGCAGACAGTCGTCATCCCGGTCAAACGCAACCGACGTGATTCCAAATGAGTCAGTACACTACCCCCATCACCGCAGCCTTCGAGATGCAGCGCACCACGATCAAGCAGAGCCAGGAAGCCATCCAGAACGGCGTCGAGTTCCAGAAGCGCGTCAACGACGCGATGCTCGACGGCTTCGACTCCACGGAGCAGGCCCAGAAGCAGGGCGTCGCCTTCACGCAGGAGGCGCTCCACGCCTACTTCGACGCCGTCGAGGCGACCGTCCCCGGCTCCGCCGGCGCGCTCCAGCAGGTCCGTGAGACCGTCGACGAGCAGTTCGCCCAGCTCGAGGAGAGCCACACCGAGGCGTTCGACGCCGTCGAGGCCGAGTTCGAGAAGGGCATCGACGCCTACGACGAGGCCCTGAGCGAGTACCTCGGCTTCCTCAACGAACAGCTCGAGCAGCTGCTCGAGAACCACGAGCAGTTCGAGGACCAGACGGTCGAGGCGCTGGAGGAGTCCGTCGCCCAGTTCGAGGAGGTCCAGCACCAGCTCGAAGCCCAGGGCGAGGAGATGCAGGCCCGCTTCGAGGAGCAGACCGAGCGCTTCCAGGGCCAGCTCAAAGAGCAGTTCGAGGAGTTCCAGGGCCAGCTCTCGGAGATGCAGGGCCGCGTCGAGGAGCTGCAGGACGCCGAGTAACGACCTTCGATTTTATTTCGGGCGCGTGCCCAATGACAACCCATGACAGATAACGAGATGCAAGAGCAGTGGAACCGCATGGTAGAGAACATGAACCAGGCCGTCGCCGAGTCCGTGGAGCAGAACATGGACGCACAGGCCCGGTTCATGGAGGCCTGGGCGGAGACGATGGACCAGTCGATGCCCGACGAGGACGCGATGGAGGACTCACTCGAGTCGTACAACGCGGCCTACTCCGTCTGGATGGACGCCGCCGACCGGATGTTCGAGCGGCTCACCGACGCCGCCGAGGGCGAGGACGTGGCCGTCACGGAGTTCCGTGACATCTGGCTGCAGTCCGCCAACGAGGCCTTCAAAGAAGTCATGGGCACGACCGCGTTCGCTGCCGCCACGGGCAACGTCGTCGAGTCGATGATGGAGCTCCAGCGCGAGGCCGAGGACGTCTCGCAGGACACCCTCACGCGCATGGGCCTACCCACGCGTGACGACATGGACGAGGTCGGCGAGCGACTCATCGAGTTAGAGCGTCGGCAGCACGCCGTCGAGAAGAAGCTCGACCGCGTCTTGGAGCATCTGGAGGAGTGAGATGGCGAACGAACAGCTGAACCCGTTCGCGCTCGCGCTCAACACCCAGCGGGAGCTACTCGAGGCCTCCGTCGAGAGCGTCGAGAAGGCCAACGTCGCCGAGGACCAGCTCGACACGATGGACGCCGTCGAGGTCGGCCAGACCCCGAGTGAGGTCGTCTACACCGAGAACAAACTGGAGCTGCTCCACTACGAGTCGCAGTCCGAGGAGCAACACGAGGTCCCCATCCTCATCGTCTACGCGCTCATCAACAAGCCGTACATCCTCGATCTGCAGCCGGACCGCTCGGTGGTCCGGCGGCTGCTGGAGGCGGGCCACGACGTGTATCTCATCGACTGGAACGAGCCCTCGCGGCTCGACCAGCACCTCACCATCGGCGACTACGTCAACCGCTACATCGACAACTGCGTCGACGAGGTGTGTAAGCGCTCGGACCAGGACTCGATCAACGTCCTCGGCTACTGCATGGGCGGGACGCTCTCGGTCATGTACGCCGCGCTCCACCCGGAGAAGGTCCGGTCGCTCGGGCTGATGGCCGCCGGCCTCTGTTTCGACGGGACTGGCGGGATGCTCGAACTCTGGGGCTCCGAGGAGTACTACGACCCCGAGGACATCACGGAGACGTTCGGCAACATGCCCGCGGAACTGCTCGACGTCGGGTTCGCGCTCATGGACCCCGTCTCCAACTACGTCTCGAAGTACGTCCGGCTGTACGACAACATCGAGAACGACGACTTCGTCGAGAACTTCGCGCGGATGGAGAAGTGGCTCTCGGAGGGGATCGACCTCGCGGGGGACACCTACGTGGAGTTCCTGCGTGAGGTCTACCAGCGGAACAGCCTCTACGAGAACACCTACGAGCTCGACGGCGAGAAGGTGGACGTCCGGAACATCGACATGCCGGTCCTCCAGATCGTCGGCGAGTACGACCACCTCATCCCGCCGGAGTCCTCGAAGCCGTTCAACGACGTGGTCGGGTCGGACGACGTGACCACCATCGAGTACCCCACGGGCCACATCGGCCTCGCCGTCTCCGGCTCCTCCCACCGCGACGTGTGGCCGAAGGTGGCGGAGTGGTACTTCGAGAAGTCCCCCGTCGAGGAGGAGCTCGACGTGGAGGCGGCCGAGGGAGCCGCCGAGGACTCGGGCGAAGCCGACCTCGACGCCGAGGCGTTCGAGCCCGCGGAGACGGAGGGCGCCGACCTGGAGCGGATCGACGGGATCGGCCCGACGTACGCCGAGCGGCTCATCGACGCCGGCATCCACACGGTCGCCCAGCTCCGCGAGGCGGACCCCGAGACCGTCGCCGAGGCGGCGAAGGTGGGCGTCGCTCGCGCTGAAGACTGGATCGAGCAGGCGAACGAGTAACCCCTCGTTCCCCCCACAGTTCCCTTTTTAACGGCAGTCGGCGAGAGCCGGTGCCTCCGTCGACGGCATCGAGAGCCACGCGTCCTCCCGGGCGATGTCGGCGATTACGAGCGACCCCGCGTCGACGGCGGTCATGACTTCGCTCTCGGCCGGTGCGGACGTGGCTGCCGTATCCGGTGCCATGCTTGTCATTAGTTACCACTCCTTATATAAACATGACGATGCGACAGACGGATCCCGTCGGTTCCTCGGGAACACGGCGAACGAAAACCGACAGAGGGCGACGTATTACGTCATTGTTTATCAGGGATGGTAAAATCCAGATTTTAGCAAACGACACCTATAATCGGTCGTATTCATAAGACATCTGTGGACGTATGGCACGTTCGGTAAACGAACAGATGACAAACACAAAGCACCGACGCGTGTGGCGGGGCTATAACGGTAAATTTAACCACATACACTAAAAACGGACCATCGGAATGTCAGACAGTAACAGCCTTCGCTCTTCGGAAGCAGATTGTTGGTCGGGTAGAGCTGGCGCTGTGAAAGCGTAGCGGGCAAGGGTGACGCGACAGCG
>NZ_JBNTJV010000003.1:0-698198 GCF_051195035.1 Natronomonas sp. EA1
TCCTCGTCCTCGCGGTAGTGGAGCGTCCCCATCCGCTTCTCGTACTCGTCATCATCGAGGTAGGACTTCTGGTAGTCCCCGAGAACGAAGTCCACGGCAACTCTGCCGTTGATGGTCGAGAGGGTGGCCGACCTGTCTTTGATAGTCACCGTCCGCTTGTCGTAGACGGCAGACGGTTCATTGAACTGGGGGAGCGGTCGGCTGGTGCCCTTCTTCCAGTCAGCAACGGTGGACTTCATTGCTTCGACGGCCTTGGAGTACGCACGAACACAGAGGTTCGCGGGGAGATCTGTCTCGTCTCGTAGGTCGTAGTACACTTTGTCGTGTATCTTCGACTTGTTGAGGATGGGGTAGCCGTCGTCGTTTCTGCCGTGCTGGACGGTGTAGTTGCAGGCGTGGTTGAACTGCTCGATGGTCTGATGGAGGTCTTTTTCTCGGTCTTCTGGAACCGAGAGTTTGACCGGAACGGTTCGTTTGACCTCCATCTGCAATCTCACGTGCGAATCCTTCTTTTATAAATCATATCACTGGCGTGGGAGTCGGACTGCTATCGCTCGTGGTTGGTGGAGTGGATTGCGGATTCCTTTCACGTTCACAAGAGCGGAGCTCTTGTGCAGCCCGCCAGAACGCTCCGCGTTCTGGGGACGGCTAAAGCCGTGGGCTTCCTCCTTGCATATGTGTGAGCCACAGCGAGGCGGGCGGGGCGTAGGCCTCGTCTTCGGACGTGGCCGCAGACGCCTGGACGAACACGGGGGCGACCGCACAGCCGAACGCCGACTCCGCCGCGAGCGCCTCCGGTGTGGGCATGACGCGTGCGCCGCTTCCCGGATAGAGCAAGCCACCGGAGACGGCGAGGAGGTCGAGCGCGTGGAGCTGGCTCACGGCTCTACCTCCACGGGGGAGTCGGTGCGGATCCACTGGCCCGCGTGGGCAGTGTCCCGGATCTCGAGCCAGCCGTGGCGGCGAATCGTGCGGTAGTTGTCGGTCCTGTTCCGTGCCATAGGTCTTCACCACAGTTCCCCCTCTCGCGTGTGGTCATCGGGTGTGTTACTGTATGTCAGAGAGAAAGGTGAGTGAGTACATAAACCGCGAGTGTACCCCCGGGGCCGGACGGGGAGACCGGGGACGAATCCTCCCCTACCGGGTGAGGGGCGCGCCGTAGCCCGATTCCCGTTCGAGGACGGCGTCCCACGTCGCCTCGCAGTCACAGGAGACCTGCTCGAAAACCGTCGGGTCCTGCCGGAGGTCGAAGTCCTTGATGGCCTTCTGGACGAGCTCGTCGCACTCGCCGCAGTTGTGTGCGCCGCGGTCCGAGCCCGCGCCGACGGGGTCCGAGACGACGATTGCGTCGACGTCCGTCGTCGTCTCCAGCGCCTTCGCGACCGACCAGAGCCACGGCGGGCGGTACCCCCCGTTGTGGAACAGCTCGTTCACCATCGTGTGCCGCTGGACGTTGGTGGGGTTCATCGAGACGGTGTGACAGCCCTCGACGGCGGCACAGCGGCGGATGGACTCTTGCATGTCCTCCAGCGCCTCCGACTCCGTGAGGAACGGCGGCTTCATCAGGAGATACGCCTTCACGCCGGCGTCGGCGCGGACGGCCTCGGCGCAGGCCGCCTCGAAGTCCTCGAAGGCGAAGTACTTGTTCACGCAGTCGCGGCGCACGCGGTCCGTGGCGGTTTCGAGGCCGACGGCCACGTCGGTTTCGAGCCCCTGTTCCGTGAACTCCCGGAGCTTCGACGCGTCGACGAAGTCAGGAAGCGACTCGACGACCATCCGCGTGCGGTCCGCGAACGTCTCCGCGATGGCCTGCCGGGTCTCGGCGGGGACCTCACGCTCGTCGAGGAACGAGCCGGAGGTGTAGATCTTGATGAGCTCGGACTGCTCCTCTGCATTGGCATCCTCGTGGTCCAGACAGTGGCGAATCTGCGTCATGAGGTTCTCGTGGCCGACGCTCCCGCCCTCGACGGATTCGGCGACGTAGCCACACATCGTGCAGCCGCCGGCGCGCGCCCAGCGACAGCCACCGGTGTTGAGGATGATGGTCAGACTCTGGTGCACGCCGTCGGGCGTGTTGTCCTCGTCGAGCCAGACACGAGTGGGCTCGGTCGGGTCGTAGGTGTTGTCGTTGCGCGAGCGGATCTCGCGCATCACCTTGTTGTGGGCGTCCATGCCCTTCCCCTGCTCGTAGACCTCGGGGTTCGGCGTACTCATTGTCCTCTCTTCCCCGTCGACGCGGAAAGCGCCTTCGGGTCGCTACGGCCCGTCGAGCCCCCTGCGTGCCACTACCCACCACACCACCGTGCCGATGCCCGCACCGACGGCGTTCGCCACCATATCGAGCGGGTCGAAGCTGCGGGCCGGGAGGAACGCCTGTACGCCCTCGATTCCCAGTCCGTACGCGGCGGCGAGGAGCCACGCGAGCGCGAGCGCCCGCGGGTCGCGGGCGAGGCGGGCGAACCCGATGGCGAACGCCAGCACCGCGTACCCGACCGCGTGGAGCCACTTGTCGAGCGGGAGCCCCAGAACGAGATCCGGAGCACCCGACGCGGGCGGCGTGACGACCGAGGCGACGGCGATGGCGAGCGCCACGGCCACCGCGAGCGCGGAGCGAACCGACCGGGGCACCGCCGAGAGTCGCATACGGAGTCGCCGGCGAGCGGCCGGAAGAAGCCTGCGGAGCCGCTCGCGTCCCGTTCGACCCGAGAACCGGCAGTCGACGCCGGTAATCGCCGTCCGGCGCGGGGATGTAACCATATTTGGTTACTGGAGCGTGGCAACAATTACCCCGCTACGGACGAATAGTAAACTGTTACGGATTACCATGACAGACCTAGGTGGCTTTCAGGACCACGTCGCGCGCGTGGACCTCTCGAGCGGTGACGTACAGTATCAGGGCGTCGACGAGGAGGACGCCAAGAAGTACATCGGGGCGCGCGGGCTCGGCGTGAAGTACGTGTTCGACCAGGGGCCCGACGTGGACCCGCTCGGACCCGACAACCTGCTGGCGTTCATGAACGGCCCGCTCACGGGCACCCAGGTGACGATGAGCGGCCGCATCGCCGTCGTCACGAAATCCCCGCTCACGGGGACCGTGACCGACAGCCACCACGGTGGCTGGTCCGGCGCCCGACTCAAGTGGGCCGGCTTCGACGGCCTGCTGTTCGAAGGGCAGGCCGACAAGCCGGTGTACGCCCTCGTCGAGGACGGCGAGGTCGAGCTGCGCGACGCCTCCCACCTCTGGGGGCAGGGCGTCCACGAGTTCCGTGAGTCCATCCTCGACGAGGTCGAGGGGCAGTACGGCAAGAACCTCTCGTTCATGGCCATCGGGCCCGCTGGCGAAAAGGGTGTGAAATTCTCCTGCATCATGAACGAGGACGACCGTTCGTCAGGGCGGGGTGGCACGGGAACGGTGATGGGGTCGAAGAACCTCAAGGCCGTCGTCATCAAGTCCTCGACGAAGATGCCGAAACCGAAGGACCCGGAGACGTTCAAGAAGGGCCACCAGCAGGCGATGCAGGTGATCCAGGAGTCCGACGTGACGGCTCCGAACGAGGGCGGCCTGTCGCTCTACGGGACGAACGTCCTCATGAACGCGACGGAGGAGATGGACGGCCTTCCCACTCGCAATGCGAAGTTCACCTCCACCTCCTCGGAGGCGGAGGCCATGCCGGACGACCTCAATATCGACTCCGAGAAGGTGTCGGGTGAGAACGTCCGCGAGAACATCCTCGTCGACGAGCCGACCTGTCACTCCTGTCCCGTCGCCTGCAAGAAGGAGGTCGAGGTGTCGGTGATGCACAAAGGCGAGGAGATGAACGTCCGCATGGAGTCGTACGAGTACGAGTCCGCGTGGGCGCTCGGTCCCAACTCCATGAACGACGACCGCGACAAGGTCGCCGTCATGATCGACCAGTGTAACAACCTGGGGATGGACACCATCGAGGCCGGCAACATGCTGGCGATGGCGATGGAGATGTCCGAGCAGGGCAAGCTCGACGAGGGCATCGAGTGGGGCGACGTGGAGACGATGATCGACATGCTGGAGGCCATCGGCCACCGCGACGGCGAACTCGCCACCGAACTCGGCGAGGGGCCGGACCGCTTCGCCGACATGCACGACGGCCACGACAACAGCCTCGCCGTCAAGGGCCAGACGATGGCCGCCTACGACCCCCGCTGCATGAAGGGGATGGGCATCGCCTTCGCCACCTCCAACCGGGGCGCGTGCCACCTGCGCGCGTACACCCCCGCGGCCGAGATCCTCGGCATCCCGGAGAAGGTCGACCCCCACGACTGGGAGGGGAAGGGCCAGCTCACCGCGGCCTTCCAGGACCTGCATGCCATCTCGGACTCCTTCGACATCTGCAAGTTCAACGCCTTCGCGGAGGGGATCGAGGAGTACGTCCTCCAGTACAACGGCATGACCGGCCTCGACGTGACCGAAGAGGACCTCTTGGAGGCGGGCGAGCGCATCTACACGCTCGAGCGCTACTACAACAACCTCGTGGGATTCGACGGCACGGACGACTCCCTGCCCGTCCGCTTCCTCGAGGGCGACGAGGGCATCCCCGGCCAGGGCGGCTCGGAGGGTGAGCTCGTCGAGTTAGAGGAGATGAAAACCGAGTACTACGAGCACCGCGGCTGGGTCGACGGCGTCGTCCCGGACGAGAAGCTCGACGACCTCGGCATCGACATCGGCCCCGGTACCGGCGTCTCCTCCGGCACCGCGCCCGCCGACGACTAGAACCCACTTTTTGCTCGCGAGGACTCGCGTCCCGCTCGTCCTCGCAGCAAAAACTTGGGGAAAAACGGTGACTCGCTCCAGTCGCGGCCTCCGGCCGCGGTAGTCGCTCGTCACCGTCGGCCGCTCGTTCCTCGCGGCCTCTTGCTATCGGAACCATCGACCGCCAGCCGTAGGCTCATACGTCGTCCGTTCCTCCCTCGGGTATGAAGACGGCAGAGGACTGGGCCGACGCGCGGGGGTTCGACCGCGACCGCGTCGACGTGGGGGAGGTGGCGCTCCACTACGTCGCCGCAGGCGACGAGGACGCCCCGCTCCTGCTCCTGCTCCACGGCTTCCCCGAGTTCTGGTACGCGTGGCGCGACTACCTCGACCCCCTCGCGGAGGAGTACCGGGTCGTCGCCCCCGACCTGCGGGGGTACAACGAGTCCGACCGGCCCGAGGCGGTCGAGCAGTACGCGCTGTCGCACCTCAGAGGGGACGTGGCGGGACTCATCGACGCGCTCGGGCACGAGAGCGCCCACGTCGTCGGCCACGACTGGGGCGGGACGCTCGCACAATCGGTGGCGCTCCACCGCCCCGACGTGGTCGAGAACCTCGTCGTCATGAACGCACCCTATCCGGAGCGGTTCTTCGAGCAGGCCTCGCTGCGACAGCTCCCGAAATCCTGGTACGTGCTCTTTTTCCAGACACCCATTGCTGAACGGGCCATCTCGCTGTCGGAGTACCGCGCGTTCGCCGAGGGGTTCCGTCGCGGCACCGCAGTCGAGGACGCGTACTCGGAGGAGGACATCGAGCGCTACCGCCACGCGTGGGGCAAGCCCGACGCGACGACGGCGATGGTGAACTGGTACCGGGCGCTGGCACGCGAGGAGGGACGGACGGGACTGGAGGCGTTCCGCGCGCGGCTGACCGGCCGCGGCGAGCGCGCGTGGCAGGGTGGCCGCCGCATCAAGGCTCCGACGCTCCTGCTGTGGGGCGAGAAGGACGTGGCGCTCACCACCGACGTGGCGCGGTTCGTCGAGAACCGAATCGAGGACTGCGAGGTGCGGTGGTATCCCGACGCGACCCACTGGCTCCCGAACGAGTACCCCGAGCGCGTGCTGGGGGAGATACGGGCGTTCCTCAGCGGCCGATGACCGCGGCCTCACGCAGCTCCAGCGCCGTCTCGAACTCCGATTTGCGACCCGTCTTCCCCCCGAGGTGGAGCAGGAACTCCTCGTGGGCGCGGCGGACGGCGTCGGCCTCGCGGTCCGTCATCTCCAGCTCGTCCGCGAGGCCGGCCCAGTGGCCCGACTCGACGAAGAAGAGGTGGGCGTCGTCGGTCTCGTGGACGGTCTCGTAGCGGCGGTCGTACGTCTCGTAGTGCGCGGCGAGATAGGTCTGGGCGCGGTCGAGCAGGGGTGAGAGGCGGTCGGGGCCGACGCTCGCCTTCGCCGCGGCCAGCAGGAACGGCGGCCCGTCGATGGGGTTCATCCCCCGGCGCGCATCGCCTTCTGGGCGAACTTCTCGATGAGCGGCTCCAGCTCCTCACCCTCGAAGACGATGGTGACCTCGTTGAGGGTGAACGACCCGACGGGGTTCACCTTCTCTTCCGAGAGGTCGGCGCTCCAGTCGTCGCCCTCCACTCTGTCGTCGTCGATCGCCTCCCCACCGAGGTTCACGAGGTACTCCCGGGCGAGTCGCTGTGAGATACCCCGGAAAGAGCGTTCGACGGTCATCCGCCGGCCACCGGCGGGAACACCGAGAGACTGTCACCGTCGCCGATGGGGGTCGCCGGCCCCTCGATGTGGGCGACCTCACGCCCGTTCTTCAGGACGCTCAGCTGGGGGCGGATCTCTCCATCCTCGAGGAGTTGCCCGGCGAGTTCGGGCCACTCCGCCTCGATGGCGGCGAGGTACTCCCCGACCGTCGCCGCGTCGTAGTCCCGTTCGACGGACTTCTGGCCGACGGCGGCCCGGAACGTCGCGAAAAACCGCAGTTCCACTGTCATCGAGCGTGGTTTCGACCGGGGGAAGATAAAGGCTGTCGGGCGATAACGACTATCACGCACGACCGGGTCTGGGGAGTATGGACGTTCATCTCCTCGACCGCGGTTCTATGAGTATCGACCTGAACTACCCCCTCGAAGGGGCGGTCACGGCCACCGAGTCGAACCCGAACCCCGACGCCGTGCGGGCCGACGGCCCGGTCTTCAACCTCGTCATCGAGCATCCCGACGCCACCGTTCTCTGGGACACCGGCTCCCATCCCGAGGCGGGAGACGGGTACTGGCCCGCGGAGATCTACGACGCATTCACCCACACCGACGCGAGCGAGCACGACCTGCCCACCGCGCTCGGCGAGCGCGGCTTCTCGCTCGACGACATCGACGCGGTCGTCCAGTCACACCTGCATCTCGACCACGCGGGCGGCCTCCGGCACTTCGCCGGGAGCGAGGTCCCGATCTACGTCCACGAGCAGGAGCTGAAACACGCCTACTTCGGCGCGACGACCGGCACGGATAGCGCCTACATCCTCGACGACTTCCACCACGACCTGAACTGGGAGCCGCTGTACGGGGATGGCGGCTACCTGTTCGAGGGGATCGACTGGCTCCACCTCCCCGGGCACACGCCGGGGCACACGGGGCTGCTGGTGGAACGCAACAGCGCGGAGGACCTGCTCGTCGTCGGTGACCTGGCCTACTCCTCCGTGAACTACGAACACGAACACCCGATGGGCCGCGATTTGCTCCACTCCCGGCAGGACTGGTGGGCGTCGCTCCGCCGGTGTAAGGAGCTGGAGAAGCGCCGTGCTCTCGAGGTGGTCTACGGCCACGACCCCGAGCAGGTCGCCCACTTCCCGCCGACGTTCTGACGACGGGCGAACACTCTTGGTACATACACCCATGCGTTCTGGTAGGATGCACCGTCGGTCGTTTCTCCTCTGTCTGACCGCGCTCGCGGGGTGTGGGGGCACCACGAGCACGGAGACCGACACCCCCACGGAGCCACCCACAGCGATGGCGACGGCCTCACCCTCACCGGCCCCGTCCGGTCCGCTCGCCGCGTTCAGCCGCTATCTCGACGAGAACGCGGTCGCGGTGCGGGAGCTCGCTCGCGTCGACGAGACCGTCGAACTCCGGTACGTCTCCGCGGGTGAGCGTTGGCAGGAACTCAGCGCCGAGATCGGCACCATCGCGGGCGGCTTCCTCCGCGAAGCCGAGCGCGGCTGGGCCGTCAGACGACTGGACTCGACCATCGTCGCGGACGACGGGACGCCCCTCGCGCGGTGGCACGCCCGCGTCGCGTGGCTCGCCGAGTACCGGCGCGGCGACATCACGGGCGACGAACTCTCTTTGAAAATCCTGAACTCGCTCGAACGGGTGAGGGGGACCCCCATCGCCACGCCACCGGGGACGCCGGGCGAGTAGGGGCCTACGAGCGCGACTGGCGCACGATGAGGGCTGCAGCCAGCAGGGCCACCAGCGCCGCGAGCACGCCGAAGCCGGGCAGCCCCGTCTCCGTCGCGGTCGCGGTGTCCATCTCCGTCAGGGTCTCCTCCGCCGGCGGGCTGGTCGTCGGTACCGACGTCGCCGCTGCCGTCGGCGTCGCCTCGTCAGTCGGCGTGGCCGTCGGTTCGGGCGTCTCCGCCGCCGTAGCCGTCGGCGTGTCCCCGCTATCGGGTGTCGCGGTCGGCGTCGCCGTTCCCGAGTCCGAACCGTCGTCCGAATCCGGGGCCGGGTCTGGGTTCGAGCTACCCCCGTCGGACGAATCCGGCTGGGTGTTCGATGACCCGCCGCCCGATCGGGTCACCGTCAGCGATTCGTCCGACGTCGTGTGCGTGAGTGCATCCCCATCGGCGTCGGTGAGCGAATCGACGGCGGTCCCGAGCGTCGCCGTCCCAGTCCCCTCGCCGGTGACGGTGAGCGTCGCGAGCGTGACGGACCCGGTCGGTCCGGGGTACTCGCCGGTGTAGCCAACGATGCGCAAGACGCCCGGTTCGGGCGTCGAGGTCGAGACGTCGAACGTGCTCGTCCCCCTCGCGGAGAGGGAGACCAGCGCCGGGTCGTAGGTGACGTTCACGGTGAACGAGCCGACGCCCTGTGGGTCGCTCACGTCGGTGACGACGAGGCTCCCCGAGGCGCTCGACCCCACCTCGACGGAGGCGGGCGCGTCGACGCTCACGGTCGGCGTGGACTGGGCTGCTACGGACTGCGCCGCCACGGGGGCGGCGAACGCACTCGCCACGAGGGCGAGCGCACAGACCACTGCGAGTGTTCGGCGCATCAGCCCGACCTCCGGTAGTCGTCGTCACGATTCCCCGCCTCCCGTTGAGCGATGAGCATCGCGTCCACGGCGGTCACCGCGCCGTCGCCGTTCACGTCGGCGTAGCCGGTGAGCGATCCGTCGCTCCCGCTGGCGATGGCGTCGGCGATGTTCCGGGCGTCGGTGCCGTCGACGACCCCGTCACCGGAGGCATCGCCCGTCGCGTAGCCCGTGAGCGTGAGCGTCACGTCGTGCGGGCCTGCGCCGGTGAGTTCGACGAGCATCGTGCCGTCGGCGGCCGTCGTCACCGCGGCGTTCGACCCGTCGACCGTGGCCGTCACGCTGTCGAAGGAATCGGGCACCTCGGGGGGTGGCCCGACCCCGACGACCGTGGTTCCGGGCTCGCTGTCGACCGTGAAGGAAACCTCGAAGACCGTCGCCTGGCTGGCGTCACCGACCTTCGTCGTCCCGCGGAGGACGCTCCCCGCGAGCACCGAGCCGTTGCCGGTCGTGGCGAGCACGGTCGGGGCGGTCGGCACGCTGACGGCGGTGAAGGAGACGTTCGTCCCGGCGTTCGGGGGCACCGTCAGATTCACCGCGGGGAGCGTCACCTCCGACGCGCTCGCCGAGACGGTGTGGCTCCCCTCGGTGAGCGTGAGCGAGAGGTCGCCGCCCGTTCGGTCGGTCCCGTCCACGGTGACCGTCGCGCCCGAGAGCGTCGCCCTGCTCGCGTCGGTGACGGAGACGTTCAGGGTGCCGACGGCGGTCGCGGTTGCCGTCGCGGTCGCGCGGACGTTGTTCGGCTCGTTGTAGAGCGGTCGCACGTCCGCCTCGATGGTCCGGGAGCCGGCCCGCGACACGTCGAGTGAGACCACGTAGGTCCGACTTTCGCCCGCGGGCACCTCCTCGCCGTAGACGTACAGCGAATCACCGGTCCGGTAGCTCGCAGCCTGCACCGCATAAGTCCGTGACTCGGCCGTGCCGTCGACCATCGCCTGCGGGTCCGGCGCGGGCGCGGACAGCCCCGACCCGAGCGGGATCTCGATGACTGGGCTGAACAGCACGTCACCGCTCGCGGTGTTGTCCACGGTGACGCGCACCTCGTTCGTCCCGACGCGGAAGTCGTTCGGGAGGTCGACGGTGGCGTCGAAGTTCGGTGCGACTACCGCGCCCCCGGCGGGGGCGACGGCGGCGAGCAGGACGCTCAGACAGATGAGGATGGTTCGCATGCTCAGTCACCTCCGGTGTTCTCGGCGTACTCGTCCGCGTTTACGAGCTGGTCGTTCTCGATGCCGATAACGAGCTGGCCGACGCCCGTCGAGTCGATCGTCACCTGTATCGGTGGGCCGGTCCCGCGCAACGTCGCCAACTCGGCGTCGGTCAGCCTGACCGTCGCCTGCGGTGTCGCGTCGTCGACCGAGACGGTCTTCGTCACGAGTGACGGGTTCGTCGCCGTGCCGAAGGAGACCGTCGCGGTCTGCGAGGGGCTCGTGGCCCCCGTGTCGAGGGTCAACAGCGCTTCGATGGCGACTGCACTCGCACGGGTGTACCCCCACGAGCCGTCCGTGTCGTAGACGCCCACGAGGTAGGATGTCCCCCGCGTGATGGTCTCGTTGTCGGCCGGAATTCCCGTCTCGTTCAGCGCGAGCAGGGCGTAGCCGGTCGTCTCGCTCGCCGTACCGGTGGAGCGCCACGAGGAGGAGCGGTCCTCGCTCCACGCGCCGTCGGCCTCCTGATTGGCGAGGAGCCACGCGACGCCGTCCTCGATGGCGTCGTTCACGGCGGGAGTGTCCACGCCCGAGCGGGCGAGCCCCCAGACGGCGACGGCGGTGGACATGCCGTTAGCCTCCCCGTCGCCCCACGAGCCGTCGGCGCGCTGGGTCGACACCAGATAGGCCGTCGCGTTCACACGGATTCGGTCGGCCGCGGCCGACGCGGTGGCGTTGTACGGCTCCGCGCGGTCGAGGGCGGCGAGGGCGAAGCCGGTCATCGCCATGTCGTCCTCGAAGTAGTACTTGTCATTCGCGAGGCGGCCGTCTGTCTCCTGGTTCGCCTCCAGCCACAGCACCGTCGCGTTGAAGTCGGCCTGCGAGAGGTCGCTCGCCACGCCGGCCCGCGCGCCCTGCACGCCGTCGTTGCGGACGGAGCTGGTCGCGAACAGCGCGTACGCGGTGTAGTACATGTCGCCGCGGGGGTCGTTCCCCCACATGCTCCAGGCACCGTTGTCGTGCTGGGCGTTCTCGCCGGTCGTGAGCCGCGAGACGCCGACCGCGATGGCTCCGTCGGTCTTCGCCTCGTCGTAGCCACCGGGAGCCGAGTTCGACCGGTAGTACTGGTCCGTGTTGAGCGCCGTCAACAGCGGCGAGGCGGTCTGCTCGACACAGCCGTGCGGGTAGTCGAACAGGTAGTCGAGTCCGGCGAGCGTCCGGCCCGCGGGCCCGAGCTGCGCCGACACCGACACCTCGTGGTCGAACGTCGTCTCGTTGCGGATATCGAGCGTCACCGTCGCGCTATCGTCGTCGGACAGCGAGACCGAGCTGGCGTTCTGAACCCGGAGCTTGGGCACGACGACGGAGACCTGCGTGGTCCCGTTCTGCGTCTCACCGCGGGCCGTCCCCGTGACACCGATGTCGTAGGGCGTCCCGTTGGAGAGGTTCACGGCGCGTACCTCCCACGAGAACGATTCGTAGGATTCCCGCGTCCCGTTCTGCGTCACCGGCTCGCCGTCAACCAGTTCGAGTCCGTCGGGGAGTTCGATGGTCGTCGAGAGGTTCGACCGGTAGTTCGTGTCCGACCAGGCGTAGACGTAGAACGTCTCGTTGCGCACCACCTCGTCGGGCGCGCTCGGACCCCGCAGTTCGAAGTCGAACTGTTCGGTTCTGGTGTGGTCGCGGTCGAAGTTTCCGGCGGGGAGCGGGTCATCGGTCACGTTGACGACGACCGGGTTGGACCCCAGTTCGAACGTGTGGCTCACCGTCGTCTCGTAGCGTTCACGCCGGTCGAGACTGGGTACGGTGACGATCTCGTTCGGCGAGCCGTCGCCGAACGCCACCTCCGCGGTGTGCGTCGGCGACGCGATATTTCCGGTGTTGACGAACGTGAGTCGCACCGGGTGCGGTTCGCTCGGCAGGCTGTTGTACGGGACGTAGAGGTACGCCCGGATGTCGCTGTAGCCAACCTCCGTCTCGGCCTCCGCGACGTTGTTCCGTTCGTTCCCCTCGTCGACGGCGTCCTCGGCGTCGGCCGTCGCCACGAGGCCGACGCGCGGCCGCGAACTGGTGACGTTCGCCTCGGCCCACTCGGTGACATCGATATCGAGCGTCGCGGACTCGCCGGGAGCGAGGTCGCCGACCGACCGCTCGACGGTGTGCGTGTCGCTCTCGTAGTACGACACCCGCGCCGTCGCGTTCAGGCGGACAGTCGAACTCGCCGCCGTCGCCGTCCCGTTGTTCGTGACGGTGACGGTGGCGTTCGCGCCCTCGCTGAGTCGCTGAGTCGCCGGGGCCGTGACATTCACGACCAGGTCAGGCACGTCACGGACGAACACCGAGAGCGTCGTCGTGTTCTCGTTTCCGGTCGGGTCGCGCACCGTCACGTCGACAGTGTGACTCCCCGACGTACCGAACGAGAGGTTCGCGGTCGGCGACGACCCCGACACCGGGCTCCCCGAATCGGGTGTGAACGTGTAGCCCGCGACGCGGTGGTTGTCAGTGGAGTTGCTGGCGTTCACGGTGAACTCGGCCCCGAGGTCGACCGCGGCGGACGCGGTGGCGTTCGCCACCGGCGGAATCCGGTCGGTGACGTTGATTCGCGTCGTGGCCTCGAACAGGACCGTCTCGCCGTCGCCCCAGGCGACGACGCGGGCGTCGGTGAGCCCCAGCAGCTGTTCGTAGGTGTAGTTCGTCACCGGAACCGACCCGGAGTCCTCGAACTGGCCGTCACCGTCGAGGTCCCAGGTGTAGAACGTCGGCGTCACCCCGGTGACGCTCTCCAGCCGGAAGGTGACGTTCGTGACGTTCACGTCCGCCTTCGGCGGGTTGGCCACGAGGTCGCCGGTCGGTCGGCTCACCGTCACGGTGGCCTGGTCGGAGAACAGCACCGCGCCGCTCCCGTCGCGGGCGACGACCCGCACGGTGTAGGTGCCGGGCCGGTCGTAGACGTGGGTCACGTCGGCGTCCGGGTGGGTCGTCCGGGCCGTCGTGCCGTCACCGAACGTCCACTCGTAGCTCGCGGGAGCGGTCCCGCTTTCGTTCGCCAGCCCGAGCGTCACTTCCGTCGCATTCGCGTACGCCGGCTGCGGGGAGACGGTCAGGTCCGCGTCGAACGTCCCGCTGGCTTCGACCTGTCCGATGGCGACGAGCTCGCGGCCGGTCACCGAGTTCGTCCCGACGCGGAGATAGACTACGCCGTCGACCACGGCGGGGGCGACGACGACGGGCGCTGCAACCTGCACGAACTCACACTCGCCCGAGGTGGAATTGAACTCACAGTCATCCACGTCGGGGAGCTTGTAGCGCCAGTGCTCGGTCCCCGTCGAGAGGGCGACCGAATGGACCGTCCCGTTCGTCGTGGCGAAGACTACCTCGTTTCCGGCGACCGCGGGCGCACCGGTGACCACGCCGGTCGTGTTGGCCGACCAGACGAGGTCGCCGGTGTCTCGGTCCAGCGCACGGACGCCACCGGGGAGCCCGGCGGAGCGGTCCGCGGTGTACCCCTTCCCGACGATGACAAGCGAGTCGGTCACCGCCGCGGAGCCATCGGCACCGACGTAGCTGTCGGCACCGGACCACTGCTGGGTCCCGTTCGCGGCGTGATACGCGACCGTCGGGACGCCGTCGCGCGCGACGTAGACGACCCCGTCCGCGGCCGCGACGGCCGCGCCATCGTAGTTGAAGCCGAGGCTCGCATTCCAGAGGTGGTTCCCCGTGGTGAGGTCGAAGGCGTAGAGGTAGCCCCTCGCCCCGCCGCGCGACCAGCCCTGCGTGACGAACACGCGACCGTCAGAGATCGTGGGCGGCGCGACCACCTCGCTGTCGTGACGCGATTGGAGGTCGTCCGACCAGAGGACCGCCTGCGTGTTCGCGTCGATGGCGACCACCCGGTCGCTCACCGCGGAGGTGACGACCACCGTCCCGTCCGCGACCTTGGGTTCGGCGACGGTGATGCCATCGTCGAAGAAGCCGCCCCACGCGCTCGTGTACGAGACGTTCCACAGTTCGGTCCCCGTGGTCGCGTCGACGGCGTACACCCGCTCGTGGACGGTGCCCGCGCTCTCGTCCTCCCAGAACGCGCCGATGTAGGCGACCCCGTCGACGACGGTCGGCGCGGAGGTGAGGTCGAAGCGGTCACTGAAGGCGTAGTCGGCCGGGTAGAGCGACGTTGACCACGCGTTACCCCCGGTCGAGGCGTTCAGCGCGAGGAGGTTCGGGTCCTCGGTGCTGACGACCAGGCCGTTCCAGACGACCGGCGCGTGCGGTTCCGCGGCGCGAACGCTCGTGTTCCAGACGCTGGTGACGGGCGGCGCCGGAGCGCTGGCCGAGGCGTTGTAGCCGCCGTTCGCCGTGTCGTAGTGGAACTGCGGCCACTCGCCGCCGGTCGCCGTCACCGTCGGTAGCACGGTTATCGTCCGCGTCGTGCTGTTCGTCAGGGTGTCGTTGTCCACGACGGTCAGCCGCGCGGTGTGGGTCCCCGCACTCCTGTAGGCGTGGACGATGCTGTCCTCGAGGTCCGAGGTCGTCCGGTCGGCCGTCCCGTCGTCGTCGACATCCCACCGGTACTCGGTGATGGTGCCGTCCGGGTCGAATGAGTCCGAGCCGTCGAGCCGCACCGGGTCACCGACGCGGACGGTCGTCTCGTTCACGCCGAGGACGACGCTCGGGGGGTGGGTGGCCGGCGGCTCATTACCTCCGTCACCCTCGCCGACGACGACCTCCCGTGTGGCGGTGAACAGCAGCCGTTCCGTTCCATCGTAGGCAGTCACGCGTGCGGTGTATGTCCCCGCCTCCGCGTACGCGTGCGAGGTGCTGTTGTTCGGGGCCTGCGTGAAGTCCCCGCTCCCGTCGCCGAAGTTCCAGCTGTAGAAGCTCACGTTTGCATCGACTCCCAGCGAGACGTTCCGGAGGGTGAAATCCACCGTCTCGGAGGCGTTCGGGACCGCGGGCGTGGCGACGAGGTCGGCCGTCCCCGCGGGCAGGACCGTCACGGGCACCGAGTCGGTGTAGAGCGGCTGTTCGGTGCCGTTCCGGAACACCTGCACGCTGGCCACGTACTCGCCGGGCTGGCGGTAGCGATGGCTCGTGCTGTTGTTCGGTGCGGTCGTCAGGTCACCGAGTTCGTTCCCGAACGACCAGTGATACCGGTCGCCATCCTGCACGCCCGTCTCGTTCTCGATGGTGAAGTTCGCGGGCGTGAAGCCGGCGACGACCGGTTCGGAGACGGTGAGGTCACCGCTCGCCGAGGGCCCCGGTGGCGCCTCCTCGCCGAGCGTGATGGTCACGTTCGTCGATTCGCTGACCGTGAGCTCTCGCGTGATGGGCGGCGACTCGTACTCCGACGGCGGGAGGACGGTCACCCTGACGGAGCCATTCAGTTCGAGGCCGGGATCGACCTGGTTCGGATAGATGTGCCCGTCGGCGCGGGTGACGTTCGACCAACCGGCCTGCATGCCGTGGGAATTGGTCGCCACGAGCGTGACCGGGATGCCTTCGAGCGGATTCCCGGAGCCGTCGACCACCTGCACGTCCACGACGTAGCCGGTGGGAAGCTGTGTCAGCCCGATGAAGGTGTCCGCGGAGGTGTTCACCCGACCGACCGGGTAGATGTCCGGCGAGCCGTCGCGCGGCAGTACCGCCCCGGTATCGTTCGGGTGGCCCTGCACGTACTGGAGAGCGTAGGATTCCCCCGGTGCGACGGGGACGGAGTAGCTTCCGTTGGCCGCGATGCGTGCGATGGACTGTTGGAGCGTCACGCTACTGTCCTGCGTGTACGCGGTGATGCTGTCACCGGCGGCCGCGGACCCGTCCGCGAGGAAGACGCTCCCGGTGACGTTCACCGTGGTCGCCGCCTGCGTCGTGCTGGCCGGGGCGGCCACCGACCCCGTCGGTGTGGGGACCGCGGCGGCCATCGGCGAGAGCATCACGAGAAACGCGAAGATGACCGCGCCGGTCGCCCGCACGTGAGAGAAGCCGGTCATGTGCCGCTCGCCAGCCCCACGGCTGCCGATTCCACCCCCATTCGCCCGGTCGGAAACCAGGACTGTCGCCGCTGTGTCATGCCCCGCGTTCCAGGACAGCGGAGGTAAACCCTGCATCGAACTACTTCGTGTCGGCCCGGAGCTCCCCTCGACACGGCCACATCCGGCGCTCGACCGGCTGCCGAATCATCTCGCCTCAGTCTATCGATTAATCGATGCTTTAATCCGTTATTCGGGGTCGAGGTGCGACTCGATGAGCTTCGCCTCGGCCTTCCGAAGATGGCTGTGGAACGTCGACGGGGCGAGCCCCATCGCGTCGGCCACCTCCTCCGCAGTACTGTCACGGGGCCACCCGAAGTAGCCCGAGAGGTACGCGGACTCCAGCGCCTCGCGCTGGCGGGCCGTCAGTCCGAGCGGGTCGGTGGGCAACGTGTCGAAGTCGCGGCGCCGGCGTTCGCGTTTCGCCAGCACCGTCACGCCACCCACCGCAGCGTCGAGCGCGTCGGTGAGCGCCCGCACGTCGTTCCCGCTCGCCGTCCGAACCGCGAGCCGGAGGCCCGTTCGGTCGGCCGTCGCCTCGCGGACCTGCACGCCGTGGGCCGAGAGCGTGTGGAGCGCCGTTGGGCCGGCGACCCGGAGTTCGACCGTCCCGTCGTCGTCGACGACCCGCACCGTCCGCGCCGCGGCCTGCTCCGCGAGCCACGTCACCACGTCCGCCGCGGCCTCGCCCGCGTCGAGATAGAGGAGCAGTTCCTCGTCGTCGACGGTGACACAGCCGCGGAGCCCAAGCGTCGTCTCGGTCGCGGCGGCGGCCCCGGCGAGCAACGACCGCTCGGACGCGATGGCGTAGTCGATATCCACCACCGAGTCGGAGACGAGGGTCTGTCGGGCCTCCGCGGCGTTGAGCGCCAGCCCGATGCCCTCCCCCAGTTCGACCAGAATCGCGAGCTCCCGGTCGGAGACCCCCACCCCGTCCGCGCGGTCGACGAACAGCGTGCCGTAGGCCGTCTCCTCGTAGACGAGGGGAACGACCGCACGCTCGCCGCCGCCGTCCGGAAGCGGCTCGACCGCGGGCTCGTCCCGGCGTTCGCTCGTGATTTGCGCGTCGGCGTACGGTGCGGAGACCGCGAGCTGGTGGCAGACGCCGTCGCGGATGGTCTCGCGATCGGGGGAAGAGACGAGCACGCGCCCGACGCTCCGGATGACCCCGTTGATGTGGTTCAGCGCGTCCAGTTCGCTCCGCTGGCGTTCGAGTTCGGCCAGCCGGGCCTCGCGATCGGTCACGTCGTACAGCAGGTAGGTGACGCCGATGGGCTCGGCTCCACCCGTGATTCGGGAGGCGCTGACCTCGTACACCCGGTCGGCGAGAGGGCAGAGTCCGGTCGCGCCCGGCTCGGGATGGTCGGGAAGGAGCGTCTCGAGTCGGTCACCGACCGGAGGCCCGGTGAACACGGCCCGTGCCGCGGCGTTGGCGAAGACCACGACCCCGTCATCGTCGGTGACGAGGACGCCGTCGTCGAGGTCCGCGAGCGCGGAGTGGCGACCGCGTCGGAGGACGGCCGGCGACCGCTGGAACAGCCCGTAGCCGAAGATGGCGTACGCGAAGACGAGGCCCGTCACGGTGAATGCGTAGGGCGTCAGGTCCAGCCCCTCGACCGGCGAGAGCCCGTACACCGACGCGAAGTTGGCGAGCAGGGGGACGAGGATGCCAACCGCGGCGAGCAGCGACGACCGGGAGAACAGCCGTCGCGACCGGTAGATGGAGAAGCCGAGCAGGGCGACGCTCCCGCCGACGAGGAGGTAGGTGTACAGCAGGTTCACCCAGTACCACGGGCCGAACTCCTGTGAGGCGACGACGAGCCCCGCGGGCTGGCGGAGCATCGTCTCGGCCCAGACCAGCCGGTGCCAGGGGTTCGTCCAGACGAGTGCCAGCGTGACCACGGGGATGGAGACGAGCACGCCGACCGACAGCGGGGTGACGAGGTCGTCGTGGCCCGTGTACTCGACGATGAACAGGAAGAGAAAGACCGGGACGAAGACGATGCCGGGCCACTGCATCTGCTCCCAGAACAGCCGCGCCGCGTACATCGGTGTCAACAGGCCGACGACGTAACCGAGCGTCCAGACCGTCGTCGCGGCCATCAGCCCGACGAACGGCTTCGCTCCCGGACGACGCCGATACCACCAACCCACGACCCCCAGCCCCGCCGTCGTGAGTGCCGACACCGACAGTGCGGCGAGGTGGAACGTGGCCGCCGCTGACCCCATGTCCTATGTGACAGAGACCCACACTTAACGATTACTGCGCTGAGAGGTCACGCGGCGCCGATCGGCAGATTCAGTCTTCCGCCGCGTCCGAGAGCCGGATGCCGTCGTCGACGATACGGGCGTTGCGTTCTCTATCGAGTTGCTCCCCGATATCCTCGTGGTCGTAGAGCTGTTCGATGAGCGCGGCACAGAAGTTCCGCCAGCAGATGGCGTAAATCGGGGATTGGCCCCACGCGCGCAACTCGGGAACGAACTCGTCGTACGTCTTCGCGCGGTCCTCCAGATGTTCGATGACGTCGAGGACGACGCCCGCGGCCTCCGCCTCGCTCGTCGCGTCGGCGAGGGCGCGGTTCACCCGCTGTTCGTACCCCTCCAGGGCGCGCTCCATGTCCTTCGCGGCGTTGGAGTCACCCGGCAGCGAGTCGAGGATCTGGCGTGGGATACCGAGGTCGACAGGGTCCATGTCAGTCGGTATCGCCCCACCCGTGAAAAGCCTACGTCTCTCGTCAGCGCTCCTCGGTGTGGCGGACGTCCACCGCGATACCCCGAGTGGACTCGGCCATCTCGCGGCCGGACATCGCGGCCCGGCCGACGCCGAACGCCTTCGGCCCCTCGAAGACGATCTCGTCGCCCACCCGAATCGATTCCGAGGCGTCGATGATGCCCGGCGCGAGCACCGACCCCTGCGGGACGAACGCGTCTATCTCGACCCGTTTGGTGGGAACGTCGGAGTCCACCCACTGCCGGCCGCCTTCGAGCGTCAGCGAGAGCGTGCCGTACTGCGGGACGAGGGTCGCGAGCTGCTCGCCCTCGCTCATGACCCGCAGCGAGGGGTAGCGCCCCCCCGTCTGGATGTGGTCGCCAAAGAGTGCGTCGCCCGCGCCGTCGCCGAACTGGAAGTCGGCGACCGCACGGACGGTGTTGTGCTCGCGGGTGCGTTTCCGATACTGGTCGTACCCCTCCAGCGCGGCGTCGAGGTTCGCGAGCGAGGCGTCCGTCGTCGGGTGGTCCGCGACGGTGTACTGGAACGCGATGTCCAGCGACTCCTCGACGCGCTCGACGATGGGGCGGTAGTCCTCGGGGACGTGCGCGATGTACTGGGGGTAGTCGTTGCGTTCGAGGTAGCGTTCGAGGACGCTCGCGACGAACGTCACCTCGTCCTCGCTCCAGTCGCCCGTCACGACCGAGTCGTAGTGCTGGGCGGGGTAGGTGAGTTCGAGTTCGTTCGGGACAACTCCAATAGGAGAGGTCATCGAGACGATATGCCCACGATACGAGATGGCCCGCGAGTACTGCTTGTGGCTCTGTGACTCGCTGTAGGGCTTGCGCGCCGAGCAGGGAACCAGCACGAGCGGCGCGTCGAACCGGTTGCGGTACTGGGAGGTCACCCGGTCCGCGAACCGCTGGATCTCCACGCGTCGGAGCGACTCCTCGCTCGCGGCGAGCAGCTCCGAGCGCCGCTGGATCGGGGTGTGCTCCTCCAGATACGCGTACTGGCTGTCGAGCCGGCGGAAGAGGGCGGTGAGCCACGCCTCGTGGCGGGCCTGTCCCTCGATGTAGTCTCGCAGGCGGCCGCGGCGGACCCGCTCGCGGACCCGGGCGAGCTCCGCGGAGAGGGCGTTGACGTTGTGCTCGGCGCAGTCCTTCCGGGTGAACTCGGAGCGGGGCTTGCGGCAGGCCTCGCAGGCGCACGGGAGCTCTTCCAAGTCCTCGAGGAAGGACTCGCCGTCCGTGTGCTGGTAGAACCCCTCCAATCCCCTGATATAGGCCTTATCGGCGTCGAAGAGGTCGACGCCGGCCCACGCGAGCGTGGCGACGTTGGCGGGCGTGGCGACGCCCGGCAGCATGAGGGCGGTGTCCGCGGGAAGCGCCTCCTTCACCGAGAGCAGGGCGTCGACGAACGCGGCGGCGTGCCCATCCAGCCCGGGACCACCGGAGAGCACGTAGGCGTCCGCGCCGAAGTCCTGGGCCGTCTCCGTGCCGACGACGGCCGCGCTCGGGAAGTCGACGTCCTCGTACTGGACCTGAAACGCCTCCTGGACCTCCGTGGCCGTGCCGCCCGGGAAGCCGCGGTGGGGGAGCACGGTGAGCGTCGACTCGTCACCCTCGGGTGTCGGCTGGTCCTCGCGCCAGAGGCTCCCCGCATCGGACAGCACGTCGTCGACGAGCGCAGGGGTCACGAGCGGCTCCGAGAGGCGGAGCTCCCCGAGTCGCGCGGGGCCGTCCCGCTCGTGAACCTCGAAGTAGTCGGTCATGGGAGCGAATCCGAGACGGACGGCCAATAGGCTTCTTATCGGAGGCGGAAGACGTAGAGCCCCGTCCGCATGTCCGAGACGACGACGAGGTCACGGCGCTCGTTGTAGACCGCGGCCCACGCCCGCGGCGGGTCACCGGGGTCGATGGCCTCCGCCGCCTCGGCCATGTCGTTCGTCTCGTAGGTCGCCACGGCCGTCGGGGTCGTTGGGTCCGCGAGGTCGTAGACGACGAGTCCCTCCCGGTAGTCGCCGCTCACGAGCAGCTCTCTGGGCCCGAAATCGAAGTTGTGGCCCGTCCAGTCGAAGGCTTCCTCCTGCACCTGTGCGTTGGGAGAGACGACGTAGCCGATGGGCTCCGGTGTCCCCGAGGAGAGGTCGAAGACGTGTTTCCCGCCGGGGACGCCGAACGCGACCTCGTCGCCGACGACGGCGAGGTCACCGCGGCCCAGCGCGTAGTGGCAGTTCTCGAACGCCTCGACGCCGAGCCCAGCCTCGTCGGGCGTGATGCGCCCGGCGTAGTCGAACCGCATCGCCTCGACCGGGGCGAGGGGGTCGGAGATGTCCATGACGACGTAGCCGTCCAGCCCATCCCCGATGTACGCGAGGTGGGCGCGGTTCGTCGTCGCGTCGACGGTCACGTCGTGGAGGTCACCCCGGGGGCCGAACGCTCCCACCCGAACGGGGTTCCGCGGGTCGGAGACGTCCCAGACGTCCAGCCCCCCTGGCTCGTCCGCCTCGTTCGTCGCGTAGAGCACGGGCGCGGTCGGGTGGGCGACGAGGTTGTGGGTGGGCCCCGCCTCGAGCCGGGCGAGGACCACCGGGGACGCGGGCGTCCCCTCCGCGAAGCCGTAGTCGACGAGTTCGATGGCGCCGACCCCGTCGTCGTCGGTCGGCTCCATCGAGCGATAATACAGGCCGTCCCGGGGGTCGAACTTCACGTCCGGAATCCGGGTCTCGGGCGGCGCGGGGAGGACGTGTGCCTCCACGGGGTGCTGGTCGTCGTGGATGTCGACGAGGAAGGAGCCGCCATCGGGATCGGAGTGGCCCACGACGGCGAACGTCCCATCAGTACGCACGTCGACTTCGGCGTAGTCGCCGCGGGGGTCGGAGAGCAGCGACTGGCCGCGTTTGACGATCCGAGGAGGTTCGGGGCCGGGAATCGACGCCGCGACGCCCACGGCGCCCGCGGCGAGGGCCGTCGCGCCGATGAGCTGGAGGGTCCCACGTCGGGTGTACATAGCGAAGAATAGGACCCGCGGGCGGATGGCTTCGCGGCTACGTGTCGGAACCGCCGTCGCCCTCGCGGAGGTCGAGCAGGCCGACGGCGTCGGGGAGCGCGTCGAGCGCCGCCTCGGGCCAGTCGAAGTAGCCCACGGTGAACTCGGTCTCGGGGTTCGCCTCGACGAGCGCGCGGACGCCCGCAGCCGCGGCCTCGTACGCCGCGCGGTCGAACCGTTCCGGCGTCTCCGCGGTGAGGGGGTACGTCTTCGAGAGCGCGCGGGGGAACGGTCCGAACGGGGGGACCAGCCGCCAGGTCTCGTCGAAGCCGCCGTTGTTCCCGCCCTGGGTGAGCAGAACGGTCTCACCCTCGACCGGCAGCCGCGAGAGCCGGTCGTGGTGGCGTGTCACCTCCGGGCGACGGGCGCTCTCCGTCGAGACGTGGAAGAACGAGCCCTTCGAGACGGGGTCCGACGCTTCGAGCTGGTCCACGCCGTCGAGCAGGGCGCGGTAGCCGTCCAGCATCGCCGGGTGCGAGCGGGCGCGCTCCTCGACGAGTTCGAGGAGGTTCCCACTCCTGATGGCCTGTTTCACCCGGCGGAGCTCCTCGTAGGTGACGTGGAGGTTGTGCCGGGCGAGCGTTCGCTCCCGGGTATCGCCGTCAAGCGACCGCACCTCGTCCGGCGTGGTGTCGGAACAGACCGGACAGGAACAGGGGAAGTAGTCGAGATCGGCGAGCTTCTCGGTGCCCCGCACGGTCAGGTATCGGTCGTCGCGTGCATAGAGCGCGTAGGCCGCGGAGTCGAAGAGGTCACAGCCGGCGGCGACGGCCAGCGCGAACATCATCGGGTGGCCCGCGCCGAACAGGTGGACCGGGGCGTCGGCACCCAGCCCCCGTTTGGCAGCGAGGACGGCCTCCACCATCTCCGCGTACCGGTAGTCGTTCATCAGGGGGACGACGGCACCGACGGGGAACACGTCGAGGCTCGTGGAGTAGGCGTGTCTGGCCGCTTCCTCGCGGAGGTCGGGATAGGTAGAGCCCTGCACGGGTGCGTTGACGAGCATCTCGCCCACGTCGACGCCCTCGGCGATTTCCAGTCGCTGTTTGGTGGTGGCGAGGTCCCGTTCGGCCTGCTCCCGGGAGACGTCCGGCGGGGTCGGGATGTCGACGGGGGTCCCGATGTCCGACCCGATGTCGTGTTGGAACTGGAGAATCTCCTCGGTGGTGACGGAGATGTCGCCGTACTCCGCGAGCTGGAAGGAGCCCGAGTCGGTCATGATGGCCCCGGAGAAGTCGAGCAGGTCGTGGAGTCCCTCCGCCAGCGCCCGGTCGCGGAACTCGTCGGAGCCGTAGAAGATGTAGCCGTTCGTGATGAGGATCTGCGCCCCGAAGTCGGATTCGAGTTCGGCGGGCTCGATGGTCCGGATGTGGGGGTTGATGACGGGGAGCAGCGCCGGCGTCTCCACCGTGACGCCGGCTCTGGGCACCTCGAGGTCGCCGATGCGGCCGGCGCCGTCGAGGGTCCGCAGTTCGAAGCTGTCGCGCATACCCCGGCTAGCCCGGTCGCGGGTAAAAGCGGCGCGTTCGGCGCTCGCGGGCTACTCGCCGGCGAGCGCGTACTGGAGGACGGCGAGCGCAGTGCGGCCGTCCCGGAGCTCGCCCGCGAGCGCCCGGTCGCGGAGGTCGGCGAACGTCGTCTCCGAGACGCGGATGGACTCGTTGAAATCCAGCTCCTGTTCGCCCGTCGGCGCACAGCCACGGGCGACGAAGTAGTGGAAGACGGTATCCAGCAGGCCGTTCGCCGGCTCGTAGCTCGCGAGCGGTTCCATGCTCGCGGCCTCGTAGCCCGTTTCTTCTTCCAGTTCCCGGTGCGCGGCCGTCGTCAGCTCCTCGTCCCCGTCGAGCGTCCCCGCCGGCAGCCCGAAGTTCACCCGTCCCACGGCCTGGCGCCACTCCTCGATGACGACCACGTCGCCATCGGGGGTGAAAGGGAGCACCACGACGGATTCCGATTCCGTGACGAAGTGGAACGCCGAATCCGTCCCGTCCGGGAGGCGAACCTCGTCGCGCTGTACGTCGAACCCCGGACAGCTGTAGTCGATGCCGGAGGCGAGCGTCTCCCACGCGAGGCCATCGTCGGCGGTGGAATCGTCCATACCGGAACCTCACCGCGGGCGCCTAAAGGCTCTCCGAGGGCTCGCCGTGCGGGAACTCCGTCGTGAACTGCTGGAGCTCCTCCTCCGTGTCGGCCATCCCGGTGGTGACGAGCATCCGGATCCCCCGGCGGACGGGGAGGTCCGTCTCGTGGACCCTGGAGGCGGGGACGAGCACGAGCCGCCCCGCCGTCGGGTTCGGGCTGTTCGGCAGGAAGACGTTGTACACGTCCTCGCCCGCGATGCGCTCTGCGGCGCCGGGGGAGTCGCCCGTCACGAACCCCACCGAGTAGATCCCCTCGCGGGGGTACTCGACGAGGACGACCTGTTCGTAGCGGCTCTCCTGGGTGCCCAGCGCGTCCGCGACCTGCCGGACGCTGGTGTAGATGACCGAGACCAGGGGGATGAACCCCACCGCGCGGTCGAGCCCCCCGAACAGCCGGCGACCGAGGCTTCGCTGGGCGATGAAGCCCACCAGCGTGATACCGAGGAGGATGAGCACGACCGCGAGCGCCTGCGCTGCGAGTTCGACGTTCGCGGTGTAACGCGCCAGCCCGGCGGCTTTCGCCACGGGGTTGATGACCCCCGTGAGATAGCCGTAGCCGATGCGCAACACGAGGACGGTGACCGCGAGCGGTGCGACGAGCAGGGTTCCGGCGAGGAGACTCCCCTTCAGTTCCGTCCGGAGGTCCATGGGACCCAGAGAACCTGCGAGGGTAAAACAGTCAGGGCGCTTTTCTTCCCCCTCGGAGAAGAGGGGGGTATGCCCGGCCTCCGCGAGACCCTCGCCGTGTTCGCCGACAGTCGCCCCTCGCTGCGCGAGCTGTGGGCCAGCCGCACCGGGACGTTCACCGACGCACACGTCATCTGCCCCTCCACGGCCGTCGCGGGCGAGCGCGTGACCGCGAGCGTGCAGGCGTGGGACGAGTACGAACGGCTCCTGCCGGAGTTCGACGGGGCGTTCGCGGTGACGAGTACCGACGACGACGCGGAGACCCCCCGGCGACTCGCCTTCTCGGGAACCGGCATCGGCCGCGAGACCGTCGAGGTCACCTTTGGGGCCCCCGGCGTCCACTATCTCGTCCTCGAACGCGAGGGGGAGCGGTTCGTCTCGAACCCCGTCCGCGTCCACGAGAGCGACCCCGACACCCGCGTCTACTGGGGGGATATCCACCTCCACTCGAAGCTCTCGGATGGGGCGGGGACGATGGAGAAGGGGTACGCGTTCGCCCGCGACGTGATGGACCTCGACGTGGCCGCCTACACCGACCACGACACGATGGGCTTTTTCGTCCCCGCGCAGTGGCAGCGCCGGAAGATGCACCGGGGTGGGTTCGAACGCGCCCTCGACGCGGCCGAGCAGTTCAACGAGGAGGGCGCCTTCGTCACCCTCCCCGCCTACGAGTGGACCAAGCAACCCAACCGCGGGGGCCACCTCAACGTCTACTTCAAGCACTCGGAAGACGCGAAGCTGTTCGACTCGCTGGACCCGGAGACGCACACCTACCGCGACCTGTGGGACGCGCTCCGGGAGTGGCGCGACGCGGGCCACGACGTGCTGACGATCCCGCACCACCCAGCGGAGGCGATGTACCCCTTCGACTTCTCGGAGGCATACGACGACGAGTTGGCCCCCCTCGTAGAGGTGTACTCCCAGTGGGGCTCCAGCGAGCGTCGGGACGACAACCCCTTCCCGCTCGCGATGGGGCAGGGCGAGATCGGCGAGCCGGGCCACTACGTACAGGACGCGCTCGCCTGCGGCCACCGCGTCGGGATGCTCGCCAGTTCGGACTACCACGGGCCGTTCCCCGGCCACTCCCCCATCCACTGCGACCCACACCTCCCGAGCCTCCGCGAGTGGCGCGAGGACGGCATCGGCTGGGGCCACATCTGGCGTGTCTGGGACGAACGCTCCTATCCTGGGGGACTGGTCGCCTTCCGCGCCGCGGAGCGCTCCCGGGAGGGGATCTTCGACGCCCTGCAGTCCCGGGCCGTCTACGGGACGACCCAGCCCGCACGCCCGCTGCTCGACCTCGAGATCGACGGGGTCCGCGTGGGCGAGCAGGGGAGCGAGGTGGTCGCGGACGGCCCCCGCACCGTGCGCGTCCGCGCCCACGGGAGCGCGCCGCTCGCCCGCGTCACCGTCGTGAAGAACAACGAGCCGTGGCACGTCCACGAGCCCGACCAGGAGGGGTTCGACGGCTGGGGCTACGAGACGACGCTCACGGACGACACGCCGATCGAGGGGCTCAGCTACGACGCCGAGCAGGGGACCGACGCGGACGTCTACTACCTCCGCGTGCGACAGACCGACGGGGCCGCCGGCTGGTGTGGCCCGCTGTGGGTACACACCCCCTGACCGCCGCGAATCGCCCCGTCAGCCGTCGAATCCGGCAGTTTCCCCGGCATCCGCCCCCGACGTGTCATGCGGCGTGCCACCCCACCTGTGCGTATGGTCAATCGACGAGACGTACTCAAGCTGACCGCCGCGACGGGACTCGCGGGCGCCCTCGCCGGCTGTTCGGCCCAGGAGCCGACCGGAACACCCGAGCCCCCGACGCGAACCCCCCTTCCGCCCGCGGAGGATATCGCCCCCACCGTGGGCATCCGCACCCACCAGCGGTACGGGGCCATCCTCGTCGGCCCGAACGGCATGAGCCTCTACATGTTCACGCCCGACGAGGGCACGGAGAGCGTCTGTTACGGTGGCTGTGCGGAGGCGTGGCCACCCCTGCTCGTGGAGAGCCCCCAGCACGTCGTGCGGGGGGCCGGCGTCCGCGCGACGCTCGGCACCACCACCCGCACCGACGGGACGATTCAGGTCACCGCCAACGGGATGCCGCTCTACTACTGGTTCCGCGACGAGCGCCCCGGCGACGTGGACGGCCAGGAGGTCGGCAACGTCTGGTTCCTGCTCAACGGGGCGGGCCAGCCCATCATGCCCACCGTCTCCACCCGCGATATCGAGGGGCTCGGCCCCACCCTCGTCGACCCCCACGGGATGACGCTCTACATGTTCGTCCCCGACGAGCCACACGAGAGCACCTGTTACGGCGGCTGTGCGGAGGCGTGGCCACCCCTGCTCGTCGACGCGAGCCAGCGCCACGCCGTCACCGCCGGCCGGAACGTCACCGCCGAGCTGGATGCCACCCAGCGCACCGACGGGACGTGGCAGGTGACGGCGAACGGGATGCCGCTCTACTACTGGTTCCGCGACGAGAGCCGGGGCGACGCGACCGGCCAGGGCGTCAACGACGCCTGGTTCGTCCTCGACCCGGACGGCACCGTGGACCGGTCGGCCCCGCCCGCGACGGAAGAAACCGAGAACGAGTAGGGGACCGGGCTCACAGCTCGATCTCCCGCAGGTCGAGTTCGAGCCCCCGCACGTGCTCGTTGTACGCCTCGACGAACCCCCCGAACTCCGGGGCCAGCCGCCGCACTTCGGGGGCCCCCGCGGGCCCGTACTGCGAGACCAGATAGACGCCACCCTCCCCACCGACGCGGAGGTACGACGCGCGGTCCCCCTCCCACTTCAGCTCCCAGCGCGAGCCACCCACGCGAGCCGCGTAGCTCCCGTAGTCCGTCCCCTCGTACCGGTGGAGCTCCCCGGCCATCGTGTCGCAGACCGCTCTGATCGTCTCGGCGATGCGGTCCCGTTCGGCAACCACCGCCTCCGTGGATTCGAGTTCCGGGAACTCCGTATCGACCGAATCGAGCATCCCGTCGAGCGAGGCGACGTGCTCGTTGTACGCCGCGACGAACGCGTCGTAGTCCGCCATTGCCCGGGCGAGCTCCGCCGGTCCGGGTGGCTGTTTCGTGGAGATGACGTACACCTCCCCCCCGGATTTTCCCTTATATCTGAGGTATTCGAGATCGCCGGCCTCGTACTTCACCGTCCACTCCCCCCGCTTCGTCGAGAAGGAGCGCTGGCCGTAGTCACCGCCCTGCAGTCGCGCGAGTTCGTAGGCGATGCGCCCCGCGTGCTCGCGGACGCGGGAGACCACCTCGTTCCTGCGTTCGGCGGCCACGTCGGCACCCACGATGTCGGCGTCGAGTCCGTCCATTACCGGAGGGTGGGTTCGTGACCGGATAAGGGGTTTGGCACGACCGGTCGCGGCTGCTCGCGGTTGTACAGGAGCGTCTTCCCGGAAAGGGATATGAACGCTCTCGCCTATCGCAGCTACCAGTACTCCTCGACGAACGCGGCCGCGCGGTCGAGCGTCGCGTACGAGTCGGGGGCGTGTTCGGCCTCGTAGATGAGCCAGTCGACATCGTGGTCCCGCACCGCCGCAACGGTCGCACCGAGGTCGAGATCGCCCGCACCGACGGGGGCGGGAGCGGCCGCCGCGGCGTCGTAGTCCTTCAGGTGGACCAGGTCGATACGGTCGCCGTAGCGGTCGAGCAGGGCCAGCGGATCGTAGCCAGCGACGCCCGCCCACCCGAGGTCGAGCTGGAAGCCGACCTCGGTCAGCGCCAGCAGCGCGTCGAGCGCGCTCCCGTCGCCGAGCGTCCGGAACTCGTGGTCGTGGTTGTGGTAGTTGAGCTGGCAGCCGTGGGCTCCGACCGACCGCGCGATGCTGTCGAGCCGGTCGGCCGCGGCTGCCACCGCCGACCGGGAGTCGAACACCTCGGGCGGGAGCCACGGGACGGTCAGCTGCCGGCAGCCGAGGTTCCGGTACGTTCTGGCGACCGCGTCGGTCGATTCGAGCGTCTCCAGTCCGACGTGGGCACCGGCCGCAGCCAGCCCGTGCTCGTCCAGTGCGGCCGCCACGGCCGCCGGCTCCGTCCCGCCGAGGCCGGCGAACTCGACGCCGTCGAACCCGGTTCGGCCGACCCGGTCGAGGACGACCGGCAGCGGGTCCTCGATGCCGTGCAGACTGTACAGCTGGAAGGCGATCTCGGTCATGGTTCCACGCGGAGCGTGACCGAAGTGGCCTCGTAATCCTCGATGAACGAGCCCGGCCCGCCGACGCTGACGACGCCGTCGTCGGTCTCGAGACAGAGGCTGGTCTCCAGCGTGAAATCGTTCGTTCCCGGCTCGACCAACGCCTGTCTGACCTCGGTCACCCAGCCGGTGATGCGTTCCCCGTCGTCGGTCTCGACGTCCGCCCAGAGGTCGGTGCCCGCGTGCTGGTGGAGCACCGCGTGGAGGGTGGCCTGTCGGAACCACGCGAACGTCCGCGGGAGCGAACACGGCTCGGTCACGAACACCTCGGTGGCCGCCGGCCAGTAGGCGCTGAGGTAGAGCCCCAAGATCGCCCCGGCGAGCCCGGTCTCGGAGACCGAGACGGCGTCCTCCGTTTCCTGCGTGCTCGCCAGAATGTTCGCACTGCCGACCATCGCCGACTCCCCGTCCACCGCGTAGACGAGCGGCAGGCTCTCACTCCAGCAGCGGACGACGTCCGCGACACCCGCGAACCGTTGTGCATCCCCGTCGTGGGGGTCTCTCTTTCCGATCAGCAGGAAGACGAGCACGCCGCGTTCGACCGCGGCCCGCAGTTCCTGCTCGATAGATGGGAAGACGTGTTCCGGCACCGCGACGGCGATCTCACTGGTGGCCTGTGAGATGGAGTTCTGCAGGTGCTTGAGCGCCGTCCGTCGCGACTTCACCATCTGTATCTCGGGAGCCTGCGGCTGGATCTCGTTGTACCGCTCGTCCAGCGCGGGCGTCATCGACTCCAGCCGCGCGGAGAGCGACGAAATCGCCTCGTCGGGCGGGACGGCACGGATGGTCGTCGGCGACGCGTGGTCGTTGACGCGAACCAGTCCCCGGTTCTCGAGCCGCTCGGCGATGTCGTAGATCGCCCGCTGGGTGACGCCGGCGTCCTCCGAGACGGTGCTCGTGGTCGCCTCACCCCGCGACAGGAGCGCGAGATACGTAGCGATCTCCGTGTCGGAGAGCCCCAGAACACGCAACTCCTCTTCGAGCACCACCTCGTCTCGGTCGTCGGGGGGCTGTCCCCGGTCGTCGGATGTTGTCATCGTATGTGTTCGTTGTACGCCGTTATTCATATACTCCGATAGCGTTTTCGGGAACGGAAGAGAACGTTGAGACGAACGATTGACCTCCTCCCGCGCCTGAAGACGGGGATATGCGCTCGCAACTGTATCAGGCCGGTGATGACGTGGCCGACATGAGGTCATCACCTGGATGCGGGAACGGCAGTTCGATATCCAGCTTCTCATATGGAAGGTACGGGCGCTTCGACTGCCCGCGTTCCTCGACGGCGATCAGCCCGTAGTCCTCCAGCTCGTTCACGTTCTGGAGCACCTCTTTCGGGCCACGGTCGACCGCCCGCGCGAGTGCCCGGATACTCTCGGGTTCGTGGCGGGCGATTGCGTCGAGCAGTTCGAGGTTCGTCTCCCGCAGGACCCGTCCGAGGGTGGCGAGGCTTTCAACGCGGAGGACGGGGTCGGAGTCTGCTTCGACCTCCTCGCCCGCATCGAGCGCTTCGAGTACGTCATCAAGCTCCGAGCGGTCGTCCTCTGCATCCAGTAACCGGATATGGAGCGTTCGGCCTTCGGGATCGATTGGGTGGGTGTCGGTCATGTGGATCACCGTGAGCTGGGGGCAGGCGACGTGGCGTGGCGTCACCAGTCCTCGCGCTTCTTCGGCGGGAGTGCCGCCCGGAAGCAGTCGTTGAGGAACACGAACCCGGGGAACTCGATCTCGAACGTCCGAGCGCCGAGATGGAGTTCGTGAGGGCCGTGGTGGTTGTCGAACCGGATGATGGGGTGTTCCGCACCGGCTTCGCCGTAGTGGAAGGCGTATTTCACACCGGTCGGGAAGCGGTCAGACTGTGGGATACGAAGCAACCGGACCTTGACGATCTCGCCGTCGTCGTAGGCGAGTTGTTCGTCTCGCACCACGGTCACGTCGTCTGTCATCCCTATATGTAGGGATGTACCCCTACAGAATAAGCGTTGGGGCGAATCCCCACGGTAGAATATCGTACTGCTCTCGGTCGCCACGGCGGGGCCGTGGTAGTGAGGGAGGTCTAGCTCATCGAGACGGTGACGTATCCGTCGAAGGTGAGGATGACCCGCTGGGTACGGTCGCCGAAGACGGCCTTCCCGGTCGGCGAACGACGACGCCCCGAGAGGAACACGTGGTCGCAGCCGGTACGGGTCGCGAGGTCGAGTATCGCGTCGGCCTGCTCGCCCGTCTCTTGGACGGCCGTGTGGAGCTCGTATTCGACCGCGGGGGCGAGGACATCGTGGGCAACGTCGGCAACGTCTCCGAAGACGCCCTCTCCGATGTCGTCCACGTCGTACGTGGTGTGTTCGATGCGACCGATCTCCGCCAGCGTCTCCTCGACCGCTTCGTACTCGTCTGGCGTCGCGAGCGCGAGGACGACGATCTCCGTGTCCTCGCCCACGGCGAAGGCTCGGGCCCGTTCGAGTAGGTGCTGTTCGCGGCTCGGTTCTTCGACGACGACGAGTGCTCGTGACATGGTGTGTGTTGGTGTTGCTAGTTGGGTTCTGTTAGGCCAGTTCCTCCAGTGGGTCCCAGTCGAGGGCGATGAACAGCGCGGAGCCGAGGAACATCACCGACAGCATCCCGAAACTCAGAAGCGAGACCGTGTAGCTCCCGGTACCGGGCCGGATGAAGGGGGTCGAGAGCCCGAGCAGGACGAGGAGGACGGCGCTCGACCCCAGGAAGGCACGCCAGATGGCCGTCACGCGGGACCACCCCGGACGGCGGCGTGCGGAGCGCAGGCGTCGCAGTCGGCGTCGAACCGGGTGCCAGCCGCGCAGCCATCGAGAGCCCCGTCGGAGCCCATCTCACTCGTCCTCCGAGGGGAGTTCGACGCCGTCGGTTCCCTCCAGGGGGTCGCTGTCCCAGTACGCGTGGTCGGGGTCGGTCCGGTGGCAGGCCGCACAGTGGGTGCCGGGGGCGCCCGCCGCCTCGTCGAGGTCGGGTGCCTCGCTCGTGCAGACCGCGCGGGCCTCGGGACACCGGGTGTGGAACCGGCAGCCGGAGGGCGGGTTCACCGGGTCCGGGATGTCGATGGACCGCACCGGCGGGTCGGCGATCTCCTGCTGGCTCGGGTCGAGGTTGGCGGTCGCCCACCGCAGCACCTCGGAGTAGGGGTGCTTCGGGTCGCCAAGCACCTCCTCCGGCGGCCCGATCTCGACGAGTTTCCCGAGATACATGATGCCGATGCGCCCGTCGGCCTTCTCCGCGAGATAGCGGGCGTTCGACAGCATGTGCGAGATGAAGACGAAGGAGGTGTCGAACTGCTCTTGCAACTCGAGCAGGAGGTCCATCGTCTCCACCCGCAGCGAGACATCGAGCGCGCTCACGGCCTCGTCGGCCAGAATGACGTCCGGGTTCATCAACAGGGCCCGGACGAGCGCGATCCGCTGTTGTTCACCCCCGCTCAACTGGTGGGGGTACCGGTGGGCGTAGTCGGCGGCCGGCTCCATCCCGACCCGCTCCAGTAACGCGAAGATACGCGCCCGGCGGTCTTCGGTGGACATCTCGGGTTGCCACCGCTTGAGCGGTGTCTCGAGCGTCCGCAGGACCGTTCGGTTGGGATTGAGCGACGCGCCGGGGTCCTGGTGGATGATCTGGAGCGACTTGCGGATCTCCTCGTAGGGGACATCCACGTCGCCGCGGCCGTCCTTCGCGGCCCAGACGTCCTGGCCGCGGTAGGTGACGCGCCCCTCGGTCGGGCGTTGGAGACCGATCGCGGCCTTCCCGAGCGTGGTCTTGCCACAGCCGGACTCACCGACCAGCGCGATCACGTCGTTCTCCGGGATGTCCAGCGAGACGCCGTCGACGGCGTGAACCCGTGGCGCGTCGGTGAAAAGCGAGTCGAGGAGCCCCTGTTCCTGCTCGAAGCTGATGGAGACGTTCTCCAGCGAGACCACGATGTCGTCGTCCCCGCCGCCCGCACTGCCCAGTCGTCCAGCGTCATCCCCGGCCGCGTCCGGGGCCTGTTCGGGCTCGCTCACGACTCGAACACCCCCTCGGCGTCCATCGGGACGGCATCCGCCGCCTGCTCGTGGTGATAGCAGGCCGTCCGGTGGCCGTCGCCGACCTCGAACCACGGTGGCGGTGACTGGTGGCACTCCTGGGTTGCGAGCGGGCACCGTGGTGCGTAGTGGCACCCGTCCGGGACGTGCGCGGGATTGGGTGCGGTTCCGTCGATCGGCCGCATCGTCGAGAGCGGTGCGTCGAGGGTCGGGACCGCCTTCAGCAACGCCCGCGTGTACGGGTGTGCGGAGTCGCGTACGACCTGGTCGCTGGGGCCGACCTCCGCGAGCTCGAACGCATAGAGGATGGCCAGCCGGTCGGCCAGCCCCGCCACGAGCGGGAGGTCGTGGGTGATGAACAGGATGGTGAGGTCGTACTTCTCCTGGATGTCGTCGAGCAGGCTGAGGATGGAGCGCTGCATCAGCAGGTCCAGCGCGGCAGTCGGCTCGTCCATCAACAGCACCTGCGGCTCCAGCACGAGCGAGAGGGCGATGAGCGCCCGCTGGCTCATCCCCCCAGACAGCTCGTGGGCGTACGCGTCGAGCACGCGGTCGGGGTCGAGATAGAGGTCCGCCAGCAGCTGTCGAGCCCGCTCCATCCCGGCCTCGACATCGTAGTCGTGCGCCTCGAGCGTCTCTTCGAAGTGGCCACGGATCGTCATCGTCGGGTTGAACGACGAGAGTGCGCCCTGGAACACCATCGAGATCTCCTCCCAGCGGAGCGCTCGAAGGCGCTCGTCCGAGAGGTCGAGCACGTTCACCGGCTCCGCCCCCGGTTCGGGGTAGTAGCGGATCTCGCCGGTCGTGATGCCCGGCTCCTCGACGGCGTCCATCATCGCGTTGGCGAGCATCGACTTGCCCGACCCGGACTCGCCGACGACGCCGAGGATCTCGCCGCGGTGCAGGTCGATGTCCACGCCGTCGAGCACCATCGCGTCACGGTGTTCGAGGTCGTAGGTGACGCTGACGTCGCGGACCTCGATGATGGGGTCGGCGTCGTCGCGGTCGGTGGTGGTCTCGGCGCTCGGGTCGGTGGTGGTCTCGGCGCTCGGGTCGGTGGTGGTCTCGGCGCTCGGGTCGGTGGTGGTCTCGGCGCTCGGGTCGGTGGTGGTCTCGGCGCTCGGGTCGGTGGTGGTCTCGGCGCTCGGGTCGGTGGTGGTCTCGGCGCTCGGGTCGGGGACAGAGGCGGAGCCAGCGCCCGCCTCCGATACGGGGTCGTCGGTTGGTCGTGACATATCAGATCAGAGTCCTCCGGTCGTGGTGGTCGTTCCGCCCGATTCGTCGTCGCCGTCACCCTCGATGGACCTGGCGTGGCGGGCGCGGACGCGCGGGTTGAAGATGCGGTCGGCACCCTGTGCGAGCAGCGTCAGTCCAAGCGCGAGGATGATGATGGTCAACATCGGCATCAGCAGCCAGTGGAACGCCGCCGCCGAGGAGGTCGCCCCCGCTCGGTTGACGGCTGCGTTCATCATCACACCCCAGTTGACGCTGGTGTAGGGGAGTACGCCCAGGAAGTAGAGCCCGACGGAGCCGAAGATGACGGCCCGGGCCTGCTGGACGAAGTTCATCGTGATGTACGGCATCAGGTTCGGGACGATATCGCCGAGGATGATCTGTGGGGTCCCGATCCCCATGACGCGTGAGGCTTCGACGTACTCGGCGTCGCGCAGCGTGAGGACCTGCGAGCGGATGGCGCGGCCCAGCCCCGCCCAGGCGTTCACCGTGATGAGCACGCCGATGACGGCCGGGTTCCCCTCGATCTGTAGCGCCGCCGCGAGCACGATGGTGAGCGGCAGCCCCGGGATGGTCATCATGATGTCCGTCACGGTCATCAGCCCGCTGTCGATGCGACCGCCTTTGTAGCCGGAGACGGTGCCCACGACCGTCCCGAGCACGACCGTGAACACGGCCCCCGAGGCGATCATCACGAGCATCGACGGGGTAGCGTACACCAGCTGGGAGAGGATGCTGACGCCCGAGGTGGTCGTCCCGAGCGGGTACTGGAGCGTTCGAAACGCGCCCACCAGCAGCGGCCCCTGGTTGGGGCGCGGTGCCGTGATCAGCAGCGGGCCGACCAGCCCCACAAGCAGGTAGGCCAGCACGATCGACACGCCGACCCGGGCACGCCAGTCGTCCCAGACGATGCGTGCCGGGGCGAGCACCTTCTCGTCGAGCCACTGTCGGCGGCGCTCGGCGGCACTCATCGAGACGTCTGCCACCCGCTGGAAGTCGCCGACCGTCGAGCCGCCGTCGGTCGCGACCGGCCGCTCGCCGAGCGCGGCCACGACCGGGTCGGTGTCGTTCTCCGGGGCGGTGTCACCGTCCGGGGCGGCCGCGTCGGTCCCCGGGTGGGGGTCGTCAGTACGCTTCACGCGAACCACCTCCCTTGGCGCGGGGGTCGAGCCAGCCGTAGGTCAGGTCGGCGATCGTGATGCCGATGACCATCGCGACGGTGATGAGGATGAACCCGCCCATCATCAGCGGATAGTCCCGGGCGTTGATCGCCTGGATGAGGTAGAACCCGACGCCGGGGTACGCGAAGATGTTCTCGATGATGACCGCGCCGCCGAAGACGGTGCCGATGGCGATCATCAGGCCCGTGTACATCGGCAGGATGGCGTTGCGTGCGACGTAGCGGAAGCCGATCCGCCGCGTCGAGAGGCCGCGGAGCCGGGCCACCCGGAGATAGTCCTCGCCGAGCACGCGGATGCTGTTGCCGCGCATGTTCAGCGCCCACCCGCCGAACCCGACGACGGCCATCGAGAGGATGGGCAGCGCTCCGTGGTAGAGCACGCTCGCCAAGAACGGGACGTTGAACCCGGGAGTCAACGCGGAGGCGTACCGGCCGCCGGTCGGGAACAGCTCGAACCGGTAGCCGAGGAACGCGACCGCCAGCAGCGCGACGACGTAGTTGGGCGTGGAGTTGAGGACGAGGCCGACGCCCGTGCTGGCCACGTCGAAGGTCGACCCCTCGCGGTAGGCCATGAACGCGCCCAGTGAGACGCCCACGGTGAACGCGAGGAACAGCGCCGAGGCCGTCAGGAACACCGTCCACGGGATGGCCGGGCCGATGACGGTCGACACCGGCTCCTCGTACCAGATGGACCGGCCGAAGTCCCCCTGGAGGATGGCGGTCATGTACTCGACGTACTGGACGTAGAGCGGCTCGTTCACCGCGATGTTGGTCTGCGCGGCGATGCGGCGGTTGATCTCGCCCATCGACATGCTGCTTCCCCCTTGCTGGATCATCTGTGCCCGCAGGTAGTCGAGCGGGCCGCCCGGGAGCAGCCGGATGAGGCCGAAGCTGGCCGACACCACCACGAAGACGGTGAGCACCGATTGGCCGAGCCGTTTGACGAAGTAGCTCACGGAGACTCACTACTCCGATGCGGTCGACAGTGCGCTCACCAGCGACGCGGGCTCGAGGCTCTCCTGCTCGCGGGTCTCCGCGTGGAGGACCGGTGCCGAGAACTCCGACGGGAGGTTCCAGGCGTTCTTCGCGTCCCAGCTGTCGTAGAGCCACTTGAAGTGGAAGTACGGGTGCGACTGGTCGTACGACGCCCAGCCCTGGAGGCCGACGACGAAGTTCCCGTTGGGGTAGTCCTTCCCCCAGTACGTCGAGGTGTCTTTCATCCGGGACTCCGCTTCGATACCGAACTGCTTGAGCTGCGAGACGACGGTCTCCGCCCCGGCGACCCAATCGGAGAACCCGGCGGGGCCCTTGATGGGGAGCGTGAGCGGCTCGCCGTTCTTCTGCCAGGTGCCGTTCTGCTTCTCGTAGCCCGCGTCACGGAGCAGCTGTGCGGCCTGGTCGGTCTGGGCGGTCCCGCGGCCGTAGGTGTCGAACTCCTCGACGACACCCTCAAGCCACGTGCCCTCGATCTGGCCGTTGAACTCCCCGGTCAGACCGCTCGGATACGTGACTGCGATCTTGGAGTTGGTGCCAGCGCCGGAGTTCTTCGCGACCGCCTCCCGGTTGACGACGTGCGCGATGGCCTTTCGCACGCGGGGGTCGTCGACCGGCGACTCGTCGAAGTTGAACACGAGTCCGAGCCCCCAGTGGCGGGGGATGAGGCTGACCTGCACGGAGTCGGGAAGTTGACGGAGCTTGTTCGCAGGCATGAACAGCGTGGCGGAGCCGTCCGTCTCCTCGTTGATGAGCGCGTTCCAGCGCTTCTGGTTGGACGGCATGTACAGGTACTCCATCTCGGCGAAGTTGATGGTGCCCGCATCCGGATGGTCGTCGTACTCCGTGAGGAGCGTCCGCCGCGTGTCCGCGTCCTCGAACTGGAACGGCCCACTGCCGACCGGTTCGGGAACGGTCTTGCTGGTGAGATCGCCCAGCGCCGACGAGCGCGCCTCCTTCGAGCTGGCCTCGTCGAGCCGGGTGACGAACTCACCGTAGGTACCGCCGTGGGCGACGAGATACTTCGGCTGGAGGTAGGCGAGCAGGATTTCCTCGTTCACCGGCTCGACCAGCGACAGTTCGACGGTCGTCTCGTCAGTCGCGACGACCCGCTCGGAGACCGTCCCCTTGTCGTCCGGTGCGACGAACTGACCGAGCGACCCGCCGTTGTAGATGTCGAGTTTGATCTGGTTCGCCACGTCGGTGGCGGTGACGGCGTCGCCGTTGTGCCAGGTCTGCCCCTCCCGAACTGACAGGGTGACCGTCGTCCCGTCGACCGACCAGTCGGTGATGAGATACCCCGAGTACTCCTGTGTGGCGAGGTTGTACTTCATGAACCGGTCGAACAGCATCCGCCGCGGCTCGGCGAAGTTCTTCCCGTTCCAGGGGTTGTACTGGGAGTCCTGGGGGACGGCCCACTGGGCCATCGTCAGCCGGTCGTCGTCGGACCCCTCCACGGCCGACCAGGCACCCGACCGCGGCAGCCACTCGGTCGGCCAGTAGAGCTGGTTCTTCGGGCTGCTCTTCGAGGGGACGTTCCAGTCGTCGGTCGTCTGGAACGACTGGGCGAGCTTCTCCTGGAGCGGCAACACCGGGAGCGTCTGGTTCGTCACGTACGCGAGTTCCTGGATCTTCCGGAGTGCCTCGCTGTCGACGTCGATCGGCGTCGCGGTCTCCGACGGGGTCCCCGCGGTCTTGGACGTCGGTGAGCTCGTCCCGGCCGACTGGCGGCCGCCACACCCTGCGAGCCCCGCTGCGAGACCGGTCGCACCCATCGCCCTGACGAAACGACGACGTGAGAGCAGCGAACGGTTCCCATTACCATTGTCATCATCGAACATGGTTCGTTCCAGCTTGTGAGACACTCCCACAAAAACATTCTGGTAGAATATCTTCTTCGAGATTTCAAACAGATTTATGCGATCACCCCTGCGAATCACTGACGATGACCGTGAACCACAGCACCACACGACAAGAGAACACGAGACGAGTCGGGCGGAGACAGCCATATTCGGAGGATGTCGCGCCCACACCACGCCCGGCCGCGGCCGACGGTCGCGCGGTAGCCCGAGAGGTGGGGCGATGAGCCAACCCACCCGACCACGGATCGGCATCGTCGGCCTCGGGAACATCGGATTCGTCCACGCCGAACGCATGCAGGCGCTGGACGCGGAGCTCGTCGGCGGGATGGACATCCAGGCCGAGGCCCGCGAGCGGTTCGCCGCCGAGTTCGATGCCGCGGCCTACGCCGACGCCGAGGCGCTGTTCGCGGACGTCGACGCCGTCATCGTGACGACGCCGAACCGCTTCCACGAGGAGTACGCCGTCGCCGCACTCGAGGCCGGACTGGACGTCCTCATCGAGAAGCCGCTGGCGCACACGCTGGAGAGTGCACAGCGCATCGCGTCGGCCGCGCGGAGCGCCGACGGGTTCTGCATGGTCGGGTTCAACAACCGGTTCAGCAACGCTGCGAGGGTGCTCAAGGAGTATCAACGAGTCGGACGGCTGGGTGATGTCACCCACGTCGAAGCCAACTACCTCCGGCAGCGCGGTATCCCGGGCCGGGGGTCGTGGTTTACGAGCGCCGACGTCGCCGGCGGCGGCTCGCTCATCGACATCGGCGTCCACGCGATCGATCTCGCCCTGTTCTTCCTCGATTTCCCCGACATCGTCGAGGTCACCGGCGTCACCCGGTCGCAGTTCGGCGGCCGCGACGACTACGCGTTCGTCGAGATGTGGGGCGAGGACACCGGGCCAGTTGGGTTCGATGTCGACGACTCGGTGAGCGCCTTCCTTCGCTGTGCGGACGGCCGGACCGTCTCGCTGGAGGTGGCGTGGGCGGCGAACCGACCGCCGAGCGACGAGTTCTACGTCCGCGGCACCGACGCCGGGGTTCGGTTCGACCGCGGCGAGCAGTCGCTGACGCTGTACGAGACCCGGAAGGCCGGAGTCGACCACCTCGTAGAGAGCGACATCGAGACCCAGACGGGCCACACCCACGAGGCCGAGCAGGCCGTGTTCCTCGACGGCGTCCGCGCGGGCGAGCATCCCGGCTGCAACACGGTGGAGGAAGGGCTCGCCGTCCAGCGCGTCATCGACGCGATCTACCGGTCCTCGGAGACCGGACGGACGGTCGAGTTGAACGCCGACGCGCCGCTCCCGGGGGGTGACTGACAGTGGACATCGGGGTTCTCACGGTGCCGCTCGGTGACCGCCCGCTCGACGATGCGCTGGCGTACCTGTCGGAGCTCGGGGTCGGCGCGGTCGAACTCGGCTGCGGTGGCTTCCCGGGCCAGGACCACCTCGACCGCCGCCGCCTGCTCGACGACGCGGACGCGCGGGACGACCTCCGCGCGACGCTCGACGAGTACGGCCTCCGTATCAGTGCACTGGCCACCCACAACAACCCGCTCCACCCCGACGAGGAGCGGGCGGCGACCGCGGACACGGAACTCCGTGAGGCGATCGGACTCGCCCGGGAACTCGACGTCGGAACCGTCACCTGCTTCTTGGGGCTCCCGGCCGGCGGGCCGAACGACGAGGTGCCGAACTGGATCACCGCACCGTGGCCATCCGAGCACGCCGCGGCCCTGGAGTACCAGTGGGAGGTCGCCATCGAGTACTGGACGGAGCTCGGGGCGGTCGCCGCCGACCACGGTGTCGACCTCGCCATCGAGATGCACCCGAACATGCTCGTCTACGAGCCGACCGGGCTGTTGAAACTCCGTGAGGCGACGAACGAGCGAATCGGCGCGAACTTCGACCCCTCGCACCTCTACTGGCAGGGGATCGACGTGACCGAGGCGATCCGCGTGCTCGGCGAGGCGGACGCCATCCACCACGTCCACGCGAAGGACACGCGGGTGTACGACGCGAACGCGCGGGTGAAGGGCGTCCTCGACACGACCGACTACACCGAAGAGCGCGACCGCTCGTGGCTGTTCCGCAGTGTGGGCTACGGCCACGGGGAAGCCCACTGGAAGGACGTCGTCTCGACGCTTCGGATGGTCGGCTACGACGGCGCGCTCAGCATCGAACACGAGGACTCGCTCACCTCCTCACGCGAGGGACTGGAGAAGGCCGTCGACCTGCTCCAGCGCGCCGTCTTCGAGACCGAGCCCGGCGACGCCTACTGGGCCGAGTGACGATGCCGGGAGACACCATCTCCGTCGGCGTCCTCGGCTACCGGTTCATGGGCCGGGCCCACGCGAACGCGCTCGCTCGCCTGCCGATGTTCTTCCCCGACGCGCCCGACGTGGAGCGGCACACCCTGGTCGGCCGCGACGAGGACGCACTCAGTGACGCCGCCGACCGCCTCGGGTTCGCCCACACCGCGACGGACTGGGAGTCGGTCGTCGACGACGTGGACGTGTTCTACAACCTCGGGCCGAACCACCTCCACGCCGACCCGTCTATCGCCGCGCTGGAGGCCGGGACGCACGTCCTCTGTGAGAAACCGCTGGCGCGAAAGCTGGCGGAAGCCGAGCGGATGCGGGCGGCCGCCGCCGCGAGCGACGCCGTCGCCGCCTGTGCGTTCAACTACCGGTTCGTTCCGGCCATCCGCTACGCGAAAGGGCTCATCGCGGACGGGAAACTCGGCGAGATCCGGCAGGTCCGCGGCCGCTACCTGCAAGACTGGCTGGTCGACCCCGATACCCCGTGGAGCTGGCGCAACGACGCGGCGCTCGCGGGCAGCGGCGCACTCGGCGACCTCGGCGCACACACCGTCGACCTCGCGCGCTTCCTCGTCGGTGAGCAGGTGGGGGCGGTCGAGACGGTGTCCGGCACCCTCCGGACGTTCGTGAACGAGCGGCCCGTACCCGACAGCGACGAGCGTCGCCCGGTCACCGTCGACGACGCCTACACCGCACAGGTCGAGTACGCGTCCGGAGCCATCGGCACCTTCGAGGCCTCGCGCGTCGCCGACGGCCACAAGAACGACCACACCATCGAAGTCCACGGCTCGAAGGGGAGCCTCCGGTTCTCGCTCGAGCGCCTGAACGAACTGGCGTTCAAAGGCGAGCACCACCGCGGCTACGAGACGATCCTCGTCACCGACGAGTCGGACCCGTACGTGGACCACTGGTGGCCGCCCGGCCACGTCCTCGGCTGGGAACACACGTTCGTCCACGAGAACTACGAGTTCCTCTCGGCCGTCGCGGCGGACGAGACGTTCCACCCCTCGTTCGAGGACGCCTACCAGGTACAGCGCGTGCTCGACGCCGTCGAACGGGCCGACGAACGGGGGGAGCGCGTGGCGCTTCGGTAAGAGATGGACCGACCCGGATACCAGCTGTCAGTCCGTGACTGACCTGTCCGTGTACCCATCAAGCGACAAGGTACCGGACGCAAGGGCGCACTGGCTGACGCCCGTCCGGCGTGACGACGTGTGGCCACGGCGGACGTATTTTATCGCGATATTCTTCGCCGCGTTGTAGTCGGCGTTGAGTTCGTATCCACAGGATTGACAGCGAAATTCGTCTCTTGAGAGGCGGTTGTCGCTGTCCGTGTGCCCACAATCCGTTCGGGAACACCGCTGTGAGGTGTAGTGCGGGTCGATAGTCTCGACCACGAGTCCTCGTGTCTTCGCACGGTACTGGACGAATGTCAGCAGCGTTCGGAACGCCCATCGGTGGACCACTGTGGCGTTCGGTAGTCGACTCCGGATACCGGTCAGGTCCTCGAACGCGATGGCCGAACAGTCGTGGGTCATCGCCTCTTCGATGATGCCGTTCGCCACCCGATGGAGGTAATCGCGTCCGTATCGCTGGCTGCGTGCCCGGACCTGACCAATCGTCCGGTAGGCACTACGGGTGCCCGTCAGCTGAAGCTCTCGCTGCCGCTCGATGGCTTCACGCTGTTCATGTGTGAACTCTCGACCGGAGAAGAAGCGACCGGTGCTCGTGACCGCGAGCTGTTCGATTCCCAAGTCGACCCCGAGAACGGTTTCGTGCTCGGGTGTCTCGGGTTCGGGTCTCAGTCGGCGAAATCCAAGATGGAGATAGAACCGCTCATCGCGGTACGTGAGCGTGCTCTCGGTGAGCGACCACGCATCGTCGGCGAGATATCGATACTGAAATCCATCCGAATCAGCGGGCAAAACGAGGTCACAGTGGGCACGGGATTCTAACGTCGTCAGAGACACCTGCCAATCCTCGAACAGCGTCATCGTCCTGCCGTCGTAGGCTACGGTGGGCGAGCGAAACGATGGCTTGGATACCCGCTGACCCTGCGTTCGTCGCTCCTCCAGACTGGAGAGTGCCTCGGCGACTCGATGGCAGACGAGAATCGCGTGTTCACTCTTGAGGCCAGTCTCTTCACGGATCGTGTCGTACGTCGCAGACTGTATCGCACGGCGAGATGTGGTGCGTCCCCACGCGTAGTCGGTCGCAATTGCACAGCCCGCGTGCCACGCATCAATCAGGTCGTGGAGCTTCACCGCGTCTGACTGGGGAACATCGAGCCGAGTTATTGCGGTCCGATACAGATACTTATCTGCCACACCCTCGTTGGTCTCGTTTTCGTATATAAGGCTTGAGCCAACCCTAGAAGAGAACCTCTCCCCAGAAAGAGTCAACGAAATGACAAATGGGCTGACCCGGATTTGAACCGAGGTACCGAGGACCCGATCCTCGAAGGATACCAAGCTACCCCATCAGCCCGCATACTGACGAATGGCGGTTACGTGTTTAACGGTTGCGAATCGGACCACGTCGTGCGACACCCGAGCACTTACGGGAATCTGGGCTGACCACTTCACCGTGTCCCGGATCCCGTTCCCCGCGTTTCCCAGGCCGGTTCGCTACGCCGGCGTGGCCGCCGTCATCGCAGTCATCGCCTACTTCTCGCTATTCGGGGTCGTGAGCCAGCCAGGCACGGGACCGTGGTGGGACAAGAAGCTCCATTTCGCCGCGTACGCCGGGCTCGGGCTGGCGATGGGGTACGCGACGATCCACCACCGGGACCGCCCCGCCTACCGGATCGGCCTCATCCTGCTCGTCGCGGGCGGGTACGGCGCCCTCATCGAGGTGATCCAGTGGGGGCTGCCATACCGCTACTTCGGGTGGGGCGACCTCGCCGCGAACCTCGTCGGGGCGCTGCTCGCCGTGGGGTTGCTGGCGGCCGAACGGGTGATTCGCTACGTCCCCGTTCCGGCCCGGTAGCGACTCGATAGCGACTCGAAAGGGGTCAGTACCGAGTGTACGCCTCGGTGTCGAGCCAGTTGTGCGTGACCGTAATCGCGTGGTCGGCGTGGAGGATCTCGGGGCCGATGCGGACGCGTTCGGTCGCCGCGGCCGCGAGCAACGACTCCTCCTCGTCGGTGAAATCGCGGTGGTCCGAGAGCACGAACAGCGGGTTCTCGGGCGGTTCCACGTCCACGACGGGGGTGCCGTCCTCGTGGAGCTGGATGACGGTCGAGTCCGCCGCCGCCTCCTCCAGAATCGACGCGAAGCCGCGACGAGAGAGGTAGACACCCGGTGCGGGCGTGGCCTCCATGTGGCCGATGGCCTCCTCGCGCTGTTCGAGCGCCTTCCGAATCAGGGCCGCCGTCGAGCGCTCGTCGGGGTTGAGCCGTCGGAGCTCCGACCCCTCGAAGCGGACGGTGAACTCGTCGGCGAGGACGAGATAGACGCGGACGTCCTCGCGGATGGCGTGTGAGAGGAAGAAGGCGCTGTTGACACACCGGCAGAGCACGTCGATGCGCCCGCCAGCGGAGGGGAGGTCGTCGAGCGGGAACTCAGGGGTGGTCGGAGCCTCGTGACCGAGGACGATGAACTGGCGCATAGGGGGAGTGGGACGGGGAGCTACAAAGCCGGACCGTTCGCCGTCCGAAAGGGGAAGGAGGCCCGGGAACCGAGAGAGGGTATGCACCTGTACGCCCGGCATCGGGGGGGAGTATGAGCCCGCCCGACGCGAGCACGGACTCCGCGTCCGATAGCGCGAGCGAGTACGGCTACACGGAGTGGCGCTGTACGAACTGCGGGCACGGCGTCCCGAAGCAGAACCCCCCGTGTGACCGCTGTGGCAACATGTCCTTCGAGCAGGTCGAGGTCCGCGCCAGCGACTTCGACGAGGAGATCGAGGGGGCGAGCACCCTCGAACTCGTCCGCGAGAACATCGGCTCGGTGGGCGGTGGCCTGCTCATCCTCCTCGGCGTCGCACTGTTCCTCCTCGCCAACGCGGGCGTGTTCGTCCTCGCGGACCCGTTCGGGCTCGGGTATCGCTACGGCGCGGTCGAGCCCGTCGCGCCCGATTCGGACGGGACGCTCACCGCCGCGGAGTTCCACGGCACCGTCGCCGCGGAGTACGGGGAGACGAGCCTCGCGTGGTCCGGACGCACCCTGGAGCTCAGCTACACCTCCACGGCGAGCGAGAACGGGGCACTCACAGAGGAGATAACGGCCATCGCCATCACCTACGCCACCTACGTCGGGGACGGCGGGGACGCCGCAGCGCTCCAGATAACCGCCACCGTCGAGGGGCGGGGGCAGGCCCGCGTCACCGTCGACAGCGCGGACGCCCGCGCGTTCGCCGCGGGGGACCTCACCGAGAGTGAGTACCGGACCCGCATCTTCCAGCGGTAACGGGGAACGGGGCTAAAGTTAACACACGTCACGAGAACAGGGGTGTATGAATGGCAGCGTGCGAACGGTGATCGTGACCAGCGAGGGGACGCGATGAGCTACGACCGCTCCGTCTCCGCCGACAACCACCTCCCGATGCCCGAGACCGTCTGGAGCTTCCAGATGCCGAAGATCCGGTTCGGCAGGGGTGCCGTGGAGGAGCTGGGGTTCCAGCTCGGCGATCTGGGCGCCGAGGTGGGTGCCACGGGCCTCCTCGTCACCGACGAGACGCTCGTGGACCTCGGGCACGCGGGCCGCGTGCGCGAGGAGCTCGAGGCCGACGGCTTCGACGTGGACGTCTACGACGCCTGCGGCCGCGAGCCCTCCGTGAGCGACATCGACGACGCCGTCTCCTTCGTCCGCGACGAGCAGGGCGAGGCGGGCTACGACTTCTACGTGGGTGTCGGCGGTGGGAGCGTCATGGACGTGGCGAAGGCCACCCGCGTCGTCATCGCCAACGGCGGGAAGCCCCTGGATTACATCGTCGAGCCCACGGGCAACGGGAAGGCCGTCACGGAGTCGGGACCACCGCTGGTCCTGCTTCCCACGACGGCCGGGACGGGCTCGGAGATCTCCCCCATCGCCATCCTCGCCGTCGAGGAGCAGGAGACGAAGGAGGGGATCTCCAGCCACCACGTCCGGGCCGACGCCGCGGTACTCGACCCCACGCTCACGACGACCCTCCCCGCCGATCTGACCGGGAAGACCGCGATGGACGCGCTTGGCCACGCCATCGAGGGGTTCACCACCCACGAGTACGACAGCATGCTCCGCCCCGCCTCCGGGGAGGACCGACCGGTCTACGCCGGGCGAACGCCCGTGACGGAGCTCTTCTCCCGCGAGGCGATCAAGCTCCTCTCGGGCAACGTGAGGAGAGCCGTCCACAACGGCGACGACCTCGAAGCGCGGGAGAACATGCTCCGGGGCGCGCTGTTCGGCGCCATCGCCGGGCTCACCGCGGGCGCGAACCTCGCGCACGCGATGGCCTACCCCGTCGGGAACCGGTATCACACGTTCCACGGCGAGACCATCGCCGTCCTCACGCCCGCGAGCACCCTCGGCTACAACGCCGCGAGCGACCCCGACCGCTACGCGGAGATCGCGGAACTGCTGGGCGTGAACACCACGGGAATGAGCAACCGCCAGGCCGCCGACGCCGCGAAGGACACCTACATCCAGCTCCAGCAGGACCTGAACGTCATCCCGAGCGGCCTCAACGAGCTGGCCGGCATCGAGGAGGACGATTTAGAGTGGTTGGCGACACAGACTGTGGAACAACAGCAGCGGCTCATCCGGTGTAACCCGCGGCCGGTGACGAAGGCGGACGCCTACACGGTGTTCGAGGACGCGCTGTACAACTGGTAGCGCCCCGGAGAGCGGAGGGTTTACGAGCGACGAGTCGGAGATTGCCCGTATGCAACGCCGCGACGAGCCACCCGAGTCCGACCGTCGACTGGTCGTCGCCGCCCTCCTCGGCGCGCTGGCGCTGGTGGCACTCTTTCGACTCCTCTCCCTTCCGGCAGTCTTTCGGGATGGGGTCGTGGTCCTCTCCTCTAATGACCCGTATTTCTATCGTACCGTCGTCGAGGGGATTCATCGGGGTGCCGAGTACGGGCCACAGGTGACGGAGGGCGAACCGCTCTACGTCTTCACCATGGTCGCCATCACCGCCGTTCTCGGCGTGGACGCGACCGGGATGGTACTCGCGTGGTATCCCGTCGTCTCCGCCCTCCTCACGGCGGGACTCGTCTACCTCATCGCGCTCGAACTCACCGACGACCGGCGTGTGGCGCTCGCGGCCGTCGTGATGCTCGCAATCCTCCCCGCCCACGCGTTCCGCACGAGTCTCGGCTTCGCCGACCACCACGCCTTCGACTACCTCTTTCTGACGCTCACCGCCTACGGCCTCATCCGCGACGACTGGCTGGGAGCGGCCGCGATCGCGGTCGGCCTCGGCGCGCAGGTGCTCGCGTGGGAAGCCGGTCCCCTCCTGCTGTTCCCGGTCGCACTCGTCATGGCAGCCCGCGTCGTCGTGGACATCGAACAGGGAGGGTCACCAACACGTGTGAACGCTCCAGTCGTTGCCGGACTCGGTGGCGGCGCCGCCATCGCACTCCTCGGTCACCTCGCTCTCGGGTGGCAACAGACGGTCGTGGCCGCCGTTCCAGCCCTACTGTTCGTTGGCGCCGTCGCGCTCGTCCTCGCCGGGGAGGCCGCAGTTCGGTTCGGCCTCGATGGCCGGACCTTCGTTGGGGTCGAAATCGGCGCGGCCATCGTCGGGATCGCCGGCGTCGCACTCCTACTTCCGGGCCTCCTCACGCAGGCGCGACGCGCGACCGGGCTCCTCACCCAGCGAAACATCGCGGAGACCCAGTCGCTGTTCGGCCCCTCGTTCGGGTGGCTCCTGCTGTTCGGCTTCCTGCTCGTCATCGCCGTCCCGTATTTCGCCTGGGCAGTCAGCCGTGTCCGCCACATGGATCGGGGCTGGCCTGTCGTCGGGCTCTACGGTGGGTGGTTCCTGGCGCTTGCCACCGTTGAAATCAGGTTCGCGGGCGAACTCGGCCCGTTCGTGGCGGTCGTGGCCGGACTGGCGTTCGTCCATCTCGCTGCGAAGGTGGACATCACACACGCACCGACGGTGTTCGGCGGCGTCTCAGCGCTCAGACTTCCCACCAGACGTGAGACGTTCTCGCTGTTCGCGCTATTCCTCCTCGTCGGTGGCCTCGCGATGGTACAGGTCCCGATCAAGACCACTCAGATCACCATTAGCGACGCCGAATACGGCGCGGCAGCATGGATCGACTCGAATACCGAAGACGGCCCACCCGAGGAGTACGTCTTCTCGAAGTGGGGCCGCAATCGGATGTACAACTACTTCGTGAACGGTGGCGGACTCGATTACGCGTTCGCCCTCGACAACTACCGACCGTTCATGAGTGCCACCGACCCCGGTGGCTGGTACAGCCGACTCGACGGACAGGTATCGTACCTCGTTACCGAGCCGAGCGACGGCCCAACAGAAGCACTCGGGGTACGACTCCATACCGCCTACGGGAGCCGGAACGGGGATGTTCCTGGGTTGGCTCACTACCGCGCCGTGTACGTTTCTGACGGCGGAGAACGGAAGGTGTTCGAAGTGGTCCCGGGCGCGACCGTCCGGGGTACCGCGGACCCGAACAGCACGGTTCGCCTCGCGGTCGAAAAGTCGGTCTCCGGTGCGACGTTTACCTACGAACGGACGGTGCGGGCGAACGCGACGGGAGAGTACGCTGCAGTCGTCCCGTACACCGGGGAGTACCAGGTGGGCAACGAAACGGTGAGAGTCACCGAAACCGCGGTGCGACGGGGCGGGACGGTCGCGGCGTGACTACCAGGTGAGGCCCTCGTAGGAGAGCCCCGCTCGTCGCTCGATGACGCGACGCCCGTCGACCACGACCCGTTCGTCCATCGCGTCGAACTCCGTATCGAGGACCGCGAACTCGTCCCAGTCGGTGACGACGAGGGCACCGACGGCACCTTGGAGGGCGGCTTCTGCGGTGTTCGCGTACTCGAGTTCGGGGAACCGTTCCCGCATGTTCTCGGTCGCGACGGGGTCGTAGGCGGCGACCGTTGCACCGCGTTCTTGAAGCGCTTCGATGACGGGGATGGCCCGGGAGTGCCGGACGTCATCCGTCCCGGATTTGAACGCGAGCCCGAGAACGGCGACGCGCTCACCTGCGACATCGACGTGGGTCTCGAGGAGGTCGATCATCCGGACCGGCTGTCGGTCGTTGACGCCGACGACGGCCTCCAAGAGTTCCGGCTCGTAGTCCGCGCGCTTCGCTGCGGCGATGAGTGCGTCGGTGTCCTTCGGGAAGCAGCTCCCACCCCAACCGACACCGGAGCGGAGGAACCGTTCGGAGATGCGGTCGTCGAGACCGATGGCGTCGGCCACCTCGTAGGAGTCGACACCGTACGCCTTGCAGATGTTCCCGAGTTCGTTGATGAGACTGATCTTCGACGCGAGAAAGACGTTGTTAGCGTACTTTATCATCTCCGCCTCCCGCCGCCCAGTCTCGACGACCGGAACCCCGGCGTCGATGAGCGGCGCGTACAGCTCAGGAAGTCGGGCAAGCGCTCGGTCGTCACCATCCGTGCCGAAGACCAGCTTATCGGCGTTCAAGAAGTCCTCGACTGCCGTCCCCTCACGCTGGAACTCTGGGTTGACGGCGACGCCGAACTCCTCACCTTCGCGCTTCCCGGAGGCCGCCTCCAGCGTCGCCACGAGTCGCTCTTCCGTCGTTCCGGGGATGACCGTCGACTTGACGACGACGAGATGGTATGCATCCGTCTCCCGGAGCGCCTCTCCGACCGAGCGGGCGGCCGCGGTGATCGATGAAAGGTCGATACTCCCATCCGCCTCCGAGGGGGTCCCGACGGTGAGGAACGTGACATCCGTCTCCGGGACGACGCCGAACTCCGTCGTGGCCCGGAGACCGCCACCCGCGTACTCGTCGAGCAACGGCTGCAAGCCGGGTTCGTGGAGCGGTGACTCTCCCCGGTTCAGCGCTTCGACAGTCTCCTCGTCGATATCGATCGCGGTGACGCGATGGCCGAGGTCGGCGAGACACGCGGCGAGGGTCGTCCCGACGTAGCCGCTCCCGACGACGCTAATGTTCATGCCCCCTCGTTTGCGAGCACACCCCTTGAGCGGTTCGCCACGAGACTGTCAGCAAAGTATTTAGTTCCAACTTCCTTGCGCTACGGTATGCAAGCAGTCGTACTCGCCGCCGGGGAAGGGACGCGGCTCCGGCCGCTCACCGAGGACAAACCCAAGGCACTCGTCGAGGTCGACGGCCAGCCCATTCTCACCCACTGTCTCGACCAACTCGTCGATCTCGGGGCAGACGAACTGTACATCGTCGTCGGCTACAAAAAGGAGAAGCTGATCAGCCACTACGGCGACGAGTATCAGGGCGTCCCGATCACCTACTCACATCAACGGGAGGCACTGGGACTCGCGCACGCGCTGCTCACCGTCGAGGAGCACATCGACGACGATTTCATGTTGATGTTGGGGGACAATATCTTTCAGGCGAACCTCGGTGATGTCGTGGAACGTCAGCGTGAGGACCGCGCGGATGCCGCGTTCCTCGTCGAACAGGTCCCGTATGAGGAGGCCTCCCGCTATGGGGTATGCGACACCAACGACTACGGTGAGATCGTCGAGGTCCTCGAGAAGCCCGAGGACCCACCGACGAACCTCGTGATGACGGGATTCTACACGTTCTCTCCAGCCATCTTCCACGCGTGCCACCTCGTGCAACCGTCGAACCGCGACGAGTACGAACTCTCCGAGGCTATCGATCTCCTCATCCAGTCCGGACGGACCATCGACGCCGTCAGGATGGACGGCTGGCGCACCGACGTTGGGTACCCCGAAGACCGGGAGACAGCCGAGCGCCGACTGCGAGGTGGAGAGGTCGAACAGCCCGCCGAAGCCAGCGCCGAGTAGTCGCTGACGATGCATTTTTAGGAGTACCCCGGATTCCCCCAGTATGCAGATTCTCGTGACGGGTGGTGCCGGATTTATCGGGGGAAACCTCGCCGAGCGACTGCTCGCGACGGGCCACGACGTAGTCGTGCTCGATGAGATGCATCCGTACTACGACCTCGGCATCAAGGAACACACCATCGAGACCCATCGCAGTGTGGCCGCGGACGCCGGCTGCGAGTACGAGTTCGTCGAGGGTGACGTTCGGGATGCCGACCTCGTCGCCCAGCTCGTTTCGGATGCCGACTACGTGTTCCACCAGGCCGGACGGGCGGGCGTTCGGGACAGCGTCGCCGAACCCCGCGTCTACGACGAAGTGAACGTCGACGGGACGCTGAACGTGCTCGATGCGGCGCGCGAAAGCGACGTAGCACGTGTCGTGCTGGCGTCGTCGTCGTCGGTATACGGCGGTCGGGAAGAGTACCTTCCCTTCGCAGAGACGGACCCGACGTTACCGGTCAGCCCGTACGCCGCGTCGAAGCTCGCCGCTGAACGGTACGCCTGTGCCTACCACGAGGTCTACGGGCTGCCGACCGTCGCCCTCCGTTATTTCACCGTCTACGGGCCCCGGATGCGACCGAACATGGCCATCTCGAATTTCGTCTCCCGGTGTATGAACGGGGAGCCACCCGTGGTGTACGGCGACGGGACACAGACACGGGATTTCACCTACGTGGACGACGTCGTCGACGCGAACCTCCGGCTCCTCGAGACCGACGCCGCCGACGGGGAGGCGATCAACATCGGCTCGACCGACAACATCGATATCAGGGAGCTCGCCCGCGTCGTGCGTGACCAGATTGCACCCGACCTGGAGATCGTCTATGGCGACCGGAACGAAGCCGACGCGGAGCATACACACGCGGACGTGTCTCGGGCCCGCGAACTCATCGGCTACGAGTCGGAGTACACGATCCGCGAAGGAGTCGGCCGGTTCATCGAGTGGTATCGAACGAACCGGGACTGGTACGAGCCGCTCGTCCTCGCGTCGTAGTGTTTATCTCTCTGAACATCGGACGGTGAACTGATGATCGGTGGCTGGCGGTACCGGCTTGCCAGCGTACTCGGCACCGCTAGCGCCACCGCACTCGCAGTCGCGATCGCGAACCACTCGTTCGTCCGCAACGTCGTTAGCTTCCTGCCAGTGCTCAGCAGACTGCTGACGGAGCCACCGACAGCTCCGGAACTCGCTTTCGAGGCAACAACCGCGGTTCTGGTTGTCGTACTCGCGCTCGCGCCGCTGTACAAACCACGCCCGCGTCGCATCCTCGACATCGCGATGCGGACGCTCAAACGGACGGGCCTCGCGCTGCTCGCTCTCGCGGCCATCGGCTACTTCGACTACACGTATCGCCTGCCACGGGTGACGCTTCTCGTCGCGGGTGGGATCCTCCTCGTCGTCTTGCCGGTGTGGTTCGTCGTGATTCGACGGCGACCACGGGAAACGGGTGACCGGATCCTCATCGTTGGCGACGATTCGGAGACCATGGATGCGATCCTCGAAAGCGTCGAGAGCCCCGTCGTCGGGTACGTCTCCCCACCCTCCGCGTACTACGGGAGTGGTGGGCCTCGCGAACTCGCCGCCCAGTACACGGACGGCGGGTCATTCGACCGACTCGACGCTCTCCCCTGTCTGGGTGGGCTCTCCCGGCTCGATGAAGTGTTCGTACGGCACGAGATCGACACAGCCGTGCTCGCGTTCGCACACCCGGACAGAGAGGAGTTCTTCGGGACGCTCGACAGTTGCTACGAGCACGGCATCGCGGCTAAAGTCCACCGAGACCACGCCCACGTCGTTCTGAGCCGCGGAGTCCCGGACGGAGACCTCGTCGACATCGACCTCGAGCCGTGGGACTGGCAGGACCACGTCGTGAAACGCGCCTTCGATATCGGGTTCGCCCTCGCCGGGCTGCTGCTCGCACTCCCGGTCGTCGGCGTCATCGCACTCGCCATCAAACTTGTAGACGGCGGCCCCGTCTTCTACAGGCAGGAACGAACCGCCGCGTTCGGCGACACCTTCGAGATTCTCAAGTTCAGAACGATGCGCGTCGGTGGGGAACGGTCCTCGCCCACTGACGAAGAGAACGACCGCATCACGACCGTCGGGAAATTCCTCCGCCCCACGCACCTCGACGAGATTCCCCAACTGTGGGCGATTCTGCTGGGCCAGATGAGCGTCGTCGGACCGCGCGCGGTCTGGACCGATGAGGAGGAACACCTTGAGCGGGTCGCGGACAGTTGGCGGAAACGGTGGTTCGTCAAGCCCGGCCTGACCGGCCTCGCACAGGTCAACGGTGCATCGAGCCTCGACCCCGAAGAGAAACTCCAGTACGACGTGGAGTACATCCGTAGTCAGTCGTTCTGGTTCGATATGAAGATCGTCGTCAGACAGGTCTGGATGGTGCTCGAAGACGTTATGGAGATGGTCCGGAGCTAATGCGAATTCTCAGAGTCGCACAGAAGGTATATCCAGATATCGTTGGTGGTGGGCCGTATCATGTCCACGCGATGAGCCGCGACCAGGCCGAGATGGGTCACGACGTTACCGTGTTGACCGTCGGTGAACGGGGGGAGGAGCACCGGGACGGCTACCGGGTGGTTCGACGGCCTGCGACCACGACGCTCCTCGGGAATGACCTCTCCGTCGGCGTCGGACGCTTCATCCGGAATACCACGCGTGACGGCGAGTATGACGTGGTCCACGCCCACTCCCACCTGTATTTCTCGACGAACCTCGCGGCGTTCGCGAACAGGCTCCGTGGGTTCCCGCTCGCGATCACGAACCACGGTCTCTACTCGCAGACAGCGCCGAAGCCGGTGTTCGATGCCTATCTCAGGACGCTCGGCCGCTGGACGTTCAACCGCGCTGATGTGGCGTTCTGTTACACCGACGAAGACCGTCGTCGGCTCCGCGATATCGGGGTCTCGACGCCAGTCACGGTCGTGCCGAACGGCATCGATACGAGCCGGTTCACCCCAGCGGGGGCGACGAGCCCTCGACTCCCGGCAGGAGACGGACCGCTGGTTCTGTTCGTCGGTCGACTCGTCGAGGGGAAGCGGCCGGGGGACGCGGTCGAGGCCATCGCCCGCCTGCGCGAGGAAGTGGACGCACGGCTCGTGTTCTGCGGGGAGGGACCGCTCCGGGACTCCCTCGAGGCGATGACTGCAGAACACGGAATCACCGACGCCGTGACCTTCCTCGGGCACGTCCCGTACGAGGAGATGCCTGCGGTGTACCGGGGTGCCGATGCACTGATCCTTCCCTCTCGTGCGGAAGGCCTCCCCCGGACAGTGCTGGAGGCCCTCGCGACCGGTGTCCCGACCGTCGTGAGCGACCTTGAACACGTCGCGCCCGTCGTGGACGGCGTCGGCCGAGCCGTCCCGGTCGGCGACATCGAGGGGTTCGAGCGGGCGCTGCTGGACGTGTTGTCGGGTACCGACCACCCGCCACGGTCGGCCGTCGTCGAGAACCACGATTGGGAGCAGACCGTCGAGCGAACGACCGCCGCGCTCGAACGGATCGCTGACCACAACAGCTAATGACCTGCTGGCACTCGGTCGAGCCATGCGACTTCGGCGCGTCGTTCATGGATCGAAGCTCTCCCGGGTGCTCGGAACGCTCCGCCGATGGAGTGAGGGAAGTGTCGCCGTCGCGCTGGTCACGAACGAGCGCGTCCAGCAGGGGGCGCTCGCGCTCCTCTTGCTCTTCAGTTCGGCCTCCGTACTCGGCTCGTCGATGGACGCGAGCGTGAAGTTCCTGAGTTTCGTCGCCCTGTTCGCCGTCGTTACCGCGCTGGTGTGGTCAGTCGCGGGCCCGTTCGGAAACGGAAGCGAGACCGACGCGACCCAAGACTAGTCTCCACCACCGTTCGAGCGTCGGCCCCGCGAGAACGCACAGGAGGAAGGTGAACGGAATCCGATGGCGAACGGTGGTGCCGAAGTTCGAGTCGATGAGCCCGTACCCGATCACGCCGAGTACATATACGACCACGACGACTGCGAGCACGGACCGAGACCGGTAGCACGCTCGCGCCGACCGATACGCGGCCACGGTGAGCGCCACGAGGACGGGGAGCATCCCGACGGCGACGAGATCGAACGCGGACGAGACGTGGAGGGGGAACGGTGCGTACTGGAAGTAAACTGCCCGGATGGGGGCCGCAACCACGAGATCCACCCACGTCTCGTAGTCGGCGTGCTCCAGATACGCCGCGCCACCGATCGCTCGCGACTGGACCCGGGTGTTGATCGACTCAACGGGAAGGAACGGCCCGACGAACGGGGTTGCAGCAAGAGCGAGTACCGACGTGAGCGCGGTGAGCGACCGGATACGAAGCGGACGGATCAGGACCACATCGAGGAGCAGCAGCCCCGCTCCGGCCACGCCCGCGGCGAGGACGACGATACCGAGTTCGGGACGGAGCAGCGAGAGCGCACCCCAGACCGGGATCACGAGAACGGGCGGCCACAGATTACCGCGGACCCCTCGGGCGAGTGCAGCAAGAACAACGAAGAAGAGGAGTACGGACAGCGCGTCGCGCATTGGGACGGTCAGGAAAACGAACGGGAGCGGGAGAAAGAGCACGGGGATCGCGACGCCATGGCTGACCGGGAGCTCCGGATACAGACTCCGGGTGAGGTCCACGACGGGCACGACGACGAGCACGGCGAGGAGGCCGTTGAACACGGCGACGACCGTCGGGTCGGGTGTCAGGACCGCGTAGAGGACTGCCTCGAGGGCGGCGAAGGAGTTCACCGTCGGGTTGGGAGAGGGGAGACGCCCAGCGAGGATCGACATCGCGCGTCCGTGAAACTTGGCGATATCCCACGCGTAGGGGAGTCGTGGAAGGACGACGACCGCGAACAGAAAGTGGCCGAGGAAGGCGAGACTGCCGACGGGGCCGAACCACGACCAGCCGATCCGTCGGGCGACCCGCCGAATGACGAGCAGCGAGACGACGACCAGACAGCAGACGGAGAGGACGAGGGGCAACATCAGGTTGAGAGATGGGAGGTCATCGCTGGATACTGATTTCCTGCTCGCGGATGGTTCGCTCCCACCGTCCGTACACGTAGACGCTCCACAGGAACTTCGCGTGGTCCGCCGTTCCGGCACGCTGTTCACGGACGAGGCGACGAACGGCGCCCTCGTCGAGGAACGGGGCACGAACGTCGGTGAGGACCTCATCGAACTCGGAGGCGAGAGGACCGGTCAGCCACGCACCGATGGGCATATCGAACCCCTGCTTCTTCCGGTCGGTAATGGCCGGTGGGAGGACATCGTCGAACGCGTGTCGGAGCACCCGTTTCTGCGTTCCAGCGGTGAGCTTGTACTTCGGCGGAAGGGAAAGCGCGTACTCGACGACCTCCCGGTCGAGGAACGGGACACGAACCTCGAGGGAGCTGTACATCCCGGCGAGGTCGACCTTGTGGAGCATCTGGTTCGGGAGGCCGAAGCGTGTGTCCACCGCGAGCATCCGGGTGAACGCCTCCCGGTTCGGGACGAGTCGCTGCGCCTCCTCGTGTGCGGCCTCGAGCGTCGCGATACCTATTTTTTTCGATTCCAACGTCCCGGTAACCGACTCGGTTCCCTCAGAAGAGATCCGGAGCCATGCGAGATGGCGGGCGACCGGGTCGGGCTCGGACCCGCGTCGGAACTTCTGGGCCTGTCGCCCGAGTTCACCGAGTCTCGATGTTCGGTCAACGGGGACCCGTGACAACAGCGCGTTCGTCGCTCGACGCATCGGTTCGGGGAGGAGTCGGTAGTACGACGAGAGGTGTTCACCGCGGTACTTCGCGTAGCCAGCGAACAGTTCGTCCGCGCCGTCCCCGGAAAGCGCGACAGTGACGTCACGCGCGGTCTCACGGGCCACGACACTCGTCGGGATGAGAGAGGGGTCCGCGAACGGCTCACCGAGTCGGTCGAGGACAGTCGGGATCGTCTCCCGAACGTCATCCGCCGTGACGGTGTACTCCTGGTGGTCCGTCTCGTGATACGCCGCGACCGCCCGAGCGGCCGACGACTCGTCGAACCGTGGTTCGTCGAAGCCGACCGTGAACGTCCGGACGGGTTCGTCCATCAGCCCCGCCATCGTCCCGACGACGATGCTGGAGTCGATACCGCCCGAGAGAAACGCACCGAGCGGGACATCGCTCATCAGGCGCCGTTCGACGGCACGCTCCACCCGACTGCGGATTCCCTCGGCTGCCGTCTCGAGGGAAACCGACCGCGGTTCGATGGTCGGGTCGTAGTACCGTCGGCGGTCGATGGTGACGCCCTCCGAGGTGGGCTCGACGAGGGCCAGCTCCCCCGGCAGGAGCTTCTGCACGTTCCGAAAGACGCTCCGAGGCGCGGGAAAGAAGCCGAACAGGAAGTACGAGCCGAGCGCTGCACGGTCCAGTCCACCGAGATCGATTGGGGTCTCGTACAGCGCGGACAGCTCTGAGGCGAACGCGAACCGCTCCCCGTCGTGTGCGAACACGAGCGGCTTGATGCCCATCCGATCACGTGCGAGGAGGAGTCGGTTCCGGTCGCTGTCCCAGAGCGCGAACGCGAACATCCCGTCCAACCGCTCGACGAACGATGGCCCGTGCTCCTCGTAGAGGTGAACGAGAACCTCCGTATCCGTTTCCGTCCGAAGCGTGTGCCCGGAGGAGAGTTCCGCCCGAAGCGCCTCGTGGTTGTATATCTCGCCGTTGAACACGACGCAGACGGACCCGTCCTCGTTGAACAGCGGCTGGTGGCCAGCTTCCGGATCGATGATGGCGAGCCGTCGGTGGGTGAGCCCCACCGGTCCATCAACGTGTGTTCCGGAGCCATCCGGTCCACGGTGTTCGAGACGGGCGTTCATGCCGGTGAGCGTCGACTCCGAAGGACTGCCGTTCGGGTCAAGGACACCGGCGATACCACACATAGCACATCCCAGTCACCGCATCCGTGAGAAGGTTACTATCCAATCAGGTCCGAACAGGCTTTACCGTCCGCGGTGAAGGGCCGAACGAATGACCGATCGCGGCGACGACCGGATCACCGTCTGGTATCTCATCGGACGCCTCTCCGTTGGTGGGACCGAGAGAACGCTCGTCGACCTCGTGAACGGCCTCGACCAGGAGCGGTTCGCACCCGTCGTCTGGACGATCACCGAGCCCGGGCCGCTGGCTGCGGACCTGGATGACGACATCCCGCTCCGGTCGCTGGGTGCTGCAAGCAAGGTCGACCCTCGACCCCCCCTCCGTCTCGCGCGTGCCCTTCGACGCGACCGACCGACGCTCCTCCAGTCGTTCCTCTACTTCGACAACGTGCTCGCACGGCTCGTGGGGACAATCTCCCCGGAGACAACAGTCGTCACCGGCGTTCGAGAGGTCCCGGACGCGATTCCCCGCCACCGCTCGATCGTCGACCGGGTGACGCTCCCACTCTCCGACCATATCGTGTCGAATTCCAAAGCGGGCGCAGAGTGGATTATCCGCCGGGGAGCCGACCCCGCATCCGTTAGCGTCGTCAAGAATGGCCGCGATATCGATGCCTACGATGTCAACGCGCCGGCGGGGTTAGCTGAGGCCCTCGGGATCGATAGTGGACCGGTCGTCGGCACAGTCGGGCGACTCGTCGAACGGAAGGGCCACCACGATCTGCTGGACGCGTGGCCCGCCGTACTTAAGGACCACCCCCACGCGTCGTTGGTGATTGTCGGCGAGGGCCCGGAACGGGCAGCGCTCGAAGCACACGCCGAACGCCTCGGTATCAGTGATTCCGTACACCTACTCGGACGCCGTGGGGATGTCCCGGAACTGCTGGACCTGTTCGACGTGTTCGTCTTCCCTTCGCACTATGAGGGCCTTCCCGGGGCACTCATCGAAGCGATGGCCGCGGGCCTCCCCATCGTGACGACACCGGTCGACGGGTGCGCGGAGCTGATAATGGACGGGGAACACGGTCTACACGTTCCCGTGCGGGATTCTGACCGACTGGCTGGCACACTCATCGAGATTCTGGAAGACCCAGGACGAGCCGAACAGCTCGCCGCTGCTGCCCAGCGGCGTGCGCGAGAGCAGTTCACCATCGGTGCGATGGTCGAGAACACGGAGGCGCTGTACGGTCGCCTCACCGATATCGAGTAGCCGGTCTCAGTCGTCGATGAACCGCTCGTACCACCCCTCGAGCATCACGAGGTCCCAGATACGGTAGCCGTGGTCCTCCCGCCCGTCGAGATGTTCGTCGAACATCGCGTTGATACCCGCCGACTCGAACGGCCCTCGAGTACCGAGACGCTCTAAGTGCTCCTGGCCGAACTCCCGTAGCTCACCGCGGAACCACTCGTCGATCGGTACCCCGAACCCCTGCTTCTCCCGTGTCAGGATTGGGTCCGGAAGGAGGTCCTCGAACGCTCGCTTCAGGAGCCATTTCTTGTTTCCTCGCCGCCACTTGTACTTGGCCGGTATCCGTGCCGCGAACTCGACGAGCTGATGGTCGAGGAACGGCGATCGGACCTCCAGCGAGTGAGCCATGCTCGCCCGGTCGACCTTCGCGAGCAGGTCGTCGGGGAGGTACGTCTGGATGTCGACGTGCGTAATCTGGTCGATTCGAGTGGGGCCGTCGGCTCGGTCGAAAGCCCGGCGGAAGTTCCGGAGTTCGTCGGTTGGCTCCGGCCCGGACCACACCTGATCGACCTGCTCGTCCAGCGCGTGGCAGATGAACCGGGCAAATCGGCGTGTCGGCTCCTCATCCGCGATTTCGAGCGCGCGTTTCGCGTAGTGGAAGACCTGCTCACGCAGGATGGGCTCGGGGAGCGTCCGCAAGACGCCCAGCCCGGACTGCCGGGCAGGGCGGGGAACCTTCGCGAGCTGTGAGACGAACCAATCGCGTGTGTACCGGTCGTAGCCCGCGAAGAGCTCGTCACCCGCATCCCCACCAACGGCGACCGTTGTGTCCTGGCTCGCCACCTCCGAGACATAGTACGTCGGGAGCGCCGAGGGGTCACCGAACGGCATCTCGTAGTGCTCGATGAGATCCGGGAATACCGCCATCGCGTCCGGATTGACAGTGTACTCCGTGTGGTTCGTCCCGTACTCGTCGGCGACAATTCTAGCGAACTCGAGTTCGTCGTACGCGGCTTCGTCGAACCCGATGGAGTACGTGTTGACCGGCTCCTCGGAGAGGTCGCTCATCAACGCGGTTACGATGGACGAGTCAATGCCACCGGAAAGGAAGACGCCGAGGGGAACGTCGCTCCGCATCCGCAGCCGAGTCGCCTCCCGGAGTTCCTCACGAAGCCGGCCAGCCAAGGCGTGTGGGCCGGCATCGAGTTTGTTCGCGAACGAGAGGGACCAGTACGACTCGCGTCGCATCCCGTCTTCATCGACGACGGCGAACTCACCCGGAGAGAGCTGCTCGATTCCCTGAAACCCGGTTTTCGAGCTCGGAACGTACTGATACGTCAGGTACTCGCGGATCGCCGGCAGGTCAGGCTTTGCCTCGATAGCGGGGTCAGCGAGAATCGTCTTGATCGTCGATCCGAACCAGAACGCCTCGTCCGTTTGCCGGAAAAAGAGCGGTTTCTGTCCCAGCCGGTCCCTCGCGAGGAACAGACGCTCCTCGTTTTCGTCCCAGATTGCGAAGGCGAACATCCCGCGGAGGTACTGGAGACAGTCGGTGCCATACTCCTCGTAGAGGTGGAGCAGTACCTCGGTGTCGGTTTCGGACTGGAACGAGTAGTGTTCGACGCGCTCACGGAGTTCACGGTAATTGTAGATCTCACCGTTGAAGACGATGTGAACGGTCCCGTCCTCGTTCGCCATGGGCTGGCGGCCGGCCTCTGAGAGGTCGAGAATGGAAAGACGCGTGTGGGCGAGGACGGCTGGGCCGTTCGCGTAGACGCCGCTCGCGTCGGGCCCGCGGTGGGTCATACGGGCGTTCATCCGCTCCGCGAGACTGGGTCCTGGTCGAGAGGAGAAAGAGAGCTTACCGCCGATTCCGCACATGTTCAGATGAACGCGTGGCAACGTAATAATGAGTATCGATATACTGAAACACCAAAGAAAGGCACACCAATACTCTATCGGATAGAGGAACGACTCCGCTCAGAATTCTAAAATTAGAGGGCAAGAATCTACGAGCCGATCCCCGTTTGTCCGTGGAGTGACTCAAAGATGGACTCGTACTGGTCTGTGATGGCGTCGATACTGTGATTCCTGTCGAAGTAATTATAGATCTGTGCTGGACCGCCTATCTCCGTTCGAGGAGTGAGGCCCGAAAGGTAATTTGTCAGGGACTTGGCAAGCACGTCGAAGTTGCCATTCGCGCAAGCGCCGACGGCGTTCTCTGACAGTATGTCATCAGGGTCGACAGTCAAACTGAAAACGGGCGTGCCGTGAGCCCAAGCCTGGAGAAACGTGTTCGGAAACCCCTCACTCGTGGACGTATTGCAGAACGCATCGGCAGCGGCGAAGTACTCGTCAATCTCATTGTAGGGAACGAATCCACAGAATCGAACGTTTGATCTCGTGTCGGCCTCCGCTTTCACGGACTTGAACAGGTCTGCTTGACCATCCGCTGCCGGTCCGATGATGACGAAATCCGCCTCCTGGATACGGTCCGCCAACTTGAGTACCACTTCTGGTCGTTTCCATGACCGAAGTGTCGACACCCAGAGCACGACGGGGCGTGAATCAGTTCCCGTGTCGTCGTGGGGCCTCGCCGGACGTGGATATCCGTTGTAGATTTGGACGACACGCGAATCGTACTGCTCACACGCTAAAGCCTGCTGAGACTCGTTCTGTACTACGAGAGCGTCAGCCCTGGCACGGGCCGCATTGACGAGACTGCGGTACAATAAATTATCAGTATATCGACTAGTGAAGTAGGCAGGCGAGCCCTGAAGTTCGGAATCGTGGGCGAACCCATAGACGAGCGAAGTGTCCGAAACCATACAGTACGCCGCTGTAGGAAGAAGCTCAAACAACGGCATCCGAACATAGCAAACGTCCGGCGACAATTCAGCAAGAAGGCTAAGCAACCGGTAGGGACGGAAGAGCGCAGAGGTAAGGCGTGAGGACTCAGATGAGAGAGACTGGGTAACAATTCTGATCCCATCAACGGTAGTCTGGTCCTTGTGAGTCCCTTCGTTCTCGATAAAGACGACATCGTGACCCCGCGCAGCAAGCTCGCGACCGAGAAGGACCTGCTGGAGCTGCGCCCCACCGACGGTATCACCCTCGCCAGTGAGCATATCATATGCATTGAGTGTTAGAAAGGCGATTCGCATTCTACAGCGCCTTATTCACACCCACAGTAAAATGTTTCTGAGGCCGCGTCTTCAGACGGGGAACAGGACAAAGATCCGCCAGAAGGGTGTGATTATTGAACCAATATCATTTCAGTGACCCCAAATACTTACCCCGACCTCTTGCAGTTTAAGTATCAATGCCAAAGGTATCGGTGTTATTGACGACATACAACGGGGAAAAGACGGTACGCGAGGCGATTGAGAGCGTCCGTGAGCAGGATTTCGAGGACTACGAACTTCTGATAGGCGATGACAGCAGTACCGACAGTACACCCGAGATCATCGAATCGATGGCACGAGGGGACCCACGTACTAACGTCTATCTCAGAGATGAAAATGTAGGGATACCAGAAAACATGAACCGGTTAGTTGAGGAAGCAACAGGGGAAATTTTGGCTTTTCTGGAACAGGACGACTACTGGTTAGACACGAAATTGAGAACGCACACAGATCGGCATGAGCAAGCCGATGCAGCGGTTGTATACTCCGATTTCGAGGTAGAGAACCGGTCCGGGAAAGAGCTCGGTACGGTGTACACCCCAGATCCGAAGCCGGCTGGGAAGCCCTTGGTTGAGCAACTGTACCAGCACCACAATTTCATTGGCGCCTTTTGCAACGTATCGATGAAGCGGTCGACATGGGAAGAGATAGGCGGAGCGGACACTCGTCTACGCGTCTCCGCAGACTTCGATTTATGGCTCCGTCTGGCGGGGAGATACGCATTCGAACACATCGATAGCGTATTAGCAACCAAACGGGTCCACGACCGAAATCAGTCGAGTAATCATGCTGTAAAGTACGCTGACAACCGACTCATTCTCTCCGAGTCGCTCTCACGGTATCCGTATCTAAGGAAAAAGGAAAAGAAAATCAGGTCAGAGTTATTATACCAATACGCGAACGGAGCATTTCACGATGGAAACGCCTCGCAGGGGTGTTACCGTTCGCTCCAGAGCCTCACGTATGCTCCGACGTTTAGGGCCGTTGCCATCGCAGTTCTCTCATCGCTCGACGCGATAACGGGAGGCATCAATCTCGGGACGAGGATATACGAGGTGTTGTCACGAAGCGACCGCACTCAGTTAGGTTGGCCCTAGGCGATAACGTAATCACTGGCCGCCAGTCACGCTACCACTTGACGGAGATTGTTGACGATTGTATGTCGTAGATTGCTATCCAAGAACACCAGTGAATGATAGATAACTACGCCGAGGAGAATCATCAAGATCAGTTGGAGGATACCGTCCACCGGGTAGGCTGACTGAATTACCCAGAGGCAGGTCGCCATGCCGCCAGCGGCAGCCACCATCGAAAAGATTCGAGCATATGGGAGCCGCAAATCCACAAACCGGCTCAGGTAGTAGCCGTGCAAGGTCGTATTGATCAAAAACGATACGGCAGTAGCTACCGCTGCACCAACGATTCCGTACGCTGGAACAAGCAGAAGGTTCAGTACACCATTTGAGGAGAGCGCAACGAGGCCAGCCCGTGCAGCAAGTTTCGGTTGGTCGATCCCTTGTAATGAGTTTCCAAGTATGATGTGAACGGACTGGAACACTTTTTCAAACATCAGTATGCTGAGGACAATCCACCCAGCAGTGTATTCGGAGCCGAAAACGACCGCCAAGATGTTCTTTGACAGGATAAGTGTCCCAAAAAACGCGGGGATGGTGAAAAACAGCGAGGGAATCAGAACTCGCGGAAGAAGTGCCTCGATTCGAGCGGTCACGTTCTCGGCACTCCACTTACTGACTTCCGGAAAAATCGAAGTTGCAATAGCAGAGCTGAACAACATGACAACTCCAGAGACACGCCAAGCGACTTCGTATACGCCAACGAAGTACTGTGTGAGGAACCAGCCGATCACGATGATGTCCATCCAATTGTAGAAGTATCCGGTAATAGAGGACACGACCGAGTACCGCGAGTAGTCGAACAGCGACCGGGCATGGGAGAGAGTTGGCCGCCCTATTGGTGTAGACACCTGTCTAGCAGAGAAGACGAACAGAGCGACGAGACCGAGCATGAAAGCATAAATCAGGCCCAGCACGCCAGATCCGAACAGCAGAAACGCGCTCCCCAGACCGACGTACACTACTTGTCGAGAGATAATTGGAAAGGCGGTTTTACCGACCTGTCGCTCGCCCTGCAGGACATGTAAACACAGCAGAGCGATTTCCCGAAGGCCGAGAGCTACGATCAGGTGGAAAGCTAGTTCGGCACCGAGGAACGAGTTGATTCCATCGCCGAAGGCGAGTACCAGTGTGGAGATGACGACGAGTGGAACCATCTTCAACAGCATCGACGTAGAGATGATTCCGGCACTATCCCCGCCCTCACTGAGGCGTTTAACAACCGCGTCGCGAAAACCGAAGTCTGCAGGGACCGATAATAGTTCGATCAGCGCCTGGAATAGAAAAAAAACCCCGATGGCTTCTGCACCGAGTTCACGGGCGAAGAATGCCAGCCCAACGAATGCCAGTCCCTTCGTGAAGACGCTTGCTGAAAACAGTTTCAGGCTTGATTTCCGTATGGTCATCGCGCTCAGGATACCCGCCTGATCTCGATAAGCCCGCTTTTGACAGACAAAAACGTCGAGTTCAGTTCACTCTCGGTTTGAGCCCTATCGAGTCGAACGTTCGGGCGTGTGGCCGGAAGATCGGCCTTCAAACACTCACTAGGAACAATGCGGTCAACCGGGTAGTCAAAGACATCACAGATGATGTTAGCCCACTCATATCGACTGAGGTAATCCGGTCCGACGGCATGATACGTTTCGAACTTCCCGGTAAGGGCGATCTCGATTATAGCGTCCCGCAGGTCAGGTAGGAACGTTGGTTGATTATACCAATCTGTGAAGACAGGGAGCGGTCCCCCGTTAGCGACGTTCTGGAGTATCCACTGTACCATCGTCGGACTCTGCCACTCGGTCGGCTTGCCGTACGGCTGGTCCGTCCTCACGATAGCAGAGCTAACGTTTGAGGCTTCGACATACCGCTCAGCATCCGCCTTGGTGTGGCCGTATTCGTTGATCGGGTCTCGATGGTCGTCCGGTCGGTACTCGGCTCGGCTCCCATCGAAAACGAAAGATGTCGAAACGAATACGAGGGACGCATCGTTCCGTTCACACGCGTCGACAACGTGTTTAGTCCCTTCCGTGTTAACACGCCTGGCAAGCGTGGGGGACCGTTCGCACTCATCGACATCCGTCATAGCTGCCGTATGTATAACAACATCCGGATTGACGGAGGAGATGACACGGTTCACCGAGTCAACATCGCACAAATTAACGCGGAGGGCCGTAGCATTCGTGTGCTGTACGGAGTTGCTGTGATAGGAATAAGCTACGTCGACCTGGTTGTCAGCCGCTAGGCTGCACACGACCTGCCAGCCGACGAATCCCGATCCACCAGTCACCAAGATGTTCATCAGAGGCCGTCGAAGAACTCGGTGAAGGTCTCGCGGACGTACTCCCGCTCAGCCTGACCCATAGATTGGTGTGCCCCGATGACGAACGCGGACTGCATCACCCGGTTCGCGTTCGGATAGGAATCAAGTGGGAGACGACATTCGATATCCTCGAACCCGGGGTGTTTCAGCAGATTACCGGACCACAGAGAGCGGGTTTGGATTCCGTTGTTCTCAAGATGCGTAACGAGTTCTGCACGCGTGAACGGCGCTTCCTCTCGGATAGTTAATGGGAATGCCAGCCAGCAAGTCTCGACATCGTCCCGCTGCTTGGGGAGCACGAACCAATCGTCATATTGAGAAAAGAACTGGAGATGGCTCTGGAAGTTGTTCTTGCGGAGGGAAGAGAACGTCTCGAGCTTCTTCAGCTGTTCGACGCCGAAAGCAGCGCTCGCCTCAAGCGGGAGGAAGTTGTACCCCAACTCGTCGAAGATGAATTTAGAGTCGTATGTGATATCTCCGAGTTGAGTGTTCAAGCGATCTGTGATACTCTCGGTTTCGTCGACTGCGGATTTCCTCCCCCATCCACGAAGTTTTTTGAGCCGTTGCATCCACTCGTCGTCATTCACAGCGACCATTCCGCCGCCGCCGAACGCGGTGATGATGTGCGAACCGTAGAAGCTCGTCGTTGAGATATCGGTGAAGACCCCGGTTGGAGATCCTGCAATCGATGCTCCGATAGTGTCGGCAGAGTCCTCGATAAGATACAGGTCATGCTCATCCGCAAGCTGTCTGAACTCAGGATAGTTCGGGATGTTTCCGAGGAGGGAGGGGATCATAAGCGCTTCAGTGTTTTCCGTAATCACGCTCCGAACCTGGTCAATATCCAATAGGTAGTCTCCGAGTCCAATGTCAACAAAGACCGGGACCAGTCCCTTCTGGACCAGTGGCGCTACCGTCGTTGAGAACGTGACCAGCGGGGTAATCACTTCTGCTCCCCTCGGGAGATTCAGGAGTTCAACCGCGAGGAGATTTGCCGAAGAACCGGAATTGACCATGACTCCGTGGTCCTTCCCGAACCGATCCGCAGCACGGCGCTCCATCTCTGCCGTCTTCGGCCCGCCCACTAACGCTTTAGGATTGTCAAGTACAGCATTGACAGCATCCCGCTCCTCAGACCCATATGTAGCACGAGCGTAGAGAACCTGTCTGGTATCGTCCTTCGTCATAGTGCGTGACTATTCTGATGCGTCACTTATTATTATACACACTCTTCGAGAGTACGGGCCAAGACTCGTCCTTCTCCGACACGATAGGGTCATCGTGCGGCCATTGAATATCGAGTTGCGGATCATCCCAACGGATACCGCGTTCATGCTGTGGCGCGTATTCGTTGTCGGCCTTGTAATGGACGATAGCCGCATCGCTCAGCGTTAAAAACCCGTGCAAGAATCCCCTCGGGATGTAGACGGCGTTCTTGTTCTCGTCCGAGAGGACGAACGAGACGGACTGACCGTATGTCTCAGAACCCTTCCGGACGTCGACTGCGACATCGAAGATTCGTCCACGGATACATCGAACAATCTTGGCCTGTTGGTATGGGTCTGCCTGTTGGTGCAGACCCCTGAGAACACCTTTCTCGGAGCGTGAGTAGAACTCAAGTATGAAATCCGTGTCGAGACCAGCATCCTCGAAAACCTCCTTATCGAATGTTTCGAGTAGATACCCTCGGTCGTCCTCGAACACTTCCGATTGGATCAGTGTAACCCCGTCTATCTGGGACTCCTCGAACGAGAAAGGCATACCAACCCTATCGAACAGAGATACTTCAATTGTACCGAAGCCATTTATCCAGACCGTGATGAAGAAGTGATCATGAAGGGAGTTCTCCTCGCCGGAGGCACCGGGACACGCCTCCGCCCAATTACGCACACAGGACCGAAACAACTCGTTCCGGTGGCCAACAAACCGGTTATCCAGTACGCAATCGAGGACCTCAAACAAGCAGAGATACAAGAGATAGCTGTGGTCCTCGGGAACAAAGGACAAGAAGATGTTCAACAGTTCTTGGGTGACGGATCGTGGTTAGGGGTGGATATCACATACATCGTACAGGGCGAACCGCTCGGCATAGCCCATGCGGTAGGCTGTGCAAAGGAATTCGTTGAGGATGATCCCTTTGTCGTGTATCTCGGGGACAATCTGTTGAGAGACGGTGTCGTCGATCTGGTCGAGAGTTTTCAAGCGGGGGATTTCACTGCGGGTATCGCGCTACAATCCGTAGATGACCCGAGTAGGTTCGGGGTTGCAGAGTTAGACGAAGACGGCCAAGTGAGAAGACTTGTCGAAAAGCCGGACGAGTTTGTGAGCGACCTTGCACTAGTCGGAATCTATGTTTTCAGCCCGAGTATATTCGAGATTATAGAGGGACTCACCCCCTCCGACCGAGGAGAGCTTGAGATAACGGAGGCGATAGATGTGTTGGTAGATTCGGGCGAGAAAGTGGATTCACATGTCGTCAAGGGATGGTGGAAAGACACCGGTAAACCGGAGGATATTCTTGAAGCGAATCGGCTAGTTCTGGAAAGCCATACCGGTTCGCAGAACGGTGTTATCGAGGAGGATGCGGAAGTCACGGGGAGTGTAGAGCTCCACAAAACGGCAGAGGTTCGAGACGGTGCAGTAGTAAGGGGACCCGTCAGTATCAACCGGGGGACGGTTATCAGAGCGGGAGCCTACGTGGGACCGTATACCTCAATCGGCCCCAACACAGTCGTGGAAGGAGTCCACGTCGAAAACAGCGTTATCGTGGGCGACAGTACGATTACGACGGACGGGAGGATAGTCGACAGTCTCATCGGCAGGGGTGCAGCCGTGACGAGCGCGAGGGATTTACTCCCGGAAGGACGCCGACTCGTCGTGGGAGAGAACTCGAAACTGAAACTCTAACAATGCGTATTGAGACACTCTCTTGCCCAGGTTGTGGAACAATCGTCGCGGGAAACGTCCTCGAGACGGAGCGCGTGATGAAATGTCCGCGGGTAGCCTGCGACCGCGTGCTCCGGTTCGAAGACCTTCCAGACGAGATACAGGCACATTACACCGAGAACAGAGAACGGTACCAGATGAACTGATGGGGTAGAGACAAAGCGTTTCGGAGCGCAAGCTAAATTACTGCCGGTGGCCACCGTCCGATATGCGACTCCTCGTCACCGGTGGTGCGGGCTTCATCGGCTCGAACTACGTCCGGTACGTACTTTCAGAGACTCACGCCGAGGTCCTCACGCTCGATGCGCTCACGTACGCTGGTGACCGATCGAACCTCGATGGCATCCCCGAGGAGCGCCACGAGTTCGTCGAGGGTGACATCACCGATAGAACTCTCGTCTCCGAACTCGTCGCGGACGTAGACCAAATCGTGAACTTCGCCGCGGAATCGCACGTCGACCGCTCGATCGAAGGGGCACGGCCGTTCGTCGAGTCGAACGTCGCCGGCACACAGACGCTCCTCGACGCGGCGGTCGAACACGACATCGACCGCTTCGTCCAGATATCGACCGACGAGGTGTACGGGGAAATCGAGGAGGGTGTCTTCACCGAGACGGACCCTCTCCACCCCCGAAACCCCTACGCCGCGACGAAGGCGGCCGCGGACCATCTCGCCCTCTCGTATCACGAGACCCACGACCTCCCCGTCGTCGTCACGCGCTCCTCGAACAACTTCGGCCCGCGACAACATGCAGAAAAGCTCATTCCGAAGCTCATCCAGCGTGCCAGTACTGGCAAATCACTGCCCATCTACGGCGACGGGTCGAACGTCCGCGAGTGGATCTACGTGGAAGACAACTGCCGAGCGGTCGATCTCGTTCGGCGTGAGGGAGCCACCGGCGAGGTGTACAACATCGGAAGCGGTGACGAACGGACGACGGTCGAGGTCGCACGGGCCGTCCTCGAGGAGGTCGGTGCGAGCGAGGACCTCATCGAGTTCGTCGACGACCGGCCGGGACACGATCAGCGATACGCGCTCGACTCGACGAAGCTACGGAAGCTCGGTTGGGAACCGAAGTGGTCGTTCGCGGAGGGGCTGGCCCGCACTGTCGAACGGCAGTTACAGCCAGAGCGGGAGCGCTGAGGGCGAGAGAGTTCTGGACGGGATTCACCAGACCGGTGAAGGGGCGTTCGGAGTGACCGGAGTGACCCCCCAGGAGGTGGGCAGACGCTATCAGGCCTCCCTGAGCGGCGGCGCTTCGACGCTGTCGGCCGGGGCAGACACGTTCACCCAGAGGTGGACCTCGCGGTAGGCGTTCTCCGTCGTCGGGTTCGCTGGGGGCTCGCCCCTGTAGAGGAAGTAGGTGAGCCGGAGGTTCTCGCCCGTCATCGCCGGGGCGACGGAGTGGTTCCGGTGCCACGTCTCGTTGTGTGGGAGCGTCACCTCGAACGTTCGGAGGCGCTGGGAGTCGAGCACGCGTGTCGTATTGTTGGCTGTGAACTCCACGTCCTGGATCGCCGTGACGACGGTGTAGTTCACCCGTCGGTGCTCCTGGTTGCCGATGCCGACGTAGAGATATCGCGGTTCACCGCTCGTGAACTCCTGTGGGTAGCCGTCGGCGACGAGCTCGCCGTCCTCGCCCTCGGTGAGGAGATAGAGTTCGGTGAACGCCTCGCCCTGTTTCGGGACGGCGACGGCGTAGCCGACGCTCCCGACCGCGAGGAGGATCGAGAGTACGAGCAGGACGTTGAGTGCACCGTCGGTCCGCGTCTCGGGCTCGAACAGTTCCCCTCGGGCAGCAGCCAGCCACGTTCGCCACGGGACGGCAAACCGGTCCTCCGGTGGCAGCTCACGGCGGCGGACGGCAGCGATAGCCGTCGCACCGAGCGTGAACCCCGAGACGCCGACCATGATGGGGACGAGCCGGATCCCCCACGGCGTGAAGTTGAGCACGAGGCCGATGAGCGGGACGATGGCGATGGAGGTCCCGAAGGCGAGCGCGACGCGCTCGATGCCGTCGATTCCCTCGCGGTCGGTCTCGGGGGGCTCGGAGGGCTCGGAGGACTCGGAGGACTCGGCAGCCGCCTCCTCGTCGAGGTCGTCCGGCGTCGCCCCTGCCTCAGGAAACAGCGCCGCGATGAAAGCGTAGCCGGGGACGAACAGGACGAACGGGAGCCCGACGACGACGCGGAGTGGTGTCTCGTTCACCACCGGGAGGAAGACGGCTCCGACGGTGAGCGCCACCAGCACGAGGACGGCGGCGAGATCGGCCGGAAGCGTTCGGAGCCACGAGGGCAGGAGGAACCGCCAGCGCATACGCCTCGATGTGTCTACCGACATAAAAGTGAGTCGGTCACGCATGCAGTCGATTACCGCTGTAATCGGCCGCCTGTGAGGGTACGCGTTCGCTCCACGCCCTCGAACGACGCGTCGTGGCTCACGACGACGAGCGCGACACCCGTGTCCCGCTGCACCGAAAAGAGGAGCTCTCGGATCGCGGCAGCGGTGTCGGGGTCCAGCTGCCCCGTCGGCTCGTCGGCGAGCACGATCCGAGGTCGGTTCGACAGCGCACGGGCGATGCCGACGCGCTGGCGCTCCCCGCCGGAGAGCGTCGCCGGATACTGATTGTGCAGGTCAGCGATACCGAGCCGGTCGAACAGCTCGTCGACCCACGCGTCGTCCTCGCTTCCCCCGTGTTGCTGCGGGAGGAGCGCGTTCTCGCGGGCGGTGAGATCCGGGATGAGCTGGAAGTCCTGGAAGACGATACCGATGTGGTCGCGCCGGAGGCGCGCTCGCTTCCGTTCGGAGACCGCCAGCGCGTCGACACCGTCGACGACCAGCGCTCCGGAATCGGGCTCCTCGAGGAGGCCGAGGACGCTGAACAGCGTCGTCTTGCCGGCCCCGCTCGTCCCCCGAACGAGCGTTCGGGAGCCCGCGGGGACCTCGATGTCGAGCCCGTCGAGGATGGCCGTGCCACCCCGCGAGAGCCGGAGATCTCGGGCGTGAAGCACCGAATCGCTCGCGTTTTCGCTCATCGCACCGCCTCCGCGGCGTCGATGGCCTCGGCCGCCGTCGTCGCGTCGATACCCTCGGGACTGAACGCGGCGGCCTCGTAGGCTCGCGTGAGCCGGTCGAGCGCGTCGGCGTCCGACACCGTCGGCTCCACCGCCCGGTAGAACTCCCAGTGGGTCGCACTCTCGAGGCTCGCGTCACCGACGCGCTGCCGGACCGCCGCGTAGGCCCGCTCGACCGCGGCCGTCGGGTCGTCCTCGAGGATGGAACGGGGCTCGGTGAGGGGTTCGAACGGGTCCGCGGGTGTCTCCATGGCACCGTCGGGCGAATCGGACTGCGGTTCCTCGACTGCGGACGAAATCGGTCCCTCGTCCGCTGACACGCGGCCCCAGGCGAGGAACAGCCCGACGCCACCGAGCGCTAATACGATGAGACTCCCGACGAGAACGAGAACCGAGGGAGTATTCGAGCCTTCACCGTTGCGGCCCAGAACCGGGAAATCACTCGCATCATCCCCACGGGCTGGAATCCGAAGTCGGGTCGACGCCTCGCTCCCATTGAGGTTTCCTCCCCCCGAATAGACCGCCGTGACCTGTGCGACAGATGCGTTCGGAACCGGAACACTCGCTGCGTACGCACCCGTCGCGTTCGTCCGGACTGTCGCGACCCGCGAGCCGTTCACTTGAACGGTAACGGGTTGTCCCGAGAGTGACAGGCCGTCAGCCGTTTCGAGCCGCCCAGTCACGTCGAGCGTGTCTCCGACCTGTGTGGCCACCGTGAGTCGGGTGGCCGTCGGCTCGACACGGAACGACGCGTTCGTCGATGCGGGCCCGATGGCCCGGTCGTCCCCACCCACGCGAACCGAGAGCTGTTCAGTGGCCGTGCTAACGCTTGCTGGGAGCCGGCCAGACAGTGAGAAGCTACCGTTCTTTCCCGTCGTACCCCTCGCGAGTACGTGCCCGTCCGCGGTGAGCACCACCGGCACGTCTGAGACTGCGGCGTTATCGACGGTTACCTCCCCCGACGCGTCGACCGGGTCGCGGTAGCTCGCACGGTCGGTCGATGTAGAGAGAGAGACCGTCGGTATCACCATCGAAACCGAGACGTTCGTCGTAGCGTTACTCCCGAGGTAGACCGACGTGGAGTCGGGGACGTACGCCACGCGGACTGCTGTCGTCCCCGTCGGAAGCCTGACCGGGCGATAAGCCAACGAGAACGCCCCCGTCTCGTTCGTACGTGTGGTAATCGACCTCCTCTCGATGCGGAGTCGAATCCGGCGGTCCGCGAGGGCGGTACCGTTCTCGTCTGTGAGCCGCCCCGTGAGCGAGAGCGGTTCGCGAAACGAGATCGACTCGTCGTACTCGTCGAGTGTGACCGTCGTCGGCGTGAACTCCGCCGCGCGGATATCGGCCTGCTGACGCTGTATCTCGTCGGTCGTGTTCTGCGTCACGTTCGTCGCCACCGACAGGTCGGCACCCGTCTCGTTCTCCACCACTGTGTACGACCGCGTGACGTTCCGGCTCGCCTGTGTGACGTTCCGGGCGTCCCGCTGGAGCTCGCGGGCGAGTCGACGGGCGCGGCGTTCGTTCCCGTTCTCCTTGGCCTCCAGATACTCTCGGCGTGTCTCGTTGTACTCCTGTACCCGCTCGGCGTACTGCTGTTGTTCGGTCCGAGCACGGCGGAACGACTCCCCATCACCGTCGTTTCCAGTGTCACCCGCCACGTCCACGTATTTGCCGAGCGTCTCGCTGTACTCGTCGCCGAGGAGGTCACGCCCCTGTTCGTACTGCCCCTGCGAGATCTGGATGGCGCTCTCACGGAGCCGACTGGCGAGTTCCCGTTCGAGGACCCCTGAGAGTGCATCGAGATCCCCGTTTCCGTTCGTCGCATCGGGGTCGACGTGCTGCGTCGTCGTGTTGTTGTCCGCCGCCTGTGGCGTGAGTGCGGCCCCGGCTGGAATCGCGAGGAGGGCCACGAGCAAGAAGGCGATGGCGACGGCGCGGTTCACATCCCGTGAGTGTAACTGCCGATATATCAACGTGTTCCTCCGGACGGGAACATTCAACACGTTCCACGCAGGAGTTCCGGCGTGTACGTCACGCGCCACTACTGGCAAACGGCAACGCTCGGGGGCGCACTCGCCGTTGCCGGCGTCGTCCTCTCCCGGCCGGAGCTACTGGTGGGGACGGCGGGTATCGGCGCGTGGCTCCTCTCGACACAGCTCCTCGCTGGCCGTCGGTTCGCCCGAACGGACGACGCACTGTCGGTCTCGCTGGTCGCGGACCGCGACCGCGTGCTGGTCGACCACCCCATCGGATGGACGCTCCGCGTCGAGGCCGCGGCCCCGCTCCCGGCTCCGGTCGACGTTCGTGCCGCGCTCCCGCTTCCCGCGAGACTCGAGGACGGCGACCGTCACCTGACGCTCGCCGCCGGTGAGACCGCGGCCGAGACGCACTTCACGGCGCGGCTCACCGTCGCCGGCCGGTTCGAGGTTCCCGAGCCGACCGTGACGCTTCGGGAGGGGAACTATTACGAGGAACTCGAACGCGGGACGACACCGACGCTCACCGTCGAGCCGGCCGCCCCCCGCGAGCTCCACGTCGGCGAGGGCGGGGAACGCATCGCCGCCTACGGCGTCCACACGACCGGGCGTCAGGGGACGGGGCTCGACCCGAGCGAACTCCGGGAGTACGTCGCCGGAGATCCCGCCGACCGCATCGACTGGAAGGCGACCGCGCGGCTCGGTGCGCCGTACGTCCGCGAGTTCGACATCGAGACGGACCGCCAGACCCTGCTCGTCGTCGACCACCGGGGGCGGCTCGACGTGGGCCCCGCCGGCGAGACGATGCTCGCGTACGCGACGGAGGTCGCGCTCGGCCTCGCGAACGCCACGAGCGCCGCGGACGACCCGCTCGGGCTCTACGCCGTCGGCGACGAGGGGCTGACCGTCCGCATGCCCCCCGGGACCACGACGGAGCACTACGACCGACTCCGGACGCACATCCGGGAGCTGGAGCCGACGGCGGGCCGGATGGCCACCGATGCCGTCGGCCGGCCCGACGAGGCCCGCGCGCTCCAGCGCGCCCTCGACGGTGACGACGCCTTCGCGGCCCGGCTCCGGCCGTTCCTCACGGACTCCACGGCCTACGTCGAGCGGCTCGGCGCGGACCCGCTGTTCGACGCCATCCGGAGCGCCCAGACTCGCGTCCCCGGCTCCACATGGACCGTCATCATCACCGACGACGGGGACCGCGCGCAGGTTCGGGAGGCCGCCCGGCTCGCGGCCCGCGGCGACGACGGCGTGGCCGTCTTCCTCCTCCCGCGCGTGCTGTTCGCCCCCGAGACCGACCCCGACGAGACCTACCGTGAGTACGTCGCGTTCGAGGAGTTCCGTCGCGAACTCGCCCGGCTGCCGGGCGTCACCGCCTTCGAGGTCGGGCCCGGCGACCGCCTCGACCGCGTGCTCGCCGCCGCACCCACCAGCTGATATGTCCCGTCCCACCCGTTCCACGATCCGAGACGCACTGCGGCCGACCCCGCTCGGGGCGGCAGGACTGCTCGCGACCGCGCTCGCGTTCGTCGCGCTGGGCGGCGGCCGCGGGGTACTCGCCGGGGGAGCGCTCGTCCTTCTCGGGTCGTTCCTCCCCGCGCCCGCCGCGTACGCGCTCGGACAGGGGCTCGCGCTCGCGGCGCTCCCGTCGCCCGGCATTCTCCCGCTCGCCGTCGTCCAGTCGCTCCTGCTCGTCGTCCTCGTCGGCCCCGCGACGGCGGACCACGCCACCGGCCGACTCGTCGGCCTGACGGCCCTCCTCACCGGCGTGCTCGCCACGGGAGTCTGGACCGCGACGCAGACGAGGGACCTGCTTCCCGTCGGTGCGGCGCTGGTCGGCGGGGTCGCGTTCGTCGCCTATGCGTTCCACCGGTACGAGCGCGTCCGGCTCGGGCTCGCTGGGGGAGAGGGAGGTGAGCCGGCGTGAGCGCGACGAACGGAAGGCGGCCGGACGACGCGGAAGCCGACCCGGAGGAGCCCCTGGACGGGGAGCCGGACGCGGAACTCCTGCAGGCCCGTATCGACGCGCTCGAAGCCGAGAACGATCGCCTGCGAGAGCAGTACGCGACGGCCCAGCGGAGCCGGTACCGGAAGAGCGCACTGGGCTTGTTCGTGGTCGGCGGCGTCGCCGCGCTCGCGGCGTTCATCTTCCCCGCCGCCGCGGACGTACTGTTCGCGCTCGCTGCCGTCGGCGCCTTCGGCGGCGTCCTCACGCTGTATCTCACTCCCGAGCGGTTCGTGCCTGCGTCGGCCGCGGAGCGCGTCTACGCCGCCTACGCGACGAGCGAGTCCGAGCTCTCCGCGGCGCTCGGGCTCTCCACCACCCGGACGTACGTCCCCACCGACGGCGAGCAGCCCGCGCGGCTGTTCATCCCGCAACACGCCGACGCGCCGGTGCCCGCCGCCGACGCCATCACGGACCCGCTCGTCGCCACCGCGGAGACCCGGGGCCGGACGCTCGTCCCGACGGGCGCGACGCTGTTCGATGCCGTCGAGTCCACGTTCACCGGGGGGATCGCCGACGAGCCGCGCACCATCGCCGACCAGCTCGCCGACGCCCTCACCGAGGGGTTCGAGCTGGCCGACCGCGTGGAGACCGACCTCGCCGCGGGACGGGCGACGTTCGCCGTCTCCGGCAGCGCGTTCGACGAGGGGTTCGACACGCCGCCCGCATCGCTCATCGGTGTGGGGTTCGCGGTGGGGCTGGACGAGCCCGTCGAGGTGGAGCTCTCGGAGGCAGAAGACGCCGAGTTCGCGGTGACTGTTCGCTTCGACACCTGAGAGTCGACACCTGAGAGCCGATGCCTGACTCAGTCGTCCGCTGGTGCCGGTGAGAGCTCGTCAGCGCCCGGCGGCGTCACGTCGTCGAGGATGTCCTCGATGATCTCGTCGGCCGAGACGTCCGAGAGCGTCGCGTCCGCGGAGAGGATGAGCCGGTGCCGGAGGATCGCCGGCGCGAGCGCCTTCACGTCGTCCGGGATGACGTAGTTCCGGCCGCGGATAGCCGCCCGGGCCTTCCCGGCGTTGAGGAACGCGAGCGTCGCCCGCGGGGAGGCCCCGTGTTGGACCAGGGGTGCGTCGCGTGTCGCCGCGACGATATCGAGGACGTACTCCCGGAGCTTCTCGGCGACGTAGACCTCACTGACGGCCTCGCGGGCCTCGCTGATCTCGTCCGGGGTCGTGACCCGCTCGACGGTCTCCGCGTCGAGGTCCGGGCGGTCGTTGAACCGGTCGAACAGCTGGCGTTCCTGCTCGCGCTCGGGGAGGTCGATGGTGAGCTTGAACTGGAAGCGGTCGCGCTGGGCTTCGGGGAGTTCGAAGGTCCCCTCCATCTCGATGGGGTTCTGCGTCGCGACGACGAGGAACGGGTCGGGAAGCTCGAGAGTGTCGCCCTCCACGGTGACGCGGCGTTCCTGCATCGCCTCCAGGAGCGCGGACTGCGCCTTCGGCGTCGCGCGGTTGATCTCGTCGGCGACGACGACGTTGGCGAACACCGGGCCCTTGCGGAGTTCGAACTCACCCATCTGTTCGCGGTAGACGTACGTGCCCGTGATATCCGCGGGGAGGATATCGGGCGTCATCTGGATGCGGCGGAAGTCGAGGCCCGTGGTGCGGGCGAACACGTTCGCGAGGGTCGTCTTGGCGATACCGGGGACCCCCTCGAGCAGGACGTGGCCGCCCGTCAGAAGCGAGATGGTGAGTCGTTCGAGCGGCTCTGCGTTGCCGATGAGGACGGTCGAGGCCTCCGCCCGGACGGACTCGTACAGCGTTGCCGGGTCAGTCATCTGTCCCCCTCTGGGGGCGCATCCCCCATACACCTGTCGTCAGCCGCACGACACGAGCGGGGATCGACCTCAGTCGGCCCGCACCGACCACGGCCCCGACGAGCAGCGCCACGACCCCGGCCTGCAGGAGTGCGTTAGCCCGGACGCGGAGCAACAGCGCCGCGAACGGCGGCTGGCTCCCGGCGTGCGAGTAGTCGAGGAGCACCCGGTCCGCGGCCAGCACGTTCCCGGCGAACGCGCGGTTCCCCTCCCGATCCAGCATCGCGTTGATGAACAGCGAGGGGTCGCTCACGACGATGACCCGCCCCTCGCCGACGGATTCGGCGGTGACGACGGGATACGCACGCAGCGGTTCGGCGTCGTCGGGCTGGCCGTTCGCGTTCGCGTCGAGGTAGGCGAAGCCGGACGCGCGGGCGACGACAGTGGCGTTGCCGGGCTCGACGGCCGTGCCGTAGTTCAGCGTGAGCTCGTCGACGCCCTCGGTGTACGGCTCGACAAGCGAGCGATTCATCGGCTCGTCGACCGGCTCCGCGAGCGGGAGTTCTGGGGCCCGGTAGTGGGTGCGCTCGTCGCGCAGCAGCGTACCGTTCACGCGCGCCGTCGCGCCGACCGACCGGAGGAGGGCGCTCCCGTGCGGGCCGAAGTCCTCGGCCACGACGAGGGTGCCGCCGCGCCGGACGAACCCCCGAATCCGGGCGCGTTCGCTCTCGTTGTAGCCCGTCTCGGGGGAGAGGACGAGTGCGACCGTATCGTCGCCCGTGAGGGCGTATGCCGAGGTGTTGAGGAGTATCTGCGGCTCCGCACCCTCCGACTCGGCGACCGCGCGGAGCTCGCTCGCGCCGTCCCACGCGGGGTTGTACGCACCGAACGCCGTCCCGGAGGTGAAGCCGGCGACGACGACCCCGACGAGCACGGCGCAGACGAGCGCCCCGAGCAGGACGCGTGGATACTCGATGCGCACTCAGAACACCCCCGGCGGGAGGATCTGGAGGATGCGCCGGATGACGATGTAGCCGAAGACGAGCAGGCCGAGCCCGATGAGCCACTTCAGCCGAGAGCGCCACCGCGGCGTCACGGCGAACGGGGCGGTGAGTTCGGTGACGACGAGAAAGCCGATGAGCGTCGTCACGAAGAACAGCTCCTTCGAGAACGCATCGAGCAGGGCGAGCGCGAGGACCATCGCCACGGCCCACGCCACCTGCGCGCGGACGAACCGTTCCCGCCGAGCCGTTGCCATACCCCCTCTGTGTGGTGGTCCCTTACGTAGCTGTCGGCTCACAATCACCCGGCGCGACGACGGCAGCCGCAGGGGTCCCGCCCGACGAGTAGACGAGGTCGTTGCCCGCGCGGAAGCGGTTGTACCGCCCCGCGTCGAGCGTCTCGGCCGGCAGTGGGTAGAAATGCGCCCCCTGCGTGACCCACGAGCGCACGAGCAGCGTGGGGCAGTCGGGTGGGGGCCCGCCCCGGAGCCACTCGCGGGCGGAGTTCACGCTGGCGTTCCCCGCGGCGTAGTAGAGCGGGCCGGGGCGCGAGAGTCGGTGGTCCGCGACGTAGCGGTCCGTGTGGTCGGTGGCGAAGGAGATGGCCGCGAACTCCGTCGGCTGGACCGTCTTCGGGGCCGTCCCGGTGTCGAGGTGGATGTACGCGAACGGCACCGAGGCGACGGCCGCGAGGACGAGCGCGACCACGGCGACCGTGCGCCATCGGGTCCGGACCCGGAGCGCCACGAGCGCCGCGAGCGCGAACACGCCCGGATGTGCGAACGTCTGGGCGCGGATGACCGTCCCGAAGAACTGGATTCCCGGCGAGGTCGTGAGTGCGAACCAGACGACTGCGAGTGGGCCGGCGACCGCGGCGAGCAACGCGCCGGTACGGCCGATCGACCCGCCGCCCCACACGGCGAGCCCGACGGGAACGACGAACAGCGCGACGAGGCCGAAGACGACGGGCGGGGTCTCGGTCGTGCCGGGGAATACGGGTACCACGAGGTTCACCGCGGCGACGAGGAACAGCGACCCCATCGCAGCCCCGAGCGCCAGCCGTCGCCCCGTGTGACCCGTGCCGACGAACCACGTGACGAGCACGACGAGCAGGCAGACCCACGCGAGCAGCGCGCCGGGGTACTCCCGCACCAGCCCGGAGTACGTGAGTTCGAGGCCGACACGCTCCGCGACGGTGTAGTAGCCCGCGAAGTACGCGGCGAAGCCGAGGCTGCTCGCGAGCGGGAGGGCCGCGGCCCGCGGGCGTGGGTCGCGGACGAGCGCCCACGTCGCCAGCGCGGCGAGCGAGACGACGGCGATGAGGCTGCTGAGGTTATGAAGTGGCGGATACGCCAGTGCCAGCAGCACCAGCACGGCGAGCCACGCGCGCCGGCGCGTCCGGAACGCCTGTGCGGCGGCGAGGAGGAACACGGGCAACAGGAGGATGGCGAACAGCTCCTCGTCCGGAACCCCCGTCCGCCGGAGGACCATCCCCGAGACGGTGAGCGTGAACCCGGTCAGGAGCGCAGCGGCTCGGCGGTCGACGCCGAGTCGAGGGGCCGTCCGGGCGGCGAGCGCCATTCCGGTGAGCCCCGTCGCAGCCCCCGCGACCGCGACGAACGGCTGGGCGAGCGTGAGGGTTCGGACCCCGGTGACCTGCCCCGCCGCGGTGAGCAGGAGCGTCGTCACGAGTTCGTCCGACTGAATGTCCGTCGCGGTGAGCGACGGGGAGACCTCGGCCGCGAGCCGGGCGTACCGGAACCCATCGAGCGTCGCGGGCAGCGGGCTCCAGTAGAGGTAGGCGGTTCGGAGTGCCAGCCCCACGGTGAACACTGCGAGGACGGCGAGGACGCCGATGCGCTTACGCATCCGACGCACCTCCGAGCAGCGCCGCCGGTGGCGCGCGGAGCAGACGGGCGAGCGCCACGCCAGCACCCGCGAGCGTGACCGCGAGCGCCCCGGCGACGGTGGCGAGGATGAGGGGAGGTGAGGGGTACGGCTGTATCTGCACCCCGTAGACGGTGAGCAGGCCGAGCGCGTCGAACGCGAGGAGCGCGAGCGTCCCCCCGACGACGGCGAGCAGGCTCGCGGCGAGCCCGATGCGGAGCGCGTCGGCGAGCACCAGCCGGGCGACCGCAAGGGGCCCGGCACCGACCGCACGGTGGACACCGATGGTGCGCCGCCGGCCCTGAATCGCCCCGGAGAACGTCGACGCCGTGCCGCCGACGGCCATCAGGCCGCCGAGCAGCAGCAGCGCGGCGACCGCGAGTTCGAGGTTCCCGAAGGCGACGGCGACGGCCTGCCCGATGCCCGTGGTGCCACTGCGCCCCCCGACGGCGAGTGCGGCGACCAGTCGTTCGTCACCGGTGACGGTGTACGTGGTCGCGGCGACGGCCTCCCCGTCACTGCTGACCGTGATATCGTAACGCCCCGGAGATTGCCGGGCGAGCGTGTGCTCGATGATGGTTCGGTTCCCCGCCGTCAGCGTGACCCGTCGCTCGAAGGCCGCGCTCGGCGTCTCGACCGTGAGCGTTCGGGTTACCGTCTCGTTCCAGGGGTTCCGAACGCGGAGCGAGAGCGTCGGGCGGGTGACGAGACTCGGCCGCGACGGGGAGACGCTGACCGTCGCGTCGAGGTCGCGGCTCGCGCCCGGAGCGACCGTCGTTTCGACGCTGGTCGTCCGGTTACCCCGGGTCGCGGTGACGGTGACGGAGCCCGGCTCCGAGAACTGCAGTCGGGCGTAGCCGTTCGCGTTCGTCACCGCGGTTCGGTTCCGTGCGTGTACCTGGACCCCCGCTACGGGGGTTCCGCCCGCGTCGACGACGCGCAGGAGGGGGTCGCCGTTCGTCGGTATCTCTCTGGGCACCTCGACGAGCCGAATGGCGTCCCGGTCGAGGACGGAGACGGGTCGCGTCTCCTCGCCCGCAGAGAGGGTCGTCTCGCCCGTTTCCTCCGGGGTGAACCGCACCGTTGCGGTCCGGGTCCCCCCGGCCGGGACCGTCGCAGTCACGGACTCCACGGTGTCGCCGAACCGAACCTCGACCGTGTGCTCGACCCGGGAGAGCCCCTCGTTCCGGAGGGTTACACGAGCCCGGAACTCGGTGCCGACGGCGACGGTGTCTGGTGCGTCGAGGTTCGCGACGGTCACGTCGCCGGACGTGCCGGAGACCTCGGGGAGCCGAGCCGCACGGATGAACTGGACCCGGTCGGCGCGCATCTGGTGGAGGTGGCGAGCCGTTGCGAGGGGAACGACCAGCTGGTCGTCCGTTGAGCCGGCCGCCGTGAAGGTGCCGACGACGGTGACGCGGGTGACCCCCGCGTGGGTGCTCCCCCCGAGGAGGACCGTCTCGCCGGTCTCGACACCGAGGGTGTCCGCGAGCCCCGCCCCGATGACGGCCTCGTCGGGGGCTGTGGGGGGACGACCCGCCGTGAGCGTCGCATCCGAGAGCTCGGCGAAGGCGGAGAAGTTCGCGCCCCTCGCCGGAAACGCCTGGCCGTCGCGGACCGCGAACAGGAGGATTTCGGCGCTAGCATCGACGCCGCGCGATTCGAGGACCGCGGCGTAGTCGGCGGGGACCTGGCTGGCGATTGGGTGGGTCGCCCCCGGTTCCGTTACCGTCGCCGTGTCGGTGCTGGCGACCGGGGCCGCGACGCTTGCGACGCCCGCGAGGAGGAAGACGAACGCGATGAACGCCGTCAACGTCGCGGCCGTGGGGACGACCGTCCGGGAGTCGAGAAGCGAGGGGGTGAGCCACGAGCGGGCGGAGCCGTTCGAGGACCCGGCCGAGGCCTCCCCGGAGAGTCGCGCGGGTGCGCGCCGGGACGCGGGCCAGACGGCGACGAAGGCCGCGAGCAGGGAGACCCCGACGAGACCGCCGTAGAGGACGACCAGCACTCGCGCGACCTCGCCGGTGACGCGCGTGGCGAGCGAGGTGGGGAGGCCGGCCATCACCGCGACCGTGACGACCGTGTTCGTCAGGACGACCCCGAGGCCGTAGCCGAGGAGGACGGCGAACCCGACGACGAGACCCGTTCGGGCGAGGAACAGCCGACGGACCTGTCCCGGCGTCGCGCCAGTCGACCGGATGACCCGGATCGCGGTGGTGCGGGCGCGGACCGTCGTGCGCGTGACGCTGAAGACGACCACGCCCACGAGGAGCGCGGCCAGCACCGCGACGACTCCGAGGACGGCGAGCAGGTCGCCCGTCCCCGCGAGGAAGAAGGCGAGGGCACCCCGGAGCGGAACCCCTTCGTCAGGGACCGTCTCGCCCGGCCCGAGGACGAGCGCGCCGTCGGGCGCGTCGAGGCTGCCGGGCGGAACGACGGCCCACGCGTCGGGGAACAGCGGTTCGACGGCCTGTCCGGCGACCGTGGCATTGGTCGGGACGGCGACGGCGAGCGGGCTCGCGCCGGCTTCCGGTCGCTCGGCGTACGGGAGGACGAGGTCGTCCGGGGTCGCGGCGGCCTCCGCGGCGGCGACCGAGTCGTAGCCGTCGGCCGCGCCCACCGAGTCCAGTTCGGCCGCGATGCTCGCGGTCTGGCCCCCGACGGCGAAGACGACGAGCGTGGTGCCCGTGAGGAACGCGACGGCCAGGCCGACGGTGAGGACGGCGAGCTTGTCGCGCCGAGAGAAGCGCGTACAGAGTGCGCGACGGTAGCTCATCGGGCCCCCCTCATCGCAACACCGACACGGGTGAGAGCCGTGCCACGCGCCACCCGGCGACGAGCGAGCCGAGTGCCCCCATTCCGACCGCGATACCACCGCCCAGTCCGTACACCCACCACGGCGTCTTGATGAGGTTCGGGAACCCCGAGAGATCCGCGGCGACGCCGTTCACCAGCTCGACCGCGAACGGGGTGAGCCCGAGCCCGAGCACCGCACCCGCGAGGCCGAGCCAGACGCCCTGTGCGACGACCATCGCGACGAGCGACCGGCCACGGACGCCCGCGGCCTTCACCGCCGCCAGCTCCTCGCGCTGCTGGTAGACGAGCAGGGCGAGCACGTTCACCACGAGGATGAACCCCGTGACGACGGCGAGGACGACCATCGTGATGGCCCCCGCGACGACCGCGGCCTGCCCGCCGACGATGGCGCGCACCTGCTCCTCGTTCGTCCGCGCGTCGAGTTCCGGGTGGGCCCGTTCGATGTTCGCCGCGACGGCGTCCGGGTTCGCGCTCGACTCGACGTTCACCGCGATGAGGGCGGCCGGGTCCGTGCCGGTCGTCCCCGAGACGGTCTGGAGTTCCGCGAGGGGCATCGCTACCGTCGGCGACCCGAGGAACGTCGAGAACGAGCCCGAGACACCTACGACACGGAAGGGGTTCCGGCGGGCGGCCGCGAGCGTCCCCCCGATGTAGAGGGTGTCGTTCACACCCACGTCGTACCGCTCCGCGACCTCGCGGCTGACGATGACCCGGTGGGTCATCGGCCCGTCGTAACTGCCGTTGGCGTAGCGGGGGTCACCCGGGGCGAGCCCCGGGCCGTCGACGAGGATTTTCGAGTCGTTGCCCTCGCTCACCCCCACCCCCACGACCGAGTCGAACTCCGATTTGTTGGTGCTGACGTAGACGGCCTGGAAGGCGAGCGCCTGGGCGTCCGTCACCGCGGGGCGTGACTCGATGTCGGCGGCCACCTCGTGTGCCTCGTGGATCGGGTTCTCGACGCCGCCGACGCCGGGCGTCAGCGCGAGCGTCCCCCCGGAGATCCAGAGGTCGCGGTCGATCCACGAGATGGCCTCACCTCCTGTCGTGAACAGGCCGTAGCCCATCCCGACGAGGAGGGTGACGAGGAGGACCGCCAGTGCGACGCCGACGACGGCGTACAGCGCCTGGCGGCGGTGGTGCCGGAGCTGGGCGACGGCGAGCCCGACGAACGCCCGGAGCCGCGTCACGGGGCCAGCACCTCCGAGGCGCTCCCCCGTGAGACGAGAAGCAAGTAGGGTACCGTGAGCAGACCGATGGCGAGGGCGACGGCGAGCCCGTAGCCCGCGAGCAGCGGGGAGAGGGAGGCGATACCGCCCGCGCCGAGCGTCGCGTCCGCCACGGCGTTGATGAGCAGCGAGGTGCCGACCCAGAGGCCGACGCCGAGAACCCCTCCGAGCGCACAGACGACGAGCGTCTGCGTGGCGACGACGACGGTTCGGCTCAGCGGCGTGAACCCGACCGCCGCGAGCACGGCGCGGGTCTCGCTGTCCGCGGCGAGTTCGAGCCCCATCGTCGTCGCGACGAACAGACAACCGATGACGACGGCGATGAGCAGCGAGGCGACCCCCATCGCCAGCGAGAGCTGCGAGGAGGTGACCTGCTCGCGGACGCGCTCCTCGCGGGTGAGCACCCGGGAGTTCGGGTAGATCCCCTCGAAGTCCGCGGCGGTGGCGGGGGGCTCGGCGTCGACGAGGATACGGTCCGCGCTGTCACCGCTCGCGCCCGTCAGCGTCTGGAGTTCGCTGAGGTGGACGACGGCGACGGGGAGCTGCCCGAGCCCGGCAGAGCGGGGCTGTTCGACGGCCGTGACACGGAACGAGCGGTTCGCTCGGGGGGCAAACCGAAGCCCGGCCCCTCGGTCCACACCGAGCGTCTCGGCCGCCCCCTCCGAGAGCACGACCTCGTTCGTCGGCGCGCCCTCGTAACCGGGGTCGCCGGGGGTGAGTCCTCCCGTGGGGATACCGACGACCGGCGCGCCGCTCTCCGGGGGGATGACGCCGAGCGCGAGCAGGTAGGCGTCCTCGGTCGCGTTCCCACTCGCCTGCACACTCGCCCCCGTCGCGTTCGCGCGCACGACCGACACGAGCACGGGCGTCGCGTGCGTGACGCCCTCGATGTTCTCGATGCGGGTCGTCACGCGGTGGACCTGGCCGAGCCGCTGCCCCTCCACGCCGGTGACGACGCTGGAGGCCGACTCCGAGGGGAGGATCCAGTAGTCCGTCGCGCTTCCCGCGACCGTGTCGCCGGTCGCGAGGCCGAGGCCGACACCCGTCACCGTCAGCATGAGCGCGATGGCGACGGCCACGCCCACGACGGATAGTGCGGTCTGCGTCGATTCCGACCCGCGCAGGCGGCCGACCGTCCGACGGACACCGAGACCGAGGAGGCCACGGAGCCGGGCGAGTCTACCCATCCGTGCGCCTCCCGTCGCGGAGTTCGAGCACGCGGTCGGCGGCCGCGACGACCGCGTCGTCGTGCGAGGCGACGACGACGGCCCGGTCGCTCGCCAGCTCACCCAGGAGGTCGATGACGCGTGCGCCCGTCTCGGAGTCGAGTTCCCCCGTCGGCTCGTCCGCGATGAGGAGCTCCGGCTCGGTCGCGAGCGCGCGGGCGATGGCCACCCGCTGTTGCTCCCCGCCCGAGAGCTCGCCCGGTCGGTGGTCCGTCCGGTCGCCGAGGCCGACGCGGTCGAGCAGCGCCGTCGCGCGCTCGCGGCGCTCGGCCTTCGGGACGCCCTGCTCGACGAGCGGGAGCGCCACGTTCGCCCGGGCGGAGAGCGCCGGCAGGAGGTGGAACCGCTGGAAGACGATGCCGACGTGGTCGAGCCGGATGCGTGCGCGAGCCCGTTCGGAGCGTGCTCCGACGTCGTGGCCCGCGATAGTGACTCGCCCGGAGTCGGGCGTGTCGAGCCCCGCGAGGAGGTGGAGTAACGTCGATTTCCCGCTCCCGCTCGCCCCCGTGATACCGACCAGCTCGCCGGCATCGATGGCCAGGGACACCTCATCGAGTGCGACGACGGTGGGGGCACCGCGGCCTCGCCGATAGGTGCGGCGGACGGCGTCACAGGTGACGACGGGAGTGGACACTGTCGGGCGGTTCGTGTCCGCAAAGAAGAAACTATGGGTTCGGTTACTGCTGCTCGCGGTAGTAGTAGACCCCACCGGCGATGAGGCCGAGCAGCACGAGGAGACCGAGCCCGAACAGCAGCGAGAAGCCACCGCCGTCACCGTCCGGGGTGTCCGTCGGCGGTTCCGGCTCCGGCGTGGGTTCGGGCGTCGGCTCCGGCGTGGGTTCGGGCGTCGGCTCCGGCGTCGACTGCTGTTCGACGGTCACCGTCCCGACGCTGGTGCCGCTGATACCGATGTCGTAGGTCCCCGGCTCGTCGAACGACTGCGTGAACGAGACCTGGCGGGTCTCCCCGCTCGGCACCTCGATCTCGCGCTGGTCGACCCGCTCACCGTTGACGGTGAGGTTCGCGAGGAACGTCACGTCGTTCGTCCCCTGGTTCTCGACGGTCGCACGGGCACTGAACGTCTCACCGGGTTCGACCGTCGACTTCGTCAGCGAGGTCGAGGTGATCTCGGCCTGCGATTCGGACTGGCCGACGGCGAAGACGGACAGGCCGGGTGACGTCGCCTGGAAGGTGTAGTACTCCGAGTCCTCACCCGTGAGGGTCGTCCGGAGCTCCTGCCACTCGCCGTCGTGGAACCGGTAGAGTGCCGCCTGTCGGGGGGCGATACCCTGTGCGTCGAGCGTCGACTTCTTCACGCGGAAGGTGAACGTCACCTCACCGATCTCCTCGTCGCTCTGCGTGTGGGTGATGTTGAGGTAGCCGGCCGCCTTCCCCTGGCCCTTGTCGAGCGGCGGGGTGCCCGGCGGGAGGGTGTCGCTGGCCTCGACAGTCATGTCGAAACTCGCGTTCGACGTGGGCGTGATGGTCATCCCGTCGAGAGTGATGTCCGCAGACCCGCTCGCGGTGTTCGTCTCGATGGTGATGGTCCGACCGCGCTTGACGGTCTTCACGGTCACCGAGACGCCCGTCGTGGTCTTCGTCACCGTCACGTCAGCCCCCTGTGCGGGCGGCTGCGTCGGCTCTGTCGGTGGGAGCGGGTCCGGGTTACTGCCGCTGTCGTCATCGTCACCGCCGGCCGGCGGCGGCAAGTCGCCACCACCCGTCGAGGTCTCGAGGGTGATGGTCCCCGTGGAGGTGGACACCTCGGAACCCTGTTCGGCGACGTGGAGATACCGGTAGGTGCCTTCCGACATCGCGCTCGTCGTCTCGACGGTGATGTCCTCGGTGCTCTGGCCTTCGACGGCCGTCGCCGATGCGAAGAGCGTCGTCGAGGACGACGACTGCACGGCGGGCACGAACTGTCCGTCAGCGACGCTGTTCCGGAGTTCGTCGGCGAGCGCGACGATGGAGACCGGGCCGGACGTCTGGCCGCTCGTGAGCGTCGCCCCCTGGAACGATGGGGAGCCGACCACGCGCGAGATACCGTCGACCTCGGCGATGGTCGTCGTGAGCGTGGCGTCCTGCTGGAAATCGAGCGTGTCCGGCAGGTCGTTCGTATAGGAGAAGGTGAACCCCTGGTTCTGGAACGTCGTCTCGTCGTAGAGCACGACCATGTGGTCCGTCGCGCCCGACCCGAGGTTGCTGTTCGCGGTGAACGTCACGCTGCTCCCCGGTGCGACGCTGGTCGCCGAGGGCGTGACCGACGAGGCCGTGGTCTGCACGCTCGCCTGGTCGACGCCGACGATGGTGGCCGAGCCGTCGACGGAGAGGTCACCGTTCGAGACCGTGAACCCCTCACCGCCCGACTCCGTCGCCGCGAGGAAGACGTACTGGCCCGACGTGCTGAACGTGTAGCCGAAGGAGGCGTACCCGTTCGCGTCAGTCGTCACTTCGCTGACGTGCTCGAAGCTCCCGACGTCGTTGAGCTTCGAGACGGAGAAGTCGTCGAGTGCCGCCTCGAACTCGCTTTGCGTCCCCGTGACCTTCACCGCGACGAGGTCGATGTTCTCGTTCGGGAGCGCCTCTGCGCCGGTCCGTTCTTCCAGCTCGATGGTCGTCGACTGGCCAGGGCTGAACACGCCGAGCGTGTTGTAGTTGAGGTCGATGGGTGCCTCGTTCGGCGGGTCGACCTGGATTCCGGCGTTCGGGATCGTCGTCGCCGCCCCCGACTGATCGACCCGGAGCGGGAACGCGGCGCGCTCCCACAGCGACACGTCGTTCGACAGCGAAACTACTTGCCCGCTCGGGGGTGGTGCCGTCGTAGCTGCGCCGCCCGCGACACCGGCGAACGGGGCGAGCAGCAACAGCGTCACCATAACGGCCGCTTCGACGGAACGGCGTCCCTCAGATGTAGGTGATGACATTCTATTTCAAAACTATTTACCAAGCATATAATACTTCACGTTCATCTGAACGTCGATAGATACTCCAGAGTCCCAACACTTTTGCCGCGATTGGCGAATACGTGTACGATGACCGCCCGACTCGTCGCGTGCTGTCTCGCACTGCTGCTCGTCGCCGCCACGGGGGGAGTGGCGTTCGGCGCGCAGAGCGCGACCCTCTCCGTCCGCGAGAGCCAGCCCATCCCGCAACAGACGCTCAACTTCGAGAACGAACAGTATCGGACGAGCGCCCTCCGCACCGCCGCCCCCGGCGAGACAATCGTCGCCGACGTGACCGTCGACTCCAGTGACCCGTTCCGCGTCTACATCTACAACGCGGACGAGCAGATCGTCGCCCAAAAGCGCCTGTCGGCGTCCGGGACCGCGGAGTTCGAGCTCACCGACTACACGGCGGGGACCTACCTCGTCACCGTCGTACAGGACGGGACCTACCTCGCCATCCATCCGCTGCTCGTTCGGGGGTATACCGTCGACGTGACCGCCCCGGACACCGTCTCGAAAGGCGACGCCGTCGAGCTGCGCGCGGACGTCACGAAACAGCGGGGTCCCAGCGCGGAGTTCGTGGAGTTCGTCGTCACGGACGGCGACGACCGCGTCCGCGTCCGCGCCGAGGAGACGGCCGCCGGGACGTACACGGCGACGACGAGCCTCGAGTCGCTGCCGACCGGCGACTACGAGGTGTACGCGACCGTCCGCGGCGGCTCGACCGCGTTCGGCGAGAGCGAGTTCCTCGGCGTGAACGACGGCCAGTCGATGCGGGTGACCGACCCCACGCCGACACCGACCGAGACGGACAGCAGTTCGCCGGACGGCAGCCCCTCCAGCGGGACCTCGACGACGCCAGCCACCTCCACCCCCACACCGACGGTGACGCCCACCGAGACGGCGACCTCGCCCACGCCGAACCGCTCGACAGCCGAACCGACCACCCCGCCGACGGCCACACCGGAGCCGACCGCGACGCCGACCCCCGACGAGGGGCAGGCGACGCCCACACCGTCGGCCTCTCCCACGCCGACCGACGACGACATCGTCACGCCGGCCCCGTCGCCGACGCCCACCGAGACCCCGACGGAGTCGGCCCAGCCCGGCTTCGGGCTCGGGGCCGCACTCACCGCACTCGCCGGGAGCGCCCTCCTCGCGCGACGGAAGCGATAGCCCTTTTCCGCTCCGCGCGAACCCCCACCCGTGTTACCGTTCGGCCACCTCGCCGTCGGCTATCTCTGCTACTCGCTTCTCTCCCGCGCCCGTGGCCGCGTGCCAGAGGCGTGGCCCGCCATCGCGCTCGCCGTCGGCACGCAGTTCCCCGATCTCGTCGACAAGCCGCTGGCGTGGTACACCGCGGTACTCCCGTACGGCCGGACGCTCGCGCACACGCTGCTCGTCGCCGGCCCGGTCGCACTCGGCTGTGTGCTGCTCGCGCGGCGCTACGGCCCCGCCCCGCTCGCGTTCGCCGTCGGCTGGCTCTCGCATCTCGCCGCCGACGGCGTGGGCATCCTCCTCGAAGGCGAGCTCTTCGAACTCCGATATCTCGTCTGGCCGCTGTTAGGGGTGCCAGCACAGCAGCACTCCGGAGTGACTTCGTTCGTTGCGCAGTTGGAGGTGACTGCCCTGGTGCTGTTCGAGGGGGTGCTTCTGGTCGCGGCGCTCGTGCTCTGGCGACACGATGGGATGCCGGGGCTCTCTGTGGCTTGGGAGGTGTTCAGGTGGAACCGGGGGTAGTATAGCCGCGGTATCTCAACTGGTGAGTGAGGAGCCGCACTCCAGACAGACCGCCCCCAACCAGGGCTTGTCGCTGAACGTTCGTCGAGTATCTTCGCAGGTCGGACAGTATGTCTCCCCCATGCGAGAAGTAGTTGGAAGATTGACTAATAAATCCTTGCCTGCCGATTCAGAAGGGTCTGAGGACGCAGAATCCCTCCGTTTATCTACACGAGGGAGGCTCAATGAGGATTATTTCGTGGATGCAGTGGCCCGACGAACCGCGAGCCACGCCCCCATCGCGAGCCCTGCCGTTACCAGACTGGGCCAGAGGTCGGTACTGAGATAGAGCCCCGGAGTCGGAGGGTGATACTGGGTCAAGGGCCAGAAGAGCGCATAGGACTGGCCGGAGGCCTTCACGAGCATCGCATCTGCGAGAAGATGAGTGCCCGCCCCGAGCGAGAGCAACGCGGCCACGCGGCGGCGTTCAGAGGTAGCTACAGCGACTACTCCGATGAGGACTGCGATGAGGGATCCACCGAGCGTGTGGATACCGAACCAGCTGAACGGCACTCCGAGCGCGGCCGCGATTGTGTTTCCATCGATGAGGAGGTCGATCTTCGCCATATCGGGGATGAACGCGCCGGCCATCCCCACGGTGACGTACTGGGACGTGAGCCAGTCGTAGCGAGTCGAAGGAGGGTACAGAGAGCGAACGCGATGAGGGCGTGTGAGAGCAGGTCCGGCATTAGTCGGCCTCCGCGATGAACCGGGTTGTAATCGTCTCGATGGTGAGTGGGTCTTTTCGGCGAGTCACTGCGCCCGTCTCCCAGTCAATGCGCCAGCCACGAACCAAACGCCCGAGTACCCACAGGCCAGCGAGCGCTGAGACGATGTACATGTAGCGGAAGTTCCCTGCCGGGACGACCACGACGTTCGCGGCGATGATGGCTCGGTCTCCGGTAGCAGTTCCATACACCTGGACGAACTGACCGCGTTCAACTGGCTCATCGATATTGGTGATGGTGAGTTCGATGGTGCCTTTTCTTCGGGTGCCTTGGGTGTACTGGTCGTACTCGGCGGCGATGACGACTGGGTCGGTTTCGATGACCGTGCCGGCGACCTGCACGTGCTCGTCAACGTACGCATTATAGTTCGTCGCTGGGTCGTTCTCCGTTGGGTACGCGCCCAGTGTGGGCGCTGGGGTGAGCACCCCGTAGCCGACCATGAGGACGAACAGGACGGCAAGCAGGCCGACGATGGCGGTGAGTCGATGTCGCCACGACTTCGGCATTGTCCTCCTGCTGTGGGCGACGGTGGTAAACTCTACCGGGTTTGTCACAGAGTTTTGGGATGTATGGCCTCTGTGGGGTGCTGTCCTTGAGATGACACCCTGCTCATACTGTTTGGGTCCTCCTGTCTCGGAGACGGTGTCGACGGGTTCTCCACCTGTGCAGTAATGGATGAGACGAACAAGGCTTGGCCGGAATAAACGCGCCCCTTCAAATACGGTATTGCACCCTGTTCACAGCATTGGCCTGCACGGGTGGTTTGTATGCGCCCCGGCGGGCGAGTTGCTCCTCAGAGTACCCGAGTGACGTGCCAGCCATGTACTTACCCACCTTGAGGTGTCGAATCAATTCCTGAAACGCGCCCAGTACGAGGCGTTCTCCTTCACCGTGCTCGAGGAGGGAGTACTCGTGCGCAACGGGAGCTACACCAACCCCGACGACCACGAGTATCTCGTCTCCATTCGCGATGGCATCCCAACGCGGTGCACCTGTCCGGCAGATCGGACGTACGCTCCGGCCTGCAAGCACCGACTCGCCGTGGCGATTCGCAAACCGGTTCTTGATGCGGCTACGCAGTCCGCCTCCAGACAGCCGGTGACCGACGGTGGCTCGCGGGCACTACCTCAGGATGAATCCGAGCCCGCCGAGGAGCTTCCAGAGTGGTGTGACTGTGCCGAGCTCTCGGGTGGGTTCCCGTGCTGGGAGTGTTATTCTCGGGGCGGAAGCCGCTCCCAGACCGCTAACGGCGACCGCGGGGCGTTTTATCGGCCCCTGTCGGGCGAGGGGCGCTGGACGGCGTGCCTCGTGACCTCGAATGCGTGTTGATGTGTATGAACGACGGTACGATGAATCGACCCACCAGACGACAGCGAACACCTGTCCCGAGTGCGACGGCCGGGTGACGATGAATGTGGCCGAAACGGTGTGTGACGACTGCGGGCTCGTGCTTGCCTCGAACGGGGTGGACACTGGCCCGGAGTGGCGGAACTTCGCGGACCGTGACGACCGACTCGGGAACGGACGGGGGCTCCCCGCACGCCCGCACGACACGACAGAGGCCTCTCCACCGAAATCGGGTATCAGAAGGACGCACGTGGGCGGCTGCTCTCGGCGAAGAAGCGGCGACAGCTGCACCGGCTTCGGCGCGAGCACTCGCGTGCGCAACATCGAAGCAAGGCGGAGCGGAATGAGATGCACGGCTTAACCGATATCAAACGGATGACGAGCGCGCTTGGCTTCGACACTGGATTCCGTGACCGGGCGTGCCGACTTTTCTCGACGGCACAAGGTGAGAATCTCCTGTGTGGTCGGTCGATCGAATCGATGGCGGCCGGGAGTGTGTACGCGACGTGCCGATGTGATGGTCGGCCACAAACCCTCGCCGATATCGCGGCAGTCGCTCGAGTCGACAAGTCGACGCTGCGGAACGCCTACGGCGTGTTGAATCGCGAACTCGGGTTGCCCGCTCCACCGCTCGCTCCGTCGCGGTTCTTGCCGCGGTTTTGGTCGGCGTTGGACTTTTCTGGGGCAGTGGAGCAGCAGGCGGCTGCGTTGCTTGAGCAGGACGGGACGCCCGAGACGACCGGGTCGATGCCCGCGGCGGTGGCGGCGGGCGCGGTGCTGGTAGCGGCTGGGGAGGTTTGGTCTCGGTCGTTTTCGCAGGCGGACTTAGCGGAGGTCGCGGACGTGAGTGTGCCGACGGTGCGGCGGTATCGAGACGAACTTCAGGTGCGTGTCTAGGAAGCGTCTCCCAGCGTCAGGCTCCCGGGCGTCCGGGTAGTGCCGATACGGAACGATGTGAGGTCGAAGGCTCACTAAGAGCTGTAGCCGGTATGAAATTGGTATGTAGGTCCAAAACACCCTCCGCTTTGTACTCGTTCCACTTCGCGCACAGCCACGACCGTGGTGGCGCCGCATCCAGGGGGCGATCATGCACCCACTAGTCACGTTCCCCGGGATCGTTGCTGATGGCATCACAGTCGCACCTACACGACTGCTCGGTCGGTCTGTGAGGGGGATTTGTGCCCCACCAGGGGGTGGGGGCACAATAATGTGCGTCTCAGATTCTGATGTCCAAGTGACGAACCTTCGCGTTTGGTTTCGACAAACAGCACGACGACAAGACTGCGTTCCCTGCGCCCGCGTGTCCTGACCGTGGGGCGCCACTACAGGCGACGCGCCCTGAAACGGTGTGTCTCGACTGGCGAGCTTGTGGTCGCTTCCGAACGGGGTGTCTGAACGGATGGCGACGGCAGACATCGACTCTGTGTCGTTCGACGAGACCAACAGTCGACGCGACGAAATGCATGAGAGAATCGACGCCTATAGTAATCGTTAGAACTTTTTGCTCAGAGACTGTTGTAAGAGATAGTGGAACATCTCGACGAGATCTCCGTCGAGGAATTGCAAGACGCTCTCGACAACGTAGACGGAAAGAAGCCGACACAACGGCTCTTAGCAGCCATCGCGTACAAGAACGGTGTAACTCAGACCGAGCTAGCCGAGTGGTACGATGTTCAGCGACGGACTATCTACAGCTGGCTCAAGCGACTCGACACCGACGAGTCGCTTGAGCAAGCCGTTTCTGACGATAAACGAACTGGAAGAAAACGTAAACTCTCAGAATCACAGCAAGAAAAATTCGAAGAAACCGTTCACAAACCACCTGAAGAGGTCGGGATCGACGCGCCGGCGTGGACGCCGGCGCTTGCCCAAGAGTATCTCGAAGAAACGTACGGCGTTGAGTATTCAATCCCGAGTTGTCGGCGGTTGCTGAAAGAAGCGGGATTGAGCTACCAGAAACCACGCCGAAAAGCCGCCGAAGCCGACGAAGACGAGCAAGAAGCGTTCCACGACGAGCTCAAAAAAAGCGGCGGGAAATGGACGCCACCGTAGTCTGTATCGACCAAACCAAGAAATCCGTGCAAGTTGAGCCGCGTGCCGCGTGGAAACCACGCGGCACGCGGCCCTCGGTCGAACTGTCTGGCCAACGTGATTGGACGTGTCTGTTGGGCGCGATCACCGAGGACGGTGATCGCTTCTTCTCTCGATTTACCGAGTACGTCACGGCCGAACACGCGAAACATTTCATTTTAGCATTATGCAAAGAATTCGAAGATGATCTGATCGTCGTGCTGGACGGAGCGCCGTATTTTCAGGCGTCGGCCGTCACGGACCTAGCGGCCCGTGACGACCTCACCTTCGTGACGTTACCCTCGTATTCACCGGAGTTGAATCCGGTCGAAGAATGCTGGAGACAGCTGCAAAAGGCACTTAGCAACCGATTCTTTGACTCTCTCGACGAGCTAACAACAGCGATTGACACCGCTCTCGACAAACTCTCTGTTCCTAAAGTGAGCAATTACTTCTAGTGTCTACTATAGCGAGCGATTCTAAAGTTCGGATTACGGGCCTCTGCCCAAACACAGTAGAATGGGTAAGGTGGGAGCGGTGAAATATAGTACAACCTATTTATAGAACTAACAGTCGATTGCAAGCCGCCTTGTCAATTAGGAGATACAAACTCCTGAGGAGTAAAAGATACAGTTCAAGAATTGGTGGAACGCCAAGTATAAACGACAAACTCTCTCATACAAATATAGCTCAAAATGGATGGTGACGAGATCTCTCTAAAACAGAAGTACCACGCACTTCAAAATGTCGCCAGTTACCGGCCGGCATATACGTTATTCATTATTGTTTTTAGTTTCTTTGCTACTCTGTTGGAAGCAGTCGGACTGACCTTCTTATTGCCAGTTATTGAAGCAGCCCAAGCAAGTAAGGGTCAGATTCAACAGGCAGAGGGCATCTCTGGGTTGTTCTTTCAGATATATTCTACATTGGGTGTCCCATTTACATTAGAAAATTTGATTATTGGGTTGGTGGTGGTGATGATAATACGATATTCTTCTACTTTTGTTGCCAAGTGGTTAGCCATTAGTCTGAGCAAGGGGTATGAACAAGATTTTAAAATTCAGGCGTTTGATTTAGCGCTTGATGCTAAGATAGCATATTACGACGAGAAAGGATCTGACGAGATCCTCAATGCAATTATCACACAGACACGCTACGCTGGTCGGGTAATACGTTGGGTTGTGGAACTGTTTCAGCAAATATTGCTGAGTGTGATGTATGCCGCAGTTGCATTAATTGTAGCACCTATTTTGATGCTATTAGCCGCGGTATTTCTCGGAGGTATTACAGTTATAGTTCGGTATGTGATTGAACCAGGCTATACGGTTGGTGACCGGGTCGCCATTGCGAATGAAAAGATCCAGCAACACACACAAGCTGGGACTCAAGGGATTCGCGATGTGAAGCTGTATGGTGTTTCGCAGGACATATTCAACAAATTCCAAAAATCTGTTATTTCATATACTAACTCAAGCATTGATCTAGAACGTAATCAAGCTGGGATTCAAAGTCTCTATCAACTATTAACAGCTATTATGCTATTTGGCTTACTGTATCTCGCAATAAGTGTTCTCTCGTTATCGATAGGGGCCTTAGGTGTATTTTTATTTGCTATGTTTCGGCTAGCACCTCGTGTAAGCAATCTGAACACAAAATTATACCAAATTGAAGGTGACCTACCACATTTAGTACGAACACAACAGTTTGTGGATCGGATTGGTAAACATCAAGAGGAACGGACCAGCTCATCCTCTGTACCAAACTTAATAAATAGAATAATATACCAAGATGTCTCGTTTTCATATTCGGAGGAAGAAAGAGTAATTAGTGATATGTCATTTGAAGTTGAGCGAGGTGAATTTGTTGCTTTTGTTGGTCCGTCTGGTGCTGGTAAATCAACTATTGTATCTCTATTAGCACGAATGTATAGTCCAGATACAGGTGTGATAACTGCAAATAGCATTCCAATTAGTGAATTTGATGTTCGTGATTGGCGCGATAAATTATCGATGGTGAGACAAAGTCCGTATATATTTAATGAATCTCTAAGATTTAATATTACTTTGGGAAAAGAGGTATACCAAACAAGATTGGAAAAAGTTATGAGGATTTCTCAAGTAGATGAATTTCTATATGAACTTCCAAATGGGCTTGATACTGTCTTAGGCGATAATGGAGTCAAACTTTCTGGAGGACAGAGGCAAAGGGTTGCATTGGCAAGAGCTTTGGTCTCTGATTCAGAAATATTGATTCTTGATGAAGCTACTAGTGACTTAGACTCAAATTTAGAAAAACAGATTCACGAAGCTATCGAACAACTTGATGACGAAAGAACGATCTTCGTGATTGCCCATCGATTGTCAACTGTGCATAATGCTGACCGTATCTATACTGTAGAATCTGGTGAAATAACTGAGATGGGAACCCATAAAGAGCTGATTAAGGATGGTGGGAAGTATGCTGAGTTATATGGTATACAGTCATAATTCAACTAAAGTAAAATGACTCGGACAATTTTGTTATCCAATGAGGGGCAGATAGATAAGCTTGATGACTGGATAACAGACAATTCGGTAATACTCGAATTAAATCGAGTGATGGGGTGCCCGCATAAAACAATTCATTATTCGAAAGTTATTGATAATTATAATTCCTGGAGAGAATGCACATATTTAGCAGCAAATGCTTTCCAGCATTGGCATCGCTCAAATATTACTCCAAATCCGCTAAGAAATATCATCTATACGAACTCATCTAACTTCTTGAGTTCGCATGATGAGTTATTAACAAAGGTAATATATATGTACGGGATTATTGATTCCATAATTGATGAAATATGCCCTTCCGAAATTATAACTCTTTCACCCATAGGTGACTGGGAGCGTGTTGCGGAGGTGGCGTGTATGGAGAATGACGTGGGCTTCTCTAATACGTTGGACAATTCGGAAAGGTTATTAAAAAATCTTGGAAACAACTGCTTCAATACCGGGGACATGTCGGGTTCGGAGTTTAACATTTCCGCACCGTTTCAAATAATACCTCTGATATATGTGCTGAAGATTTTCTCTGACCTCATTCAAAGCGGGGACTGGCAATCAACTAACTTTAGGAATGTAGATGTTGCAATGTATATTGAAAATGATAAATGGGTGCGGACGATGGAACCTGTATTCGAAATTCTTTCAAGTGACTTTTCGATGGATCTATTTCTATTAACTGGCGGGTCGAATTATTTGACTGATAAACTTCCGAAAGATAATCAAAGAAGCTTAAACGAGTATTCCTGTGGATCTACGGTGTTGAGCGTGGCTGCTAGGTATTACACCATACTTTGGCAGTACCTGAGTATATTCTCTACTGGGGATTTCACAGAGGGAATGTCAAATATGTTTGGAGAGGGGGTTAAAGATCTTCTGTCGCGGAGGATAAAAGAAACAGTGTACTTTTCATATAGTGAGCTGAATATTGAAGAGCAATTCCGGGAAGTTATTTCAAAACACTCACCCAAGTGTGTTGTCATGCCACATTATGCAACAAGTCAAGCAAAGTCAATCAATTCCATTTGTGGTGATTATGACATTCCGACGATAAATTACGTAGGAGGTGCAGCTTGGGGAAATCCTACAAGCCAATATAGTAGTTGCAATGCAGACAAAATACTAGTGCCAGGTAAAGTACTTCGGCAGAGATTCATTGACTATGGGATGTCTCCAGACAAAGTAGTAGAAACGGGCAGCCCCAGATTCAAAACTTTACAAAATAAATTGGCGCGTGACGACGAGATAAAAAGGAAATATAAAAAGGAACTAGGAATCGACCAAACTACTTACGTTGTAACTTACCTCACTCAGTCTTTCAATACCTATTATGGTGCTAAAGATCGAATCAATGAAGCAACAGCGATTATTAACTCAATGACTGGAATTGATGACTGTCACTTATTAATAAAAGTGCACCCTAGCGAGTCTAACATTGGGGTTTATAATGATATTGCAAGTGACTGTGGGTTATCGGATTATTCGATCTTGAGGTCAGACTTACATGAGTCTTTGATAGCAGCTGATACTGCTATTGTAAAGGAATCCTCTACTGGCTTCGAAGCGTTATTATCCAATTGCAATTTAATTGTTACAGACATTAGTGGGGGAAAGATTGAGTACACACCATATAACCACCAATCTCCAGCACTATTGGTAAATAATGAATATGAGCTTAAGAAAACTCTTAGAAAACTAAGATCATGCAACAGTATATCAGGGTGTGATCCGGATATAATACAATTTATTTCCAAGTACTATGGAGATATCGATAGTAATCCATCAAAAGCTATTGCACAAATAATTGTGGATGAAGTCGATACCACCTGAGGTGGTCTGTGAATGAATTAAATTCACCTATACGATTGAAACGGAAGAATACAACGTACCTAACCCTGCTTGATGAACTCATCAAGATGCCTCAGACTCGGAGCGCTATCGGCTCTGAGGAGCTCCCATCGCCTTCAGCGTTGTGTGAAGGATTCAACGACTCGACCTGACTGTTTAGCGTGTCCTGCTCACTCTCTTGGTCACACCGCTGCTGACCAACAGTGTCGTCGGATATCGATACATTCGGGTTCGACCGGAGTCACGCCTCGAAGCACTATACAAAGCGGACAAAGCTGACGGTTCAGCAGTTGAAAGTCACACTTCTAGTAGACACGAACTCGAACGCAATCATTGATCTACACGTAACGACGACCAGAAAGTTCGCACAGTAGTCCGTGAATTGGTGTACGACTGCTCATCACCCCGCGAGTTTTCATTGCTACAGAATGAATGTACGCTCGGCTGGATGCCGATCTCAGAGTACACTCGTTTCGGTAGTCCATATGTCCTCCCTAAGCCTACAGTGCTTAGGCATTAGCGGCTCGAAGATGAAGTCGAAGGTGAAGTCCCTGCTTGTAGATCTCTGGAATTTGTAGTCAATTCATAGTACCTACTTCCCTCCTTATTCAAAAGAAAACGCTATTGTAGGATGGATTCACCCCTACGAACAGATGCCTATAGACTGGAGCAATCCATCGGTTCTCCGAACGGCGGGCGCAGGATTCATAGAATCGATCCTCCTAGAAGAACTCGTTAACCGCGGTGCTGACGTTCATGTTGCAAATCATTTGATTGGAGAAAAGATTGATATAACCAACCAACTTGAAGCGGATATTGAGCCTATCCATTCGGCCCTCACGATTGCAGGATGTGCCGATACTCTCAATAGTAACCAAGATGAAAATGCGGGCGGGGACTGCCCGGTTTGCTGATGTACCATACTACAACTCACGAAATTACCACTGTCTTTATCGATAAAACTCCCATTAGATAATAATGAATGTTCTATATTTCACCTCTAGAGAAATTTTGCCCCTGGACTCTGGAGATGCAGTTAGGGCAAATAATATTTGCAAAAATTTAAAAGAGATGGGGAATAATATATTTCTTGTATACTTTGGAGGAGAACCTGATAACCCTTCGGAATTATTTAATATATGTAATGATTATAAGGCAATTAAATTCCCAAGTTATCTTGACACGATACCCGGGCGAATTTATAAAACAGCTTTAGCATTTTTTCCTGCTCAACATCTCCCAACACCAGAAGTAATAAGACAAGTGGAATCGGAAATTGTCGAATTTGGTCAGAAGAATAATGTTGACGTTCTTCAAATCAATTCACCAAGAGCTCCGGGGTGGGTTACGATTGAACTCGACACCTTCACGAAAGTAATTGATTTTGGGGATTCGTTTTCACTTCAATTTAAGCGCGATATGAATAGTTCCCAATCAATAGTTGAGTATTTAAATAATTTCATTAAATATGTGTGGATGAAAAACCTGGAGGAAAAGATGATTTCCGCCTTCGATGGTAGTGTTGTGGTCTCAAATCAAGATGCCAATGCATTACGTAACGTAGCTTCTGGAGGTGATATTTCTGTAATTAAAAATGGAGTGGACACCGTTAAGTTCATGCCAGATAACAAACTGAGGGGGAGTGATAGTGAGTATGATATTGTATTCCATGGGAATTTAGACTTCCCACCAAATAAAAAGGCTGTTGAGTATATTTTACAGGATGTCTATCCACAGATCGTAAACAAGCGCCCTAACACCAAATTCCTCATTGTGGGGCCAAATCCTCCAATGGAACTTCAAACAGAACAAGTCAACAATGTTGAATTCACTGGATATGTGGATGACATAGTAAAGACCATATCAAATGCAAAAATTGCATTATTACCTATGGTTAGTGGAAGTGGGATAAAAAATAAGATATTAGAAGCGATGGCTTTAGAAATCCCGGTAGTATCGAATCCTTTGGGCGTTGAGGCACTCTCGGATAATGCCGTAAATCAAATTAGTGTCGGGAATGATGCAAATGATCTTGCAAATCGTTCTCTATCTCTACTAGATGATAGATGTAAACGACATAAAATTGGCGAGCAAAGTAGACAAGTGATGATTGATGAATATTCTTGGAGCGAAGTATCTGAAGAGTTTGAGAGCTACTATAATGAGCTACATTGTGAATAACGGAATCTTATACCACGATTCATATAGGTTCAGAAATGTTTGATGGTATGCCTAGATCTAAAGATTTTTTGAACGCAAAGTTACTTCTATCATTTCAGACAATATCTGTTTCCATTGTATTTGCTACTATTGCAATTATGCCTCCAATAGAGGGGTATGAACTGTCAATTTATGGTGTATTTCCTGCGTACTTTTGGATGTTAATAGTGCTAACTTTCGCAATTCCCGTTATTACAACTGTTCTATCTTCATACACGACAAAATATGTCGAACATTCTAAAATTTTATGGGTGTCAGCTATAATTTCTCTGTTGGTAATTATTTATCTCCCTCTACTGAGACAATATCCAGTGATAGACTTTTACGATACATTAACTCATATCGGGTATATCAAGGAGATACTAAATCATACCTCCAATCAAACGATGGAGAATATAAAATATCCTTTACTTCATATTCTGGCATCCGAATTGATTTTAATATCATCATACAATATCCAAAGCATAGTTTACATAATTCCGGGAGTGTATACTATTACCTATATTTTAGGAATGAGGGCCTTGGCGGGAGTAATATTTCCAAACAAAAATGTGGAGGATATTTCAATAATTGCTGGAATCGTATCCCTGCCGTTGGGTATTCAACTGTTTGCACCTTGGTCGGCTGCAATATCCATAATCCCACTTGTTTTATTCATATACTATCTATCGTCGTCCACAAAGCGGCATTGGGCGATATTGGCATTATTGCTACTTGCGTCTGTTTTTATTCACATCATCTTATCCATATTGGTGTCAATAATAATTTTGGCCTTTTTAGCTGGCCATATTTTAATTTGGCGCACCGGGAATATATTTGATATTAACAGTTGTAGAAAAATAAATACATTTAATATGTATGAATTGATTCGAAATGACGTAGTTGTTGTGGCAACAGTATTACTATTTGCATTTCCATGGCTCTTTCACAGTTATGATCTCCAAATACGAGCAAACCTTACAGTTTTTCTATCAAGTTTCCTTGGTTCAGGTGGCTTTTCTTCTACTCCGCAAACTGGTGGAACCACCAGCTTCCTTCAAAAGAATTTATCACTCTTAAGAAAGGCAGATCTCTCCGTATTTGGATTCATCCAAGTATTTTGGTTTCACAGGGGACGATTTCTAATATTATATATGGTTCCAATAATATCGGCATTATATCTCTTTGCAGACTTCTCACTTTCTAAATTAAATTCCTTACGAGATCTCATAGATATATTTAATTTATACTTGATTTTTGCAACATTGTCTGTGGCATCACTTATTTCATCTGGACCTCCCTTCTCTGTTATTGGACTTGGAAGATTTACTCCAATAGTATATGTGTGTTCTGGAGTGTCCATAATTTACATGTATATAAATTCCTTATCGAATGATAAATCTGGGTGGAAACGCGAGGTGACCGGTCTAATGAAAATTATCTTTGTGCTGGCATTGATCTCCACACTCATTTTTACAATGCACCCCTCGCCAATCCGAGAAAAATCAAATCCTGGGGGAACAGAAATGCGGGTCGAAGGTACCACCTGGTATTTCGAGGTCGGCCAGCAAAATAATCGATTTGAAATATATACGAATACATCGCCCATATCTCGATATGAAGATTACTATTATGGGAAATATCATAATGTGGGTGTGCCTGTTTTGAAAAATGGCTTAATCCCAGATAAATTTGGGTATCAAAATCACACTACGTTAAGCTCTGCACTTAATAATAATGGAAATAAGACCTACGTTCTATTTACTGAGCGAGATCGTGTCCATCATAAAGTGTACGGAGACAATGAAACCGGTCGATCATATCCAAAATCATCTCGAGTTCAATTGCGTACGGATCCAACAGTAAATAAATTATACACAAATGGAGAAGTTGAATGGTGGATAATATACTAATCTGGTACCAGACTACAGAGTAGGTTTTGTTATAAACAATTTCACATTTTCATATAAGCGACTGTGTAGTTACCCTCTCTAGCTGTCGTTCGCCTGTCAAGAGGTGGTTGCAATCGTTGGAAATTAATGGCTCTGGTGAATCGCCATACTGCGGTTGATTTCACGGTGTGACAGCTCGCTTGATGTTGTGAACGACACATTTCAAGACGATCTCTCGAAACTCACGAAACCACGCTCGCGAACGCACGGCGCCGCCGAGCGTGCGCTTTATCGTGGAGAAGACGGTCTCACACATCGATCGCTGGCAGTAGCGAGGCCCATCGACCCGCGCGTTGTGCGCGTGGTCGATGGGCCGGAAGATGCGATGCTTGATCAGCGGCCTCACGCCCTCTTCCCTAAGTTCTCACGTAATTCCATCCAGTCGTAGCCCTTATCGGCGGCGAGGCTGGCGAGGTCGCTCGCGTTGCGGCGGGCGACCTGCCAGCCGAGCTGCGTGTCGTGCGGTTTCCCGGTCGAGCAATGAACGTCCAGAACCGCTTGTGTTTCTGTGTCAACCAGAGCGGTCGTTTTCAGCGTCTGAACGCGGTAGTTCGTCCGGCGACAGTAGTGCTTGCTCGCGGTTTCCCGGTCGAAGAACGTCGCGTCGATCGCGGCGTGCCCGCTCGGGTCGTGCTGCTCCGACGAGAGTCGGAGCAGCACTCGCCACAGCGCCGTCTTGAGCCTGTCGAACGCCTTCACTAGCGTCGAGTGATCGGGGAGATCGGCCTCGTCGAGGCCGATCTCGGCCAGTATTTGTGGCATCTCGCTCAGCAGATCGAGGGTTTCCCGGTACGATTCTCCAAGTAAACCCGCAGACAGTGCAGCGACACGACCGCGTAGTCGGCGAAGCCGCCACCCCCTTCGGGGGCGGCGACTTCGCCTCGATCACCAACAGCATTTTTAGCTAACGTGACCGCTTTCAGCGTGAAGCAGGAGATCTTCGACATGAATCATCGCCGATTTCCCGCTTCAACTCCCTAGTTCTGACGGTCGATTCCTACGCAGTCCAGCGATTCACCAGAGCCGTCTATTTGGACCAGTTTGAGATACTAGTAGGCCGTTGAGTATCGTAGGCCGTTGAGTAACTTGGTTACAACGCTTGCAGATCAAACCAACAGCTCTTAGATACCATCTCTCTCTCTTGGAACAGTCGGCTATCCGACTATAATCTCTCGGCTTGGATCAAGCGGGCAGGTTGACTACACCGATCAATACCTCCTCGAAGAGCTGATTGGCACTCTCAAACGGGGAGTTGGCTGCTTCCATAATTCGTGGGGGGTCAGCAGTAGAGTGTTCGCAAATACCTTGCGCTACTCACGCAATACTACAACCACCACAAACTGTATCAATCGCTCGAAGGACGAATGCAGGGGGTTATACGAGGCGCCTGAAATACATCTCTTGAGCAATTCACAGCTACTTAACGGCTATTTTGACAATGAATATGCTGAATAATATATCCCATATGAAATAATGGTGGCAAATTATAACGCGGTCTCTATATCAAATTATGCACTGTATTGGAATTGTTATTTGGAGGTCATTGATTCAGTTATTGATTCAAATGCACTAGTTACAGCAGATTTTGAATAGTTTTCAACCACATGGTCGCGAGCATTACGCCCAATATCTGATAGATCGTCACGGTTATTAATATATTTGACACATTCGGCAATACTTTCTGGGTTTGTATTTGAAAGAAGGAATCCTGTCTCGCCATCTCTGATCAAATCACTAATGCTACCGACTGGGGTTGCGGCTACAACTACTCCACAACCCAATGCTTCTACTAAGCCCGTAGGTAATCCTTCAGCCTTTGAGGGTGCAACTAACACCTTCATTTTATTGTACTCCTCTGCTATAGTATCATGGTTAACCCACCCAGTGAGTGTAATTCGGTCGTAATCTGAGACCAACCTTTCTACAAGAGCAAACTCCGGACCTTCGCCGACAAGTCGAACTTGGTAGTCGGGGTTTGTGTTTACGAGAATTATGGCTGCTTTTGCGACTTCAACAACACCTTTTACTTCACTGAACCGGCCAACGAATCCCATGTTAATTGGTCTCTTATTATTTGGGCAACTAATATCGAACTTGTCGAAGTCCCTATAATTGGAAAACGCGACAAACACATTTTGATTGGGAACCGATGGGATCTCAGTCTCCGTGAATACAACTACCCCATGTGCAGCTCGAAATGTCCCAAACTGGGCGAATGTTACCAGTTTCGAAACAAGAGACGGTTCACCAGTTCTTTCATTGTGAAATGCTCCAATCTTGATGACACAAGTTCGGATACCTAATAGGCGTGCAATGGTAACAGGAAGTATCAGGCCCATTGCTCCCTTATGAAGATAGAGTAAGTCAAGCTGGCGACGATGTTGGAAGATTTTTATACATATATACAATTGTAATAGCCCATAATCGATAAATGAAATGCCAAGGAAGCTACCGTCACCTATATCAACATTTTGTTGATGTGGGAGTGGAGATTCTCGGATTACGATGCCACCCCCAAAGAGGAAAATCCTCTCTGCTGTTGGTTCTAGGATTGATAAAAATCGAGTTACTGGTCTAGCGAATGACTTATCATTCGAGGGTGTTGTAATCACCCCGATATTACTCACACATATCCCCCCCTCTTACAGGCGACCTCATAGATACCCAAGATCCCCGAGCCTCTCTTGCACGGTTTCTCCCGGCGATGCCATTGGCTGGTTCAGTTCTGAACTGTTCGCCTTGATCCACTCCTCAATGACCTGTTCTAATTCCTTAGCCCGTTCCGGCCGTTCATTCATTATATTCTCTGATTCCTCCGAATCTGTTGAGAGATCATACAGTGCACGGTGGCCATCAGTTCCAGTGACGAATTTGAGATTATCAACATAAATAGCACGTAGTTGACGGTCATACTTTGAGACATCAAACGCCGGGTTTTCGGACTTCTCGCGAAGCCGTTTGATTGGGGGCATTGGATTGAGATACTCCGAAAATATCCTACGTTGAGATTCGTTCCTATTTTGCAGGGGGACCCCATGTTGTTGGCTCTTAAAAGTTTTATTACATTTACGTTGATTAGCCATTAACCGTTCAATCGTTGCTGGCACATCAAGTGATGAAACCCGGTCATTAACTACCTCGCCACCGTCAAAAACTCCTGGATAATTCACAATAAGTGGTACATGTGTGAGAGTCTCGTGGACGCTATAGTGGTGAGCCATTAGTCCATGATCCCCGATATTTTCCCCATGATCACCAAGCACAATCACGATTGTATTCTCTAATTGACTCGATTCCTCTAATAGAGTTAGGATTCTTTTTATTTGTCGGTCGACGTGATAAATCTCCGCATCGTAAAGACGCTCAAGAATATCAAACTCAGTAGCATTCATCTCTACATTTCGGATATTATACGCCGTTGCGTCTTGGTTAATCGATTCAAGACGATCGTCACTGACATCATCAGGGATGAATCGTCGACGACAGTCAGTTGGCGGCTTGAATGGGAGGTGGGGTTCTAAAAAGTTAATAAATAAAAAATATGGGTCTGGTTGACCAATAGTCTCGCTAGCATGCTCAACTGCTTTTCTAGCGCCGTCATCGTCCTCATCGACAAAATGACGATGTGTTGCAGTAATACTATTTCGTGCTAGTTCAGTTAGAGATTGATTAGAAAGAAGGGCATAAGCGCGTTCTGGAATCGATCTTCTTGAGTCTGTAAGTGACATCACGAATTCTCGATAAGAACTCGTTGCAAACGGTCCAAAGAGATGGTGGAACTTGTCGAATCCTCGAACTATTCCAAACTGCGATGAGAACCAGGGGTTTGCAGACATTCCAATTGTATCATATCCATAGCCACGAAGCATCTCTGCCATTGTCGTTAGTGAGTCTGGTAATTGACTTTCGAGTGAGTTAGTTTGGTGAATGGAGGGGGGAACACCTGTAAAGAGGCTTGAGTGGCTGGGTAATGTCCACGGGGAAATTGATGTCGCTCGCGAGAATCTGACACCATCTGCGGCAAGAGCGTCAATGGCTGGCGTGGTTTTTCGATCGTTTCCGTAACAAGAGAGATTTCTAGCTCTCGCAGTATCGAGAACCAGCATCACGATGTTAGGCGGCCCCCCTCTTCGTTCACCTGAATGCCCCATTTGTCGGGGATACAAGAACTGAAGCCATGTAGCTTTCGCCTCGATGATTCATCCGACTGAACCACAATTTTGATTGGATGGGTCGACCATCTATGATTAATGGAACAGGGGTCAATAGAGAATATTGTATTATTTGTAGGGGATGCTGTTCGCTTCGATGCGTCTGTCGACCAACTTTCGAAATTGGGTGAAACATATAAATCCATTGCAGGGTCTCTACACACGCCTGCCTCCTTCGGAAGTCTCCTAACAGGATTGAACGTACCTGCACACGGGATTACCGGTTTCCAAAATGTGCTTCCAGATGTGATCCCATCACTTCTGGATATTGAAAGCGTTACAACAGCGTTCTCAGATAAAACTGGCACGATGCACGAGGACATGCATCGGATCTTTCGGTCAGACGCTCGAGCATCGCTCAATGATATTGAACCACCATTCGTCTGGATCGTGCGCGATCCCGGTGGACACGCTCCATTTAATGGGTACGACAGTGAGACATACGACCAGATTAACGAAACTGGCGGTGAATATTTTCGGCGAGTAATTGGGAGTCAGGAAACAATTCAGCAAGATTATCAAAGAGGGGTAGAGAGTTCGATTTCTCGGTTCGAAGACGCCATTGAAACCATTCAACGGCGAGGGCTTTCAGACGAGACATTACTCATCTACACCAGTGACCATGGAGAGCTCCTTGGTGAGTATGGGCTCCTGGGACACAATCATGTCGCTTGCCCTGAACTTGTGTATGTGCCAACGGCCTTCGTGCACCCGAGTCTTGAACCGGGACGTATGGAACGAACACTCAGAAATGTCGACATCGCCCCGACAGTACTCGATTGCTTGGGCCGAGAAGTCGATATCGAGCTTGATGGTGACTCCCTATTTGAGGAAAGCAATGGAATTGGATACAATCATTTTGAGATGACGTTTTACAATAATGCGGCCTTGAGTGGATTCTCAAACGAGATGAGGAGCTGCTGGGATGCTAATGGTGGCCACGTCTTTGTGGAGAATTCTCTTATTGACTCGCTTGCTATCTACATGGGATTGCTTCTTGCAAGCCACAATGGTAAGAGCATTCGCCAGAGTAGAACTTTCGCTACACCGCTACGGAAACTTCTCTCGGGGCACGAACAATACGGGACCCCTGAATTTTCGGAGCAAGAGGCGAGATTGCTTGTAGAACAGGCGAATGAACGAACTGTCGAAGCAGTCACAGCAAGCCTTGATACAGAAACGAAGGAGCGACTCGCTGACCTCGGTTATTTGTAACACCCCGAATACAATCCTATCATCAATCAATGAACGTCCTCATTTACGTCCTTGACGCGCTCCGGGCCGATCATCTCTCGTGTTACGGCTATGACCGAGAGACGACGCCGGCCATCGACGCCCTCGCTACCGACGGTGTGCGATACGATCAGTGTTTCTCGCCAGCGACTTGGACCAAACCCGTTGGCGCTTCACTACTAACGGGTGCGTACCCACCAACACACGGAACACGTACGCGAGAAGATTTGTTCGACGCTGAAATCACACGCCTCCCAGAGATTCTCTCTGATGAGAATTTCACGACTGTAGGATTCTCAACGATGGGTAATGTCTCGGCGACCCTCGGTTATGACCGAGGATTTAGCGAGTTCGCAGACCTCTACAAAGATCCTGACATCATCGCAAAGCGTCGGACAAAAAGTACTGACACCGAAGAACTTGAGCAGGAGTCCGCGTCAGAAATCGCACTCCCTCGAGCAGAAGATTTGACAGACCGGATTCTCAGATGGTTGTCGCCCGATATGGAACCATTCTTTGCGTTTTCCTGGTCAATAGAACCGCACATACCGTACGATCCTCCGGAAGACTTCAGAGATTTCCTTGACTCCGAGTACCAGGGCTCAGTTGATGGTAGACGAAAATCACTCCCAAACGTTGAGTCTGATGCTGATATAAACCAGCTCATCGGCTTATATGATGGCGAAATCCAGTATAATGATCATGAGTTTGGGAGAATTATTTCTCGGCTTAAAGAACTCGACTTATACGATGATACACTCGTTGTAGTATTAGGAGATCACGGCGACGCATTCAACGAGCATGGACAACTCACGCATGGCCACCTCCCATATGATGAATTGATACACGTTCCATTAATAATCAAACCACCAGCAGAACATGACTCCCCCTCCGTTATCGATGAGATTGTTTCTCTTGTCGATATTCTACCGACGGTAGCGACGGCAGTCGGCCAGACTGAGTTTCCTGAGACTGTCCAAGGACGACCGCTCCCGCCGTACGGTCCGGAAGGTAGTTCGGCTCCGGTCTACTCCGAAACGCGATCGCGAGATATCTACCCCGCATTCTACTCGGTCCGAACAGAGAAGTGGAAGTATATGGAGGTCGAATCACCGGATAGATCGCCTTCAACCCTCATCGAAACGGCGAAACAGCTGTACAAGCGTGGGCTCATTGGAGATATTCTTCGCAACCCGATGTACTTCCTGCGCCGGTACTACCAGGGCCAAGACAAGTACCTCTTTGATGTAGAATCGGATCCCAAGGAACGCCAAAATCTCATTCAGGAGTATCCGGAGAAGAGCCGTGAGTTCGAAGAGAAACTTTCTGCATGGCTCGCTGAGTCGGAGCGAATTCATAGTTCATTGAATGAGGTCTTGGGGATGGAGATCGACGACCAGACGAATGAACAATTAAAACAACTTGGGTATGTCGACTGAGAGCCCTCGTAGCAACGCGCCCTCAATATTAAATGTGGTAGTTGCAACTCCAAAGGCCAGAGGCGGAGCAATACGAGCGGGTCTACAATTTGGAGAGCACCTTAATAGATATCTTCCAACACGCACGGTAAAGATGCGTGGCAAGCACGACGAACTACTTGTTGAGGAACTTTCGCTCAGTGATGGAATAACACCAATTCCAAGTAACACTGGACTCCGTGATATCTGCGAACTGGCCATCAATTCGGACGAAAATATTTGCAATACGTTTGTCTGGACACGGCTCAATCAACCAGATCCTTTGAAGTCATACGATTTTGTTCACATCCATAATGCAGTTCCCCTTTGGGGGATGGTGAGCGTGGCGCTGTCCTGTAAGGCTGCAGGCGTCCCGTACTGTGTAACTATGCATGGAATTAGCAAGATACCAGAACTTCCCGAGAGCACGAACATGTCGAAGCCAGTCAAGTTCATGTTTGAGAACGGCTTCCTCCGGCCATATTGGTGGGTCCTCAGAAATGCAACTCATCTCTTCGCCCTATCAGAAGGAGACGCCCAGACGGTACGGAACCGATTTCCTGATCAGTCAGTAAGCGTCCTCCCGAACGGAGTGTCTCCGAATCCACCGTCCGCTAATGCGCAAAAAACTGTGGCTCAGGAAATCGATATAGCAGCCTCGACCCCCTTGTTACTCTTCGTCGGGAAGCTAATTCCAGGAAAAGGAATTGAAGACTTATTGACCGCATTTGAGCAACTCGACCACCAAGCACGCCTGCTGATTGTCGGGCCTTGCGAAAATCCGAGCTACGTAGAACGAATCGATAATAATCCGGCTGCGGACTATCTCGGGTATGTTGATCAGTCACGTCTCGATTCCTTGTACCAATGTGCGGATGTATTCGTGTTTCCGACTCGATCCGACGTATTCCCTCTGGTGACGCTTGAGGCGATGGCAGCACAAACTCCCGTTATCACAACGGAAGTCGGGGGGCTCCCTGAGCAAATTACAGAGGAAACGGGGATCCTTCTTTCACCACAAACTCCTACCGAACTCACTAATGCTCTCGATGAACTTTTAAATGATGAACAACGTCGAATTGAAATGGGAAAGAACGCAATCGAGCGTGTTCGGAGACAGTATTCGTGGGAAAGCATAGCAGAACGTGCTGCTAGCGTCTATGAACGGCTGTATCCCGAACTCAATGTTACCCGTTCGAATACAACGGATAGAGAAACTGAATCCAATCGATGACGAAGAACGTCCTGCTGCTGACTATCGACTCGCTTCGCACCGACTATCTCTCACTGTTCGGGCATCAATCAAACAGTGATGAGATCCTGAATGAGTTAGGTAAAAATCATGCCTCCTTCATAAACGCCTACGCAACCGGTCCAGGAACAACCCCATCTTTCCCTGCACTTCTTACAGGAACCCTTCCACTATCATACGGGGGGATGGGTCCCCTATCCGATGACCGACCCCGCGTCAGCGAATTCATCAGCGAAGCCGGGCTGAAAACGGCAGGCTTTCAGTGCAACCCATTCCTCTCTACTCACTTCAACTACGATCGCGGCTTCGACCGATTTGAGGACTACCAGAACCCCTTGATGGGAATCGCCACCAAGGTATTTCCCCGGGGAATCGAGATTAACAACCCGAAACTTAGCCGGGTTGATGAAGTCCTCCATATCACGGATGCGATTAAGAAATCGTACCAGCTAATCAGGGGGAAGCCTCGACCATATGTTAGCGCCGAGGTGATTACCGATGATACATTGGGTTGGCTTGACGAAACTCCTGAGCCATTCTTTTGCTGGACCCATTACATGGACGTTCACCATCCGTGCTTCCCACCGAAATCGTACCGGCAACAGTACGACGTTGATCATGTTACGCAGTCAGAAGTCTCGACGCTGTACTCACGGATGCTGGACGAGTCTGAAACACTAACAGAAGACGCGCTTGCGGACCTGAGACAGCTCTACGACGCTGCGATCGACTACGTCGATGACCAAGTCGGACGGATTATTGACCAGTTAAAATCTTCTGGCAGATTCGGGGACACCCTCGTAATCGTAACGTCTGACCACGGAGAACTCTTCGGCGAACACGGCCAGTTCGGGAAGCCGGAACGGATGTATGACGAATTACTCCACGTCCCGCTTATTGTAGCAAACGGCCCAGACTGGGTAGAGGATGCGACCAATAACCTCGTAAGCTTACTCGATATCCCCCCACTGATTCACGAAGTCCTCAACACTGAGGTGCCAGATGTCTACGAAGGACAGATACCAGGCATTGCTGAAGCTCGAGAATCCATTATTGCGGAACACGAAGTTCATGGGGACGTAATCGTTGGTGCTCGTTCCGAAGAGTGGCTCTACGAAGCCGACGAGATTCGAGATGAACACCGCTTGTTTGATCTACGGGATGGTGACTTTCAGCAAGTGCCGATATCGGAGTATCCCGATGTCCCTGTCAATACTGTCGTAGCTGAGCGACTAAAGAGCTTAGATGTTAACACTAGGCGGCTTGAAGACGAGGTCGAAGGAGATGTTCAATCCCGGCTTGAAGACCTAGGCTATTTGTAAGCAATTCTGAGCATACAGATCTTTCAACTGATCGAAGTTAGATTATCATTCGTCAATGTATATCGTTATTTAGTATCTGTGGCGCGGTATTGTAGTTAGACCGAACCGAATCGTTCAAGTCTTGAATTCACAACAAGACAATAACGGATGAATCTCAGATCACGATTCGTTGACCGACCTGTATTCGTGACCGGGGCAGATGGGTTCATTGGATCTCATTTAATTGAGACATTAGTTGAATTCGGCGCGGATGTCCACGTGTTCGTCCGCGCTACGTCAAGTGGCGAACTCAGAAACATCCAGCATCTCCAAGATGAGATCGCGGTCCACAGGGGAGACCTTCGCGACAAACACTCTGTGACGGAGGCTCTGAAATCAATGAAAGATTATTCCGATATCATTCTATTTCACCTTGCCGCGCAGGCGCACGTCGGAGAATCATGGGACCGACCGTACGAGACTATCGACACCAATATTAATGGCACGCTAAATCTTCTCCAAGCTTGTGTAGACCTCGACCTCGACCTCTACAAGTTCGATACCGCGGGAACTAGTGAGGAATACGGTAATGTCGATCAACAGATGGAGGACTTACACGAGTATGAGGAAGACGGGCGAGTCATCCTTAGTGAACGGTCGCCGGTTAACCCCACTTCTGTGTACGCCACATCCAAACTCGCTGCGGACTTCCTCACGATGAACTATCACGACGCCTACGGGTTGCCAGGGGTCACCACGCGGATGTTCAACAACTACGGTCCTCGACAGAATCCGCGATACATTACAGGCACCATCATCACGCAAGCACTTGAGCGCGAGATTGTTGAACTCGGGAACCTCACCCCGAAACGTGACATGTGCTACGTCGAGGACGGCATCCGCGGTCACATGCACGTCGCACTCGAAGGCCGGCCCGGTGAGGAGTATGTCTACGGCTACGGCGAGAACATCTCGATGCGCGAGTGGGCCAACCTTTTGCTGGAGGTCGGCTCCGAAGAAGACTACTGGGACAATCCCGAAATCGTACAGCGTGACGATCGCTATCGCCCCGGCGACAGCGACGTTGAAGAACTGCTCGTCGGGTATGAGAAACTCCACGAGGAAACCGGCTGGGAACCCGAAGTCGAGTGGCGTGAAGGAGCCCGTCGAACTATCGAGTGGTACGCCGGCAACACGGAGACATGGATGGGCCGCGTCGACTGGCGATGACTACACACGACTACTGGAACGGTAAGACGGTGATGGTCACAGGGGGCGCAGGCTTCCTCGGCAGCCACGTTATCGACGAACTCGAAGCTCGAAGCGATGATGTGGACATCTTCGTCCCACGCAGTAGCGAGTACGATCTCCGAAACCGCGATGCAATCCAGCGAGCGTTCGAGAATTCTGACGCGGACGTGGTCATCCACCTCGCGGCGACAGTCGGCGGCATCGGCGCGAACGCGAAGAATCCTGGTCGGTACTTCTACGACAACGCCATCATGGGTATCGAACTCATGGAGCAGGCGCGGCAGTACGACATCGAGAAATTCACTGTTCTCGGGACGATTTGTGCGTACCCGAAACAAACGCCGATTCCGTTCGAGGAAGAGAACCTCTTCGAGGGGTATCCCGAAGAGACGAACGCACCGTACGGCATCGCGAAGCGTGCCCTGTTGACGCAATCGAAGGCTTACCGCGACCAGTATGATTTCGACAGTATATATCTCCTCCCTGTGAATCTCTACGGCCCGCGTGACGACTTCGACCTTGAGACCTCCCACGTCATCCCCGCTATCATCCGCAAGTGCATCGAAGCGCGCGAGGCAGGAGACGAGTCGATTACTGCGTGGGGCACCGGCGAGCCCACCCGTGAGTTCCTTTATGTAACTGATGCAGCAAGGGGTATCCTTGATGCGACGGAACTATATAACGAGAGCGAGCCAGTAAATCTGGGGACTGGTGAGGAGATCAGCATCAAGGACCTCATTGAGTTGATTGCAGACTTGACAAACTTCGAGGGCGACATAAACTGGGATACGTCAAAGCCAGACGGCCAACCGCGGCGGTGTCTTGATGTCTCCCGTGCGAAGGACCGCTTCGAGTGGGAAGCTGAAGTCTCATTTGAGGATGGGCTACGGCAGACCATTGAGTGGTATGAGAAGAACCGTCCGCTCGTGTAGAGTTTAGACAGGTAGTTTCATCCAAGCTTTTCTACTTCATGTCTAATTCCAATACCGAGTATGCCCTCGTCACCGAGTATTTTCACCCGGATACGGCTTCGACCGGGCAGCTGATGACTGACCTCGCGGTGGGGCTCCAAGACCGTGGACTGGACATGAGGGTTTTCACCGGCCAGCCGAACTACCACAGCGGCGATAACGGGAAACAGCCTACCCACTCAACCCACGAAGGTGTCGATGTGACCCGAATTAGGGCCCCTCAAGTTCGACAGTTGTCGTTCCTTCGCCGGGGCTTCAACTGGGTCGTGTTCACGGTCTGGATGTTCCTGCGATTACTGGTCTCACGGCCCGGCCGTGACCGTGAGCTCGTGTTCGTTTCCAATCCCCCGTTCCTCCCCGTGGCAATGTGGTTGGTCTGCAAGCTCCGGGGCTGGGAATACACCTTCATCGTGCACGACCTCTATCCGGACTTCACTATCGAGACGGGATACTTCGAAGCGGATGGCCTTGTCGACCAAACGTGGTCCAAACTGAACGAGTACGTGTTCGGTGACGCGAAGCATATCGTAGCATTAGGGCCTGTAATGCGATCTCGTATCGCCGCCAATGCTGGCCCTGGCTTCGATACGTCGAAGATTGCCATCATCCACAACTGGGAAGACGAGGAGTTCATCCAGCCCAAAGCGAAAGAAGAGAACTGGTTCGCTGAGAAGCACGGTGTGGATGAGACGTTCACACTGCTCTACTCGGGGAATATCGGTGAGAACCATGACCTCGAAACCGTTGTCGAAGCGGCCGCGCAGCTTGACGACGAAGTGGACGTAACAATACTCATTATCGGAGAGGGTGACAAGAAGGCAGCCATAGTCGATCTCGCTGAAGAGTATGGCCTTCGCGGCTCCCGAATCAAGTTCCTCCCATACCAGCCTCTCGACGATCTCCCGTACTCACTCACGGCTGGTGACGTGTCGATTGTGACCGTCCAAGAGGGCATGGAGGGCATCTGTGTATCGAGCAAACTCTACACCGCAATGGCTGCCGGGATGCCTATCCTTGTCATCTCCCAACCAGACGACGACGAAGCCCAAATTGTGGGTGCATTCGACGCAGGGATCAACGCTGCCCAAGGAGACACTGCAGCGGTAGTGGAGGCAATCAATACATGGACAACCAACCCCGATCTTGTTCGGGAGCAAGGCGAGAACGCTCGGACTGCGTTCGAAGCTCGGTTCACGAAAGACGAGTCCATCGATCGGTACTACGACATCCTTGTAGACAGCCAGTCGGTTGCCCCCGACCCGGTCGCTCAGGCGTCGGATGACTCCTCAAACCTCGATCGAGACAACTTCTAATACTCAGGCCCGATTTCCTCGGTCGGCGTCGCAATCAGTTTCAACATATCAGAGGTTTCGGACACTTAGAAATAAGTTTCAAATATCTAATTCACTTCTGCGGGCGGTTCGACTGTCTCAATGATTATGTATTCTAGCTCATTCAAATAGTCGCAGTAGCATGCTAAAGATCACATAACGAACCTGGATTTATTATCTCTCTCCCTATGTACTAAGCATGGGCGGACATACTGTCGCAATTATCCAAGCTCGGATGGGTTCTACTCGACTTCCCGGGAAAGTTTTACTCCAATTAGGTGATGAATTTGCCTTAAATCATGTAATTCGGAGGGTTAAAAATGCAAAAGAAATTGATCAAGTGGTTGTAGCAACTTCGGATAAGTCTGCCGATGATATTTTAAAGTGGTGCGGTGAGAATAACGAGGTTCCGGTGTTTCGTGGCAATGAAACAAACGTTCTTCTTAGGATGTATGATGCGGCTGAATGTGTTGGAGCGGATGAGGTCGTTCGTGTCACGGGCGATTGTCCACTCATAGATCCACGGGTTCTTGATGCGGTCGTTAGACAACGCAGGAAGGCCGATGCTGACTATGCATCGAACATACTTGACCGAACCTTCCCGAGAGGACTGGACGTTGAAGCATTCACCCTGGAGAGTCTCCAGCGTGTCTATGAGGAGGCTACGGAGGCCGCTCATCTTGAACACGTGACTCTCTACTATCGGGATAATCCCGGGGTATTCGAATTATCGAATGTTGCATCTCAGGAAGTATTTGAGAATGATGAATTACGTGGCCGCACCGATCTCCGACTAACACTTGATGAAGCCGCAGATTATCTACTACTACGAGAAATATTCGAACGCGTGGATTACAGCATCACCCCTGAGTTCGCTGACGTTGTGGCGTATATCGACGAACATGGGTTGGCTGATATGAACGAATCTGTGTCACAGAAAGCTGCGCACGATGCATCTCGCAATTAGAGCTGATGGTGGTCCGGAAATTGGCTACGGGCACCTCGTTCGCTCCGGGGCACTAGCTGCGAAAATCGTCGATCGAGGACATCGCGTTACGTTCGCCACGACGACACCACGACACGTCAAAGATGTTTGTCCGACTCAAGTTAATACATTCAAACTGCCAAAAAGAGATGACCCAGAACCGTTCGTCGAGTGGATTGATACGGTGTCACCTAACATGGTGTTCACCGACGCGTACCCTGTGGACACGTTCTATCAACGCATAGTGCGTAGCCGTGTTCCACTCGCAGTACTCCAAGACGACGACATTCATGATATCTGTTCTGACCTGTTCATCAATGGAAATTTGTACGCAGAGTCATTGGAGTATAACTTTATAGGCCAGCCTCCGAAGTGGTGTCTCGGACCTGACTACGTTCTTCTCCGTGATGTAATCCGAAACCTATCCACACGAGGCCAAATATACCGAGACCCCCCGAGGAAAGCAATCATCACGATGGGGGGCAGCGACGTGGCAAACCTAACACCGAAGGTTCTCCAGGCATTCGATGGCCTTTCGGTTCGCGTGGATACTATTATTGGCCCTGGGTTTTCCGAGGAACAAGAACACGAGATTCGAACGACTGCAGAGAGCATCTCGACACCTGTCGTTGTGACCCGTGACCCCCGTGATCTCCCGGAACGAATGTTGCAAGCAGATATCGCTGTCAGTACAGCAAGCACGACAACATACGAACTCCTCGCTTTGGGAACCCCAATTGTGAGTATTCCTGTTGTTGAAAACCAAGTGCCAATTGCTGCGGCACTCTCCGGACGTGACATTGCAAGTGTGGTACAACCAGCTGATTGTACAAATGGCGTGCGACGTGCAATCAAACAGTATTTAGACCATCCAAAACTCTGCCGGAGGCGCTGTAGACGGGGCCGCCAGCTCGTTGATGCGCGAGGAACAGAACGAGTCATCCAACAATTACTTTCGTTGGCAGAGGAAAACAGAGCCGTATGAGTGAAGAACTTGACGTTGTTTTTCTGGGAATCAATGATGCTGGAATGCGGATCTACGAGTGGCTCTGTGAGCGGGATGGCATCTCTGTTCATTCACTACTTACTACCAAAGACCAACTCACGGTGGTCCCAGAGGTAGAACCGGATTATCTCATCTCATGTGGCTACCGGCATATTGTCCCGAAGGAGATTCTGGACGTTCCAAAAGAAGCCTGCCTGAATCTCCACCCAGCGTACCTCCCCTACAATCGTGGCGCAAATCCAAACGTGTGGAGTATCGTTGAAGGAACACAAGCGGGGGTCACCCTCCATCACATGGACGCATCGATTGATACGGGTGATATCGTTGCACAGCGAGAGGTAGATGTGGACTTTGCAGACTCGGGAAAAGATCTATACAAGCGGCTTGAAGACGCGCAAGTCGAGCTATTCACTGATGTCTGGCCGGAGGTTGAGGAAGGTACCGCCCCCCAGGTCGAACAGAAGCGGGAGGCAGGAACGTACCACGAAACAGCAGAGTTTCAGGAGTTGTGTGAACTCTCTCCCGAGGAGGAGGTTACTGTGAAAGAGTTAGTAAACCGATTGCGAGCACTAACGTTCCCCCCCCACGATAATGCTCGAATCGAAATTGATGGGGAAACGTATTATGTAGAGGTGGATATTCAACCCGAAAGCAGCTAGCTACTCTTCCAAATCATCCCACTGGATACCACTACCTTCTTGAATATGTTTGGCGGCCGTTTTTCCAACTACTTCGTCGTAATGTTTTGGCAATAGACCTTGCTTTTGCTCTCCTGGGCGGAGAATATTAATCTTATCTCTGGTAACTTGATCTCCTGGATTAATTTCGGTGACCGCCTGAATCGTTCGTCTCGCTTTATCATGGAGCTCTTCTTCGACCTCCAGGACCCGTTTGCCCCCCCCCCCGAGTGCACGTTCAGTATCTCGGATAGCTGCGATCATAGAGTTCAGCTCATCTGGTTCTAACGCGAACTCGTGGTCAGGACCTTCCATGTCCTTATCGAGGGTGAAATGCTTTTCTACAACTCCCGCTCCGAGGGCGACGGCCGCAGTTGGTGCCGTCGTGGGCTCGATTGTGTGATCCGAGATGCCACTCATCACGTTAAATTCCTCTGCCAAAGTTTTGACCACTTGAACGTTAATGTCAGACAGTGGGGTCGGATATGCCGCCACACACTGGAGTAATACAAGATCTTCAACGCCCGCGTCGCGGAGCCCCTCGACAGACTCCCGAACTTCCGCTAACTCATGCGCTCCCGTGGACATAATGATCGGTTTGTCCGTCCCAGCGAGATGTTGGAGAAATGGAAGGTGACTGCTTGTGTAGGAAGCTACTTTCCATGCTGGAACGTACGGCTCCAGTTCCTCGGCAGATCGCTCATCAAACGGGGTTGACATGAAAACCACGTTTTGTTCGTTGCAGTAATCGTGGAGTTCCGGAATCCACTCGTAGGGCATCTCCATCGACTCGATAATGTCGTAGATACTCCGTTCGTCGTCAAGGTACTCGACGTTCCCGCTATCTTCTACGTAGAGGTCCTCTGCCCTGAATGTTTGAAACTTAACTGCATCAGCACCCGCTTTGGCGGCCACATCGATGAGTTCCTTCGCGATGTCGATGTCACCGTTGTGATTCGACCCAGCTTCGGCAATGACGAATGTGGGCTCGTCGGGACCAACAGGTCGGTCGCCGATTGTGAACGACTTCATGTAGAACACTCCTTCGCTTCCAGATATAAATGTCCTGCCCGCTACGTCTCGTAGTCGTGGAGTCGACGAATCGCAGCAATCACGTGCTCGACCGTTTGGCCGTCCATCGCAGGGTACAGCGGAAGCGAGACAACCCGATCGTAGACCGCTTCAGCGTTCGGGAATTGTCCAGGTTCATAGCCGAACTCCGACTGGAACAGCGGATGGTAATTTAGTGGGACGTAGTGAACTTGGACATAGATGTTCTCCGCATGCATCGCGTTGACGAACCGTTTCCGGCCACAGCCGAATCCTTCGTCGATCTCGACTGCATAGAGGTGCCACATCGGGTCCACATCATCTTTGACCGTAGGCGTCTGGAGTCCCGAAATATCTGCAAACGCTTCCTCGTACCGGTTGATGATGTCAGCTCTTCGCTGTTTGAATTCCTCGATTCGCTCGAGTTGCGACAGCCCGAGAGCTGCCTGAAGATCGGTGACGTTGTAGTTGTACCCAACCCCCTCCGTGACTTGGAACCACGGCTCGTCCTCGTGTCCAGCAGGGTCGTATTCCATATCGAACGAGCGGAGCGACCTAACACGTGTAGCCAGGTCGTCGTCGTCGGTAACGACCATCCCTCCTTCAGCAGTGGTGATATTTTTGACCGGGTGAAAGCTGAAAATCGCCGCATCTTGGTGACTCCCAACTGGCTCTCCACGCCACGTTGAGCCAATAGCGTGACAGGCGTCCCAGATGAGAGTCAGGTCGTGTTCGTCCGCGATGGCCAGCATTTCGTCGAGCTCACATGGTTGGCCTGCATAGTGCATCGGAATGAGGCCTGCTGTGTCATCCGTAATCTTTTCGCGAACCGACTCTGGGTCAATATTTCGCGTATCTCGTTTGACGTCCGCAAACACCGGCGTAGCGTCATTATAGACCGCGGCGTGCGCTGTCGATGCGAATGTGAGCGGCGTTGTGATTACTTCGTCTCCCGCTCCGAATCCTGCGGCCTTTCCGATCAGGTGTAATGCGGCGGTGCCTGAGGTCACTGCAACGGCGTGGTCGACACCGACATACTCGGCTACGGCTGCCTCGAACTTGTCGACAGTTGGTCCACGAGTAATATAGTCACCCTCCATCGACTCGAGGACTGCCTGTTTATCGTCCTCGGAAATCGACTGTCCGCCATAGCCAATCCCCTCTTCGAACATCGGCTCCCCTCCCTCTATCGCAGGTAGTGGTTCGTCAATCATTTGTTCGACCGGTTCGAAAGCCAAGTTCGTAACTCCTCGATGCCTGCTTCGAGGCTGTACTCTGGCTCCCACTCGAGTACCTCCTTCGCCTTCGATGGATCACACAACAGTTTCGGAACCTCACTTTGTGGGTGGTGATGTTCGACGTGCTCAATGTTTCTTCCATCACTCGCGATGAGTCTCGCGAGTTCGTTGATTGAGACGTCCTCCCCGGTGCCAGCGTTCAACACCTCTCCCACCGCTGCTTCGCTGAACGTCGCGTCAACTACGAATCGCGCACAGTCGGTGGCGTATAGCAAGTCACGTGTCTGTGTACCGTCTCCGTAAATCTTCAACGGCTCGCCGTTCAAATCACGCTCGACGAATATCGGGACAACCCCAACCTCTTGGTACGGGCCATAGGTGTTGAACGGACGTAGGATCGTTACCGGTAGATCGTACCCATGGTAATACGATTCGGCGACATTCTCTGCAGCGAGCTTCGTGCCTGCATATGGAGATGCTGGCTTTACAGGATGCGTTTCGTCGATGCCGTCCTCGGAGTCTGCCATATCATACACCATACAGGTGCCCATTAGTCCAAGTCGCGTGTCCGTGGCCCGGCATGCTTCGAGAACATTTCGCGTCCCGACAACGTTCACCTCGAAGTGATCGTTCGGACGCTCAAGACTTTCATGGACATCGATCTCTGCTGCAAGATGAATGCAGGCTGCAGTCTCCTGATTGATTAGTCGCTCAATAGCCGCTTCATCACGAATATCGCCTTCGAAAAACTCGAATCGTGGCTCATTATGGAACTCTTCGATGTTCTCTCGACGCCCGTTCGAGAAATCATCAAGGCTAATAACTGAGTATCCCTGATTTAGCAATTCATCGACGACCCATCGCCCAATGAATCCAGCAGCCCCGGTGACGGCGACTGGCTTACTCATCCTTGACCTCCGAAACGATTTCGTCCTCAACGAATGAACGAACTTCGGCAGGAGCCAGTAAGTCAGCCTCTCCCGAAGACCGTTCTACAACTTCTGGGGCGGAAAACCCTTCAAGCCCTTTATGAGTTAGGTAGCCGTTCTCAGTTGTTTTCTCGGGTGGGATTGCATACAACTCCCCGTTCTCCACAGCTCGATGGGCTTCCCGTTCTGTCATTATATGTTCGTGGATAGTCTCACCGATACGGCGTCCGATTAGCTCAACCTGAACCTGTTCCGGGTCGTATCCATACTGAGGTGCGAGAACATCTATCATTGCCTGAGCAAGATCCTCGATACGCATTGCTGTCATCTTCCGCAAGAACACTTCACCACCTTCCATATGTTCTAACGCGCCTAAAACGAGATCTCCAATCCCCTCGAAGGTCAGGAAGAACCGGGTCATTCGTTCATCTGTAAGGGTTACTGGTCCACCGTTCTGAATTTGTTCAGCAAATAATTGGACGACGGATTCTGAGGAGTTTACAACGTTACCGAATCGAACTGAGGCGAGGGTAATCTCGCGATTACCGCGATACTTGTTACCGGCAGTCACAAGCCGTTCACCCAGGAGTTTGGTCGTTCCCATAGTATTCGATGGGGCGACGGCCTTGTCGCTGCTTGTGAAGACAAGTTTTTCGACCGATTCATCGATCGCGGTATCGACGATGTTCTGCAATCCAAGAACGTTCGTCTTGACCGCCTCGAACGGATTGTATTCAGAGATATCGACGTGTTTCATCGCTGCAGTATGGACGACAATGTCGACATTTTGCATTGCACGTTCTAACCGATTCTTGTCTCTTACATCACCGACGAGGTACCTACAGCGATCGTCATCTAGACGGCGACGAATTGAGGCAAGCCCCGGCTCATTATTCTCGAAAATTCGGATTGATTCGAGATCACTTTCTAGAAATCTGGGGATCAATCGTTCACCAACGGACCCTGCCCCCCCCGTAATTAAAATCGTCTTACTGTCAAGCATTGGATTGAGATTATTGACACAACGAATCAATCTAACGGTACTGGGTACATTTTCATTACCAGACCGACCAGGGCGGCGTTGACTATCTGTAGTGCGAATAATACGTGCCACAGATACCGACTGTAGTAAGCTGACCGTGGCGTTTTACAGGTCGAGTATTTCCTCACTCGAGTGGCCAGTGGTCAAGAACGTCTATTTCGACTTGGCCAGACCCGAATCACTGTCGAATAATCCTCTAGTTAGAAAATATAAATCAATTAAGTACAACGAGTAATTTGCACGAAAGAGGTCTCTACGCCGAACAGAGACAACCGACCACTCAGTCACATATGGACTCGCGTCGTGACGCAATCCCAAGTCGCACCAGAATCGCATCGCTGACCAGTCTCCCAGCGCACGCCGGGGTGACAACGTTCCCACTCCTACTTGTCGCCTCGACACCCGTGGCCGCCCAGTCAACGGGCCAGGCGTTCTGCAACACGCAGCTCGCTCAGACCATCCAGAACATGTTCACGCTGGTCCAGTTCGGCGGCCCGCTCGTCGGGGGACTCATCGCCCTTGGGGCAACCGTCACCATCCCGATGACGCGCCGCGCCGACCGAAAGAAGGAACTGAAGGAACTCCGCAACCAGGGCCTCATCTACGGCGTCCTGATCGCGCCACTGGGTACGGCCATCATCACGTTCCTGCTGAACAACGTGGTCGCCGGGGGCTCGAGTTGCGGGTTCTGACCGTACTCACCTGCACACTCCTGCTCATGGCCACGCCCGTACTCGCCCACGCCCCCCCCGGACCTGCCTCCACCGAACAGCACCGACCACAGCGTGAACGACACTACGTTTCCCTTGCTCTGGTCCGGCGACCGTGACAGGACCAATCTGACCACCAACACCAGCGCCATCGACGAACTCGCGGCGGGCACGGACGTACCGTTCGACAGCCCACCCAAGGCCGTCGCACGGTGGAACCGCGGTGACCACGCGGAGTTCCCTGTAACGAACGACTCTACATCCATCCACCCACCGGACGCCACTTTCGACGATAGCGTGGTCACCGAGGACGCGTCCGTCGAGGTGTTCGCCGTTCAACCTGCAACCCGAGCACGCCAGACGACCAACCGCTCTACGTCGCGCCCACCGGGACTGTCCGGGCGACCGTGGACTACCGGCTGACGAGCCATCGATTCGCAACGCGACTGTCAAATGGACCCACCGAATCGACGACATTCGATTGCTGGTCGATGGTGAAGTCGTCGACTCGACGCAGGATACGCACACGCCGGTACTCGAGTACATTTACCGAGACGTATCGCGCAGGCCAGCATACGATTACCACCGAAGAGAGGTGCCCACGGTGCGTGCATACAGGGACGCAGCACTCGAGCGGTGAGAGCGACAGGGAAGAAGCGGACGCAAAGGCGACCGTTGGGCGACTCTCCGTGGAGCCAGATCTAACGCAGACCATTCTCTGCACGAGAGGACGACAATAAGCACAGAAGATCACTGTCGTAGAAGCGAATCCACAAACGTTGGAGAATGCATCGAAATGTCACCAAATACACTGAACACATCCAAATAGTAAAGTCATCTAACCTTGAATAACTCTCTATGCCATTCGAGAAATTCGAGGAGGCCGGAAGCGGCCGGGGACGCCCAGCAGGAACGGAGCCGATGATCTCGATTCGAAAATCGGGGAGTATCGGCATCAATCAGGCTGCAATCGAGGCGTATTTCGAGGAGAGCGACGGGGCTGTGATGTACTACGACGAGGATGAGCATCACGTCGGCATCGAGCCGGTCGCGGACAAGGACGCCGACGACGCGGCGTACACCATCACGAAAACGGACTCCGGTGGAACGGTCGCCCCGAAGGCGTTTCTCGAGCGATACGAGCTCATCCCCGTGGTGACGACACAGTACGAGCCAACGCTCCTCGAAGATGACGGCCTGGTCGTTATCGACCTCGATGAGCCCATCGGAACCCACGGTTCGCCGGACGACGAAAGCGAAGGAGAATAATCTATCGCGAGTGCGTCTCCAGCGAGTGCAAAATAATCGCGGTGAACGCCGCGAAGATCCCGGCCAGCGTGAAGAACACGGACACGAGCGCTAATCCCAGTGGAAACACGCCAGAGTTCAGGAAGTTCGAGAACGTCGCGTAGCCAAAGCCCAGCCCAACCACAGCACTCAGAAAGCCTGGGACTCCCAGCACCGTCACCGGCCGTTCTCTCTCTACCGTTCGCAGAATATTGTTCACTAGCTGTAGTCCATGCGAGAGTGGATGCTGACTACTCGCGTTCTCGACTTCGTAGTCGATGGTCGTTCCCACTTCCTCTACAGTGTATCCCTGCTTGTGGGCGTGATACAGGATATCCGTGCTTGCGCCCATGTGGTCACCAACACCACTGTCAGCCGCGAGCGACGCAATCGCCTGCTGATTGTACGCCCGAAAGCCACTCTGTGTGTCAGCAATTCTCGAATTCCTTCGAACCACACCCAGACTCAAATTTGTGAGCAAGTTCACAACACGCAATCCAAACCGCCGATACAACGGTAGTTCCGTCTCCGAGCCCTCCTCGAACCGACTGCCGATAACGATATCCGCGTCGTTGGCACGCTGCTGTTCGACCAAGTCCGGAATATCACTCGGGTCGTGCTGGCCGTCGCCATCGAGAATCACGAGATGTGCAGCGTTCGCGAGGTCGGCTTCCTGAAACGCCGTCTTCAACGCCCCACCGTATCCCTTGTTCGTCTCGTGTTCGATGACGGTCGCGCCAGCATCGAGCGCCTGCTCGACGGTCGCATCCGAGCTCCCGTCGTCGACGACGAGTACCTCGTCAGCGTGGGGCGTCGCCTCCGCCACCACGTCTGCGATCGTCTTCGCCTCGTTGTAGGCCGGGATCGCGGCCAGGACGGTGGGCGCTGAACCCACCGCGGCCGTGAACTCCGGCGCGACCGCATACGAGGTCGACTCGGTGGCCGCCGCCACGCTCGCCTCGTAGTCGATCGTTCGGCTGAGGGTGCCGTGCGTCAACAGCCCGGGATAGCCGATGTCCCGGGCCTCGTTCGCGAGCGTCTGCCAGAGCACGTCCTCCCTCTGTCTGGTGTGCTCGGGGACGACGACCGTCGCCCCGAGCTGGTCCGCGAAGCGAGCACCTTCGACGCCTGGATCGGTCGCGATGACGAGCACGTCGTGGTCGTGGCTTTGCGCTCGAAGCACCGCCCCCGCGACCTCGTTGCCGTTGTCGGCTGTCGCGATAACGCCCACGGCTGGTCGCTGTAGTGCTGTCCCCCTCGATTCGAGTCCCCGTTGTGATTCAGTTTCCGACATCTTCGTTGGTTACCTCCTCCCTCCCGTTCCCCTGCGAGCGGGATCGTGTAGATTCGTCTGAATGGTTCAACTGCTCCACAATAAACGCTTTCGTCCGTCTAGAATCACTGTATTATTTTCAATGGTTCTCCTGAAATCCGGTATCCGGGATACGCTGTCGTGTGATATTGCGTCATAATCACTATTTCTATCAAACAATCAACTTAAGAAGATAGTCGGGGAATGAGTACCCAACAGTGGTCTCTGAACTGTCCTCAATCTCTGCACTCGTCACCGGTGGAGCGGGCTTCATAGGGAGCCATCTCACGGAGTCCCTCCTCGAACACGGCGCGACCGTCACGGTCCTCGACCACCTCGAAAGCCACACACCCAAAGACATTCCCACCCAGGCCGAGCTCATCGAAGCGGATGTCCGGGACACCGAAACCATGGACGAAGCCCTTCACTCGGTGGATGTCGTCTTCCACCTCGCCGCGGTCGTCTCAGTCGCTCGCTCCGTCGAGGACCCGATCGGGAGCCACACGGTCAACGCGGATGCGACGCTGAACCTCCTCGAGCTGGCTCGCAAACACGACGTTAGGGTGGTCATCGCCTCCAGCAGTGCCATTTACGGCCAGCCGGAGTACACGCCCATCGACGAAGCCCATCCCATTCAGCCGGAATCGCCGTACGGTATCGACAAGGCGACCATCGACCAGTACGCCCGTGCATATCACGAGTTCTATGGCCTCGAGACCGTCGCGCTTCGCTTCTTCAACGTCTACGGCCCGGGACAGACGGCCGGTGACTACGGGGGCGTCATCAGTATCTTCAAGGAGCAGGCGGAAGCGGGCAATCCTATCACGGTCGACGGCGACGGCTCACAGACACGGGATTTCGTCCACGTTTCGGATGTCGTCGACGCACTACTGCTCGCAGCCCGGACCGACCACGTCGGCGAGGCGTTCAACATCGGGACCGGAGCCGAGACCAGCATCGCCGAGCTCGCGGAGACGATACGCGAGGTCACCGAAACTGACTCCGAGATTACGTACACGGATCCCCGACCGGGAGACATCGACCACTCCGTCGCCGAGATCACGAAGGCACGCGAACAACTCGGCTTCGACCCGGGGCTGTCACTTCGGGCGGGACTGGAGACGTTTCTTGGGTAGCCAGCAGTGGGTGGAACTTTCGAAAACGGATACCCCGTCTCGGAATTCCACGAAATCGGCTTACGACGGGTTGCAGAGACACTCGTGTCGCTTCGCGGATTGGTTGACGATGAACTCGTGGGTTTCCGCGGCTAGCTCGAACAGTATTTCAGCACGCGCCCGTGCTGCCAGCCCGTCCTGATAGTACGTCTTTGCACTGTGGGTTGTGGACGGATTGTCGGCTCCTCCTCTCCCTACTCCGGTCGCTTCGCTCACTCCGTTGAGGAAGGGGCCTCCGCCTCGAAAATGTAGGTGAAAGCCTCCTTCGAGCAGTGTCTCGATTCGATTGCTACTCATCTTGTAGTACCGTTTTTCGTACCGACTGGAACGTCTCGCCACTATCCACCGTCACTCCCTCGTGAAACATCTCCGCGAGTTTGTCTCCCGCCCGAACTGCGCTCTCGGCAGATTCGACGAAGGGTTCAAACGTATAGCGATTCCCATCGAATCATTCCTCCCCGAGTTCGGTCGCAACCTCAGTGACCACACGTCGTGCTACTGTTCGGTCGCCATCGAGAAGGACGAACACGTCGATATCGCTTTTCCGGTCGGCTGATCCCGTGGCAACACTCCCAAAGACGAGTACACCGAGCAGTTGCTCAACGCCGTCTGTATTCTCGATGGCACGCGCCACCCGATCGATGAAGCTTCGAAGCGGTTCGTGGTACTCGGGTTGTTGGATACCGAGTATCGGGTCGTCTTTCTGTAGATGGGCGGAGTCAATACTGACGTATTTCCGTTGGGGCGTCTCACGAATTCGAACGACATCAACCCCTTCGAGGAGCTCAACCGCTCGCCAGATCGTCGATCGGCTGTAGTCCGTCGCAGCCACGAGTTCGTTTATTGTGAACTCCGATTCGTGGGCATCGACGAGATGTCGCAGGACATCGTCAGCAGAACGATATCTGAATATCTTTAGCTCGTCCCCAGGTTGACTCGAAGGCAGACCCTTATCCCTTGTTTCGCTTTGTCGGATACTGTCCGAATATATAGGACAAGATATAATAGATGTGGTGGCCGATTTTATTCCGTTGCCAGACGCCGTCTGGCGGGCAACCAGAAGGCCCCACGTTCCGGTGACGCCCTGCAGGGCAAGGATTTCGCCTCGAATCTGCTCTAAAGACTATCAACACTTAACTGACTGACTTGACAACAGTGTATCCTGATGCACATCGATTCGGCGGTGGTGCTTGCAGGGGGGGAGGGGGAGCGACTTCGGCCGTTGACGAGAAATCGGCCGAAACCGATGCTTTCGGCCGGAACGCGGCCAATCCTATCACATGTCCTCGACGCGCTCGTCGACGCCGGTGTCGAGGAGCTCCACATCGTCGTGGGGTACAACCGAACCCGAGTCCAGAACCACTTCGGGCCGACGTACAGGGACTGTCCGATCACCTACCACACCCAGGAGAAACAGCTGGGGACGGGACACGCCTTGCTTCAAGCTCGGGACGACATCGACAAGGACTTCGTCGTCGTCAACGGGGACGAGCTGGTGCGAAGTGGCGTCGTCGACAGCGTCATCGACGCGCACACGATGGATACGATTGGGACGCTCGCCGTCCTCGAGAGCGAGCGTGTCGCGGAGTACGGGGCCGTCCGGCTCGACGGGGATCGGGTGGTCGAACTCGCCGAAGATCCGAGGGATGACACCTACCGATTCCTCAATCGTGGCGTCTACGCGTTCGGCCCGTCGATCTTCGAGACGGTCGACGGCACGGAACAGCGAAACGGGGAACGCAGGCTCACGGACGCGATCGGGAAGCACATCGACACCGGAAACCAGATCCGTGGCGTGAGAACCGACGGTGCCTGGCAGGGGGTGACCTACCCGTGGCATCTCCTCGCGGTCACCACGCAGGTGCTCTCACAGGGGTGGCTCCCGTACTCCGAGCGGAGGACGGGCGTCTACGTCGATGACTCGGCGAGCGTCCACGAGGACGCCACGCTCGTCGCTCCGGTCGTCGTGAGCGAGGATGCCGTCGTCGACGCCCAGGCGGTCGTCGGGCCGTACAGCGCGATCGGGCAGAACGCGACCATCGGCGCGGGCGCGATCGTCCGGCGAACCCTCGTCGAATCGGACGTCACCCTCGGCGCGAACGCCACGGCCGTCGACTCCGTCCTCGCGCAGGGGGCGACGCTCGATGTCGCCGTCACCCTCGCCGGTGGCTCCTCGGACGTCCACGTCGGCACGGCCGTCCACGAGGACCGCACGCTCGGCTCGGTCGTCGCCGACCGCGCGCACGTCGGGGGTGGTGCCACGGTGAAACCGGGGACGCTCATCGGGCCGAACGCCCGCATCGAAGCCGGGAGTACGGTGGCAGAGAACGTGGCCGCTGGCGTGGAGGTGAGACAATAATGTGCGGTATCATCGGCTGTATCGGCCGGGGGGGCGACACGAAAGAGACGCTGCTCGCGGGCCTGAAGAACCTCGAATACCGCGGCTACGACTCCGCCGGTATCGCCTTCGGTGGGGAGACGGTGACCGTCGAGAAACGCGAGGGCGAACTGGAGAACCTGCGTCGCCAGCTCGAGACGACCGAGGCGTTCGACGGCTCGCTCGGCATCGGTCACACCCGCTGGAGCACGCACGGCCCGCCATCCGACCGGAACTCACACCCGCACATGGACGAGGCCGGTCGCGTCGCGGTCGTTCACAACGGCATCATCGAGAACTATCAGGCGCTTCGCGACGAGCTCCGGGTGGAGGGCGTCGAGTTCACCAGCGACACGGACTCCGAGGTGGTACCGCACCTCATCGCTCGACAGCTCGATGCCGGAAAACCACCGGAGGAAGCGTTCACAGCGGCGGTAGAGCGGCTCGACGGGAGCTACGCACTCGCAGCTGTCGTCGAGGGCGAACACGCCATCTTCACCGCCCGCAACGACTCACCGCTCGTCATCGGCGTGGATGGGGACGCCACCTTCGTCGCCAGCGACGTGCCCGCGTTCCTCGAGTACACCCGCGATGTCGTCTACCTCGAGAACGGCGAGTACGCCGTCCTCCGACCGGGGAACTGGACGGTCTTCGACGGGGCGAGTCCCGTCGAGAAAGTTGTCAAGACCGTGGAGTGGAGCCCGGAGCAGACGGGGAAAAGCGGCTACGACCACTTCATGCTCAAGGAAATTCACGAACAGCCGACGGCGCTCCGACAGTGTCTCCGCGGGCGCGTTGACGAATTCGGGGGGCGCTTCAGCGTCGACGAACTCGACGAACTCGAACGCCCCGACGCCGTGCAGTTCGTCGCCTGCGGCACCTCGTATCACGCCGCGTTGTACGCCGCGGAGCTCCTCCGCGATGCGGGCGTCCCTGCCCAGGCGTATCTCGCGAGCGAGTACGCCCTCGGGCCGGCACCGATCACGCCCGACACGCTCGTCGTCGGTGTTACCCAGAGCGGGGAGACGGCGGACACCCTCAGTGCGCTGCGGGAGGCGAGCGTACGCGGGGCGCGGACGCTCGCGCTCACGAACGTCGTCGGGAGCACGGCCGCCCGCGAGTGCGACCACGCCCTCTACATCCGTGCAGGCCCCGAGATCGGCGTCGCCGCGACGAAGACGTTCTCCTCGCAGCTGGTTGCACTCAACGTGCTCGTCGAGCGGCTCACCGCTGCGACGGGTGTCGAGCAGACCCGTTCGCTCATTTCCGCGCTTCGCGAGCTCCCCGAGCAGGTCCAGCAGGTGCTCGACGACTCGAAAGCGGCCGATGTCGTCGACGAGTTCGGGGACGGCAACGCGTTCTTCTTCATCGGCCGCGGACTGGACTTCCCGGTCGCGCTGGAGGGCGCACTCAAGTTCAAGGAGATTACCTACGAGCACGCCGAGGGGTTCGCCGCGGGGGAGCTAAAACACGGCCCGCTCGCGCTTGTCACCGAGAACACGCCCGTCTTCGCGGTCGTCACGGGGGACGACGAGCGGGCACAGAAGACGATCGGCAACGTCAAAGAGGTGGAGTCCCGGGGCGCTCCCGTCATCGCCGTGACGGACGGGCAGAGCGACGTGGAGCGCTATGCGGACGCTGTGTTGGAGATCCCACGAACGACCGCGCGAACCGCGGCGATGCTCGCGAACGTCCAGCTCCAGCTCGTTGCCTACCATACCGCGTACGAGCTCGACCGCACCATCGACAAGCCCCGGAACCTCGCGAAGAGCGTCACCGTCGAGTGACCACGGATCGGAAAACTCCTAACGGAACCGTAATGTTCTAGTAATTGACTGATAGAGACGAACCATAGTGAAGTCAGCTATAAAGAATGTATCTGTATTTGTTATCATCGCTGCGCTAACAATCGAGTTATCGTTAGTGGGGGTTCCGATTGCGAGTGCTGAGACCACTTCGGGTGGGAATACAAGTATCGATAGCGTCGCATCGAGTCCGGGGATCGCCCTTCCGGACGCCACGATCGACTCCAGTTCGGAGTCAACAATTCAGCTCGCGTACAAGCTTCCGTCGGGGGCAGACCCGGCGAATTACGAGCTGATGGTGAGTGGGCCGAAGCTGTATGCCAGTTCGGCTCACTCAAGCAACAACGGACTCTCCGGGCCGGTCGATTCCCGAGAGGGAACGCTCACCCTTACCCTTCCGCAGGGGTACCTAGGTGGGGGAACCCACACGTTGACCGTCCGTCTGCGTGACGGAAGCGGACGGCGAGTCGCCGGCGACGAGGCGACACTCCAGGTACAGAGCCCAGTCACGATCACGGACACGCAGATTCAGAGTCCGCCGTGGCGTTCCGGAACCGACGTGACTACCGACGTTACGGTCGAGAATCCCGGGAGTGGCCAGGAGACGTTCACGGTTGCGACGTACACGGAGACCGGAAGCGTCGCGTCAGCAGGCTCCACGCCCGTGGAAACAGTGACACTAGCAGCTGGTGACACACGGACCGTTTCACTGAGTTCAGGGTTCTATTACGCCCGCGAGGACGCGTCACTTCGAGTAAACGGCCAGTCGCCGATGACCGGCGATGTCCTCCCGCAGATCTCGATCGACAGTGGAAGTGTTACCCCGACGGATGCAACCGTCGGTGAAGCGCTCACCGTTGAGGTGACCGGGACGAACCACGGGTCGAGCGACACCTCACGGTTCGTCGAGGTCGGGACGGTCGATAGTCAAGGCCAATTCGTGCGGAAGGCGACGATCGACCTCGTCGTGCCAGCTGCCTCGACAGCGAGTGCGTCAACCACCGTCTCGTTCGCGGGTGAGGGCTCCTACGCGCTACAGACACGGTCGGGCGTCACAGTCGGAACGGTCGACGTAACGAATCCGCTCACGATGAGCGGTATCGTCCCACCGAGTACGGTCTACACGCAGATTCCGCAGGGATACGATGTCACGGTGAAGAACCCGACCGCGAGTGAGGTCACGGCCCCGGTCGCACTCCAGAACGGACGCGGGCAGACAATCGGATCGAAGTCCGTAACGGTAGCTGCGGAGAGTTCAAAGACGGTCACGGTCGACGCCGTCCTCATGAGTACATACACTGAGACGGTGACGGCCGGGGCGGCTTCGGCGAGTGTCTCACCTGAAGCGCCGGTATCCGTCGATTCCCTCTCGCTCTCGTCGGAGAGCGTGGCGATCGGCGAGCAGGTTGCGGTGACGGCGACGGTGACGAACAAGGTACAGGCTGGTGACTATGTCGTGAGTGGGAATTCACAGCCATCGTACAATTCGCTCAGCAAGACCGTTTCGTTCAGTGCGCAAGGGGAGACGAAGGACGTGAGCTTCACGACCGCGTTCGACTACGCCGGGAGAGGATCGATTACTATCGGCCAGCAGTCGGCATCCGTCGACGTGACGAGTCCGCTCGACGTGACGGGTGTCACGACACCCGAGACGGTGTACGCCGGCGTCGCACACGCGTACGAGGTATTGGTCACGAATCCCACATCGAGCGAGGTCACGGTCCCGGTCGCGTTCCAGGACCAGAACAACCGTATCGTCGGCGAGAAATCGGTGACGCTCGCGGCGGATGCGTCGAAGACCGTCACGGTGGACGTGACGCTCGATAGCGCCCGGACGCAACTCCTGCACGTGAACGGTCAATCGGTACTTGTCTCTCCGGTTTCGCCCATCTCGGTGCAGGACATCAGCCTCAGCGCCAACAGCGTGGGGATCGGCGAACAGGCGACAGTGAGCGTCACGGCCACGAACAACGGCCCGGCGGGCACCTATACCCTCTCTGGACAGGTTTCGCCGACGATGTCGTATACCTCACTCCGGAAGGACGTGAGCTTCGCCGCGGGCGAGACGAAGACGGTGACATTCACGACTTCCTTTCCCATCGCCGGGGAAGGGACCGTCGAGTTCGGCAGCGCTTCGGCGACGGCGACGGTCGCGAGTTCACTAACGGCGACGGACCTCTCCATCCCCACGGAACCGGTGACGCGGACGGAGACGGCCGTGAGCGTCACCCTAAAGAACCCAACCTCGAGTGAGGTGACCGAGACGGTCGCGGTGGTCGACGAGTACGGTCGCGTGCTCGGCTCGACATCTGCGACGGTCACAGCCAGTCAGACCACGTCGGTCGAGATCCCGACGACGTTCAGTTCGGACTACGAGCAGGCCGTCTCCGTGCTAGGACAGTCGGCAACCGTCGATCCGGTTCCGGCGCTCACGGTTACCGATCTGACAGCCCCCTCGAGTGCTGTCACGCCCGGGGAGGCCATCACTTTCACCGCGACAGTGACGAACCAGAACGGCCCAGCGAAGGCGTACAGACTCAGTGGCTTCGGCGGGCCGTTCGCGAGCTACGCTTCAAAGACCGTCTCACTCTCGAAGGGTGAGACCAAACAGGTGACGTTCACCACCGATTTCGGTATCGCCGGTACGGGAACGTTCACCGTTGGCGATGCTACACAGAGCGTCGAGGTAACCTCACCACTAACGGTCTCAGATATCTCCTTCCCAGACACGGTGGTCGCGAAGGAGGACACGACCGCGCAGATCACACTCTCGAACCCGACGAGCAGCGCGGTAGCGGAACCAGTCGCCGTGCTCGACGAGAATGGGAACGTCCTGACATCCATTCGCGTGTCACTCGCGGCGGGTGAGACGAAGATGGTCGACGTGACGCTCCGATTCGATCACGGCTACCAGCGGACGGTCAGCGTCCTCGGTGAATCCCTGGTGGTGTCACCGCAGAGCCCGCTGCGCGTCGACTCCGTGTCGCCCGCGTCAGAGACGGTGACGGCCGGCGAGCCGGTCACGTTCACCGCCACGGTGACGAACACCGCCTCGAAGAAGGCGACGTTCGACCTCTACGGCTCGAACTACGAGAACTCGGACTCCTCGCAGAAATCGGTGACACTGTCCGCCGGCGAGACGAAGACGGTCTCGTTCACTACGACGTTCAGCCTCGCAGGCGAACGCGAGTACGCTGTCGAGAGTACCAGTGCATCGGTGACCGTCGAGAACCCGGTGTCTGTCACGGACGTGAGCTACGACGGGTCGGCCGATGTCGAATCGCCCGAGACGTTCACGCTCACAGTGGAAAACACCGGTGAGACGGCAGGGACGTATCCCGTGACTCTCCGCGAGAAGTACGGCGAGACGTTCGCCCAGACGGACGTGACGCTGGCTGCCGGTGAAAAAAAGACCATCACCCTTGACGCGACGTTCCCGAACGGTCGGTTCTACGACCTCGTCGCGAACGACTACACCGACTTAGGCGTCTCCGTGAACAACCCGGTGACCGTCACCGACTACAGCATCTCTCCGTCGACCGCATACGTCGATGAGGAGGTGTCCGTGACGGCGACAGTGAAGAACACCGGTGAGACAGGCACCTATCCGGTCTCGATTACCGACCACCAGCGTGAGCTCGTCTCGAAAGAGGTCACCCTCGCAGCGGGGGAGACGACAACGGTGACGCTCACCACGGCGTTCCGCGACCGCGTCGAGAAGGGCTCACAGTGGGGGCCGGAACTCAACGGTCAGCTCCTCGAAACGCTCGCCGTCAAGCAACGCATCGTCGAGGAGTCCGTCACCGTCAACGACGGCGTCGAAGTCGGTGAAGATGTCAGTCTCGAGGTGACCTACACGAACCCGACGGACAAAACGGCGACGACCTACGAGGACATCTCGCTCGGAGCGACCTACGCAGCTCGGCAGCTCACGCTCGCCCCCGGTGAATCGAAGACCATCACGATCACCGGAAGCTTCGACGAACCCGGAAGACACTACCACTTCCTGAACACGCGATACGTCCAGTTACACGTGTTCGAGGATGCGACCGGAACAGCTGATCTCCAATTGCCGGACCAGCCGATCCCCAGTCGGCTCGTGGTCGACAAGCAGAGTTACATTCCCGTCCAGGTCGAGAACGTCGGGGACGCCGCAGGCGTCCGCGAGGTCACGATCTCGGTCGACGGAAAAGAAGTCGCGACCAAGCGCATCGCCGCTGAACCCGGTGAGACCGGATCGGCCGGATTCTTCCACACGTTCACCACGACGGGGACTCACGAGATCTCAATTGACGGTGAACAGACCGTGTCGGTCGAGGTGACGAGCCCGGTCGTCACACAGACGACCGTCGAGCACGTGAGCGGCCCGGTACCAACCACGACACCCGACATCGCTACGGGTATCGGCCCGTACGGCGGTGTGTACCTGACGCTCAAAACACCGAACAACCGTGTGGAGCTCACGAAGATTGGCGCGACCTCCGAGACGAAGTTCCGTGTGACGGCCGTGCTCTCTGACTACGCGGCACGGACGTTAGTGACGAACGGCCGGAATCCCACCTTTACCACCGAGTATCTGGGTGATGGGCGCACGCGTGTCAGCACCGTGCTTTCACCGTCGGACCTCAACTTCCGCACCGATGCCCCCCGCCTCGAGAACTGGAATCGTGGGAACGACACCGCGGATATCGGTCTTAGCGCGGTCGCCTACGTGAAAGTCGGTGATGGAACGACTGGTGCGATTGAGACGAGTCCGGAAGCTCTCTCGGGACTCACCATCTCCACGAACGCCCAGCGGTTCCGCCAGCCGCAGTACGAACCCGGTACCAGTGAGACGCCGCCGAGCATTAGTGTCCAACTCGCCGGGCCTCACGAGACGGTCGACGGCGAGATCCACCAGGGCTACTATAAGACGTTTATCCCGAACAGCCTACTGCAGGCATGGGATGTCTCCGACCCGAGCCAGCTCGCCGTCACCTACAAGGGTGATTCGGCGAGCTACACCGTGACAGAGGTTACAGGTGGCCTTCGCGTGAACGTCTCGCTGACCTACTCGACAGGAACTGTGACACTAGCTCGGAGCAGCCCGATTACGTCCACGAGTGACAGCAGATCTGACTCGTCGAACACCCAAACCGACGATACGAGCTCACGTACGTCCTCGGTTGATTCGACGACGACACCGACAGCAACGCCGACCCCGACACCCACGGCTACGCCAACTGCGACTGCCACCCCGACTCCGGAGTCGACGGCCCCACCGACCCCGGCACCGTCGCCAACGGAGACCGTAGCACCCACGAGCACGCCAACGCCGACCGCGACCGGGCCATCGGCGACGCCAACGCAGGCAGCCACGCCGACGAGCACGGGTCAGCCAGGATACACGCTCACAGCGAGCGTACTCGTACTCCTGGCGCTCGCTCTGCTGGTCCGCCGAGACTAATTAACGCACTCGCTGTTTTTTGGGACCGCGCAAACGACCGCTACTCTGCACACCGGTTTTAACCAACAGACGCAGTCATGTAGAGAGTCTGTTGGTTAAGTCGCTGATCCCCCGTGCCAGACTCGCTGGAGCCCCCCGGCTGATGGTGGCGTGGGAGCGTCCGACTAATTCCAGATCCAACTGAGCCAGCCAGATGTCTCCACAGCAGCTAACTCCTCTTCAAGTGTTTCTCGCCGATTGCGTTCAGCTTCGAGCTCCTCCGCCAATTGCTCGTTCACCGCTTCTAGCTGCCGGATTTCCGCCACCAACTGCTCGACTACCTCGCTATCGACGGAACGTCTCGAATCCTCACTCGGTGGATCATGACCAGCAACAGTCTCCTCAGCCTGTTCAGGGAACAGCGACCATTCACCACCCCCGTCATAGAACGCGTCCGTCCCCGCGATCGCCCGCTCGGTCGTGCGCTCACCGTAGGTCGCCCCATCGGCGAAATGCACCTCGTCCCACTTCTCACGAAGCAGTCCCGAACCGCGGAACAGCCGGTCCATCTGTCGGGCGTCACCACCCGTCCAGAACGCCAGCATCGAACAGAGCGCCATATCCGCCTCGGAGTGGCTTGCGTAGCCACCCGTCTCCCCGCGATAGAGCCGGTCGAACTTCTCGCCGTTCGCCGCATTTCGGGCCTTTCGCAAGAGTTCCTCGTCCTGGAGCTCAGTACTGCCCTCCGGGGGGTTCGACGCCGAAGGTTCTCGTTCGGGCTCCCCCGACGAACCCGAGTCAGTCTCACTCGATGGGGCGACGTACGCCTCGTGGACCGCAGCGAGCGCCTCCGAACGTGCCTTAGCCGTCTCTGGAGTACCATCGAGGTGGTCGCCCGTGACGGTGAAGAAGCGTGCCGTCTCGTAGAGCTCGACATCACCGTGGCGGTTGCGGCCCTCGGGGAGTATTCCCTTCACGATGACGTGCACGCCCGTTCCCGATGGGCTGATTTCGGTGAACGAATCGAGGCGAGCGACGATATCGTCGGCCCAGTCGGTGAGCGACCCGCTCTCAACACCACGGCAGTCGTCGAGATCGACGCCGACGAGTGGGTCGTCGTCCGTGAACACGAACCCCAGCCCGGTCCCCTTGGCCACGCTGTACTCCCGCGCCGTGGCGAAATCCGTCCACGTCTCCGGATCGGTCGTCGACGCGTACCGGCCCGTCGATGGATTCACGGGAATCTTTGTCGTCTTCTCTCCACGCGCTTCCGCCCGCCAGCACACCCACTGTGGTCGGGTCACCATCGCCGCAGGGAGGTCATCGGCGACCGGGAGTTCGTCCTCAGTCATCGGCAGCCTCCACATCCGCCGTGAACACGGACGATTGGTCGAGACCCTCAGTCACGCGGGGGTCGAACTCGATCACGTCTCGTTCCTTCTTCAGCGCACGAACCTCCATCCCGCGCCACTCACCGTCGACGCCGAGTAACGCCTGTGAGTAGCCCTTCGCCTCATCACCCGGAATCGCGTCCTGCACGAACCGCATCTGGGCGTGGTTCAGCCCGAACCGCTCTGCAACCGATTCGTCCATCCCATCGAGCTTGTGGAACTGCTTGACCGCACACTGGTCTAACACCATCTTCGCGATGTCGTGCTGGAAGAACTCGTCGACCGTCTGGGTCACCAGCCGAATCGAGAGGTCGTGATGCCGGTGATGCCGGAAGATCGTCTCCAGATACTGCAGCGTCGCCGCGTCCTTCATCAGATACCGCGCCTCGTCGATGACGAACACGACCTCCTTCTCCGTCTCCTTGGCCCGCTCGTACACGAGCGAAATGAGCAGTTCCATCAGCAAGCTCGTATGCCCACCGAGGCTTCCACCCTGCTGAGCGAGATCGAGGTAGATGATCTTCTCGTCGCGGATGTCGAACTCGCTTTCGCGACCCAGATTCTCGAACTGGCCACCGGCCGCAAAGGGCCGGAGCTGGTCCAGCAACCAGATCGCGTCGGATTCGATCTTCTCCGCCTCTGCCGTCGTCCGAACCACGTACTCCTCGGGGGAGTCGCTCATCGTGTCGAGAATGTCGAGGACGTCTCGAACCGTCGGGCTCGGATTGCCGTGTGTGGAAACGTTCTCGGTGATTCCCTGCTTGGCGTACGCCTCGTCGAACGCCGTCTCAAGAGTCGTTCGGCGGTCGCCGAGTCCGACGCCACGGGTGGCGAAGAAGTTCGTGAAAAACGATATCGCGCGTTCCTGCCGCTCTTTCAGCGGGCTCGCGTCGTCGCCTCTGGCCTGCAACACGTGTTCGGGCGTCGGCTTGATTTCGAGGGGATTCAACCCAAGCGTCCCCCCAACGGTGATCTGCTTCCCGCCGAGGGCCTCACTCACGCCGTTCCAGTTGTTCAGCGGTTCGAGGATGACACCAATCCGATTAGGGTCCTGCTCGATACTCCGGATGAAGTTCTGTTTCGCGCCGAACGACTTCCCCGAGCCGGGGTCACCGACGGTGAACATCGCGTAGCCGTCTTCGCGGGCGAACGGGTCCACGACGAGCGGGCTTTGGGTGTCTTTGTGGATGCCGTACTCCACGCCGCCAGGTTCGAGGATCGTCGCGTTGTGCGGAGAGGCCAGAAGAGCACCGATGGCACCCCCAAGGGCAATCGCTCCACGGCCGAGTTCGTCACCACCGATCGGTGCAGCCGACTGGAGTGCCTTGTCCTGAAGAGCAATCGCCGTCGCAGGCTCGAGTCGAGCTGGCGGTTCTCGGAGCGCGGCGCGGACTTTCGTAACGGCTTCGCGGAGAGCGTCACGCGTATCGGCACGAACGGTGACGAACAGCGACTGAGAGAACACGTGTTGGCCGTTCTCGACCGCTTTGTACGTCGCGACGGCCTCACTCGCTCGCTCCTGCAGGTAGGCCCCACGAACGCTGTGTTCGAGGTCCGCATCGGCTTGCAGGTCGTCCGCGGTGTCCTGCAGTTCGTTCCGGGCCCGGCTCTGGTTCTTGGGTTCGATATGTGCTGTGAGATCGAACTCGACATCCGTGAGCTCGAACAGCCCGCTCAGATACCCGTCGCTCGGATAGTCCGGGTACGCTGCAATGGAAAGCGTCGTCGTCCACTGGTCACCCACACGGGCGGTCCGAGTGTCCCATTCGATAGCTGCCGGCGCGATCACCGACTGATGGCGGTCGGCAAGGGCATCGAACGCTTGCCGTTCCTCATCACCTCTCGTGCGTGTCTCCTCGTCGAGGATATCCGCTAATTCGACCTCCTCTGCGCCCCCTCGTTTCCACTCGAGAAGCCGAGCGATGGCGATGAGGAGGAGGACCGTTCCGAGACCATAGACGAACACACCCCCCGGTGAGAGCACGTCGGGGAGACGACTGAGCAGCCGCTCCAAGAGTTGGAAGAGTTCACTCCGCGTCATTCGTCGTCACCCCGCCGACCCGCGGCCATCGCTGGCTCCGTCCGCAGGAGCCGTCCCGAATCTACGTACTCCTCGCCGTTCCAGAACTCCGCGGCGAGGACGAACACGTCGAGCGTGCTGAGCCGCGTCGCCGACCATCCCGGCACGTCCTCCACGAACTCCGTTCGGACGGTCCGGATCCGCTCGTCGAGCTTCTCGAACATCGCCTGGCGCCGCTCTGCCGCAGCGAAGTCCTTCCGCCGGGTGACGAACGGCGTGAACAGCACGCCGAGAATCGGGAGTTCGGTCAGCTTCTCACCGGGCGTTGGCTCCTGCGTGTATCGGTTGTACACCTCCAGTGGCGACACCTCTACGCCGAGGTAGTAGTGGTGCTGGCGCGTGTCCGCGAGCTCAGCCGGTCGCTGTTCACGGTACTCCGTGAGCAGGTCCTCGAACGCGGGATTCACGGCCACGTCCGGGTCAGCCAATCGGTCTTCGAGCTGGTCGACCAGCTGATCGGCCGGAAATGAGCGAGTCGTCGTGTAGAGCGTGAGTGGGAACCGAAGCTCGGTATTGGCAAACGCCTCCCCCGCCGCCTGGACTGATTGCCAGTCACCCGACATCGCGAAATCCATGTTCGCCGGCTGCACCTCGATGAACGCCTCCATCGTGCTGTCGGTCCGTTCGATGACCCCCGTCCCGGGCCACGCACGCTGGACGCTCGTGAGATCCTGTGTTCGTTCACTCGGCGTGAACGGCAGATACTGCACGACGCCACCGGTCGTCGAGTCGTGGGCTGCGGCAGCTGGCTTCGAGAGCGTCATCGCTGGCCGAAACAGGTAGAACCGTGCGAGGTCGCGGACCCACGTCCACGCAGTGAGATGGGATGGAGCGGCGTACACGGCTGCGACACCCATCGTCACCCCCACCAGAACGAGCGGAACCACGAGGACCGTGCTGATGAGACTGCCCACGAAAAGTCCGGCGATCGGTAAGCCGAACAGGAGGCCCACGTCGCCTTCCTCGACGTTGAGAAGGGGGATGCGTCGCTGTTCACCGAGGCGATTCATGATGCGTCGTGCCGCTGCAGATGTATCTGGATTCATCAGTAATACCCTGGGTCGTTCTCACTGCGACGATAGGTCGGAACCCCGCCTGTCGCGTCCGTCGCGAGATTGTCGTGACTGGTCGATCGCGGTGGCTGCGAGTGCCCACCCCGGTCGTCGTTCGCCAGCCGGTCGACGGCTGCATGGGTGAGGCCAGCTTTCGGCCCCCGCCGAGCTGCGGTCATCGCTGCCCGCGTATTCACGCCGTAGCCGAGTCCAGCGACGACCCCCAGGCCGACCGCCGTTCTCGACACCCGTCCGATTGCACCCGAAACGAGCGGGCTCGCATAGCGGAACGTCTTCCACGTCACGTACAGGGCGAGGACCGGCAGTGACACCACGACGAAGTAGCTCAAGAACGCGTCAGTCGGCGTCACCATCTGGTCACTCCCGAAAAGGAGTGCGTAGCCACGGAACAACACGGCGGCAGGCAGGGGAAGGATTGCCAGCGGGAGGAACTGCAGACAGAGCCGTTTCGCGATACGAGAGACGACGGGGATGTTCCCGTACGTGATCGCGATACCGACCGGCATCCCGTAGAGGTAGACGAAAAGCAGGATATCACGGATGAAGTAGATCGCTTTCAGGAGGACCATCGCAACGCCACCGAGCGCAGCGAGCATGAGCGTCAGCATCGGGTTTCCGGCTGCAACAGGGAGCATCGTATACAGTGCCTCCCCAACTCGAGAGAGATCGGGTATCAATCCGATCGTGAGGCCCTTGACGAGATATAGAATGAGAACAGCAATCCAATACCAGCCAACAATGAGGACCGCACCGGTCCAACTACTCCGGCGTGAGCGCCGATCTTGGTATGTACTGCCTACGTTGAAGATTCGAACGAAATGGCGTGCCTGAACGGAAAGGAACAGAACCACCAAGCCAAGGATCATCATTTCTCCGCCGACAACGCTCTGATAGATACTGTACCAGGGCTCATCGCTACTGCCCGGAATTCCGAATACGACATCAACACCGGACTCCTGTGGGAGAGGAGTGCTGAACAGTTCGTTTGTAAGCGTCTGGTAACCGGAGACGAGTTCTTCGGTGAACCAGCTTGTTACTTGCCCGACGATATCCTCGAACCATTTCACCCCGAAGTCAGAGAACGGAATGTCCGGCATCTCTTACTCCTCAGCACCCTCAGCAGTTACCGAGCATCCATCGTATTTGGAAGCTCCTGAGTACCGGATTTCAAATTGTGACTCGAGTTCAATACCCGCCACAGAGGGAGCCAATGAGACCGTGAAATCTCCCGAATATGGTGTCGGCTTGCAGTCTCGACCTTCACCTTCGAACGAGAACGGGATAGTCGTCGAGAACAGTGTAATGGAACTCCTTCCGAGGAGGGTAACTTGCTCAACTTCACCACTGTCACGTTCCAGATCAAAGATGCCGCTTCTGGAATCCGATTCCCGTAACTCGGGAGAAGGATTTGGGACATCACCGCGGAACATTAAGTCTCGAAGAGCGACTGGACCGTTACCAGAGTTCTCTACGAAAACATATGCTTCTTCTTCCTGCATTGTACCCAGCCCGTCTGGCATCCGCTCCATATGGTTCGCACCGACACCGACTTCGAGTATCTCCAGTTCTGGGCGAATCTCTATCGAGGTCTCGGCTCCCGAGTCCGAGGTGACACGGAAGGTTCCGGGAGCATAGCTCGTCCCGAGTGCAAATTCAACACGAGTCTCGCCACTGACGACCTCAGTAGACGCGAACTTGCGCCCATCGGGGGCGATCAGATTCACCTGCTCGACGCTAGCGTCTGGAGCAAGCATGACGACCACTGTCTGTCCTTCAACCCGAACGTCTTCGAACGAGTCAGTTGAACCACGTTGCTGAGTCCCAGCAGTACAGCCAGCGAGTCCAGCAATCGCTCCGACGATCCCTCCAAGTACAGTTCGACGTGAGTGTGAGTGCGTATCCATTAGTATCGACTCCGTGATCCGAAGACGGTCCCCAACTGCCTGCCAGCGTAGGCCGCCAGCGCGAACGGCAGGAACCAGATGAGTCCAGTCGTCAACAGTTCGAGCCACCCGGTGACGGTCCCGAGTGGATGCCAGCGCGCTGTATCGGCCGCGGTTGTGTACGCCGGGTCGTGCGTCAGCCACGACCCCGGCACGTAGCGAGCGGTGTACACGCCCGGCTCAGAAACGGTGACTGTCGCCATCCCCGAGGCGTTCGTTTCTAGCTGCTTGCCCGCGAGCTCGATGTAGCCATCCCGACTGTCCACGATCGGCTCGTACCGGACATCGTTCGTCGGGGACAGCACGATCGGCTCGCCGGTCTCGGCCTCCGAGAGCTCGACGAGCAGACGAGCCTGCGCGTCAGTCTGGGAGAGAACCCGAACGTCGATGGTGCTCTCACGGATGACCCGCGGCTCGCTCTCTCGATGGAGGGTGGCGTTCACGCCACGGACGATGCCACGAACGCGAGTCGTCTCCGGCTGCCCCACGCTCGTCCGAATCGCGAGGCCGTAGGAGGTGGTATAGGGCTGCTCGACGACATCGACAGTCACGTTCTCGGGGAGTCCAGCACTCGGGGAGGGACGCTCGATTCCCCACACCTCCAGCAGTTCCGGTCCGTTGCCCGTCGGCTCCGTACGAGGCCCGAGCTTCGACGGGTACGCATGCACCGCGACGGGAAGCGCGGGGGATGGGGTTCGCGTGGTCCCCCGTACAGTCGAGCGGACGAGCGTATCCCAGCGCGTGTCACGCGCGGTGTAGAACCGCCATACGCCACGCACGCGGTGTGAATCCGTCAGTTGGATGCCCTGCCACGGCACGTTCCGGAGGACGGCAATCCCCCGATCGCCGTCTGGATACCGAGCGGTGGACACCTGCGTACGGAGGTCGTAGGTGTGGAGCTCGACGGTATCCGAGACGGTTACCGTCTCACTGGTCACCGTGGTCCGGGTCGTTGTGTGCGTTTCGTTGCTCCACGTCCTGTTTGCCGACGTGACGTTCGCCCCGTTTGCCGACGTGACGTTCGTAGTGTTCACGATCGTGACGGCTTTCGTCACCTCGACATGGATGTCGGCTTCCAGTCGAAGCGTTTCCGAACCGCCCGACAGTTCGTACGGGAGTTCTGGTCGATGCGTGCCGGCGTCGGTTGCGATCACCTCGCCATCTCGGCGGAGGCGGACCTCATCGATACGATGGCTCGCCAGCGAGTAGCTCGTGGTCCGTGAGCCGACGGTGGCCTGCTCGGGAACCGCCACTCGGTAATCAACGATACCACGAAGCGTTCCGGTCGGCGCGGCGTATACCACACTCTCGGTCGGCGTGGGATGCGTCGTCGTCGAGGGCGTGACGGCGAAGACAGTCGCATGGGCATCGCGAACGAGCAGACCGTTCATGACGGCGGCGTGTGGCGGGTACAGCGAGACGTCTGCCCCACCGGGAGTGAACTCCTCGTGGTCGGCCCGCGTCCACCGAGCGGCGGTCGACGGCGGCTGTGTGAACGTCAGGTCGGTCCCGTTCGCGAGCTGGTGGACCGTAGTTCGGTTCTCGCCGTAGGCATCGCGATACGCCGCGTTGGTGATGTAGCGGCTGTCATTGTCGCCGCTCCACAGCGTGGCTGCCTCGCTCTCGTTCAGACCGTTATCGTCAGTCCCCGGCCGCGGCGGGTGTGCTCCCGAGATTGGAGCGAGGCTACTCACGAGGAGTACCGTAAGCAGCATCGTGACGACCGAGGTGTGGTACATCCGGATTCAGAACGGAATCAGGTCGACACACTGGGCGATCGGCAGCTCCATCGCCGAGCCAGCGACGGTGAAAAGCGGGCCCAGTACGACGAGCGTCACGGCCGACTTCGTTGCCCCGCGCTTGTGCTCTTTCAACCGGGCCTTCTGCTCACGCCCGAAGGTGAACATCGACATGAGTGCATCGGACTGCCAGACGACGAGCAGGCCCATGAGCCCCAGCCCAGTCGTGATCTGGACGAACCCCTCGATCATGTTCGCGAGCGTGCTGGAGTCGTCCTGACACACGGGATTCGCGGCGGCAGATTGGGCGGCAGCCGGACTGGATGCCAGGACCGTCACGAGCACACAAACGAGGAGCAGCTGGCCAATCGCACGACGATGAGGAAGTTGCCGTTGGAGACCGATGACGATACGAGTCAGCGAACTGAACAGATTTTCCATTACTATCACTCACTCTCACAACCCCATATTAAAACAATTCGATTGAGCTGAAAGTTAGTCTATAAATTCACATATAGAGAATAGAAGTACTTGTCTGACGTTCATTTGGCTAGTTCTATTCTAGAAATATACTATTTGGTACGAGAATGTCTTCGTGAGCTCGTTTCGAAGGCCACCAGAACATGTCAACTACCATTCAACAGCGAGAGAGTCCCGCCTTGCGGTGGGCAGTCACTCCATAGTTGAACTGTCGTACATCGCTTTGAACGCTTGCTCACCGCGAATCAGTGTATCGACGCCATCGGTGAGCGTCACCTCACCGAGAACGGTCGCTCGGTAGTACGTGTACAGACCGTCCTGGCCCCGCTCGGTGCGCTGCCGCTTCTCGACGAGGCCGACATCGACGAGTTTGTTGAGGTGATAATGAAGGGTACTGTCGTCGATATCGATTGCTGCTTCCAGTTCTTTGGGACTCATCGCCCCGCTGTGGACGAGCCGGTACAGGATCTCATAGCGGGTCCGATGTCCCACGGCAGCGTGCATCGCGAGATACTCATCGAGAGTGAGAACACTATCCTCCGGCAGAAGGTCTTCCGGATCCTCCGGGAATTCCCCACCGACGGCCTGTGTGTTGTTCGTCGCCATCTTGAGTGGGAGTACGGACGAGAGAAACTTAGGTGTTCTCAAGCCAGTTATTACTGAAAATGCCGTATTTTAAATAGTGTCGGCAAGCATAGCCGAGTATGACTGTAGAGGTCACGCGCGAGTTGATTATCGAGCGGTTAGGCCGCGTCAGATATGACCGGTTTCTCTTCTATCTGATGGGGCCGTACAAGTCGTTCAACCTCAACTACGTGCTCAGCGAAGGGGAACGGCGCGATATCGACGTGGAAGACCTCCCAGGCCCGTTGCGCCGTCTCTTTCAGAGCAAAGACGACATCGACGCGGCACAGGCCCTCTTGCGGCGGGTACAGGGCGAACTCCGCGTCACTCCAGGGGTGAATGCGTTTCTGGCGCTCGATGTCGATGTGGATACCGATGAGGTGGACGCGGCAACCCAGAGTATCGAGTATACGAGGTGTAGTAATGCGACTGCGTTCGTGCTACCGTTTCTCGGACACAACTTCGGCGTCGGAGAAGAGGCAGGGAGTATTCTAGAGGCACTCGCAGAAACACACGGAGACCGGCTGGTCTTCGTTCACGAGAACGAGGTCACGAGTGCAATGATTCGGTCGGCACGGGTACGGTGGGATTTGCGAGTCGAAACATACGAAACAGAAGCAGAGCTCGTTGCGAAACTTCGGTTATTCGCGGGCAACATCATGCACCGAGAGCGCCGCGGCGAGCTCACTCCACTGGACTGAGTGGTGGAATCCCCTCTGGAAGCGTTTCGACAGTCGCGTCCAATTCGTCTCGATACCGCCGCGCCGTCGGGATCGAGACATCGGCCACCGACGCAACTGCTTCCTGGGTAACCCGATGCTGTTCACCGGCCAGTTGCATCCCGACGAGAAGCGCTCCAGCAGCGACCCCCGAGGGGGTTGACCCGCGCACATCCGGCGTCTCATCCGCGTCCAGCACGGCTCTCGCATGGCGTTCAACCGCTTGTGAGAGTTCGAGTTGCGAGACGAACCGCGGAAGGAATCGCGTTGGACAGATGGGGGCCGCCGGAAGTCCGAGCTCCCGATTGAGGACGCCGTATCCGTTTCGCACTCGCTCTGTAGAGACTCTCGCCACCCGGCCGATGTCTCCAACCGTCTGTGGTCGGCCGTCGCACCGACACGTCGCGTAGACACTCGCTGCAGCAATCGCCTCAATCGACCGCCCGCGAAGGAGATCTGCATCCTGTGCTGTCGAGAAAAGTCGACACGCCCGGTCACGGAATCCAGTGTCGAAGCCGAGGGCACCACACATCCGCCGGATCTCGATGAGCCCCTGCATCTCGTTCCGCTCCGCCTTGCTTCGATGTTGCGCACGCGAGTGCTCGCGCCGAAGCCGGTGTAGCTGTCGCCGCTTCTTCGCCGAGAGCAGCCGCCCACGTGCGTCCTTCTGATACCCGATTTCGGTGGAGAGGCCTCTGTCGTGTCGTGCGGGCGTGCGGGGAGCCCCCGTCCGTTCCCGAGTCGGTCCATCGTCGAAATCCCGCCACTCCGGTCCCGTATCCACCTGCTGGTCCGCGAGAATCAGCCCGCAGTCATCACACACCGTCTCCTGCGTGTTCATCGTCACCCGTCCCTCGCACTCCGGGCAGGTGTTCGCGCTCGTTTGTTCGGTCGATTCGTCGTAGTGCCGTTCGTAGACATCTATCCTCTGCATTCAACTCACGAGACACGCCTTCCAGCGCCCCTCGCCCGTCAGGGGCTCATAAAACAAACCGCGGTCGCGGTCACGCTGCAGTGAGCGTCTCGATTAGCTCCACCGCCGTCGCGCTGATCCGCCCGAGGCGTTCCTGAAGCACCCCCGAATCGTCCCCCTGCCACGCCGCGATGTAAAACGCCGACCTGCTGGTGTCCAGCCCGAAATACCGACCGACGATGGACGCGACCGCCTCCGCTTCCACCTCGCGTTTCAGTCGTTCATCCTCGGCGATGGTCCCACTATGCAGTAGTGCGTGGGCGTACTCGTGTACCAGCGTGGTCGCGAGATCGGCCTGATTCGACCGGGACTTCGCCTCGACGACCGGTGGAGACTGGTACTTGCAGACGCCCTTCGAATCACCATGCGTCCAGTCGTCGCCCTCGACGACACGGACGGTCACTCCGAGGTCGTCCGCTGCATCCAAGAGCGTCGGAACGAGTTCGTCAGCCTCGCCAACCGCCGCGGTATCCAGGTCGGGGAGGGGTTCGCCCTCCGTCTGGGAGATGTCGAACACCGGCACGGGTCGGAAGCCGACGAGTCCTTTCGACCACTCCGCAGGAGGGGTCTCGTCGTACGCACACTCACTCTGCTCATGATAACTCGGGGAGTTCTCGCACTCGGGACACCGCGTCGTGATGATCGGAGCCCAGATCCAGATCGCCTGCTCGCCTTCCTTGACATGCCGGTCGAACTCGCTTCGCCACGTGTTGTACCCCGCAACCTTCGTCGCCTCGGGACACTGGAGCGTTATCAAGAGCGTGTTTCGATGGGAGTAGTCGTGGAACCGACTCTGGACATCGAGCCACTCTTCGAACTGCTCGCTGGTTCTCGCGTCGTCAACGCCTGCGGCGAGGTCGTCCAGCCATTCTTGGATCGTACTGTGCATCTCGTCGTGTCGCGTCTCGCTCTCGTCGAACGAGACCGACGGGTCACTGGTCATTGCCATAGTTTTCAGAAACTCGAATTACTGCGAGTACGTCAGTTCAGGACGCCCCGCACCCGTCAGGGGGCGACAAAACGAGCTGTATTGCAGTGACATCCTCGCCCGCCCTAAAGGGCGGGGCTTCCTACAAGGGAAGCCTCGCGTCGAGGGAGGTTTCAGGACTGAAACGCCGCAAGCGTCGTCTGTCCGGGTTTCGGACTCGGCGTGCGGTGTCCTGTGGTGCTGTCACAAGCACTCCCGTCCCGTGGCGAGTCATCGCCCGTCGGTTTCAGCGACAGGCTCTCTCCCCACGGGTTGAGGCGACCGGCGATGTTGGCCGCCGCGTTGATGTCCGCTTGGTACTCCGTCACCCAACACTCCGAGTTCGTGCATCGGAACGTCGCCTGCGAACTTCGAGAACCAAGATGGCCGCAGGCGTGACACGTCTGACTCGTGTACGCCGGGTTGACCTTCCGCACCGGGATACCCGCTTCGAGGGCTTTGTCTTCGATGCGTCCGGTGAGACGTGCGAACGCCCAATTGTGGAGGCGACGGTTCATCCACTTGCCGTAGTCGAGGTGTTCGCGGATGTACGACAGGTCTTCGAGAACGATAACCGGGTTCTCGAACTGTCGTGCGTACTCGACGGCTTCGCGGGATGCCTTCTCCACGATGTCCGTGAGGGCGTTCTGGTAGTGGTCGAATCGTTCGTCCACGCGCCACTCGGCGTCGCGCGCTTGGAGACGACGGAAGGTCGTGAACATCTCTTTGCGGAGGTATCGCGCCCGTCCGCCGTCGTAGATGTACGGTTGGGTAGGAGTACCGTCCCGACAGGCACAGCCCGTCAGGAGTTTGGATTCACCGATGTCGAATCCGACCGGCGTCGGGTCGTCCGGTTCCTCTGGTTCCGCGACCGTGTATTCGACGGTGACGTGAAGCACCCAGTTGGTGCGGTTCTCTTGCAGTCGGAACTCTCCGACCGTTACGTCGCCGTCGAGCAAGTCCGCCCACAAGTCGTGTTGGGCGGGGTTGATGCGGAGTGGTATCCAGAAGGCGTTGCCACGCCCGGCCTGCGGAACGCGCCAGCAGAACTCATGTGTTCGGTCCTCGGAGTGGTCGAAGTTCCACCCGCGGTTCGTGAACCGAACGGGGTGGTCGTCGTCCAACTCCGAAGCGTTGTACGTGTCGCGGAGTTGCGGGACGTAGTTCTTGAGCGCGTCCTTCGCGTAGGACGTGAGAGTGTAGCCGGTGACGACATCGTTGACCGCCGTCTGCGTGTCCGCACCACTCTCAAACGCGTCCGAGAGCGCACGGCGGTAGGTCGCCACGGTCCGCTGAAGCCGACGCTCTTTGTGCGCCGTCGGGGGCGCAAGCGTGGCTTCGAGCGTTTTCGTGGCGGTGGCGGTCATCCGACAGTACCACGGACAACCCGAAGGTACATAAGACTATGGGATAAGATACTCATGTATGCCAAAGAGCATCCACATCAAAGTAGACGAGGAGCAGTACGAGGAACTAAGCGAGTTCAAAGAGCGGCGCGGGTACACGTGGAAAGGCCTCCTTCTCGAAGGCTACCGCGCGCTCGACACCGACGGAACGCAGTAGTTGGACAGATGGCTAAGTGTCGCATTCCTCCCCGCCCCAAGGGGCAGGGTTTCCTGCTTGTAGAAAGATGATGGAGGGATTTTACTCGTCGACCGCCGGAAGCCATAAGTCATTATTGCGATAATGATTATTTAGAGTATGACCTTCTACAACCGTGTGGACGAACTCGAGACACTCACGTCCGGGGTCGAGTCCCCAGGCTCGGACTTCATCGTCGTCTACGGTCGCCGTCGTGTCGGCAAGACGGAGCTGCTCAAGGAGTTCTGTACTGACGTACCGCACGTCTATTTCCTCGCGGCGCAGGAAGCAGAGCACCGCCAGCGCGAGAAGTTCATCGACCGCATTGCAGACCACTTCGACGACAGAGTTCCCCGCATCGATGGGTGGGACGACGCCTTCCAGTATCTCGGTGAGAAACTCGCCACTGAAGATCTAGTCGTCGTCATCGACGAGTTTCCCTATCTGGTCGAGGAGAACGATTCGGTTCCATCCTACATGCAGGAGTTCGTCGATGAGCACCTCCACGAGACTGATTCGATGTTGGTGCTATGCGGGTCGAGCGTGAGTACGATGGAATCGGAGGTCTTGGGCCACGAGAGTCCCTTGTATGGCCGTCGAACGGCACAGCTCGACGTGCAGCCGTTCTCGTTCAAGCAGGCACGTGAGATCATCGAGTACGATATTGCGGATGCGATTCGGTCGTATGCAGTCACTGGTGGGACACCGATGTACCTCACGCTGTTCGACTACGACCGATCACTCAGGGAGAACGTACGATCGCGACTTCTGTCACCGACAGCGGTCCTGTACAACGAGCCGGAGTTCTTGCTTCGCACCGAACTCCGGAACCCTGCTCGGTACATGAGCATCCTGGAAGCGATCGCCCTGGGACACACGACGCCAAACGAGGTGGCCGGCGCGACGGCGATCGACTCGGGCCCGCTCTCGAAATACCTACAGACGCTTCGGCGACTCCGACTGATCGAGCGTGAGGTGCCCGTAACTGCCTCTCAAAAGAAGTCGAAGCGGTCACAGTACCGAATCGCAGATGAGTTCCTACGGTTCTGGTTTCGGTATATCGAGCCGAACCGCTCCAGTATCGAGGAGGCCCCGAATATCGTGTACGACGGGACGATCGCGCCCGATCTCCCGACCCACGTCGCGACGACCTTCGAAGACGTGTGTCAGGAGGCCGTCTGGGAGGCCATCCGACGCGGCGACGTTCCACCCTACTCCGCGGTCGGTCGGTGGTGGTATCGAGAACACGAGGTCGATATCGTCGGCCTCGCGCCGAACGACGACCGACTCCTGCTCGCCGAGTGTAAGTGGACGTCGGAGCCTGTCGGAGCGGCGCTCGTCGAGCGTCTACGAGAGACGACAGCGCATGTCCGGTGGGGGCCTGGCGACCGAGAAGTGCGCTATGCCCTGTTCTCGAAATCTGGCTTCGTCGAGGGGCTCGAAGACGACCTCTCCGAGTCGTGGTCGCTGTTCACGCTCGATGATATCGACAGCTTGCTGCGTTCTGCGTCGCGCTGAGCACCGAATACGAACGTAGACGGTGTTTCTGGCCACGTCTCTCACCACGGACTCTCACCGGAAGCGTGGTGTGTGCCCTCCGTCACACGACACTGAGACAACAGTCACGCTCCCGGTTACAACCCTCGCACCCGTCAGGGGGTTATAAAACGAACCGAGCGCCCCTGCTGGACGTACGGTGGGCCTCGGACCTGCGGTCAGTCCTTGGGGAGCGGCTTCAGCCCTCGATGAAAACACTCCCAACACGGGAAGTCATCGCAAAGCTCCGGGCAGGCACACCACTCCGGCCGGTCCTCCTCATCCTCAGGAGGGGACGCGTCGACGGCTTCCGTGCCACCGTCCGCGATTGCCTGTGGAGCGTCCAGTTGCTGTGCAGCTGCAAGCACCGGAGTACGAATCGCCACGGCCAATCGGTGCTTGCACGCTGGCGAGTAGTGGTTGTCGGCCGGACAACTGCAGTGGCTGGGAACGCCGTCAGCGACCGTGACGAGATATTCGTGTTCATCGGGATTCGCATGGCTCCCGTTGCGGACAAGAACGCCTTCGTCTAGGACAGTAAAGGAGAACGCCTCGTACTGCGCTCGTTTCAAGAATCGATTCGATACGTCGAGTTTGGTAAGGACATGATCTGGCACGTTGCTCGGGCACGTGGGGACGCGCCTCGCCCGTCGAGGCGCAAACAAAATCTCCCAGAGGTGGCTACCGCTGGCGTCGAACCCGAATCGTGGTCAGGTCACCGACCGCCGCGCGTCTGTTCGCGCACGTATTCGAGTGCTTCGTCGAGGTCGAAGGCGCCCCTATCGATCATGTCCCCCACGACGCGTTTCACGCCCGCGAACTGCCCCTGGATGTAGCCATCCCCGACTGGCTGCCCATCGTGCCAGCGAACCTGCTGCAGGACGCCATGCCCGACCGTGGGACTGTCGGCGATGCGCTCTGAATCGTACTCCAACCCCAGCCAGAGCGTCCGAAACGCCGTCACCTCGAACTCGTGGCAGACCGTGTAGAACGCCTCGTGCTGCAGGAAATCCAGGTGCTCCGTAATCGCCTCCTCGAACGTCACGTCCGTTGCCCGTGGGACCGGCTCGACGTCAGTCAAGATATCACCCGCCAGATTGTACCGATACGAGAGATCCTCGATGGCTTCACCGGCTGCCAGGGCATCGAAGACCTCCCGTGCCCACTGCGAGGGCACTTCACCACCGAAGGGAGTTGCCTCCGCAACCCGGTGTTTCAGTCGGAGTTGACACGCTCCCCAGTGGGAATAATGCAAGTTGAATCGTCCGTTCTGCCGTTCGTACGCGATGAGTGCTCGATGGCCCATTTGAAATCGAGGCACGCTTTCTGGTGCGCCCCTCGCCCGTTAGGGGCCAATAAACTCTCTGTGCGACCAACTAGTCGCAACTGGGGTGTATGCTAATACAATGGATTACTACCCCTTTCCGTGACTCTCCACATTCCGACCGAGGGACCGAAGCCGAGTTATCTCGAATAGCTTCCCAATGCTAGGAAGAAGGCTACCCCTAACCATGCAAGAATGAACCCCCCGAGTCCGGAGAAAGCATCTGTGATCATTGCGGAAATTGCGGTTGTACTCAGCGCTACAATGATAGTGATCACTGAGAAGAAAACTACTCCTGGCCAGAATGGCAGCAGTCGCCCGTCGCTCCGGTGAACACCGATCGAGCTGCGTCTCCCGCCGAACATCTCGTTGAAGGAATACCCAATAAGTACTCCAATCAGGGCCGATACACCCACAGTGGTTAATGTTGCCATATATTCACACGAGAGATGTAGAGGATAATAACGATGTCCTGACCGGAGTGTAAGTGTTTCCTCTGGCTGGCACTGTCTAGTTTAGCACCTCCTCGACCGGCGTTCGTCCGTCGAGCGATTATGCGGTCGCTGAAAATTATAGTAATGAACGAACACTGCAAGCCACTGGCGGACGCTCAGCGGACTTCCCACCCACGAGTTGTGGAAACGGTCGACCCTCATTTTGAACGTGTGAAACCACTTTTCGATGAGGTTTCGCTCGGTGTAGTTGACCCGACCGTTCACACCTAATCGAAAGAATGCAGTCCGATAACCGAACGCATCGGCCAGAAACACCGTATCTGAACAGTCGTGTTTCTCGCAGAACCCGTGGAGAAACGCAGCCGCGAGATCGGTTCCGTGACGCTTGAACAGCGCGACATCAAGAATCACTTTCGTGTCGAGGTCTATTGCAGCATACAACCAAGACCATTCACCATTGATCTTGACAGCAGTCTCGTCGACCGCGACCCGCCTCGGCTGCGCCGTCCTCAGAACGCTTCGCGTTCTGATGGGCTGCGGGAGAGCATTGCTCTCCCGAACGTCGGCGGGTCGGAAACACTGTCAGCCAGCCGATGTACCCACTAAAAAATCGCTTGAAACGAGCGTTCTACGCCGAGAAGTCGGAGAATAGCTTCTATCTCTCTAACGACAAACCGGCAGCGTGGAGTCGAACGGCGAACGCCTTGACGGGCGTCGCCGTTCGCTCCCGCTGCCAACATTCATAATTCGCCGTTTCCAACGACTCTGTGAGCAGTTCTAGGTCGAGCAAAGCACTAGGTCTACGAACTGCTCGCTTCTCAAATTAGCCTAACTAGACAATGCCGGGCAGTCTACAGCCCCCATAGTACTAAAAGTATAAATATTAAAGAGAACTAAGGTGCCGTATGCAGAGTAATAGTTCAGAGCCACAAAAAGTTCCTCGGCTCGATGGAGGTGGGCTTGCCATTCCGCTTCCGATACGGGACGGCTCCCTGTTCAAGCACAGCTCCACTGCCTATATTCTCAACTTCCTCAGTGACAATCCCGACATCAACGTCTCGATCAGACAACTCTCACGAGTGACACCCCACAGCGAACGCGCGACCCGTGAAGCCATAGACGTCCTCGAAGCCAACGAGCTCATCGAAACGTTCCACAAGGGAAACGCCCGACGGGTGCACATCAATAGATCGCTGCTCCACAAGCCCACTGATCCCATTCGAAGCATTCCACAAACGGAGTTCCACACCCCGGTCCGGATCGCACAGCACTACATCGAAGACGAACTCGAAGATGTGCTAGGCATCGTTCTGTTCGGGAGCGTCGCCCGAGGCGATGCCGACCGGCAATCAGATATCGATCTCTGGGTCCTCGTCGGGGGGGATCAGATGCAGCAACGGCACGCCGCGAACAAACTCTCGAAGCAACTCGATAGCCTCCAGATACCGCCTTCAGTCGCCGTCACCGATGCGTTGAACGCGGATTTCGAAAGCGGTTGGAGCCAAATTAGAGACACGCTCGAGAGCGACGGCTGGAACTGGTCTTCAGCACAACGATATCGCTTCGAAATCATCGTCGAAACCCCGCAATCCATCATCAACCAAGCGGACAGAGTCGACGCCGAACAACTGTTCGGGGGCGGAATCACGCTCCGCTCGTCGGAAACGCTCGAACGAGTCAAGATGGAGGTTCTCAATCATGAGTGATCCCACCGAGCTGCTGGATGAGATTGCGGCGGCAGAGGACGCCTTCGGTCACGCGGATGGCCGTCCGACGTTCGAACCCGGACTAAATGCCTCCCCCGACGCTAGCGAAGGCGAAGTGCAGATACAGAAAGCCTGCCGCCTCCTCGAAGTATCCACAGTGCTTGATAACGCTGGCGACTACTACGGCGCAATTCTCGAGCAGTCGTTCATCGTGATTGAACACACGTTCCAAGGATATCTCATTGCAGTCGCAGGAACAGACCCGCATGAACTCCGCAATCACCAGTCTCCCTACGAGTTCGCGAAGGGACAGGTCCCGCTGGAAGACGCGACGATCGAGTCGCTTCACGGGCTCTACGACACTCGGCGGACAAGGCACTACTACGGGACAACTGTCACGACCAAGACGCAGGCCAAGCGGATGCATTCTGTGGCGAGCCAGATCCATTCCCACATCGTCTCATTCGACCACGACCTTCAGGCATTCTGTCACTGCTCCGAGTGCGGCTGAGGGTGCGAACAGGGTCGACAATGGCTCCCACATAATACTCCGTTTACTCATACCCTGAAGTATGATTATTCAAGGTACGATAGTTGCCACTATCGGCAGTCAGTTTGTTGACACCGACAGGTCGTGGCTGCGCGCACAGCGCCAGCGAGCACGGAGCGGAGGGTGGGGAGGAGGGCGTGGAGAGGTGGCTCATAAAAAGAAGAAAACGACCCCGGCTACGCTCGCTCCGGGAAGACGATTCTCGACTCACCCGTCAAAGCCACTGACACGCGCCCGCCGTACCAGTTCTTGGCCACATCCCGCATTCGCACCTCGTCGCCCGCCTCGACCACTGTACATCGCGACGCCCGCCAGACCGTGAACTTCGTCGTGCCCGTCTCGTCCTCGATGAGCCCGACTTGTTGAATCGCCGGCGACGACGCTTCGAACAGCCGCGTTACTTCGCCCTGAATCGAGACCTCCCGACGCGAGAGCTCCTCCAACAGCCCGATCGGCACGATCGACCCCCACCGCCGTTGCTCCGCTTCCATGACGGCCACTGACGCGCTCAACAGTGAATCCCCATCTGCGACCCGTTCGGCCAACCGCCTGCTCACAGCCGCCGGACTACTGCTATCTCGCACCTTCGAAGCAATGTGTCGCGCTTGCTGATTTATCGCCGCCAACTCGTCGCGCTCCAACATCTCCCGTGGGTCGCCCCGACCCGGAGCTTGCCACGAATCGACGCTCGCCGCCCGCTCTTCGAACGCACGCCGCGCCTGCTTCCGTCCACGCGCCACGCTCACCCGACTCCCCCACTCACGCACCGACGACTGCGTCTTTCGCCGTTCACGCGTTCGTGCCTTCTCCGCTTCACGCGCCTCCCACTTTTCCTGCGCTTCGAGCGTCATCCCGTATGGGTGCTCACCCGTCCCGTCCACCTTCGCAATCGCCTCCGAATCGATCTTCGCCTGCGACCGCAACTCCACCGTGGGACGCAGCTCCGAGCTCTTATCGACCGCGTACTGTTCATCGTCCGATTCGACCGAACCTTTTTCTCGAAGAATGTTCCAATTCGACATGGGTTATTCCAACCTGAAGGCGCTTACTGAGCGTCCGACTCCCCGTGTTCCAGCACGGGGGTTTCCACAGACATCGACCGACCAGTCACCACTACGCGCTCTCGCTCGCGCCTTCGCGAGCGCCCCCAGGGCGCGAGCGAGAGCGCATCGCAGGAAGGAACCCAACCAGCCACGCGCGCCGTCCTGCCGAGCGCAGCGAGGCAGGGATTGTCGCACGAACGCAGTGAGTGCGACAGCGACCCGCCCGGAGCGAGCGGCCAGCTTTAAGCCGTTTCTCGTGTCCGGCCCGGACTGCGGGTCCGTGTCCAGGGCGACGGTCGTGAGCACGGCGAGCTGTAGTGTGGCTCGCCGCGCGGAACGGCCCAAAGCGCTGGAACGCGAAAGCCCGCGAGGGGCGCAACCGAAAACGCGCTTAATGCTGGCGTCGAGACCAGATTCACTTTAGCCCGGAACGGGCGCTCGCGGTGTGGAGAGCGCCCGCATGCCCGGAATGGTCGGTCGCGAGCGACGCGGAGGGCGGTAGCGGCGAGCGGGGCGGGCCGTGACGACACACCAGAGAAACCCGAACCCGACACGATGCCGACCAGTCCACCAGGGCGGGACTGAAAGGGGCCGGGTGCTCGACGAAGACGCGGAGCACTGAGCACCGCAGCATGCGAGGAGCGCAGTGCCCGCATCGAGTCGAGCATCCGGGGGCTTTCGTCACGTTCCGAACCGCACTCGTGATTGCAGCAATCTGGTGCAAGATGACGAACTCATCTAGAGGCATCGTGAACGACCTCCATCTGGAGCACGGTCGTGGTGAACAGGGGGGAACCTTCGAGGAGATGTGAGACAGGCTGGCGTACAGTAGCATGTTCGCCGAGTCCAGAATCGAGATAACAAAATTCTTTCTGTGGCTTTCGAAGGAGTCACACAGATGCAAGGAGGAAGCCCACGACTTCAGTCGTGGGTAACTGACAGCGCCAACCGTTAGTCGAACCGGCTAACTCATTAGTGAGCTTTAGAAAGCAACGTATAATGGCCGCGGATTTCGCGTATCTTCGCGTTCGGCCGAGTGAGGAGTCACTTCCGGCCGACCGCATCACGGGGCAGTTCGAGCAACTCCACCGAGCACTCGATACACCGATCGAGTGTCTTCTCGTGAGCGACGCAGGGAATGAGGAGGTTGCCTACTACTTCGGCACTACACCAAGAGCCTCCGGCACGCTCTTTCGAATCCTCAATCGGCTCACACCCGATAGCTATCGCATCGATGACGTCGAGGACAACCCACTACCCGAACTCGACGCCCCCACAGCCGCAGAGTTCCACGGCATTGGCGAGCGAGCACAGGACTGGCAAACGAGACTCCGCCCGCCATCGCTCGCGGATGCCCCGGAACAACACGACACCGCTCGCGTCGAGGCCGCACCGAATCTCCCGCTCGAATCGGTCGTCCAAGGAATGGCCACCACGAACAGCACCGTCGTCTATCAGGCACTCCTCACACCGAAACTGGATTGGAGTGGCGACGCCGAGTACCGCATCCGGCGACTCGACCAGAACCGAGACACGGTCGGCCAACGGCTGTTCAAATCGATTTTCGGGTCGATAGAGGACGACGAAGAACGCCACTCCCCACGCCGGTCTGCACACCGCCGCGGCGACTCGGGGAGCATCCCCGGCACGAGAATCGACGCTATCCTCGCGAAATCCAGCCGGAACAGCTTCGATATCAATGCACGGCTCCTCGCAGACGGCCCCGACGCGGAGACCACGCTCCGTGATCTCGCCTCGACGTTCAACGCCATCGGTGGCGACTTCTACGACGTACGGGCCACGCTCGATAGTGATGCCGACGCCCTCAACGAAGCGATTGAAAATCGCACCGTCAAAGACGGCACCTCACTCACACGGACGCTCACACGCAAGTTCCCGCTCGCCCCGAACAACTCCCCGCGGATCGTCGCCGACTCGACGACCGTTCCCCATTTCTGTCTCCTCGATGGGGCGTCACTCACAGACGCGGCTCGCCGCAGTCTCCGGTCGATTCCCGCCGAACGCACGGGCATCACGCCTCCGGACGACGACAAACTCGCCTACTACGAGACGGGCCTCCCGCTCGGGAGGCCGCTGGCCCAGGACGGCACGGCACACGAGACGCCCGTCGCCCTCCCACCCAGCCTCCAACCGATGCACGTCGCCTGGTTCGGGAAGACCGGCTCCGGGAAGACGACCGCCCTCGAGAACGCCATCCTCCAGAATCACGCTGCGACGGATGGCGCGGATATCCTCATCGCCCCGAAGGGCGACGGCATGCCGACCGAGTATCTCAGAGCCCATTTCGCCGAGTACGGCACCCTCGAGAACGTCTACTACTTCGACTGTGCCGAAACCCTTCCCGCGTTCTCCTTTTTCGATATCCGCGACCAGCTCACCGACGGGGTCTCCAGAACCACAGCCGTCCAGGACGTCGTCGACCACTATATCGAGGTTCTCCGGGGGGTGATGTCCGAAGAGAACTTCGAGAGTGCCGTCCGCTCACCCGACGTGATCCGGTATCTCGTGAAAGCCCTGTTTGACCCGGAGTACGGGGCGGATGCGTACACCCACCGCGACCTCCAGCGAGCGACGCGGCAACTGCGAGAGTCGAAGACCCCGCCACAGGTGACCGACGATGATTTGAGGGGAATGCTGACTGGCGTCACGGAGAACGACAAGCGCGCCTTTGATGCGATCATGCAGGGCGTCGCCAACCGCATCGAAAAGATCCCGCTCGATGAGCGTCTCGGCCGAGTCTTCAATCACATCCCGAGCGAAGACACGCCGGCGTTCGACCTCCGCGACATCCTCGATGAGAACGCCGTCGTCATCTTTGATCTGGGCGGACTTCGGCCACAGAGCCAGCGCGCGCTCACACTCGTCGTGCTCTCGAAGCTTTGGACGGCGCTCCAGCGACGGAAACAGATGGATGAGAATCCACCGCTGGTCAATCTCTATCTCGAGGAGGCCGCGAGTCTCGCCGTTTCCGAGCTCCTCACAGACCTGCTCGCGCAATCCCGGGGATTCACTCTCTCAGTCACGCTCGCCATGCAGTTCCCCGCCCAACTGCGCGAGCAAGCCCCCCGGACCTACGACGAGGTGATGAACAACGTCGGCTCCATCGTCACGGGGAACGTCGCCGTCGATACCCATCTCCAGCAACGGTTGGCGACCGAGGCGATGCCCGCCGAAGAAGTCGGCAATCGGCTTCGAGCGCTCTCCCGCGGCGAGTGGCTCACCTCGCTCGCCGCACCGTTCGGTGAGCCGCGTCCACAGCCGTTCGTCATGCAATCGCTCCCGTTACCGCCGGGACACCTCGAAGGAGACAAGTCGCTCTCTGAGCCACGCGAGCTGGCCTTCCAGGCGCTTGTTGACGCCGTGGAGGAACGGACACGAGAGAGACATGGGCTATCGCTGGAGGGGAAATCCACACGACAGCCACAGACTCCAGAACAGGCCCGGAAGTCCACCAGCGCCGACTCTGTGCTGTCGTACACCGACCGACTTCCAGCGTGCGTCGCGTACGACGAACAGGCACACGCGCTCGTCTGTGGAGCCTGTGGCGCTCGCTACGATGCCGCTATCGACGGGATGCGACGCGCGATTAGCTGCTGTCACGATCTGGAAGCCGTGGACAGAGACTCGATTCCGATCTGTGAACTCTCGCTCACGCTCACGCCCAACGAGCGGCTGGATAGCGGGTATTCCACGCAGCAACTCCTGTTCTTGCAGGCAGTATACAACGCACAGCACGGTCGATTCGATCCGCTGGAATACGATCTCCTCCGCGACAGTATGGACCTCTTGCAGGCGTACACAGGCGTGGCTGATGCGGCCATCACCGAACTCATCGATGCTGGATTGCTCCGGAATGATGGCGACTACGTCCACCAGCTCTACACGGTCACCCACGAGGGTCGAAAGCTACTCCATGAACCCCACCGCGAAGGCGATACCCACGGCCACGGGAAGGGTGACGTGGCCGAATCCAGTTACCACACCGTCCTCGTCGAGCTCGGCCGCCGATACATCGAGCAGGCGTTCGTCGACGACACGGATTCCCCTGTCGTCGAAGCGCAGTCGTACTACGACGTGCCGGATGGAGAGGGGCGCTTCGATGCCGTTGGCCTGGATGCAGATGGGCGCATCGTCGTCAGCCTCGAAGCCGAGCGCTCGAACAACGATCTTGCTGAAGCGGTCCCCGCGGACTTCGACAAGATGGCGGCCGTCGACCCCGACGAAGCGATCTGGGTGGTCCGGACGCAGGCGATCGCCCACGAGGTGCTTGGCGCACTCAACCACCCCAGCGACGGGCAGCCCCGCGTCGAGAAAACCTACAGTGAGAACTCCCCACCGAGTCGCTGGACGATCGACGAACCCGGCTTCTCACAGGTCCGTACGGTCAGTCAACTCCAGCGTGAGCTCGACCGTGATTGACATCCTCCCCGCGGTAAAGCGCGAGGATTCCTCCGTTGGGGGTTCGGCTACCGACCCACGGAGGCAACTTGCGGGTTCGTGCGCACTTCTTTGGGACTTTCGTGAGGGTGTGGTTTCCCCGACCAGTCGTGGTCGTCCCACTCGAATCGCACGGGCCGTGGCATCGGCCTGATTTTGCAATCGCTGTTTTCCCGAAGGAACGTCTTTGACGCCGTGAGGTCGGCGTGTCCCTCGAAACCGCATGGACACGTCAGCGTATCCCCGTGGCGAACCGTCTCCTCGTGGTCGCCACACTCGGGACACGCCTGACTCGTCCACGCTTCCGACTCGGCTTCGAGAGAGATGCCGTACTCCTCACAGACACACGCGAGACGGTGGATGAACTTCTTGAACGCCCAGAAGTTGTGCGTTTTCTCGTTCACTCTGACCGACCAGTACGTTTCCAGCACGTCGGTCAAGTCGCCTACGTACACCGTCGCCACGCCCTCGTCGTACAGTCGTTCAACGAGGTCGCGCACCAGCGCGTTCTGTGCGTGGTCACGACGCTTCGTCCGCTGTCGGTACAGCCGTCGAATCCGATTCGAGGAGTAGCGCCCCTCTCGGAGTCGTCCGGAAGACTTCGTCTTCCGTGATTCCGAGAGACTGCGTCTCTCGGGCAATTTCGACTGTAGGCGGGCGATTTCGTCAGTCGTTTCGCGTAAAGACAGGACCCTCTCCTTGAGTCAGGTAGTCGCAGTTGGAGGGTGATTCGTTCCACTCGAAGTGCTGGTCTTACAGTGGCCACTCGGGATGAAACAGCCGGGGTCGAATGAGTGGCGTTCGTATCCTCGGGCGAGCGCCATTCTCGCCAGTCAAACTGGTTGAATCGGGGGCATTCGGAGGTAGAGAGGGGCGTACAGACGGCTATTCCCCCGCTAGAGAGTGTGACACCTGTGTGTGTACAGAGTACCGCGTGAGCCCAAAGGAGTGACCCGCTGCAGACCGAAACGCCCGAATAGAGAACGGGGGGAAGACCGCCTGTATCGTGGAAATACGAATCGGCGAGCCGAAGAGAGTTGGGCCCGTATTCCGTCGAACAACGGCGTTTGAGACGGGTGTATCACTCGTATTCTGTTTCGGAGTGCCCACGAGGGAAACGAGATCAAATTCGACCCCGGAACCAGTATCGTACGTATTCCACGAGTAGAGTGGGTATAGCCGACAGATACGACCGTCAGAATCCACACCAGTATCGCCCGTCCGGAAATCCGTATTACCCCGATAGCGACGGCCAACGGCCGGTGTACGCCGGATTCGTAGTTTTCGGTTACAACGACGCACCGCATCGCGATTCAGTGGCGATAGATTCGCGTTCGAATATCACCGTATTAGCGCTATTCTGGGCGAAAAACGCGGGATTCGACGACTCGACAAGCGTGTCTGCAGTCGGCCTCGAGTGGAGGCTCTTTGGAAGTACCACGTACACGGCTTCTACACGGATGTTTAGCGGATGGTGAGCCAACCGTACACCGGAAACGACGGTATCTTCGTGCGGTCAAATCTCGGATTCGACCGCAAGTAGCTCTGAGACACGAACGTACGAACTCGGTCGCTCGATTACCGTCAAAATCACTCCGTTTCCCCAGGAAATGAATGACCCCAATTTCGGGTAGAGCTCACAGCACGATCGTTCCAGGCGCCTCACGCGAAGTCCGCGGCCCTGACGGTGTACGGCGTGGCCCATTCCAGCAGTTGGGCAGCTCGCTCCGCTTTGGCGACGAGGACGGTCTTCAGCGTCGGTGGAGCGTCGACACGGGTCGATTCGAGCACCGGTTCGGGTAGGCCGAGCGTATCCATTCCGATGTCGTCGGCCGCGAACACCGGGAAGTGACGCTGGTCGACCTTCACCACGAGCGGGTGATCCAGCCGTTCGACGTCCGCGCCGGTCGCGTACACCCGCTCGTTCGCCTCGACGTGCTGCTCGTGATCCATGACGACGTGGGCACCGTCGTACGGCTCGACGTAGAACCGCCCGACGTAGTAGCCGTCCGAGAACTCCTCGAGCATCGCTATACACTAGCATGGTACGGATGGCACAATAATAAGGGCACCGTGGAGACGACCGCCGTGGTCGATTCGAGTATGTGGAACGTGAGCAAGTAACAAAAGTATAACCACGTCGAACGACAAGTATTACAGGTACCGTCATGCGATTCCTCCACGAACTGATCCGGTGGTATAAGCTCAACCACGGCATCGGGAAGGCGATGTGTGCGGCGGGTGCGGAGATCATGGCGTGTCCGCACTGCGGCGATGGGACCCCGATCTATCGGTCGGCGTACGACTCCGGTGGGACGCCGCTGTCGTTTACGGTCTGTCTGTGGTGTGAGGGGTTCATCGAGTACAGTCCCACGTTAGGCCGCCCGCACGAGCCGTACGCCAGCGCTCGAGACGTTCGACTCGAACGCCGCCAGTCCAAACCGTGACGCGACGGCGTTCCCCCCGGCGACCGACGGGTCGCGTTCGACCGCTCGTGACCGGGGACGGGAACGCCATCGCTCACCGCCGCCCACAGGGTTTTCCCTCGCTCCCCCGTGTTAGGAGTATGGCCGATACCAGGGACGGACGGGAGAAACAGGCTCGGGACGAGGAGACGCGACAGCGCGAGCGGGAGCTCGAGGAGGCCATCGACCGAGCTGACGAGGCCGAACCGGTGGACGAGTCCGATTCGCCGCCGGTCTGTCACTATCGTAACTGCGAGGAGCGCGCCGCGTTCCGCGTCACGGAGCGGTATCAAGAGGAGACCGGTCACGGGCTCGTCACCGCCGAGGCGGTCATGTGCCGGGCGCATGCGGACGACGAGAGTCCGACGAACCTCGATCGGGCCTCCGCCGAGTACGTCTTCCGGGTCGAACCGCTTCCGGGTGTCTTCGCCGACTCCGGCGAGACCGAGCCGTCGGCGAACCTGGATAAGACGACGACGTGACGGGAAAACGGGGGGCTCGGTCGGCTACGGCCGGGTCAGGAGTTCGCGGATGCTCTCCTGGACGGACTGCTTCGATTCCCATCCCAACCGATCACGAACCGCCGACGTGTCCACCCCGAACTCCTCGACCATCGTCTCCCCACTCCGGGGGTTCTCGACCAGTTTCACCTCGACATCGACTCCCAACTCTTCACCCGCAATCGACTGCACCAACTCCGCGACCTCCATCACACCGGGATCCTCATCTGACGCAACTTCGAACTTCTGCACCCCGGTCACACCAGCCGCACGCTCCTTAACCAACTTCTCTACGCTCAGACAGAACGCGTTCGCCACGTCCTTCACGTGGACGAAGTTCCGGGCCTGCGTGCCCGGCTCATAAACCGTCAGCGGCTCACCCGCGAGCGCCCGGTTCACGAAGAAGTTGATCACCGTTCCCTTCGAGACCTCCGTCCCGTCGATCTCGTGGCCCCCGTACAGGTTCGAGACCATGAACAGATGCGCAGGGAACGCGTCCTGAGCGAAGTCCTCGATGGCGGACTCCCCGAGCACCTTCGTCCGGCCGTACCAGTTCAGCGGGTCGCGCTCCATCTCGACGGTGATGGGGAACGCCGTCGGATCACCGATCACCGCCATCGAGAACGGGAACCCCAGCGCAGCCCCGGTCTTCTTACAGAACCACGCGACGTTGTTCGTCCCGACGACGTTCACCTCGTAGGCCAAATCGGGGTGGTCCTCGCAGTCGTCGACGCCGGAAATCGCGGCGAGATGCAACACCACATCCGCACCCGCAAGCGCCTCTTCCAGCTGGTCACGATGCCGGATGTCGACGTGGTCGACCTCGACATCCCCGATCTGGCGAATATCCCCGAGATAGAAGTTGTCGATGGCCGTGAGCTCCCAATCGGGGTGGTCGCGCTGCAGCTGGTAGACCACGCGGCTCCCGATGTAGCCGGCCGCGCCGGTGACGGCGACGTGCGTCATTCCTCCAGCACGCCCGGGAGGAAGCGGTCCTCGTAGGCCTCGATGGTGTCCTGATACCGGACGAGCGTCTCCATCACGTCGCGCATGCCGGCCTCGAAGTCCTGGCGGGACTCTCCGATGAGCTCCATGTATCGCGAATTCTCGATCTCCATCTGGTGGGTCTCGTCCTCGTCGCGCGGGTTCTCGAAGTGCTCGATATCCACGTCGAGGTCGAACTCCGAGGCGACTGACTGCATCGTCTCCGCCATCCCGACGATGGAGATGGGGGCGGTGACCTGGTTGTACACAGTGAGTCCGTCCGGGCGGTCGTCGGGGTCTTCGAGCGCGAGGCGGGCGAGCCCCTCGACGGCGTCCTCCAGCGAGATGAACGGCTTGCGCTGTTCGCCCTTGCCGTACACCGTCAGGGGATACCCCGCGACGGCCTGCGCCGCGAAGCGGTGGGCGACGACGCCGAAGTAGTAGTCGAAGTCGAAGCGGGTCTTCAGCCGGTCGTCGTCGCGCGTCTCCTCGGTCTCGGTGCCGTACGTGATGGCCGTGCGCACGTCCGAAATCGGGATGCCGAACTGCTTGTGCGCGAGTCGGAGGTTCGCCGCGTCGTGGGCTTTCGTGAGGTGATACCAGCTCCCGGCCATCGCGGGGAACGGCACCTCGTCGCGTGCGCCCTGGTTCTCCATCGTCGCCCCACCTTCGGGGATGGGGAACTCCGGCGCGCCGTAGACGCCCGTCGTGGTGGTCTCGATGAAGTGCGTCTCCTCCAGCCCGTTCTCGTGGAGCCCCCACACGAGATTGCGGGTCGCCTGCATGTTGTTGTGCTGCGTGTAGTTCGCGCGCTCGCCGTTGATTTGCGAGTAGGGCGCGCTCGGCTGGGCCGCCGCGTGGACGATGGCAGAGGGCTCGTGCACCTGCAGCAGCTCCTCGACGAACGCCTTCTCGGTCAAATCGCCCTCGACAAAGGAGAGGTTCGAGAGCCCGAGCGTCTCCTTTGCGGCCTCCAGCCGCGTCTCGATGTGGGCGACGGGCGTCGCGCTCGTCGCACCGACCTCCTCCACCCAGTTCCGGCGGGCGAAGTTGTCGACGAGGACGACTCGCTGGTCCGTGCGCGATGCGATGCGGAGCGCCGTCGGCCACCCGATGTAGCCGTCCGCGCCAGTCACGAGGATGGACATGGTTACTCAGTAGATGAGTAACTATCGGTAAAAGCTTTCCGTCCGACCGGAACCGGTAAGGCGGCCGACACACCGACTCCGGTATGGACTGGATCGACGAGAAGGGACGGCTGTTCGGGCGCGTCAACGTCATCGACGCGCTCGTCGTCCTGTTCGCCCTCGCCGTCGTCGTCGCTGGGGCCGCGTTCGTGCTTGGAGGAGGGGGAAGCGATAGCTCCGAGACGGTGACCCAGCACGCGACCGTCACGCTGGGCGAACAGCCGGCGCAGGTGAGCGCGCTCGTCACCACAGGGACGGTCACCGTCGACGGAACTGAGATGGAGCTGACCGACGTGTACCGCACCCCCGCCGAGGACGGGAGCACCATCGTCCGACTCCGTCTCGCCTTCGAGGGCCGCGACACGGAAGACGGCTTCCGCGCCGCGGGCCAGCTCGTCCGCTCCGGAACCACGGTCACCCTCGCGACCGACGCCTACGAGCTCCAAGGGACCGTCCGTGGACTCGCCGATGATGGGAGCTTCGAGACGAGCACCACATCCACGACCGTGACCGCGACCGTCACCGACGAAGTCGCCACGGCCATCGCCACCGGTGACACCCGGACACTCGCCGGAACGGAGGTGCTCCGCGTCACCGGCGTCGACCGGGAGAGCGTCAATACGACCCACAGCCGCGTCCGCGTCGACCTGGCGCTGCGAACCCTCTCCACCGCGGAGGGGCCCGCCTACGCCGGCGGACAGCTCCGACTCGGACAGCGGCTCCCCGTGGTGACCGACCGCTACGAGTTCACGGGCACCGTCGTCGCCGTCGCGACCGATGACTGACCTCCTTGCCGGGTCGCGGGTGGCCGGCGCAATGGAGCGGGTGACGGAGACGCTCACCGCGTGGAGCCGTGGGTCGTGGCTCTACGGGTGGCTCACCGCCGAACCCGACCCGGAGGTCATCGTCATCGACCTCCGCGAGACGTACACCGTGGGGCCGGTCATCGCCCTCATCGACCGGGTGGCCGGCTGGGTCGGCCCACGCTGGCACGGGTCGGGGCCGGAACGCCTCTGGACGCGACTGAAAGGAGGGATAGAACGCGCGAGCGAGGGCTCGCTCGTCGTCGAGCTCCTCGAGAAGGTCCTCGTCCCACCGGAGACGTACGAACAGGACCGCTGAGGAATTTGGGTGAGACGCGGGCGAGAGTTCGGACAATCCCCTTATCGGTGGTACGGCGAGTAGGAGCATGGCAGTCGAACACCGACGCGAACCGGGGCTCGCCGCGATGAAACTCGAGGACGGCGCGGTCATCATCTTCGACCCGAGCGAAGACGAGGCGTGGATCCAGTCGGACGCGCCCGTCGATCCGCCCGCGTAGCTACTCGACGGTCACGGACTTCGCGAGGTTCCGGGGCTTGTCGATAGGCCGGCCGAGGGTGTTCGCCGTGTGGTACGAGACGAGCTGGAGCTGGACGTTCGCCAGCACCGCCGCGGTTCGCGGGTGGGTCTCCGGGATTTCGAGCACGTGGTCGGCGTAGCGCTCCACGTCGCTTTGTCCATCAGTCACGGCGACGACGGGCGCGTCGCGGGCTTCGACCTCCTTCACGTTCCCGATGGTTTTGCGTGCCTGCTCCCCGTCCCCGGTGACGACGGCGAAGACGGGGGTGTTCTCCGTGACGAGCGCGAGGGGCCCGTGTTTGAGCTCCCCGGCCGCGAACCCCTCCGCGTGTTCGTAGGTGATCTCCTTCATCTTCAACGCCCCCTCCAGCGCGACGGGGTACTGCAGCCCGCGGCCGATGAAGAAGTAGGCGTCCGAGTCGAGATACTCCTCGGCGATCTCCTCCGCCCGCGTGCTGTCCAGCACGGACTGCACGTCACCCGGGAGGTCACGCAGCGCGGCGATGACCGCGCGGGCGTCGTCGGCCCCGACGGTCGCGAGCGCGAGGAGATTGAGCGCGGCCTGCTGGCTGGCGAACGTCTTCGAGGCGGCGACGCCGATCTCGGGGCCCGCGCGGATGAACAGCGCCTCGTCGCACTCGCGGGCCATCGTGGAGCCCACCGTGTTCGTGACGGCGACGGTCTTTGCCCCGCGGCGACGGGCCACCCGGAGCGCGGAGAGCGTGTCTGCGGTCTCACCGGACTGGGAGACGCCGACGACGACCCCGTCGAGCGGCGGGGGTGAGGTGGCGTACTCGCTGGCGAGGAACGCCTGTGCCGGCACGCCGGCCTGCTGGAACAGGTGGACGGCGTAGAGCGCGGCGTGGTAGGAGGTGCCACAGGCGACGAACTGGACCCGCGTGGGTTGGAGCCGCTCCAGCCCGTCGAGGTCGACCTGCCCGCGCATCTCGTCGACGCGCCCCTGGAGACACTGCCGGAGGGCACGCGGCTGCTCGTGGATCTCCTTCAGCATGAAGTGGTCGTAGCCGGATTTCCCGGTCTCCTCTGCGTCCCACTCGACGCGAGAGACCGACTTGTCGACCGCACTCCCTTCGAGCGTCGTGACGGTCCACTCGTCGGCGGTGATGCGGGCGAACTCCCCGTCGTCGAGGTAGACCACTCTATCAGTAAACGCCCGGAACGCGGGCACGTCGCTCGCGAGGTAGTGAGCGTCGTCTGCGATGCCCAGGACGAGCGGTGAGTCGTTGCGCGCGGCGAAGACGGCGTCCACACCCGAGATGACGACCGCGACGGCGTAGCTGCCCTCCAATCGAGCGACGGCCTCGCGGACCGCAGCCTCGGGCTCGGCCCCCGCGGCGAGCGCGTCCTCGATGAGATGCGGGACGACCTCGGTGTCGGTGTCGCTCAGGAACTCGTGGTCCTCCGAGAGCTCGTCGCGCAGTGCCTGGTAGTTCTCGATGATGCCGTTGTGGACGACGGCGACGTCACCCGTGCAATCCTGATGGGGGTGGGCGTTCGCGTCCGTCGGCGGGCCGTGGGTGGACCACCGGGTGTGACCGATGCCGACTGTCCCAGCGGGAGAGTCGGTTTCGAGCGCCTCGCGCAGCGCATCGAGTTCGCCAGCCTTCTTCACGACCTCCACGTCCGCACCCGCGAGCGCGACGCCCGCGGAGTCGTAGCCCCGGTACTCGAGCTTCGAGAGCCCGTGGACGAGGGTGTCGAGCGTCGCGTCGCCGCGCCCGGCACAGCCGATGATGCCGCACATCAGCGGACCACCTCGGCCTCGTCGTCGACGTTGCCGGCGACGTGCGCGCCGGTGGCGATGGTGGCTTCGGTGCCGACGAGGGCGCCGGGGGCGACCGTCGCCCCGCCACCGAGGGTGACGCGGTCGGCGAAGACGCCGCCGAGCCGGGGGCCCTCGAACACCTCCGTCCCGATGCGCACGTCCGCGGGGCCGCCGGGGACGACCGCGCCGGGGCCGACCGTGACGCCCTGTCCCGTCACGGTGTCGACGAGCGTCGCGCCCGCGCCCACGCGAGTATCGGAGTCGACGACGCTGTCGACGACCGTCGCGTTCGCCTCGACCGTGACGTTCCGGCCGAGCGCGACGTTCGGCCCGACGACCGCGCCCGCACCGACCTCGCTGTCGGGGCCGACGGCGACGGGACCGGCGAGCGTCGCGTCGGGGTGGACCCGGGCGGAGTCGTGGACGTACACGTCCCCCTCACCCGGTTCCTCGACCCAGCCCTCCGCGAGGACCCGCCGGGCGACGGTGAGCAGGTCCCACGGGTAGGTCGCGTCGACCCACATCCCGTCGGTGCGGACCGCGTGGATGGGCCCGTCCTCGTCGATGAGATACTCGATGGCCGAGGGGAGCGGGAACGCCCCCTCGGCCGCAGGTGCCTGCTCGATGGCGTCGAACACCGATTCGTCGAACGCGTAGATCCCCGCGTTGATGAGCCGGTGGCTCCCCTCCGAGGGTTTCTCGATGATCTCCGTCACGTGGTCGCCCTCCAGGGTCACGGCACCGTAGCGGTGGGCCGCGTCGTGGTCGAGCACCGCGAGCGCGGCCTCGCCCGTCCGCTCGAACGTCTCGCGCACGTCCGCGACGATCCCCTCCGCGACGATGCGGTCCCCGTTGACGACGAGCATCGGCCCGTCGACGGCCTCGCGCGCCTGCAGGAGGGCGTGCCCGCTCCCGAGCTGTTTCTCCTGAACGGCGTAGGTGATGGGCACCCCGCGGTAGGCGTGGCCGAAGTGCTCCTGAACGCGTTCCTTGCGGTAGCCGACGACGAGGACGAGCTCCTCGATGCCCGCCGCGACGAGCGTGTCGAGGACGTACTCGAGGATGGGTCGGTTCGCGGCCGGCAGCATCGGCTTCGGCCGATTCCGGGTGAGTGGACGCAGTCGCGTCCCCTCCCCGGCCGCCAGCACGACCCCCGTAGCGAGTTCCATACCGCGTAGTTACTCGCCAGCGTAGTAAACGTTATCCCGTCGGGGACGTGGCCGGTTGACTGCCCGTTCAGGGGAGGAGGACGCCACCGAGGACCGTGAGCGCACCCAGGCCGAGACAGACCGCCCAGAACGGCACCCGGTCGACGACCCGCAGGAGGGCGTCGATGCTCGCGTAGCCGACGACGGCGGCCGTCCCGACGGCGACCCCGGCCGCGGCGAGCGAGAGCGACGGGAGCCCGTCGAGCGCGGCGAGGACGCCCGCCCCGAGTGCGGCGGGGATGGAGAGGATGAACGAGAGCCGGAAGGCAGCGGGCGCGGCGTAGCCGCGGACGAGCATCGCGCCGACGGTCGACCCCGACCGCGAGACGCCCGGGAGGACGGCGAGCCCCTGGAGCACCCCGACGAGCAGCGCGTCCGGGAGCGTCGGCTCCTCACGCGTGCCGAGCGAGGCCGCGGCGACCCGCTGGAAGACGCCCGTGAGGATCAGGAGGACGCCGATGAGCGCGAGGAACGCCCCGCCCTGGAGCCCGGAGACGGCGTCGGTGAGCAGCTCGTACGCGGAGAGCCCGACGACCACCGAGACGCCGGTGGCGGCGACCAAGAACCTCGTTTCCAGGGGGTCGCGTTCCCGCGCGAGCGTCGCGAGGTCGTCGCGGTAGTAGACCGTCGCGGAGAGCGCGGTGCCCGCGTGGAGGAACAGCGCGAAGCCGACGGCCGCCTCCGGGGAGGTGCCGTCGATGAGCGTCAAGAGGAGCGCGATCTGTCCCTCGCTGGAGATGGGGAGCCACTCGACGATACCCTGGACGACCCCGAGGAGCAGCGCGAGCAACAGATCCTTCATACCCGATGGCGAGCGTGGAATGATAAAGACGATGCGGTTCGTGGCGGTCCCGACGCCACCCCCCGTCGGTGCGAGCCCCGACAGGGTTTTGCTCACCGGCGAACACCCGGAGGCATGGCAGTCCCCGACCCCGCATGGCTCGACGCCCTCCTCGCCTGGCTCGAGTCGCTCCCGTCCTGGCTCGCGCTCGCCGTCATCGTCGGGGGGTCGCTCCTCGTCGCCCGCGTCATCCAGGTCGGCGGCGACTGGCTCATCGGACGCGTGACGAGACGGATCCCGGGCGACGTGGACGACGTGGCCTTCCGAACCGTCCACCCGGCGCTCTACCTCTCCGTCATCCTCGCCGGGGCGTATCTGGCCCGTGGCCCCATCGGCCTCGAGGGCACGCTCGGCCAGAGCCTCGAACGCACCGTCGTCTCCATCGGCATCCTCATCTGGGCGCTCACCCTGATCCGGCTGGGCCGTCGGGTGTCGAAGGAGCTCGTCGAAACCGTCGAGGGGAGCGTCGTCCCCATCTTCCAGAACGTCTGGACCGCCGTCATCCTCGGTCTGTCGGGCTTCCTCCTCTTCCGGGTCTGGAACTACGACGTGACCCCCCTCCTGGCCTCCGCGGGCCTCATCGGTATCATCCTCGGGCTGGCCGCACGGGACACCATCGCGAACCTGTTCGGCTCCATCGCGCTGTACGTCGACGGCACCTACAAGGTGGGCGACTACATCGTCCTCGACTCGGGCGAGCGCGGCCGCGTGGAAGACATCTCCATCCGCTCGACGGTCATCCGGACCCGCGACGACGTGCTCGTCACGGTCCCCAACTCCGTGTTGAACTCCGCGCGCATCACGAACGAGTCGGCCCCCCAGCGGAAGCGCCGTATTCGGATTCCGGTGAGCGTGGCGTACGGGAGCGACACGGACCACGTCGAGGCGACCCTGATGAAGGTGGCAGAGGCCGAATCGCTCGTACTGGGGGAGCCGACCCCGCGCGTGCGCTTTCGGGCGCTCGGTGACTCCGCGCTGGAGTACGAACTGCTCTGCTGGGTCGCAGACCCCGTGTTGCGAGGGCGGGCGAGCCACAAGCTCCTCACCGCCGTCTACAACGCCTGTAATCGAGAGGGAATCGAGATTCCGTTCCCCCAGCGCGAGGTGTACCTCCGAGGTGACCCGGGGGTACCCCACGACAACCCGGAAGCCACTTCCCGGCCCGAAACCGAACGCCGATAATGACGATTCTCGAGACGGCCCGCGAGCTGCTCGCCACCGGGCCGCTGTGTACCGCCTGTCTCGGCCGGCCGTTCGCCGACCGGAGCTTCGGCCTCCGCAACGACGAGCGCGGGAAGGCACTCCGCGTTACCGCGAACCTCGAAGACGACGAGCCCTACGAACCCGACGACGACTGCTGGGTGTGTGAGGGGCTCTGTGAGGAGTTCGACGCCTACGCCGACCGCGTCGTCGACGCGCTGGAGGGGATCGAGTTCCGCACCTACCAGCTCGGCACGCGCGTCCCCCCGCTGCTGGAGGAGAACGAATCCCTCCTGCGCGAGGACGCCGGCCTGGAGGAGGACGCGGGCGAGCCCCTGAAATCCGAGTTCAACCGCGAAGTCGGCCGTCGGGTGGGTGTGCGTCTGGAGAAGGAGGTCGACTTCCAGCGGCCGGACGTGCAGGTGCTGCTCGACCTGGACGAGGACACCGTCGAGGTGCAGATCAACTCCGTCGCCGTGTACGGCCGCTACCGGAAACTCGAACGCGATATCCCGCAGACGAAGTGGCCTTGCTCGAACTGTCACGGCTCGGGGCACCTGACGAACCGCCCCTGCCCCGAGTGTGACGGCACCGGCTTCCGGTACCCCACCTCCGTCCAGCAGGAGGTCGCTCCGACGCTCGTCACCGCCCTGCGGGGGAGAGAGGGCGTCTTCCACGGGGCCGGGCGCGAAGACGTGGACGCGCTGATGCTCGGGGAGGGCCGCCCGTTCGTCCTCGAGGTGAAGGAGCCCCACCGGCGGTTCGTCGACCTCGAAACCCTCGAAGAGGAGATCAACGAGCAGTCCGACGGGAAGATCGAGGTCGAGGGGCTCCGGTTCGCGACCTACGACATGGTCGAGCGGGTGAAGGAACACGACGCCTCCAAGCGCTACCGCGCGCAGGTGGAGTTCGGGGCGAGCGTCACCGACGAGGAACTCCAGTCGGCGCTCGAGAAGCTGCAGGGGGCGACCATCGAGCAGCGAACGCCCCACCGCGTCGACCACCGGCGGGCCGACCTCGTGCGCACGCGGGAGGTGTACGACATCGAGGGTGAGTTGGAGGACGACACCCACGCCACCGTCGACGTGCACGGCGCGGGCGGGCTCTACATCAAGGAGCTCATCTCCTCGGACGAAGGGCGGACCACCCCCTCGCTCGCCGGCCTGCTGGGGGTGGAGGCCGTCGTCACCCACCTCGACGTGCTGAGCGTGGAGGGGGAGGCGGAGGCGTTCGAGGACCCCGAGTTCTTTTATTAAATGTTCGGCGTCGACGAGGCCGGGAAGGGGCCGGTGCTCGGGTCGATGTTCGCCGCGTGCGTGAAGGGCGAGGAGCCGGCGTTGCCCGAGGGCGTCGTGGACTCGAAGCGGCTCTCCCCGTCGAGACGGGAGGAGCTCGACTCGGCCATCCGCGACCGGTTCGCGGTGAGTGTTGCCGAGGTTCCGGTCGCGCGCATCGACGGCGAGGAGGACATGAACACGCTCACCGTCGCGGCGCAGGCCGAGGCGCTGGCGGAGGTCGCCCGCGAGGGTGACGAGGGCATCGTCGACGCGGGAGACGTGGACGCCGCGCGGTTCGGCCGTCGAGTCGCAGACGCCGTCGAGGTCCCCGTCACCATCACCGCGGAACACGGGGCCGACGACCGGTACCCCATCGTCGCCGCGGCCTCCATCGTGGCGAAGGTCGCGCGGGACGCACACGTCGCAGAACTGGAAGCCACGTACGGCGAGGTCGGGTCGGGATACCCCTCCGACCCCACGACCCGCGAGTTCCTGCGCGCGTACGTAGGCGAGCACGGTGAGCTGCCCGCGTGTGCCCGGGCCTCGTGGGCGACGAGCCGGGACGTGCTGGCCGCGGCCGAACAGCAGTCGCTCGACTCCTTTTGAAACCGTAATCCGCTTTTCCGCGGGCGAGTGAAAGGAGGTATGGAACCAATCCGTATCGTCTGGGGGTCGGCGACCGGGCCGACGACGATGGCCAGCTACGACGCCGCGCTCGCCGATGCGGGCGTCCACAACTACAACCTCGTCCCCGTCTCGTCGATGATGCCCGCGGGGGCCGAGGTCGACCGGGTCGGGACGGCCCCGGAGAAGGAGCTCGGTCCCGTAGGCGGGAAACTCCTGGTCGTCGAAGCCCGCGCGACGAGCGCGGAACCGGGGCACGTCTCCGCGGGGCTGGCGTGGGCGCAATCGCCCGACGGGGGGCTGTTCTACGAGGCCGCGGGCGACACCGACGCCGCGGACATCGAGGCGCGCGTGGCGGCGGGTATCGCCCACGGCCAGACGCTGCGTGAGTGGGAGTTCGGCCCCGTGGAGACGAAAGTCGAGACGAAACAGGTCGAGAGCGGGACGTACAGCACCGCGGTCGTCCTCGCCGTCTACGGGTCGAGCGAGTCGATGCTGTGAGTTACCCCTGTGACAGACTCTCACACGAGTCGAAGGGGTTAAGCTATTACACCCAGTAGCCGGGGGCAGCCTTGCACGGAAACATGCGCGACGCCGGCTCGGTCGGTGACGACGAGATGACGCCCGCACAGCGCCGTGCGCTGCAGCGTGACTGTTCTGCCGTGGCCGCGAAGGCCCGCGCGCTCCTGCCGAGCGAGTTCGTCGTCGGCGGCGAGATTACTCGAGGAATGAACGGCCCGCAGGCTACCGTCGCGGTCCGGCCGCCCCACGGCTCGGTCGTCTCGGCGGGCTTCACGGCCGACGAGGAGGCCGACCACGCGGAGCTCGCGACCGAGCTCGCGGCGGGCGCGGCGCTCGAAGTGAAACACGCGGGCGACCACGGCGACGACCCCGTCGCCCGCTAATCAGGTCGGCGGCGCGACGAACAGCGTATACAGAAGCGGGATTACTGCGAGCAGACTCCCGACGGCGAGTGACACCGCCGTAGAGACGGCTGTCGCGCCCGCGAGCAGGCCGCTCGCGAGCAGGGGGATCGGCAACACGGCGAGCACGGCGTCGTACTCGTTGGCCACATCGGGACGTGTGGCGAGAGCTAATTAAATGTTATTGCAGCGTCAGCGGCCGCGAGGGCTCCCAGGAAGCGGCGGTACTTGCCCCAGAAGGGGTCCATGCGCGGTAGGGTGTGACGGTCCCGGTCCGAAGCGATCAGAGATGAGACAGCCGGGTCGACGGCCCCCGTTCGAAGTCGACAGCGGGCGTCAGTCGTCGGAGAGCAACCGCGGGAGCTGTTCGTCGAGCAGCCGGTCGAGTGCCTCCCAGAGCACCTCCGTCGGTACGGTCTTCTCGAACTGCACGGGCTCGTGTGTCGACCCCATCTCCGGGTGCTCGAACTGAAAGTGCACGGGGCCGAGGTCAGGGTGGTCGTCGTCGCGGTGCCAGCCACAGTTGAAGCCCGAATTCGGATCGGCGTAGTGGATGCGGTAGAACGACTCCTCGCCGACGAACCGCCACTCGACATCGAGCGTCGATGCCTCCGGCCCCACCGGGACCGAGAGCCGGGCCGGGTCGATGCGTGCCCGAAGGAACCGCTTCGAGATGCTATCGGGCTCGTACGTGACACTCGTGACCTCCGGCTGGCGACGGAGGACGTTCTGCAGCCCCTCGTAGACCGTCGGGTCGATGGTGCCGGGCAGCCCCATCGGTCACGCGGGGAGGCTGTCGTGGGTTCCAGCGAGGTCGTACTCCGCGAGTGCCGCCCGAAGAACGGGAATCCGCTCCGCGAGATGCTCCCACTCGCTCGCGACTTCGCGGCGACGGGCGATCTCGTCGGCGTCATCGAGGTCGGCGATGCTCGCCCGGAGTTCACCCGGTCGCTCGACCCCGTAGGTCCCCTCCCACTCCGCGATGCGGGCGCGCATCGAATCGAGCGCGCTGGTGAGCTCCTCCCGGTCATGTTCCCGCTGGAGCGAAGCGACCTCGCGATAGAACGCCATCAGCCGGTCGATGCTGTAGAGCGTCTGGTCGCCACGTTCGACCTTCTGGAGGACGCCGTCCTCGACGAGCTGGTCGAGATATTTTCGAGCCGTCTTCACCGAGACCTCGGTCTCCTCGGCGACCCACGCGGCCGTTCGAGGCGTCCGGAGCGTCCGCGCCGCCGCACGGACGCGCTCGCCGCGAGTCATCGACGGGCGCTCCCAGCGGTTTTCGGGTGCGTCGTCCCCGGATCGGCTGTTGGACTCCTCGGGCATGGGTTTCGATAGGCACTGGGGAAACATATATCCTGTGTGCTGGATATTTGTTCTAGAAACTGACGCCGTCGCGCACGGAGTGGTGCGGCGAAAGCTACGAAACAGTCGCGCCAGGGCTTACAAATAGTTTATAAACAATCACTGTGGAGGACCTCACACGATAATTAAGAAAATCTTATACGTCGGGAGTCGCGTACGTACACATGTGAATCGCGCCCCACCGGGGCGCGGTGACACTCCTCTTCACGAAGTTAATTCATCAATTAGCTCATCGCTATCCATTATTTCGAGTTCTTTTGTGGGATGTAAATCCTGTAACAGGCGAGGGACGGAAGAATCACTCCCTTTCGTGTAAACAATTACGTCGTCACTGCGAAGGATTCCAGGTAGTCTGCTCGGTTTAAGATTGACGACACACCCGTCATTCTCGTAGGCCCATTTCCTAGCGATTGCATGGAAATCTGTTCTTGGTAGGACACTCTTGTCCTCGCCGCTGAGTATCTCATCGTGGATAAACAAGACTGGGTGGGGGTAGTGGATTGAATCTTGGATAGTGTATGGGAGTGTGGGAACGATGTGATCGGTATATCGTTCGTTCACTGCCTCTGCATGAATATATGGTTGAACGTCCCAATTACGGCGCTGGATAATATATTCAGAAGCAATGTCAGGAAAATTGGTCAGTTTATCTTCTTCATGACCAGCCAGATAAGTGCCCAAATTATAAGCTATAATATCAGCAGTTGAGAGGCTGGGATAAGTCAAATCACCGTTCGGGATGAAATTTAAATCAAACTCATTTCCGCAGTATTTCCATGCTTTAGTGATATGTCCCTGGACATTGTCAATAAGTGCCTCTGGTGCGAGATTTTGAGTGTGTGACTTATGGTATCGCCATAAGGCCACAATATTGAAGTACTGCTCAAGATAATCTGACGCGAACGTATTGCCATTCAGGTTAGCACTATCTTTGAAGCCTAATTGAACATCGGCACCGTACCATCCAATACTAATATTGATACGGCTAATGCCGGGATTTGAAATCAAATCTTGTACCAGCCTTTGATTCCCGTCCCTAATTTCATAGCTCGGAAGGTTATCGACGATAGTTCGGGCTTTGATTACGGGGAATGGGATTTCGATTTGGTGGGTGCGAAGAAAATTGCGAATTTTTTCAAAATAGTAGCTTCTAAATTTGTCTTTGTCCGATATTTCGACCACAACACCGACCGTGAAAAATAAATCGCCACCAGGAGGACTTGCAGTATCAACTGCTACATATTCACTCATAGCAAATAGCCTCGACTTTGTGTAGATGTGAAGCTAATTCAGGAAAGTCCTCAAATGAGTTGTTCATTACTCATCAGTTGACTGGCCTTGATAAAATAATTTCCCAGTGTTACTTGCCCCAGAACGGGTCCCGCTTCCGCTGTTTCTCCAGGTACAGCTGGAGCGCCTCGATCTCGTTCGCGGGGAGGTCACTCGCGAGCTCCTGTTCTAAGATCTTCGCATGTTTCTCGGGGAGGTCGGTCCAGAGCTCGTCGCCCTCCTTGATCTGGCGGCCCACGGTGGGGCCCTCGATGGAGACGGCGACCTGCTCGCCGGTCTGGGCGGAGTCCACGTCCTCGCCGCCGGCCTGAATCGACTTCAGGAGGCCCTTCCGCTTCAACTCTCCATCCTCCCACTTCCCGACGTGGGTGTTGCGCTTGAGGGTACCCGAGAGCACCTCCACGCCGACGACGGCGGGGTCGGACTGCCGGAAGGTGTGGTCGTCGAGGATGCGGAACCGGCAGGGGCGGATGATCTTGTCCATGATCTGCTCCTGCTGGGCGCGTTTGATCCCCTCGACGTACTCCTCGTACTCCTCGATGAGCTGGTAGATGACGTCGTCGCGGAAGATGCGGACGCCCTGCTCGTCGGCGCGCTGTTCGGCGTCGGGGAGCACGTCGACGTTGAACGCGAGGATGGTCTCGTGGATGGGCTCGTCGGCCGTGGAGGCGACGGCCACGTCCCGCGGGGCCACGTCGCCCACCTCGGCGCGGACGATGGGGACCTCGGCCTCCGACAGCGCGCTGGCGATCGCCTCCAGCGAGCCGAGGGTGTCGGCCTTGACGACGATGCCCTCCTCCTCGGTGTGGACCTCGATGTCGGCGAGCTCGGCCTCGACTGCCTCGATGACCTCCTCGACGGGCTGGTCGCGAACGACGCGCACGGGGGCGCCGGCCATCGCGTCGTCGAGCTCCGGCGCGGCGATCTTGATCCCCGACGCGGCCCGCACCTCGTCGACCTTCTCGAACTGCTTTTCCGTCCGGATTTCTGCCAGGGGGCGGGGCTGGAGCAGCGCCCGCACGTCGGTGACGATGGTGTCGTTCTTCCCGCCCACGACGATGGTGTCGTCCTTCGTGACGGTGCCGTCGTACAGCACCACGTCGATGGTCGTCCCGAACCCTCGCTCCTCTTTCACCTCGAGGACGGTGCCGGCACCCGGCCCGGACACGTCGACGCTCATCCCGTCCTTGAGATAGCGCTGGGAGAGCCCCATGAGCACGGCAAGGAGGTCCGGGACGCCCTCGCCGGTCATCGCGGAGACGGGCACCACGCCGACGTTGGCCTGGAAGTCCTGCACCCGCCAGTACATATCGGCGGGGTAGCCGTTCTCCGAGAGCTCGCCGATGACCTCGTAGAGCGCGGTGTTGAGCCGGCTCTCGGCCTGGTCGGACTGCTTCTCGAGCGTCTGCTGGACCGGGAGGTCCGGCTGGGGGTTCCACCCCGGCACGGTGTCGATCTTGTTCGCGGCCACGATGAAGGGCGTCTTCGTCCGCTTGAGGATGTCGATGGCCTCGAGCGTCTGCGGCTGGAAGCCGTCGTTCACGTCGACGACGAGGACGGCGATGTCCGCGAGCGCGCCACCGCGGGAGCGGAGCGTCGAGAAGGAGTGGTGCCCCGGCGTGTCGATGAACAGCAGCCCCGGCAGGTCGAAGTCGTCGGGGTTGACGAGCGCGCCGGCCATCTCGGAGATGACGTCGAGCGGCACCGCCGTCGCCCCGATGTGCTGGGTGATGGCCCCGGCCTCACCCGCCTGCACCGTCGAGCCCCTGATCTTGTCGAGCAGGCTCGTCTTCCCGTGGTCGACGTGCCCCAGCACCGCTACGATGGGGGTTCTGAGCCCCTCGTCCCGTGTCGCCGAATCCGTATCAGACATAGAAAATCCCTTGGCTCACGTTGGCCTTCGGCTGCACATAACTCTTTCAGAAGTAGTGCGAGCGACCACAGCGACCGGAGGGAGCGAGGACGCTCGCACGCGGGCGACCACCCGACCACAGCGAGCGAACTGATCGAGGACGCTCGCACGCGGGCAACGCACTTGACCACAGTGACCGAAGGGAGCGAGGACGCTCGCAGACAAACGCGCGAGCGACCGCGAGCAACGAGAAGAGAGGACGGTCGCAGGCGGACATCGACACCGACCGCAACAAACAGCAGCGAGCGAGGACGGTCGCGATTCAGGAACGTCCGCGAACGCGACCGTCCTCGCTGGCGCTGCGGTCGGTCGCGCCCTACTCCACCGTGAACCGGCCGGTCATCCCGGCGCTCTGGTGGGGTTGACAGACGTACTCGTAGGTGCCGGCGGTCTCGAAGGTGTGGACGTGGACCGTCCCGCTGCTGTAGAGCTTCGCGTCCTTCCCCTCCCAGGAGCTGCCGTCGGGGGCGGCGGTGACGGCGACGTTGTGGCCCGAGGAGGCCCACTCCCATTGGACGGTCTCCCCGACCGCGATGGTGAAGCTCGCGGGGTCGAACCGGAGCGAGCCACCGGGGCCGACGATGACCCGCTGGTCGGGGTTCTCGACGGGGGTCTCCGTCGGCGTTTCCGTGGGTGTCGACTCCGCGGTCGGGGTCTCCGTGGGCGTCGACTCGGGCGTCGGGGTCTCCGTGGGCGTCGACTCGGGCGTCGGGGTCTCCGTGGGCGTCGACTCGGGCGTCGGGGTCTCCGTGGGCGTCGACTCGGGCGTCGGGGTCTCCGTGGGCGTCGACTCGGGCGTCGGGGTCTCCGTGGGCGTCGACTCGGGCGTCGGGGTCTCCGTGGGCGTCGACTCCCCGCTCGAACAGCCGGCGAGCGCGACGAACGGGAGGGCAGACAGCAGGGTGCGGCGTTTCATACCGGAGGGGCGGCGCGAACGCCCTTGAACGTTGACCCGAATTCGACCCGGATGACGGCCGTCAGACGGGCCCCGTGGCGTTTATGGTGCGGCGCGCTCACCGTCCGAGCATGCCAGAGATACTCGCCGAGAACCTCTCGGGGAAATCCGTCGTCGGGAGCGATGGTGCCGAACTCGGCCTGCTGTACAACATCACGATGGATCTCAAATCGGGGACGCTGGAGAACCTCGTCGTCGACCCCGCCGAGACCGCAGGCAGTGCCACCTTCCCGCGTGACGCACAGGGACACTATCTCGTGCCCGTCGCGAACGTGCAGGCAGTGAAGGACCACATCGTCGTCGGCCGGTAATGGACGTTCTCGATTCCTCCGCGTTTATCAACGACTACACGACCGACGAGGAGATCGTCTCCATCCCGATGGTCCGCGAGGAGCTCGAGGACTCCGCGAGCTACCGGTTCGACGCGCTGGAGGGCTCCGGAATGACGCTCCACGTCCCGAGCCCGGACAACGTCAGCCGCGTCGAGCGCGCGGCCCGCGAGACGGGCGACCTGGAGGTGCTCTCCGAGACGGACATCCGGCTCATCGCCACCGCCTACGAGCTGGACGCACGGCTCGTCACCGACGACTACGCGATGCAGAACGTCGCGAGCAAGCTCGATGTCGCGGTCGAGGTCATCGCACAGGAGGGGATCGACCAGCAGCTCGACTGGGACTACCAGTGTCAGGGCTGTGGGCGCACGTTCGACGAACACCACGAACGGTGTGTCATCTGCGGCAGCGACCTCGAGCGGAAGAACCCGGCTTAGATCCGAAGCGGGGTCTCGGGGTCTTCCACGGACTCCAGCCCGATCGCCACGAGCTGGTCGAGCACCTCACCCTCGGTCAGGCCGTACTCCTTCGCGATACGCCCGATCTCCTGCGCGCGCTCGTCATCACACACGAGGGTGTATCGCTTCATAGCGTGGGGTATGCTACCAAGAGGTATAAACACTCGTCAGACGAGCGTCACGCGGCCGTTCAGGCGGCCGTTCACGCGACCATCCCGGTCGCCTGCGCGTAGATGGCGACGAAGAGGATGGCGTCGTACGCGCCGTGGACGAGCGACGGGACCACGAGGTTCTCCGTGTACTCGTAGAGCGCCCCGAGGATGAGCGACAGAGCGAACAGCGCCGCGATGGTCGCGGTCTTCGCGGCCAGCGAGGGGGTCGTGAGCGCGGTGACGTGCGCGACGGCGAACAGCGCCGACGAGAGCACGATGGCCGGCACCGCGGCGTACGACTCGCGCATGATGCCCTGGATCGCCCCGCGAAAGAGCAGCTCCTCGCCGGGACCGATGACGAGGAAGGCGAGCGGGATCATATACAGCATGATCTCGGGGTTCTGGGCGCCGATCTCGACGATCTGGTTCGAGGCGGCCTCGACGCCGAGTACGGTGAACACCACGTTGACGCCCGCGAGGGTGGCGATGAGGGCGATCGTTCCGAGGACGGTGAGCCCCAAGTCCGAAAGCGAGGGGAGCCGGGCTTTCACGAGCCCCGTGCGTTCCGTCGCGTAGAGGAACGCGGCGACGGTGAGCCCGAAGCCGAGCCCCTGGAGGATGACCGTCGTCGGGTACAGCAGGACGAGCTGGTCGCGGATGTTCGTGAACGTCCCGAGGACCGTGATGCCGAGGACGATGACGATGGTGGCGACGAGGAACCCGCCGAGGGTGAGGCCGATCCCCGCACCGACCGCCCGGAGCCGGTCCCCGGCGTCCCCGCCATCGAGTCCGGTGTAATCTGACACGGTCGGAGTTGGAACCGACCGCTCATACTCCTTTTCCTATTCGATGACGAGCCGTTCCTTCGCCGCGACCGCCTCGGCCTCCGCGAACTCGCCGCCGCCGAGCAGGCCGCGGGCGGCCTTCTTCCCCCACTCCACCGCGGGCTGGGTGAACGTCTCCACGCCCATGAGTTCCCCGACGAGGATGCACGCCGCCTCGAACGAGAACAGCAGGTCGCCGATACCGTGAGCATCGACGCGCTCCACCTCGACCCGGACGTTGGGCTGGCCCGCCGCGGCGAGACTCGCCTCGGTCGCCTCGAACTCCGCGTCGAGCAGGTCGCCGAGCGTCGCCCCGCTCAGGTAGGAGAGCCCCTCGACGCCCGTCTCGGGGATGGCCACGTCCGCGCGCTCGCGGGGCCGGATGAGGGTGACGAGCTTGTCGTGCCGTCCCGCGCGATACAGCTGGAGCTGGGAGTGCTGGTCCGTCGCCCCCAGCGCCCGTGCGGGGGTCTGGCCCTGGCCGTCTTTGCCCAGGGATTCGGCCCACAGCTGGGCGTACCACTCGGCGAACGGCTCCAGCGCCTCGGCGTAGGGCATGAACGCCGAGACGTTCGCCCCGCGCTGGTCGAGCGCGTAGGCGACCGCTCCATATCCATAGGCGGGACAGTCGAGGAGGCTCCCCGACAGCGAGTCGCGGGCCTCGCGAGCGCCCGCCAGCACGGCCTCGATGTCGTGCCCGAGGATGGCGGCGGGGACGAGTCCCACGGCAGAGAGCGCGGAGAAGCGCCCCGGAACCCCTTCGGGAACGTCGAGTGCGGGCAGGTCGTGCTCCGCGGCGAGCTCGCGGAGCGGCCCCGCCTCGCCCGTCGTGACGACGGTTCGCTCCGTCCAGTCGACGCCCGCCGACTCCATCGCCTCCTGCACGACGAGGAAGTTCGCGAGCGTCTCCGCCGTCGTTCCCGACCGCGAGACGACGTTCACCGCGAGCCGCGAGAGGTCGAGCGAGTCGAGCAGGTCGCGGGTGTACTCGGGGTCGACGTTGTCGAGGACGTAGTGATTGTGTTCCCCGAGCGCCCGCGAGAGCGTGAGCGCGCCGAGCGCGGAGCCCCCGATACCGACGGTGAGGACGGCGGTGGCGTCCACCTCCGCGACGGCCGCCTCGATGGCGGCCGCATCCGTGGTCTCGGGGAGGTTCAGGCTGGCGTAGCCGAACGCGTCGTCGGCCATGCCGCGGGCGATACGGTCGTGTGCCTCGGCGACACGGGAATCGAGCCGATCGAGGGCATCGGCGCTCACACCGGGCGTGACCACGGTGTCGAGCGCGTTGCCGATGTCTACACGCATACTCCCGCTCCCGGGGGAGGAGGGAAAGCCGTTCCGTTGGCTGGGTGGAGAACCGAAGACGAAATCGGTATTCGACTCCTCCCCCTATCACCCACAATGACCGAGGACGCCTACTCCGGGCTGTTCGGCGCGTTCCCCTACGCCTTCCGGCGAAGCGACTCGCGGCTCTTTCGCGGGTACGTACTCCTGGGGGGGCTCGTTGCACTGCTGCTGGCGCTGGTCTTCGTCTTCGCGCTCATCACCACCGTGGCGAACACCCTCGGCACTGGAGGAGGGACGTTCACCTTCGCCCGGGCGTTCGTCATCGTCGTCGCCCTGCTCGTGCTGTTCCCCGTCATCGCCCCGGTGTTGCTCGTCGCCCGTCGCCACCGGCGAGCGGGGAGCGACACCCGCTACGACGCCGCGCTCGCCGGGATGGGCCTCCTGTTTCTCCTCTCGCTGTATCTGGGCCTCGTCGCCTCCGTCCCACCCGAGTTCGTCCTCGACGGAGAGCCCGTCACCCGACCCGCACCGTCCGGGCTCTTCGCCCCGCTCATCCGCGTCCTCTACGCGGTCCCGACCGCGGGCGCCGCCGGGATTCCAGCACTCGTCGCACTCGCCATGTACGGCGTCCACCGCGCGCTCGACCGATGAACGGAAAGGGCTCGCCATCCATCATCGGGTGATGACCGAGAAGTCGGGCACCTTCCTCGTGACGCACGCAGAGCCGGACTCCGCCGTCCTCCAGGACGTCGACGGGGGCCAGGTCCACACCCTCGCCGAGAACCCCGGCGTGGAGGAACACGACGTCATCGAGGGACAGCTCTCCGCCGACCCGCCGATGGAGGTGACCTGGCGCGTCACCGAGGTGGAGCGTCGCCGCCGCGTCCGCGTCGAGACCAGCGAGGAACCCCCCACGGTACAGGAGCGCGAGATCGCCACGGAGCAGGGCGTCGGCGAGCTCACGCGCCGCGAGCGCGCCGGCAAAGGCGAGATCCACGTCCTGACCGTCCCCACCGACCAGCTAGAGGAGGCCATCGAGGACGTGCGCGGGGACCCTGGCACGCTCGAACGGGCCGCCCGCATCCCCGAGGTCGAACGCGTCGAAATCAGAAGCGAAGTGCGCGAGGGCGTCGGCGTCCTCGCCGTCCGGTATCTCCCCTAACTCGGGGAGACCGACCCGATCTCTACCTCGTCGCCGACATCGAGCACGGAGCCGACCGTCTCCTGTGGGACGCGGGTGTTCACCATCAGCCGGAAGTAGTGGTCGAACCAGTCCTCGTTCGCCCACTCGGGAAGCGTCTCCTCTCGCTGCTGTACGAACTGCTCGCGGAAGCCCGGCGTCTCCGCGCCCGTATCCGGGTCACGCGTCGGGACGACACACCGCTGGCAGGGGTTCACGCCCTCGAAGGTAGCCTCGCCGATGGAGAACCCCCTGACCGAGTCCCGGTCGGCGTAGAGCCGGTCCTCCCAGAACGGCTCGACGCCCCCGATCTCGAGGTTCGGGCGGAGCCGTCGCCGCGCGTCCTCGACCGTCCCGCCGTACCACTCCGCGACGGCTTCGAGCGTGGCCGTGGCGATCACCGTCGGCCCCGCGGCGTGGGTGTCGTCCGGGAACCCCCCGCGGGCGTCGCGGTCGAGCGAGACGTCCATCCCGAAGTAGTCGGCGAGCCACGCCTCGGCATCGTCGCGCTCGGTTTCGAGGTCGAACCGCTGGCCGTCGTCGGTCCCGTGCTCTCGGAGTTCGAGCGTCGCCGGCCGTTCGTACGCCGAGCGGAGCCGATGGGTGCGCTGCTCGGTCTTCCCCGTGATTGCCTGCCCGCCCGAGCGCATCACCCACTCGCGGTCGAGCGAGAGGCCGCCGGCGGGGAGGACCTCCGCCGACTCCAGGTCGAGCGAGTCGAGCGATTTCACGGGATAGACGCGGATCCGGGAGAGGTGGGGCATGGGTGACCCTTCGGCCGCGCGGGTATGAATCTGTTCGGGGCGGTTCGTGACGGGCTACTCGGGAGCGGCCTGCGACTGGACGCGCCAGCCACCCTCGATGCCACAGGCCTCGCGCTCCTCGTAGATCACCTCGCTCTCGAGCGAGAGGGGTCCGTCCACCGCCTCGACCCGAAGCGGGACCGTGAGCGAACTCCCACAGCAGCCCACGTCGAGGAACTCCTCGTAGACATCGCCCTCGGTCGCGTCGGCGTGCGCGCGGAGGAGCCACGCACGGAAGTGCCGGGTGTCGAGCTGTTGGCGGCCCCACAGCGAGAGGTCCGCCGGATAGGAGACGACGAGTCGGCTCATGTGCGGGGGTACGCACCCCGGAACCGAAGGGTTTGCGCCCGTGTGAGAGCCCCGCACACGCCCGCTGGCGAGAGTGAGAAGGCTTATCCGGCCCGTATCCGGAGCCGTGAGTATGGTTTCGTTCGACGTGCCGGAGGTGGATTACACCCGGTACTCGAATCGTCAGCTGGTCGCGTTCCCGCTTGCTGTGTTGGGACTGGCCGTGCTGGTGATTCTGGTCAAGTTCCTCCTCACCGGCAGTCCGGTGGCGCTCGGCATCGCCTTCACGGGCGGGACCGAGCTCCAGCTCCAGACGACCGACTCGCCCGCCCAGATCGAGCAGGCGTTCGACGAGGATATCGAATCGATACAGCCCATCCAGTCACAGGCGAACACCTACATCGTCACCTTCCAGTCGGAGGATACGACCGCCATCCAGAATCAGGCGGAGGCCGTGGGCTACGACATCAACTCGATACAGGGCCGCTCCGCGAGCTTCGGCGGTGACTCACAGCGCCAGGCGCTGTTCGGCGTCGCCGTCGCCTTCGTGGGGATGAGCGCCCTCGTCTTCCTGCTCTTCCGAACGTTCGTCCCCTCCATCGCCGTCGTCGCCTCGGCGTTCTCGGACATCGTCATCCCCGTGGCGCTGATGAACGTCTTCGGCATCGAGCTCTCGCTGGGCGCGGTGGCGGCACTCCTGATGCTCATCGGGTACTCCGTCGACTCCGACCTGCTCCTGAACAACCACGTCCTCCGGCGGCGTGGCGGGTTCTACGAGTCCACCTACCGCGCGATGCGGACCGGTGTGACGATGACGCTCACCTCGCTGGCCGCCATGGCCGTCATGGCAGTCACGGCGAGCCTGTTCGGCATCCCGCTCCTGCCGGAGGTCGGCATCATCCTCGTGTTCGGCCTCACCGCAGACCTCATGAACACCTACATGCTCAACGTCAGCCTGCTTCGCTACTACAAGTACGAGGGGGTCGCCAAATGATCCGCGAGAACTGGCGTATCGTGTTGATGGTCGTGCTCCTCGTCGGGAGCGCGGCCGCGCTGTTCGCCCCGTCCGGCGCCTCCGCTGACGGGAACGCGACCACCGCCGCCGGGCCGACGAACCTCCAGTACGGCCTCGAACTCTCCGGTGGGACCCGCGTGCGCGCCCCGCTCGTCGGGATGACCGCGACGGGCGTCCCCGTCTCACCCACCGACGAGAACGCCGTCGAGACGAACGTCTCACAGCGGCTCGACCTCTCGCTGTCGGACGTACAGGTCCGCCCGCAGCTGCAGACCGTCGAGGTGTTCTCACAGAACGTCACCCGCGAGCAGGTCGCCGAGGCGCTTCGCGCCGAGGGCTACGACGTGCAGGCGAGTGACGTGGAGAACCGCGTGACCGAACCCACCCGCCAGACCGCCGTCCAGGTGTTGAACCAGAAGATCAACAAAGGTGGCCTGACCGGCGGCTCCGCGACCATCTCCCGCTCGGCGACGGACGACCGCGCGTTCATCCTCGTCGAGGTGCCGAACGCCAATCGAGAGGAGGTGCTGGAGCTCATCAGCTCGCGCGGGCAGGTGGAGATCGTCGCCGGCTTCCCGACCGAGAACGGCACCTACCGCCGCGTCCCGCTCATCTCGCAGAACGACCTCGCGAGCATCGGGACGGCGACGCAGCCCCAGCGCGGCCCGCCGTACGTTCCGGCGACGCTCACTCAGCCCGCCGCCCAGCGCTTCGCCGAGGCGATGCGCGAGTTCGGCTTCACCTCCGATCGCGGCATCGAGAACTGCCGCTGGCAGGCCGACGAGGAGAACTACGGCTACTGTCTGTTCACCGTCGTCGACGGCGAGATCGTCTACGCCTCGTCGATGGGCAGCGGGCTCGCCGAGATCATCAACAACGGCCAGTTCGTCGCCGACCCCGGCTTCCGGATGACCGCCTCCTCGATGGAGGAGGCCCGCGAACTGCAGGTGAACCTCCGGGCCGGCGCGCTCCCGACGAACCTCGCCATCCAGGGGCAGGGGACGACCTACTTCCTCGAGCCCTCGCTCGCCCAGGAGTTCAAGACCTTCTCGCTCGTCACCGGCTTCATCGCGGTGCTGGCGGTCGCGCTCACCGTCTTCATCCGCTACCGTGAGCCCGGCGTCGCCCTCCCGATGATCCTCACCGCTGGCGCGGAGGTGTTCCTCCTGCTCGGTTTCGCCGCCTCGGTCGGGCTGGCGCTCGACCTCTCGCACATCGCCGGCTTCATCGCCGTCATCGGCACGGGTGTCGACGACCTCATCATCATCGCCGACGAGATCCTCCAACAGGGTGAAGTCAGAACCGGGAAGGTGTTCGCCTCCCGCTTCCGCAAGGCGTTCTGGGTCATCGGCGCGGCCGCGGCGACGACCATCATCGCCATGAGCCCGCTCGCGGTGCTCTCGCTCGGCGACCTGCAGGGCTTCGCCATCATCACCATCGTGGGCGTCCTCCTCGGCGTCCTCGTCACCCGTCCCGCCTACGGGAACATCCTGCGGAACCTCGTCCTAGACGAGTAATCCGTCTCACGTCTCTTCGCGTTCGACATGGCCAGCGGCAGCTCCTCGAGAAATTGCGAACAGGCGACCCATCGCTGTCGAGTGGGGTGGGTCGCACTCCCGTCTCGGCCCCGACTCGACGCCGTTCAGACGATGGGGCCGCTGGTCCCGGCCTCGTATTTGAATCCTCGTACGCTCACATACGCCCGGCTGCAAGCGGACGAGAGCGCAGCACTGCGCGAGAGCGCGAGGCTGTGTGTACGTGCGGCCTCGCCAGCGCGAGAGGCCGTCGCACCACAGGAAAGGTAGGTGCGGTGCGGAGGCAGTGGGCCGGGAACCCACCGGAGCGCAATTCGCGCGACGGTGGGTGAGTCGGGGAAGGGCTGGGCTGTTGCGGTCGCTGTGCGGTCGCGGACGAGCATCCGAGTGAGGGCGCGTGCGCCCTCACGAGGTTCAGTGCCGACGAGCCAGCCCTCGGCTGGCGAGGAGCACCGTGAGACTCGCAAGGCTCGCCTCACGAGCCTTCGCTCGCGATGCTCACGAAGATATTTTTTGGTGCAGATTTTTTGGCGGGGTTCGAGGGCACGAAGTGCCCGAGGACCCCGTAAAAAAAGGTGCTACTGGAACGCGATCGTCGGCTTGCTGCCCGCGCCCTCGTCGTTCTCGAACTTGTCGAGGGCGTCCTCGAAGTCCTCCAGTCGGACCTCGGTGCGCTCGTCGCGGATGGCGAACATCCCGGCCTCGGTGGCGAGACTCTCGATCTCCGCGCCGGAGAAGCCCTCGGTCTCCTCGGCGAGGGTGTCGAAGGAGATGCTCCCCGAGAGGTTCATCTCGCGGGTGTGAATCTCGAGGATGCGCTTGCGGCCCTCCGCGCCGGGTTCGGGCACCTCGATGAGGCGGTCGAACCGGCCGGGACGCAGGATGGCGTCGTCGAGCATGTCGAAGCGGTTGGTCGCGGCGATGATGGAGATGTCACCGCGGTCCTCGAAGCCGTCCATCTCGGAGAGGAGCTGCATCATCGTCCGCTGGACCTCGGCGTCACCGCTCGTCTTGGACTCGGTTCGCTTCGAGGCGATGGCGTCGATCTCGTCGATGAAGATGATACACGGCTCGCGGTCGGCAGCGAGCTGGAAGAGGTCGCGGACGAGCCGAGCACCCTCGCCGATGAACTTCTGGACGAGTTCGGAGCCGGCCATCTTGATGAACGTGGCGTCGGTCTCGTTCGCGACGGCCTTCGCCAGCATCGTCTTCCCGGTGCCCGGCGGGCCATAGAGGAGGACGCCCGTCGGGGGTTCGACGCCGACAGCTTCGAACTGCTCGGGGTTGGTCAGCGGGTCCTCGACGGCCTCGCGGACCTCGCGGACCTGCTGGTCGATGCCACCGATATCCTCGTAGGAGACGTCCGGGGAGGCCGTGACCTGCATGGCCTGCGCCCGGGCGTCCGTCTCGTCGTCGAGGATGGACTGGATGGCGAAAGAGTCGTTGATGGCGACGCGGTCACCGGCGTCGAGACGCTCCTGCAGGCGGGGGGCCACGTCCGTGAGCACCTCCTGGTTGTTACCGTGCTGTTTGAGAATGACGCCCTCGTCGGTGAGCTCCTCGACCGTCGCCAGATACAGCGAGGCGGTCTTCAGCGTCTCGTTCTCGCGTTGCAGCTCGTCGACCTCCTCGCGGAGTTCTCCCTGCCGGTTCTCGGCGGTTTCGAGCTGGTCGACGAGCTCGTCGTGCACGCCGACGATGTCGATGAAGTGCTCTCTGAGCGCCGTCAACCGTTCCTCGGTGGACATCTCGGGGTCCAACTCGAGCTGAGGGCGCTCCGGGAGCGAAGGGCTACGGGACATCTGGGTATCGGGTTTAGGGCCGTCCGCGTAAATGTGTCTTTGGGTTGGCTCACCCCGATTTCGGGGGTGCTACAGCAGCGCCGAGAACCTCGTGACGTACTCACCGTACGTCTCGATGGCCGACTCGACCGGTTCGGGCGAGGCCATATCCACGCCGGCGTCGCGCAGGAGGTCAAGCGGGTACTGCCTGGACCCCGAGCGCAGGAAGTTCCGGTAGCGCTCGGCCGCGGGCTCACCCTCCTCCAGGATGCCGTTGGCGAGTGCGACCGCAGCCGAGATGCCCGTCGCGTACTGGTAGACGTAGTAGCCGTAGTAGAAGTGCGGGATGCGCATCCACTCGCGGGCGATCTGGTCGTCGACGTTCGCGGGCGCGTAGTACGCCGCCTTGAGGTCGCCGTAGACCTCGTCCAGCACGTCGGCGGTGAGTGCCCCACCCTCCTCGCTACGCTCGTGGGCCTGTAGCTCGAAGTCCGCGAACATCGTCTGGCGGAACAGCGTCGACCGGAAGCGTTCGAGGTAGTTGTCGAGCACGTGCTGGCGGAACCGCTCGTCGTCGACGGTGTCGAGCAGGTGGTGGGTAAGAAGCGCCTCGTTCACCGTGGAGGCGACCTCGGCTACGAAGATCTCGTAGCCCGAGTAGACGTACGGCTGGGTGTCGCTCGTCAGGTCGGAGTGCAGCGAGTGGCCCAGCTCGTGGGCCAGCGTGAACATCGAGGTGATGTCGTCCTGATAGTTCATCAGGATGTACGGCTGGGAGTCGTAGGTCCCGCCGGAGTACGCGCCGGACCGTTTCCCCTCGCTCTCGTAGACGTCGACCCATCGGGATTCGAGCCCCTCCTCGACCCGGCGCTGGTAGTCCTCGCCGAGCGGGGCGACGGCCTCGACGACGTGTTCTTTCGCCTCCTCGTAGCTCACTTCCGGTGACTCCCCCTCCGCGATGGGGGCGTAGAGGTCCCACATCTCCAACTCGTCGACGCCGAGCGCCTCCCGCTTGAGATCCGCGTGGGCGTGGAGCACGTCGAGGTTCTCCCGGACGGTGTCGACGAGGTTGTCGTACACCTCGACGGGGACGTTGGCGCTGTCGAGACTCGCCTCGCGGGCCGTGTCGTAGTTCCGGGCGCGGGCGAGCTTCACGTCCGCCTTCACGCTGTTTTTGTACGCCGTCGAGATGCTGTTGCGGTACTCTCCCCACGTCCCGTAGAAGGCGTCGTACACCTCCTTGCGGAACTCGCGGTCGGGGTTCTGCTGGAGGGTCGTGAAGTTCGACTGGGTGATCCGCTGCTCCTCACCGTCGGGCGTCTCGACGGTCGGGAACTCGATGTCCGCGTTCGTCAGCATCGAGTACACCTCGCTGGCGCCGTCGGTGACCTCCGAGAGCTCCGCCAGCAGCTCCTCCACCTCGGGCGAGCGCGTGTGGGGTTTCATCCGCAGCACGTCGTCGAAGTAGTGCTCGTACGTCTCGAGGGCGGGCTCCTCGTCGATGAACGTCTCGAGGGTCTCGCGGTCGACTCCCTGGAGCTCCGGCTCGATGAACGAGGCCGCGCTCGACGCGTCGGAGGCGAGCGACTGCGCGCGGGCCGAGAGAGCCTGGTACTCCTGGTTCGTCGTGTCCTCGTCCGACCGCATCCGGGCGTAGGCGACGACGTTCGCGACCTGCCGCATCAGCTCCTCGCGGAGTTCGAGCAGCTCGAGCAGGGTCCCGGCGTCGTCGGTGACCTGCCCCTCGTACGCCTGCAGCTCGTCGAGCCGCTCGGAGACCGCCGCGAAGGCCGTCTCCCACGCCTCGTCGTCCGCGAAGAGGTCCGTGAGGTCCCACGTGTACTGTTCGTCGATGTCGCTCCGCTCGGGAACCGAACTCATTGGCTACGGTAGGACCGGGCAGCCCCTAAACCCGTCGCGTTCACCGACGGAGCCGGCGTCAGCGAGTGGGCGTCAGCGAGTGGGGACCCCCTCGGCGAGCGCCCCCGCGACCCGCGCCCCCGCGAGGCGGTCGGCCCGGCGCGCCGCGAACACCGCCCGGCGACTCGCCGCGGCCTGCTCGTCGACCGTCCAGTCGAGCCGGTAGGCGACGCTCGTCAGGAGGAGGGGTCCCGGCGGGGCGGGCGCGATTCCGTCGGGGCCCTGCAGGCGCTCGTCGGAGCAGACGCGTTCGACGAACGCGAGGTCGCGGTCGCCCGCCCCCACCGCCCGGAGGAGGGTGACGGCCCGGCGGACGAACTCCCGGGGGAACCCTCCGGCGCGGAACCGGACGACGAGGAACGGCCCCTCACGGTCGACCCGTAGCCTGAGATGGCGGTCCGTCCCGTCCTCGTCGGGCGTGAGGTTGTGGAAGTCGTGGCGGCCCCCGAGCACCTGTGCGGCGTCGCGCAGCCGTAGCTCGCTGATCGGGGCCGAGGCGCCCGGTGGGGTCTCCCCCTCGGGCGCGTAGAGGTGATACGCGTAGCGCCGCTCGCGGGCGTCGTGGGTGGCGTGGAACCCCGCTGGCGCGTCCGCGTGGGCCCACGAACGGACGCTCGCGGGGAGCTCGCTGTTCAGCGCGCGGGGCGTGAGCCAGTCGGGCGCGTCGAAGGCGACCGTCTGGTGGGTCGCGGAGACGCCCGCGTCGGTGCGACCCGCGGCGGCGTAGCCCTCGGGGGGCGTGTCGATATCCAGCCGATCGAGCGCCCGGAAGAGCGCGTCCTCGACGGTGTCACCGTGGGGCTGTCGCTGGAAGCCCCGAAAACGAGTCCCGTCGTAGGCCACCCGGAAGGCGCGCATTACCCCCACTGGCGGGTGAGGGGTCTTAATCCTCGCGAGCGCGGACCGTGAGCACCGGAACCGACGACCCGCGGATGACCCGCTCCGTGACGCTTCCCAGCAGGAAGCGGTCGAGGCCGCGTCGGCCGTGCGTCCCCATGACGATGAGGTCCACGTCGTGGTCGTCGGCGTACTCCAGGATTCCCTCGTGGGGCGAGCCGTGGACCACGGCGGTCTCACAGCTGACGCCCGCGTTCGCGGCCGCCTCGGCCGTCTCCTGGAGCACCTGCCGCCCCTCCGCCTCGAACCCGTTGACGATGATGCTCGCATCGGGGTCCAGATGGCCGAACGCCGCCGCATCGACGACGTACAGCGCGTGGAGGTCGGCGTCGTACGTCTCCGCGAACTCCAGGGCCCGGTCGAGCGCGGCCCGCGCCGGGGCGCTTCCGTCCGTCGGCAGGAGGATTGTGCGGTACATGCTAGCACAGTACGTCTTCAGGGGAGAAAAGTGACCCCCCGGAGGGGCGTCACAGCGGGCGAGAACGGGGACTCGAGGCCTCAGGCGTAGTCGTCGTACGTCGGCGCGTCGGCGTCACCGGGGAACTCATCGAAGGGGGCGGTCGTCTGGTCACCCGACTGCATATCCTTCACCGTCACCTCGCCGTTCGCGAGGTCCTGCTCGCCGACGATGACGACGGTCTTCGCATTGATGCTGTCCGCGTACCCCATCTGCGCGCCGAACGACCGGTCGGAGACGTCCGTCTCGACGACGTGGCCGCGGGCGCGGAGGTCGCGCGCGACCCGGGAGGCCTCCGGGCGGGTGTCGCCCACGCTGAGGACGTAGTAGTCGGTCTCCGGCTCCTCGTCGGGCCAGACGCCCGCGCGCTCACACAGCAGCTGGAGGGTGGCGTCGCCGAGCGCGACACCGACCGCGGGGGTAGGCTGCCCGCCGAAGTCCTCGATGAGGTCGTCGTAGCGCCCGCCGCCGAAGACCGCACGCGAGACATCGCCCGTGGTGTCGAAGCACTCGAAGACGACGCCGGTGTAGTAGTCGAGGCCCCGTGCGGTGCGCAGCGAGACCTCACAGAACTCCCGGACGCCGAGGTCCGCGGCGGCGTCGAGGACGGCCTGCAGGTTCTCGACCGCGGCGACGAGCTCGTCCGTCTCCGCGTACGCGAGCAGTTCGTCGAGGTCTTCGTTCCCCGCGGCAAGGAGGTCGTCGAACGCCTCCGCCTCGTCGTAGGTGAGCCCCGCGTCCGAGAGCAGGCCGAGATATTCCGGGTGCTCGACCTTCGCGGACTTGTCCACGGCACGGACCGCCGCCCGGACGTCGACGCCCTCGTCGAACGAGCGGAGCAGGCTCCCCAGGATGTCGCGGTGGGAGACCCGGAACTCGAAGTCCTCGCCCGTCAGCCCGAGGTCGGTGAGCGCGTCCGCGGCGACGGCGAGCACCTCGGCGTCGGCGACGGGCTCGCTGGAGCCGAAGACGTCGATGTTCGTCTGGTAGAACTCCCGGAAGCGGCCCTGCTGGACCTGTTCGTAGCGCCAGAACGGACGAGTGGAAACCCACTTGATGGGCTTCGAGAGCGCCTGCTGTTTGGCGACGACCATCCGGGCGACCGTCGGGGTGAGCTCGGGGGTGAGCGACACCTCGCGGCCACCCTTGTCCTCGAAGGCGTAGAGCTCCTCGACGATCTCCTCGCCGGATTTGTCGACGTACATCTGGGTGCGTTCGAGCGTGGGCGTCCCGATCTCCCGGAAGCCGTAGCGCCCGGCGGCGGCCTCGACGGTGTCGAACACCTGTCGGCGGGCCCCCATCTCGCCGGGGTAGAAATCGCGGAACCCCTTCAGCTTGTCGTACATGGATGGGGGTTCGCTCGTGGCCGATTGAAACCTTACGGTCGCTCCTCCCCGCGTGGGAGGTGTGCGGACACCGCGTCAGTAGGACTTCGCCGCGACCACTGCGCCCCCGTCGTCCCGAACCGTCACCGTATCCCCGCCGTTGTTCCACACGGCCCCGGAACGGCCCCAGTAGACGTCCGTCGTCGTGTCCTCGCCCGCGCCGGAGTGGAGCGTGACGCTCGCGCCGGAGTCGAGGGTCATTGCGGGGAAGGTGTACGTCTTGCCCGACTCGTCGGAGACGGTCCACCCCTCGAGGTCGATAGCGGTGTCACGAGTGTTCGTCAGCGTCACCGTCTCCGCGTCGAGGTTCTCGTTGTCGTTCCCCGGCGCGTCCGCGGTGATGGCGATGCGGAGGCCGTTCTCGCTTGCGGTGGTCGCGGTGGGAGTGGCGGCGCTCGCGCTCGGATGCGCCGTGGCGCACGCACCCCAGAGTCCCCGGCCCTCCTGTTGTGCGGCGGCCTCGGCCTCGTAGAAGCGGTCTTTCCGCTCGAAGGAGGAGTCGTAGACGCGGGCGTAGCCGTTCTCGACGAGGCCGTAGTTGAACGGCTCGCCGTCGACGACGACGTAGGCGAGCAGACGGCCGTAATACCCTCGGGGCCCCTCGGTCGCGTCGAACTCGAGAGTGACCTGTTCCCCGGCGAGGGTCTGTTTCGCGTAGGCGCTGGCCTTCTCACCCCACGCGCGGAGGCAGTCGCGGCCGGCCGCGGTCTCGGGGACGCCCTCGAACTCGTCGGGGGTGTTCTCCGCGTGGACCTCCGGGGTGTCGACGCCCAAAAGCCGGACGGTGTCCTCGGTACCGTTCTCGTAGGCGATCTTGACCGTGTCGCCATCCACGACGCGGATGACCTCCACGGTGACCGCGCCGCTGTCGACGGTGGCGCCCCCGTCGCCGGAGTCGGACGGGGCATCGACCGGAACGCCGGTCGTACAGCCCGCGAGCACCGTGAGAACGGCGAGCAGGAGGGCGAGCCGTTGCATATCCGTGTCTCGTCCTGGAGAGACATAACCCCGATGGGCGACGGCGACCGACTTCCGAACGCTTACGGATTTGGCGTGGCTAAATTCCAGCTGAGAGGAATAAAACACGATGACGACACCGTGGCTCGAAGTCGCGACCATCGCCTTCTTCGCGCAGCTGACGGTGCTGCCGGGCGAGAAGGCGCAGTTCATCATCGCGGGGCTCTCGACGCGCTATCACCCCCTGCTCGTCGTGAGCGCGGCCGGCAGCGCCTTCGCCGGCTGGACCGCCGTCGAGATCCTCGTCGGGAACGCCCTCCAGGCCGCCCTCCCGACCCGGGCGCTCAACGTGCTGACCGGGGTGTTGTTCCTCGGGTTCGCCGTCACGCTCGTCCGGTCGGCCCCCAGCGGGAGCGAGACGCGGAGCATCGAGGCGGCCACCCCCGACGAGCTCGAGATTCAGGTCCCGTATCTCGGCTGGGACGTCCCCCGCGTCGCCGGCGGCTTCCTCCCGGTGTTCGCCCTGCTGGCGGTCGGGGAGGTGGGCGACAAGACCCAGCTCGTCACCATCGGCCTCGCCGCCCAGTACGCCCACGGGACGGCCATCTGGGCCGGAGAGATGGCCGCCATCATCCCCGTGAGCCTGGCGAACGCCCTGCTCTTCTTCCGGCTCGGCCACCGGTTCGACCTCCGGCGGGTCCACCTCGCCAGCGCGGCCCTGTTCGGCTTCTTCGGGCTCGACACCCTCCAGTCGACGGTGACGGGGGTCGCCCTCTGGGAGCTGCTCGTCGCGAGCGTGACCGGATTGGTGTGACCCGGCGACTTATCCGGTTGTCAGCCCTACTGTGAGTGATGAGAGACCTCCGACGAGTGCTGCTCTCCCACTCCGACCACCGGGCCTGCCGGGCCGCGTGGGCCCACTACACGGGCGGGACGGCGGAGATCGCGGACCTCGTGGAGTCGCTGCGCGTCACGCGCGGCGAGCTGGCGCTGCTCGGGAGCGACGGCGCCGCGGACGTGTACACACGCTGGCACGCGGGCGGGTTCGAACTGCTCACCGTCTCACCCCCGTGGACCGTCGAGACCGAGCGCTACAGCGACCCGGCGGAGCTGTTCGAGTATCTCGACCGGCTCGACGACCTCCGGCTGGTCCACCACGACGAGACCCCGTTCGTCCAGCCGGGGCCCGAGGAGCCGACGCCCGCCGTCGAGCCCGTCGAGGAGGCCGAGGAGCCGGCGGACGACGCTGACGACGAGGACGAAGAAGAGGAAGAAGAAGAAGAGGAAGAAGAGTAGCCGTCGCTGGTCGGTCGGCGCCGGAAAAAATCGCGTTTCGGGGTTCTGGGGTTAGTTCCCGACGTTCATCGCCCGCTCGACGACGTCCTCGGAGTAGAGCTCCGCGAGGTCGTCGTGCTGGTCCGGGCGGTTCTCGTAGACGTCCTGGAACAGCGTGATGGGGGTCTGGGCGGCCTGGTAGGTCGCCTCGTCCCACATCCGGTCGGCGCTGAGCTCGATCTCGATGCCGTCGATGCGGACCGTGGTCGACTGGGTCATCGCGATGGCGCCCTTGCCGGCCTCGATGGCCGCCTCGAACTCCTCCATGGAGTCGACGATGTCGTTCATGCTCGGGACGTACTCCGTCAGTTTGAGGAGTTCCTCGTGGAGCTCGTCGTGGTCGAGCTTCTCCGTATCACCGTCGACGGTGAGCAGGTAGCCGTCACCCGACTCCTCCAGCGAGACGCGGTTCCCGCCGTAGACGTGGACGCCGTCCTCCTCCTCGAGTTCGACCGTCTGGCCGCCGGCCTCGAGATGCCAGCTCCCCTCCGCGGGCGGGAGCGGCCCCTTGTTGGCCTCGACGACCTGTCCGGGGGTCAGAGACCAGATGCCGAGCATCCCCTTCGCCTGGTTCTCGGTCATGCGCTCGCGGTAGCCCTCCACGTCGCGGATGTCGTCGTACGGGCCGTCCACGGCGATGAGGCCGGCCGCGCTCGCGCCGCGGGAGGTGTTGTGCCGAAGCTCCGGCCACGCCGGGAGCGCCCCCGTGGGCGTGATGGCGCGCATGTCCTTCGTGTAGTCGACCTCACCGTCGACGAGCAGGAACAGCCGTTCGAGGTTGTTCGTCGGCTTGCCCATCTCCTCGCGGAGCTTGCCCATCGCGAGCTCGGCCTGGCCGCTCTCGATGATGACGGACATCTTCAGCGAGCCCTCCTCGAGCCCGTGTTCGGTCTCGACGATGGTGAAGAACTCGTCGGCCTTCTTCCAGTCGTCGATGTCGCCGACTTCGGGGATGACGAAGCCGTCGATGTTCTCGACGGCACCGTTCTCGGGGTCCGCGATCTCGAGCATGTGTTTAAAGCCCTGATACCGGGTCGAGGGGGAGTCACGGTGCCAGACGACACGCGGGTGGATCTCACCGGGGAAGTCGGCGCCGTGCTCGGCGACGACCTCGATGATGTTCCGGGCCCCCTCGTCGCGCATCGACGGCGCGGTGGCGTCCTCGTTGTCCGGCACCCACACGTCGGGTGCCTGCATGCCGCGGAGCTGTGCTGCGCGGCGGATCATCTTGGCGGAGTCCTCCTCACCCTCGACCGCTGTCGGGGAGGTGAAGAAGGTCCGCACGAACTTCCTGTCGTGTTTTCGTTCAGCCATATTGGTAGTGTGGATTCGGCAGTGGATTAAATATTAACGTAGGGGTAGTTCTGCGCGGGAACCGCGATCAGTCGTCGTCGTTGCTGCTCGCGGACGTGAGCGGCTCGTTCTCGTCCTCCGTGAAGCCGGCGGACGACTCCATCCGCGCCTTCGCCTCGGGGTCGAACTGCGCTTCGATGTCCTGGAACCGCGAGACGAACGAGAGCTCGTGGTGGCTCTCCGTCTCGTGACCGAGGTAGCGACCTTCGAGGTCCCACTGCGCCTCCTCGGCGTTCTCCGCGATGTTCTTCATGTCCTCGTAAACGGCGTGCGCGCCCGAGTGGAGCGCATAGAGGGTAATGAACTGGTACTTGTAGCCGAGGTCACCCAGCTCCTGGAAGGTGAGCGCGTCCTCCTCCTCCGACCACGCGAAGGAGCTGGAGTAGTTGAACGCGAGCTTCAGGTCGGGGTGGGTCTCGTGGATGGTCTCGGCGTACTCGACCGCGTCCTCACGCGAGGGGTCCGGCATCTCGGGCCAGACCAGGTCGACGCCGCAGTCGGCGTACATCCGGCCGCGCTCGAGGTGCTCCTCCCAGTCGCCGTTCGCGGAGCCGTAGGCGTCCGTGCGGGCGATGATGATGGTGTCCTCGGACTGCTTCGCGTCGACCGCGGCGGAGAAACGGGCCTTCGCGTCCTCCCGCGAGACGATCTGCTTGCCCGCGATGTGGCCACAGCGCTTCGGCGTCGTCTGGTCCTCGATGTGGACGGCGGCGACGCCGGCCTTCTCGTACTCGCGGACGGCGCGGCGGACGTTGTGGACGCCACCGTAGCCCGTGTCACAGTCGGCGATGACCGGGAGGTTCGTCGCCTCGACGATGCGCTTTGCGTTCTCGACCATCTCGGTCATCGTGACCATCTCCAGGTCCGGGAAGCCGAACTGGCCCAGAACCGTGGAGTAGCCCGACATGTACGCGGCGTCGAGCCCCGCCATCTCCGCCAGTCGGGCGTCCAGCGCGTGGTAGAGCCCGGGGGCGAAGACGTAGTCCTGATTGTTCAGCTTCTCTCGCAGCTCTCGCGCCGCGGGGTTGTCGACCTCGCGGATGATGGATTCCGTGTTCTGAACGCGACTCGCGACCTTATCCTCCGAATCGTTGTTGTGTCCCATGGTGTGTGGTCGGCCGTGTGGCCGTGGTGTACTGCGAGCGTCACCCGACTCCGGCAAACGTCGCCGCCGGGTGCGGGTTCCGCTCGGCGTGTGCATGTGGTGCTGTCCGGAGGGGATACAAAACTGTAATGATTTATCATGTTAATATTCGTTAATGGGTTATGCTTCCTTAGGGGCCATGAATCGATATTATTGGTAGGGACTATCACGGCCCGTGGTTCGGGAGGCGGCATCGAACTGTCGAGGACCGACGAGTCCGCGTTCGGAGGCGCTCTCGGGCGGTTAAAAACGGGGAGTCAGGACCCGCGCTGGTAGAGGTCCATCAGCACCGCAAGCACCTCCGTGTCGTTCGGTTCCCGATCGAGCACCTCCGTCAACTCCGCTTTGATCTCGTCGAACCGTCGTTCCTTGTCCCGGCCGAGTCGAATGTACGAGCTCACTGGTCAGACCTCGTTTCGTGGCCCATAGCTACTCCAACAGCGTCTCCCGAACGCTGTTGCCATTCGAGCGACCGTCGTAGGTCCCCATGAGGAGCCCGACCACCTCCGGATTGGACGGTTCATATCCCAGCTGCGCTTCGAGCTCCTCTTTGATCTGCTCGAACCGCTCGCTTTTCGAGCCGTAGAGTTTGATGTGTGATGTCATTGTCCTTCGGATGTCGCTATCGGTACCCACCCCCGACCGATCCCACGCCCACCACCCCGATCCTCGTCGAAGGGCGACTGCATAGATATTGTTGCTCGCCGAACAAATATCTGTTCTCAGTGTGCGAACCGCGTGCGTTCCGCGAGAGAGTGATATACTGAACTCGGTCTCTCCCCGAAACGCGCAGAACGCAACCGATACGTCTCGAAACCGCGCTCACAGCGATCGCGGGGGACCGAACCGAAGCCAGACGGTCGCCTCACTTCGTTCGGCGCTGCGACTGAGAGGCTTCAAATTCCGCGCGGCTTTCGTTCACTCAGCGACCCCTCGTTGCTACTCGGATATTTCGTTATCTAATCGTCGTCAGCGGTGTACGCGCCGCCCCGACGCTTGATGCGGGCGACGACGAGCCGCCCGTCGTCTTGCCGGAAGCTCACGGAGAGCCGGAACTCTCCGATGCGTATCTTCTTGTACGGGCTACTCTGGAGCGGCTCGCCGTAGTCCGGCGGGTCGCGCCACGGCGAGGAGACGATCTCGTCGAGCTTGTCGAGTATCCGGTCTTGGTCGGTGGGGGACAGGCCGTCGAGGTCGTCTTCGGCCGTCGAGGATAGTTCTCACGTCCACCCGTCGTCACTCATCGCCCGTGCCGAACCGCTCGCGGGCTTCCTCGGCGCTCGTCGTTCGTCCCTCGCGGATGTCCTCCTCGGCTTCGAGCAGGGCGACGAGTTCGTCGCGGTCGAACGTCGGGAACTCGACGGCGTCTCGAAGCGTGTACCGAATGAACTCGCTTCGGCTGTTGAATCCGCGTCCCTGCCACGTATCGTCTATCTGTTCGAGGAACGACTCGGTGACTTTGAAGTTGACCGTGGCGATCTCGTCCTCGCCGTCGTCGTTCGTGGCCGCTTCAGACATACAGACGTAATATGCTAGTCTTACCGATAGGCGTTTCGGCGGAGCTTCACTCGCCACGTAACAGATGTGGAGAACCGCATCGAGGGAACTCTATCACAATCCTGACTACGGTTCATCGTCCGTCCTGTGAGTGTGGATTAGCGAAATCCGTGGTGTCCCTGAGGGGATGCGCCCCCGGTCGATTTCGGGTCTATCCCGCCGCTGTCTGCGAATAGTTTTGTGTGTCCTGACACCTCACCGAATCGCAGTACGGCGAGGGATGTCCTGTTTAGCGAGAGAAGCGAATCTTGAACGGGTTTCGTTCAAACGAGCGTAGTCAGAAAAGTGTGCGTACAGGAAGTGTACGGAGGAAAGAGCCTAGGCCGGGATTTGAACGTACTCGCAACGCTTCGCGTTGCTCGATGCTCAAATCCCGTGCGGCTTTCGTTCACTCAGAAACCCCCTTGCTGTCGCTCGGGGGTGTTGAGTTCACAGAAAGCCTAGGCCGGGATTTGAACCCGGGCTCTCGTCCTTACCAAGGACGCGCTTTACCGCTAAGCTACCCAGGCAGGCAATCATTCGTAGCCCGGAGTCGTTTTTAATCATTTCGATTCAGTGCCCGCCCGGTATCGCCTGACACGGCGGCGATTCGCTCGCGTGCCGCGTCGGTGAACAGGCCCTCGGGCGAGGGGAAGCCGTCGGCAGCGAGGCCAGCGGCGGCGGTCTCGGGGTCGTCGGGGTCCACGCCGGCGGCGGTGACGCCCGCGATGAGCGCGAGTTCCAGCACGTCGGATTCGAGCCGGTCGTCGAGCTCCTCGGGGGCGTCGGCGGTGCGGCGTTCGGTCTGGTCCTGTCCGAACGCGCGGACGACCTCGACGGCGGCCGCGGCGGCCTCCGTGCGGGCCAGAAGGTGGAAGCCGCGGGCGACGAGCACGTCGGCGGCGAGAATGTCCATGTTGGCCGCGTCGTCCTCGCCGTACGTCCACGGCTCGTCGTGGGCGAGCCGGCGGGTGAGCCGCAGGCCGTCGTAGATGAGCTGGACGCCGGCGGCGCGGTCGTCCAGGTCGGCGGTGACCCCGGCCTCGCGGGCGGTGAGCAGCGTGAGGATGCCGGGGACGAGCGAGCCGTCGGCGATGTGGCCTTCGAGGTCGGCGCGAAGGGCGTCGGGGGCCACGTCGGCGACGGCGTCGAGAGCGGCCCGGCGGACCGCGACGGCTTCATCCATCGCCCGGATTTTGGGGCGGGAAGGGCAAAGACCTTTGGAAACCCCCGCCACGCGGGCACATGATTACCGTTCGCGATGAGGGCCCGCTCCGGGTCGTCACGCTGGATCGCCCGGACGCGCGCAACGCGCTCACGCCCGCGGGACTGGACGCGCTGGCCGAGGCCGTGACCGACGCACCCGCGTCCGTCGTCTACCTCCACGGGGCGGGCGGGGCCTTCTCCGCCGGCGCGGATCTGGGGGAGGTCGCCCGTATCGCCGAGGAGGGTGGTGTCGACGCGTTCATCGAACGCGGCCAGGCGACCGCGACGGCCATCGAGTCGGCGGACGCGGTGGTCGTCGCCGGCATCGACGGGCCTGCCCGGGGCGGTGGGGTAGAGCTGGCGCTCGCCTGTGACCTCCGGGTGGCGACCCCCGACGCGACGTTCGGGGAGCCCGGCGTCACCTTCGGGCTGTTCGGCGCGTGGGGCGGGACCGTCCGGCTCCCCGAGGTGGTCGGGATGGGTGACGCGCTCGACCTCTCGCTTTCGGGGAGAGTCATCGACGCCGCGGAGGCACACCGCATCGGACTCGTCTCCCGCGTCGTCGAGGAGCCCCGGGCCGTCGCCGAGGAACTCGCGCGCAACGACCCGAGCGCGCTGGCCGCCATCAAACACCGCGTGCGGGATAGGGCATCTCGCAGCGAGCAGGAGGACCGCGAGAAACGGGCGTTCGAAACGCTGGTCGCGGAGCACGCCGACGCCCTCGCCGACTACCGGAAAGATTGACACGGCGGGGGCAGTATGGGGGGTAATGGTTGAGTGCGACTACTGTGGAGCGGCGTTCGACGACGAGGATTCCTACCTCGACCACCTCCGCGAGGAGCACCTCGAGGACCTCGGCCCCATCGACAAGCGCCGGGTGTCGGGCGGGGCGTCCGAGGAGTCGAGTTTCCCGACGGGGCCGGTCGTCCTCGGCGCCGTCCTCCTCGCTGCCGCCGCGATCGTCATGTACGTCGTCTTCCTGCCGGGAGGCGGCGGTGAGGTCGGCGGCATCGAGGGTGAGCCACTCCCGGAGAACGGCGACCCCGCGGTGATACAGGAGGTCCAGACGTTCCCGAACGAGGGGAACCAGCACGTCGAGGCGGGGACCGAGATCGAGTGGGACACCTCACCACCGACCTCCGGGCCACACTACAGCACGACGGTGGGCGCGGGGTTCTACACCGAGCCGCAGCCGCTCGGCGCGGTCGTCCACACCCTCGAACACGGGGGCGTCGTGATCTACTACGACCCCGCCGCGTTGACCCCCGAGGCCGAGGAGAGCCTCCGGGCGTACGCACAGGTCCACACCGACACCTGGGCGAGCGTGGTCGTGATGCCGTACCCCGAGGGGACGGACACCGGTGGCGCAGCCTACACGCTCACCGCGTGGCGACACATGTACCGGATGGACGAGTACGACGCCGAGACGGTCCGGGCGTTCCTCGCGGAGTATCTCGGCCGCGGCCCGGAGAACCCGGTGCGGTAAGCCCGGCGTCGCGCGGTCGAGGTTACAGTTCCGGCGGCGCGGGCGGCATCTGCCGCTTGTGCTCGCTCTTCGAGTAGAGCTCCAGCACGCGGTCGATGGCGGACTCGGGGACACCAAGCGTCTCCACCGTCGCCGTCTTCGAGAACGGCCCGTCGACGTGGAGCGCGAGGATCGCGTCGAGCGTGTCGTAGGTCAGCCCCATCTCCTCCTCGTCGGTCTGGCCCTCCCACATCTCCGCGCTGGGGGCCTTCGTCACGAGGTCCGCGGGGACGCCGATGTGGCTCGCGAGCTGGCGCACCTGACACTTGTAGAGGTTCCCGATAGGGTTGCAGTCGACGGCCTGGTCGCCGTACTTCGTGAAGTAGCCGGTGAGCGCCTCGCTGCGGTTCCCGGTCCCCAGCACGATGCCCGATTCGGCGTTGGCGACGAAGTAGTTCAACACCGCACGCGTCCGCACCCGGACGTTCCCGAGTGCCATCTGGTCCTCGGCGCCCTCCGGGTAGGCGTCCACGAAGGCGTCCACGATGGGGTTGATGTCGATCACGTCGTACTCGATCTCCAGCAGCTCCGCGACCCGCTCGGCGTCGCTCATGTTCCCCTCGGTGTTCACCTCGCTGGGCATGACGAGCCCATGAACGGCATCGGCCCCCAGCGCCTCCACCGCGAGATGCGACGTGAGCGTCGAGTCGATCCCCCCCGACAGGCCGATGACGGCCCCATCCGCGCCTGCATCGGCGACGACGTCTCGGATGAACGCCGTGATCTGCTCGCGGTGCCGCTCCAGCTCCGCCTCGGAGAGATCGAGGGTGATGCCGGTCCCCTCGACCAGTTCGTTCGTCATTGTCAGCCGATACGGAATCCGGTGACAAATACCTGCCCGTAACGGCCGCGTTTGTGGACGTTCGTCCGGTCACTCGTCGGTCGACCGCACGCGGACGTACGCGGCCGCGATCGCCACCGCGAGCGCGTAGTAGACGGCGACGAGGACGACATCCCAGCCGTCCCCAAGCGAGATCCCGCTCACCCGTTCGGCCGCGTCGAGCGCCAGCATCGGCAGGTACGCCGGCAGCGCGAGCAGCTGGCCGGGGAGCGAGCCGGCGTTCACCGATGCTCCCACGAGAAACAGCAGGAACACGGCCCACACCTCCCGGCGATAGAGGGCTTCGGGGACGAGGGGGCCGGCATTCGAGCGCGCCATACGTGTAGCTTCGGTGTCACCACATATGAAGATACGGACGGGCCGAAACGCTACGTTCAAGTGTCGGGGTTTGGTAAAAGTGGGTGCAGGCGACGTGAGCGCCGGTGGCGAGCCGTCCCGAAGGGACTGCGAGGCACGGCGCGAGCGAAGCGAGCGCCGGTGGTCCAATGGTAGGACATTAGCTTCCCAACAGATGTGGGAAGTAGGCCGGTTAACTTAGACCGCGTACCGGTGGTCTAATGGTAAGACTTAGCCTTCCCAAGGCTACAATCCGGGTTCAATTCCCGGCCGGTACATTATCTGACATTTTGCTTACTCGGGCACTGTCTAGTTTAGCACCTCCTCGACCGGCGTTCGTCCGTCGAGCGATTGGTGCGGTCTGAGATGGTTGTAGTAATGCGTGAACAGCACAAGTCATTGGCGGACGCTCCGTCGACTGCCCACCCCACGAGGTATGGAAGCGGTCGATTCTCATTTTGAGGGTGTGAAACCATTTTTCGATGAGGTTTCGGTCGGGGTAGTCGACCTGACCGCTCAATCCGAGTCGTGAGAGGACAGTCCGATATCCGAACTAATCGGCGAGAAACACAGTGTCTGAGAGATCGTGTTTCTCGGCGAGGCCGGGCAGAAACGCAGCTGCCGGACCGGTACCGTGCCGTCCAAACAACGCCACGTCGAGAATCAACTTCGTGTCGAGGTCTATTGCAGCATACAACCAAGACCACTCATCGTTGATTTTGACAGCGGTCTCGTCGACCGCGACCCGCGACGGCGACGCCGTCCTCAGAACGCTTCGCGTTCTGATGGGCTGCGGGAGAGCATTGCTCTCCCGAACGTCGGCGGGTCGGAGATATTATCAGTAATCGGATTTATCTAGTTCCAAACAGCTTCGTGCGGGCGTTCAGCGCCTAATTCAGCCGGAATAGAAGTTGTCTCTCTAAGCGAATATCTGGTCGCGTGGAGCCGGACGGCGAACGCCCTGACGGGCGTCGCCGTCCGCTCACGCTCCCAAGTTTCTTCTAAATCCGCTGCGAAGCACTCGCTGAGCAGGTCTACGAGCATTCTGACCAAGAAACTCAACGACCTGCTCGCTTCTCAAACTGGCTTCACTAGACAGTGCCCTTACTCGGCATATCTGTTCCCAAGCTAGTGACATCCTCCTCGCCGTAAACGCCGAGGCTTCCCACGCATGGGGAATACCAGTTAGTCGTCGTCCCCAGACTCGGGGGATCTGGTGGGCTGCACGAGACCGTCGGTCTCGTGACTGCTGGCAGAGGGTTTCGACTCTTCGTAGGCCGTGAGCGTCATCTGCGCCGGTACGCTCGTCTCACGGTGTCGTTCGAGAGACGCGTCGCGTCTCTTGTGACCACGAGACGGCGGAGCCGTCTCGGTCGGAGTCGTGGCGGTGTCACAACCGCTCCCATCCCGAGGTGAGTCATCGCGTTCCGCCTTATCAAGCGGGACGCTCTCTCCCCACGGGTCAACCCGTCGCGCGATATTAGCGGAAGCGTTGATGTCTGCCTGAAACGTCGAAATGTGGCAGTCGTCGTTCGGACACCGAAACTCGGCTTGTGAGTCCCGCCGACCGATACGGTGGCACGAGTGGCACGTTTGCGAGGTGTACGCCGGATTCACGTACTTGACCGGGATGCCTGCTTCCGTCGCCTTGTCCTCGATGCGCCCTTGGAGCCGGGCGAACGCCCACGAGTGAAGGCGACGGTTCATGTACTTCCCGTAGTCGAGACGCTCACGGATGTGCGTCAAGTCCTCCATCACTAACACCGGGTTCTCGAACTGCTTTGCGTACTCGACGGCTTGCCGAGACGCCTTCTCCACGATGTCGGTGAGCGCGTTCTGGTAGTGGCTGAATCGGTCTTCAATCCGCCACTCGGATGCGTCACGCTCTTGGAGTCGTTTCAGGGTCGTGTGCATCTCTTTGCGGAGATGCTTCGCTCTGCTTCCGCTACACACGAACGGGTCAGTCGGAGAACCGTCCTTGAGGGCACAGCCCGTGATGAGAGCGGTTTCTCCGATGTCTAAGCCGATGTGCGTGGCGTCACCGTTCGTCGCTGGTTCTTCGACCGGGTACTCGACGGTGACGTGCAGTACCCAGTTCTTCCGGTGCTTCTGAAGCCGTATCTCGCCCGCCTTCGCATTCTCCGATACGAGGTCGTGCCAGAGGTCTTCCTGTTCGGGATTGATACGGAGCGGTATCCAGAAGTTCGTTCCCCGACCGGGACGCGGAACCCACCACGTGAACTCGTAGTCGCGTTCGTCGGAGTGGTCGAACTTCGCAGCCTGATTCGTGAGCCGTATCGGGTGACCGTCGTCCAACTCCTTGGCGTTGTACGTCTTGCGGAGTTTCGGGACGTAGTTGCAGAGTGCGGCTTTGGCCTGATACGGGAGGTCGTAGGGCGTCACGATGTCGCTCACCGCCGACATCGTACTCGCCCCGGCGTCGAACGCCTCTTGTAGACCGTCACGATACGTGTTGAGCAGGTCGTTGAGTTTCGACTGTTTGTGCGCGGTAGGTGGCACGAACGTCGCCTGCAACGTCTTCGTGACGGCCGTGGACATCGCTACTGCTCCTCGACGTACTTCATGAGTACGTCGATGCTCACTTGGCCGGTGGTGGCGAGGAAGTACCCCGGTTGCCAGAACGCATTATCGAGCGCCTGCCGAACCTCGGGATTCTCGTCACGGATTTTGCGGGACGTGACGCCCTTGAGTGAGTTGATGAACTTGGTGAGGTCGGTCGTTGGCTTCGCCGTGAACAGAATGTGAACGTGGTCGGAACCGCCGTTGACGTTCTGGATGTTCACGCCGAAGTCCTCGGAGATGTCGCTGGCAATCTCACCGATGCGTTCGGCTATCTCGTCGGTGAGGAGGTCTGCGCGGTACTTCGTGACGGTCACGAAGTGATATTGGAGTGCGTAGACCGTGTGCGACCCGGTTTCGAGGTTGTACTTCATTTGGCCGTACTGATTTCCAGACATCCAATTCTAATAAAGATTTGCAGTCGTGCGGTATTCGGCCCGCAACCGACGGTGGAACGTGTAGGAGTTGTCGGCTTCACGCCCGCCCTAAAGGGCGGGATTCTCGCCTTGAAAAATGGTTCCCCACCGTGTGCACGGTGGCCCACTAGCTATCCCTACGCCGAGACGGAGGAAATCCTCGACGGCCGGCTTAGAGCCACGCCGCCTCGTTCGAGAGCTCACTCTCCTCGACGTTCCCGGTGTTCTCGGTGCCGGCGGGCTCGAACAGCAGGACCTGCACCTCCTCGTCAGCGACCGGGCGGTGCTCCACCCCCGCTGGGATCGCCACCAGCTCGCCCGCTTCCAGACGCAAGTCGTCCTCTTCGCGGAGTTCGATGACCAAGCGCCCCTCGACGACGAGGAACAGTTCGTCCGCGTCGGCGTGGTGGTGCCACTCGAACTCCCCCTTCAACCGGGCGAGTTTGACGTGCTGGCCGTTCAGTTCCGCGGCGATCTTCGGCGACCAGTACTCTTCGATGGAGTCGAAGCCGGCCTCGAGGTTGACGACGTTCATGCCCGGGGGAGGGGTCGGAGCTACTTCACTCCTCGAAACAGCGGTCGTACTCGCGGGTGTCGATGATCTCCAGCAGCTCTTCGGTCTCCACGCTCCCAAATCGGAGGACGCGACGCCACCAGGGCCCCTTCCCCGAATCGCTGGAGAGGTCGGTGACGATGCGGTTGGCGTCCACGCCCCGTTCGCGCGAGGAGAGGGGGACCGCTTCACGATAGAGTTTCGATCCCCAGGGGTCGCCGAGCAGCATGACGCGGGCATCGAACGCCTCGCGTTTCACGTGGGCGTTGTTCGAGAACGGTTCCTTCGCGGCGTCGGAGAGTGCCTGATACGCCTCGCCGGAGAGCGGGTCCTGCGCGAGTCGGAAGTGGCCGATGAGGTACGCGCCCCAGTCGGGGGCCTGCCAGCCCGGGCGGTCGTCCTCGGCATCGAGCGTGGCGTAGAAGAAGACGAAATCGCCCGCGGAGAGCTCGAGGAGGGGCGTGGCCTTCACCCCGAAGGGGTCGCCGTAGGTGTACGCCTCGCCGTGGTCGAGTTCGGGCCACTCCGGGTCGAAGTGGACCGGCGTCTCGCGCACCGACTCGGGGATCTCCATCCGCAAATCGAGGTCGCCGTAGGTGGGCACCGACTCGCTCGTCGGCTCGCTCTCGGGGATGGGGACGTACTCGAAATCCCCGTATTTTCGAATCGGGGCTCGAAAGCCCGGTTCGTTGGTGTTCGCGCCGACGTTGACCGCGACACTTCTCATTATTCTCTGCCCGGTGGTTTGGTGGCGGTCGGCTTGTATGCTCGTTTCGCGATTCCGAATCCACAGACACCTGCAAAGCCCTCTGTCGTGGGGACTTCTGGACTGAAAACACCGGCAAAGCCCTCGGCCGCTCGCGGTCGCTGCGCGAGATATCCGCTTCGCGAATAGGGCTCGCGCACCGACTCCCCTTCGGCGCGACCGCCCTCGCCCTTTGCATGTCCACCAGGCCCGCACCGCGACCGCACAGCCCCGCACCGCACCTACCTTCCCCGTGTGGTGCGACCCGCTCGCGAGTGCGAGCGGGCACGCACACACAGCCCCGTGTACACGGGCAGTTCTGCGCTCCTGCCCGCCCGCATCCGAACACACGTACGAACGTTCAAATACGAGGCCGGAACCAGCGGCCCCATCGTCTGAGCATCGTCGAGTCGGGGCCACGGCGGGAGCGCGACCCACCCCACTCGATAGCGATGGGTCGCCTGTTCGCCCTATCGGAGCCGTGGCTCACGGGAGCGAAAAACGGGAAAACGGAGCCCGAGTTACCGCGAGAACTCGATGGCCGCACCCTGCCCGAAGCCGACGCACTCGGTGGCGAGGCCGCGTTCGGCGTCGCGCTTCTCCATCTCGTGGAGGAGCGTGACCGGCAGACGAGCACCGGAGGCCCCGAGCGGGTGGCCGATGGCGATGGCCCCGCCGTTGACGTTGTAGATGTCGTCGTCGAAGCCGAGTTCCTGCTGGCAGTAGTAACACTGGCTCGCGAACGCCTCGTTCAGCTCGACGAGGTCGTAGTCGTCGGCGGTGGTGCCGGAGCGCTCGAACAACTCCTCACACGCCGGAATGGGACCGATGCCCATCACCTCGGGCTCGACGCCGGCGACGGCGTTGTTCCCGATCTCGGCCATGATCTCGAAGTCGTGCTCCTCCGCGAACGCGCGGGAGGTGACGAGCAGCGCGGCCGCGCCGTCGGAGATCTGCGAGGCGTTGCCGGGGGTGACCGTCCCCTCGCTTTTGAAGACGGTCGGGAGCTCCGCGAGCTTCTCGGCCGTCGTGCCGGGGCGCAGGCCCTCGTCCTTCGTGATGATCTCCTCACCGTTGTCGATGGGGACGATCTCGTCGTCGAAGCGCCCCTCCTCGGTCGCGGCGCAGGCGCGCTGCTGGGAGCGTGCGGCGAACTCGTCTTGCGTCTCACGCGAGACGTCGTAGCGTTCGGCGACCTCCTCGGCGGTCATCCCCATCGAGAGGGCGGCAACGTTGTGATACTCGTTGAGCCCCGGGTTGATCTCGTTGTTCGCGCCCATCGGGACGCGGGACATGCTCTCGACCCCACCGGCGATGATGGCGTCGCGCTGGCCCGCGCGGATGGCGTCCGACGCGGAGATGACCGCCTGCGCGGAGGAGGCACACCAGCGGTTGATGGTGGTCGCGGGCGTCTTCTCGCCGAGGTCGGACATGAGCGCGATGACCCGCGCCATGTTGTTCCCCTGCTCGCTACGCTGCTGGGCACAGCCCCACATCAGGTCGTCGACGTCCTCGCCCGTGAGCCCCGTCTCATCGAGTATCTTGTCGATGAGCGGGATGGAGAGGTCCTCCGGGCGCACGTCGGCGAAGACGCCACCGTCTTTCCCCTGCGGGGTTCGATACGCCTTCACGACGACTGGCGTGTTGGCACTCATACACCCCACCTATCCGTTCCTCCATGTTAAATTTACCAGTACACACGGTTGCTGCTGTTAATCTCTCGGCCACTCCATGTTATCGCTGGAAACCACGAGCCGACAGGCGGACGACAGGTCCGCGGACGAGGAATCGGCAGGGATTGCGACGGAATCACGTCCCGACGGCCTTATCACGCGGCTTCCCCAATATCTGCGGAGATGAGCACCCCGGAGCTCGACGTCGTGGAATTCCTCCTGACGGCGCACCTCTACACGAAGCATCGGGACCTCGACGAGCGAGACCTCCCGCCACAGTACCGCCGCGTTTTCTGGACCGACGGGGAAGTGGAGCGACCGCTCGCGACCACCAACTCCAGTGCCGCCGCTGCGACGGGTATCGACCGGCCGTGGGATGCCGTCAAGGGCCTCATGTTCACCGACCGGGACGACTTCTCCGGCACCATCGACTTCACCGACGAGGGGATGGCCGAACAGTGGTACCTCGACCGCACCTCCCCCGAGCGGCTGATGGAGAACCCCACCCTCGCGTACGCCTTCGAGTCGGAGTTCGACGACGTCGAGTACGAGCGCGCCCGCACCTCCAACCGCCCCATCCACGCCGACCGCGTCTGGATCGACGGCCTCCTCGACGAGATGTTCGACGAGGACGACGAGGAGATGCTCGACCTGGTGGAGATCCGCGCCCCCGAGGAGATCGAGATCACCCTCGACAACCTCGTCCTCACCGAGGACCAGGAGGGGGAGATCGACAAGGTGATGAAAGCCATCGAGCACCGCGACTACCTCGCGGAGATCGGCCTCCGCGAGATCGGCAAGCTCCTGTTCGTCGGCCCGCCGGGCACCGGAAAGACATCCGTGGCCCGCGCGCTCGCTCACCAGCTCGAACTCCCGTTCGTCGAAGTCAAGCTCTCGATGATCACGAGCCAGTATCTCGGCGAGACGGCGAAGAACGTCGACAAGACGTTCGAGGTGGCGAAACGCCTCTCGCCGTGTATCCTCTTTATGGACGAGTTCGACTTCGTCGCCAAGACCCGCTCCTCCGACGAGCACGCGGCCATCAAACGCGCCGTCAACACCCTGCTCAAGTCCATCGACGAGGTGAGCCTCATCCAGGACGAGGTGCTCCTCATCGGCGCGACGAACCACCCGAACCAGCTCGACGCCGCCGCGTGGCGCCGGTTCGACGAGATCGTCAACTTCCCGAAACCGGATTCGAGCATGCGCTCGGACATCCTCCGGGTCGTCACCCGCCGGATGGACATCGAGGGCTTCGACCCTCACGAAGTCGCCGACGCCACCGAGGGGCTCACGGGGAGCGACCTCCGGCTCGTCCTCCGCGAGGCCGTCCTCGACGCCTTGACGGAAGAGCGCACCACCCTCACGCAGGACGACCTGCTGCGCGCCGTCGAAGGCTTCGAGGAGCGTGACAACCTGAAGAACATGGAGGACTTCGACAACTGGCGCGGCTCGCCCGGTAGTTCCTCCTCGGACGACGAAGATGGCGGTCACGACCACGACGACCACGACCACAGTCACGACGACTGACCGAGGGCTTTAGACGCCTCCATCCCCTCTCACGAATCGATGGACGTCACCCTCCTCGGCACGGGCGATACGACCGGCACGCCCACCGCCGGCTGCTCGTGTGACACCTGTACCGTCGCCCGCGAGCGCGGCATCGAGCGCACCCGCTTTTCGGTCCACGTCTACAACGAGCGCACGGACGAGTCCCTCCTCGTCGACGCCGCGCCCGACTTCCGCCAGCAGTTCCTCACCCACGACGTTCCCCTGCCCGATGCCGTCCTCGTCACCCACATCCACTTCGACCACCTGGACGGATTAGGGAACCTCTACCGCCTGCGAAAGGGGGTTCCCGTCCACGCCGCGAACGAGACGGACCCGAAGACGGGGGAGTCCGTCGCGGAGACCATCGCCCGCAAGTACGACTACCTGAACGCCATCGACGTGCGGCCCGAGACCCCCTTCGAGCCGTTCGAGGCCTGTGGGTTCGAGGTGACTTTCGTCCCCGTCGTCCACCCACCCCTGGTCTGTTACGGGGTGCGAATCGAGGACCCCCATACTGGAGGAATTCTCGCCATCTCCGGTGACACGAGCTACGGCATCTCGGAGGAGTCACGCGACGTGCTCCGGAATGCGGACCTGCTCCTCGCCGACGGCATCGTCCCCGCGCGGTTCTGTAAACACCACCCCGCCGGCGGGAGCCACGAGGTGGATGGGGTCTACCGTACCTTCGGCACGAAACACATGACCATCGAGGGGGCGACACTCCTGGGAGCGGATCTGAACGCGACGGAGACCCGAATCGTCCACGTCGCCCACTATCTCGACCCCGAGGAGGCGTTTGCCGAGCCGCTCGCCGTCGACGGGGAGCGTTACTCGCTGTGAGCCCTCGCGAGGACGGCCAGACCCACCGTCGCGAGCGCCAGCGCCGCACCGAAGCCCGCACCGGCCCCTCGCGTGGGCGTCGCGGACCGCGGCTGGACCTCGGTACCACCGGCTCCCGAGACCTGCCTGACCTCGTTCGGTCCCACGGCCTTCAGCGCCTCCACACAGGCCTCCTGTTTCGCGGTCGACCAGACGTCGCCCCCCGTCACCGCGTAGCGCCCCTCGGCCCCCTGTTCCGCGATGGTGGGGCCACCCGCCTCGTCGCCGTAGGGCACACGCTCCACGTCGTAGACCAGCCACGGCGCGTACGCCTCCCAGACCACCTCGCCCTCGGGGGTGACCTCCAGCACGCGGTTGTGCTTCGAGTCGCCGACGAGGGTGTTCCCGTTCGGAAGTCGGTCGGCGTCACGCGGCCAGTGGAGCGTCTCCCGCGAGCCGAGCGTCCACGTGCGCTCCCACTCCTCGCCGTCGAACCGGTACTCCGCGACCCGGTTGTTGTCGGAGTCGGCGACGAGGATCGTCTCGTCGTCGAGCAGCACGGGGTTGTGCTGTTTCTCGAGGACGGCGTGGTTCCCGTACTCGCCGAGCTGGTGGACCACCTCGCCGGAGGTGACGTTCACGAGGATGACCACGTCGAAATTGCGCGGCGAGAGCAGATACTCGTGGGCGTTCACCCGGTCGATGTCGTTCACGTGGGTCCAGTCGTCCTCGTACTGGCCGCCGATCTCCTTCGAGAAGTGCTCGCGGAAGAGCCACTCCTGTTCGTACTCCTCGGAGGTGCGGTTGTAGATGAGCAGGCGGTCGTCGTTCCGGTCGGCCGACTCGTCGTACGCCCGCATGTTCGCGATGGCGATGCGGCCATCGGGGAGGAGGTCGGCGTCGTGGGTGTCCACGAGCGGGAGGACTTCGGTCCAGACGCGTTCCTGCGTACGCGGGTCGAACTCGAAGAACACCGTCTCGTCCGGGCGGGTGCCCGTGACGAACAGGTTCCCGTTCGGAAGCGGGTCGACGTCGTACGACCAGACGAGGCTCCGTGGAGTCTCGTACACCCATTTGATCTCACCGCGGGGGCCGAACCCGACCAGCCGGGCGGTCGTCTTCTTCGCGGGGGAGGTGTCGAACCGCGCGCCCTGCACGCTGACGACGGTGACACCCTGCGCGGGCGAGTCGATGGTGCCGGCACAGGGGGCGGTCGACTGCGCGGCTGCGGGGCCGACGAGTCCGACGCCCGCCGGAGCGAGGAGAAGGAGGACACAGACGAGGGCGAAGCGCATACGCATGCTCACAGGAGCGATGAGTTAGGGGTATCGGCTCACTCTCCGAACCGGTCCAGCCCCGATTGCGTTCGGGCGACACCCGCGGGGTCGCGCACCCACTGGGAGTGCGCTGCTCTGAAGGAATCGAGGTCCGTTTCCGGCGGGTCGCCCGGCGCACACGCCTCCGAGGGGTGGACGACTCTGTCTCGCGTCGGGCAGTAGGCCACGCCACCCACCCCGTGTATCTCTCGGTACTCGCCGTGCGGGCAGGCGAGGGGGACGCGCCAGCCCTTTCCATACGCTCGCTCGGCGAGCTTCAGCCGGGCCGTTCGTTTCTCCGCGACCGTGACGGGGCGAATCTCGGTGTGGCCAGGGTGTTCCTCCAGCACCTCGATGCCGGGCTCGCCGGGGGCGAGGGGGGCGGGCTCCCGGATCACCTCGCGGTCGCCCGTCTCGGGGTCGAACCGCCAGACGCCCACCTCGTCGGGGATGCGGTTGAGGTGCGCACCGGTGACGTAGGATTCGGTACAGAGGATGATCTCGTCGAGGAGTGAAAGGGAGACGTCCTTTCGTAACTGGAGTTCCAGCTCCCCCGGCCGGCCGAGGTCGGGTTTGTTCTCGATACCCGTCAGCGAGCCGAACCAGTCCGGGTAGCGCGCAGTCTGGCGATAGCGACGCTGGCCGCCCCGGCGCTCGGCCTCGAAGAACCCCACCGCCGCGGCGCGTTCGGCCACGCTCCGCGCGTGCTGTGGCGAGCAGTCGAACGCCCGGGCGGGACGGCGCGCGCGGCCCACCCCGATGTCGCTCTCGATAGCCCGGACCGGGATGCTGTGGGGGGTGATCCGGGTCCGCGCGTCGAACTGGGGGCCCGGTTCCACGAGGAGGGTGTCGATGACCCGTTTGCCCGCGATGGAAGCCCCCAACTGGCGCGAGACGAGGTGGCCCTCGCTTTCCAGTCGGGCACACAGCCGCATCTCGAAGGGGAACTCCCGCACGGGACGCTCTTCGCGTGGAGACGGAAAAAGCCTACTCGGTCGGCCGTCGCCGGGTTACAGCCCGAGGTGGTCGGCGAACTCGAGGAACGACTCGACTTCGAGCGCGGGCTCGCCGTCGAAGTTCACCCACGGGCCGTCGTCGCGGTTGACCCAGATACCCTGCATCCCCGCGGCTTCCGCGCCCTGCACGTCGAACCAGCCCGCGGAGACGTGGGCGATCTCCTGGATGGGCGTCCCGGTCCGAGCCGCGGCGTGGCGGTAGATCTCGGCGTCCGGCTTGAACGTCTCCACCTCCTGGGCGGAGACCACGCCCGTGAGCAGGTCCCCGATGTCGGCGATGTCGACCATCGCGTCGAGCATCTCGGGGTTGCCGTTCGAGACGATGTAGAGGTCGTATTCGCTCCCGAGGCGTTCCATCCCCTCACGCACGTCGTCGAAGACGTAGAGGTCCATGTACACCGAGAGGATCTCGTCGCGCTCCGCTTCAGTGAAGGTCGCGCCCGCGCCCTCCAGCGCGTAGGTGAGCGCGTGGCGATTCAGTTCGTAGAAGGGTTCGTACGCGTCGATGTCGTTCGCGGCCATCGTGAACATCAGCGAGTGGGTCCGCCAGACACTCGCGACGTACTTCGGCTCGTCCACGTACGGCTCCAGCGCCTCGATGGCCGAGTTCACGTCGACGACGGTGCTGTACGAGTCGAAGGTGATGGTGCTCACCTTGTCGGCGTCGAACATACGCCCCCTTCAGACGGGTGTGTCAAAAACTGTCGGGGCGTGTGCGCGGCTATCGCTCCAGTCGGGAGAACACCGCGGAGCCGGCGCGGAACGCCCCGATGGGGATGGCGAGCGCGAGGGTGAACATCGCGATCCAGCCGAGGATGACCCCCGGCGCGGACGCCGTATTGAGGAGGATGCCGAGCAGGAGCGCGACGGCGACGAGGATACTGACACCGGCGACGACGGTCACCGCGAGGATCGCCGCGCCGTCGGTGAGCCGGGCACGGGCCGTGTTCCACAGGTCGGCGCGCCGCTCGGGTGGGAGGAGTCGGTCGACCGCCGCTCTGATCATGCGGTCGCGCGCTCCCGGCGCTCCCGCCCGATGACCGAGAGGTCGCCGTCGAGCGTCAAGACGAGTGCCTCGTCGTCGACGGGGACCGTGAGCTCGATTCGCCACGGGTCTTCGTCCACGACGCGGGTGTGTGAATCGGCGATACACCACTCCAGCGTCCAGAACGGGACGGTGTTGAGGTCGATGTCGTGGTCGCGGTAGAAGGCGACGATGGCGGCGTCGTCGAGGAGGACGAGCCCCACCGAGGAGACGATGTGGTTCCGGCAGCGCTGACACTCGTGGTCGACGCGGACGTCCATCCCCCGGAGCTCCGTCGCCGTCGACAGCGAGGTCTCCATCCGCCCGTTACACTCCGGACAGACCCCGTCCGCGGAGAGACACGAGAGGTGGCGGGCGCGCTGGTTGAACGCGTCCATCACCTCCGCTCTCGTCCGGTCTTCGAGGCCACCCGGCGGGAAGCCGTACCCCCCGTGTGGGCGGCCACACTCGCCGCAGGCGATGGAGATGCGCTCGTCGGCGTAGCGGGCTTCCAGCCCCGAATCGCACTCGACGCACGACCCCTCGACGGGGAACGGCTCCAGCGTCGGGTCCTGGTTGATGGTGCCGGAGAGGACGGCGCGGATGACCGCCTCACCCGCCCCCCGGAAGTCGTACCCCTCGTCGGTCTTGCGGACGAACTGGCCCGTCAGCTGCGAGAGGTGGTAGTTGAACTGCGCGGAGTCGCGCATCCCCACCTCCCGTCTGAGATCGGAGAAGGAGACCGGCCGCTCACACCGCCACAGCGCCTCGAGGATGGACAGCCGCGTCTCGTTGCCGACGACGGCGAACGCCTCGGCGGGCGCGAGACACTCCTCGCAGGCGAGGATGCTCTCGGTGTCGGAAGCGGACGAATCGCTCATATCCCCATCTGAGATCCCGGGACGCTAAAACCTTGGCTGAACCACAGTTTTGTACGCAGACTGGGAGGTCTCGACGCAAAGCGTGTCGCGCCCCCGCACGCGGGTGGAGAAGCGCGACACGGTACATTTATCACTCGTACGCGGCGAAGTTCACCCAATTACTCAATGACTCACACTCACCGACAACCGGAGGTGAACATCGGACTGGTCGGCCACGTCGACCACGGGAAGACGACGCTCGTGCAGGCGCTTTCGGGCGCGTGGACCGACCAGCACTCCGAGGAGCTCAAACGCGGGATCTCCATTCGCCTCGGCTACGCTGACGCGACGTTCCGGCGGATTCCCGGCCGCGACGCGCCGGACTGCTACACCGTCGAGGAGACGGTCGACGGCGAGGAGACGGAGGTGCTCCGGACGGTCTCGTTCGTCGACGCACCCGGTCACGAGACGCTCATGGCGACGATGCTCTCGGGGGCTGCCATCATGGACGGCGCCGTGCTGATGGTCGCCGCCAACGAGGAGGTGCCCCAGGCCCAGACCCAGGAGCACCTGATGGCACTCGACATCATCGGCATCGAGAACATCGTCATCGCGCAGAACAAGATCGACCTCGTCGACCGCGAGCAAGCGACGCGGAACTACGAGCAGATCAAGGAGTTCACGAAGGGCACGGTCGCGGAGGACGCCCCCATCGTCCCCATCTCGGCCGAACAGGAGGTCAACATCGACGCACTCATCGGCGCCATCGAGGAGCAGATCCCGACGCCCGAGCGCGACGAGGACGCCGACCCGCGGATGCAGGTCGCCCGCTCGTTCGACATCAACCGCCCCGGCACGACGTTCGACAAGCTCACCGGCGGCGTCATCGGCGGGTCGCTCACGCAGGGCACTCTCGAGGTCGACGACGAGATCGAACTGCGCCCCGGCCGCCAGGTCGAGGAGGGCGGCCAGACGGAGTACCGCCCGGTCCAGACGACGATCCGGTCGCTCCAGGCCGGCGGCGAGCAGGTCGACTCCGTTCATCCCGGCGGTCTCATCGGCGTCGGGACGGGGCTCGACCCCTCGCTCACGAAAGGTGACGCCCTCGGCGGGCAGGTCGCCGGGCCGGAGGGGACGCTCCCCCCGACGCGAGAGTCGTTCGTCATGGACGTCGAACTGCTCGACCGCGTGGTGGGGGACGAGGCCGAGGAGGTCGACGAGATCAACACCGGCGAGCCGCTGATGCTCACGGTCGGGACGGCGACGACGGTCGGCGCCGTCACCTCCGCCCGCACCGGCGAGTGCGAGGTGAACCTCAAGCGCCCGGTCTGTGCCGGGGACGGTGCCAAGATCGCCATCAACCGCCGCGTGGGGACGCGCTGGCGGCTCATCGGCGTCGGCACGCTCAAATAAATGCGAATCGTGATGGACACGAACGCGTACATGATGCCGGTCGAATGCGACGTGCGGGTGTTCGACGAGCTCTCGCGGCTCCTCGGCACCTACGAGTCCATCACGCCACGCGCGGTCATCGAGGAACTGGAGAAGCTCTCGGGGACACACGGGACGGAACGGGTCGCGGCCAGCGTCGGTCGCGACCTCGCCGACCGCAGCACGGTCGTCGACACCGACGCCGAGTACGCGGATGACGCCGTCCTCGAATGCGCCGCCGAGTGCGACTACGCGGTCACGAACGACGGCCCCCTCAAGCGACGCCTGCTCGATGCGGGTGTTCCCGTAATCTGTTTACGCGGGGGGTCGAAACTGCACATCACGAATCCCTAGCATGTACAAACGGGTCAGACTCAAGGACACGGTCGAGGTGCCGCCCAAGCACCTCGCGGATGTAACGCCACAGCTGGTGAAACAGCTCCTGCAGGACAAACTGGAAGGTCGGATGGACGAGGAGGTCGGCTCCGTCGTCTCCGTCATCGAGGTCCACGACATCGGTGACGGCGCGGTGATTCCGAACCGCCCCGGCGTCTACTACGAGGCGGAGTTCGACGCGCTCACCTTCGACCCCGAGATGCAGGAGGTCATCGACGGGGAGGTCGTCGAGGTCGTGAACTTCGGGGCGTTCATCGGGATCGGCCCGGTCGACGGCCTGCTCCACGTCTCGCAGATCTCCAACGAGTATCTCGCGTTCGACGACGAGAACCAGCAGCTCGCCTCGCGCGACTCCAACGCCGTCCTCGGCGTCGGCGACGCGGTTCGCGCCCGCATCGTCACGAAGAGCATCGACGAGCGCAACCCCCGTGACTCGAAGATCGGGCTCACGGCGAAACAACCCGGCCTCGGCAAACACGGCTGGCTGAAAGAGGAGCGGCAGAACGCCGCGGCGAGTGAATAATGGCGCAGCGACTCGTCTGTCGGGAGTGCCACCGCGTGCTCGACACCGACGACGGCCAGCAGTGTCCCTCGTGTAACTCCACCTCGCTGACGGAGGACTGGGCCGGTTACGTCATCATCGCCCACCCCGAGCAGTCGGAGATCGCCCGCGAGATGGAGGTCACGGAGCCCGGTCGCTACGCGCTGAAGGTCCGGTAGATGGACGTCCTGCTCGAACTCCCGGAGTCGCTTCGGGGCGAGCTGAAAGACCCGCTAGGGCCGATTTTCACCGAGGCAGACACCCTCCTCTCCGAGAGCGACGGCCCCGTCATCGCCGTCGGCGACATCGTCACCTACCACCTCCTGCAGGCCGACGCCCGCCCGGACGTGGCGCTCATCGACGGGAAGACGAAACGCGAGCGCGTCGAGCGGGAGGTGCTGGAGGCCATCGACGGGTTCGACCACCGCATCGAGGTGGAGAACCCGCCGGCGACGCTCACCGAGGGCCTGCTGCTCGCCCTCCGCGAGGCCGTCGCCCGGAAGGGGACGACCGTCATCGAGGTCATCGGCGAGGAGGATCTGGCCGCGTTACCCGCCGTGCTCGTCGCGCCGCTCGGCGCGAGCATCGTCTACGGCCAGCCCGACGAGGGGATGGTCCACGCCCTCGTCACCGCCGAGCGGCGCGAGCGCGTCCGCTTCCTGCTGGGGGAGATGGTCGGGGACCACGACCGGGTCGCCGACCTGCTCGCAGAAAGATAGCCGACTCGAAATCCTTTTACGCCTTTCGAGGGGAGTAACGGACAACGAACCATGGAAATCGAAATCATCGACGAGGATGAAAATCCCATGTTGCACCGGACGGACGTTCGGTTCACCATCGTCCACGAGGACGCGAGCCCCTCGCGGCTCTCCGTCCGCGACTCGCTTGCTGCGAAGCTGAACAAGGACTCCGACGAGGTCGTCGTCCACAAGCTCGATACGAAATACGGCATGCGCAAGACCGTCGGCTACGCGAAGGTGTACGACTCCTCGGAGTTCGCCCGCGACGTCGAACAGGAGTACATGCTCGACCGCAACAAGATCGGCGCGGACGAGGAAGCAGAGGCCGACGTCGAGGCGGAGGAAGCGTAGATGGCCCGCCACGAGTACTACAACGACGACGGGACGCCGAACAAGGAGCAGTGCCCCAAGTGCGGGGACACGTTCCTCGCGGACCACGGTGACCGGCAGCACTGCGGCAAGTGCGGCTTCACCGAGTGGAACGTCGAATAAGGTGACCCGCGTTCTCGGTATCGAGGGGACCGCGTGGTGCGCGAGCGCCGCCGTCTACGATACCGAACGTGAGGACGTGTTCATCGCCTCCGACGCCTACCAGCCCGAGAGCGGCGGCATTCACCCGCGTGAGGCCGCCGAGCACATGCGGGAGGCGATTCCGGAGGTCATCGCGGAGGCGATGGCATATATACGAAAGGAGTACGACGGCCAGATAGACGCCGTCGCCTTCTCGCGCGGCCCCGGCCTCGGCCCCTGTCTCCGTATCGTCGCCACGGCCGCCCGCGCGCTCGCCGGCGCCCGCGACGTGCCGCTGGTGGGCGTCAACCACATGGTCGCCCACCTCGAGATCGGCCGCCATCTCTCCGGGTTCGACTCCCCCGTCTGTCTGAACGCCAGCGGCGCGAACGCGCACTTACTCGGGTTCCGGAACGGCCGCTACCGCGTTATCGGCGAGACCATGGACACCGGTGTCGGCAACGCCATCGACAAGTTCACCCGGCATCTCGACTGGGCGCATCCGGGCGGCCCGAAGGTCGAAGCCGCCGCGGAGGACGGGGAGTACATCGACCTGCCCTACGTCGTGAAGGGGATGGACTTCTCGTTCTCCGGCATCATGAGCGCGGCGAAGCAGGCGGTCGACGAGGGCGAGCGCGTCGAGGACGTCTGTTTCTCCTTACAGGAGAACATCTTCGGGATGCTCACCGAGGTCTCGGAGCGGGCGCTCTCGCTCACCGACGCGGACGAACTCGTGTTGGGCGGTGGCGTCGGACAGAACGCTCGTCTCAGGGAGATGCTGGAGACGATGTGCGCCGAACGCGGCGCGGACTTTTTCGCACCCCCCGGACGGTTCCTCCGGGACAACGCCGGGATGATCGCGGTGCTCGGCGCGCGGATGTACGAGGCCGGGGACACCATCGCCATCGAGGAGTCGCAGGTGGACCCGGACTTCCGCCCCGACCAGGTGCCCGTGACGTGGCGGGCGAACGAGGCCGTCGGACGGACCGGGGAGACCACCGAGATCCGGGGTGCCGAGGCGCTCGTCCAGCTCGGTGACGACGTGGAGAAGGAACGGCTTCCGAAGGCCTACCGCCACCCCGAGCTCGACGCTCGATTGCGGAAGGAACGCACCGCGAGCGAGGCGCGGCTGACGAGCGAGGCGCGGCACCACGGGGTGCCCACCCCCACGATTCGGGACGTGGACCTCGACGAGTCCGTGCTGGGATTCGAGTACGTCGGGACCGCCGACCTCCGGGAGGAGCTCACCGAGGCGCGGGTCCGGGACGTGGGGCGACATCTCGCCCGACTCCACGAGGCGGGGCTGGTCCACGGCGACCCCACCCCCCGGAACGCCCGCGTCGCCCCCGAGCGAACGTACCTCATCGACTTCGGGCTCGGCTACTTCTCGAAGGACGTCGAGGACTACGCGATGGACCTCCACGTCTTCGGAGAGGCGCTCGCGGGGACGGCGGACGACGCCGATTCCCTCCAGAAAGCGTTCGAGGCCGCCTACGCCGAGGAGGGCGACGAGCGCGTCGTCGCCCAGCTCCGGGAGGTCGAGGGCCGCGGGCGCTACCAGTGACAGCTGTCACCACACCCACACCAGTAAGCCCTTAATGTCGCCGAACGTACGGGGAGACATGGCCGACAAACCGCAGTCAGGCGAACTCTTCGGAATCCCGTACAACTTCGAACGGCCGAGTCTCGGCCGGCTGCTCTCCTCCTACTGGCAGCCCGACGAGGGGATGTTAGTCGAGAAGCCGTTCGGCATCGGCTACACGCTGAACCTCGCCAACTGGCGCTCGTGGGTCGTCCTCGCCGTCGCCGGCGCGCTGTTCTACCAGCAGCGCAAGGGCGGCGAGGAGGGTGAGGAGGAGAGCGAGCCCGTCGAAGTGCTCGTCGACTGACCCGGAACCGGGAGACTCTTTCTTCGCGCCGCGGATGTGCTCGCATGCTCAGATACGTGACGACCAACCCCGGGAAGGTCCGGGAGGCGCTGGAGTATCTCGGTGAGGGCGTCGAGCAACTCGAGTTCGACTACACGGAGATCCAATCATCGAGCCTCGAGCGCATCGCCGCCGTGGGCGCCCGTGAGGCCTTCTCCCATGCTGGTGAGCCGGTCATCGTCGACGACGCCGGCCTGTTCATCGAGGACCTGGATGGGTTCCCCGGCCCCTACTCCTCCTACGTGGAGGAAACGCTCGGCGTCGAACGCGTCGGCCGCCTCGCCCGCGAGGAGGGGACCCTCCGTGCGAGCTTCCGCTGTGTCATCGCCTACTGCGACGGCGAGCCCTTCGAGGCGACGCCCGAACCCGTCGACCGCGGGGACCGCCGTGGGCAGGACCTCGCCGCGGCGGACCGGGATACGGCCACGACCTCGGATACCGTCGACGAGGGGGCGGTCCCGGTGAAGCTCTTTACCGGGGCCGTCCCGGGGCGCATCGTCGAGCCCCGTGGCGACGGCGGGTTCGGCTACGACCCCATCTTCGAACACGACGGGCAGACGTTCGCCGAGATGGATTCGGAGGAGAAGAACGCCATCTCCCACCGCGGGCGGGCGTTGGCGAAGTTCGCGGACTTCTATGCGGAACGGTAGTGACGCACACCTCGTCCACGGTTCGGGCGAGCCCCTCGGGGTCGGTGTCGAGGAGCCTCTGATTGTAGTAGGGAGGAATCCCCGCGTGGTCGTGGTCCGCGTGGAGCGACTCGAAATCCTTCGCGTTGTTCGTCAACAGGACGACACCGTGCTCGACGCACCAGGCGAGGAGGTCCGCGTCTCGCGTGTATTCGCCGAACCGGTCTTTCGCCTGCTCGACGTCGAATCCCCGCTCGCGGAGCAGACGCTCGAACACGCGACCGACGTGTTCGTCGAGGAGGAGACTGTCGCCCGTCACTTGACGGGCTCTTTCGGCTTCAGCGAGGACCCACGGACGCGGTCGAACGCGTCGTCGTTCGCCCGTTCGAACTCGCGCATCGACTCGATGTTGGCGTAGTAGTACGAGAGCGTCTCGTAGACCTGCGCGAGCAGGAGGTCGAGCTGGTCGGCCACGTGTGCGGGGGACTGCCCGCCGTCGACGACTCGCGCCGCGACGTGGCGAACGCCGACCCGCGTACCGTCGATGCGCGGCTCGCCGCCGAGCACGTCCGCATCGCGGGTGATGGACATACACCGGAGTAGGTGACGTTCTCGTTTATAGCTTTTCGGCAGGAGCCCATCCCGTCAGCGGGAGAGCGGCCCCCTGACCGGAAGGGCTACCCGCCCGACGAACGTCCTCCAGGTATGACAGAAACCGCACTCGTCACGGGTGCCTCGGCAGGTATCGGCCGCGAACTCGCCCGGCAGTTCGCCCGCCGTGGCCACGACGTGGTGCTCGTCGCGCGGCGCGAAGAACGGCTCCGGGAGCTCGCCAGGGAGTTCGAGGACACCTACGGAGTCGTCGCGCACGTCGTGGTGCAGGACCTCGCGAGCCGCGAGGGTCGGGAAGCGCTCTTCGAGGAGACGGAGTCCCGCGGCATCGCAGTCACCTACCTCGTGAACAACGTCGGGATGGGAACGCAGGGGAGCTTTCTCGACATCGACACCGAGCGCGAGTTGACACAGCTCGAACTCAACGTCGTCACGCCAACACACCTGACCAAACTGTACGGCCCCGGTCTCAGAGCGCGAAACGGCGGGGTGCTCAACGTCGCCTCCTCCGCGGCGTTCCAGCCCGGGCCGTACATGGCCGTGTACTTCGCCTCCAAACGCGTCATCCTATTCGCCCTCGCAAGCCCCGAGAACGCCAAATGAATCGACCTCTCGAGCCCGCTCTACGAACAAGTCGACGTAGAAGCTCTGGACGCCCTGTTGCAGGGACAGTCCATGAGTGAGACCGCGGTCGAGTTCGAGTACGAATCCTACAACATCCGAATCACTTCTACGGGCCATCTCACGGTTCAGATTTCGTAGTTTCTACTCTTCTCGAGTCACCGAGTAAGACCTATCTGCGACATTTACAATCAGTTATAAATTTATGAATAGAATTATTACATCTACGTTGTCACTTGCAGTCATGACCCGCCCTTCGGTAACGGAATTCGTGCCTATTCTCCTCCAACGCGTCAACCTGTTCAAATATCTCTTGGAGACCCCCGCTGACCAAAGTGAACTCAACCGTGAACTAGATGAGTCACGATCCACAATCTATCGCGGACTCAAACGCCTCGAAGAGAACGGCCTTATAGAGAAGCAAGATAGTGTTTATCAGCCGACTAACTACGGAATCCTCGTCTTTAAAGAGTACCAGCGGTTCGCGGATACAACGAACAGCTTGCTGGACTATAAAGAGATATTCGACACGAAACAGCCAATCGGTTCTCTTCTCCACCCGTCTCTCCTTCGAGACGCAACAATTCTCTCAATGAACGACCATATGCCGGATGAGCTCTACGAAACGTTGCATGAATCTGTTGCTGAAGCGTCTTTTGTCTACGGTATTGCGCCGACGATATTCTCCAACCAAGTGGAGCCCCACCTGGAGAAGACGACCGCAGACGAGCTGACCGCAGAATTCATCCTCCCGTCCAGTGGCGTTGAATACTTCCAATCGAAGTTTAGTGATGAATTAGAAACGCTCCTCGACACCGGTAACTTTTCCATACAGGTCTGTCAATACACTCCTCCGTTCGGTCTCGTCGCTGTCGTGGAACCAATCGAAAAGACTGTCCTCGTCATCCACGATGAGATCGGCACGGTTCGGGGAATAATAGTCTCACAGAATCCCGAAGCCATTGTGTGGGGGCGAGATACCTACCAGAACTTCCGAGAGGAGTGTGTCAGTTACGACAAGTTCCTTGACCAATAATTCGTCTAAGCGCACCGAAGTACCGTGAATTTAGGCGATCTTGTAATATTTGAGTATTTTTCGATATGTGACAATAAGATTATAGATTTCGATGTTTAATACTATGATTATTTACTGAGTGATTCGCGGCAGGACCGGTTTTCGCACTCACACCATTCTGTTCAACGATGAACTCTGTCTTACCATCGTACCGGACTTCAAGCGTATCAGCTTTTTCCGGCAGCTGAACAGTGGATCGATAGGTTACGAACCGGCACTCTGAGTTATCTTTGTTTCGAGGTGTCAGCGTGAGGACGTACTTCCCATCTTGTTGTTGGAGATGCGCGTTAAGACTGGACGGTGGTGCGTCTGTTTTAAACGAAACGTTGAGAACTAACCGCCGTCCCACATCTGATTTGACATCATTAACCCGGATGTATCCGTCACCTTCCCCACAGGTAACGGAACTCCACGTAAAGGACATGATCGTCGCATTCTCGGCTGTTGGTCGATCGGGGCTACCACTGGGTAGTCCTACGTCGATTCCGATTGCATATCCTGTAATGCTGAGTGCCAGTATTCCAACTATGGCTGCGATTACGAACAGGGGGCGGTGAATGAAACTTGAATCCATATTAAAAGAGGGAGGGCGGTTTCTCTTAGTTTTTAGCAGGTTCCGAAGTCCCACCAGAGAGTCCAATCGTAGTAAAGACCGTGGCGGGACAGGTCTAGTTCGTTCTGGAATCCGCCGTACGAGCGGAACTCGAGGAGATCGTACTGCCCGCAGGAGTGTTCATCCACCTCGCAGGTGCTTCCAGGTTCGAAGCCCATTGTACTCTCTCGGTACTGATTGCCCCAGATCTGCCACTTCCATTCAGCTCTGGGAACTGTGAAGTCTGTGTTCGTGTGCAGATCCGTGTTGTTGACGGGGAAGCTCCAAGAGAGTGGCTCCGTCGACGTACCGATAGAGATATTGTAGCTGGAGCCGTCTTGAGTGTACGGGTCCCACTTTCTGAGTTCGGGGTTCGTTTGCTCACCCCGGTTCCACCAATGGTACGCTTTCGCGTACTCGTTCTGCCACTCGCTCTCACTGCCGCCCCACTTCGACTTACCCGGAATCATGGCGTGATACTGGTGGATTGCGTGCGTGTCGCGGCCGTACTCCTCTTGGGAGTTCGTGAGTTTCCACCAGTCGAAGTTGTTCTGGACGGCCCCGTAGGGATACTCCGAGTAGTATCCCTCGTCGTCGGTTGGGGTGACATTGTTCCACCCGCTTCCGGTTTGCGAGATCGACACCAAGCCATCCGAGCCGTCGGATGAGCTTCCGCCTTGATCCTGACCTCCGTTCTTGAAGGCTTGTGCCTTCTCTTGAGCACGGGCATGAACGTCATCGACGGACTGAGGATTACCAGCAACACCGATGAATTGCCGCGGTATACCGTTTCCACGAGGAGTGACGATATAGTCGACAATTCGACCATTCTCAGGGAAGGCTGGATTGGCCGATCCCTTAACCTTCTGACTATTCCCTCTCTGGGCAGCTTTCTGGCGAGCTTCACGGATACGCTCAAACGGAACGGGACTATCGTAGCTTCCGCGGAGGTAGATGATGTTCTCTGACGAGATCCCACTCGCGAGTCCAGGAACCGTGGTTCCGATGACTGCGGTCGCACCGAGCGCTTGAAGAACTGAGCGGCGAGTTGGTCTTCGCCTTAGTCGCTGGCTATACGGCTGGTCCGTGGCGTTAGCGTTTTGTTCTCTCATGATGACACCGCACTCTCCAGATTAGGCCACAGTAATTTCACATTAATTACTGAAAAATATATCATAAAATGAAATAGTTCTCAATTGTGGAAGAATATTAGCATTACAAATATATGTTCTGGCAGTTGAAATGAGACCACGTTTCGGGACTCATCTCAAAGAGTGAGATCATCCCAAAGCGTACCTGCTCTCGCTGTCCGAAGCGCTCGCGGAGGAGTTCGACGGTGAAATTCGGGTCTCCGCGCTCTGTCCCGGTCCCGTCGCCACGGAGTTCCAGTCGCGCGCGGGGATGGGAGACGCGACCATCGGGAACCCCGATTCGGGACTCATGCGCTGGCTCGACGCCGAGACGGTGGCCGAGGCGGGGTATCAGGGGGTGATGAACGGGAAGCCGGTCGTGGTTCCCGGTATCGAGTACAAACTGCTCTCCGTGGTGACGCGGCTGCTGCCCCGGGGCGTCGTGCGGAAGGTCGCAGGCGCGATCAATCGCTGACCCGACTCAGGCCCGCGGGTCCCGGTCCGGCCCCGGATACTCCCCACCCACGATCTCGGGGTACATCCGCTCGGGATCGAACAGCTGGACGTAGGCGTCCGGGTGCTTCACCGACACCTCGACGTACTTTCGGATCGTCACCCCGCCCTTCGCGCTCGTCAGGCGGTCGTCGAAGGAGAGCAGTTGGACGGCGTCACCGTGGAGCGCGGAGGCGAGACCGGGGTGGTCCCCCGGCGGCTGCTCGACGGGCGTGCGCAGGTCCTCGATGGCCTCGCGCCAGTCCGCGGCGAGGCCCGGGTCCGCGAGGTCGGCGATGACGGCCTGTGCGTCGTCGAGGAGTTCGTCGGAGGCCACGAGCTGAAGCCACGAGTGGCTTCGCACCAAATCGAGCGCGTCGCGGGCGGGGCCTCCAATGAGGAGGTCGGCGGCGAGCACGTCCGCGTCGGCGACGACCTTCGAGAGGTCAGTCATCCCGGACCCTCTCCAGTGAGGCCTCGATCTCCTCTACCGTCACCGCGTACGACTCCGCCCGGCGAAACAGTGCGTCCCAGCTCATGCGTCCCAGCTCATACTCCTGCTTCGCGCAGGCGGGGCAAAACGCCTGCGGCGCGGTGGAGGGCGAGGCCGACGACGAACGCGATGCCGACGTTCGTGGCGAGCGCGAGGACACCCATCCCGGTGACGAGCGCGAGCACGTCGGTGTCGAGCGCGACCCGGGCGAGGGAGGCCGCGACGACCAGCAGGAGGACGCCCAGCATGGCGAGGGGGAAGCCCGTCCAGAGCCCCGCGACGAGCGCCGCGGCGAGATACAGCACCCCGAGGATGACGTTCGCGCCACCCGTGCGCGCGCCGAAGGCGTGTTTCCCGGCGAGGCCGCCGGAGCCGTGGCACATCGGAATCGCCCCGAACGGGACGGCGAGCAGGTTCATCACGCCCATCGAGCCGGCGAGCTCGTCGGGCGACACGTCGGCGTCGTAGAGGTCCGAAAAGAGGAGGGAGGTGGCGACCGCGGCGTTGCCGACGGTCATCGCCAGCTGGCCGAGCAGGCCGTCGAACGCGGCGACCGAGAACCGGGGAGCGGTGGGAAAGAACGTTAGCGAGGGCAGGGCGACGGTGGGCACGCCGTCGACGGCCAGCAGGGTGCCGACCGCGAGGACGGCGAGCGCGCCGGCCTTCGGGTAGACGAGCGCGGTGAGGCCGGCGACGGCGACCCCGAGGAGCGCCAGCGGGAGGTCGCCGCCCGCGAGGCCCAGCCCGGCCTGCGCGAGCAGGAGGGCGACGGCGAGTTGGACCCCGCGGACGACGGGGCGGCCGACCAGCGAGCCGATGCGGCCGACGACGCCCAGCCGGGACGCGCCGAGGAGGACGACCCCCGCGAGGAGGCCCGCCGCGACGAGCTCGCCGTAGGTGAGCGTCCCCGCGATGGCCAGCCCCGCGAGGGCCTTCATCGGCTCGACGGAGACGGGCAACCCGTATCTGAGCCCCCAGACGATCTGAAAGACGCCGAAGCCGACGAGCGCGCCCGCGAGCGACACCTCCGTCAGCGCGGCGAGCGCGACGACCACGGGGAGGACGGTAACCGAATCACCCAACGCGCCGAGCAGTTCCGAAGCCGAGAGCTCGACGGCCCAGCCCTTCCGGTGTACGCGCGTGACGGCCACGGTACGGTGTTCGTGGGAGGCCACTTCGTTCTTGTCAGAGATCAGAAACAGTCACGAATCCGCGAGAGATAACTGATTCCAGTTACCCTCTCAGTCGGAACGGCTAAGTGTCCTACTGCGTTTGATATGTCCATGTCGACACAACGTAGGGACGTCCTGCGGGCGGCGGGTGCGGCCGGTGCGCTCGCGCTCGCTGGCTGTCTGGGTACACAGGTCGAGGGAAGTTCGAGCGACGAACAGGGAAGCCAGTCTCAGTCGGCCAGCATCGGTGACGGCGAGCTCGTGCTGGCGACGACCACCTCTACCTACGACACGGGGCTGCTCGACGCGCTCAATCCCGTCTTCGAGAAGCAGTACGACGCGACCGTGAAGACGCTGCCGCAGGGCACCGGCGCGGCCATCCAGACCGCGGCGAACGGCGACGCCGACGTGATTCTCGTGCACGCGCGCGGCGCGGAAGACGAGTTCCTGAAAGCCGGTCACGGCGTGAACCGGCGGGACGTGATGTACAACGACTTCGTCGTCGTCGGGCCCGCGGACGACCCCGCCGGCATCTCGGGGATGGAGAGCGCCACCGAAGCGTTCGCCACCATCGCGGAGACGGAGTCGCTGTTCGTCTCCAGGGGCGACGACTCCGGAACGAACAAGAAGGAGCTGAACGTCTGGGCCGAAGCCGGCATCGACCCCTCGGGCCAGTGGTATCAGGCGGTCGGGAAGGGGATGGGTGACACCCTCGTGCAGGCCGACCAGTCCGGCGGCTACACCCTCTCCGACCGCGGGACCTATCTGGCGACGAAGGACAACATCTCCCTGGAGATTCACGTCCAGGGCCCCCTCGAGGGCGGCCCCGAGATCCTGAAGAACCCGTACGGCGTCATCCCGGTGAACCCCGCGAAACACGAGGACACGAACTACCAGCTGGCGATGGCGTACGCCGGCTTCCTCACCAGCCCGCAGGGACAGGAGCTCATCGCGAACTACGAGGCGAACGGCTCACAGCTGTTCTTCCCGAACGCCCTCTCGGAGGACCCCGGGTTCGACGAATACGTGCCGCAAGACTCTTAGACGCCCTCGATTCCCTACCACTGTGGACCTCACGCCCGAGACCGTTCGCTACGTCCTGAGCGTACTCGTCGTCTCGCTTCGCGTGAGCGGTGCGGCCGTCGCCATCGCCACGGGGATCTCGCTCGTCACCGCGGTCACCGTCGCCTTCACCGACTTCCCCGGCAAGCGCGCCGTCACCACCGTCATCAACACCGGGATGGGCTTCCCGAGCGTCGTCGTGGGACTCGTCGTTCTCCTCGCCCTGTCGAACTCCGGGCCGCTCGGCTCGCTCGATCTCCTCTTTACCCAGCGCGCGATGGTCATCTCGCAGGTCATCCTCGCGACGCCCGTCATCACGAGCGTCGCACTCTCGGCCATCGAGGGGGTCGACGACACCCTGCAGGACGCCGCGTTCGCCGCCGGAGGAACGAGACGCGACGTGCAGCTCGTCACCATCTCCGAGGCGCGCTACGGCATCGTCACCGCGATCCTGGCCGGGTTCGGCCGCGCCATCAGCGAGGTCGGCTCCGTCCTCATCGTCGGTGGGAACATCGTCCTCTCCGACGGCACCTCGCTCACCCGCACCCTCACCACGGCAATCACCGTCGAGGCCCGACAGGGGAACTTCGAGGCCGGCATCGCCCTCGGCGGGGTGCTGCTCGTGCTCGCGCTCGGGGTGAACGCGCTCGGCTCGTACGTCGGGAGGCTGGACCGATGATCCGCGCGCGAGAAGTGACGTTCGGCTTCGACGCGCCAGTCCTCGAGGACGTGACCCTCGGGGCCGAACCGGGCGAGACCCTCGCGGTCATCGGTCCCTCCGGCACGGGGAAGACCACCCTCCTCCGACTCATGGCGCTCTTCTCGAGACCCGACGAGGGGACCGTCGAACTCGACGACGAGGACGTGTGGACGCTTCCGGAGGCGAGACGCAGAGCGCTCCGACGACGCGTGGGCTACGTCGCACAGGACCGCGCGCTCTTCTCCGCGACCGTCGGGGAGAACGCGAGCTACGGCCTCCGCGTCCGCCAGTCGTGGCGCGAGCGGGTGCGCGGCTGGCTCGTCCGCGAGGCACCCCCGGCGACCGTCGTCGAGGCGCTCGAGACGGTGGGGCTCGCCGACCGCGTCGACTCCCCCGCGAGCGACCTCTCATCAGGGGAGGCCCAGCGTGTCGCGTTCGCCCGCGCGCTCGCAACGGACCCGGACGCCCTCCTCCTCGACGAACCGACCTCGAACCTCGACCCGCGGAACACCGCGGTGATCGAGGCCGCCGTCGACCAGGCCCGCGCGGAGGGGATCGCCGTCGTCCTCGCCACCCACGACATGGCGCAGGCCCGCCGGGTCGCCGACCGCGTGGCCGTCCTCCTCGACGGCGAGTGCATCGAGCGCGGCCCCGCGAGCCGCGTGTTCGAGCGACCACGAGACGACCGCGCCCGCGCGTTCATCGAGGGGGAGCTGGTCTACTGATAAAGATACGAGCGCATATCCCCGTCTGGGATGGCACTCACCCGCGATAGCGCTTCCCTCGTGCGATCGTCGCACAGTCGTCTGACGCAGGTTTATACGCCCTCGTGAAGAGGGGACCACTGGGCGCGCACTGACGGCCTCGAACTCCCCATCCTCCCCGCGCGCCCGGACCGTTCTCACCTCAGGCAGCGCCGCCGCGGACCGCCTCCTGCACCGTGCCGATGGCGTCGTGTGGCGCGAGCACCGCGAGGTTGTCCCCCGCCTCGATGACCGTCTTCGGCAGCGGGATCTCCATCGGCTCCTTGTCGTGGCCGTGGGCGTAGATGCGGGCGTCACCCGGGAGCTCCACCTCGACGACGCGCTTCCCGATGAGCGGCGACCCGGGATGCACGTCCAGGGTCGCGACGGTGAACTCCTGGGTGAGGTCCGCGAGGACGTTCAGGTCACCACCCAGGAGGGCGGTCTTCGCCCCCGCCGCGCCCAGCCGCTCGGGGTAGACGATCTCGTCCACGTCGGCCGCGTACCGCTCGTAGATCTCCTGGCGGTAGTCCTCGTCGATGCGCATGACGGTCCGGCAGCCGAACCCGTTGGCGATGACGCAGGCCGCGAAGTTCACGTTCAAATCGCCGGTGAGCCCGCCGACCGCCTGTGCGTCCTCCAGCCCGGCATCGAGGAGCACGCGCTCGTCCTCCCCGTCACCCTCGATGGCGTCGAAGCCGTCGCGCCGCGCCCACTCCACCCGCTCGGGGTCGTGTTCGACGATGACGACCTCGTGGCCCTCCGACTGGAGGATGTGTGCAGTCCGGCGGCCGACGCGCCCATAGCCGACGATGATGAAGCTCATATCCGTGTGGTACGTCACCACGGGTCAAAAACGTACGCCCGCGTTCGGACTACTCCCGCCGGCCGGTCACGCGCGTCTGGACGTGGTCCGGGAACGTCTCCCTGACGGCCTCGGGACCCGCCTGCTCGCGGATGAGCGCCCGCAGGTCGGCCTCGTAATCCCCCTTCTGCAACTCCTCGGAGGGCGCCTCCTCTACCTCCAGGGTCGCATCGACCATGTCGTCGACCGCGCGCCGCCCGAACCCCGCGAGCGGGGAGAGGTAGTCGATGTCGTGGCGGTCCTCCAGCGACTGCGCCCACGCCCGCGAGATGGTGGGTACCCGGTCGTCGCGGCGCGTCCCGTCCGCGACGGCGTCGTACCCCTCGGCCGCGACCCGTTCGAGCGCGTGCTCGTGGACGGACTGGATACCGTTGCGTGGGAACCCGTCCTCCAGGATCGTCTCTACGGCTCTCTCCGCGACGACGCGGTCGAGTTCGATCGCCTCGAAGGGGAACCCGAGCGCCTCGGCCGCCGCCTCGGCGTGGCTAGCCGCGTCGCTCACGCCGAAGCCGGCGTGGACGAGCGTCACCTCGTAGAACGGGTCGAGCAGCAGCGCGGCGAGCGTGGAGTCCTTCCCCCCACTGAACAGGACACCCGCGCGCATCAGCGCCGCTCGATGTTGAACTCCGTCTTGTCGGGCTGGAGCTCCTTCAACAGCGACCGCATCTGGTCGTCGTCGATCTGCCCCTGCAGTCGCCCGGACTGCGCGAGCGCGACGACCTGCTGTTCCACCTGCTCCGCGAACTGCGGCTTCGACATCCGGACGGAGTTGAGCCGCTTGCGCGCCGAGTCGGTGAGCGCCTGCCGGAGCAGCGCCTTCTTCTGGGCCTCCTGCTTTTGACGCTGGGCCTCCATGGCCTCCTCGTCGGCCTGCCCGCCCTGTTTGTCCTGCAGCTGCTGCATCTTCTTTTTCCGGAGCTCTTCGAGTTCGTCCTCGTTGGGCTGACCGCTCATAGTAGTGTGTTTTGGATGCGGGAGAAAAACCGTTTCGCCGCGTTACGCGTAGCGTTCGAGCTCGGGACGGTCGAGCGCCTCGATGACCTCACCGGCCGTCGTGTCGAGCAGCGAGCGACCCTCGCCGGTGACGGCGCGGCCCTGGCCCTCCTGCGTCAGGATGTAGCCGGCCTCCTCGAGCTGCTGGAGCAGCGTGCGGATGACCTTCCCCGACGCGTTCGTCTTCTGGTACGGGCGGACGCGGTAGCGAGAGGTCCCCTGCTTCGCCCCACCGTAAGCGTTCTGGAGGCGGTCGACGCCGACCGGGCCGTCCATCGCGACCTTCCGCAGCAGCGAGGCGCCGCGGATGGCCCAGAAGTTCTCCTGCTCCGGGGGCAGCTCTCGCGAGGCGCCGGTCTTCGCGAACTCGGCCCACTCGGGCGTCTCCAGTTCGTCCTCGAGCTTCTCGGCAACCGCCGCGATGAGCTCGTCAGCGGGTGCGTCGTAGAGTGTCGCCATTACCGTTCTGTTCCCCAGCGCGGCGTTTAACTCTGTTGTTCTTCCCCCGTTAGAGGAACTCCCTGACCTCCGAATACCACATATCGTGGTGGTCGACGGCACCCACACGCCGGGCGATCGCGACGGCGATGACGTGCCAGCAGAGCTGGTCCGGGTCCTCGCTGTCGAGGTTGTACTGCGCGTCCCGACACTCACACGCGCCGTCCTCCACGATGTACTCCTCGGCGTGGCCCACGACGACGGTGAAATCCCGGTACTCCTTCACCCGGCTCTCCCCCACCGCCTCGATGGCGGTGGCTCCCCGCTCCCCGTGTGTCGTCAGGATGGCGTCGACGGCGGCCGGCGAGAGGCGCCCCTCCTCGGCCAACAGCGCCGTCCACTCGTCGACCCCAGTCACGTCCCTCGGTTCAGTCGGTGCGGGGAAAAGGGGTTCGGTGCGCACGCTTCCGCATCCCTTTTCGCCCTCCCCGACCGCCAACGAGTATGCAAGTCAGCGAGGGTGCGGTCCACCTCGACGTGCCGGAACAGGACGGCACCGCCGACGCCGACGTCTTCTTCAATCCCGTCCAGGAGCTGAACCGCGATCTGACCGTGGCCGTGCTCCGCGCCTACCGCGAGCGACGCGACGTGGACTCGTATCTCGACGCGATGGCCGCCTCGGGCATCCGGGGGCTGCGCGCCGCACGCGAGGGGTACGAGGTCACCGCCTGTGACGTGGACCCCGAGGCCGTCGAGCTCGCCGAGAAGAACTTCGAAGCCAACGACCTCCCGGGCGAGTGCCTCCGCGCGGACGCGAACGCCCACATGCACGAGCAGTGGTACGACGTGGTGGATATCGACCCGTTCGGCACCCCCATCCCCTTCGCCGACGCCGCGTTCAACAGCGCCCGCCACCTGCTGTGTGTCACCGCCACCGACACCGCCCCCCTCTGCGGCGCGCACTTCGGCTCCGGGGTCAGGAAGTACTCCACCGTCCCCCGGAACACGGACTTCCACGCCGAGATGGGCGTTCGGGTCCTCCTCTCCGCGCTGGTCCGCACCGGCGCGCGCTACGACGTGGCCGCCACGCCGGTCCTCACCCACGCGACGAACCACTACGTCCGCACCTACCTCGAGCTCGACTCGGGGGCGAAACGTGCGAACGCCCAGATCGACGAGCTGGGGTACGTCGACTGGTGCCCGCAGTGTCTCTGGCGCGAGTCCTCGACGGGGCTCATCGCGGACCCCCACGCGTCCTGCCCGAACTGCGACGCGAACGTCAAGACCGCGGGACCGCTCTACCTCGGCCACCCCCACGACCGCGAGTTCGTCGCGAGCGTGCGCGAGCAGGTCACCGACGAGATGGGGTCGAAGAAGCGCGCGCTGAAGCTGCTCGACCGGCTGGAGGGCGAACTCGACACCCCGACCCACTACGACCAGCACAAGCTCTACAAGTCGTGGACGGAGCCCGCAATCGCGCTCGACGACTTCTTCGACCTCCTCGAGGAGGGTGGGTTCGAGGCCTCCCGGACCCACTACGGGGGAACGACGTTCAAGTCGGACGCGTCGGTGTCGGAGATCGAATCGCTCGTGGTCGACTAAGCGTCTCGCCGGCACGACAGCGCGCCCCCGTGGCGCGCTACTCGCTTGCGGCGGGCGGAAGCGTCTCGCCGGCACGACAGCGCGCCCCCGTGGTGCGCTACCCGCTTGCGGCGAGCGAAAGCGTCTCGCCGGCACGACAGCGCGCCCCCGTGGCGCGCTACCTGCTTGCGGCGAGCGGAAGCGGCTCGCCGGTCCGAGGCCCCGCCACGAGGTAGCGCCGCCTATATGTAGTTCTCTCGTGAAACGCAGGGCGTGAACCGAACCGCTGGCGTCGTGGACATCGCCAAGGCCGTCGTCCACGGCGTCCAGTCCGACCGCATCACGTTCATCGCCGCGAGCCTCGCGTACTACGCGTTCATCTCGCTTCTCCCCCTGTTGCTGCTCGCGCTCGTCGCCGCGGCCGTCTTCGGCGGGCCGACGCTCGTCGACGCCGTGGCCGAGCGCGTCACCGAGACGCTCGGGCCGCAGGCGGGAACGCTCGTCATCGGCGCGCTCACCAACGCGGCCGGCCGCGGGGGCGCGACGCTCGTGGGACTGGCCGTCCTCCTGTGGTCCGCGCTGAAGCTGTTCCGCGGGCTGGACGTGGCGTTCTCCATCGTCTACGGGGCCGCGGAGGGGAGCTTCTTCCACCAGCTCCAGAACGCGACCGTCACGTTCCTCGCGGTGGGCGTCGGCGTCGCGGCCACCGTCGTCGTCGGCGCGCTCATCGCGCTCGTCGACCTCTCCGTCGTGGTGGCCGGTATCGACCTCCTCGACATCGCCGCGACGCTCCTGCTTCTCGCCGGGCTGACCGTCACCTTCCTCCCGCTGTACTACGTGCTGCCCGCCCGCGGCGTCACCGTCCGCGAGGCGCTTCCGGGCGCCGTCTTCGCTGCGCTCGGCTGGACCGCGCTCCAGACCGGCTTCCGGCTCTACGCGAGCATGGCCGGGAGCTACGAGGCCTACGGCGTGCTGGGGGGCGTGTTGCTCCTCATCACGTGGCTCTACTTCGGGGCGCTCGTCCTCCTCGTGGGCGTCGTCCTCAACGCCGCGCTCGCCGGGCGCATCTCCGACGACACCGACCTCGACAATCCTGCAACACCCATGGGCGACGACACCGACTCCGACAACCGCATCGACCGAGAGATCGACCGTGACCGCGCTCCCGACGAGCTCACCGACGAGGAGCTCGCCGACGAGCTCGAACGGCTCCGCGTCCGCGTGGCCACCTTCGAGGAGCAGGTCGACGACCGCACCGTCCACCGCGACGAGATCGAACGCGACCTCAAACGCTACGTCCGTCGCCGGGTTCGGAGTGGAAAGGCCCGCGGCTGGGGGCCGTATCTCGTGCTCCTCTACGGGACGGCGATGACGCTCGGCGCGTTCTACTGGCTCTCCTCCGGCTGGGCCGTCCTCGCAATGCTCGTCATCTGGCTCTCCACGCTCGGGCTGTACGCGCTGATGCTCATCGTCGGCGCGGGGCTCTCCGTCGCGGGCGTCCCCGGACGCCTGCGTGACCGCATCCAGGAGCGACGGAACTGACATGGGACACGGCATCGGTGAGGAGGCGTTCGTCGAGGCCGTCCCCGACGCGATCTACCTCCTCTTCGCGATACTCACCCAGCTCGGCGACGTCTGGTTCTACGTCCTCGCGCTCACGCTCGCGTACGCGCTCGGGGAGACGATAGACGAGGACGCGCTCTCCCGCGAGCGCGTCGCCGTCGTGATGGCCGTCGCGCTCGGGGCCATCGCCGTCTCCGCGCTGTTGAAGGAGACGTTCGCCCACCCGCGGCCCCCGGGTGCGGGCTCGCTCCGGGAGATCGCGTGGCTCCCCTCGATACTCGTCCCCCTCTTTGCCGACTTCGCCACCGCGGACGGCTTCTCGCTCCCCTCGGGCCACGCCACCGGGAGCGCCGCCACCTACGGCGCGGCCGCGCTCCTCCTTCGGTACGGCCGTGACCGAATCCGGTATCTCCTCGCCGGCCTCGCCGTCCTCGTCATCGCCGCCTCCCGCGTCGTCATCGGCGTCCACTATCTCGGCGACGTGCTGCTGGGCGTTCTCGCCGGGAGCGCCTACCTCACCATCGTTTACTGGGCCACCGACCGTGGCGCGCGCGTCAAACGCGCGTTCTCCTTGGCCGTCCTCGTCGCCGCCGTCGGCGCGGCCGCCCACTTCTCCTTCGAGACGATAGCCGCGCTCGGGGGCGCGCTCGGCGGGCGCGTCGGCTGGACGCTGTTCGGCCCGCGCGCCACGGAGGGCACGGTCACCCGCCGCGAGGGCACGCTCGCCGCCGCCATCGCTATCCCCGTCGGTGGCGGCCTCGTCGGCGCGGCCTACGCTCTCGACGCACCTGTGTCGGGCTTCCTCGGGAGCGCGCTCGGTATCGCCGTCATCCTCAGCGCCCCGCTCGTCGCGCGGCGGCGCTGAGCCGTCGCTCCTCGGTTTCTGAGCCCGCCCCAAGCGGGGCGGGCGGACACTCGCGGGAGCACGACCATCGCGAGTGCCGGGCGCAGGGCTGAGCCCTGCACGATGCACGGAAAGAAGGACGCGCACGGAGCGCACGTCGTGACGGGGCGGTCTGCGGTCAGGCGCGAGCATCCGAGCGAGCGCGGGGCACTCGCTCGGTTCCCCGACTCAGCCCGACGGGCTGAGTCGGCCTTTTTTGGTCCAGCTTTTTTGGCGGGGGTTGAGCGCGCCGGAGGCGCGCGAACCCCCCGTGAAAAAAGGTGGGTTAGAAGGTCTCGAGGTACTTCTCGAGTTCCCACTCGCTCACTTCGATGAGGTACTCCTTGAACTCGGCCTTCTTCGCCTCGACGAACTTCGGCCCGATGTGGGGGCCGAGCGCCTCGTAGACGGCCTCGTCGGACTCCAGCGCGTCGACGGCCTCGCCGAGGTTCGTCGGGAGCGTGGTGATGCCGTACTCCTCGCGTTTCTGTTCGTCGAACTCGTAGATGTTCTCGCGGACCGGGTCGGGGCAGCTGAGCTCCTGTTCGATGCCGTCGAGACCGGCGTGGATGAGAACGGCGAGCGCGAGATACGGGTTACACGACGGGTCGGGGAAGCGCGCCTCGATACGCGAGGCGGCCGGGACGCGCGCGGCCGGCTTGCGGATGAGCGCCGAGCGGTTGCGGTCGGACCAGGCGACGTAGACGGGGGCCTCGTAGCCGGGGACGAGCCGCTTGTAGCTGTTGACCGTCGGGTTCGTCACGGCCGCGAGCGCGGGCGCGTGATCGAGGATGCCGGCGGTGAACTGCTTGGCCTCCTCCGAGAGGTTGAACTCGTCGTCGTCGTCGTGGAACGCGTTCTCGCCGTTCTGGAACAGCGAGATGTGGGTGTGCATCCCCGAGCCGTTGATGCGGGCGATGGGCTTGGGCATGAACGTCGCGTGGAGGTCGTGCTGCGCCGCGATGGCGCGGACGACGGTGCGGAACGTCGCGACGTTGTCGGCCGTCGAGAGGGCGTCGTCGTACGTGAAGTTGATCTCGTGTTGCCCCTCGGCGACCTCGTGGTGGGAGGCCTCGATGTCGAAGCCCATGTCCTCCAGGCCGTAGATGATATCGCGACGCACGTCGGAGGCGAGGTCCTTCGGCGCGAGGTCGAAGTAGCCGCCGGCGTCGTTGGTCTTCGTCGTGGCGCGCCCGTCCTCGTCCTCCTCGAAGAGGAAGAACTCCGGTTCGGGGGCGGCGTTGATGTCGTAGCCCATCTCCTCGGCACGGGCGATGGCCTGCTTCAGGATGTAGCGCGGGTCACCCTCGAACGGCTCGCCCGTCGAGGTGTTGATGACGTCACAGATGAGGCGTGCGGAGGCGTGCTCCTCGGTGTTCCGCCACGGGAGCACGGCGAACGTCTCCGGGTCCGGCTTCAGCCGCATGTCCGACTCCTGGATACGGACGAACCCCTCGATGGAGGAGCCGTCGAAGTAGATCCCCTCGGTGAACGCCTTCTCGGCCTGGTCGGCCGGGATGGAGACGTTCTTTACCGTCCCCAGAATGTCGGTGAACTGGAGCCGGAGGAAGTCGACGTTCTTCTCCTCGATCTCGTCGAGGACGTCCTGTGCAGCCGCGGAGAGGCCACCGTCGGTGGCAATAGTGTCGGTTGACATCGTTCTTGGACACCTGTTCCGTTGAAGCCTATTACTAAAGCCCTGTTGTTCTGTGCAAGCCTCACCGCTCTTCCGCGAAAATTGGATGTTCGTAAAATTCTAAAGGGTGGGGGACGGTAGGGGAACTAATGACGTACGAAAATCTCGATGAGAAGTTGGTGAACGCGCTTCTGAACGACGGTCGGGCCTCCCTCCGCTCCCTGGCCGAGCAGCTCGGCGTCTCCGTGACGACGGTGTCGAACCACCTCTCGGACCTCGAAGACCAGGGGATCATCAAGGGGTATACCCCCATCGTCGACTACGGCGAGCTGGGCTACGACGTGACGGCCATCATCCAGCTGAAATGCGAGGGCTCCGCCCTCCCGGACATCACCGAGCGCCTGCGCGAGCACAAACAGATGGTCTCCGTCTACGAGGTGACGGGGAACCACGACGTCATCGCCATCGGGAAGTTCACCGACACGGACCACATGAACAGCCAGATCAAGGAGCTGCTCATCGACCCCGACATCAAGGAGTCGAACACGAGCGTCGTGCTCAACACGGTAACGGAGAACGAGCAGTTCGAGCTGGACTACGAGTAGCTCGGAACGCCTCGCGTACGCGCGGCCGGCTCGCTGCGGTCGAGCCGCTTCTATACGCTTTTCCGCGTCCTCGTCGAACCTCGAGTATGCACTGTTCAGCCTGCAACGGCTCCGCCGTGAGCTTCGACGTGCCCGAGGAGCTCCGGGCGTACGCCCCCGACGAGACCGACACCGCCGCGTTCTGCACCCGCTGTCTGCGCGTCGAGCCCTCGGAGACGGGCGGGAGTCCCGACTTCACCCTCATCTCCGATGAGTTCCCCGCGGACGCAGACAGCGCCATCCCGCTCGCGCTCGCCATCGGCCAACTCGGCTCGCTCGCGCTCAACCGCCGGAGAATCGAGGCGCTCATCGAACGCGTCGAGAAGAACGGGACGGACGCGCTGCTCGTGCTCGACCGACTCAACGCACAGGGGAACACCGCGCCGCACTTCGACGTGCCGCGCCGACGGGCGCAGTTGGAGCAGCTCAGGGAGTAGAACGCGAGACGAGAGAGCGGGCTTAGACGCCCGTCGAGTACCGCAGAATGCCGGCGACGCCGCCGAACGCCGTCATCAGCTGTTCACCCTTCTCGAAGTCGGTGGAGATGAACTTCGTCTCGGAGCCGCGCTGTTCGGCGAGCTCCATCAGATGCTCGATGACGTCCTCGCGTTCGCCGTCGGCGACCGTCTCACCGCATTTCGTACACTCGTGCTCCGGGGTCTTGTGCCGGCGGTCGACGACCTCGCGTTCCTCGTGGCCGTTCTCGCAGGTGTAGGTGATCACGTCCTGCCGGAGGTCCTCCGAGAGGAGCAGGCGGTCGACGGCACCCATCATGAGGTTCTTGCGGGTGGCCTCGAAGCCGTAGGTGGCCTGCTTGCCGTTGTGGAGCTGCTCGAAGAACTCCTCCATCTCGGCTTTGTCCTTCATGATCTCCGTCTCCGCGAGCACGTCCTGTGCCGCGTCGACGAGGTCGTAGAGACCCGACTCGTCCGTGTAGGAGACGTCGAACTTCCCGAGGACGATGTCGCCGAGTTCGTGGTGGAGGTACTCACCGTCGATGAACTCGTCTTTCGTGGGCGACGGCCCACCGACGAGCACGCCGTCCATCTCGTGGCGCTTGGGGACCATCAGGTCGTTCGCCATCTCCGCGACCTCCTGATAGAAGTTGTCGATGGCCTCTAAGCGGAGGCGGGCGAACCGCTGGGCGGACTGGCCACCTTTCCGCTGCTTGCCGGGGACGAGCGACGACGCGCTCTTCACGGGCTCGACGCGTTTCCCCTTCAGCCAGCCGACGTTCGCCTCACGCCGGTCGAGGACGATGAGGCCGTAGAGCCCCTTGTCCTCCAGCATGTGCTCTAAGGGTTCGGTGAGGAACGCGGAGTCGCAGTGATATCTAAAGGACTCGACGGGGTCCGGCGGGCTCTCCAGCACGCGCGTCACCATATCCGTCTGGCCACCGCCGGCGTCGATGGCGCCCGAGAAGAGGACCATCCCGTTTTTCGGCGGGGTCTTGTAGTAGCGCAGGCGGTCCTTGATGGAGGTGAGCGCGTCCTGGACTGCCGTCCGGGTCTGCTTGGATTTGATGTTGGAGGCCTCGGAGTGCTCCTGGGTGACGTGGGCGACCACGTCGCTGATCTGTCGGTCCTCGGGCACGTAGATACTCACCAGCTGGGTCCCGGAGCCGGAGTAGTCCTGTAGCTCCTCGATGACCTTCTGGAACTCGTATCGTTGCCGTTCGGACTGTTCCGCTTCCGTCTCGCTCATTGCCGGTGCTAAGTTCAAGAGGGGTAAGTATGTGTTGACCGACGCGTGCGCGTGACTCCACGGCCCCGCGGTCGCCCGCAAGCGGGGAGCACACGGCCCGGGAGGACCCACCGGGAGAATCCAATAGTCGTTTAACCCACGGCGTTGCAACCCACGCACATGGCCGAGTCCGATTCGTCAGTCAAGCTCTCGTGGATCGTCATCTTCCTGCTTCTCACCCTGGGACTGGGTGCGGCCGCCGTCCTGTTCGTCGGCGGGTCGCTCATCTCCGGGTTCATCCCCCCGCTGTAACCGGGTTACATCGACTCGGGGGCCGCGACTCCGAGCACACCGAGGGCGTTCGCGACGGTGGCGCGGGCCGCGGCCACGAGCGCGACGCGCGCCTTCCGGAGCTCCTCGTCCTCCGCCGAGAGCACCGGGCACTCGCGGTAGAACGTGTTGAACTGCTCCGCGATCTCGCGGGTGTAGGTGGCGACCTGATGGGGCTCCAGCTCGTCCGCGGCTTTGTCGACGACGCCGGGGAACCGCGCGATGACGCGCAGCAGGTCGCGTTCGGCCTCGGTGTCGAGCAGCGTCGAATCGACCTCGTCGGGGAGCTCTCCCGCGTCGTCGAGGATGCCACAGCAGCGCGCGTGGACGTACTGAACGTACGGCGCGGACTGCGCCTCGAAGTCGAGCGCCTGGTCCCAGTCGAAGGTGATGGTCTTCGTCGGCTGCTTGGAGACGATGTCGTAGCGGACGGCCCCGATGCCGACCTGCTCGGCGATGCGGTCGATATCGTCACTGGAGAGGTCGTCGTCGCGCTGGCGGGTGTCGAGGCGTTTTTCCACCTCGTCGCGGGCGCGGGAGACGGCCTCGTCGAGGAGGTCGTCGAGGTCCACGCCGGTGCCGCGACGGGTGGACATCCCCTCGCCGCCCGGGAGGTTCACCCACGAGTAGAACGTCGAGGTGAGCTGGCTGGTGTCGTTGCCGAGGAGTTCGAGTGCGGCGTCGAGCTGTTCCGCCTGCAGTTTGTGGTCCTCGCCGAGCACCGTGACCGCGCGGTCGTAGTTGGCGAACTTCCACTCGTGGTGGGCGAGATCGCGGGTCGTGTAGAGTGAAGTCCCGTCCGACCGCAGGAAGACGAGGTTCTTTTCGATGCCGAACTCGTCCAGCTCGAGCTGCCACGCCTCCTCCTCGTACACCGCCTGGTCGAGTTCCTTCAGCCGCTCGACGAGGTCGTCGGTGGAGCCGTCGCGCATGAACTGCGACTCCTTGACGAAGCGGTCGAACTCCGCGGGGAGGCGGGCGAGACACTCGGTCATCCCCGAGAGCACCTGGTCGACCACCTCGGCGACGCGCTCGAACGTCTCCTCGTCACCTTCTTCGAGGCCCTGCATGATGGCCTCGATCTCGGCTTCGGCCTCGGAGACCTTCGCGGGGTCGCCGTTCTCCAGGAAGTCGTTCCCCTTCCGGTAGTAGCGCACGAGGTCGTACTCGATGCGGTCGCGGGCCGGCTCCTCTTCTAAATCGGACTCGTCGAACGTCTCGTACGCCCAGGTGAAGACGGCGACCTGCCGGCCGGCGTCGTTCACGTAGTAGTGGCGCTCCACGTCGTAGCCCGCGGCGTCGAGGAGGTTCGCGATGGCGTCGCCCGTGATGGGGTTGCGCGCGCGGCCGACGTGGACCGGGCCGGTCGGGTTCGCGGAGGTGTGTTCGACGACGACGCGCTCCTCGCGCGAGTCGAGGTGGCCCCACGTCTCGTCGGCGGTGTTGACCGTGTCGCCGAAGTAGGCCTCGCTCGGGAGGAAGTTGATGTACGGCCCCTGGGTCTCGACGGTGCCGATGTACGTTTTGTCGCTGATATCGAGTGCCTCGGCCACCTCGCTCGCGACCTGCGGCGGCGGGGCTTCGGCGACGCTGGCGAGGCGGAACGCCGCGCTGGAGGCGAGCACCGCGTCGACGTCCGCGGGAGGCTGTTCGATGCCGAGGTCGTCGGTCGGGTAGCCGCACGCCGAGAGCGCGTCGGCGAGGGCCGTCTCGACCTCGTCACGGAAAGCGATGAACATGGCTGTGGGTTCACGGCGTCGAATAAAGGGGTTTCCGAAGCGGGTCGGCTCGCGGCTGTGGGTGCATCGCGGCGCGGACAGGTGACAACGTTTTCAACACTCCCCCTCCACCCTCGGGTATGAGCGACTCGGGGCCCAAGCAGGTGGATTCGCCCGACTACCACCACGTGAACCACACGGCGGCGCAGACCTGCGGGTGGACCGCCAACGCCCTCCGGGGGGAGGGGCGGTGCTACAAGAACCACTTCTACGGCATCCAGTCTCACCGGTGTATCCAGATGACCCCCGTCGTGAAGTGCAACGAACGGTGCGTCTTCTGCTGGCGCGACCACGCCGGCCACTCCTACGAACTCGACGGGGTGGAGTGGGACGACCCCGAGGCCGTCGTGGCGGCGAGCATCGAGCTCCAGCGCAAGCTCCTCTCCGGGTTCGGCGGGAACGAGGAGGTCCCCGAGAAGGTGTTCGAGGAGGCGATGGAGCCCCGGCACGTCGCCATCTCGCTCGACGGAGAGCCGACGCTCTACCCGTATCTTCCCGAGCTCATCGACGCGTTCCACGACCACGGCATCACCACCTTCCTCGTCTCGAACGGGACCGACCCCGAGATGCTCTCGCGGTGTGACCCCACGCAGCTCTACGTGAGCGTCGACGCGGCCGACCGGCAGACGTTCCAGCGAACCGTGAACGCCGTCGAGGACGACGCGTGGGACCGGCTCATCGACACGATGGACGTGCTCGCCGAGAAGGAGGAGACCCGGACCGTCCTGCGAACGACGCTCGTGAAGGGCGTGAACATGCACACCCCCGAGTGGTACGCGGGGTTCTACGACCGCGCGGACCCCGACTTCGTCGAGCTGAAGGGGTACATGCACGTCGGCCACTCGCGCGGGCGGCTGGACCGCGACGCCATGCCGTATCACGACGAGATCCGGGCGTTCACCGAGGAGGTACAGGAGTACCTGCCCCAGTTCCCCGTGCTCCGCGAGGTCGAAGCCTCCAACGTCACCCTCCTCGCACAGGACGAGGACACGTGGGTTCCCAAGCTGAAGGGTGGCAGCGACTTCTGGGCGGAGAACCCCTACGCCTGACTCACCCCCTCTGCCCCAATCGAGGGGTTCATCACGGACCCGTGCTCAGTCACGGATACGGAACGGTTCTCCACCATTTATCACGTTTTCGTGATGCGTGCCACATTCGTTACGCTTATCCGGTGGACTTGCTAATTCGTGGGCATGGCAGAACAGGTCGCGTCCGTCGGCCCCGCCGAGCTGGCGACGCTCAAGCACCTCGCGCTGGAGGGCGCCCTCGACGCGCGGACGACGGTGACGTGCGCCGCGCTGGCGGCCCGGCTCGATGCCTCGAACCAGACCGCCTCGCGCCGGCTCCAGCGACTGGAAGACGCCGACCTCATCGATAGGGAGATCGTCGGCGACGGCCAGCGCATCACCATCACGGAGGCGGGCGAGCGCGCCCTCCGCCGCGAGTACGAACTCCTGCGGCGCGTCTTCGAGCGCGATTCGGCCGTGACGCTCACCGGCGTCGTCACCTCCGGGATGGGCGAGGGCCGACACTACATCTCCCTCTCGGGCTACAAACGGCAGTTCATCGATCGCCTCGGCTACGAGCCGTTCCCCGGCACGCTGAACGTCGATCTGGACGACGCGAGCGTCGAGGCCCGCGCCCGCATGGACGCGCTCGACCCCGTCCGCATCGACGGCTGGGAGGACGACGAGCGGACCTACGGCCCCGCCTTCTGCTGGCCCGCGACGGTCGAACACGACGGCCAGCGCTACGAGGAAGCGCACGTCGTCGCGCCCGAACGGACCCACCACGGCGCCGACCAGCTCGAACTCATCGCCCCCGACAAACTGCGCGAGGAACTCGCGCTCGAGGACGACACGGAGGTGACCGTCCATGTCGGAGAGTGACGTGACCCGCGGGGACGGGGTCACCGCCGTCGAGCGCGCCGTCGCCGCCTTCGAGCGCGGCGAGCCCGTGCTCATCCACGACGCTGCGGACCGCGAGGGGGAGACGGACCTGGTGTACCCCGCCGCGAGCGTCGATAGCGAGGCCGTCCGCCGGCTCCGCAACGACGCGGGTGGGCTCATCTGCGTCGCGCTCTCCGATCGGGTCTCGGAGACGTGGGAGCTCCCCTTCCTCCAGGAGACCATCGACCACCCGCTGGCCGGTGACCACCAGCTCGGCTACGACGAGCGCTCCTCGTTCTCGCTGACGGTGAACCACCGCGACACCTTCACCGGCATCACGGACGACGACCGGGCACTCACCATCTCCCAGCTCGGCGAGGCGGCTCGCGCCCCCGAGGGCGTCGACTTCGCCGGCGAGTTCCGCGCGCCGGGACACGTCCACCTTCTGCGTGCGGCCCCGAACCTCCTCGCCGACAGAGAGGGCCACACGGAGCTCGGTATCGCCCTCTCCGAGGCCGCGGGCACCGAACCCGCCGTCGTCGTCTGCGAGATGCTCGACGACCGGACCGGCAAGGCGCTCACCCCCGCCGACGCCCGCGCGTACGCGGATCGCCACGGCTTCCCCTACGTCGAGGGGGCCGCGCTCGTCCGCGACCTCTGAACGGAACCGCCAACACTCATTATCGATGCCCCCAATCGGCACCTATGAGCTTCGCCGATATGGACGTCGATACGATCTGGATGGACGGCGAGTTCGTGGACTGGGAGGACGCCCAGATCCACGTGCTCTCCCACGCGCTCCACTACGGGACGGGTGTCTTCGAGGGCATCCGCTGCTACGACACCGAGGACGGCCCCGCAGTCTTCCGGTTCGACGAGCACCTCGACCGGCTCTACGAGTCGGCGAAACCCTACAATCTCGACATCCAGCACACCCCCGAGGAGCTGAAGGAGGCCACGCTGGAACTCATCCGCCGGCAGGACATGGAGTCCTGCTACATCCGGCCGCTGTCGTTCTTCGGCTACGACTCGCTTGGCGTCTCCCCGAAGAACTGCCCGACCCGCACGATGGTCGCCTGCTGGCCGTGGGGGACCTACCTCGGTGACGAGGCGCTGGAGAAGGGCGTCGACGTGATGGTCTCCTCGTGGCGGAAACACTCCTCCTCGCAGATCCCGACGAACGCGAAGGCGACCGGCCCGTACATCAACAGCCTGCTCGCCGGCGAGGAGGCCCGCTCGAACGGCTACGTCGAGGCCATCGTCCTCAACAAGGAGGGGAACGTCGCGGAGGGCCCCGGCGAGAACATCTTCATGGTGAAAGACGGGGAGATCTACACTCCCGGGCTCGCCCAGTCCATCCTCGACGGTATCACCCGGAAGACGGCCATCACGCTCGCCCGCGAGAAGGGCTACACGGTCCACGACGAGGCCGTCATCTCCCGGAGCCAGCTCTACACCGCCGACGAGCTGTTCTTCACCGGCACCGCCGCCGAGGTGACGCCCATCAAGACCGTCGACGACAACGAGATCGGCTCGGGCACCCGCGGCCCGGTGACGAAGGACATCCAGCAGACGTTCTTCGACCTCGTCGAGGGCCGGCTCGACGGCTACGACGAGTGGTTCACCTACGTCGACGAGTAGTCCCTCCCCGTTTTCCGTTTTTTCACCCCCAGAGCCGCGGCTCCGGAGGTTGAAATACCAGAAGGAAGCAGCGTCCCCGTGACCTGAACTCGGTCACGGCGCGCGAGCGGGGGTCGCCCCGCGATCACGGGTGTGCGACGGCGCGCGTCGTGTGCGGTGGTCCGTCGCCTGTTCGCTCTCGGCTGTGCTCAGTGCGAGCCGTTACGCCGGCGTCGGCGTGGCCGTCTCGGTCGTGTTCGCGCCCTGCTCGCTCGTGCCGTCGTTCGATCCGTCGGCGGTCGGCGTCGGCTCCTCCTCACCGAACTCGACGGCCAGTTCGACCTCGGCGCCCTGGTAGGTGACGGTCACCTCGACCTCCTCCGCGTCTTCGGGGACCGCGACGGTTACCGTCCCGTTCGCGTCGGTCGTGTAGTCCGTCCCGTCGTAGGTGACCGTCGCGTTCTCGGCAGCGGAGCCGTTGTAGCGCACGTCGACGGTGGCGTTCTTGCCCGCCGTGACGGTGCCGACGAAGCTAGCGGTGAGGTTCCCCGCCGCCTCCTCGTCAGCCTCGTCGTCTTCGACGGGCTCGCCGTCACGGTCCACCTTGTCGATGGGAACGTCCGTGCCGGACTCGCTCACGACCGGCTTGATGTTGTAGCTCCCCGAGTTGCCACGCTTCACGACGGTGATGTCGTAGACGAAGTCCACGTCCTCACCGGCGGTCACGTTGAACCGCTCGTTGATCTGGAGCTTCGAGGAGGGGAGCTTCACGTCGGTCGTCTCGCCGTTCGTGAGCGTGCCGTCCACGTCGCTTACGTAGACGAACACCTTGTCGTACGACCCCTCCGAGATGTTCACCTCGGAGAGTAGCGTGGCGTTGTTCCCCTTCAGCGTCGTGAGGTCGACGGTCCCGTTGTCGACGGCGTACTCACGCCAGCCGTCCTCGCCGTGGACGCCGATCTCGGTGACAGTGACGTTCAGGTGGGCGAAGTCGTCGATGGCGTTCTTCTCGTCGGAGACGTAGAAGTTCATCGACGCCTGCCCGTTAGCCGCGGCACCCTCGGAGTCGTTCTCGGGCGTCTCGCTCGGCTCGGGCGTCCCCTCGTCCTCGTCAGCGTCCTCGGCATCGTCCGACTCGTCGTCGACGTCCTCGATGGGGACGTCCGTGCCGGACTCGCTCACGACCGGCTTGATGTTGTACTTCCCGGAGTTCCCGCGCTTCACGACGGTGATGTCGTAGACGAACTGCACTTCCTCGCCGTCACCGACGGTGAACGCCGTGTTGATATGCATCTTCGAGGAGGGGAGTTTCACCTCCACCTGCTCGCCGTTCTTCAGCGTCCCCTCCACGTCGCTCACGTACACGAACGCCTTGTCGTACGTTCCGTTGGGCACGCCGAACTCCGTCAGCATGGTGGCGTTCGCGCCCTTCAGCTCGGTGAGGTCGATCGCCCGGTTGTCGACGTCCTGTTCGACCCAGCCAGTCTCGTCCTCGTCATCGGCTTCCGTGGCCTCGGTTTCAGTCTCCGTCTCGTTTTCCACCTCCGTCTCGTTCGGTGTCTCGGTTTCCGCGTCGTCCGACTCGTTCGCGTCGGCCTGGTGGAGGCCGACCTTCGTGATCGTGACGTTCAGGTGCTCGAAGTCGTCGATCGCGTTGTTCTCGTCGGAGACGTAGAACTGAATCGTCCCCTCACCGCCGGGCGCGTTCGAGCCCGGAGAGACCGGGGCCGAACAGCCGGCCAGCACGAGCATCGCCGTGAGGGCGATGGCAAGCAGTGGTCGTGTCATCACCAGTGGATACTGGCAGAAGGCGTGTTAAGCCCGGTGGCCGTTCGGGTGGGTTCAAACCACCACACGGGAGCGCGATAAACGGTATGAACGACGCGAACGACGCGTTCCGACAGCCGTTTATCCGTCCCCCGTCGAACCCGAGTATAGATGTCCTTGCGCGTGACGTTTCTCGGGACCAGCGGGGCGATTCCGACCACGACGCGGAACACGAGTGCCGTGTTCGTCCAGCGGGAGGGCGACCGCTTCCTCTTCGACTGCGGGGAGGGGACCCAGCGCCAGATGATGCGGTTCAACACCGGCTTCACCATCGACCACGTCTTTCTCACCCACACCCACGGCGACCACGTGCTGGGGCTGCCCGGCCTCCTCCAGACCCTCGACTTCAACGACCGCGAGGAGCCACTCGCCATCCACACCCCCTACGGCACGCGCAAGCTCGTCGAACGGCTCACGCGCGTCACCGGCGCGAGCCCCTCCTACGCCGTCCGCGTCAACGAGGTCCACCCGGGCGACACCGTCCTCGACAGCGGGGAGTACACCGTCGAGGCGTTCGAGACGGACCACCGCGCCCGGTCGGTTGGGTACGCGCTCGTCGAGGAGGACCGCAAGGGGCGTTTCGACCGCGAACGGGCCGAGGAGCTCGGCGTCCCGGTCGGCCCGGCGTTCTCGAAACTCCACAACGGCGAGCCCGTCGAACTGGACGACGGGAGCGTCGTGCAGCCGGAACAGGTCGTCGGCGAGCCCCGTCCCGGCCGCACGGTCGTCTACACCGGCGACACCCGACCCACGGGCGCGACCGTCGAGACCGCCGACGGGGCCGACCTGCTCATCCACGACGCCACCTTCGCCGAGGACCGGGCCGAGCGGGCGGGGATGACCGGCCACTCCACGGCGAAGCAGGCCGCGGAGCTGGCGAACCGCGCCGACGTGAAGCGGCTGGCGCTCACCCACGTCTCCTCCCGGTATGCGGGCCGGGAGTCCGTGATCCAGCGGGAGGCCCGCGAGGTGTTTCCCGAGGCCTTCCTCCCGGACGACGGCGACGACCTGGAGGTACCGTACCCGAGCGACTGAGCCCGAAACCGGCAGGCAATTTATCTCTCGGCGTTTCCAAAGACACCCCGTGAGCACCCGCACGCGTGCGCTCGATGCCGTCGTCTTCGGCGTCGACGTACAGAGCGGCGACGTTCGCGGCGACGCGCCCTCCTACGCCGTCGTCGCCTTCGACGGGGAGCACCTCGACCGCGACGTCGTCACCCACCGCAAGCTCCGACGGCTCATCGACCGCGAGGAGCCCGGTATCGTCGCCACCGACAACATGTACGAGCTGGCGGCCGACAAGGACGCGCTCGTCCACTTCCTGCGTGAGTTGCCCAGCGAGACGAAGCTGGTACAGGTCACCGGCGCCGAGCGCCCGGAACCCCTCTCGCGGGTCGCGGGGCGCCACGGCGTTCCGTACGGCAAGAAGCCGATGAAGGAGGCGGAGGCCGCCGCCCGACTCGCCGCGGCCAACGTCGGCCACGAAGTGTCGGCGTTCACCGACGTCACGGAAATAAAGGTCTCGCGGGGGCGCTCGACTGGAAAAGGGGGGTGGAGTCAGGACCGGTACACGCGACGGATTCACGGGAACGTCAAGCGCGCGGCCCGCGACATCGAGTCGGACCTGAAGGAGGCGGGTCTGGAGTTCGAGAAGGACGTGACCGAAAAGTACGGCGGCTACTCGCAGGCCCGCTTTCGTGTTCACGCACGACCGAGCGAGATTCCCGTTTCGCGGGGACGAGCCGGTGACGTACGTGTGGAAATCGAGCGTGAACGGCGCGACGGCATCGAGTTCCAGCCGCTCGTCAAGCGCCGGGACCACGTCATCGTCGGTATCGACCCCGGCACCACGACCGCGGTGTCCATCGTCGACCTGGACGGGAACGTCCTCGACACGCTCTCGACCCGCACCGCGGATACGGCCGCGGTCATCGAGTGGATCATCGAGCGCGGGCGGCCGCTGCTCGTCGCCGCGGACGTGACCCCGATGCCCGAGACGGTCGAGAAGTTCCGTCGGAGCTTCGACGCCGCGGGGTGGGCGCCCGAGACGGATCTCGCCGTCGACAGCAAACAGCACCGCACCCGCGAGGTGGGGTACGACAACGACCACGAGCGCGACGCGACGGCCGCGGCGCTGTTCGCCTTCGACGCCCACGAGGACCAGTTTTCCAGGATCGCCCGGAAGATCCCCGCACAGTTCGACCGAGGGGAGGTGACGGCCCGCGTGCTTCGCAACGAGGAGCCCGTGGAGGCCGTCATCGACGATTTGACCGAGGACGAGTCGGGCGAAGAGGAGGAGTCCACCGAGCACACCCCGCGTGAGCTGACGGCGGAGGAGAAGGAGATCAAACGCCTTCAGTCGCGCATCGAGCGGCTGGAGGGCCACGTCGAGGACCTCCGAGAGACGGTGACGGAGAAGACCGAACGCATCGCGGAGTACGAACAGAAGCTCTCGCGGGCGCGCTCACAGGAGCGCCAGGAGGTGCGCGAGCGCCGCGAGGTGAGTCGCCTGAAACGCGAGAACGAGCGGCTGAAAGGGGAACTGGAGGAGGAGCGGCAGGCGAACGAGCAGTTGGAAGGGAAGCTCGAACGCCTGAAGGAGCTGTGGAAGCTCGACCACTCGAACTTCGCGGACGTGGCGGAGGGGCGGAACCTGGTCCCCGTCAAACCCATCGACCAGTTCACGACGGGGGCCATCGAATCGGCCCAGGAGGCCTACGGCATCGCGTCGGGTGACGTGGTACTCCTGCGGGACGCCTCGGGGGCGGGGAAGGCCACCGCCGAACTGCTGGCCGACTGCGAGCCGCGGGTCGTCCTCCGGCACGGCCAGCTCTCCGAGCAGGCCGATGCCGTGCTGTTCGACCACGGGATCCCCGTGGGTTCCGCGGAGGAGGTGTCGATACAGGAGATCGACGAGCTCGCCGTCGCCAGCGAGAGCGACGTGGAGGAAGTCATCGACGACTGGGAGGCCCGCGCGGAGGAGCGCCGGAAGGCGGAGCAGTCCGAACAGCTCGACCAGCTCATCAGCGAGCACCGGGCCGAGCGCCGGAAGGAGCAGCGCGGATGAGCACGCTGGACGCGCTGGTCGTGGTGTACCTGTTCGCGCTGGGGCTCGGTATCGCCGTGGCTGCGGGCGTGTATCTCACCACGGACGACCCCGCCCTCGCACGCTCCCGGGCGCTCCGGGCGCTCGCGTGGGGCGTGGTGGGGCTGTTCCCCGTTCCCTTGCTCGTGTACCGTTAGAGCATCCCGCCCATCCCCATCGAGTTGAGGAGGGAGCCGACCAGCCCTTTCACCGTGAGCGCGAGACCGACGAGCACGAGCGCCATCCCGCCGGCGACGACTGGGGCTTTCCACGCGACGATGGCGAGGCCGGCGACGAGCAGGAGGAGGCCGGCGACGCCGATGGTACCGAGTTTGTCGAGCATACTCGGGCCTGTCGCGGTTCGGGCTTAAAAACGGTGATTCCTCAAAAGGAGTTGCAGACCGGAATCCCGACCGTGTCGTACTCCCCCATCGAGGCGATGGTGTCGGGGACCTCGTCGAGCGAGATCGTTTCGGAGACGATCTTCCCGGGTGAGAGCTTCCCGGTCGCCATCATCCGGAAGATCTCGTCGTACTCGTGGGCGGGCATCCCGTAGGAGCCGAGGAACTCGCGTTCGTCGAAGACGATCTGGTCGACTGGCAGGGAGACCTCCCCCTCCTCCTCGCTCGTGGTGAGGCCGATCTGGAGATGCTGGCCGCCCTTCCCGATCGAGTTGATGGAGTTGCGGCAGGTGGCGGCGATGCCGAGGGCGTCGACCGACACGTCCGCGCCGCGCGAGCGCGGGGTGTGTTTCTTGACGGCCTGCGGGACGTCCTGCACCTCGTCCACCGTCACCGTCTCGTCGGCGCCGAGTTCGACGGCCTTGTCGAGGGCGGCCTGTTTCACGTCGACGGCGATGACGTTCGCGCCGAGCGCGTCCGCGACGTGGATCGCGGAGAGGCCGACCCCGCCACAGCCGTGGACGGCGACCCAGTCCCCTGGCGCGATATCGACCCGGTGGGCGATGCCGTGGAACGCCGTGGCGAACCGGCAGCCGAGACCCGCCACGTCGACGGGATCCACGCCGTCGGGAATCTTGACGAGGTTCGTGTCCGCGTAGCGGACGGGGTACTCCTCCGCGAAGGCGCCCTTCGAGAACTCCACGAACCCCATCGGGACGGAGCGCTCGCAGGTGTTCTGGTGGCCCTGTTTGCAGCGGTGGCAGGTGCCGTCCGCGAGGTTGAACGGGTTGGTGACGCGGTCTCCTTCCGAGAAACCGGAGACGTTCTCGCCCACCTCGACGATGCGCCCGACGGGTTCGTGCCCGAAGATGAGCCCGGGCGTGGACATGACGCCGATCCACGACCAGTCACCCTGCCACGCGTGCCAGTCCGACCGGCAGACGCCGCAGGCTTCGGTCTCGACGACGACCCCCTCGGGATCGCAGTCGGGGCGGTCGACCTCCTCGACCGTGAGCGGTTCACCGGGGCCATGAAAGACGACGGCTCGCATGCCCCGGAGTTCCGAGCGGGTGAGTATAACTGTTGGTACCCGGTCGCACAGTCCCCACGCGAAGGACGGAATCCGGTGACGGCGTGGATGACGAGAGCGAAGCCGGCGGCTGTGGACCTGCGGCGGCCGAAACCGGGCAGTTTACAAGAGTTATACGTCTCCCTCACGAACGAACGCACATGAGCGAGAACGAAGGTGGACGGCAGAACCTCCGGATGCCCGACGAGGGCGAGGTGTTCGCCATCGTCACGGAGATGCTCGGGGCGAACCGCGTGAAGGTACGGTGCATGGACGGGCAGACACGGACCGCACGCATCCCGGGCCGGATGCAAAAGCGCGTCTGGATCCGCGAGAACGACGTGGTGCTCGTCTCGCCGTGGGACTGGCAGGACGAGAAGGGGGATATCGAGTGGCGCTACGACAAGCAGGCCGCGGACCAGCTGCGTGAGGAAGGCCACATTCAGGACTCCGTCTGATGGGGGACTACGACCTCCTCGCCGACGCCGAGGGCACCCCCGGTGACGAGTGGGAGGAGATCGACGTCACCGACACCGAAGCCGACCGGATCGCCCGCAAGCGCGACCGGCAGTTCCTCGAGTTCACCGAGCGCATCAAGGACGCAGACCAGTTCAAAGTCGAGGACTCCGTCTTCGACGAGGCCACCCTGGGCGCGCTCTACAAGCTCGTCCAGGACGGGCATATCGACGCCTTCGGCGGCCCGCTCTCGACGGGGAAGGAGGCGAACGTCTATCTCGCACAGGGGCCCGACGCCGAAGTCGCGGTGAAGATCTACCGGATCAACGCCTCCGACTTCCGCGCGATGCGCGACTACCTCGACGGCGACCCCCGGTTCGAGGGGATCGGCTCGGACAAGAAGAAGGTCGTCGTCGCGTGGACGAAAAAGGAGTTCGCGAACCTCTCGCGCGCTCGCGACGCGGGCGTGCGCGTTCCCGACCCCATCGCCACGGAGCGGAACGTCCTCGTGATGGAGTATCTCGGCCAGGGCGACGACCGCGCCCGCCGGCTGAACGAGGTGGAGGTGGAGAACCCCCAGGTGGCCTACGAGGTCGTCCGCGAGTACATGCGACGGCTCCACCGCGCGGGGCTCGTCCACGGCGACCTCTCGGAGTACAACATCGTCGTCCACGAGGGCGAACTCACCATCCTCGATCTGGGTCAGGCCGTCACCGTCCACCACCCCAACCACCAGGAGTTCCTCGAGCGCGACTGCCGGAACGTCGCGGCCTTCTTCGCCCGGCAGGGGGCCGACGCCGACGCGGACTCGCTGCTGGAGTTCGTCACGAGCGAGGGCGAGTGAAGCGAGCCCTCGGAATAGCGAACGGGGAACGAAGTGACCCGTGAGCCGCGAGGGCGAGTGAAGCGAGCCCTCGGAATAGCGACGAAGAGGAGTAACGGCTTTCACCGCTGGCGACCCCCTATTTCCGAATGAGCGACACGATTCACGTCGAGCACCGCCCCCCGGAGGCGGTGTTCGCCCTGCTCGGCAACGAGACCCGCGTCGACATCCTCCGGGCGCTCGCCGAAGCCGACGGTCCCCGAAGCTTCTCCGCGCTCCGCGAGCGCGTGGGAATGCGCGACTCCGGGCAGTTCAACTACCACCTCGGAAAGCTCGTCGGCACCTTCGTCACCGACGGCGAGGCGGGGTACGAGCTCTCGATGGCCGGCCGGCAGGTCGTCGGGGCCGTCATCGCCGGCACCTACACCGCCGAGGCCACGATGGAGCCCATCGCGGTGGACGACCCCTGTCCGACGTGCGGGAAACGGCCCCTCGTCGCGACCTACGAGGACGAGCACGCGCGCCTCGAATGCCCGACCTGCGAGGAGTGGCAGAACCGCTTCGGCTTCCCACCGGGGACGCTCGACCAGTACGCCCCCGAGGAGCTCCCGGCGGCGTTCGACCGCTGGATGTACAGCCTGTTCGAACGCATCACCTCCGGGTTCTGTGCGAACTGCGCCGGGCGACTCGCCGGCGTGCTCGACACCGAGGCGGACCCGTTCGTCATCCGCTGGATCTGCGAGCGCTGCGGTGACGAGGCGCGCTCGTCCGCGACCTCCCCCCTGCTCTACCATCCGGCGACGCAGGGGTTCTTCTACGACCACGGCATCGACCCGACGGCTACCCCCTCGTGGCGGCTCGTCTCCATGCGGGACATCGCGGAGGAACGCACCGACGACGGCCGGGTGGCCGTGACCATCACCCTCGACGGGGACACCCTCAGCGCCCACATCGAGACGGACGGGACGGTGACTGACGTGGAGCGCTCCGACCGTGACCCCGCAGGCTGATTACGCGTCACCCCGGAGTGGGGATATGCCCATCCGACCCGCCCGAAGCGAGGATATCGACGCCATCCGCGCGGTGACCCGCGCCGCGTGGGAGGCCGCCTACGCCGGCTTCATGACCCACGACGCGCGCGAGGAGGCGCTCGAGGACGGCTACGACCCCGAGTTCCTCGAACGAGTCCTCGAGGAGCGCGACGACCTCCTGTTCGTCGTCTACGAGCGCGACGGCGAGGTGGTGGGGTTCGCCAGCGCCCAGCAGACCTGGGCCGACGAGGTGGAGCTCCACACGCTGTTCGTCCACCCCGACCACTGGGAGGCGGGCGTCGGCTCCGAACTCCTCGGGACCGTCGCGGACTCCGCGGAGGCGAGCGGCGTCGACCGCATCCGTGCCGCCGTGTTCGCGGAGAACTACGTCGGGCAGGGGTTCCTGCAGGCGAAAGGGTTCGAGGAGATCGACGAGGACCGCCGCGAGATGGCGGGGGTTCCGTACCGCGAACTCGTCTTTGAACGGTCCATCTGAGTTCATTCCGTTCAAACCCCCGAAAACGGGCTCGAACGGCCGAAATCGATGAAACAGCGCTGAACGGCTGACCCGGTTTATGGGGGTGTCTCGACTACGAGGGAGTGCATGAAGACGAAAGCACTCGCGGTTGCCCTCGCGGCGATGCTGACCGTCGTCGGCGGGGCGGCCGCCGTGAGTAGTACCGGTTCGGTGTCGGACGCCGAGACCGGTGGGACCGCACAAGCCGCGGCGAACGCTGACGTGAGCGCGACGTACGACAACGGCACCGTCTCGCTCACCGTGACGAACGACGGCGAGGCCGTCTCGAACGCCTCGGTGTACGTCGACGACGAGCGGGTCGGCACCACCGACGCGAACGGCACGCTCACCTTCGAGCACACGGGCGAGGAGGAGCTCGAACTCGAACTCGTGAGCGACGCGTTCACGGGCGAACAGGAGTACGCGGTCGAGAACGGCTCGCTCGTCCTCCTCGAGGAGGAGTTCGAGTACCCCGGTGAGGTCGAGGAGTCCGAGGGGCCGAACGAGCACGCCGACGACGAGGCCGAGGACGGTGCCGAGAACGCCGACGACGAGGACGCCGAGGCCGACGACGAGGCCCACGAGTCCGAGCGGGCTGAGGAACACGAGCACGACGACGACGACCACGCCGCTGACGAGCACGACGACGACGACTCGGAGGAGGCTGACGACGAGGACAGCGACGAGGCCGACAGCTCGGCAGACGTCGAGGCGAACGCGCAGGCCGACGCTGACGCGAACGTCGACGCCGGCACGTCCGTCTCCGCGGGCGTGAACGCCATCGTCTCGCTGTTCGCGTAACGGCACGTGAAACGGGCAAACGGAGGCACCCACAGCGCGCGGGGGACGGCTGCCAGCCGGGTGACGCCGCGCGCCACTACGTCACATCCCCTGTTTTCGGTAGGAACGAACGCTTAACCGTCCGTAGTGAATACGGGCGATTATGCAACACGTGACGATTCCGCAGGACCGTATCGGCGTCCTCATCGGCGAAGGTGGGGCGACGATGCGGGAGATCGAATCCCGTGCGGAGGTCCGTCTCAACATCGACTCCGAGACGGGGTCGGTCGAAGTGGAGAGCGTCGGCGACCCCATCACGGCGCTCAACGGTCCGGACATCGTCCGCGCCATCGGCCGCGGCTTCGCCCCCGAGGACGCCCTCACCCTCCTGGAGGACGACCTGACGATGTTCGACCTCCTCGACCTGGACAAAGCGACCCGCAACAAACGCGACCTGAAACGGAAGAAGGGCCGACTCATCGGCGAGAACGGCCGCACCCGCCAGCTGATGGAGGAGCTCTCCGGCGCGAAGGTCGTCATCTACGGCTCGACGCTCGGCATCATCGGCACGCCCGAGCAGGTCGAGGCCGTCCGGTCGGCGACGGACATGATCCTCGACGGCGCGCCTCACGGCGCGGTCTACTCCTTCCTCGAACGCAAGCACAACGAGATGAAATCCGAGACGCTCGGCTACCACGAGTTCGGCGCCGGCGAGCGGTGAGCCCGTAAGTACCCCGCCCGATTTGTGCTAGCAGTTCACACGATAATCGCTAGCCTGCGGCGGGTTCGAGTATTCCCGTTAGGGAAATGTTTATATAGAATCGCATACAATCGTTCGACTGACTATGGCTCAGCAGATGGGTAACCAACCCCTTATCGTACTCTCGGAGGACAGCCAGCGAACCTCTGGCCGTGACGCCCAGTCGATGAACATCACGGCGGGGAAGGCCGTCGCCGAGTCCGTCCGTACCACACTCGGCCCGAAAGGGATGGACAAGATGCTCGTCGACAACTCGGGCAACGTCGTCGTCACGAACGACGGCGTCACCATCCTGAAGGAGATGGACATCGAGCACCCCGCGGCCAACATGATCGTCGAGGTCGCGGAGACGCAGGAGGACGAGGTCGGCGACGGCACCACCACCTCCGTCGTCATCTCCGGTGAGCTCCTCGCGAAGGCCGAGGACCTGCTGGAGCAGGACATCCACGCCACCATCCTCGCACAGGGGTACCGGCAGGCCGCCGCGAAGGCGAAGGAGATCCTCGAGGAGATCGCCATCGACGTCGAGCCCGACGACGAGGAGCTCCTCCAGAAGATCGCCGCGACCGCCATGACCGGCAAGGGCGCGGAGAACGCGAAGGACCTCCTCGCGGGGCTCGTCGTCGACGCCGTCCTCGCCGTCGCCGACGAGGACGAGATCGACACGGACAACATCAAAGTGGAGAAGGTCGTCGGCGGCTCCGTCGACCAGTCCGAGCTCGTCGAGGGCGTCATCGTGGGCAAAGAGCGCGTCCACGACAACATGCCCTACTTCGTCGAGGACGCCAACATCGCGCTGCTCGACACCGCGATCGAGGTCAAGGAGACCGAGATCGACGCCGAGGTCAACGTCACCGACCCGAGCCAGCTCCAGCAGTTCCTCGACCAGGAGGAGAAGCAGCTGCAGGAGATGGTCGATCAGCTCAAAGCGGTCGGCGCCGACGTCGTCTTCTGCCAGAAGGGCATCGACGACATGGCCCAGCACTACCTCGCGAAGGAGGGCATCCTCGCCGTCCGCCGCGCGAAGAAGTCCGACATGAAGGCGCTCGCCCGCTCGACGGGCGGTCGTATCGTCTCCAGCGTCGACGACATCACCGAGGATGACCTCGGCTTCGCCGGCTCCGTCGCCGAGAAAGAGATCGGCGGCTCCACCAAGATCTTCGTCGAGGACGTCGAGGAGGCCCGCGCGGTCACGCTCGTCCTCCGCGGTGGGACGGACCACGTCGTCGACGAGGTCGAGCGCGCCGTCGAGGACTCGCTCGGCGTCGTCCGCGTCACCCTCGAGGACGGGAAGGTCCTCCCCGGTGGCGGCGCCCCGGAGACCGAGCTCGCGCTCGGCCTGCGTGACTACGCCGACTCCGTCGGTGGGCGCGAGCAGCTGGCCGTCGAGGCGTTCGCCGACGCCATCGACGTCATCCCGCGCACTCTCGCGGAGAACGCCGGGCTCGACCCCATCGACTCGCTCGTCGACCTCCGCCAGACGCACGACTCCGGTAACACCACGTTTGGCCTCGACGCCTACACGGGCGACGTGGTCGACATGGAGGCCGACGGCGTCGTCGAGCCGCTCCGCGTCAAGACGCAGGCCATCGAGAGCGCCACCGAGGCCGCCACGATGATCCTCCGCATCGACGACGTCATCGCCGCGGGCGACCTCAAGGGTGGCCAGAGCGGCGACGACGGCGGCGACGACGAGATGCCGCCGGGCGGCGGTGGCATGGGCGGCGGCATGGGCGGTATGGGCGGCGGCATGGGCGGCATGATGTAAGTTCGGTTTTACGTCACCACCCACCACCGACCCACCCCCGCACCGCACACCTGAAAACGAGTATTCTTTCGACGCGACGACGAGAGCGACGCGTCCGACGCTACTCCGCCAGCGACGGCTCTCCCTCTTCGCGCTGGATGAAGACGCGAACCACGCGGTTCCCGACCACGCCCGTCACCGTCATCGCCACGCCGTCGATGGTCACCGTCTCGTCCACCTGGGGCACGCGGCCCAGCGTCTCCACGACGAGCGCCGCGACCGTCCCGCTCTCCGGCGCGGGGAGTGCTGTCCCGATCGCCTCGTTCACGGCCTCCACGCGGGTCTTGCCGCGCGCGCTCACGCTGCGGTCGTCCACGCGCACGAGCGTCCGCGGCTCCCCCACGTCGAACACGTCCCCCACGAGCTCCTCGACGATGTCCTCCGCGGTGACGAGCCCCTCGACCGCGCCGTACTCGTCGAAGACGATGGCGAGTTCGAGCCGCTCTTCTTGAAACTCCGCGAGCAGGTCGTCCACCTCCCGCCCCTCGAACACGTGGAGGATGGGGACGAGGAGGTCGCTCCCCCCGACGGTGGCCTCGGGGTCGGCGTTCACGAGGTCCCGGAGGTCGACGTAGCCGACCACGTGATCCTCCGTCTCCTCGTACACCGGCACCCGGGAGAGCCGCGCGTCGCCGCAGACCTGGATCGCGTCCGCGACAGTGGTCCCTTTCTCGATACTCACGAGGTCCGCACGCGGAACCATCACGTGGCGGACGGGCACCGAATTGAATCGAAAGACCCGCTGGATGAGCGTCTGCTCGTCCGCGTCGATGACGCCGAGTTTGCTCGCCGTCCCGACGAGCGCCGCGATCTCCTCTCTCGTCACCGAGGGGGGTTCGATCTCCTCGTCCCCGCCGATGACCCCCGAGAGCGCCTCGTTCACCCGGTCGAACGCGATGACGAGCGGGTAGAGCAGGACCTGCAACGCCGCGACGGGGCGGGCCACCCGCCGGGCGAGCGACGGGGCGTTCGCCACGCCGTACGACTTCGGGAGGATCTCGCCGAACAGGAGGACGACCGTCGACCCGACCACCGTCGCGACGAGCGCGACCCGCGAGGGGGCGACGTAGCTCGCGACCAGCGTCGTGACGACAGTCGCGATGGCGATGTTGACGACGTTGTTCCCGACGAGGATCGTAATCAGGAGCCGGTGGGGGTCCTCGTGCAGCCGCGCGACCGCCTGCGACCCCGACCGCTCGTCCGTCCCGAACGACTCCAGCTGTCGGCTATCGAGCGAGAACAGCGCGATTTCGCTTCCCGAGAAGAACGCGGAGAGCGCGAGCAGCCCCGCGACCACGACGAGCCCGACGAGGAGTTCGCTGACCATACCCCCACCTCACAGGCGGGGTGTAAAACAGATGGCGAAAAGGCTAGTCGTCCGCGGGCGTCGCGGCCTCGACCTCGAGTTCGGCCTCCTCCTCCTCTTTGGCCTCCTCCTCTTCCTTCTTCGCTTTGATCTTCTTCATGCGGAAGATCTCCTCACGCTCCTGCTCTTCGAGCTTCTGCTCGATGAACTCCTGAGCCTCGTAGAGCTCGGGGAGGAGCTTGAACTCCAGCGCGTTGACACGCCGTTTGGTCGTCTCGATCTCCTCGATCATCTTCTTCATCGCCGTCTCCACCTCGGCGGCGAGGATGACGTTGGCCAGCAGCTCCTCGTAGGCGTCCGCGGCCTCGTCGATGCGCGCGGAGGTACCGAGCACCCCGTAACCCCGCTCGTCGAGACTCTTTTTCACCTTCGAGGACTCGATCTGCGGCACGACGACGCCCATGATGTTCTTGGATTCCGTCGTGATCTCCGGGTGCTCTTTCAGCGCCGACGCGGCCCCACGAACCGCCACGTCGCCCTCCATCGCGCGCGCCATGTTGATCGAACGCTGGGCGTGCTCGTAGCTGTCGTTCAGGTTCGACCGGACGTCCTGCGCCTGATCGAGGATGTCCATGAACTCCATGATGAGGCCGTCCCGTTTCTTCTCGAGGGTGCCGTGTCCGCGCTCGGAGAGCTCGATGCGATCCTCGATCGCCATGAGGTTCTTCCGAGTCGGTTTGACGTCCTTGGCCATTTGCCGAAGGATTCCTGCCGAAGGGGGTTAGGTGTTTCCGTTCGGGGCCACGCGACGGTCGCCAGCGCCGCCGCTGGGCGGCGTGAAGAAAGGGGAAAAAGGGAAGAAAGCGAAGCCGTCAGTCCGCGGCGACTTCTTCCGCGACTTCCTCGTGGTAGTACTCCTCGATGAGCTCCTCGTCGATACGGTTGAGCTCCGCCTTCGGGAACGTCGAGAGCAGTTCCCAGGCGATGTCGAGGGTCTCCTCGATGGAGCGGTTCGTGGTGTACCCCTGCTGGAGGAACTCCTCTTCGAACCGGTCCGCGAAGTCGAGGTAGCGGCCGTCACGCTCGGAGAGCGCTTCACGACCGACGATGTTCACGAGGTCACGCAGGTCCGACCCCTCCGCGTACGCGGCGTAGAGCTGGTCGGACACGTCGGCGTGGTCCTCGCGGGTGAGTCCCTCACCGATACCGTCGTCCATCAGACGGGACAGCGACGGCAGCGGGTTGATCGGGGGCTGGATACCCTGACTGTTCAGGTCACGGTCCATCACGATCTGGCCCTCCGTGATGTAGCCGGTGAGGTCCGGAATCGGGTGCGTGTCGTCGTCACCCGGCATCGTGAGGATGGGAATCTGCGTGACTGAGCCGTCGCGCCCCTCGATACGACCGGCACGCTCGTAGAGCGTCGCCAGGTCGGTGTACATGTACCCGGGGTAGCCACGGCGGCCGGGCACCTCCTCACGCGCCGCACCGATCTCGCGGAGCGCCTCACAGTAGTTCGTCATGTCCGTGAGGATGACGAGGACGTGGTAGTCCTTCTCGAACGCGAGATACTCGGCGGTGGTGAGCGCGAGCCGCGGCGTGATCGTCCGCTCGACGGCGGGGTCGTCCGCGAGGTTCATGAAGACGACCGACCGCTCGAGTGCACCCGTGCGCTCGAAGTCGTCCATGAACGCGTTCGCCTCCTCCGCCGTGATACCCATCGCGCCGAAGATGACGGCGAACTCCGAGCCCTCACCGCCCTCGGCCTCCTCCTCGGGCACCGTCGCCTGCCGGGCGATCTGGAGCGCGAGGTCGTTGTGCGGCAGCCCCGACCCGGAGAAGATGGGGAGCTTCTGGCCGCGAACAAGGGTGTTCATCCCGTCGATGGCGGAGACGCCGGACTGGATGAACTCCTCGGGGTACTCCCGTGCCGTCGGATTGATGGCCGCGCCGACGATGTCACGGCGCTCCTCGGGTTCGATCTCCGGGCCGTCGTCGATCGGCTGGCCCGACCCCGAGAGCACGCGACCGAGGAGGTCCTCGGTCAGCGGCATCTTCAGGGTCTCGCCCAGGAAGCGGACGGAGGACTTCCGGTCGATACCGTCCGTCCCCTCGAACACCTGGATCGCGACGTACTCGCTGGTCGACTCCAGCACCTGACCGCGACGCGTCTCACCGCTGGGTGTCTCGATCTCGACGATCTCGTCGTATCCGACGGGCTCGTCGACCTCGGCGAACACCAGCGGGCCGCTGATCTCCGTGATAGTCTGGTATTCCTTCTGCATGGTTAGTACAGCTCCCGGAGCTGCTCCGTGATGTTCTCCTCGAGGTTCGGGATGAACGCCTCGTAGTCCTCGGCCGTCCCCATGCGGTTGAGCTGGGGGGCAGCCTCGATGCTCTGGATCTCGTCGACGGGCGCGCCGGCTTCCAGCGCCGAGAACGCCTCGTCGTGGAACGTCTTGATCGCGCCGAGCATCATGTAGATCTTCTCGGGCTCACAGTACGTGTCCACGTCGTGGAACGCGTTCTGCTGGAGCCACGCCTCGCGCAGGTAGCGGGCGACCTCCAGCGTGAGCTGCTGGTCGTCCGGCAGCGCGTCCTTCCCGACGAGCTGGACGATCTCCTGGAGCTCCTGCTCCTCGTCGAGGATGTCCACGGCCCACTGCCGCTGCTCCGGGAAGTCCTCCGCGACGTTCTCGCGGTACCACGGGTCGAGCTGCTCCTTATACAGCGAGTACGACTCGTTCCAGTTGATAGCCGGGAAGTGACGACGCTCGGCGAGGTCCGCGTCCAGCGCCCAGAACGTCTTCACGATACGCAGCGTGTTCTGCGTGACCGGCTCCGAGAAGTCACCGCCCGGCGGGGAGACGGCCCCGATGACCGAGACGGACCCCTCCGTGCCGTTGATGTTCTGGAACAGCCCGGCACGCTCGTAGAACTCCGAGAGACGCGCGGAGAGATACGCCGGGTAGCCCTCCTCACCGGGCATCTCCTCCAGCCGGGAGGAGATCTCGCGCATGGCCTCGGCCCACCGCGAGGTGGAGTCGGCCATGAGCGCCACGTCGTACCCCATGTCGCGGAAGAACTCCGCGATGGTGATCCCCGTGTACACACAGGACTCACGCGCAGCGACCGGCATGTTGGACGTGTTCGCGATGAGGCACGTCCGGGACATGAGCGGCTTGCCCGTCAGCGGGTCCTCCAGCTCGGGGAAGTCCTCGATGACCTCGGTCATCTCGTTGCCCCGCTCCCCACAGCCGACGTAGACGACGATGTCCGCGTCGGCCCACTTGGCGAGCTGGTGCTGGGTGACCGTCTTGCCGGAGCCGAACGGCCCCGGAATCGCGGCCGTCCCACCCTTCGCGATGGGGAACAGCCCGTCGAGGATGCGCTGCCCCGAGACGAGCGGCTTCGTCGGGGTCTGCTTGTCCTGTGCGGGACGGGCCTTCCGGACCGGCCACTCCTGGTGCATCGTGACCTCTTCACCGGAGTCGAGTTCGACGACGGTCTCTTTGACCGTGAACTGGCCCGCCTCGACGGCGACGACCTCGCCGCCCTCGTAGTCCGGCGGGACCATCACCTTGTGCGTGATGGACTCCGTCTCGGGGACCTCACCCACGATGTCGCCGGCCGACACGTGGTCGCCCTCGCTGACGACGGGGGTGAACTCCCACTTCTTCTCCATGTCGATCCCGGGGGCGTCGACCCCACGGTCGAGGAACGCACCCATCTGCTCTTCGAGCACGTCCAGCGGACGCTGGACACCGTCGTAGATCGCGTCCAGCATACCGGGTCCGAGGTCGACGGCCAGCGGCTCGCCCGTGTTCTCCACGGGTTCGCCGGGCGCGACGTCGGACGTCTCCTCGTACACCTGGATGGTGGTGATGTTCCCCTCGATTTCGATGACCTCGCCCATCAGTCCTTCGTGGCCCACGTAGACCACGTCGTTCATCCGGGCATCGAGGTCCGCGGCGGTCACGACAGGACCGCTCACGCTTTCGATGACGCCGTCCTGTGCGACGTCGGATTCGGTGGCTTGACTCATATTATTCTTCCTCCATTAGGTCGATACCGATCGCCCGTTTGATCTGCTCGCGGAGGCCACCACTGCCGGCGCCACCGCCGAGCGTCACGAGGACGGGTTCGACGCTTGTTTCGACGGTCTGTCGGACGGTACGCGAGAGGTGATCGAGGTCGTCGTTGTGCATCACGATGATGCCGACCTCGTCGTCATCGAGCATCGACGAGACCGCCTCGTCCAGCTCGTCGTCCTTCTGTTCCTCGGGAACGTTCTCGAACCTGCGGACGCCCGCAAGTCGGAACCCCGTCGTGAACTCCGGACTGCCGATGACACCGATCTCCTGACTCATAGGATCACCAGCTCCTCTTCGATCTCTTCGTTGTCGAGGCCCGCCTCACGGCCACGCGCGATGGCGCGGATGTTGTCGACCTCGCGCTCCTTCGCGAGCACGTAGGCGAGCACCGGGCACACCGACAACGGGTAGCGGTTCGAGAGCTTGTCCGAGAACTCGAGCAGTGCCTCGTCGAGCGCGTGCTCGAACGCGATGAGGCCCGACGCCTCCTCCAGCGTGTCGAGCGCCGCGTCCAGCTCGTCACCGTACGTCGACTCGCGGATGCGAGCGACGAGCTCGTCCGGGTTCGTGGCAAGCTGGCGCAGCGCGTCGGAGTCGAACAGCCGACCGCCGGCGATGTAGTACTCCGCGGGGTCGATATCCGCACCCGAGCGGGCCAGCCGCAGCGCGTTCCGGATGTTCCGGAAGTCGATCTCCGCACGGAGGAAATCGATGTACAGCTCCGTCGCGCGGTCCGGCTCGGAGGGGAGCCCCTCCAGCAGCCGTTCGTAGAAGGCGCGGTCCACGGCGTTCTCGAGCGGGACGAGCACGCCCTCCTCCTCGTAGCGCTCGTAGGCCGCGGCGAGCGGCTCGCCGAACATCGTCCCCTCGAGGAGGTCGACGACCGCCTCGATGGACTCCGCCTTGGTGAGCTCCGTGAGGAACGCCTCGGAGAACTCGCCCGCGCGGATGAGGTCGTCGTCGATCTCGCTCCGGTCCGCATCGGAGTAGAGCCCACGGATGACCGTCTTCACGTTCCACGCGTCGAACTTCCGGAGGTACCGGGCGACGTAGTCGTACAGCTTCCCGTCCGCCCAGTCGAGGAGGTCGTCGAAGTGCTTCGCGAGGTTGCGGTTGAGCGCGTACTCGATGAGGTCGACGCCACCGTAGCGCGCCCCGAGCGCGTTCATCTCCTCCTCGTACTCCGTCTCCTCCATGAACCGCGAGATCTCGCCGGGGCCCATACGGACGAGCTTCCGGTAGTCGTCCGCGTCGAACAGCGAGGCACGCCGGGACCGCACACGGGCGGTGACGTACTCGTAGTTCGCGCTTCCCTCGGCTTTGACCCTCATCGTTCCTCGAAGAGTTTCGTGCTGATCGCGCGGAGGTTCTCCTCCCAGACGTCTTCGAGCACGGAGTCGAAGGTGTTGTTCACGCGGACGCGCGAGCCCTCGGCCTCGACGACGACGCCGCCGAGACAGTCGTACTCGCCAGCGTACTCGTAGCCGTCGTAGTCCGCGAGGACTTCCTCGAGCAGCTCCTCGTCCCCGGCCGCCCCGTAGACGTGGACCTCCTCGGCGTCCTCGAACTCGGCCGCCGCCGCGTCGAGCAGCGTTTTGGTCAGCTCCGCACGCCGGTCGCCCTCCAGGGTCGCGATTGCCTCCTCGACCTGCGCCTTGACGTCCTGGAGGACCTCGCGGCGCGCCTCGAGACGCTGCTGTTTCGCCTCGAGTTTCGCGCTGGAGAGCGTCTGCTCGCGCTCCTGTTCGATCTGTCGTTCAACGTCCTGTTCTGCATCCTCGACGATCTCCGTGGCGTCGGCTTCGGCCGCCTCGAGGATCTCCTCGGCGCGGGCCTCACCCTCGGCGCGTATATCCTCCGCACGCGCGCGGGCTTCGTCTCGGATGTCCTCTACAACCGTATCAAGGCTCATTGTTGAAAGAAAGGGGTGCGTTTACAGCGTGAGGAACACGACGACGAGCGCGAGAATCACGAGCGTCTCCGGCAGGACCGTCAGGATGAGGCCCCGACCGAACATCTCGTCGTCCTCGGCGATCGCGCCGACTGCAGCCGCGCCGATGCCACGCTCCGCATAGCCCGCACCGAACGCAGCCAGACCGACTGCGATGGCGGCGGCGGAGGTCGCCGGGATGGCGGAGTGTTCCGTGAGCGGTACGAGCGTGTTGACAAGGGCCGTAACGAGTTCCATCATGTTGGTAGTGTCCTCTGGATTCTGCTATCCGAACAAGGCTAACTCGTCGTAAGAGACTCATAAAACTTCCCAAACGCCCGCGAGGCGACGCCTAACACCCGCCGACCAGACGCGTGGCTACCGGTGTCAGAAGTCGGAACGGTTCGGGGGAGTCCGTTACTCCTCGGCCGTGTACTGCCGCTCGTAGCCGAACGGCGTGTACTTGCGGCCACCGCCCTCGTAGAACTTCCCGAAGAACTCCACGTACTCGAGACGCACCGCCTGCAGGCCGGCGGAGGTGATCCCCAGCACGAGCACGAGCAGGTGCCCGAGCACGAGGATGACGAGCCCCGCGAGCCCGCCGAGGATGAGCTCCGGCGCGCTGGAGCCGTTGAGGAGCCCGTAGAAGATGACCTCCGGCGCGTCGGGTGCGGGCGGGTGGTCCGAGAAGAAGATGAGGTGGAACTCACCCTCCTCCGAGTACGCCCCGAACACGAGGAGGTTCACCGCGAGCGCCATCCCGGCTTTCGCCAGCAACACGGCGGCGATCCGCGTGTAGGAGATGACGTGCCCGAACGCCTCCGTGATGGATTCGATGAGCGCGATGCCACCCTCCGCGTAGATGGCGAGCACGAGCCCGAGCGCGGCGAGCCCGGCACCGGCCCACCCGACCGTCGGCGAGAAGCCGGCGAAGCCGAGCGGGACGGCCGCGGCCTCACCCGACGAGAGTACCTTGAACATGAACGGTGGCTTGGCGCTCTTCCCGACGGTGGAGAACACCCACAGCCACGTCCCGATGGTCATCATGACCCACGAGAGGCTCTCGACGAACGCCTCGCCGACGCCGTGGTGGAGGTTGTTCACGAAGTCGAAGACGCGCCCCACAGTCATGTGGAACACGCCGGCGACCACGGAGAGCAGGAGCCACGCCTGCGCGTACTTGATGTAGGCGGGCTGGAGCCCCTTGTGGATCGGCGGGTGTCCGGCCCACAGGATCTCACCGAGCTGGTGGAGCCCGAAGAACTCGCCGTACAGGATACCGAAGATAGCGGTGAACAGCCCGGAGAGGACGCCCACACCACCGAGCGACCGGATGATATCCGAGTCGAACCTCGTCATCAGGGCGTAGCCGAGCCCCATGTAGAGGAGCCCGTAGCCCAGATCACCGATCATGAATCCGAAGAACACCGGGAAGGTGAGGAACAGGACCACGGTGGGGTCGAGCTCCGAGTACTTCGGACGGTTGATGACCTCGACGAGTGCCTCGAACGGCTTGACTGCGCCGGGGTTGTTCTGGATCACCGGCGGCAGACCGCCGGACATGGCGACATCCGTGCCGCCGTCCGCGGCGACGGCCTCGCCGACCGGCTCCGAGCTGTGCGCGTGGCCGTCCTCGTAGTCGGACCGCTCCAGCTCCTCGATCTCGATGTGGTCGCCGACAGCCTCCTGCAGCGCCTCCGCGAGGTCGACGAAGCGCTCCGTGGGGATCCACCCCTCGGCGACGAAGGCGTTCTCCGTCGTCGCGAAGGAGAGCGGCGCCTCGCGCTTCTGGACCTCGATGGAGAGCTTCTCCTCGGCCGCCAAGAGGAAGCCGCCCACTTCGAGTTTCAGCTCCTCCAGCTCGTGTTCGACCGTCTCGAGCTTGGAGTCGAGCTGCGATTTGCGGCTCTCGAGCTCCGCAACGTAGGACACCGGGTCCTCGTCGGCGTCGGGGATCTCGATCGCGGTGAACGAGGCGCTGACGAGCGCGTCCGAGAGGGCGGCATCGGACGGGTAGGCGAACACGGCGAGGACGCCATCCTCGCCGAACACGTCGAACGCCTCGATCCCGTCGGCCTCGACGAGGGCGCGGCGGATCGCGTCCTCGTCACCCTCGCCGACCGCGACCTGCAGGGTGTCGTACCCCTGCAGGAGGTCGAGGTCGATTCCGAGCGTGACGAACGGCTCGACGGCGTCGAGCTGCTCCTCGACGGACCGGCGCTCGTCTTCGAGCTCGTCACGGCGGTCGTCGAGTTCGTTCGCGCGCTGGCGAGCCGCCTCGAGCTCCTGTTCGAGCTCCTCGTCGTCGAGCCCGCGGGCAGGCCCCGCAGCGTCCTCGTCGACGTCGAGGATGGATTCGAGCGACCGGACGGTGACGAGCTTCTCGGAGGCGTCCTCGGCACCCTCGGCCGGGTCGCCGGGCTGGAACCCCTCCCAGGCCCCGTCGTAGTCGGTCATGTCGAACAGCCGCAGGTCGTGGATGGTCTCGATGGTCTCGTCCATCACGCGCTTGGACCCCGTCACCGAGACCCGGCTCATTCGCTCAGGTCTGAGCATGCACCGCCTCCTCGAAGAGGTCCACGACGTGTTCGACCACCTCGTCCTCGCGCTCGACCGCGCGGGCCTCGAGCTTCTCGCGTTCGGCCTCGCCTTCCTCGACGATGACCTGTCGCTCCTGCTCGATCTCCGAGCGGGCCTCCGCCAGCCGCTCCTCTCTCAGTTCGGCGGCCTCCTCCTCGGCGGCCTGTCGGATGTCCTCGGCCTCCTCGCGAGCCTCCGAAATCAGTTCTTCGCGGTCCGCTTCCGCGTCCGCGATGATCTCGTCCGCGGCTTGCTCGGCCTCCTTGATTCGGTCTAAAACCTCTGGCCTCGCCATACTTATATCACGAGATGGTTCGGAAAGCGTCTATTTGGTAGTTGCGAAAAACCTCGCGTGCGCGAGTCCGTAGTTCACGCGCTCCTGGCCCACCTCCCACACCGGAAACCGCAGAATTATGCCGCCGCCGTTCCAACGTCGCCCAATGGGAATCCTCGAGAACAAGGCTCGCGCGCGGCTGTTCTACAAGTACCTCTCGAAGGTGTACGACGAGATCAATCCCTTCATCTGGAACGAGGAGATGCGCGACCAGGCGCTCGAGTGGTTCGACGTGAGCGAGGAGGACCACGTCCTCGACGTGGGCTGTGGGACCGGCTTCGCCACCGAGGGGCTGCTCCAGCACACGAACCACGTCTACGGGTTAGACCAGTCGATCCACCAGCTCCAGAAGGCGTGGACGAAGTTCGGGAAGACCGACCAGGTGCGCTTCTTCCGCGGTGACGCGGAGCGACTCCCGTTCGCCGACGACTCCTTCGACGCGCTGTGGTCCTCCGGGAGCATCGAGTACTGGCCGAACCCCGTCGCCGCCTTGGAGGAGTTCCGCCGCGTGGTCAAACCCGGCGGGACCGTCCTCGTCGTCGGCCCGGACTACCCGAACGCCACCGTCTTCCAGAAGCTCGCGGACGCCATCATGCTGTTCTACGACGAGGCGGAGGCCGACCGGATGTTCACGGAGGCGGGCTACACCGACTTCGAACACCACATCCAGCAACGCCGCCCCGGCTCCCCGCGGGCCATCACCACCGTCGCGCGCGTCCCCGAACTGACAGAGGAGCTGGAGGCCTAGGCGGTCGTCTCCGCGACCACGACCAGCGTCTCGCCCGCGTAGATCCGTATCTCAACCGTCGACCCCGACTCGACGAGCGGCGCGTTCGTGCCCGCCAGCCGGAGCGTCGCCGTCTCCCCCGCCGTCCACACCCCGTCGTCCGCGCGGTTGAACGGCCCCGAGGGCGCCCCGCGGAACCCCCGCGCCCCGACGAAGGGGACCGGCGGCTGATGGCGCAAGGGTTCATCGTCGATGCGGATGTTCACGGCCAGCGAGCCCGCGTCGAGCGTGTCACCCCCGGCGTGTGTCACCGAAATCGTGTCCTGCGCGGCGTCCGCACTCACGTCGAACGTCGCCTGTGCCGGGGCGGCTGGCGGGGCGAACGAGAGCGCGCCGGCGCCCACGACCCCCGCGAGCGTGACGGTGACGGCGAGCAGGCTCACGACGCCGATGACGGGGGAGACCCCTCTGGTGTCCATGGGGGCGCTGGCCCCCTCTTCGTACAAGAAGCTACGCTGGGAACGTCGTGGAGTCGACCGTGACGTTGGCGCTGCGGCCGGCCCACGTCGCGCTGACCGTCGTCGTCCCGCGGGGCGCGATGATCCAGCGGTCGCCGTTCTCGTCGACGGTCCCGACGCGCTGGTCGCCGACGTAGATGACGGCGTCGCGCGGCAGGCCCGTGGAGGCGTTCGTGACGGTGACCTGCGCCGGGCCACCGGGGTGTGTCGCCCGGACCCGGACGCGGAAGCCGTCCTCGGAGACGTTCGCGACCGTCGTCGTCGGGACGCGCTCTACGTCCTTGTACTGCACCTCCCGGAACACCTCCCCGGTGCGGTTGTCGTAGTACGCGACGAGGTCGAACCGCTGGTCCGTCCCCTGCGGGTGGTTCACGCCGAACGCGTACACCCCGGCGTCGAGGTAGTACGGCGCGTTCGTGAACAGCCCGATGTTGTAGACCCCCTGCTCGATGGCCCACGGGTAGAGTCCGAACAGCTCCTCGCGGGCCTCGTCGAACGTCACCCGCGGCTCGTCGTCGGGGGCGAACGCCCCGCCGTCGTACGTCTCGCGGACGTAGGTGGTGCCGAACTCGCCGCGAGAGAGCGTGGTGAGCGTCACGCCGTCGCTCGAAGTCTCGATGTATACGCGGACGGACGACTCACCGGTGAAGCCGGCGGCGATGGCGCTCCGGACCGGCCCGTCGAACGGGAGGAGCCGGGCTTTCATCCGGGCGATACGCGACTGCTCGACCGGCTCCCCGACCGCCCGGCTGAGCGAGTAGAGCCGGGCGATGGCGGTCTCCAGCGCCTTCGCCTCCGCGTTGACGGCGGCGAGCTCGCGGAGGTAGCCGCGGGCCGACAGCTGGTCGCTGTTGTAGGCGACGAGCGCCTCGCGCTGCCGGCTGTGGAGGGCGTCGATGCGGTCGTCGATGCGGTCGGCCGCCTCGCGGACGACGGCGCGACGCGCGTCACTGCTCTCTGCGGCGCGATACGCCTGTTGTAACCGCGTGGCCTCGTACTGGCCCCGCAGGCGGGCGTTGTCGACGGCGAGGCTCCCGCCCACATCGAGCGTGACGACGTCGAACCGTGTGGTCCGGATGTCGTCGGCACCCAGCGAGAGATACGACGTGGTGTTCGCTTCCTGTTGGACCGGTGTCGAGAGGGCGTCGACCGAGCTGGAGGACCCGGGGGCGGCGACGGCGGTCGCCGAGAGGACCACGAGGAGGGCGAACGCGACCGGTGCGGCGTCCATATCCCCCCATCCGTGACCGGAGCACAAAAAGCCGCTCGTTCCCCCGGTCCGTCCGACGAGACCGCCTGAGAGGCGGCGAGACCATTCACGGAGCCCGGAGACGTTTCATCACCCGATGGAAAGCGTTTTCCCGCCGGGGACTGCATGAACGGCCATGCGGTCTGGGCCGCCTTCCGCCCTCCTGTGTGTTCTCGCCCTCCTCGCGGCCACCGTGGTTGCAGGCGGTGCCGGAGCCACGGCTCTCCAGACCACCACCGACCCGGGCGAGATGACCATCGAGGTCGCCCTCCAGCCGAACGGTGACGCCCGATGGACGGTCACCACGACGTTCCCCCTCAACGACACCGACGACACGCGGGCGTTCGAGGCGCTCGCCGAGCGGTTCGAGTCGGACGAGGAGGACACCGCCTACGGCATCGAGCCGTTCCAACGCGCCGCCACCGAGGCGAGCGAGGCCACCGGCCGACGGATGGCGATCACGGACGTTCGCTACTCCTCGGAGATCGAGTCCGCCGGGAACAACTCCACGGGCCGGCTCGTCCTCTCGTTCACCTGGACGCAGTTCGCCACGACCGACGGCGAGGAGTACGTCGTCGGCGACGCGTTCAACACCACCGACGGGACGTGGCTCACCGGCCTCAGCCCCGACCAGACGCTCGTCGTTCGGACGCCACAGGGGTACGGCGTCTTCGACGCGCCGAAGCAGGTCGAACAGGGCGCGCTCGTCTGGGAGGGCCCCACCTCGTTCGAACCCGGTGAGCTCCAGATCACCTACACGCGCTCCGCGAACCCCACGACCCCGACGCTGACGCCGACCCCCGGCGAGCCGGGAGAGAACGGGACGCTCCTCCTCGTCGCCCTGCTCGCGCTCGGACTCGGAGGACTCGGGGTCGGTGGGTATCTCTACACCCGGCGGTCGGACGGCGGGGAGGAGCCCGACCCCGCGCCCGCCGCGGAGCCGGAGCCGGCCGCGGACGCCGAGGACGAACCCGACTTCGAGCTCCTCTCCGACGAGGAGCGCGTGGAGTACATGCTCGAACAGAACGGCGGGCGGATGAAGCAGGCGAACATCGTGAAGGAGACGGGCTGGTCGAACGCGAAGGTCTCACAGCTCCTCTCGGCGATGGACGAGGAGGGGCGCATCGACAAGCTCCGGATCGGCCGTGAGAACCTCATCTCGCTGCCGGACGAGGAGATCGCCGACTTCGACGAGTGACGGAACCGACCCACGGCGCAGGACCCCGCGTTTCGGCGGCTGTATTTGCCGCGTTGCGCCATTCGGAAACGTTTAACCCCGAATGGTCGTGAATTGTAAGCGACAACGATGAAAATACTCGTCACCGTTAAAGAGGTGGCCGAGGTCGAAGACGAGTTCGAGATCGACGGACTCGACATCGACGCCCGGTACCTCGATTACGACCTCAACGAGTGGGACGACTACGCCGTCGAGGAGGCGGTCCAGATTTCCGAGGAGAACGACGACGTGGAAGTCGTCACGGTCACCATCGGCCCGGAGCGCTCGGAGGAGACCATCCGCATGGCGCTCGCGAAGGGCGCCGACCGCGCCATCCGCGTGTGGGACGACGACCTCGAGGCCGCCCAGTTCCTCGATGTCTCCACGAAGGCCGACCTGCTGGCCGCCGTCGTCGAGGCGGAGGAGCCGGACCTCGTCCTCACCGGTGTGCAGGCCAACGACGACTCCTTCGGCGCGACGGGCGTCGCCCTCGCCGAGGCCATCGACTTCGAGTGGGGCGCCGTCGTCAACGCCCTCGACCTCGACCTCGACGGTGGCGTCGCGAGCGTCCACCGCGAGCTCGAGGGCGGGGTCGAGGAGCTGACCGACATCCAGCTCCCCGCCGTGCTCACCATCCAGACCGGTATCAACGAGCCGCGCTACGCCTCCCTCCGCGGGATCCGCATGGCCCAGCGCAAGGAGCTCGACGTGCAGACGCTCGGTGACCTCGGGCTGGACGCCTCCGTCACGGAGACGCCCGTCGAGCGCACCTCGATGTACGAGCCCGAGTCCGAGGGCGACGCCGTCGTCTGGGAGGGCTCCGCCGACGAGACCGCCGGCGAGCTCGCTGCGTTCCTCCGCGACAAGGGGGTGGTCGAAGGATGACGGATGTGCTTGCAATCACCGAACACCGTCGCGGCAGCCTCCGTGACGTCTCCTTCGAGATCATCACGGCCGGCCGACAGCTCGCCGACGACCTCGGCGGCGACCTCCATCTCGGTGTCATCGGCGGCGACGTCGACGACTTCGCCGAGGAGCTCGACCGCGAAGGCGTGGACGCAATCCACACCGTCGCGGAGGGCGAGGAGTTCAACCACGACATCTACGTGCAGGCCATCGAGCAGCTCTACGCGGCCTCCGGCGCGTCGGCGCTCCTGATGCCGAATACGGTCAACGGCCTGGACTACGCCCCGGCCGTCGCCGGCTCGCTGGAGCTCCCGCTCGTCACCGACGTCGTCGGCTTCGACGGCTCGGGAACCCTCGAGGTCACCCGCGAGCAGTACGCCGGCAAGGTCGAGACCACCCTCGACGTGAACGCCGACGCGTTCGCGCTCACCATCCGCCCGGCCGAGTGGCCGAAGGCGGAGGGCGCCGGCTCCGCCTCGGTGGAGGCGTTCGACGCCGACATCGACGAGTCGCGCGTCCGCTCGACCGTCACCGGCTTCGAGGAGGTCGGTGGCGGCGACGTGGATATCTCCGAGGCCGACGTGCTCGTCTCGGTGGGCCGCGGTATCGAGGAGGAGGAGAACCTCCCGCTCGTGGAGGCGCTCGCCGACGCGCTCGGCGCGACGCTCTCCTCCTCGCGACCCATCGTCGACAACGGCTGGCTGCCGAAGAACCGGCAGGTCGGCCAGTCCGGGAAGGTCGTCACGCCCGACGTCTACATCGCCATCGGCATCTCCGGCGCCGTCCAGCACGTCGCCGGCATGAAGGGCTCGGACACCATCATCGCCATCAACACGGACCCGAACGCCCCCATCATGGACATCGCCGACTACGCCATCGTCGACGACCTGTTCGACGTGGTCCCGCACCTCATCGAGGAGTTCGGCGGCGAAGCGCCGTAACCCGGCTCCCGTCTCTTCTCTCTTTCCGGCTGCCGAGGCCGGCACCGTCCCACCTCTCCCGTTCCGTCACCTACTTGCACCGTTCGGGCCCAACTACCGGTAATGGAGTATCTCGAACGCCGCCGGTCGCGCATCGAGTCGCGGCTGGAGGCGGTGCTCGACGGGGTCGAGCCGAGCGAGCTACGCGAGGAGGTGGAGCACGTCTCCTTATCAGGAGGCAAGCGCGTCCGTCCCACGGTGACCGTACTCGCCTGCGAGGCCGCGGGCGGAAAAACGGAAGACGCCGTCGACTTCGCCGTCGGCATCGAACTCGTCCACAACGCCTCGCTGGTCATCGACGACATCATCGACGAGGCCGACGTGCGCCGCGGCGTCGCGGCCGCCCACGCCGCGTTCGGCTTCGGCCCGGCCATCATCGCCTCCGACGGCCTCCTGGGGGAGGCGTTCGCCCTCTTTTCATCCGACGACCGCGCGATGCAGACCGTCGCGGACGCGATGGTCGAGCTGGGCGAGGGCGAGGCGACCGAACTCGTCGCCCAGCCGACGAACGAGGCCGAGTACATGGAGCTCGCCCGCCGGAAGACGGGGGCGCTGTTCCGCGCCGCCGCGGAGCTGGGGGCCATCGCCGCCGACGCGGACCCCGAGACGGTTGACGCCTTCGGCGAGTACGCGGAGAAGGTCGGCATCGCCTTCCAGATCCGCGACGATGTCCTGGATGCGACGGCCGACCCCGACGAACTCGGCAAGCCCACCGGCCTCGACGCCGAGATGGAACGCCCCTCGCTCGTGCAGGTGACGGACCTCTCGCCCGAGGAGGCGAACGAGCGGGCCCGCGCGCAGTCGGACGAGGCGCTGGAGGCGCTCGAGTCCGCTGCCCAGGAGTCACAGGCGATGGAGTATCTCCGCGACCTCGCGGAGTTCGTCGTCGTCCGTGAGCGATAGTCTGGGACTGGCGCGGGGGACCGTTTCCCTTCGAGAGTACGACCCCGCGTGGCCGAAACTGTTCGAGGCGGAACGGGACCGGCTCCGCGAGTGGCTTCCCGACGCCGTCGCCATCGAACACGTCGGCTCGACGGCGGTTCCGGGCCTCGCCGCGAAACCGGTTCTCGACATCACCGTCGCGCTCCCGTCGCTCGCGCACGCCCGTGCACACCGCGCTCGACTGGAAGCCGAGGGCTACGAGTATCGCCCGAACGACCCCGTCATCGACCGCGCGTTCTACGCGAAGGGGCCCCGCGACTGCCGGACGCACTACCTCTCGCTCACCGCCTTCGGGAGCGACACGTGGCGCGACCAACTCGAATTCCGGGACGCACTTCGCGGGAGCGAGGAGCTTCGAGCCGAGTACGAAGCGCTGAAACGACGGCTCGCGAGCGCACACGCTGGAGAGCGGGGGCGCTACACGCGAGAGAAAGCCGATTTTATCGAGCGCGTCCTCGACTAGTGGTGTTTCAGGTCTGTTCTCGTGAGCTCATCACTCCGATCGTGAGAAGAGTAGTACCAACATCTGACAGAGATAGCGTGACCGATAGAGAGGATAGATGCATCACCACTGTCCACTGTGTGCTCCCGACAACGAGCGCCGTGAAGTGCCACGATCACGTCAGCAGACGGTCACGCGGCCGTATCGGTCGGCGTCACACGGTCTTTTGCGATGGTATCCGTTCGAAGTGTGTACCCGATAGCGAAATGAATCAGGGCTTGCACGCTGCCGAGGACCACAGCACTACCAGACGTGGCGTAGCCGGTAGCTACGGTCACGATCATCACCGCGAGTACAGCCGGTACTGCGATCAAGAGCAGGCCAACGGTCCGTGAATGGACACCAGCACGGAGGCTGGCAACTCCGAACGGGAGGTATCCGAGGAACTGCCCAAGTACCATCCCGGCGGGGAGCGCGGCGAAGAAGGCCGGAGTCACCGCTGGAGCCACCCAAATCCCAACGTGCCATATCGATGTGATTGCAGAGGCCACCAATCCGATAGTCGCGAAGACAGCACCAACCTGCGTCAACCATCGGGCCCGATCCACGAGACGTGGATACAATCCGAACATCCCGAGGAATGCGAAGGCGAATCCGGCGGGGCCGAAAATATCCTTCGGTGCGGATTCGTTCATGAACGCCTCGACGCCGTGGAGCGCCGCGAAGACGACGAACAGTCCACCGGCAATCAGGAACAGTAATCCCGTTCGCCCGTTGATTGATTCCAGTACCCCATCACTGTCTCCCATTTTCAGTCACCTCCGGACTGTTGTCGCTGATGTCAGTGGTCGGTTCGTGTGACGATACGCCGGACGAGTACGCTATCTGTTGTGTCATAGTTGGTATGGTTCAGTCGGATGCGGCGGGCGATTCGGATTCTCATCCCGAGTGGCGTCGGGTCGCTGGAAGATCACGGACACGCGAGTATTCCCCAACGATATCAGTGAGTGCTCGCCAGACCACTACCGAATTTTTCCGAGATGCCGATACCATCTTGCTGGTCTTCCCCCACGGTTCCAATTACTTGGACTGCGGTGGGATACCACAACTGTGGGAGTGAGATGTAATAAATATCATTTGGATGATATTCCAATAATATATCTTACATTTCCTTGGTGGCGGCCTTACAACAATCTCGAGAAGACGAGGTGTCCGTCGAAAGCTGGCCAGCGATCAGACCGTGCTCACCGACGGACATCAACGACGCTGGCGGTCTCGTCGAAGGTCAGGTGAACCTCGTTCCCGTCGATAGCAGCTGTGACAGTGACTTGCGGCGGATTCACGGAAACGATGTCCAGCTCGTGATCATACACCAAACCGAAGACGCGTCTCGCACTCTGGAAATCGGCGGCGTGGACCCGCGGCGACACCCCATAGTCATCGTAGAGAGCGACCACTGCCGGGTGGAACAACGCGAGCCACTTCGGATTCGGGACTGCGTAATGTTTGCAGATCCGGCACTCGAGGTGTGCCCACGCACCGATTATTCGCCCGCAGTTCGCGCAGTCACTGGTTGGCTCGTGGTTCGGACAACACTCAAGACGCCCCACAACCGGCCCCGAACAGGTCGGGCAGAGTCCATTGAAGAGGGTCCGCGCGCGTCGCACTGACGCAGCAACGCTTGCGGCGTGCAGTTCCTCAGGAGATCTGCCATTCACCCCCGCCGGTTCGAAATAGTTTCCCAGAAGCACGCTCTCGATGTCCGCTTTGCCGGGCGCTACTCCCTCACACTCGGTACAGGTGAGAAACATGACGCCCTCCCGGTAGGCAATCTCCGTCGGAGCATCACACAGTGGACACGGCTGGTCGATATCCGTCGGTTCAAGGGTGGCGTCACTCACTCCTGTTCCCGCGATAATCGTCCGTACCAGTTTCAGCCCGGGAATCGTGAGTTCGTATCCCCCGCGTTCGGTGTGCTGAGTGATGAACTGCCCTTCGAGTTGATCGAGGTGATAGCTGAACGTCCCACGGTCATCGCAATTGACTCGCTCGAAGAGTCGAGAGAACGGTACGGTGTTGTCCTCTGCGAGTGGGACTTGTTTCTCCCAAATCGCCAGCAAGATGTTCAGTCGCGTCTCGTTTCCGAGGAGCGCGAAGGCTTCGGATATGTGTTCGTCGGCGGGCCCGGTGTCGGCCTCTCGATCAAACCCGATCCCGCTCGTGTCAGACATGGCTTTTCACCCCGCGACCACATCGCTTGGTGAGGCGGCGTGGTCTGTCGGACGGTCCCACGTTCGGAGCGTGTATCCGAGCGCCATCATAGACAGGGCCAGTCCTCCCCCGATGAACACCCCATCCAGAGCGGACACGCCGGTGAGGACCGAATCAACGACCAGGGCGGCGGTCAGGATGCTCGGGACCAATACGAGGAGACCGATGCTCCGAGAACTGTCAATACGCAGGGTAGCAACGCCGAACAGGCCGTACGTGAGGATCGTTGAGGCGAGCACGATGACAAAAAAGACATCTGGGAGCGCGTCGCCTAATGAGGAGACGATTCCAGCGAGTTCGAAAAAGCGCACGACAGTCATAACGAACCAGCTCACGAGTGCGACCACACCTGTGGCGGCAGCGGCCCGTGCCAGCCTGGGCGTCCTGTTGGCGAGTACCGGATAGAGTCCGAGTAACCCGACGAGCGCGACGAAATGACCTGTGGTAACGAATGCGTCCGGTGGTGTGACTATGTCAGTGAACGCGTGAACGGCGGACATCGCAGCGTGGCCGATCAAAAGGCTCCCGCCGACGAGAAATAAGGTCGGACTCCACTGTTCAACCGAACTCCACTGTGTCGTGTGATCACTACCCATACAGAACGTAGGAAAACCAACTATAAATTATCAGGGGGAGGGTTACGATTCCATTCCGCAACATTCACGCTGTGTATCTCGCACGGCGTCAGAGACGTCCCTCGTATTTAGCAGGTGAATATCGGCGATCCAAACCCACAGTTTCAGGCTCGAAGAGACACTAGTTCGGGGCTTCCGAGTCCGGTTTGCGGGGCGAGCGCTGTTCCGCGACCGCGAACGCGAGGGTGCTGATGAGCCCCAGCAGGGTGCCGGCGGTGAGTGCCCCGGCGAGATACGAGAGCGTGGCGAACTGCAACTCGAGCAGATACGCCGAGAGCGCGTGGACGACGACGGCGATGGCCGTGACGTAAAAGGGCGCGTTCAGGTAGCGCCAGCGGAAGCTCCCGGCGAGATACTCGTCGGTGATCCGGCCGAGCGAGGCGACGATGCCGGCGAGGGCGAACCAGACGACCGCGCCGTAGCCGACCGCCGAGACCGTCCGGACCACGTCCGGGTCGGGAATCGATGCGAGCGTCTCCTGCCCCCCGGCGATCCCCACGGCCATGAGTGCGAGTGCGACGACGCTCGTGATGAGCGTCATCCGCCCCGTGTAGAGGGCGATGCGGGCGCGCTCGACGAGCCGATCGACGGTGCGTTCGAGCCCGAGCCCCTGAAAGAGGATGTAGAGCCCGAGCAGCCCGGAGATGATGCCGAGCGACGAGCCGGGGAGGCCGAACTGCTCGGCGAGCGTCGCCACCGGATAGATGAGAAGCAGGATGCCGATGGGGACGAGCACCGTGCCGCGCGTCTCGGGGTCGTCGAGCACCTGCTTGATGGTGTAGTACATCGACTCGAGGTTCTGCGCCTGCCGGACGATGACGCGGCGGACCCCGTCGATGGGGACCCGTGAGCGGATGACGGGAATCACCGACTCGTCCTGTGCGCCGTCGGTGACGACGAGCGCGCGGACGTCCTCACCCGTCTGGAGCGAGGCGAGCACGCGGTCGATCTCCTCGCCCACCTTGCGGTTGGCGGCCACGTCACCCGTCGCGGTGCCGGTGACGACGGCCACCTCGACGGCCTCGTCGACGATGCTGTCGTGGATGTGGATCCCCTCGAAGATGACGTTCACGTCGGAGTCCTCGGGGTCCGCGGTGGCGAGCGCGACCGCGGCGTCCTGGACCGACTCCCGACCGATGACCGGCGTCTCCATGCCGGTCTTCCGGCCGAGGTCGTCGTCTAAGTCCACGCACAGCACCAGCAGCATTGGTCGGGAGTATGCCGGCCGGGGTTAACTGCTTTCGGGCGCGTGGGTGACCCCACTCAAGAGCCGGTCGACGCGCGCGCGTTCGTCCACCTGTCGCGGGTGGACCGCGAGCCCGAGCACCAGGTCGTCGCCCGCCTCGACGGGGTCGGTGAGGTGGACCCGCACCTCGGCCTGGACCCCACCGAGCGTCGCCGTCCCCTCGTAGGTGACCACCGTCGCCGTCGTGCCGAGCATCGGAACCGACCGCTCGCCCGTCCGGGAGAGGTCCTGCACGTTCGCCTGCTCGGCGACCATGTTCGCGATCTCCTCGTTCGAGAGCTCCGCGAGCGGGTTGAGCGACTGGCCCGCCACCGAGAGCCGCGGCGTGGAGAACGCGACGAACGAGGCGAACCGCGTGCTCGTGACCGCGAGGTTCAGTTCCCGGTCGTACTGTGCCGCGTGGTTCGTCACCTCGACCTCCCGCGTCTGGCCGGCGACGGTGACCGTCTGGGTGGTGGTCTGGGGGCCGACCCGGACCTCGCGGTAGCCGGTCCCCGAACGGGCATCGGGGGAGACCGAGACGGGGGAGGCGGCGAACGTGAGCGGTTCCGTGCCGGTGAGGAAGCCGAGACAGCCGGCGAGCGAGGAGATGCCGGCGAGGCCCGTAGCCGCGAGGAAGCGACGACGTGTCTGCATACGGGAGGGAAGGCGACGCGAGGAGAAGGCCGTGTCGGTCGTCCGACAGTCACCGCACGTGGCCGGGGTCGGCCGGAACCGTCTCCCCACTCCCGGTGGAGAGCCGCGTCGCGAGCGCGAGCGTCGGCAAGAGGACGAGCGTCCCCAGGAGGAACGGCGCCCAGTAGTCGATCCCGGCGTACGCCGCACCCATCACGACGGGACCCACGGTGCGGGCGAGGCTCCCCGCCCCCTGCGTCAGGCCGAACGCGCTCCCCTGGCGGTCGCTGGAGGCCTTCGCCGAGACGAGCGCGGTCAGCGTGACGTTCACCACGCCGTTGCCGAGCGCGAGCAGCCCCAGCACGAACAACAGCGCGAGCAGCGCCGGGGTGAGAAAGCCGACGAGGCCCGTGAGATCCGGGAACAGCACGCCGAGCTCCGGCGTGAGCGGGATCCCCCCGAGCGCGAGCGCGAGCAGCCCCATGCTCGCGAGCGTGAGCGACTTCTCCGAGTATCGCCTCGTCAGGGGCCCGATGAGCACCCCCTGGACGATGACGGCGAGGACGCCGATATACGTCAGCAGGAGGGCGGATTGCGACTCCGTATACCCGTAGATGTCGGCGACGAACGGGATGAACATGATCTGGACGCCCGAGAAGGCAAAGGAGAGGAGGAAAAACGAGACCAGCAGGCCCCGAACGTCCGCGTTCCGGAGCGCCTCCACGAGCTGGGCCCACTGCGACTGGCGTGCGCCCTCGGCTTTCACGCGGGATTCGGGGAGCCGGAAGTAGGCGAGGATGACCGCGAACAGGGAGGCGAAGGCGGCCGCGAACGCCGGCAGCGAGAAGCGCGTGATGGGGACGATATCGGGGACGACCCCGTCGACGAAGGCGACGACGGCGTCGAACGAGAGCACCGCGCCGATGCCGGGCCCGAAGATGAAGCCGAGGCCGAACGCGGCGCCCAGCAGGCCGAGCGCCCTCGCCCGCTCCTCGGGTGGCGTGATGTCGGCGATGTAGGCCTGTGCGGTGGCGATGTTCCCGCCCATCGCGCCCGCCAGCCCGCGGGCGACGAACAGGAGCGTGAGGCCGTTCGCCAGCCCGAACAGCGTCCACGCGACGACGCTTCCCGAGACGGAGAGCATGAGAACGGGGCGGCGGCCGTACCTGTCGGAGAGCGACCCGAGCAGGGGGGCAAACAGGAACTGCATCAGCGAGTAGGTGGCCGCGAGCGCGCCGATGACGAGCTCGTTCCCCCCGAAAAAGCGCGTGTAAAACGGGAGGATGGGGATGACAATGGAGAAGCCCAGCAGGTCGATGAAGACGACGGCGAACACCACGGCGATGGCCCGCCGGCGGGCGAGGGCGTCCATACCCTGGCTGTGGACCGAACCCCTAAATAGCCGCCACCCTCGCCCGTGTGAGTCATTACCACCCACTGCGTATGGGAAGCTATGGGGACACACACCGACACCACCGACCTCGTGACCGGGTTCACCGTCCGCGTGCCCGCATTCGAGGACGAGGGGACCATCCCACCGGAGTACACCTGCGACGGCGTCGACGTGTCGCCGGCACTCGAGATCTCCGGAGTCCCCCCGCGCGCGCAGTCGCTCGCCGTGCTCGTCGACGACCCCGTGGCGCCGACCCCGAAACCGTTCGTCCACTGGGCCGTCTGGAACGTCCCGCCCGAGACGCGGAGGGTCGACCGGGGCATCGCGCCCGTCCCCCGCGTCGCCAGCCTCGCCAACGCCCCGCAGGGAACGAACGGCTTCGGCAAGACCGGCTACGGTGGGCCCTGCCCCCCGACAGCCGACGACCCGCACCGCTACCGTTTCCGGGTGTTCGCGCTCGATACGGTCCTCGACCTCGACGCGGGCGCCACCGGCGAGCAGCTCAACGCCGCGATGAAGGGCCACATCCTCACCGAAGCGACCTACGAGGGGCGCTACGCCCGGCAGGAACACCACGCGACCGCGTGAGGGCCACACACGCCCGGGCGTGGAACGCACGACTTTTCCCGCTCCCGGACAGAGAGGCAGACGAATGATTTCGAAGGGCTGTGAACAGTGCGCGGAAGGGGGGAAGATGGTGCTCTTCGTCTACGGTTACTGCGACCAGCGCGACTGTTTCTACTGCCCGCTCGGTGAGAACCGGAAGAACGTCACGCAGACGTACGCCAACGAGCGACCCATCGAGAACGACGAGGAGATCTTAGAGGAGGCAAAGCGCATGAGCGCGCTCGGCACCTCGATCACGGGCGGAGAACCGCAGGAAGCGATGGAGAAGACCTGTCGCTACCTTCGCCTGCTCAAAGACGAGTTCGGCGAGGACCACCACACCCACCTCTACACGGGCATCACGGGTGGCCGCGAGAACATGCGCCGGCTCGCGGAGGCCGGCCTCGACGAGATCCGCTTCCACCCGCCCTACGAGCTGTGGGGCGACCTCCACGGCACGGAGTGGGAGGAGATCCTCTACATCGCCCGCGAGGAGGGCCTGACCCCCGCCTTCGAGATTCCGGGCATCCGCGCGGAGCCGGAGTTCCTCGACTTTTTGGACGAGGGCGCCGCCGAGTTCTGCAACATCAACGAGTTCGAGATGTCCGACGGCAACTACGAGCGGATGCAGGCCGAGGGGTACGAGCTCCGCGAAGGCCACATGAGCGCCGTCGACGGGAGCCACAACATCCTGGAAGAGATGGCGGACCACGAGCGCGTCTACTTCTGTACCTCGGTGTTCAAAGACGCCGCCCAGCACCGCTCCCGGCTGAAGCGCATGGCGAAGAACATCCGCCGGGAGTTCGACGACATCACCGACGACGGGACCCTCGTCTACGGCAAGACCTGGGAGACGGAAGAACGCCTCCAGGAACTCGGCGTCCCCGAGGAGTTCTACACGGTGAAGACGAACCACGTCGAGTTGGCGTGGTGGCTCCTGGAGGAGATGGTCGAGGAGGGCGACGTCGAGAAAGGCGAAATCGTCGAGCAGTACCCGACGTACGACGGGACCATCGTCGAGCGGACGCCGCTGGCGTAATCCTATAGCGCCCGAAGGGCGCGGCAGCACCGGACGCGAGTACCACGAGCGTCCGGGCTTTTTTCGTCCAGGTTTTTGCGGTGAGTGGTGTGCGAAGCACACCCGAACCGGAAAAAGGTGGGATGCGGACCATCGTCGAGCGGACGCCGCTGGCGTAATCCTATAGCGCCCGAAGGGCGCGGCAGCACCGGACGCGAGTACCACGAGCGTCCGGGCTTTTTTCGTCCAGGTTTTTGCGGTGAGTGGTGTGCGAAGCACACCCGAACCGAAAAAAGGTGGGATGCGGACCATCGTCGAGCGGACGCCGCTGGCGTAGAATCTCGCTCTCACAGTTGACGCAAGGCCGGAAGCCCACGGCTTCAGCCGTGGGAGGAAGGCCGACACAGCAGCGATGGGTAATGGTTTTATTGGCGGCCCCTGGATAGATTGGGAGTTCCTGACAGCCAGATGTGTTGGCAGGAATGGGCTGTCCGTCAGCCAGCCCTGACATCGGGGGCCATCGCCCACCGATAATTAAATTGGCTCTGGGGACTCGGTGCGACCCCATCCAAGCCCACGACTTCAGTCGTGGGTAGCTGACTCCATCGCGAAGTACGCACCCACCACGAGCAGCGCGCCCGCCACGAGGATGCCGTCTTCCGGGCGGCCCGCGACGAGGACGAAGTAGAGGACCGCGAGCGCGGCCCCGCCGAAGCAGACGCTGACGGCGACGAACTCCACGAGTTCGTCGAGTTTCTCCCCCCGAGTGTCCTGATAGTCGGCCGTCGCGAGGGCGACGACGACCGCGTCCACCGCGCCGACGAGGGGGTCCTCGAGCGCCACGCCCGCGAGCAGGCAGGCGAGCGCGCCAACGCCCCCGAGCGCGAGCGTGGCGCGCACGGAGAGCGGATTCACGGGGTCGCCGTAGTGGGTGTGGTACATCGCGGGGGGCACGACGGCGACGAAGCCGACGAGGAGGCCGAACAGCGGCTGCCCGACGACGACACCGAGGACGACGAGCAGCAGCGCGAGGAGGGCCGCGGCGGCGAGCACGGGCGTGGGGAGCAGGACGGATGCGGGGTCGTCGTCGTGGACGACGGCGTAGGCGGCGAAGCCGTAGAGCAGCGCGAGGGCGATGAGCGCGGTGACGAGCGGCGGCCCGCCGAAGAGGAGGAAGAAGAGGACGACGGAGAAGGCGAGGACGAGGCCGACGAGGAGGGCGGCTTCGGGGACGCGGCGGGCCGTCGACATACCCGAGATGGGGGTGGCACCGCGGAAAGGGTTTCGCTCCCGGAACCGGCCTGAGTCGCCCGAAATCGGCCGTTTCGGGACAGATACGTACCCACAAGCGTTTAATCGTCCCGCCTGTAAGGGTCGGACATGCCGGACTGCCCACTTGCGGACGACTGCCCCAGCTTCACCGAACGAATCGAAGGGATGGGGTGTACACACTACGGCGACCGCGGGGGTGCCGAGTGGTGTAACCACTACAGCCAGCCCATTCGCGACCTGAAACAGCAGCCGGTGAAGCCCGGCGAGGAGGTCATCGTCACCGTCGAGGACATCCACGAGAGCGGTGCCGGCGTCGGCCGCACCGAGGACGGGTTCATCGTGATGGTCGACGGTATCCTGCCGGACGCCCGCGCGAAGGTGAAGATCACGCACGTGCGGTCGAACCACGCCCGCGCGGAGGAGGTCGAGCGGCTGGAGTGGGACCCCGACGGCGAGGACGAGACGGAGGCCGACGGCGAGGACGAGACGGACGACGACTCCGGGCGGGGAAGTCGCCGCCGGGAGCGCCGCGAGCGGCTGGGCAGCCGCGACAACTTCTGGGGCTCGTAATGACGCTCCCGGACGTGGACGCGCTCCTCTCGGAGTTGGGCTTCGACGCCGACGAGAGCGTGTTGACGCGCCGGCAGGCCGAGATCCTCGCGCTCCGCGAGCGGGGCATCCAGCAGCGGACCATCGCGGAGCATCTGGGCACGTCCCGGGCGAACGTCTCCAGCGTGGAGTCCAGCGCCCGCGAGAACGTGAAGAAGGCGAAGGAGACGCTGGCGTTCGCGGAGGCGCTCACCGCGCCCGTCCGGCTCACGGTGGAGGCGGGGACGGACCTGTATGCGGTCCCGAACAAGGTGTTCACCGCCTGCGACGAGGCCGGGGTGAAGGTGACCCACACCGCCCCCGAGCTCATGCAACTCGTGAGCGAGACGGCCGGCGACGCGGTCCACGGGCGCGAGGTGCGCCACGACATCGTCGTCGGCGTCACGAGCGACGGACGTGTCAACGTCCGGACGCCCTGATTTTTCAGCCTCGCCCGAGTGGGTGTCCCATGGACTTCCGAATCGACGGGCACGCAGCGCTCGTCACGGCAGGCAGCGACGGGCTCGGACTGGCCAGCGCAGCGGCGCTCGCCCGCGAGGGGTGTGACGTGGCGGTCTGTGGCCGCACGCAGGAGAAACTCGACGACGCGAAGGAGCGCCTCGAGGCCGCGGGCGACGGCGACGTGCTCACCGTCCGGGCGGACATCACCGACCGCGAGGCCGTGGAGGCGTTCGTCGACGAGACGGTCGACGCCTTCGGCCGGCTGGACCACGTCGTCACGAGCGCCGGTGGCCCCCCCTCCGGCCCGTTCCTCGAGACCACGGAACACGAGTGGTACACCGCCTACGACCTGCTCGTGATGAGCGTCGTCTGGACGACGAAGGCCGCCCACCCCCACCTGATGGAGAACGGCGGCACCATCGTCAACATCACCTCCGCCTCGGTGAAGGAGGTCATCGACGGACTCGTGCTCTCGAACTCCGTGCGTCGTGCCGTCATCGGCCTGATGAAGACTCAGGCCCGCGAGTTCGGTCCCGAGATCCGAGTGAACGCCGTCCTCCCTGCGGCCCACGAGACCGCTCGAATCCAGGAGCTGGTCGAACAGGCCGTCGACCGCGGCGAGTTCGACTCCTACGAGGAGGGCCTGGAAGCCTGGGGCGAGGACATCCCGCTCGAACGCATCGGCGATCCCACCGAACTCGGGGAGGCGGTCGCGTGGCTCTCCAGCGACCGCGCCTCGTACGTGAACGGGGTCGCACTCCCCCTCGACGGCGGGTCGATGCGCTCGTAGGAAGACTACCGCGACTCGACGATCTCTCGCACCCGCTGGGCCTCGCTCTTGGGAAGGACGACCACGTTCCCGTCGTAGGCCGCGACGACGAGGTCGGAGACGCCGAGTGCCGAGACCGACATCCCTTCGCCCGCAGCGAGGACGTTGTCGCTGGCGTCGATGGCGAGGGTGTCGCCGAGGGTGGCGTTCTCTCCCTCCAGAATCCGGGCGAGAGAATCCCACGCGCCCAGATCGTCCCAGTCGAACGTAGCGGGGACGACGAGCACCTCGTCAGAGGATTCGAGCACGGCGTAGTCGACGCTCACGGCCTCGGCCGCGGCGAACCCGTCCCGTGGGTCGTCGGCAGTCGCGATGGGCTCCAGTTCCGTGCCCTCACACGCTTCGAGGAACGCCTCGGGCGTCCACGCGAAGATGCCCGCGTTCCAGAGATACCCCTCCTCGCGGTAGCGCGCGGCGGTGTCAGCGTCGGGTTTCTCGTGGAACGCGCTTACCGAGAAGTACCGGCCGTGGTCCGCGCCGGGCTGGATGTAGCCGTAGCCCGTCGCGTCCCGGGTGGGTTCGACACCGAGGGTGACGAGCCCGTCCGTCTCCCGGGCCACCGCCGTCGCGCGGTCGAAGACGGGGGCGTAGTCGCCGGCGATGTGGTGGTCGGCGGGGAGACAGAGCATGACCGCGTCGTCGTGCAGCTCGTCGATTCGACGGGCCGCGTACGCCAATGCCGGCCCGGTGTCCTTCGGCTCCGGCTCGACGAGCACGCCCACGTCGGGAGCGTGCTCGTGGATCCGGTCGGCGAACGCCTCGCGAGTGAGGACGTACACCTCGTCCGCGCACGCACGGGCGCGGTCGACCGTCCGCGCGAGCAGCGAGTCGTCGAACCCGAACGCCCGGAACTGCTTGGGGGTCGCGTCGGTGCTCGCGGGGTAGAGCCGGGTGCCGGTCCCGCCAGCGAGGACGACGGCTACTCGCGCCACGTCTCGACCTCTCCGGACCGGATGTCCTCCACACAGCCCTCGCAGTCGGGGTGCCCGGCCTCGAAACACTCGGGGCGGGCCTTCGAGTCGAGCGCGACGGTCCGGCGCTCGGCGTAGCGCCGGCAGACGATGCGGGCGTCCCCGTCCGCGTCGGTGGGGAGCCCGAGCGAGGCCGCTTTCCCCTCGCGGTAGGCGCGGCGCGTCTCCTCGTAGCCCCGGCCCGCCTGCCGGAGCTTCTGCCGGAGGAGGGCGGCGAGGCGACGGCGGTTGCTCATATCGGGGAATCGAGAGCCGCGAGTAAAGACCCGTCGGCCGCGTGAATGAGTACCAGCCCCGCCGAACGCTTTTGTGCCAGCCCGCGGCAGGGCCGGTATGCCCGTTTTCGCCGTCTGAGTTCGCCCCGTATCGTCTTTCGACCGACCGCAGATTTCACAGAAGATGCCAGGACAGCTGTTCATCGACACGCCGCGACTCGAACTGAAGACCGCCGAGGAAGAGGACAAGGCGTTCCTCCGCACGGGGCTCAATCACCCCGATATCAGGAGGTATATCGACACCTTCCGGACACCCACCACCGCGGACGAGTACGACGACCTCTACGAGCAGTACGACGGAAACCCGGACAACGTCACGCTTCTGGTCGTGCCGAAGACGGGCGACCAGCAGGGTGAAGCCGTCGGGAGCGTCCAGCTCGCCCCCATCAACGACGCGCGAGGGTGGGCGAACCTCGGCGCGTGGCTCCACCCGAAGGCGTGGGGCGAGGGGTACGCCGCCGAGGCGTGCGCCCATCTCATCGACTACGGCTTTGCGGACCTCAGACTCCATCGCATCAGCGCGAGCATCGACTCGGCGAACGAGGCCTCCATCGCCCTCTGCGAGCGCCTCGGGTTCACCCACGAGGGGGTGAGCCGGGACGACGTGTTCGCCGACGGCGCGTACCGGAATCGGGAGCGCTACGGCCTCCTCGAGGGCGAATGGGACGGGCCCGCTGCCGTCCGCGAGTAACACTTTCACCCCGCTTGCGGAGATTTTTATATCATCCAGCACCAAGCGTCGTATGCCTCCCATTGAAAACGAAGCGGAGGCGTGAACACCAATGAACGTGCAACAGCACGCCCAAGAGATACACGAGCAGTTTTCAGATCGCCTCGACATCACCGTCGAGGACGTACAGGAGCGTCTCAAGACGCTCGTCAACGAGTACAAGGTGCCCGCCGACGAGGCGCGCCGCAGCGTCATCTCCCGCTACCTCGAAGAGGCCGGGATGGACCGCGACCAGCTGGGCGGTGGCTCCGGCGGTGGCAACGAGACGGTCCTCGCGAGCGAGATCGACCGGGACGAACAGTGGGTCGACCTCCGCGTGAAAGTGGCCCAGCTGTGGGACCCCAACTCCGAGTCCATCTCGCAGGTCGGCCTGCTCGGGGATGAATCCGGGACGGTGAAGTTCGTCTCGTTCGCCACCAGCGAGCTCCCCGAGCTGGAGGAGGGGAAGAGCTACTCCCTCCAGAACGTCGTCACCGACGAGTACCAGGGTCGCTACTCCGTGAAGCTGAACCGGACGACGACCATCACCGAGCTGGACGAGGAGATCGAGGTGGGCGACGACTCGACGGAGGTCGAGGGCGCGCTCGTCGACATCCAGTCCGGCTCCGGGCTCATCAAGCGCTGTCCCGAGGAGGGGTGTACCCGCGTCCTCCAGAACGGGCGGTGTAACGAACACGGCGAGGTCGACGGCGAGTTCGACCTCCGTATCAAGGGCGTGCTGGACGACGGCGAGGAGGTCCACGAGGTCATCTTCAACGAGGAGTCCACCGAGGAGCTCACCGGCATCACCCTCGCGGAGGCGAAGGAGATGGCGATGGACGCCCTCGACACCACCGTCGTCGCGGACGAGATGCGCACCAAGGTGCTGGGGCAGTACTACCGCGTGAGCGGCCCCACCCTCGGGCGCTACGTCCTCGCGAACGACATCGAGCGGCTCGGCGCACCGGACACCGAACAGATGCTGATCAAAGCGAGGTCCCAGTAATGAGTGCAGTTCCCACCCGAGAGGTCGCCCGGCGCGTCTTCGCCGCGGAGTTCAACGACGCCGGCTACACGTTCAAAGAGAGCGACGACGAGCGCGCGCCCGTCTACTCCCTGCTCCCCACGGGGGAGCGGGCGAACCGCGTGTTCCTCGTCGGCACGCTCACCGAGAAGGAGGACGTGGGCGACGACTCGGAGTACTGGCGCGCCCGCATCGTCGACCCGACGGGGACGTTCTTCGTCTACGCCGGGCAGTACCAGCCCGAAGCCACCTCGATGCTCCGCGAGCTCGAGCCGCCCGCATACGTCGCGGTCGTCGGCAAACCCCGCACCTTCGAGCGCGACGACGGCAGCGTGAACGTCTCCGTCCGGCCGGAGTCCATCACCGTCGTCGACGAGGACACGCGTGACCGGTGGGTCGTCGAGACGGCCCAGCGCACCCTCGACCGCATCGAGGCGTTCGACGAAACCGACGAGTACGCGAAGATGGCGTCAGAGCAGTACGAGAACCCGGCGGAGTTCTACCGCCAGCACGTGCTGACCGCCCTCGAGAGCCTCGACGGCGAGGAAACGGCGACGCCCGAGCCCTAATCCGCTATCCGATTTTCGATTTCTTCGGAGACGACGAGCGCCGCCAGCGTCTCGATATCGCCCGCGAGCGAGCGGTCACCCGAGAGCGGCGGGACCAGCTCCCGAACCGCCTCGTAGAGCGCGGTCGTCCCGGTTCCAAGCGACTCCTCGACGTACTCCGCGGCCTCCGCAGCACAGAGCAGTTCGACGGCGACGACCTGCCGGACGTTCTCCAGCACGCGGCGCGCCCCGTACGCCGCGGTCGCGGACATCGAGACGTGGTCCTCCTGCCCACCGGAGACGGGGGTCGAATCGGTCCCCGCACGGCCCGTCGCGCGACACTCCGCGAGCAGCGAGGCCGCGGTGTACTGCGCGATCATCAGGCCCGACTCCGTCCCCGCATTCCGCGCAAGGTAGGGAGGAAGGTGGGCCTCCTGGATGTGGGGATTGAGCAGGCGGTCCGTCCGGCGCTCCGAAATCGAGGCGAGGTCCGTGAGCGCCCCCGCGACGTAGTCGAGCCGGTGGGAAAGCGGCGCGCCGTGGAAGTTCCCGCCCGAGACGATGTCCGCGGCGTCGCCCCCGGAGGCGCGCGGGTCCACCTCCCCGTTCGGGAAGACGAGGGGGTTGTCCGTCGCCGAGTTGAGTTCGATCTCCACGGCTTCGCGGAGATGGGCCACCGCGTCCCGGACCGCGCCGTGGACCTGCGGGAGACACCGAATCGAGTAGGCGTCCTGCACGCGGTCGCAGTTGCGGTGGGATTCCACGACCGCGGAGTCGCGGGTGAACCGCTGGACGTTCGCGGCGCTCTCGGCCTGCCCCGAGTGCGGTCGGACGCGCTGAATCGCAGGGTCGCAGGCCACGACGCTCCCCATCGTCACCTCCGTGGTGAGCGCCCCGGCCGCGTCCGCCGTGAGGAGGAGTCGTTCGGCGTCGTGGACGAGGAGCGCGGCGAGTCCCACCGTCAGCTGGGTGCCGTTGATGAGCGCCAGCCCCTCTTTCGCCTGCAACGTGACCGGCTCGAAGCCAGCGCGGGCGAGCGCCTCCCCACCCGAGAGCCACTCTCCCTCGTAGTCGGCTTCGCCCTCCCCGATGAGAACGACGGCGACGTGCGCGAGCGGGGCGAGATCACCCGACGCCCCGAGGCTCCCCCGGGAGGGAACGACGGGGTGGACGCCCTCGTTCAGCATCGCAATGAGGAGGTCCACGACCGACTCGCGAATCCCCGAATACCCCTTCGAGAGGGCGTTCGCGCGGGTCAGAAGGAGGGCGCGGACCTCTTCTCGCTCCAGCGGCCGGCCCGCGCCCGTCGCGTGCGAGCGCACGAGGTTCGCCTGGAGCTCCTCGCGTTTGTCCCGAGGGATCCGGGTGTTCACCAGATCCCCGAACCCCGTCGTCACGCCGTAGACGGCCTCGTCCGTGTCGACCACCGACTCGACACGCTCGCGGGAGGCCCGCACGCGCTCGCGGGCGTCACTCGTGAGCGCGACCGGTTCGTCCTCGCGGGCGACCCGGACCACGTCGTCGATGGTCAGCGACTCGCCGTCGAGGCGGATCATCGAACCACCTCGCCGCCCTTCACGACGGCCTCGACGGGGGTCGCGCCGAAGCGGTAGGGGACGTGGTCGAGCGAGGGGCAGTCGAGGACGACGAAGTCCGCGGCCGCGCCCTCGCGGATGACGCCCCGGTCGTCCCTGTCGAGGGCGAGCGCTCCGCCCTCCGTCGCGGCCCGCACGGCGGCCTCGGGGGCCATTCGCATCCCGACGCAGGCGAGGGTGATGGCGAAGCCCATCGCGGGGGCGTAGCAGTTCGGATTGAAGTCGGAGGCGATGGCGACCGGGCCGCGTGCCGCGAATGGGCCGGGGTCGGCGTACGCGGCCCCCAGCCCGAACGCCGTGCCGGGGAGGAAGACCGGGACGACGCCCGCCTCTGCCATGGCGTCGGCGTCCTCGTCGGTGGCGTGGAGCAGGTGGTCCGCGCTCGCCGCACCGAGCTCGGCGGCGAGCTGTGCGCCACCGAGATGCGACAGCTCCTCCGCGTGAACCTTCGGCGTGAGCCCGTGTTCGATGCCGGCCCGGAGGATTCTTCGGGACTGTGCCACCGAGAACACCCCCTCCTCGCAGAACACGTCGCAGAACTCGGCGCGGTCGGCGCAGGCGGGGAGCTGTTCGTCGATGACTTCGGTGACGTAGTCGTCTGGGTCCGTTTCCTGGGGGATCGCGTGGGCACCCATGAACGTCGGGACCACGTCCACGGGGTGGCGCTCGTCCGCGAGTCCGAGGATTTCGAGCATCCGTGCCTCCGTCCGCGCGTCGAGGCCGTACCCCGATTTGATCTCGATGGTCGTGGTCCCGCCCGCGAGCACGGTGTCCAGTCGGTCCAGCAGCCCCGCGAGGAGTTCCTCGTCGCTGGCCTCGCGGACGGCGCGGACGGTGCGGAGAATCCCGCCACCCTTCGCGAGGATGTCCTGATAGCTCTCGCCCCGGAGTTTCGCGGCGAACTCGTCGCTCCGGTCGCCCGCGAACAGCGCGTGGGTGTGCGAATCCACGAAGCCGGGGAGGACCGTCTTCCCCGAGGCGTCGATGGCCCGGACGGCGTTCTCGGGCGGGTACGCCCGGGTGACGTCCGAGGAGGGGCCGACCGCCGCGATGGTCCCGTCCTCGACCGCGACCGCGCCGTCGCTGCGGCGTTCGTCGCCGAGCAGGTCGCGCGCGCCGTAAACCACGAGGTCGATCATCGGGACACCCCCGCGAGCACGTGGGCGACCGCACGCGCGGCGGCCCGGACGGTCATCTCCTCCCTGTCGAGCGGCGGGGCACACTCCACCACCTCGAACCCGGCGACGCGGGGGTCGCTCGCGGCCTCGTGGAGGAGCGAGAACAGCTCCCGCGTGGTGAGGCCCCCCGGCGTCGGCGCGGAGACGCCGGGCGCGGCGCTCGCGTCGAGCACGTCACAGTCGAGGCTGAGGAAGATCCGCTCGACGCCGTCGAGGGCGTCGAACGCCGTGTCGAGCGCGTCTTCCGAATCCCGGCCCACGGCCTCCGCGGTGACGACCGTTCCCCACTCGTCGAGGTACTCGGCGTAGGGCGTGGAGGTCTCGAAGTGCCGGGCGCCGACGACGGCGAGGGCGTCGAGCCCCCGGTCTCGAAGCTGACGATAGGGGGTCCCGCTGGAGGGCTCACCGGCGCGGCAGTCGAGATGCGCGTCGAAGGAGATCACCCCCGTCGCGTCGTCGAGGAGGGGGGTGACGTTGCCGACGGTACAGGCGTTGTCGCCCCCGAGGAAGACCGGGAACGAGGCGTAGAGCGGGGCCACCTGTTCGGCGATGGCGTCCTGTGTCTCGGCCACGGTCTCACGGGCGATAGGGAGGTTCCCCACGTCGGCGAGTCTCCCCACGGGACCGGCCTCGAAGTGGTGGGTCTTCACACTCGCCAGGGCCTGCCGGATCGCGTCCGGGGCCTCGGCTGCGCCGGGGCGGCCGATGACGGCGCCATCGTAGGGCTCCCCGACGACGACGGCGGGGTACTCGGCCGCGGCCTCGATGGAGCTGGTCTCCATAACGTCGCCGAACAGCTCGTCGTTCGGGTCCGTCATCGCTCCATCGGGATGTGGACCCCGTTCTCTCGCGCGGTTTCGAGCGCCTCCTCGTAGCCCGCGTCGGCGTGGCGAACCACGCCCATGCCGGGGTCGGTGGTGAACACCGCTCGGGCTTTCTCCGCGGCGAGCTCCGACCCGTCGAGGACGACGTGGTTGTTCGTGTGCAGGGCGTTCCCGATGCCGACGCCGCCGCCGTCGTGCACCGAGACGATATCCGCGCCCGCCGCGCAGTTGAGCAGCGCGTTGAGGATGGGCCAGTCGGCGACCGCATCGGAGCCGTCGCGCATCGCCTCCGTCTCGCGGTGTGGGGAGGCGACAGAGCCCGCGTCGAGGTGGTCGCGGGTGACGACCACCGGGGCGGAGATCTCCCCCTCACGGACGAGGTCGTTGATTTTCAGCGCGAACTTCGCGCGCTCGGTGAGTCCCTCCTCATCAGTCTCGTACCCGAGCCAGCACACCCGCGAGGGGAGTCCCTGGAACTGCACCTGCTCGTGGGCCAACTCGATCCAGCGTTCGAGATGCTCCTTCTCGGGGAACAGCTCGAGGACGGCCTCGTCCGTGCGGTGGATATCCTCAGGGTTCCCGGAGAGGGCGACCCAGCGGAAGGGGCCCTGTCCCTTACAAAAGAGGGGCCGGATGTACGCCGGGACGAACCCCGGGAAGTCGAACGCGTCCTCGACGTTCCGGTGGTCGGCGACCTGCCCCCGGATGTTGTTGCCGTACTCGAAGGCGACCGCACCCTGTCGGTCGAGCGCGACGATGGCCCGGACGTGCCGAACCATCGTGTCGAGCGAGGCCTCGACGTAGGCCTCGGGGTCCTCCTCCCTGAGGGCGTCGGCCTCCGCGACGGTGTAGCCGGAGGGGTAGTAGCCCTCCAACTCGTCGTGGGCGCTCGTCTGGTCGGTGACCAGGTCGGGGACGAACCCCCGCGCGAGCATCCCCTCCAGCATGTCCGCGGCGTTCATGTGAAGCGCGATACTGAGGGAGTCACCCGCCTCGGCGGCCTGCTTCGCGCGGACGATGGCGTCGTCGAGGTCCACAGCGCGCGCCTGACAGTAGCCGGTCTCGATGCGGCGCTCGATGCGGGTTTCGTCCACCTCCGCGGCGATGCAGACCCCGCCGTTCATCGTGACCGCGAGGGGCTGTGCGCCACCCATCCCGCCGAGGCCCGCGGTAACGGTGATGGTTCCCGAGAGCCCCTCGCGGTCCGGGAAATGCTGCCGGCCCGCTTCGGCGAGGGTCTCGTACGTTCCTTGGAGAATGCCCTGCGTGCCGATGTACGCCCACGAGCCCGCCGTCATCTGACCGTACATGATGAGCCCCTGTGCTTCGAGTTCGTGGAAGTGCTCCCAGGTGTCCCACTTCCCCACGAGATTCGAGTTCGCGATGAGGACGCGGGGAGCGCGTTCGTGGGTCCGGAACCGCCCGACGGGCTTACCGGACTGGACGAGCAGCGTCTCGTCGGCCTCCAGGTCGCGAAGCTCCTCGAGGATGGCGTCGTAGGCGTCCCACGAGCGCGCGGCGCGGCCCGTCCCCCCGTAGACGACGAGTCGCTCGGGCTTCTCGGCCACCTCGGGGTCGAGATTATTATTGAGCATCCGGAGCGCGGCCTCCTGTCGCCACCCCTTGCATTCGATATCCGTCCCCGTCGGTGCACCCTGATACCGTTTCCACTGGTCGGAGGGCTCACCGAGTCGATCCCGCTCGGTCGGTGTCTGGTGCGTCATAGATACCCATACATTCGCACCCGGAAAGGATAGCGTACCCTTTCCACGTGGTGAGTATTTTATATAGTAGTCGCAAATACTGCCCGCATGTACCAGGCGGTGTTCCGGGTCCACGGCGACGGCCCCTACGAGCGGGCGACCGCGACCGGCGACACCGAGATCGAGCTCTGGTGTAACGACCACTGTGACCTGCTCGCGGTGCGGGGCGACAGCGACGAGGCGGTCCTCGACCGGATCCGCGAAGCCGTCGGCGTCCGCCAGGAAGTCGCCCACGGTGACGACACGCTCGTCATCACCGACGCCTGCCTCAGAGAGCGCCTCGCCGACCCCATCGAGGGGTATCTCGCCGACCACGGCTGTCTCAGCCTCCCCCCGCTCAGATACGTCGAGGGGACGAAGGTCGTCCGCGTGCTGGCGCTCGACCCCGAGGCGCTCACCGCGTTCTACCGCGACCTCGCCACCGACGTGCACGTCACCGTCGAATCGAAGCGCCGGCTCACCGCCGCGACCCCGAGCACCCCGCTGCTCTCGCTGGAGGCGGTGTTGCCGCGGCTCTCCCCCCGCCAACACGAGGTGTTCACGGTCGCCCACGAACGGGGCTACTACGACCTCCCGCGGGGGACGACCACCGCCGAGATCGCCGAGGCCGTCGGCGTGGAGCGCCGCACCGCCGAACACCACCTCCGGCGCGCCGAGAAGAAACTCGCCGACGCGCTCGTCGAGTATCTCTGAGCACCGGGCGAGCGCGGACAGCCGGCGTGCGGGCGTCTGACAAACGCTTATAGGGCTCGGGGAACGACGCACACACAGAGATGGGCAACAAGAACAAGACGATCTCCTTCCGGGTCAACGAGGACGCGTTCGAGACCCTCCGCGAGATTGCCGAGCAGCGGGATATCTCGCTGTCGGCCGTCTTCCGCGACTACGTCCAGACGCTCGTTGCCCACGACGGACAGGTGAAGGTCGTCCCCGAACACGAGATCGACGAATCACCCTCCTCCAGCCCCGAGAGCTTCCCGCCGAAGGTGGAGGTGCCGAAGAGCTTCATCCGCGAGCACGAACGCCTCGAGTTGGAGGCCGAACACCTCCGCGAACAGCTCGACGAGTACAAACGCTACGTGACGAAGCTCTCCCAGCAGCTGGAAGAACAGGAAGCAGAGGACGTCATCCAGCTCGAGGATTTGGACGGCGAGCGCGAGGAAGAGCCGTTCCGGCTGGGCTAGGATAGCTCGCGTTTCGCGTCGGCCGCGCGCCGTGCGGCTTCGTTGTTGTTCTCCACGTGTGCCAGCTCCTCGACGGCCTCGAGCGTGCGGATCGAGTTGTCGAGGAAGGAGAGGACGTCACCCGGATACGCGTACAGCAGATAGTCGTCGCCCATCACGTCCACGATGGCGTCGGGGCCGAGCCCCTGTGCCCGCAACTCGAGGAGATACCGCATGAACTTCCGCTCCGGGTGCCCGCAGTGGGGGTTCGCCTCGCAGGTGCAGTCGAGGAAGTCGGAGGCGAAATCCAGCACCCGCTCCTGTGAGGCGTCGTCGAGTTTCGCGAGGTTCTCCCCCCGAAACAGCAAATCGAGCGTCGCGCCGGAGAAGGCGCTCTTGGGGATGTTCACCTCCAGCTGGGAGGCGAGCTGGCGGTGGTTCTTCACGTAGATCTTGTCCGTAATCGCCACGGTTACCCCCGCTACCGCCCGCTCGCGGAAAAGGGTGTCCTATTCCGCGGTCCGGACGCCAACGGCCTCCCGGAGCGCGTCGAGATCGGGTTCATCACGCGGCATCTCCGCGACCCACGTGTACCGGATCACCCCGTCCGGCGCCACCACGACCACCGCCATCCGCGGGGTGTCGGGGTGACCCTCCACCTCCTCGGTGGGGATCCCGTACGCCCGGGCCACCGCCCCGTCGAAATCCGACAGGAGCGGGAACTCAAGCAGCGCCTTCTGGGCGAACGCGCTGTGCGCGTAGACGCTGTCCCGCCCGATACCCAGGACGGCCACGTCCGGCAGGATGGTCAGCCACTCCGCGTCGCGGAGGGTACACCACCGCGTCTCACACGCCTCGTGGAAGTCGAACGGGTAGAACACCAGGATGGTGGTCCACCCCCGGTCCGTGTACTCCGAGAGCGCGTGTGTGTCGAACTCCCCGACCGATGCACCCGGAAGCGAAAACTCCGGTGCGGTGTCACCTACAGAGAGCATGGTACTAACTAGCACGTAACCGAACAAGTAGCCTGCAGTACCCCATGGAAACCGTGTGGAACCGACGCACGGAACGGGGAGAGTCGTAACGTATTTCTGCCGCGCCGGGATACTGATGGGTGCACGCAGTGTCCGGGTTGGGGTAGTGGACTATCCTTCAGCCTTGTGGAGGCTGAGACGCGGGTTCAATTCTCGCACCTGGACCTACACTTTCTAAACCGTCGAAATCCTGCATCTCAGGACCTCTTGTAGGTCTTTTTGAACACCAATAAAATAATTTTGGCATATCAGACGAACGTTCTTATACCGGGAGGGTACCAGCCCCCGCATGCCGACGTGTCCGACCTGTGGAATCGAGCGAGACTCGTGGCAGAAGCTTCGCTTACATCACCTCTCAGCACACGACGAGTCGCTCCCGAACCGGGAGTGTACGGCCTGTAGTACGGCCTTCTACAGCGAGACCGGGCGGAAGTACTGCTCCGAGGCGTGTCGGAACGCGAATCGTCGTGATGTCTCCGGGCAGAACAACCCCAACTACACCGGCGCCAAGACGGAGACCCAGTGCGTCACCTGCGGTGCGACGTTCGCGTACTACCCCTCGGAGAAGGAGGGCCTGTACTGTCCGGCGTGCGTGGCATCGGGCGAGTGGCAGACACCGCCGCGGCTCGAGGGGAAGGCGAACCCCCGGTGGAGAGGTGGGAAAGTCGAGGTCGGCTGTGCCGTCTGTGACGCGCCGGTCGAGCGCTATCCGAGCGAAATCGAGGGGGAGGTCGTCTGTGGCGAGGCCTGTCGGCGTGAGTGGCTCTCCGAGGCGTTCACGGGGGAGGGGCACCCGAACTGGAAGGGTGGGCCGGTCGGGTCCTATGGCGGGTCGTGGGCGCGTGCCCGCAGGCGGGCACTCGAACGCGACGGGTACGCCTGCACGCGCTGTGGTCGCTCGCGCGAGGACCTGGGTCGCAATCCCGACGTGCACCACGTCGTCCCGGTCCGGCGGTTTCTGGAGCACTCCGTGACCACCGTCGCGGACGCCCACACCCTCGACAACCTCGTAACGCTCTGTCCCGCGTGTCACCGTCGGGTGGAGTCCTGACGGCCGAACGGCCGAAAACCCCCTATGTGCTCGCATCCCAGAGCGAGTGATGACCGACGATTCGGGGCTGAACGGCCGTGATGAGCCCGCACGGGGGCCGGACGACCACGCGGAGTTGCTCTCGGAGTTGGACTCACACGACCTCGCGCTGGCGCTGGAGACCGACAAGACGAGCAGGACGGACGCGTTCGCGGTCGATCCCGAGGCAGACCCGGACGCGGTGTTTCCCCAGTCAGTCGCCAGCGGGGGGCCGACACCCTCCGGCGTCATCCTCTGGACACGGGTCGACCCCGAGGCGTTCGACCCCGAGACACCGCTGGCGGTGCAGGTGGCCACGGACGAGGCTTTCGAGGGCGTCGTCTACGACGGAGTCGTCACCGAGGGGGCGCACGTCGCGGCCCACGACTATACGGTGAAGGTCGATTTGGACGGGCATCTCGACCCGGACAGCGAGTACCACTATCGGTTCATCTACGACGGGACCGCCTCCCGGACGGGGCGGTGTCGGACCCTGCCGCACCCCGAGGAGTCGCCCGACTCCATCTCGTTTGCGGTCCTCGCGTGTCAGAACTTCCTGAACGGCTACTACCCGGCGTATCACTACGTCGCCGAGGAGGACGTGGACTTCCTCGTCCACGTCGGGGACTTCATCTACGAGTCCGACGCGGGCGATTTCAAGGGGCTCGGCTCGCGAGCGTACGCGGGCCGCGAAAAGCGGCTTCCGAGCGGGCACGACCGGGTGTGGAGCCTCGCCGACTACCGCTATCTGTACCGGACCTACCGCGAGGACCGGTTCCTGCAGGAGGCCCTCGAACGGCACACCCTCATCGCGGGCTGGGACGACCACGAGCTCGTCAACGACGTCTACTGGGACGCGCAGACGGACGCGCCCGCCGGCGATCACCCGCGGGGCGACGACCCCGAATTCATGACCGGCCTCATCGCGGACGGGATGCACGCGTGGTGGGAGTACATGCCCGCGCGGGTGGAGTACGACCCCGCCGGGGAGTCCTTACAGGAGCGGTTCCGGCTCTGGCGTGCCTTCGAGTTCGGCGATTTGGTAACGCTCGCGATGACCGACGAGCGGCTGTTCCGCGACCCACCGCGGGAGGCCATCCCCACGCCGGACAACGTCGGCCCGCAGTACGAGCCACCGGGGCGAACCATGTTGGGAGCCGAACAGCGCGACTGGCTCGTCGAGACCATCGCCGAGTCGGAGACGACGTGGTCGGTATGGGCCGACGAGGTGCTCACCGTCCCCTTCCGGCTCGGGTCCGGGCCGCTCTCCGTGTACCCGGTGCAGGGTGGGTGGGACGGCTACACCCGCGAACGCCAGAAGCTCACGGAGGCTATCGCCGCCGCGGACGTGGAGAACTACGTCACCCTCACGGGCGACATGCACTGCTACGTCGCGGCCTACCAGCAGACCTCCTATCCGGGTCGCGTCTCGGGTGGTGAGGGCGTGGCGACGGGCGACCGCATCGGCGTGGAGTTCATGACCCCCGCCATCACCTCGCTGAACGTCGCGGAGGCGCTCCACCTGACCGAAGGCTGGCGAAAGCGCCTCACTGAGCCGCTGCTCTCGTGGCTGGTTCCGGCGATGAACCCGCACATCGAGTTCTTCGACAGCCACAACTGGGGCTACTCGGTCGTGGAGTTCACCCCCGAGGACTGCACGTACGTCGGGTACGCCGTGGACAAGACCGTCGACAGCCCCGATGCGGACCGGGAAGTCGTGGCCGCCTACCGCGTCCCCGAGGGCGTCGTGGAGTTGGAGGACGTGACCGACCGCTACCGGGATTGAAAACGGCTTAGGTGCGCCCCCCGATGTGGGGGTATGCACGCGGCCATCCTCACCGTCGGCGACGAACTGCTCGCCGGTGACACCGAGAACACGAACGCGACGTGGCTCTGTCGCCAGCTCGCCGACCGAGGGGTGTCGGTGAAACGCGTCCTGACCGTGCCCGACGAGCTCGATGCCATCGCCGACGCCGTCCGGGTGTTCTCCGCGAACTACGACGCCGTCATCGTCACCGGCGGGCTCGGTGGGACGCCCGACGACATCACGATGGACGGGGTGGCCGCGGGGTTCGACAGGGAGCTGGAGGCGAACGACCTCGCCCGCGAGGACGTCGAACGCACCCTCGCGGCCATCGCCGACGACTACCCCGACCTGAACGTCGACATCGCCGCGGAGGCGACACTGCCCGCCGGGGCGCGACCACTCCTGAACAGGGAGGGACTCTCACCCGGCTGTGTCGTGGAGAACGTCTACGTCCTCCCCGGTATCCCCGGCGAGATGAAAGCGATGTTCGGGGACATCGAGTCGGAGTTCGCCGGGAGCGTGGTCTCGGCGTTCCTCTACACCGAGGAGCCGGAGGCGAACCTCATCGACCGGCTCCGGGAGGCTGGATCGAAGTTCGACGTGCAGGTGGGGTGTTACCCCGATAGAGAACAGGAACACAACCGGCTGAAGGTGAGCGGGGAGGACGCGGCGGCCGTGGAGGAGGCGAAGAACTGGCTGGCGGCGAACGTGGAGACGGTCGCGGGGGAGAACGCGGACGACGCGTAGCTCAGTACGCCGGCGACTCCTCGCGCTCGTCGGGCTCGACGGCGCGCGAGCCGAGCGAGCCGCTCGTCTTGATGATGTCGAGGGCGGTCATCAGATCGGTCCGGGAGATGAGCCCCACGAGCTCGTCGTCCTCCATGACGAGCAGGCGGCCGACGCCCGCCTTCTGGATCTGGGAGATGGCGTCCATCGCGTCGGCGTCCGGCCCGATGGTGTGGAGGTCCGTACTCATCACCTCCTCCACCTGGAAGGCGTCGCGTTCCACCTCGTTGACCCCCTGGGCGTCCGCGAGGGTGACCATCCCGACGGGCCGGCCGTTCTCGACGACCGGGTAGCCGGTGTGGCGCTCGCGGAACATCCGGTTCATCAGGTCCGCGACGCTCGTCTCGGGGGTGACGGTCTTCAGGTCGGCAGCGGGCGTCATGATATCCCGCACCGTCACGCCCTCGAAGGCGGCTTTCATCATCGTCTGCTGGGCCTCCGAGGAGGCGCCGATGTAGATGAAGAAGGCGATGGCGACGAGGAACAGGCCGCCGCCACCGAGCAAGCCGAAGATGCCAAGCAGGATGGCGAACCCCTTGCCCACCTCCGCCGCGATCTGCGTGGCTCGCGCGTACGGGCGGTCGCGGGCGAGCAGCGCGCGCAGGACCCGGCCCCCGTCCATCGGGAAGCCGGGGAGCATGTTGAAGACGGCGAGCGCGATGTTCATGAGCGCGAGGTAGCCCAGCACGAACTTCGTGGCCGCGAGCACGGTGCCGCCGGCCGGGACGGCGAGGAAGGCCGCATACGAGACGACGCCGAGCGCGACGCTCACGACGGGCCCCGCGACGGCGATGTAGAGCTCCTGTTTCCAGTCCTCCGGCATCTCCGAGAGCTGTGCGACCCCGCCGAACAGCCAGAGCGTGATGGAGGCGATGGGGAATCCGAACCGCATCGCCACGAGCGAGTGGCCGAGTTCGTGGAGCACCACCCCGACGAACAGCCCCACCGCGGCCAGCGCCCCGAGGGTGAACGTGAGCGTGGCGTCACCGGTCAGGACCCCGACCGGAATCTCCGCGGCGAACTGCTCGTTTAAGAGGTCGACGTAGATGCCGACCTGCGACCCGATGAGATACGCGAACAGCGGGAGGACGATCAGGAACGTCAGGTCCAACTTGATCGGGATACCGAACGCGCTGCCGATCCGAAAACTCCTCATACACGAGCGTAGTCGCGGGAGCCTCTTAAGCCCCGCCACGGTTTCGCACACGACCGGGGGCCGAGCGCACCCATTGAAATGGGTCGCCGCCCTCTCCTCGTGTATGACCGATCCGATCGTGCGGCGAGGTGCGGACGTGGACTACGAGCGCGTCGGGGCGGCCGAGGGCCTCGGAAAGGGCGTCCTCCTCGGGCCGGACGTGACCCCGAACCTCTCGCTCCGGCGGTTCACCCTCGCGCCGGGCGCGGCGGTGCCGAAGCACACCAACGAGATCGAACACGAGCAGTACGTGCTCGAAGGCGAGTACGTCGTCGGCCTCGACGACGAGGAGTACACGGTGCGCGCGGGTGACTCGATCCACATCCCCGCGGGCGTCGTCCACTGGTATCGCAACGAGGGCGAAACGGAGGGGGCGTTCATCTGTGCCGTCCCGAACGGGGACGACAGCATCGAACTCGTCGACTAGCGCCGGAGGAGGACCACCATCGCGGCCAGCAAGCCGACGATGAGCAGCACCACCGCGTACGAGAGCCCAACGGGGATGTCTGGCACCGGTGTCTCCGTCGCGATGGGGGCTGGCGGGGGGGTCGGCTCGGGCGTCGGAGTGGGCGTCGCCGGGCTGTCGGGGTCGGGCGTCACGGCAGGGGTGGAGACGGGTGTCGGACTCGGCTCCGGCGTCGGCGTCCGCGCGGGAAGCACCGTGAGCGTGCCCGCCGTCAGCCCCTCGACGCCGACGGTGTACTCGCCGGGCGGGAACGCGAAGTCGAAGGTCACCGTGACGGTCTCCCCGGCGGGGACCTCGACGATGCGGCTCTCGCCGGCGAACGCGCCGTCGACGAACAGCCGGACCTCGAACCGGTCGCTCGCGTTCCCGGTGTTCTCGAGCGTGGCCGTCAGGGTCGCGGGCTCCTCGGTCGTCGTCTCGGTCACGGAGAGCGACACGTCGGTGACGGAGACGTTCGCGACGCCGACGGGGGATGCCGGGGGCGCGCCACCGCCACCGGTGCTCGGCTGCGGCGCGGGGGGCTCCTCGCTCTCCTCGTCCGGGTCGTCCGCCGGAGGCTCGGGGGGGTCCGGTGGCTCGGGCGCTTCCGGCGGTTCCTGGAACGACTCGAAGTGCGCGAGCGGGAGGAGGTCGGTCTCCTCGCCGTGGACGCGCAGGAGCCCCCACTGGCCCATCTCGGCGTAGGGCATGCGGTGGTTCAGCCACAGGTAGTCGCCGGCGGGACCCGCCCCGTCGATGAGCGGCGCGGTGAACCGGACGTGTGGGGCGTACCCCATCGCGGAGACCGCGGATGACTCCGGGATGCCGGGGGTGCGCTGCCAGGCGTGGCCGTGGAGCGCGAACACCCCGCGTTGCATGCCGTAGCCGCCGATGACGTTGATGCGGACGGCGTCGTGCGGGTACGCCTCGAGCAGGGGGGTGGTCGGCGTCCCCTCGAACGACTCGAAGCGGTCGGGGGCGCGGTTCCCGGAGAGCTCGGTCGCGCGGTAGTTCACCATCGACAGCCCGTCCGGGTGCTGCGGGTACGGCATGACCGGCCCGCCGAACAGGGCGTCCTCCTCGTGGAAGACGAGCGTGTAGTCGCGGTAGAGTTCGTCGTCCGTCACGACGACGACGCCCCAGCCGGTGTCGGTCTCGTTGCCCGTCACCGGGTCGAAGAACCGCGCACCCGCCTCGTGGACCACGATGGTGCCGTAGAGGCCGGCTGCCTGCCCTTCGAGGTCGTCGTCCAGCTGGGCGAAGTCGGCGAGGATGCCGGTCCCGGGTTCGTCCACGTAGCTGTAGTAGGTCCGGCGGTCACCGGGCACGACCGACTGGTCGGTGTTGTACCCGACGGTGATCCCCGAGGAGTGCGGGCCGGTGACCCCCCAGCCGATGTGCATCGAGACGCGCTCGTCGAGCCCGTTCGTGAGATTGACCGCGACACACTCGCCCGCGGCGGCGTGGATGACGAGCGGCGTGAGCCGACCCTCCGCGTCGACCTCGCGGAACACCTTCGCCGACAGGGTGGTGCCGGCGACGGGGTCGACGGTGATCTCGCGTTCCACGGCGCGCACGTCGAACGTGTGGACGGGGGCGTCCGCGGGGCAGGCCGACCGGGCCTGCGCGTCGGTCGGCGCTGGGGGGCGAGCGCCGGTCACCTCGCGGGGGAGGTCGTCACCCGCGTCCGGCGGGTCGTTCTCCGGGAGGGGGAGCAGGTCGGGCTGCTCGGAGCCGTAGACGCGCATGATCCCCCACATCCCGTCGGCGAAGTGGTTGGCCTGCGGGTTGTAGTAGAGGTAGTCGCCCGCGGGGCCGACGCCGCCGCGGACGTTCTCCTCGCTGTGGAGCCACAGGTCGAACCGCTCGGAGAAGTCGACGACGACCGCGTCCTGTGCGGTCGCCCCGTCGATGTCCTCGAGCTGGAACCGGTGGCCCGTCACCCGTATCGGGAACCGGCCCCACGTCCCGGCGTTCTGTGCGTGGATGAAGACGGCGTCACCCTCGTAGGCCCTGATGAGCGGGGTCGAGGGGTCGCCGTGGACCGTCGAGGAGAGCGCGAGGTCCGGGGGGTCCGTCTCCGTGCGGTGGCCGAACGGCTCGGCGCGGAGGCTGATGGTGCCCGTCACGTCGCCCGCGAGCGGGTCCTTGTCGGGCGCGTCGCTGAACTGCAACACCACCTCGCGGAAGCTCCGGGTCGGTCGGTGGTGGAGCTCGCGTTCCCCGGTGATGATGTCGGCGATGGGGCCGGCGCGAACCTCCTCACCCGTCACGGGGTGGCGGTAGACCGCATCCGATGGCTCGACGATGAGCGCGCCGAACAGCCCGCGGGGCCAGTGGAGGCCGGCGTCCACGTGGTCGTGGAAGTAGACCGTCCCGAGGTTCACGTCGAGGTAGTAGGCGTAGCGGACGAACTCCACGCCGAAGGCGCTCTCCGCGGGGTGGTCGCGTACGAGGGGTTCGGCGAGGATTACGGTACCGTTGGCCTCGTCCAGCCGCTCGATGCGGTGGAGTTCGATGTCGTTCGTGCCGAGACCGATGCCGACCCAGATACCCTCGTGGAGGCCCTCGAACGGGTCGTCGCCGGGGCGGCGGGGCTCGATGGGGACGACGGTGTCACCCGCCGAGACGGCCGCCGCGGTCTCGCGGGGCTCGGTGTCGTACGGGCGGACCGACTGCTCGAAGGCGCCCCCGGTGATGGCGCCGTCGGACGCCTGCACGTCGAACTGCACGAAGTGCGGGTGGAGATTCACCTTCGAGAAGCCGCCAGCCGTCTCGTCCTCCAGCTCGGAGACGAGCGTCACCTGGATGCAGTCGCCGACGTTGCCGCGATAGACCAGCGGCTCGAAGGGCCGGTCGCCGCTCCGGATGGCGGGGACGTGTTCGGCGAGCGCGTAGGCCATCGCGTCCGGGATGGCGTCGCCGTGGTCGTTGAACGCGACCCCGTCCTGGATGGCGACGATGTTGAATCGCTGGACGCGCGAGCCCGGGGGACACAGCGCGTCGTCGGGGCGCTGGGGGTCCTCGGGGGTAGCGGTGAAGTCGCTGTTCGTCGGCAGGTCGTTCGCCGCGACGGGCGTCGTCAGATACGGCGCGGGGCCGTGGGCACCGGGCGCGAACGGCGGGCGCTGGGCGAGATGTGGCGAGAGCCACGGCCACGCGAGCCGACCCGTGTTCGGGTCGAACGTGAGTGGCTGGCGTTCGCCTGGAGTAACGGGCCGGAAGTTCTCCCAGCCGCGGGTCGTCTCGGGCTCTTTCAGGTAGAGCGGGGCTCCATCGGCGGTCTCGGTGCGCACCCAGTCGTAGACGGTGGCGTCGTACCCGTCGGGGACGCCCTGCGGCGGGAGCTGTGACTGGACCCACGCGTCCACCTGGGAGGCGTTTTCCAGCCGGTCACCGGACGGGAGTCGCGCTCCCACGAGGTCCGCGGAGGTGACGGCCGCGGCCACGTCGCCCTCGCGGTCCGGGAGTTCGGCGAGGTCCGACTGGAGGGTGTTGTGGACCCGCCAGAACGCCCACATCCCCGAGAGGTAGTGCTCGGGGACGTGGCAGTGGAAGAGGAAGTCGCCGACGGCGCGCTGACAGCCGCCGGCCCCACAGGCGATCTCGGTGGTGTACGTCTCCCCGGGGCCGATGGACTGCGCGTCCAGCCGCTGGCTCGCGGAGAGCTCGTCGTTACCGGGCGCGACCTTCGTCAGCCCGCGCTCGATGAGTTCGTGGCCCGCGTGGTTGTCCGCGTGGGGTTCGAATCGCCAGCGGATGCCGCCGCCGTGGAGGTGGTGGCTGTGGAACTGCTCGACGCCCGCGTGGGCGACGAGCACCTTGGAGGGGTCGCCGACGTAGGCTCTCGGAATCGGGGTCGCGGGGTCACCGAACGCGTACGAGGAGTAGGCGAGCGACTTGTCGATGGTCCCCGCCGTCCGCGGGTGGCTCGTCGTCTCCTGCAGCTCGAAGCGGTTGTAGAAACACTCCGAGCGGTAGTTCAACGCGAAGCCGCAGGGGCGATAGGCGTCGGTGTGGGGGTCGATGAGGGGGATCTTCCCGCCGTCGGCCTCCCGCACCTGGTAGGTCTCGTTACCCACCTCGTGATAGAGGATGACGTACTCGCGGTAGGCGAGCCCCTCCTGTCCGTCGACGACGATGGCCTCCCAGCCGGAGTCGAGCGGCTCCATCGTCTCCGGGTGGAACCACTCGCTGCCCTCGTGTTCGACGACGAGCGCGCCGAACAGGCCGTGGTTCGTCTGCGTGCGAGCGTTCCCGTGCGAGTGGAAGTACCAGATACCCTCGAAGCGCTCGTCGGCGGGGATCGACAGCGTGTAGGTGCGGCTGTCACCGGGGTCGACGAGCGAGTTCTCGTTCTCGCCGACGAACGAGCCGTCGTGGTCGGGCGTGACGAGCCCACGGTGGACGTGGATGGAAGCGGGCTGCTCCAGCTCGTTCCGGAGCGTGAACTCCACGCAGTCACCGAGGTTCGCCCGCACCACGAGCGGCTGGATGGGGTCGTCGCGCAGGCCGATCGAGACGCGGGTCTCGTCGGTTCGGGGAACGGCCTCCTGTTCGCGCACCGCGTCGATGTTGTCGGTGAGGACGTACATCCGGCCCTCCGGGTCGTGGGTCCCGAAGCGGTTGAGCGGGATCTCGACGGGAATCGCGCTCACGTCGTACGCGCGCACCTCGGCGTCCGGGTCACACGACCGGGTGTCCGGCAGGGACAGCGCCGTGTTCAGGTGCTCGTGGAGCGGCCCGAGCGCGGGCGTTCCGGAGTACGGCACCTCGAGGAACCGCTCCTCGGGGCCGCCGGAGAGCTCCGGATACTCGTTGCGGGAGAGCTTCACGCGCGGGTCGAACTCCCCCGGCGGTCGGTCGACGACGACCGGCTCGACCGGCTGGCTGACGCGCCAGTGCTCGCCGAGCGCCGGGGCGTTCTCGTTCGCATCTCCCGTGAGAACGACGGCCGGTGCCGGCGCCGTCGGTACCGCGGTCACGAAGCCGCTGAAGGAGCTCGACACCACCAGCGCCACGAACAGTACGACGACTATCTGGAGGTAGACACGACGGGACTCCCCGGACCCACTGGTCATACGTTGAGATAGCCGTTCGAGAGCTTAAGGCGGTTTGAGCGATGGTTGACCAAACGGTCAGTAATCGGATAGAAACGCAGAGAATCGGCGTGAAACGCCGAGAATCGCGGAGGGAATTCCCGGCACCGATTGCCGCCTCTCGCAGGCAGCGCGACGACGCGCGCGACCGGCTCGCCGGTGGTCCGAGCGACTGAAGTAGCCCCGCAGGATATCCCTACGCGTGTCTCAGCAGGTCGCCGAGGTCGATACGCTGTTCCTCCACGAGAAGCGCGACGGGGACTACACCGTCGCCGTCTACCGGGGCGGGGACCGGATGCTCCGTGGCCGGCTCGAGGTGAAGGAGACCAGCGCCGGCCCTCGACCTGCCCGCCTCCGCGTGAAGGACGACGCCGACGAGACCCTCCACCCACCCGACAAGTTCGTCGAGCTCGCCCGCCGTGCCCGGCGCATCCGCATCTCCGAACAGACCTCCCGGGAGGGGCGCGGCGAACTCCGCAATCTGCTCGCGGGCTACCAGCTCGACGAGAAGACCAAGGCCGTCCGGACCTGCCGGCTCTGTTCCGGGGCCGGTCGCTACTCGCCGCTCACCTCCGAGACGGCGATCAAGGCCGACGGGGAGCAGATCTGTCCCGACTGCGCGATGCGCGAACTCGAACGGGAGGCCGAGTTCCGCGGGCTTCGGTCGGGGGCCCGCGACCGCCTCGAAGAGCTCCTGCTCGAGGTCGGCGACCTCGAACGCATCAAGAACCTGCTCTCCGGCCAGCTCGACCCCGACCTCACCCGGTTCGACACCATCTCCGCGACCGTGGAGGACGTCGATCCCGTCCGCGTCGAGGATTTGGGACTGCATCCGGGCATCCAGACCAAACTCGAAGGGAAGTTCGAGACGCTGCTCCCGGTCCAGAGTCTGGCCGTCCGCAACGGCGCGACGGCGGGCGACGACCAGCTCGTCGTCTCGGCGACGGCGACGGGGAAGACCCTCATCGGCGAGATGGCCGGGGTCGACCGCGCGCTCAACGGGAAGGGGAAGATGCTGTTTCTCGTCCCCCTCGTCGCGCTGGCGAACCAGAAGTACGACGACTTCCAGGAGCGCTACGGCGACGTGTGTGACGTCTCCCTGCGCGTGGGCGCGTCGCGCGTCGCCGGCAACGGCCAGCGATTCGACCCCAGCGCCGACATCATCGTCGGCACCTACGAGGGAATCGACCACTCCCTGCGCGTGGGGAAGGACCTCGGCGACATCGGCACCGTCGTCATCGACGAGGTCCACACCCTCGGCGAGGAGGAGCGCGGCCACCGGCTCGACGGGCTCATCTCTCGGCTCAAACACTACGAGGAGACGAACGAGTGTGACACCCAGTACGTCTACCTCTCCGCGACGGTCGGGAATCCCGAGGAGCTCGCACAGAAGCTCCGCGCGAAACTCATCGAGTTCGAGGAGCGACCGGTCCCCATCGAGCGCCACGTCACCTTCGCCGACGGAGACGAGAAACCCCGCATCGAGAATAGACTGGTGAAACGGGCGTTCGACACGAAATCCTCGAAGGGGTATCGCGGGCAGACCATCATCTTCACCAACTCCAGACGGCGGTGTCACGAGATCTCCCGTCGGTTAGAGTACGACGCCGCACCCTACCACGCGGGGCTCGACTATGGACGACGAAAGAAGGTCGAGCGGATGTTCGGCGACCAGAAGCTCGCCGCGGTGGTGACGACCGCCGCGCTCGCCGCCGGGGTCGACTTCCCCGCCTCGCAGGTCATCTTCGACTCGCTGGCGATGGGGATCGAGTGGCTCTCCGTCCAGGAGTTCTCCCAGATGCTCGGCCGCGCGGGACGCCCGGACTACCACGACAAGGGGATCGTCTACATGCTCGTCGAACCCGAGGGGAGCTACCACGGGAGCCAGGAGATGACGGAGGACGAGGTGGCGTTCAAACTGCTGAAGGGGGAGATGGAGTCGGTGCGGACGACCTACGACGAGGGCGCCGCCGTCGAGGAGACGCTCGCCAACATCACCATCGCCGGCAAGAAGGCGAAGAAGCTGAACGACCGGATGGTCGGGGAGGTGCCCACCAAGCACGCCCTCGGGAAGCTCCTCGAGTACGGCTTCATCGACGGGCTGAAACCGACACCGCTCGGCCGTGCGGTGACGAAACACTTCCTCGAACCCAAGCAGGCGTTCGTCATGCTCGACGGCATCCGGAAGGGGAGCCACCCGTACGACATCGTGGCCGACATCGAACTGCTGGACCAGCACTGAACCCTCACGCTTTTTCTTGCCCCCGCGGCTCTCCGTGAGTGTGCTCCCGGAGATCACCGTCGGGATGGTGCTCGTGTTCGGCATCATCCTCGCGGCCCTGGCGCTGTTCGCCACGGAGCCCGTCCCGGTCGACATCACCGCCATCGGCGTGATGGTGACCCTGATGCTCGTCGGGCCGGTGACCGGGCTGCTCGCCGACGCGGGGCTCATCGCGGGCGCCGTGGAGCTCATCACCCCCGAAGAGGGGGTCTCGGGCTTCTCCAACACCGCGACGCTCACCGTCCTCGCGATGTTCATCCTCTCGGACGGCGTCCAGCGGACGGGCGTCATCCAGCTGCTCGGGGCGAAGGTCGCGGCCTACACCCAGACCTCCGAGACGCGCCAGCTCGGCGCGACCATCGGCATCGTCGGCCCCATCTCCGGGTTCATCAACAACACCGCGGCGGTCGCCATCCTCCTCCCGATGGTGACCGACCTCGCCCACGAGGGGCGCACCTCGCCCTCGAAGCTCCTCATCCCCCTGTCGTACGCCTCGATGTTCGGCGGGATGCTCACGGTGATCGGTACTTCGACGAACATCCTCGCGTCGGCCATCGCCGCCGACCTGGGCCTCGAACAGGCCCCGTTCTCGATGTTCGAGTTCACGGCACTCGGGCTGCTCGTGAGCGTCTTCGGTGCGGCCTACCTGCTCACCGTCGGCCGGTATCTCCTCCCCGAGCGCATCCGCCCGCGCGACGACCTCACCCAGGAGTTCGAGATGGCGGAGTACCTCACCGAGGTCGTCGTGCGCGAGGACTCGCCCATCATCGGCCAGACGATCCGTGAAGCGCTGGAGGAGACCGAATTCGACGTGGACCTCCTCCAGCTCATCCGGGACGACGAAGTCTTCTTAGAGCCCCTCGCGCCGAAGACGATCCAGGCCGGGGACGTGTTCGCCGTCCGCACCGACCGGAACACGCTCGTCGACCTCCTCGACGCGGAGGGGCTGGACCTCGTCCCCGAGGTCGAGGTGGACGAGGCCGAACTCGAACAGGCCGAGGGCGGGCAGAACCTCGTCGAACTCGTCGTCGCCCCCGGCTCGTTCCTCGCCGGCGAGACGCTCACCTCAGTCAACTTCCGCCAGCGGTACGACGCGACCGTGCTTGCCCTCCGGCGTGGCGGCGAACTGTTCCGCCAGCGACTCGACAACACCCAGCTCCGCGTCGGTGACACCCTGCTCGTGCAGGCGACCGGGGAGTCCATCGACCGGTTCTCCAACAACCGAAACTTCATCGTCGCCCAGGAGGTCGAGCGCCCCGACTTCCGGGAGGACAAGATCCTGCTGTCGGTCGGCATCGTCGCCGCCGTCGTCGGTGCGGCCGCCCTCACCCCGATTCCCATCGTCGTCGCCGCGCTCGCCGGCGCGCTCGCGATGGTCGTCACCCGATGTCTGAAGCCCACCGAGGTGTACGACGCCGTCCAGTGGGACGTGGTCTTCCTGCTCGCCGGCGTCATCCCGCTCGGCATCGCCATGGAGCAGACCGGCGGTGCCCGCTTCCTCGCCGAGTTGGTCATCATGGCCTCGGGGGCGCTCCCCGCCGTCGCCGTCCTCGGCCTGATGTATCTCGTCACCGCCGCACTCACCAACGTCATCTCGAACAACGCCAGCGTCGTGCTCATGCTCCCCGTCGCCTTCCGCGTCGCTCAGGACCTCGGCGTCAGCGCCTACGCGTTCGTCCTCGCGGTCACCTTCGCGGCCTCCACCGCGTTCATGACCCCCGTCGGCTACCAGACGAACCTCTTCGTCTACGGTCCCGGTGGCTACCGCTTCACCGACTACGTGAAGGTCGGGACGCCACTCCAGCTCCTGTTCGCCGTGGTCACGACTGGCGGTATCATGCTGCTGTACGGTCTATAGCGAATCCCTTTTATTCGGCGATTGGGTTTGTGGGGATACGGGACCGTGGGTTAGCCTGGTATACTTCAAGCCTTGGGTGCTTGTGACCTCGGTTCAAATCCGAGCGGTCCCATTTTCGACGCGAGCCACAACGAACACCGCCGAGCGATAGCGAGGCGTGTGTGAGTAATTCCCAGCTCGCGTCGAAATGGACGACGCGGATTTGAATCAGGGAGCGACTGTAAGGAGCGACTGTGGTTCACAATCCGAGCGGTCCCACGTTCTGCGGAGGCTGGCGAGTGGCTGGTTCGACTCAGGTCAATCTGTGGCTCGATGTTCCCGACGATACTCCAGTCCACCGGTCACCCCCACGAGGGCGACGATGCCAACCCAGAAGAGGAGATACAGCGCGAATGGTGTCGGCACAGCAGACGGGGCACGAACTGGGCCCGCCAGCCACGAGCCGAATGCTGAAAGGAGCAGGAAGACAGAGACGATGATAGCGGGTGAGATGACCTTCGCACTGACGTAGAACAGAACTGGGACGAATCCGAGGAGGAACGTTCCAAGGATGATATAGGCTCCGTTAAGCGGTTTACTCGTGATGATTTCCCCCAGATTGTCGAGCCAGTAATTCCAGAGAAACGCTGCCACACCTGCGTGGACGATCCCCCCAATCACCCCACCGATAATCGACTCCCGTGAGACCAGGGGTCGCGTTGAATCTACGCCCATATAATATGACTGTCGTTCGTCTCCCATAGCACTTGGGCGGTGCTGAACGTACGCTCTGTATCTCCCACCGCGGGGAGACATCTGTCGCCATCTGCCGATCTACCGGGTCGAGCGGTCGGTACCGACCCGACTACCGGTGGTCGTCTATCCACCGGCACCACTCCCGGAAATCGTTCGCACCACACTGCTCAGCGACGCTCTGCAGTCATCACTCGCCTCTTGTCAGCCACCGAAGATCACAACAGCGCCGACTAGACCGGACGCGCGGAGCGAGTCTCCAGCGGTCCCAGCCATGAACTTTTATGACACACCGTGCCATACTACCACACACATGAGTTATCGGAAACGACCGACCGGTGGGTCCCGTCGTGGGCCGGTCGCGACGCTCGTAGGGGTGTGGCACAGCGCCACGGAACGACTGCATCGGTTCTCGCTCCGCTGGTCGCGGCGGTATATCGAGATGCAGGCGCGGGCGTTCGAGGAGCCGTAGGGACCCGTGGGGTAGCGACAGCTGAAGTATTCCGGGGAGAGATGGGTCCGGAGCCGACCGCGACACGCCGTCCGTGGGGGTGCACTTCCACCCCGCTTTGCGAACCTTCTTAGGAGAGTACGCGCAATCCCCGTCAGCAGATGGCCACCCCCGAGAACGCCGAGATCATCGACCGATTCGAGGAGTTCTATCGTACCTACTATCGGAACGAGATCGGCGAGCTGGCGCAAAAATACCCCAACGAGCAGCGGTCGCTCTACGTCGACTGGCAGGACCTCTACCGGTTCGACCCGGACATGGCCGACGACTTCATCGCGCAGCCGGAGCAGATGCGCGACTACGCGGAGGAGGCGCTCCGGCTCTACGACCTGCCGGTGGACGTGAAACTGGGGCAGGCCCACGTCCGCATCCAGAACATCGGTTCGTCGACGGGAATCCGGAACATCCGCGCGGACCACGTCGGCGACCTCATCGCCGTGCAGGGCATCGTCCGGAAGGCGACGGGGGTACGCCCGAAGATCAAGGAGGCGGCCTTCGAGTGCCAGCGCTGTGGCACCCAGACGTACGTCCCGCAGGTGGACGGCGACTTCCAGGAGCCCCACCAGTGTAACGGCTGTGAGCGACAGGGGCCGTTCAAGATAAATTTCGACCAGTCGAAGTTCGTCGACGCACAGAAGCTCCGGGTCCAGGAGTCCCCGGAAGGACTGTCGGGCGGGGAGACGCCCGAGAGCATCGACATCCACATCGAGGACGACATCACCGGGCGTGTCACCGCGGGCGACCACGTCACCGTCACGGGCATCCTGAACCTCGAACAGCAGGGCTCGAAACAGGAGAAGTCCACGTTCTTCGACTTCCACATGGAGGGCTCCTCCATCGTCATCGAGGACGAGGAGTTCGAGGAGATGGACATCACCGAGGAGGACAAACGCGAGATCATCGAGCTCTCGAACGACCCCGACATCTACGAGAAGATGGTCGGCTCGATGGCCCCCTCCATCTTCGGCTACGAACAGCAGAAGATGGCCATCATCCTCCAGCTCTTCTCCGGCGTCACGAAGAACCTCCCCGACGGCTCCCGGATTCGGGGGGACCTGCACATGCTCCTGATAGGGGACCCCGGTACCGGGAAGTGCGTTCGCGGTGATACGAGAGTGACGCTCGCGGATGGCTCGGAGGTCGAAATCCGCAACCTCGTGGAGTCGAACCTGACCGACCCGACACCGATAGACGACGGCGTGTACGACGAGGTCGATTTCGAGGTTCCGTCGATGGAATCGGATGGGACCCTTTCGATGCGACGAGCGACGAAGGTGTGGAAGCGTGAAGCTCCAGAGCGGATGTATCGGATTCGAACCGAGACGGGGTACGAGATCGAAGTGACGCCATCGCATCCGCTATTCGTGGAAACGCCAAGCGGTCCCCGTGCAATTCGTGCTGAGAATCTCGATGTTGGTCGGGGCGTTCTCGTGAGTGACCCACGGCCAGCTGTAACGGATGGTGGGACAATCAGCGGTGTGCAACCGGTCCGTTCAACGCAGAACGGTAGTGTTCGAGGTGTCCGTTCAGACGGTATCGAGGACATCGAACCCGTCACACCCGAGTACGACTGGGTGTACGACCTCGAAATCGAGGGAACGCACAACTACCTCTCGAACAACGTCGTCTCACACAACTCCCAGCTCCTTCAGTACGTCCGGAAACTCGCCCCCCGGTCGGTGTACACCTCCGGGAAGGGGTCGTCGAGTGCCGGGCTCTGCGTCACCGGCGATACCCTGATACACACGGAAGACGGCTTCCAAGAGATTCGGGAGCTCGCACGGCAGAGACACCCCAACCCCGTTACTGAGGATACGAAAGCGGATTTCGAACTCGGGATACACACGTTCGACCGAGAAGCCGGGACGGTCGTCCAGCGGGGTTCGTCGCACGTCTGGCGAATGCCGAAGAAGCCGTGTCGGCGCATCGAGACGAGCCACGGGAAGGAGCTGGAGGCGTCGGTCAATACCCCGGTTCTCACCTGCGGTGACGGGGGGATCGAGTGGAAGGCGATCTCCGAGGTCGAATCGGGTGAGTACGTCGCAGTCCCTCGATACGGGAAGCTCGACCGATCGGCCGCCCGGGTCCGTGACTACCTCGAGTTGACCACCGAGAAGGTGCAGCTCGCCGACGAATCCGTCGAGTTCCTCCGTGAGGGCCTCTATCGCGAGTTCGGGACGCTCCGTGATGCGGCCGCAGCCCTCGCCCTCTCCGAGGACTTCATCTACGATTCGCTCGCGAACCGGCACGTACCTCTCGAAAAGCTCGATCGGATACTCGAGGCAATCGGGGCTGTCCGCGACGACCTGCAGTTCGACCGGCTCATGCTCCGTCACGGCGACAGCATCACGCTCCCCGAGACGTTCGACGACGAGCTCATGTATCTGCTCGGGCTCGTGTTCGGAGACGGCGATATCTCGCTCGACGAACGGGACGGCAACCGTGGCTGTGTCCGTATTTCGAACGGCGACGAGACGTTGCTCAAGCGCGCCGCGGACATCGTCGCTCGTACGTTCGACAAACAGGTCGACATCGAGTATCAGGACGACCGAGTGCCGTGTATCCGGATTCACAGCGCCACCATCGCGCGACTGTTCGCCAACGCGGGGATGCAGTCACCGAAGGCAGATCTCGCACTCGACCCATCGTTGACCACGGCCGAACACGCCGACGCGTTCCTGCGCGGACTGATGGACGCCGACGGGGCCGTCTCGGCCCGCACGAACGGCGGGTCGAGCGTCCTGTTCTCGACGATCAGCGAGGAACTCGCCCGGCAGGTCCAGTTGATGCTCGAAACGTACGGAGTTCGCGCACGGACGCGTGAACGCGACCGGCGCGGGACGTACGAACTAGCGAACGGGCAGACGATCGAGTCGAAACACGTCCAGCACTTCGTCGAGTGCTACGGAGCAGATATCGACCGGTACGCCGACGCAATCGGCTTCGAGCTCCCCGAAAAACGGGCCGCACTCGACACCATCGTCGGCGATGCCGAACGACGAGCGGACAAGATTCCCGTGGGGAGTGCGCTGGCAGCTGTCGATGGGCCGGGCGGACCGTACTATCAGAACATCAACCGAGGCGACGATCCGGGCCGTGGACGGGCCCGCGCGATGCTGGAAGACCGCGATCTGGGTGCCGTCGAATCGCTGGTGGAGGAGGCAGTAGACGCCGACCTTCGCTGGGACGAGGTCGTCGCGGCCGTGGATACGGGCGAGAAGGAGGTCTTCGACCTGACGGTGCCGGAGACCCACAACTTCGTCGGCAACGGCGTCGTGACACACAATACGGCCGCGGCCGTTCGCGACGATTTCGGCGACGGCCAGCAGTGGACGCTCGAAGCCGGGGCGCTCGTGCTCGCCGACCGGGGGATTGCGGCAGTGGACGAGCTGGACAAGATGCGCTGTGTGACCGGAGATACGCGAATCCAGCTCGGGGACCGAACGATGCGGATCCGTGACTTCGCCGCGGAAGCCGCGGCGAGCGGGAGTATCGAACACCTCCCGAACGGCCGGACAATTCGGGATGTCGATGCCGAGGCGTGGACGATGACCGACGACGGACGGCTCGTCAAACGGTCGGTGACGGCCGTTCACGAGTACGACGCCCCCGAGACGCTCACGGAGGTGACGTTGCAGACCGGCGAGGTGGTGACCTCGACGGCAGACCACCCGTACTTCGTCTTCGAGGGCGGCGAGCGAGTGGAGAAGCCCGCGGAGGTACTCACGCCCGGTGACCAAGTGTACGTGCCGTCTTCGGACTGGAACCGCGCGGCGGATGGGGGGACGGCACTGACAGACACTGATGAATACGTGAATGACAACGGAGATATCGACCTGGGACGTGTCGAGCGGGTCACGCAAGTCCAAGATACTGCGTATGACCGGGTGTACGACATCACGGTTGAAGATACACACAACTTCGTCGCAAACGGCATGATCGTCCACAACTCCGAGGACCGCTCGGCGATGCATGAAGCGCTCGAACAGCAGTCGTACCACCCGAATTCGGAGGTGTTGCTCGCGGACGGTCGCCGTGTCGAAATCGGGGACTTCGTCGACGGCGCGATGGCCGAGCGGCCGGACGAAGTTGTCGACGGGGTGAACTGCGAAATCCTCCCACTCAACGACGTACGGATCCACTCGGTCGACCTGGAGACGAACGAGACGACCAAGCAACCGGTCGACCGTGTGAGCCGACACGAGGCCCCCGACGAGTTCGTTCGGGTGACGTTCTCCAACGGCCGTGATGTCCTCGTCACGCCGGAACACCCGATGTTCGCGGATGTGGGAGGAGAGGTCGGAACGGCCGAAGCGCGAAACATCGAGGAGGGCGCGTTCGTTCCGGCACCACGGAAGCTCCCGAACTCGGCAGCTGGCGTCGAACTCGATGGGGAGCCTCACATCGGCAAGGAACAGGATGTTGACCTCCCCGACGAGCTGAGCGAAGACCTCGCGGAGATTCTCGGCTTCCTCACCGCGGAAGGCCACTCCTACGCCGGGTCGTCACACGAGATCGGGTTCTCGAATCAGGACGAGCGGCTGCTCGCGCGGATGGACGACCTGATGACCCGGGAGTTCGGGCTGTCGAGCACCGACGCAACGAACGCGGCCGGGACGGTGACCCAGCGCTGGGTCTCGACCAAGCTCTACCGGTGGTTCGAGTCGAACTTCCCCGAGTTCATGCACACCGCACGGGACAAACGCATTCCATCTCGTGTTCTCGGAGCCTCGGAAGAACACATCCGACGGTTCCTCGTCGGTGCCTTCGCGGGGGACGGTGGGGTCGAAAGCGAGGCGATGTCGTTCTCGACCGCCTCTGAAGGGCTGGCCGAGGATTACGCCGATGCACTCTCGAAGATCGGTGTCGCGTCACGAATTCACCATGACACGGCGGGGGATTCGTGGAAAGTGTACGTGATGGGGGATTCGACCGAACGGTTCGTCGAGACCGTCGTCGAGCCAGCCGACGACCGGCACGAGCAGGCGCAGGCGTTCGTCGAACGGAGCAACGCGATTCCACGCCACCACGACGTGCTACCGACGAGTGCAGCCCGGGAAATCAGGGATCTCCGGTCGCTGGTCGGGCTTTCGCTGACCGGTCAGTTCCGCTCGACTCTGGACGAGGGGTTCGGTGTGCAGGTCGAGACGGTCTCGAACCAGCTCGAGGAGATCAGAGCACGGGTGACCGAGGTACGGGAGGCCATCACGGATGCCGACGACCTCACGTCGATTCGTAACGCGGTGGACTGGTCCGGACGCGAGCTCGCCGAGCGACTGGACGGCGTGACGACGAGTCGCGTCCACTACGCCGAGGACGGTGGCTACGACGCGGAGACCCGACGGGAGCTGGCCAACAGGGCGAGAGCGGCCGTTCTCGATGCACTCAAGGAAGCAGAACGGCGGTGTGACGCGCTCGAAGCGCGGTGTGACCTCCGGTACTACCGGGTCACGGACGTGGAGACGGTTCCCAACGAGGGCGAGTACGCGACCGAGTGGGTCTACGACGTGACCGTGGAGCCGACGAACACGTTCGTCAGTCAGGGCGTCGTCCTCCACAACTCGATTTCGGTGTCCAAGGCAGGCATCAACGCCACCCTCAAGAGCAGATGCTCGCTTCTGGGCGCGGCGAACCCCAAGTATGGGAGATTCGACCAGTACGAGCCCATCGGCGAGCAGATCGACCTGGAGCCGGCGCTCATCTCGCGGTTCGACCTCATCTTCACGGTGACGGACGACCCGAACGAGGAGGAGGACAGGGCGCTCGCCGAGCACATCATCAACACGAACTACGCGGGGGAGCTGTTCACCCACCGGGAGAACAACGCGACCTCGAACATCACCCAGGAGCAGGTCGACGACGTGAGCCAGGACGTGACGCCGGTCATCGACGCCGACCTCCTGAGAAAGTACATCGCCTACGCCAAGCGGCACTGCTACCCGACGATGACGCCGGAGGCGAAGGAGGCCATCCGCGATTTCTACGTCGACCTCCGGGCGCGGGGACAGGACGAGGACTCCCCCGTGCCCGTGACGGCCCGGAAGCTGGAGGCGCTGGTGCGGCTCGCGGAGGCCTCCGCGCGGGTTCGGCTCTCCGACACCGTCGAGAAGCGGGACGCCGAGGAGGTCATCCGCATCGTCCGCGACTCGCTGGAGGCGATCGGCGTCGACCCCGAGACCGGGGAGTTCGACGCGGACATCGTGGAGGCCGGGACCTCGAAGAGCCAGCGCGACCGCATCAAGAACATCAAGGGCATCATCAAGGAGCTGGAGGAGGAGTACGAGGACGGCGCGCCCATCGACAAGGTCATCGAGCGGGCGCAGGCCATCGGGATGGACGAGTCGAAGGCCGAACACGAGATCCAGAAGCTCAAGAACAAAGGCGACATCTACGAGCCGAACATGGACCACCTCCGGGCCGTCTGATGGACCGCATCAGTGCCCTCCGAAACATCGAGGACGCGCTCGCCGCCTTCGAGAACGGTGAGACCGACCTCGCGGGGCTCGAGCGCGAGGTCCGAGGGACCCTCCGCACCTACGCGACCGACTTCGACGGGGAGCTCTACGCCTACCGCGCGACGGGCGACGACATCGACACCACCGTCGTGCTCGCCCCCTCGATGGCGAGCGCCCGGGAGCGGGTCCGTGGCCTTCTCGATGGCGGCCCTGATTTCGATATCGAACGCGTGGAATAAACTTTATTTCCGTCGGGTGAGCGAGAAGGGATGTGCTGCTCGTCGTCACGTACTCGCGAAGCGCGCGGACCACCCTCCGGAACGCCTGTCGCAGCCACGAGGAGACCGTCGTCCGGCGGTTCGGGCGCGCTGCCCTCTTGGAGGAGACGGAACACGGCGCGTTCCTGGCGTGTCGGCTCCGCGAGAAGCACCCGGACGACGTGCAGGTCGAGCGCACCGAACCGTTCAACGAGTACGCCGACGCGCCCGAGTCGGTGCGGGAAGCCGCCGCGGCCTACGAGTCCCGTGACGCGGCGAGCACCTCCTACCGGCTGTTCGCCCGGGGGACCGACCACCCCGACCCGGCGCGGCTGAAAGAGCGGGAGCTGTGAGACCGCGAGCGGTCGCAGAGCTAGTACGTGAGTGGTACGAACCCGGTGCGTGTCACGAACGGATCGGGCTCGTCGCGGCCCGGCCGCTCGACCGCCGTGTCGCCATCGCCACCGTCGCACGGGCGCGGGGACACACCTCACCGCACGACGACGCGCTCCGGGAGTGCCGGGAGGCGTTGGCGACGACAGAGGCAGCGGGGACGAACCTCCGGGCGGCACGCCGGGCCGTCGCCGAGGCCGGCACGGACGTCGCCCGGCTGCGCGAACGCGCCGCGACCCTTCGCGGGCGGGTACAGGCACGCCGAGAGGCCGGGCTCGACGCCGACGAACCCCGCACGGCGCTCCGTGAGGTGGCCCGCGAACTTTCGGAGGCCGAGACGGACCGCACCGCCGCGGAACAGACCCTCGCCCGCGAACGGGAGCGCGCCCGCGACGGGTACGACGCGCGGGCGCGGCGGCTCGAACTCGAGGATAGAATCGGGAACCTCGAGCGCGAGGCGCGGGCCTCGCTGGAGCGGGAGTTCCGACCACGGGTGGACGCGGCCGTCGCCCGCGCGCCGGGCCCTGCGGCCGCGGACAGCCTCGCCGACGCGACCGACGCGACGGCCCGGCTCGCGCTCGCGCGGCTCGCCCCCCTCGACGCCCCGGTCGTGCTCGCGACGGACCACTTCGATTCGCCCACCGCGGCCCGCGACTGGCTCGGCTCCCCGGTCATCCTTTTGTAGGAGGGCGGGACCAGCGTCCCCATGCCCGACCTCACCACCGAGACGCGACGTATCGACGGCGTCACCTACGTGGAGTGCCGGCTCCGCGCGAGCGAGCCCCACCGTATCGTCCTCGAGAACCGGCTCGACGGGACCGTGCTCCCACCCCGTTCGAGAGGCGTCCCCGAGCGCGGCTGGGACGAGACGGGGTTCGCGGGCCACGTCGAGGCCGGCGTGACGGGACTGGGGTACGCGACGCGTGCTTCACCGAGGGAGGAACCCGTGGAACTCGTGTCGGCAGAGCCGGCCTCAGAGCAGAAGCAGGAGATCGAACGGAGCCCCGAGGGGGTCGTCCGGGCGCTGGGTGACCCCCGGCCACCGCGGGACGCGGTGCCGGTGGCTGGCACGCCGAGCGACGGTGGGGAACCGACGACCACCCCAGCGGAGGATGAGCCACCGACGACCACGCCAGCGGAGGATGAGCCACCGACCCGGGGCGTCACGGACGTCGAATCGTGGCTCTCGGCGCTCGAGACACGTGGCGAGCAGGTCGAGGCGCTGGCCGCCGTCGAGACGCTGCCGGAGGCGACCGATGCCGTCCGGGAGGCGGGAGGGCTGGCCGGGGTCGAACGGCTGGTCGAGCAGGCCGAGCGGGACCGCGAGAAGGTTGCTGCGCTCCGCGACCGGCTGGCAGCCGTCGAGACGAAACTGGGGCGGGAGGTCCCCATCGAGACCCTCCGACGGCTGGCGTGATCGCGGCCGTCGTCGGGGGGAAAGGCGGCGTGGGCAAGAGCACCGTCGCGCTGAACGTCGCCGCGGAGCTCGGTGGGGTGGTCGTCGACGCGGACCTGGGGATGGCCGACCTGCCCGAATCCCGGGGGCCGGACCTCCACGACGTGCTCGCGGGGCGCGCGTGTGCGGTCGAGGCCGTCGACGAGTCCGGTGCAGTCGACATCCTCCCGTGCGGGCGGGCGCTCGCGGGCGCCCGGGCGGCCGACCCCCGGCGGCTGGTCGGGGCGCTGGCGGCGGTCGAACGCGAGTACGGCGACGTGCTCGTGGACTGCGCGGCGGGGCTGAGCGCCGACGTGGGGCTCCCGCTCTTCGCGGCCGACCGGTGTCTCGTCGTCACCCGCCCCACGCGGGTCGCGGGGGCGGACGCCCTGCGCGCACGGGCACTCGCCAGGGAGCTCGACTGTGGGCTCGCCGCGGTGGCCGTGAACCGCGCGAACGGGGTCGGAAACGCCGAATGGGCCTTCGGCGCACCCGCGGTGGCGATTCCCGAGTCCGAGCGGGTGCGGGAGGCGACGAGCCACGGGCTCCCCGTTCGGGAGCTCGATGGAGAAGAGAGCGAACCGTTCGCGCGACTCGCGGCGCGACTATAGCTTCTTGAACGTCGACCGCAGCGTCACGGGCGTCACGTCGGCCACGTCGGCTGCTTCCTGCTGGGTGAGCGGGTAGTCCTCGCGGCGCGCCGCGGCGTAGAGACACGCGGCCGCGACGCCACAAGGGTTCTTCCCGACGACGAGCCCGTCGTCGTGCGCCTGCTCCGCGAGCGCCTTCGCACGGCGCTCCACCGCACGCGGGCAGTCGAGTTTCGAGGCGAACCGGGGGAGGTACTCCCGCGGGTCGATGGGACCCGTCGGGAGCCCGAGCTCCTGGTTCAGCGCGTCGTAGGCGGCTTTCAGCTCGGCCTCGTCGCTGCGGGCCACCTCGATGACCTCGCCCAGCGTGCGCGACACCTCCGCCGTCCGGCAGACCGCGTAGACGACGGCGGCGGCGAACCCCTCCAGCGACCGGCCGCGGACGAGATCTTCCTTCTGGGCCGACTCGAACAGCACGCACGCGCGGTCGCGGACGAAGTCGGGGAGGTCGAGCCGTCCCTGCAGCCGGCGAACCTCGGTGAAGGCGTACACCTGGTTGCGCTCGCGCTTCGAGCCGATCTTCGAGCGGTTGTGCTGGCGGCGCATCCGGGCGACGCGGCGGCGCTTGCGGCCCTTCAGCCGCGAGGAGTAGCCGATCTCAGTGGAGAGCCCACGGTCGTGCCGCGAGCGGGAGAGGGGCGCACCCGTCCGCTTGGGGTTGGTGTCGTCGTCCGCGAACGACCGCCACTCCGGGCCGCGGTCGATGGCGTCCTCGGCGACGACGAGGCCACACTGGCTGCACACGGTTTCGGTCTGCTGGGTCCGCAGACGGCCGTCACATTCGGGGCAATCGCGAGCTGCGTTCGCGCTCATAGCTGAACGTTGTCGCGGAACCCTCCTTAAAGAGCCGACGCAACAGGTGAAACGAAGCCGATTTCGGCCGCCACACGTACCGGTGACCGGTACGTGACGCTCGCGCCCCCAAACATTTTTTACAGAGGCCGGAGCGAGAAAACACGTGACGCTCGACGACATCGCCGCCGGGCTGGAGGTGACGACGCGCCAGCGTGACCGCGGGGTCGCGGCCGTGGACGATACGGACGCCCCGCTCGCGACCCGGCTGGCCGACCACGAACTCCCCTGCTCGCCGGAGGCCGCCGCGGCGCTCGTGGAGGCCTACGCCGACGGGCGCTCTGTCGGTGACGCCGCGCGCGTGGGCGGGGTCGCCCCCGCGACGGCCGCGAAGACCCTCCACCTGCTGGGCGAGTCCGTGAACCCCCTCTCACCCACCGCTCGGGCGATCGTTCGCGACTGGCTCGACGCCGACCTCTCCAGAGCCGACGCGCTCGCGCTGACGGGCGCGAACGAACGGGAGTTCGCCCTCGCGGTGTTCTGTGAGACCCACGACCCGATTCCCGGGGCCTGCGACGCGGTGGAGGGAGCGCTGACGGTGCGCCCGGTGGACCCCCTCGCCGACGCGCGAAGCGACCTCGGGGAGCTCTTATAAAATCGAGAAGCCGTCCGACGACTCGACCGTGAACTCGGTGCCGAACAGCTCGTTCGTCAGTTTCCGGAGGGCCGTCGCGAACGCTCCCGTCTCGGCGGGCACCTCGCTCGGCGCCTCGGGGAGCGTAACGTCGGCTGGCCCTTCGTCAGTGCGCGTGAGCACCGTGTGGGCCGCGTAGGCCTCGATGTCCGCGAGTCGGTCGCGGGTCCGGGCGAGCGCCTCGGGAGCGCGGGCCGGAGCCACGATGGCCCGGGCCGCCACCGCATCGAGCGCGCCGAACGCGGGGTTGCTGGCGACCGGCGGAACGTCGACGAGCACGAAGTCGTACGCGTCGGCCGCACCCTCGATGATCCGGCCGTAGCGTTCGCCCGCCTCGGGCGTCTTCGCGCGGGCGAGCCGTTCGACGGGCGCCCGGGCCGCACAGACGTCCACACCCTCGAACGCCACGAGCGCCTCCTCCAGCGACGCCTCCCCGAGCGCGACCTGCGTGGCATCCGGGTCGAGCCGGTCGGGGAGATACCGCGCCATCCCCTGCGTGTCGAAGGCCGCGTCGACGACGCAGACATCCCCGACCTCCGAGAGCAGGCTGGCGGTTTCGAGGGTGAGTCGCGTGGTGCCCGCGCCGCCGGTCGCGCCGACGAACGCGAGCGTCCGGTGTGTGCTCATACCCGAGGCTGGTTCCCAGTCCATTAAAAACATCACGTTGTGAGTCGAAATTTGTCGTTTCCAGGATCGAGAGAATTCCTCTCTGCTGGATCGAGAGGTAATTTTATTTCGCTGACAGTCAAAATAGCGGTGTGTGCTGTCACATCACACGGCAGTCCACGACCGACGACCATGACTCACGAACACGACCACGACTGTGGCTGTGGCATCGACGACGGACGACGGCGGTTTCTGGGCGGGTGTGGCGCGGCCATCGCCTTCGCCGCAGCGGGGACGACTGTCGGGTCGGTCGCCGCCGAGACCTCCGGCGACATCGAAACCCTGTTCGCCGACTTGCCGACGAACTGGGACCGGTGGGGCGACGACGACGAGCTCGGTGCGTTGAACCTCCTCGGGAGCGAGGAGATGTTCGCCGGGATGCGCGCTGCTACCAAGCGTGGGGCGAAACGCATCGAACGGTTCTCGCTGCAGCTCTCGATGACCGGCGAGGTGATCAACCCCGACCCCGACCAGCCCGAGGTCGTCTTCCCGAACGGGGCGGTGGACTGGCCGAGCACGGACACCGGCGACCCGGCGTTCCCACCCCGGACGCCGGCTCGGCGGACGAACACGACACCCACGGGGGGCTCTCCGCTCGCCGGAGGGATGGCCTTCGTCGACGACAAGTTCGTCACGAGCGCCTTCCTGCAGGGGACGACACATCTCGATGCGCTGGGCCACGCGTGGTACGGTGACGAGATCTACAACGGGTATCCCGCTTCCTCGACCGAGGAGACCAAGACGTTCGAGACGACGCTCCTCGGCACGGACGGCCGCGACGCCCTCCCCGACAACGGCGACCCCGAGGAGCTCGTCCCCGTCTCCGAGACGCAGGGGCTCGGAAAGGCCGCGGTGTCCGCCCCCGCCGAGTCCGGCCTCTTCGGCCGCGCCGTGCTGCTGGACGTCGGTCGACACCTCGACGTCGCCGACGAGAACGACCGCCTCCCGCTCGGGTACGGCATCACCATCGACGACCTCCAGGCGACCGCCGAGGCGCAGGGGACCGACATTCGAGAACGTGATCTGCTCGTGATTCGAACGGGTGCGGTCGAACGCACCCGCGACCCCGGTGCGGAGTGGGCTCCCCTGAACGAACCGGGAATCGTCTTCAGCGAGGAGCTGGTCGAGTGGGTCGCCGAGTTGGATATCCCCTACATCGGTGCGGACAACCTCGCGGTCGAGAAGGTCGTGCAGGTCATCGACGGCGACACCTACGTCATCCCGTTACACGGCGCGTTCCTGCGGAACCTCGGTGTCTACCTCAACGAGATCCTCTGGCTGGAGGACCTCGCGGCGGCCTGCGCCGAGGACGGGATCTACGAGTTCCTGTTGACGGGCGCACCGCTCAACGTCGAGCGCGCGTCGGGCGCTCCCATCAACCCCGTCGCGGTGAAGGCGACCGAGCGATAGCTACTGCGCCTCGCGGATGGCCGCGGCGACCTCGTCGAACTCCTCGTCGGAGAGCTCCGGGTAGGTCTGGACGATGGAGTGGACCGCCCCGCCGCCGTCACCCTCGAACCGGGGGATGATGTGCCCGTGGGTGTGCATGACCTCCTGACCGGCCGCCTCCCCGTCGTTCATGCCGATGTTGACACCGTCGGCGTCGACCGCGGCCTCCACCGCCGGGGCGAGCTTGCCGAGCGTCGTGAACACGGCCGCCCGCTGGTCCTCGGGGAGCTCCTCGATCCGCTGGGCGTGGTCCTTCGGGATGACGAGCGTGTGCCCCCGCGACATCGGGTTCACGTCGAGGAACGCGAACACGTCGTCGTCCTCGTAGACGGTTCGGGAGGGGATCTCCCCCGCGATGATCTGACAGAAGATACAGTCGTCGGACATACGCGGGGGGTCGATGGCCAGGAGGTTAAGGGTTACCGCGAGGGGTGGGCTCCCGGGCGTCGGCCGGGGTATGCGGCGACAAGGGCGTGAAAGCAAGGAGGGTTCCGGGGCAGAGCGGGGAAATAGATAAATGCAGTGACGGTAATTTTGGCCCGTAGCAAAATGAACCACGACAACAAACCACACACGCGACGGGCGTTTCTCCAGGGGACAGCAGGGCTGGCCGCGACGGCCACGCTCGCGGGCTGTCTGGGCGGGGGTGGCGGGGGCGGGGGCTCGAACTCCATCCGCGTGCCGGGCCTGTACGACATCTCCGGGGGCACGTCCGACGTCGGCCGGCCCACCGCGGTCGGGTCCCGTGACGCCATCACGTGGCTGAACGAGAACGACGAGCTCGAGCAGACCATCAACCATCCGAACAACGACTACGCCTACGACGTGGCGCAGGCGTCCCAGTACTACGACCAGTACACCTCCGACAGCATCCCGCCCGCGATGATCGGCTGGGGGACGGCCGACACGGAGGCGCTCTCCGCGAAGGTCGCACAGGACGAGATCGTCTACGTGTCGGCGTCGTACAGTGACAAACTCCTCTCGGAGGAGTCGCCGTACAACTTCTTCGGCAACCTCGACTACACCAGCCAGGCTCGCGCCCACCTGAAGTGGATTGCGGACAACGACGGCGAGGCCACCGTTGCGTTCATCTACTCGAACAACGCCTTCGGGAAGTCACCCGTCGAAGGGGGCCGTGCCTACGCCGAGGAACTCGGCCTGAACCTGGCCGACGACATCAACCTCCCGCTGGACGCGAACTCCGCGCAGACCCAGCTGAAGAAGGCGAAGGACGCCGACGTGGACTATCTCATCCACCAGAACACCGCCGCGCCGATGCAGGTGCTGATGAACGACCGGCAGTCGGTCTACCCCGAGGTGACCGTCTGTGGGCTCACCTACACCGTCGACGAACTGCGCGTCCAGCAGTCCCCCGAGACGTTCGAGGGGGCACGCTACGTGAACGCGTTCAAGACGTTCGGCGACGCGCTCGAATCGGGGAAGGGCGCGACCGTCATCAACGAGTCGTTCGAGCGCGAGGGCCGCTCGAAGGAGAACTACGAGGTGGCGAACCTCAACTACGTCCGTGGGGTCATCCACGCCCTGCTCGTCATGAAGGGGATCAAGGGCGCGGTCGAAGCCGGCACCGACCCGACCAAGGGCCAGAACGTCCGACAGGGGATGTTCGCCATCGACGACTGGGACGTGTGGGGGCTCGCCGAGCCCTTCACCTACGCCGAGGACGACCGGCGACCGACCATGACGGGCCGGCTCTACGAGGTCACCGACGGCTCGCTCTCGTTCGACACGACCGTCGACCTCCCGCGCCGCGACGACTGGATCTAGCGATGACGGTCTCGGAATCCGAGACGGCCGCCCGCGAGGGTGAACCCCCCGTCGTCGAGCTCGACAACGTCGAGATCGTCTACGACCGGCACTTCCTCGCCGTCCAGGGCTTCTCGATGGAGGCCCACGAGGGGGATATCGTCGCGCTGCTCGGCCCGAACGGGGCCGGGAAGTCCACGGTCCTGAAGATGATCTCGGGCATCGGCCGCACGGAGCGGGGCGAGGTCTCACGTGGCCACATCCGCTATGACGGCGAGGACACCACCAACTTCGGCGCGAACGAGATGGTGGACCGAGGGGTGACCCACATCCTCGAAGGCCGCCGGGTGTTCGAGGACCTCACCGTCGAGGAGAACCTCCGGTGTGGTCTCTACCGGGGCGGCGACCGCTTCCGCTTCGACGAGGACGACTACGAGATCGCGTTCGAGTACTTCCCGCAGTTGGAGGAGATCATGAACCTCAAGGCGGGGTACGCGAGCGGCGGCCAACAGCAGATGCTCGTCATCGCGCGGGCGCTCATCCACCGGCCGCGACTCCTGTTGCTCGACGAGCCGTCGCTGGGACTGGCACCGATGCTGGTGCAGGACATCTTCGAGACGCTCGTCGAGATCAACGAGCAAGAGGATATCACCATGCTCATCGCGGACCAGAACGCCAAACGCACCCTCGACATCGCGGACTACGGCTACGTCATGGAGAACGGGCAGGTGGAGCTGCACGACCCCGCGGACGTGCTCAAAGAGCGCGAGGAGATCAAGGAGTTCTACCTCGGCACCTCGCGCGAGGAGGGTCGCTACACGGACATCAGACACTACAAGATACGCAAACGGTGGACATGAGCACACAGAAACGACAGGAACCGGACCCCTCGCTCAGAGGGGGGCCGCACGTCGACCCCGAGGAGGCCATCCTCGGCTGTCGGGGCGTCTCGAAGACCTTCGGGGCCGTCACGGCCGTCGACGACGTGACGCTCGGCATCGAGAAGGGGGAGTGGATCTCCATCGTCGGCCCGAACGGGGCCGGCAAGACCACGCTCCTCAACATGATGAACGGCTTCTACACGCCTGACGCTGGCGGACAGATATTCTTCAAGGGCGAGGACGTGACGGGGCTCCCCGAACACAAGCGCGCGCGGCGGGGGCTCGGGCGCACCTTCCAGGGGCTCGAACTGTTCGAGTCCGAGGACGTCATCGAGAACATCATGACCGTCCGCGCGGTCCACGAGCGCCCCAATCTCCTGGAGGCGCTGCTGTTCTACGGCTCCGGGCGGAAGACGGAGGCCCGGAACATGCGCCGGGTCGAGGAGATCATCGACTACCTCGAGCTGTGGGAGTACCGCCACGCGAAGATCTCGGCGCTCCCCCTCGGCATCCGTCGGCGGGTCGACCTCGCACGCTCGCTCGCGCTCGAACCGGACGTGCTCCTCTTAGACGAGGCGATGTCCGGGCTCACCTTCGACGAGAAGTACGACATGGTCCGGTTTCTGACGGACCTCCACGAGCAGGAGAACCTGACGCTCGTGATGATCGAACACGACCTCGAGGTGGTGACGGACGTCTCCGACCGGATGATCGTCCTCCAGGAGGGCGGGCTGCTCGCGCGGGGGCCGCCCGAGCAGGTGGCCGCCGACCCGGAGGTCATCAGCGTCTACACGGGGGTGGACTGAGATGGCGATGGAGGACCCGGACGTACTGGAGGTCGAACGCGTCGTCAGCGCCCCCGAGGGCGACATCGACATCGTGGAGAAGGCGCTCCCGAGCATCCTCACGGAGCACGTCGCCGAACACGGCGACGACACCGCCCTGCGCTGGAAACGCTACGGCGTCTGGCAGGAGTTCACGTGGACGGAGTACTACGAGCGCGTCGAGGCGTTCGCGCTCGGCTTAGAGGAGTACGGCTTCGGCGACGGTGACGTGCTGTTCACCATCGGCTACAACCGCCCCCACCAGCTGTGGGCGTGGATGGCCGCCCAGTCGCTGGGCGGGATGGCCGCGCCGAACTACGAGGACATGCTCCCCGACGACATCCGCGACCAGCTCCAGCTCATGGAGCCGCACGTCGTCTACGCGGAGGACCAGGAGATGGTCGACAAGCTCCTGCTCATCGCCGACGACGTACCCTCGCTGGAGACCATCGTCTACCGCGACCCCAAGGGGATGTTCCGGTACGACGACCACGAGGACCCGGAAATCGTCGATTACGCGGACGTGGAGGCCCGCGGCCGCGAGCGCCGGGAGGAGCTCGGCGAGGCGTATCTCCAGGAGAAGATCGAGGCCATCGACCCGAACAGCCCCGCGATGCTCCCCCCGACCTCGGGGACGACCGGGATGCCCAAACGGGTGAAGCTGAGCCACTTCAACTTCGTCAACCTCGCCAACGCGGCCATCGAGATCGACCCGCTCCCGAAGGAGTCGGACTACTTCTCGTACCTGCCGATGGCGTGGGTCGGCGAGCAGATGATACTCATCGCCGCGGCGTTCGTCGGCGGCTGGACCGCGAACTTCCCGGAACAGCCCGCGACGGAGCAGGAGGACCTCCGGGAGATCGGCCCGGAGATAATCTTCTCCTCACCCCGAACCTACGAGGCGTGGGTCGCCGACATCAAGGCGAAGATCGAGAACACGACGCGCCTGAAGAAGTTCGTCTACGAGAAAGCCATGCAGGTCGGCCACGAGTACGCCGACTACGTCTCCGGCGACAACGCCGACGAGGAGATGCCCACGAGCCTGAAGGCGAAACACTGGCTCTACTACTGGATTGCCTACCGGCCCATCCTCGACAAGGTCGGGCTGAAGCGAGCCAAGAACGTCTACACCGGCGGTGGCCCGCTGGGAGAGGAACACTTCTCCTTCTACCACGCGCTCGGCGTCCCCCTCAAGCAGATCTGGGGGCAGTCGGAGGTGTGTGGCTTCGTCACGATGCACCGCGACGACGACATCCAGGTCGACACCGTCGGACAGGTGTTCCCGAACGTCGAGGTCGGCATCACGCCGAAAGGCGAGCTCGTCGTCCGCGGGCCCGTCGTCACCTCGGGCTACTACAACATGCCCGAGAAGACCGAGGAGGCCCTCGTGGACGTCCCCGCGAGCGAAGCGAGCGGGGAGTCGGGAGAGCTTGACTCTCCCGGAAGGTGGCTCCACACCGACGACTTCGGGGCCATCACGGAGGACGGCCACATCAAGATCTTCGACCGGATGGACGACGTGCTCGAACTCACGGACGGCACCGCGATTGCCCCCGTGAGCGTGGAGGCGAAACTGAAGTTCAACCCCTACGTGAAGGAGGCGCTCGTCGTCGGCGACGGGCGCGAGTCGCTCGCGGCCGTGCTCAACATCCGCTACGACAACGTCGCGGAGTGGGCCGACCAGCGCGACATCCAGTACGCGGGCTACCGGGATTTGACGCAGAAACCGCCCGTGCTGGAACTCCTTCGGGAGGTCGTCGCGGAGACCAACGCGGACCTCGACGACCCCATCGAGCGGTTCCTCATCCTGTTCAAGGAGTTCGACGCGGACGACGGGGAGATGACGAGGACTGGAAAGATCCGGCGTGAGGTCGTCACGAACCGGTACCAACAGCTCATCGACGGCATCTACGCCGGCGAGAGCGAAATCGAGATGGACGTTACGATCACCTATCAGGACGGGCGAGAATCGACCGAATACGGCCGGATGGCGGTCGTGGACGTGGCAGAGCCGCTGGAGCCGGAGGTGGAACAGTAATGGTGGACATCGCCACGCTGTTCGACATCACCGTCTCCGGCGTCGGGCTGGGCGCGCTGTACGCCCTCGTCGCGATGGGCTTCTCGCTCATCTACAAGGTGACGGGCGTGCTCAACTTCGCGCAGGGCCAGCTCGCGCTCGTGGGCGCGTACGGGGTCGTCATCTTCTCGGCCCCGACGGTCATCGGCCTCGGCCTGCCCGCGTGGGTGGCCGTCCTGTTGACCATCGTGCTCGGGGTCGTGCTCGGATACCTCTTGGAGCGAGTCGTCCTGCGGCAGTTCATCGGGGAGCCGATTCTCTCGGTCATCATCGTCACCCTCGCGTTGGGTGGCATCTTCTCCGGGCTGTTGCGCTTCCTCGCGGGCCCGAACTTCATCGGCTATCCCGCGGCGCTTCGCCCGGATTGGTCGGTGTCGCTCCCGCTCGGCGCGGAGATGAGCGCCGCGTTCGCGCTCGGCGTCCTGCTCTCGCTCGTCGTCGTCGTCGCGCTGATGGTGTTCTTCCGGTACACCGTGTCCGGGAGCATCCTCCGCGCCTCGGCGTCCGACCAGCAGGCCGCGATGGTGCTCGGCGTGAGCATCGAACGGACCATCGTCGTCGCGTGGACCATCTCCATCGCCATCACGGCCGTCGGCGGGATGCTGCTCGCCATGGCCGCCGGTGGCGCGGGGTTCACCATCGAGACGGTCGGCATCATCATCTTCGCCGCGGTCGTCTTCGGCGGCCTGGACAGCGTGCCGGGGGCGTTCATCGGCTCCATCGTCGTCGGGCTCTTACAGGAGCTCGGCACGTTCTATCTGGAAGGTGGCGAGTCGGGGCTCGTGAACTTCGGGCCCGGCTTCGGGGAGATCCTCCCGCTCATCTTCCTGTTGTTCGTCATCGTCGTCGCACCGTACGGCCTGTTCGGCACGGAACGAATCGAGAGATTATGAATCACGAAAGCAATCCCGAGGTGAACCATGCCCTGCGGTGAGTACTTCACCTCCTACGAGTCCAGAATGGGGCTGTTCCGCTGGCGCATCCAGCGGATCGCCCTCGTCGCAGCACTGCCCATCCCGTTTCTCCTGCCGTTCGTGCTGGGGGGCGGGACGACATCACTCCTGACACAGATGTACATCATCGCCGTCGCGGTGCTGGGCCTGAACGTCATCCTCGGCTACGCCGGGGAGATCGTCCTCGCGCAGGGGGCGTTCATGGCCATCGGCGCGTACACCACGAGCCGGATGCTCACGACGGGCGCGGGGCTCGTCCCCTCGCTCATCGTCGCGGGCCTGATGGCCTCGCTCGTCGCCGTGCTGTTCGGGCTCCCCTCGTTCCGCGTGAAGGGCTTCTACGTCGCCATCTCGACGCTCGCACTCCAGTTCATCTCGGAGTGGTTCTTTACGAACGACCGCGCCGAGTTCATCCACGGCGGCACCCAGCAGACGCTTCCCACCGAGATCGGGCTCGTGGGCGACATCGCCCCCGTCGGCGGTGGACAGAGCGTCTACTTCCTCGCGCTCGTCGCGATGCTGGTGTTCGTGATGCTCTCGCTCAACCTCTCGCGGTCGGGCATCGGTCGGACGTTCCGTGCGGTCCATGAGAACGACCTCGCCGCGGCCGTGCTCGGCATCAACGTCTTCAAGAACAAGCTGTTCGCGTTCGCCATCGGCGGCTTCATGATCGGCGTTTCGGGTGGGCTGTTCGGGTTCGAAATCGGCTTTATCAGCCCCGACTTCTTCACCCTGAGTCTCACCCTCGAACACTACGTCATGCTGCTGTTCGGTGGCCTCGGGCGCGTCTGGGGCGCCCTGCTCGGTGTGGGGGTGGTGGACCTGCTCAACGACTTCCTCCGGGATGTCTTCTCCGCGGTCGCGAGCGACGCAACCGCGCTCATCCCCGTCGTCTTCGGCGTCATCATCATCGTGGTGCTGGCCGTCGAGCCGAAGGGGGTGCTCGCCGCGCTCGGACAGGTGAAGGAGTACCTGCGAAAGTGGCCGTACGCCTATTAGCCCGGCCATCTTTCCCGAGTTATGGACCACACCGCCGCCGCGCGCGAACTGTACGACGACCTCCCCTTCCACCGGGAAAACGACATCGAGGTGCTGGAGGCCACGAGCGAGGGGGCCCGCACGCGCTGGCCCTTTCAGGAATCGCTCGTCGGCAACCCCGAGGTGCCCGCCATCCACGGCGGCGTGCTCTCCGCGCTCGCGGACCTCACCGGCGCGGCCCCGTTCTGTGGGGCGCTCGGTCGCTACACGCCGACCATCGACCTGCGGGTGGACTACCTCACCCACGCGGGCGAGGCCGACCTCGAAGGAGAGGCCACCGTCGTCCGCCGGGGGAACACCGTCGGCGTCGCCGACGTGCAGGTCACGTCCGACGGCCGGACCGTCGCCACGGCAAAGGGGGTGTACAAGCTTGACCGCTGAGAAACTGCACCGCTTCACCGTCCTCGGCGAGCGCGTCGACATCGACACGGACGCCATCGACGCCACGCCCGAGGAGATACAGGCCCAGTTGGACGAGTACACACGAGGAGAACGGACGACCTTCGACCTTCCCATCGAGTACCCCGACACGTTCACGGGGCGCGTGATGCGCGCCATGTCGGCGATTCCGTACGGGGAGACACGAACGTACGGCGAACTCGCGGCCGAACTGGACACCGCGGCCGTCGCCGTCGGCGGTGGCTGCGGTCGCAACACCGTCCCGATTATCGTGCCCTGCCACCGCGTCGTCGCCGCGGACGGGAGCCTCCGGGGCTACTCCGGCCACGGCGGCCTCGACCAGAAACGCGACCTACTCCAGCACGAGGGAGCGAAATGAGCTTCGCACCCGCCATCGACTGCCACGTCCACCTGATGCCCGACCGCCTGATGCGCGCCATCCGGAGGGCGCTCAACGACGCGGCCGGGTGGGAGTTCCCCCACTCGACCGCGCGGGAGGACATCGAGGCGACCCTCACCGACGCGGGCGTCGAACGCTACATCGCGCTGCCGTACGCCCACAAGCCGGATATCGCCGCGGAGTTGAACGACTGGGTGCTTGCGAAAGCCGAAGAGAGCGAGATGTGCGTCCCGTTCGCGACGGTCCACGGCGAGGACGACGTGGCCGAGGTCGTCACCCGCGCGTTCGAGCGCGGCGCACGCGGCCTGAAGTTCCAGTGTCCCGTGCAGGGCTGTGGTCCCGCAGACCCACGGCTCGACCCCGCCTTCGAGCTCGCGAGCGAGTACGACCGCCCCATCCTCTTTCACGCCGGCACCGCGCCGATGTTCGAGGACTCGCCGCACGTGGGCGTCGACCAGTTCGAGTCGTTCCTCCAGTCGTATCCCGACGTACGAGCCGCCTGCGCCCACATGGGCACCTTCGAGGAGGACGCGTTCATCGCGCTCTTAGACGAGTACGACAACGCCTACCTCGACACCTGCTTCTCGATGAGCAGCGCCGCACCGCGATACATGGATTTCGACCCGGATTCCATCGCAACCGAGGTGTTCGAGGAACACGCCGACCGCATCATGTACGGCTCGGACTACCCGAACATCCCCCACGACTACGCCGCGGAGCGCGAGCACCTCCTCTCGCGGACGCTCTCGGAAGGGGCACAGCGCGCGATTTTTAAAGGGACGGCGGAGCGGTTCCTCGGCGAGCGTTCCTGAGTCGTACCGCTCGACTCAGTACCGCTCGTCCACGATTCCCGGTTCCTCGAGCGACTCGACGATGGTGAGCGCGTCCGGGGCGATGAGCAGCCGTTCCTTCACCGCGGTAGCGAGCGCGTTCTCATCAGCTTCGCCCTCCACCGTCAGCGCGAGGTGGTCCGTCGACCCCGGTCGGGTGACCTCGATGCGGTACTCGCCCGTGAGTCCGGGGAAGCCCGCGAGCACGGTGCCCAGACTCTCGGGGTACACCTTCACGCCCTTCACCTTCAAGCGCTCGTCCGTCCGACCGACGACGCCGTTCGGGAGGACGACCCGGCCGTCGCGGACCTCCAACTCGGCGAGGTCGCCCGTCCGGTAGCGCACGAGCGGGCAGGCCTCCTTCCGGAGGTGGGTCAAGACGAGTTCACCGCGTTCCCCCGCGGGGAGCCGCTCGCCCGTGTCCGGGTCGATGACCTCGACGAGCGCGTAGTCGTCGCGGACGACGAGGCCGTCTTCGGCCGTGGTCTCCGCCGCGACCGGGAGGATCTGTCGGGAGCCGAAGTAGTCCACGGCGGTGTCGGCGTCGAGCGCCTCCTTCACCGCCTCGCGCTGGCCTGGAATCGAGGTGAACGGCTCGCCCGCGCCGACGAAGACGTCGACGGAGGCACCGGCCTCCCCGACCTTCTTCGCGAAGGAGGGGTTGCCGACGACCGCCCGGACGTCGTATCGCTCGACCGTCGCGGCCGCCCCCTCGCTGTCGCCCGGGCCCGCGGGGATGACCTGTGCCCCCAGCGCCTCCAGCCCGCGGTGGACGATGATCCCCGTCCCGAACGTGTGGTAGCCGAAAGTGTTGAGCACCCGGTCGCCCGGTTCGATCCCCGCCTCCCGGAAGACGGCGGCGTTGGCCTCGGCCTGCCACCGCAGGTCGTCGTCGGTGTCGAAGACGGGGGCGAGGTCCTCACCCATCGGGGTAAACGAGAGCATCACGGCCTCGTCGTGACACGACCCCGTGGGGGCGTGGGTCTCGTAGTCGGCCTCCAGTTCCGCGGCCGTGAGATACGGCAGGTCGTGGAAGTCCGCCCACGTCTCCACCGCGGGGAGGTCGGCGTAGAGGTCGTACTGTCGGACCCGGTCGAGCTGACTGGTGAGCCGGTCGAGTACCTCGTCGTCGTACATGCTACGAGACGCGATACCAAGGAGCATAAATCCGTGGCCACCCCCACAGCTATACGGCCGCCCGCGGAGGGAGGAGATATGCCACGCGTCAGCATGCAGCGGCGGCGGCTCCTCCTCTGGAGCCTGCTGGCCATCGCCTTCCTCGTCCTGAACTTCCACCGGACGGCGACGGGGGTGCTCGCGGACACGCTCGCCCGCGCGTTCGACGCGACGGGGAGCGAACTCGGCTTCCTCCACGCCTCCTTCTTCTACATCTACGCGGCGCTCCAGCTCCCCGCCGGGCTCATCGTCGACCGGTACGGCCCCCGGCGGGTCGTCGCGACCGGACTCGCCGTGATGACCCTCGGCGTCGGCTGGTTCGTCACCACGGAGACGTTCACCGCCGCGCTCCTCGCCCGCGGGGTCATCGGCCTCGGGGGAAGCGTCTTCTACATCGCCACGCTGCGCTTCTGTGCCAGCTGGTTCCGCCCGGACGAGTACGCGACGATGACCGGGCTCACCATCGCCGCGGCGGGCATCGGGGGGGTCCTCGCGACGACCCCGCTCGCGCTCGCGCTCGATGCGGTGGGCTGGCAGGCCGCCCTGCTCGCGACGGGGGCCGTCACGGGCGTCCTCGCCGTCGCCGTCGCCGGGCTCGTGCGCGACACGCCCCGGCGTGCGGGCTACGAGGGCGCGGGGGGCGACGAACAGGAGACTGCCGACCTCACACAGGTGCTCTCGAACACCCGCACCGTCCTCCGTGAGCCGGAGACGTGGCTGCTCGGCGCCCTGCTGTTTTTCACCCTCGGGACGAACTTCACCGTCCTCGGGCTGTGGGGGGTCCCCTTCATCGTGGATACGTACGAGGTGTCCGTCGCCCAGGCCTCGCTGTACGTCCTGCTCGGGAACATCGGCTTCGTCCTCGGCTCGCCGGCGTTCGGCGCGCTCTCCGATCGGCTGAGCCGGCGGACGAGCCTCATCGTCGGCGGCACCGTGCTGTTTACGGCCGCCTACACCACCCTGCTCGTCGTCCCCCCGCTCCCCGTCGTCGGCCTCGTCCTCTTCCTCGCGCTGTTCGCCAACGGGGCCGTCGCGCTCTCCTTCACCGTCGCGAAGGAGCGCCACGCCCCCGACGTGGCGGGGACGGTCACGGGCGTCATCAACAGTCTCGGCTACTTCGGCGCGGCCGTCCTCCCCGCCGCGATGGGCGTCGTCCTCGACACCTACTGGACGGGCGAGGTGATCAACGGCGCCCGGGTGTACACCGTCCTCGGCTATCGCGTCGCCTTCGGCATCGCCGCGCTGGCCGGGGTGTGCGCGTTCGTCTGTGCGCTCCTGCTCCACGGGCGCGAGACCGGCGTGACGGTCCGGAGCGTCCTCTCACCCGCGGATTGACTCGGCGATGGCCGCGAGATACGACTCCCGGGTGTGGTCGAGCCGGGCCATCCAGAGCTCCTGGTAGGCCGGGTGGAGGAGGGGGATGACAGGCGCGCCGAGGTCCAGGTCGTAGCGCGTGAGGACGGTATCGAGGAAGCCGTCGAGCTCTCGCCCGGCCGCGTCGAACAGCGACTGCGTGGCGTGTTTGCCGGTGGGGAGGATGGCTGTTGGTTCGACCTGTTCGATTTCTCGAAGGAGATACGGCCGGCAGTTCGCGGACTCTTCGGGAGTCGGCTCGCGGTTCGACCCCTCGCCATCGGGTGGGAAGCATTTCACCGAATTCGTGTAGTAGCAGTCCTCCGCGTACCCGAGATCAGCGATGAGGGTCCGGATCTTCTTCCCCGACACCTGGTTCGTGTAGGCCATTCCCGTGAGGTTCCCGCCTCTCCATTGGTCGGCTTCGGGGTCACCAGCGGCGGGGGCCTCCCCCACCACGACGAGGCTCGCGTCCAGCGGGCCGACGCCCCAGGAGATGCAGGTGCGGGCCTCGGCGAGCGCGGGACAGCGCCGGCAGTCGGCGGCGAGGGGGTTTCGCTCGTCGGGGTCGGGAAACGCGCTCACTCCGTCAGCGGGAGGACGACGCCGAAGAGCAGTGGCGTCAGGAAGAACAGCAGGACGCCGACGACCTCCATCTCGAAGAAGAGCGTGACCTCCCAGTCGGGAAGCGTCCCGAACAGCGCCGCGCCCACGGTCTCGCCGAGCGCGCCGACGAGGAACAGCGCCACGCCCAGCAGGAATCCGCGTTTCGTCACCGTCGGATAGTCGATGTTGCCGTACCGGCCCATACACGCCCGAAACACGACGGGGAACGTCAACGTTTCGAGAGCGAGCGATAGACAGTCACACCCGAACACGAAAGCCCCTTATCGGTGGCTGGCAGATGAGGAGGCATGCAACGACTGCTCGAAACGGGGGCCGAACTGTTCACGGTGCTCGTCGAACTGCTCGCAACCATCGCGCTCGCCGGCATCGGCCTCAGCGCGGAACGGGTCGGCGCGGCGGCCCTCGCCACCGACACGGCGATGGCGCTGTGGTTCACCTACATCGGCCTCGTCGCGCTCGCGGGTGCCCTGCTCGTCACCCAGAACCGCCTCGCACCCCGGGTTCGCGCCGCGCTCGCGTAACTGCGGTATCGCCGGGCGTCGGGCCTGCAAGACCGATTCGTCTTTTAGGCAGGAAAGAGAGCCTTCGGGCATGGAACGATTCGAGGAGGTCGCCGACCAGTACGACCCCGACCCGCTCGAGGAGCGCGTGTTCGAGTACTGGGACGAGGTGGACGCCTACGAGAAGACGAAACGCCACCGCGAGGACGGTGAGGACTTCTTTTTCGTCGACGGCCCGCCGTACACCTCCGGGGCCGCCCACATGGGGACGACGTGGAACAAGTCGCTGAAGGACGCCTACATCCGCTATCTGCGGATGACGGGCCACAACGTCACCGACCGCCCCGGCTACGACATGCACGGGCTCCCCATCGAGACGAAAGTCGAGGAGGAGCTCGGCTTCGAGAACAAGAAGGACATCGAGGCGTTCGGGATGGAGAACTTCATCGAGGAGTGCAAGGCCTTCGCCGACGAGCAACTGGAGGGCCTGCAGGACGATTTCAAGTCCTTCGGCGTCTGGATGGACTGGGAGAACCCGTACAAGACGGTCTCCCCCGAGTACATGGAGGCCGCGTGGTGGGGCTTCGCGCAGGCCCACGAGCGCGGACTCGTCGAACAGGGGAAACGCTCCATCTCGCAGTGCCCCCGGTGTGAGACCGCCATCGCGAAGAACGAGGTCGAGTACCACCAGGTCGAGGACCCCTCCATCTACGTGAAGTTCCCCCTGAAGGGGAGAGAGGGCAGCCTCGTCATCTGGACGACCACGCCGTGGACGATCCCCGCGAACACCTTCGTCGCCGTCGACGAGGACGTGACCTACAACGCGGTTCGCGCGGAGAAGGATGGTCAGAGCGAGGTGCTGTATCTCGCCGAGGGCGTCGTCGAGGAGGTGCTGAAGAAGGGCCGCTACGACGACTACGAGGTCGTCGAGGAGCTCACAGGCGAGGAGCTGCTCGGCTGGGAGTACGACCACCCGCTCGCCGACGCGGTCGACACCTATCCCGACTTCGAGGGCGCCGGCGAGGTCTACCACGCCGACTACGTCGAGGTCGACCGCACGGGGCTCGTCCACTCCGCGCCCGGCCACGGGCAGGAGGACTTCGAGCGCGGCTTCGAACTCGGGCTCGAGATCTTCTGTCCCGTCGAGAGCGACGGCGTGTTCGACGAGCGCGCCGGGAAATATGCAGGAACGTTCGTCCGCGACGCGAACGAGGACATCATCGCCGATTTAGAGAAGCGCGGCCACCTGCTCGCCTCCGAGCGCTACGTCCACGACTACGGCCAGTGCTGGCGGTGTGACACGGACATCATCTTCCTCGCCACCGACCAGTGGTTCATCACGGTCACGGACATCAAAGACGAGCTCCTCGAGAACATCGACGACAGCGAGTGGTATCCGCAGGAGGCGCGGGACAACCGGTTCAAGAACTTCGTCGAGGATTCGCCGGACTGGAACGTCTCCCGGCAGCGCTACTGGGGCGTTCCCATCCCCATCTGGACGCCGGAGGACTGGAGTGGAGAGATGGACGAGGTCATCGTCGTCGCCACGCGCGAGGAGCTGGCCGAGCGCGTCGACCAGGACGTCGACCCCGCCGACGTGGACCTCCACCGGCCCACCGTCGACGAGCTGACCATCACCGAGGACGGGACCACCTACACCCGCGTCCCGGACGTGTTCGACGTCTGGCTCGACTCCTCCGTGGCGTCGTGGGGCACCCTCGATTACCCCTCCAACGAGGAGGATTTCGAGAACCTCTGGCCCGCGGACCTCATCATGGAGGCGCACGACCAGACCCGCGGCTGGTTCTGGTCCCAGCTCGGGATGGGCACCGCCGCGCTCGGCGAGATCCCCTACGAGAACGTCCTCATGCACGGCTGGGCGCTTGCAGAAGATGGCCGCAAGATGTCCAAATCCATCGGGAACATCGTCGCACCGCAGGAAGCCATCGAGAAGCACGGCTCCGACGCGATGCGGCTGTTCCTGCTCTCGCAGAATCCCCAAGGAGATGACATGCGCTTCTCGTGGGACGAGATGGCGAAGATGCAGCGGAACCTCAACATCCTCTGGAACGTGTTCCGCTTCCCCCTTCCCTACATGCGGATGGACGGCTTCTCGCCCGAGGACGTCGCGTTAGAGGACTGCGAACTCGAAAGCATCGACCGCTGGCTGCTCTCCCGGCTCCAGACCGTCAAAGAGGAGATGGCGGCGGCGTGGGAGGGCTACCGACAGGACGAGGCGCTCGATGCCCTCCTCGATTTCGTCGTCGAGGACCTCTCGCGCTTTTACATCCAGGTCGTCCGCGAACGGATGTGGGAGGAGTCCGACTCCGACTCGAAGACCGCCGCGTACGCGACGTTCCACCACACGCTCCGCGAGACGGTGGCGCTCGTCGCCCCGTTCGCGCCGTTCATCTCCGAGCGGATCTACGGGACGCTCACCGGCGAGTCGGGCCACCCGACCGTCCACATGGAGGACATCCCGGCGTTCGAGGAGGCGTGGTACGAGCCCGAGCTCGAGGCGGACATGCAGGTCGTGCGCGCCGTGGAAGAGGCGGGGGCGAACGCCCGCCAGCAGGCCGAGCGCAAACTCCGCTGGCCCGTCACGCGCGTCGTCGTCGCGGCGGACGACCAGCAGTCGGCCGACGCCGTCGACCGCCAGCGTGCGCTCCTCCGCGAACGGCTCAACGCGCGGGAGATCGAACTCGTCGAACCCGGCCAGCAGTGGGGCGAACTCTCCTACACCGCCCGCGCCGACATGTCCGTCCTCGGTCCCGCCTTCGGCGGGGACGCGGGCGAGGTGATGAACGCACTCAACGCCGTCTCCGTCTCGGAGAAATCCTTGGAGACGCTGGAGGCGGCCGTCGCCGACGAACTCGGCCGCGAGGTCGACCTCGACCCGGAGATGGTGGAGTTCGTCACCGAGACCCCCGAGGGGGTGTCGGGCACCCCGTTCCGCGTCGCCGGCGACGACAAGGGCGTCGTCTACGTCGACACGGCGCTCACCGAGGAGATCGAAAGCGAGGGCTACGCCCGCGAGGTCATCCGCCGCGTCCAGGAGATGCGCAAGGAGCTCGACCTCGAGCTGGACGCCGAGGCCGTCCTCAGCGTGGACATCGCCGACGAGCGGGTCGCCGACCTCGTCCGCGAACACGAGAGCCTCATCACCGAGGAGACCCGCACCGAGTTCGGTGACGCCGACGACGGGCTCGAGAAGGAGTGGGCGGTCGAGGGCGTCTCGATGACCATCGCACTCGCGCGCAAGGACTAATCCACCGCCACCCGTTTCGGGTGGTAGTGAACCGAGCGGTCCCCCTCCTGCTCACCCTCCTCGTGCTCACCGCGCCAGCGGCCGCCATCCCCATCGCGGACACGGCAGACACGGCGGAGACGGCGACGCTCGAACGCACGCTCACCGTTTCTCTCACCCCGGAGACGCCCGGCGAGATAGCGGTCGAGGCCCGCATCCAGCTCCCCAGCGGCGTCCAGGAGTTCACCCTCCGACTCCCCGGCGAGGCGACGGTGACGGCGACGGACGGCTTCGAACGCCGGACCGCCCAGCGGTACGCGTGGACGGGCAGGAGTCGGACGCCGACGCTCACCTACACCCTGCCCGCGAACCGCACCAGTTCGGGCGAGCGGTCGGGGGCGCGGGGGGGAGGCTATCGGTACGTCGACACGGGCGACTGGGCCATCGTTCCCGTTCCCCGTGTGGGTATTGCCTACTCGGGGACGGGCGACGAGCCGACACTCGACAGCCGCGTCGTCGTCACTGGCGAGGGTGTCGTCGGCGAGGACCTCGTGTTCCTCGGGGCACACACCGTCCGGAACCGGACCGCGTCGGGCCAGACGCTCCGGCTCGTCGTCCCCGACGCGGCCGACCTCGCCGAATCCCCGAGCGACATCCTCGACGCCATCGAGCGCGCCGCAGCCCTCGACATCGGCCCGCGCGACGACCGGGTGACGGTCATCGCCGCCCCCACCTCGGTCGCCTGGGGCTCCACCGGGCTCCAGCGCGGTGACGCGGACTTCTGGGCGGTCGCGGACCGCCGGCTCGACGCCCCCAACAACGTCTGGGTCCACGAGTACGTCCACACCCGCCAGACCTACCGCGCCGACGACTCCGCGCGGTGGGTGACGGAGGCGACCGCGGACTACTACGCCGCGCTGCTCACCTACCGCGCGGGCGAGATCGACTACGAGCAGTTCCGCAGGCACCTCGAGTTGGGACAGCGAGCGCGCTACGAGAACGTCGTGCTCGCCGAGCCGTCGACGTGGGGGACGATACTCGCCCCCTACGACAAGGGTGCGCTCGTCGTGGGGGCACTCGACTACCGACTCCGCCAGCGCGGCAGCAGCTACGACGCCCTCCTTCGACGGTACAACGGCCGGAACGTGACGAACGCCGACCTCGTCGACGCGGCAGGGGGCCTCGGCGGGGATGACCTCGCCGCCTTCCTCCGCGAGCACACGACGACGAGCGCGACGCCGGAGACGTGGACACGGGAGGCGCACCTCGCGGCGTTCGGGTCGAATCCGGAGTTCGCCTACGCCTTCCAGCCCCCCTACGAGCGGGCGGGGCCGTACCGAAACGACACCGGGACGACGGCCGTGACGGGCGAGACGCTCACCCTCGCGGTTCGGGTGGAGAACACGGGGACGGAAGCCGGGCAGTTCCGGGCGGTCCTCCGGCGTGACGGGACCCGCGTGGCGAACGAGACGGGGCTCCTCGAAGCCGGGGCGGCCCGGACGCTCACCTTCCCGCAGACGTTCGGGAGCGCGGGCGAGTACGGCTTCTCGGTCGGGAAGGCGACGGAGACCGTCGACGTGCGGTTCCCCGCGAGCCCGCGCGTCGTCGCGGTCGAGGCCCCTGCCCGCGTCGCGCCCGACGAGTCGTTCGTCGTCCGGACGACCGTCGCGGCCCCCGACCGGCCCGCCGACGGGAGCGTCCCCGTCTCGGTGGACGGCACGCCCGTCGCCGACCACCGGGTGCAGCTCGACGCGGGTGCCACGAGAGAGATCGAGACGCGCCTGCGGCTCACGGAGCCGGGAAAACACGAGATAACGGCACGGGAGGAGACGGTGACGGTGGTCGTCCGGTCGAGAGCGACCGGGACCCCGACAGCTGGTGACGAGGCCGAGACGGGTACACCCGGAACCCAACCGGCGACACCAACTGCGGGCGACGGAGGCGGCCTCGGCGTCCTCGCCGCGGTGAGTGCGCTGGCCGCGCTCGCGGCGGCTACAGGCGCTCGGCGATGGCGGGCGCGGCGCTGACCGAGCTCACCGGCCGTTCGAGCGTGTCGGTGCCGTAGACGGCGGTCACGCCCGCGGTGGCGAGTCGGGTCCGCGCGTTCTTCGCCAGCATCGGATGGACGCAGGTGACGAACACCTCGCGAGGGTCCGCGAGCTGGGAGATGGCCGAGGACATCGTCCCCCCCGTGGCGATGATGTCGTCGACGAGCACCACGTCGCGGCCCGCGGTCTCCGCGGCGGCGGGCGTCATCGACACCTCACCGGTGTCGTAGTTCCGCTCCTTCACGAAGTGGTCCGTCTCCCCGCCTCCGTACGAATCGCGGACGGTCTCCGCGAGCGCCGTCGCCCCCTCGTCGGGCGCGAGGAACAGCGGGTCGTCGAGCGACGGGAGGGGTTCGGCGAGCATCGGCGCGGCGTCGACGGCCCCGCAGGGGACGGTGAAGAAGTCACAGACCCCCGGCTCGTGGGGGTTCACCGTGAGCACGCGGTCGGTCCCCGTCGAGACCGCGCGGGCGACCGCACGGGCCGAGACCGGCTCGCCGTCGCGGAACGCCTGGTCCTGCCGGGCGTAGCCCATGTAGGGGATGACGGTGACGACCTCCGCGAAGTGGCGGTCGGCCACCTCCTGCAGCTGGAGCAGTTCGACGTGTGCGCGCGCCGAGTCGGTGGCGGCGACGACGACGGCACGCTCGCCGCTCACGTCCGGGGCGCGGGCGAGGAGTTCGCCGTCGGCGAAGGACTCGTACTCCACCGACGCGAGCGGCTCGTCCAGTTCGGTCGCGAGCGCGGCCGCGAGCGACTGGGACGCAGAGCCGGGGATAATCATACTCGCCCATCCCTGCGGCACAGATACAAACGTTTCTCCTCGCCCCGCGTGTGCGAAGCGGGCGCGAGGGGGCGCGTCTCAGACGAGCGGGGAGAGCGCCCGCACGTCGGGCAGGCCGAGCAGCCGGTCGCGGAAGCCGTCGCCCGCGTCCGCGAGGAACGTCCCCGACTCGGTGACGGCGTAGACGGCGTCCCCGTAGCCCACGTCGACGATGCCCGCGGGCGCCTCGACCTCGCGCCACTCGCCGTCGGCCCGCTCGTAGAGCGTCTCCGCGGTGGCCGCGTGGACCCGGTCGCCCGCGGTGGCGACGGCCGTGAACTCACCTTCCAGCGCGTCCATCCAGCCGTTGCCGAGCCAGTAGAGCCCGTCGTCGGTCGCGGCCCAGATCTCCTCGCCGACCGCGATATCGTTCACCGCCGAGAGCCCGACGTGGGTGCCGTCGAGACGAAACACACCCCCCTTCGCGGCGACGAGGTCGCCGTCGATGGCGCGCACGTCGTCGATCTCCGCGAGCGTGGTCCAGTCCCCCTCCTCCCGCGTCGCGACGCGGCCATCGCCCGCGGCGACGAGCCCTTCCTCCCCGTAGGAGACCGCGCTCGCGGGGCCGAACCCCGTCTCCACGAAGCCGTCTTCACCGGCGAGGAGCACGTCCTCGGGGGTGGCGATCGCCACACGGCCGGTAGCGGTGACATCGACACACGGCCCCCGGTACTCGAGGCCGAACTCCCCGACGAGGTCGGCCGAGACGGTGACGCGGGCCAGTCCCGCGCCAGTGGCGACGAACACGTCCGTCGCGTCCTGTTTCGCCGCGTAGACGCGCTTCTCCTCCAGTGAGATGTCCTTCTCCGCGCTCATATCGGGAACGAGAGCGCGGCCCGAAAAGGCGTTTTCATCACCGCGGCGACGGGTTCCGGGTCGCAATTCCTAACTTCGGCCCCGTCGGAACTCGGCTATGAAGGTCTTCGGGTCGAGCGGGGTCCGCGGCGTCGCCAACGAGGAGCTGACGCCCGGGTTCGTCCAGCGCATCGCGCTCGCGGCCGGGTCGGTCTGGGGTTCCGATACCGTGGCCGTCGCGCGCGACACGCGGGCGACCGGGCGGATGCTCGCGGACGCGGCCGCGAGCGGCCTCGCCAGCGTCGGCAAGGACGTCCACCGTATCGGCATCGTCCCCACGCCGGGCGCACAGGCGTACGCCGAGCGCGCAGGCGTCCCCGTGGTGATGATCACGGCGAGTCACAATCCGCCGGAGTACAACGGCGTGAAGCTCATCGGCGCGGACGGCATCGAGCTCACCCGGAACAGCCTCGAACGCGTCGAAGAGCGCCTGCTCGCCGAGCGGTTCGACACCGTTCCCTGGAATGAGACGGGCGAGAGCCGCCGGGTGGAGAACGCCCGCCGCGCGTACGTCGCGGAGGCGCTCGACGCCGTCGACAGGGAGACGATCGCCGCCGCCGACCTCACCGTCGCGCTCGACCCCGGCCACGGGGCGGGCTGTCTCACGAGCCCCGAGTTCTTCCGCGAGCTCGGCTGTGCGGTGGTCACCGTCAACGCCCAGCCGGACGGCCACTTCCCCGGCCGCGACCCCGAACCCGTCGCCGCCAACCTCGGCGACCTCGGCGACCTCGTCCGCGCGTCGGACGCCGACGTGGGTATCGCCCACGACGGCGACGCCGACCGCGCCATCTTCTACGACGAGACCGGGAGCTATCTCGAGGGGGACGCCACCTTCGCCGCGCTCGCCGCGGCCGAGCTGACGGAGAGCGATATCACCGTCTCCGCGGTGAACGTCTCCCAGCGGCTCGTCGACGTGACCGAGGCGACGGGCGCGACGCTCGAGCTCACCCCCATCGGGAGCACGAACATCATCACCCGGATCCGCGAGCTGGAGGCCGAGGGAGCCACCGTCCCCATCGCCGGCGAGGGGAACGGCGGGGTGCTGTTCCCCCGGTATCGACTGGCGCGCGACGGGGCGTTCACCGCGGCGAAGTTCCTCGAGCTCCTCGCCGAGAAGCCGGCGAGCGAGGTCGTCGCCCCCTACGACGGCTACGCGAACGTCCGCGAGAACATCCACTACGAGACCGACGCCGAACGCGACGCGATGCTCGCCGCAGCCGAGGAGTACGCCCAGTCGGCCGACGCCACGCCGACGACCATCGACGGCTACCGCCTCGACTACGGTGACGCGTGGGTGCTCGCCCGGCCCTCCGGCACCGAGCCCGTGATCCGAGTGTACGCCGAGGCGCGGGAAGAGACGCGGGCGACGGAGCTGGCCGTCGGGGCCACCGAGGCCATCCGCGCCGGAAAGAAGAACGCCTAGGGCCCCGGGCAGTCCGCGAGCGCCGACCCCAGTTCCGTCAACTCCGCTTCGAGGGCCTCCGTGTCGTCCGCGACCGTCGCGTCCTCGTCGAACTCCTCGCGAGCGACGGCGCTCTCTCTGAGGTGGTCGTAGTCGGGGTCGCGGGCGAGCGCGCGAACCCGCCGCAGGGCCGCGAGCGTCTCCTCGTCGGCGAACGCGCGCACGACGGACTCCACCTCCTCCGTGAAGTAGCGGAGCTCACCCGCCGTCATCGGGGGCCAGCCCACCGTGAACGGCTCGCCCGAGAGGCGGTCGAGATACGTCCGGTTCGTCGCCACGGCCCCCCGGAGCTCGCCGGGGTCGTCCACGTAGTGCGAGAGCTTCGAGGTGGAGTAGTCGGCGAACTCCAACAGTTTCGGGATGGGTTCTTCCCCCACGTCCTGCACCCGGACGAACGAGAGCAGCCGGTCGGGCGGGGCCTCGATGTCGAGTAAGGGGAACGAGGCGGCCCGCTCGACGAGTCCTAGCACCTCGCGGGCGGGCGCGTCGTGTTTGTATTCCTGAAACGCGCCGGTGACGGCCTCGTCGTAGGCCTGGATGGGGTCGCGCAGGCGCTCGACGGGGGCGTCGAAGTCGATGGCGTCGAGTCGCCGTTTGCGTTCGAGGGTCGATTCGAGCTCCGACCGGCGGGCCTCGGCCCGGCCCCGGGCCTTCCGGTAGCGTTCGCGCGCCTCCGCGAGGTCCTCGCGCAGCTCCGCGCGCTCCCGGGCAGGGGCGAGCGCCTCGCGCGCCTGCTCGAAGTCGCTCTCGGAGAGCACACTGGAGACCCCCGTCGTCAGGTGTTCGTCCGCGGCCTCGAACGCCTCGCGCTCGGTGACGGCGTCGGGGAGGTCGGCGTAGACCTTCCCGAGCGCCTCGCGGAAGCGGACGTACCCCTCGAAGTCGTCCCAGTCGGTGGCGCGCTCCTCGTACTGGTCGAGGGTGCGTTCGACCCGCTCGTAGGCGTCGGCGAGCGTGTCGATGTGCTCGGTCTCGTCGGCCCGCTCGCGCAGCCGCTCGTACTCCGCGGCGGCCTCCCGGAGCTCCGTCGCGACCTCCGTCATCAGTAGACGTCGTCGGGGTCGAACGCCTTCTCACCCACCACCTCGCCGTCGATGGTGCGATAGAAACAGGACTCGTAGCCCGTGTGGCAGGCTCCGCCCGTCTGGTCGACGAGATACAGGAGGGCGTCGCGGTCGCAGTCCACGCGGATCTCTTCGATCGCCTGGGTGTGGCCGGAGGTGCCGCCCTTCTTCCACAGCTCCTCGCGCGAGCGGGAGTAGTAGTGCGCGTAGCCCGTTTCCTTCGTGCGCTCGACCGCCTCCTCGTTCACGTAGGCGAGCATGAGCACCTCCCCGCTGTCGGCGTCCTGCGCGACGGCGGGGATGAGGCCGTCGCTGAAATCGAGGTCCATGCCCCCACTCGGAGGGGGAGTCAAAAAGGGCTTTCCGCCGACGACTCGGGGACTCAGGCCAGCCCCAGGAGATAGACGAGGATATCGCCGAAGGTGAGCGCGGCGACGAGCCCGACGAACATCGGGACGACGAACGGGATACCCGGGGTCACCCACACCGTCTCCCTGGCGACGAGGGTCTCGAGCCCCTCACGGAGCGTCTCCGCGTCGGTGCCGTAGGCGTGTTCCACGTCGTCGAGGAACGCCTCTGCGCCCCACGGGTCGATACGGCGGACGGCGGGAATGGGGCCGCCGTCGGTGACCGGCGCGCCCGCGAGCACCCCGTCCCCGGGGTCGTTTCGCTCCTCGGGTGCGGGGATGGCGTCGCCGTCGCGGAACGCGTCGGGGCGCTCCCGGAGCGCGGTCAGGGTCGTGCCGCGCCACCGGAGGTACATCCGCAGCGCGTCGATGTCGAGCCCAGAGCGGGTGTAGCCCGTGCGGGTCTCCAGAATCCGGCCGTACGTCTCCGCCACCTCGGGGACGGAGACGGGCCGGGCGACGGCCATCGGGAGGGCGATTCGCCGGCGAAGGAGGTTCCGCGCCGCGAGCAACAGCGGGTAGGCGAGCCCCAGCACCACCGTGTTCGAGAGGATGGTGAGCGAGAGCACCCGGAGGGGGGCGGGGTGGAGGGGGAGCGTCCCCGCGGGCAGCAAGTACACCGGGTAGTCGGGAAACACCACCGCGAGGGTCATGATGGCCTTCGCGTCCGCGCCGCCGAACCCGCCCACGCGCCAGAAGACGTAGCCGAGCGGGGCGACCAGGAGAAGGGAGACCGCCACCGAGATGGCGAACAGCCGGGTCCGGAAGGCGTCGGCGTCCGCGAGCAGGGTCGTCTCCCACGCGAGGGCGATGACCCCGAGGAGGACGAGCGGGGGCCACGTCCAGTTCGGTACCCGTCTCGTCTTGATATCGCGGTAGGCGGCCCACCCGAAGACGGGGACGACGAGCAGTCGCAGCAGGTCCGGGGGCGGGCTCCCGAGGAGGGAGTCGACGACGGAGACGGCGAGTGCGGTCACACCCGGAGTCCGCCCGGCCCCCGATTAACGGTTTCGACGGGGCTTACTCGCTGGAGGTGAAAGGACGGGCATGACCACCGGTCTCGTCCTCATCGACGTGCAGACGGGGTTCGACGACCCCGCGTGGGGGACGCGCAACAACCCCGACGCGGAGGCAGCCATCGCCGCGCTCCTCGCGGGCTTCCGTGCCGCTGGGGCCCCCGTGTTTCACGTCCGGCACGCCTCGACGGAGGAAGGGTCACCCCTGCGGCCCGACGGGCCGGGCTTCGCGTTCAAGCCCGAGGGCGAGCCCGAAGCGGGAGAGCCGACCTTCGAGAAGTCGGTGAACAGCGGGTTCATCGGGACCGGACTGGAGGACGCCCTTCGGAACGCGGGCGTCGAGCGCGTCGTCGTCTGTGGGTTCACGACGGACCACTGCGTCTCCACGACGACCCGGATGGCCGAGAACCTCGGGTTCGAGGTCGCCATCGTCCGGGACGCGACGGCGACCTTCGGGAGAGAACTGGACGGGGAGGCAATCGACGCGGAGACCAATCATCGAGTCGCGCTGGCGCAGTTGCAGGGGGAGTTCGCCGAGGTGGTGACGGTGGCGGACGTGTTGGCCGGGTTCAGATAAGCGTACGAGCTGCACGGCCAACACCAGTACGAGACGGCGAGACGTACCAGCGGCTCCAGCGAGCCGTTCGGGGCGCGAGCTCCTCGCTCCTGATTCCGCAGCGAGTGTACGGGGAACTGGGTGGCGGCTCTGACACACAGGCGTGCCCATCAGCCCGGATTCGCTGGCAAGCGGGGCTCGACGAAATAGTAGAGGAGGAATGCCAGTTGTTTATACAGCTTATCAAGTGGTTTGTTGGCATGTAACACATAAATTGGCACCAATTAAAACGCTATAGATGTCTCTACTGGCCCAACCTTCGGCCCTGCGTTCAGGCTACTTCAATTGGGGTGACGCTATCGGCGAACCTCGAGAAAGGTGATGCTGATGTGGACGTCTCGTTTCGCGTAGGCCAGGGCGAACGCCAATAATGTGAAGAGGGCGAACACCCCGAACGCCACAAGCACGGCTGCCGAAGGTGGGATCGCTGTCAGAATCATCGGGCTATCTGCTGGTGTTACTCTGTCTGTTCGTCTTCGAGCTCGTCGAGGAGCTGCTCTGCTTCCATTTCGATCTCCTCGTCTAAGTCCAACTCTGCCTCGAGATCGTCGAGGGTATCCTCGACGTCTTCTGGCGCACTGGGAGTTGGGGCTTCATCTTGTGCCGGCTCGCTCTCGGTTTCTTCCCATGGTTCCCACCGCCGCAGGTTCTGAACGAGCTGACGATAATCGTCTGGAGTAGCTTCCTTGAACTCGTCTGGGAGCTTTGACCAGCCCTTCGCTCGGCTAACCCAGTATTCGGGGCCGCGGTTGTCCCAGTACTTTCGGGGGTACTCCTCCATAGGAGTCGGTTCGGGCAGGTTGGGGTCTCGACGAGGTTCTCGTCGCCCAATCGTTGCGTCTCCTTCGACCAGGGCTTCGCGGACGAGCTCCTTGATCGTGCCCAGGTCACTCATCGACACGTCGAGAGAGGAGCAGATCTGCCTGTACTCGTCGGTGAACGACACGATATCCCCAGCCACGTCTTCATGTTGGCGGTGGTGTTCGTCCACCACGACTGCAACGACCCCCAAAGTAACTCCTTCGAGCCCCTTCTGCTGGCCGAATCTGGAGAAATCGAGGGTTTCAACGACGCTAATAACCTTCTCCCGTTCGTGTTTCGCCAACGGGAGGTCTGAGCAGATGGCCTCCGCGATACGTGTCTTGTCCCACTCGCTCTGTCGGGTCGGGAGGTCGCCATCGGAGTGATGTCGCCCATCGTGTAGTCGCCGAAGACGCTCTGCGTCATCGTCGCCGTCTCCTTCGTCCCCAATGCGCGTAGCCATCGGACTGTCGTAGCCCGCACTGTACGCGTCTTCGTGCGGGCTTCCGCCCGGATCATCGGATGAGGCGTTGATACTGTCGTCGTGTCGGGTTCTTCCTGGTTGATTGAATGCCGACATATCGTGGTGCCTCCGCCGATGATCTTCCTCATTGCCTGTACCTGTCGGTAGGGCTGATTCATAGTCAGACTCGACGAGATCCTCCATGGAGATATCCTGCAATTCTTCTGGAATTGGTTCTAAGTTGCTTTCGTGCCCAGAATCGGGCTCATCATCTGATGTCATAGTTGTTACTCGAGTTTTCTGTCTGCGTGAACTGCCGCAGGGATACGCGCGAGATTGCTACACGCGTGGCTCGATGTCGAGCCAGCGTTTCCGAATGGGGTAAGAGCTCAGAATGAAAGAGTCGTCCCTCATCGGCGTTGCGCGCAGTAGAATACTGGGAACGCTGTAGCGTCCCTCCCTCCATTTACCTGTGTTGTAGCCAGGAATAGTTAAAGGAATACCGCCAGGTTCGGATTGCTCTGCTGAAGTATCAGGCACTCTCTGTTGGATTCAGGCCATCATACAGCTGTTCGATGTTTTCATTTCTCCGCTCGGACTGCTTCCATCCTGTGGTTTACAACGAGTTGGCAGTCTTCCTCAGACGTTCTTTCCGTCGTCTCGTGGTTCACCCCCGTGGTTGTCGTAATACTTGTCGGCGAACCGTTCAGCGTTCTCGGATAGATAGTTCTCGGCTTCGTGCCAACTCTCGATATCTATCCTGAAGTCCTTGATATCGGCACCCATCGCTCGGTAGTACCGATCAGCGTGAATATCGGGCTCGCCCTCGTGCGGAGAGTTGTCCACCTTACACACCTCGACGTCCGTCCCATCGGCGAGTCGGAAGAAGAGGATGACTGCGAACGATTCGACGTTGTTCTCGTCGGGATCGAGCCGCACCCCGATGATGTAGTTGATGCCCCTGCGTTCCGTTGCCGTGTACTGGTAGTAAAAGTCAGATTGCGCCATCGTAGTCACTTGTCATTGCTGTTGAATCAGAGACGTAGAATGTCCCCTCATTCTAACAGAGGGGTTCCTGCAACAAAAAACTTTCGATTTTTGGATATGTATGGTAGTGTTACCGTTGAGGTGGTGGTTTGCGTCTGATGTCTCAGAATACTGGCTTCTCGGAAGTTTTATACCGTTGTGGTTGATACACAACGGTAAGGAGGAAGTCAGAATGTCGAGCATAACTTCAGATAGCCGCACTAGCCCCGAGGAGCGCCGTGAACGACGAGCTGAGATGGCCAGGGCGCTAGCCCGCGGGGGTATGACGGGGGTGCATGTCATCTCCCTCGAGCAGGCTGACGAAGTCCTCACCCCACGCCGCAAGGAGATCATCGAAGTCCTCGGGCACGGGGAGTACGACTCCGTCCGGGGGCTCGCCCGCGAGCTGGGCCGGGACAAGGGGCAAGTGAGCCGCGATCTCGGGCTGCTCGCCGAGCACGGTATCGTGGCGTTCGACACGGATGGGCGCTCAAAGAGCCCGCGGCTCGCCCAGGAACACGTCGTGGTCGAGCCGATCGTCTGATCCACGCACGCGGTGAGTACAGAACCACCAGTCTCGGCAGTGTGTTGACGACCCAAAACGACCGCAGGGACCGATCGAGAAACGACTACCCAGTATCGGCTCGGCGAGAGTGATAATGAAAGGAGATTGCCGCGTCTAACGTTTCGCGAGTCAGCGAAACTTAGATGACGCGGTTCTGGAGGTAGTCCAGGTGCTTCGCGTTGTAGACGAGTTTGACCTCGTCGGCCGCGGGCGAGCCGATGCAGGTGAGACGGACGTTCTTGTCGTTGACCTCCTCGTCGGAGAGGATCTGCTGCATGTCCATCTCGATGTCGCCCTCTTTGACGATGGCGGCGCAGTTCGCACACGCACCGGCGCGGCAGCTGAAGGGCCAGTCGTAGCCCTGTGCCTCCGCGGCCTCGAGGATGTACTCGCCCTCGTTGACGTCGAGGGTACCGAAGTCCTCGGCGTCGAGTCCGGCGTCACCGGCCTTCTCGAAGAGATCGTCGTCGTCGAGGTCCCAGCCGTTGTCGCCTAGTACTTCGTAGTTGAGGTAGGTTACCGTGGGCATCAACAGACCGATTCTCCCCCCAGTATGTTAAATCTCGCCTTTTTGTGGGGCCTAAACCTCGTGTAAGACCGTTTACATTAGATGGCGAACGCGAAAACACCGTACGACGCGATGGCGGCGATGGAGGGGGTGAGGATCCACATGATCATCACGCGCCCGGTGGTCGTCGGGTTGAACAGGTCCGTGCTGACGACGTCCGCCGGCCCCTCCTCGCCGATGCGGGGGACGTCCGAGACGGACCGGGTCGCCTCCCCGTCGCCGTCCGTCGCGAGCGCGTCGACCGTGACCTCCGGGCCCTTTCCGGAGACGGCGGCGCTCGCGGCGTCGGAGAGCCGGGTCGTCCGCGTCGCCCGGCCCCAGCCGAGCCCGATGATGCACATCGTCGCCGAGACGGCGAGCGAGGCGGGAATCCCTATGTACGAGAGTCCGGTGATGAGCGAGGCGGAGACGACCTCGACGATGAGCGCCGCGAGCAGGGGGAGGTCGGTGAGGTCGTTGCCGACCGTATCGAGGGTGCGCCGGGCGATGGTGAACGCCCCGAGCGCGATGGCACCGCCGCCCAGAAGCACGCCCTGCTCGACCGTGAGGGGACCGGTACCGCCCGCGACGAGCGGGGCGACGGCGTTCGCGACGTTCGACGCGCCCGCGGAGAAGGCCATGTAACAGCCGATGACGACGACGAGCGCCTTCGAGACGAGTTCGCGCCGAGGGGTGCCGTCGAGCGCGAAGCCGGCGTCGAGATACGGGTAGAGATAGCGACCGACGACGGCACAGAGCCAGAACGCGATGATGGGGGCGACGAGCCACCAGACGACGATCCGGCCCATCACGCCCCATCGGAGGGTGCCGGTGGCGACGCCGAGGCCGGCGATAGCACCCACCGCGGTCATCGAGGTGGAGGCGGGGACGCCGAACAGATTGGAGATGAGCAGCGCGAAGCCGACGAAAAAGAGGATGACCACGCTCGCGACGAGGGTGAACTCCGCGGCGGGGACGATCTCGCCGCCCATCGTCCGGATGACGTTCCGGCCGACGGTCCAGCCCCCGAGGATGGCGAAGACGCTCATCAGCCCCGCGGCGGCGAGTTTCGAGAGCGTCCCGCTGCCGACGGCGGGGCCGAACGCCACGCCCGTCGAGGAACCGCCGATGTTGAAGCCGACGAAGACGGCGACTAACAGGCCGACGAGGAGGAGCAGACTCAACACATCCGGAGCGACGAACCGAGCGCGTATAAACGACACTGTCGATACCGAGGGAGTGTCGATGGGTTTACGCGCCGATATCCCCCACGCTCGAGTATGTTCGAACGATTCGTCGTCCCCGCCGTGGACATGCAGGACGGCCAGGTCGTCCAGCTCGTCGGCGGCGAGCGCGGCACCGGCAAGGAGTACGGCGAGCCCGTCGACGCGGCCCGCAAGTGGGTCGATGCGGGCGCGCGGACCCTCCATCTCGTCGACCTCGACGGGGCCTTCGAGGGGGAGCGCGTGAACCGCGAGGCCGTCGACGCCATCCTCGACGCGGTGGACGTGGACGTGCAGCTCGGTGGGGGGATCCGCACCGCTGCGGACGCCCTCGACATCTTAGACCAGGGCGTCGACCGGGTCATCCTCGGGACCGCGGCCGTCGAGAACCCCGAGATCGTCGCCGAAATCGCGGAAGAATACCCCGACGGCGTGATGGTGAGTCTCGATTCCAAAGGGGGAGAGGTCGTCGTCTCCGGGTGGACGGAGGGGACGGGCCTCGACGCCCCGGAGGCCGCCGTGCGCTACGAGGAGCTCGGGGCTGCCGCCATCCTCTTTACCGATGTGGACGTGGAGGGACAGCTCGAGGGCGTCCGCACGGCTCCCGTCGAACGGCTCGTCGAGGCCGTCGACATCCCCGTCGTCGCCTCCGGCGGGGTCGCGACGCTCGACGACGTGCGGGCGCTGCAGGAGACGGGCGCCGCGGCCGTCGTCGTCGGCACGGCACTCTACGAGGGCGCGTTCACCCTCGAAGAGGCGCTCGACATCTAGGCGCAGGGACGCACATCCGCGCGCAGGTCCGTACACTCGCGTACGGGGCTGTCGCGGGAGCTTTTTCGGGATTTCGCCCCTCTCTCGGGTATGCGATCGTACAAGGCGAAGATGGTCGAACCCATCCGCCTCCCCTCCCGTGAAACCCGCGCCCGGAACCTCGAGGCCGCGGGCTACAACGTCTTCAACCTCGCCTCGCGTGACGTGTACGTCGACCTCCTCACCGACTCGGGGACCGGAACGATGAGCGACGCGCAGTGGGCCGCCATGATCCGCGGCGACGAGGCGTACGCCGGCTCGCGCTCCTTCGAGCGGCTCCAGCAGTCGGTCGAGGACGTGATGGGTTTCTCGCGGGTGATTCCCACCCACCAGGGCCGCGGTGCGGAGAACGTCCTCTACGGCACCCTCCTCGAAGAAGGAGAGATCGCGCTCAACAACACCCACTTCGACACCACCCGCGCGCACGTCGCCCACCAGGGCGCGCAGGCCGTCGACTGCCCCGTCGACGCCCCGTGGGACGGCGACGCCGGCGACTTCGCCGGGAACTTCGACGTGGAGAAAGCCCGGGCCGTGGTCGAGGAGCACGGTCCCGACACGGTCCCCGTCGTCATCCTCACCATCACCAACAACTCCGCCGCGGGCCAGCCCGTGAGCATGCAGAACATCCGCGAGACGGCCGTCTTCGCCGACGAGATCGACGCCACGTTCGTCATCGACGCCTGCCGCTTCGCGGAGAACGCCCACTTCATCAAGTCGCGGGAACCCGAGTACGCGGACACCCCGCTCGCCGACATCGCCCGCGAGCAGTTCGAGCTGGCCGACGCCTGCACCATGAGCGGGAAGAAGGACGCGCTCGTCAACATCGGGGGGTTCGTCGGCGTGCGCGACCCCGACCTGTTCGCCGCGTGCAAACAGCGCGCCATCCTCTACGAGGGCTTTACCACCTACGGCGGCCTCGCCGGCCGCGATCTGGAGGCGATGGCCGTCGGCCTGCGCGAGGCCGTCGACCCCCCCTACGTCGCGGAGCGCGTCGAACAGGTCGCCACGCTCGGCGAGCTCCTCACCGACGCCGGCATCCCCATCGTCCGGCCCACGGGCGGCCACGCGGTCTACATCGACGCCGCGGCGCTTCTCCCCCACATCCCCTCCGAGGCGTTCCCCGGCCAGCGGCTCGTCGTGGAGCTGTACCGCGAAGGCGGGGTCCGAGCCGTGGAACTCGGCTCGTTCGCCTTCCCCGGCGCCGAGCATCCGGAGTTCGTCCGGCTCGCCATCCCCCGGCGAACGTACTGGCGTGAACACCTCGAACACGTCGCGGAAACCGCGGCCCGGGTGGCCGAGCAGGCCGACGAGTACGTGGGGCTCGAAATCGTGAGCGAACCGCCGATTCCGGAGCTCCGGCACTTCTCGGCGGAGCTTCGGCCCGTCGAGTAGCGTTCTACTCCTCCTCGTCCTCCCAGTAGTCCACCGCGTCCTCCCGGCGATAGTAGCCGTGGAGGCTCCGCGGGTCCCGCCCACCCGGTGGCGACCCGACGAACACCCCGAGCTTGTCGCTGTCGGGGTACACCGTCACGTCCGGCTCGTTCATCGTCGAGACCGCGAGATATCGGAGCACCCCATCGGAGTCGTTGACCACGCGGTGGGCTCCCGACTCGTCCGCCGGCAGGGCGACGTAGTCCCCCGCACGCAGGGCGTGTTCCGCCCCCGCGAGGCGAAGCAGCCCCTCCCCCGCCAGCACGTAGATGGCCTCCTCGTTCGCCGTGTGGTAGTGGTACGGCCACGACCGTTCGCCCGGCGGGAGCTCGTAGAGGCTACACCCCAGCTGCTCCGACCCCGCGGCCTCCCCCAACTGCTTGCGCCGAAGCCCCATTTCGCTGTCCGACCACTCGAGGTTCCCCTCGCTGATCTTGCTCATAGAAGAGCCGTCAGCCCACGCGATGATAGTTCCACCCCGGCGACGCTCGGTGACACAGCCACCAGCTTGCGCTCGGTGAATCATCCACCAGCGACGACTGCCAATCAGTCACGCCGGGTGGGACTGAAAGGGGCCGGGCGCTCGCCAGCCGAGACGACGCAAGCACCGCAGTGACCGGAGGGAACGAGGAGCGCAGCGAGTCGCAGGCGGCGAGCGTCCGGGGGCTTTCGAAGTGGTGTTCACGGCTGTCACTGCGGCACAGCAGCAAGCAGGGGCTTTCGAAGTGGTGTTCACGGCTGTCACTGCGGCACAGCAGCAAGCAGGGGCTTTCGAAGTGGTGTCACCAGTTGTCGCCCTCACGACGCCGAACGAACCACGACAAAACCTCACACAGAGACGCAAACGACATACCACGACTCCTCAAAACGAAGAGTATGAGCGATCGAACTGCGGCGGTCACACGCGAAACCGGCGAGACGGAGATCGAGGTCGTCCTCGATCTCGACGGGGACGGGGACGCCACCATCGACACGGGCGTCGGCTTCTTCGACCACATGCTGACCGCGCTCGCGAAACACGGGCTGTTCGACCTCACGGTCCGCTGTGACGGCGACCTCGCCATCGACGACCACCACACCGTCGAGGACGTGGGCATCACGCTCGGGGAGGCCTTCTTAGAGGCCGTGGGCGACAAGCGCGGTATCGTCCGGTACGCGGACCGCCGGGTGCCCCTCGACGAGGCCGTCGGCGACGTGGTGCTCGACATCTCGGGACGACCCTACTTCCAGTGGTCGGGTGAGTTCTCCCAGCCCTCCGTCGGGGAGTTCACGAGCGACATGGCGCGGCACTTCTTCGAGTCGTTCGCGCTCAACGCGCGGGTCACGCTCCACGCCGCCATCGAGGGAGAGAACGCCCACCACGAGATCGAGGCGCTGTTCAAGTCGGCGGCGCGGGCGCTCGACGACGCGACGCGCATCGACGACCGGCGCTCCGACACCCCCTCGACGAAGGGGACGCTCTAGCGGGTGAGGGTGTCGCCGTCGCTCGAAAACCGCCCCTCGGCGATGGCGTGTTCGACGATGCGGTGGACGACCTCGTCGTCGAGGTCGTACGCGCCCGCGGCCAGCGCTTCGGCCTCCGTCCTGTCCATCGGGAACTCCCGGTTCCGGAGGAACCGCACGACCTTCCGGTAGGCCGGCGGGACGGCGGCCTCCCGCGCGATGGTCTCGCTCGCGGGGCTCGGCTCTTCGTTCTCGTCCTCGGTCTCTGCCTCCCCGTCTTCAGGCTCCGTCTCGTCCGCCTCGACCGACTCCGCCGGGGTATCGACCGCCGCCGCTTCGGTCTCCATCTCGTGGTCGCCGTCCCCGGTCGCGGGGGCCTCGCGTGTCGCCGCGCGCTCGCGGCGGCGCTCGGTCGAGCGGGCGTCCGCGTCCGCGCGAACGCGCTCCGCCGCACGGGTGTGCGCGACCTCCGCGTCCTCGTTCAGCCGGTCGAGCAGGGGGGCGACGACGTCGGCCAGCGTGTCCTTGCAGGGCGGACAGAGGACCATCCGCCGGCCACCGTCGATCTCGGGGGGGAGTACCTCGTAGACGCCGCGGCCGTCCGCGCCACAGAAGTCACAGGTGCGTACCTCGCGCATGGCCGGGGGTTCGGCGGGCCGGGTGAAAACGCCATCGGGCGCTCGCGGGGGGCCTCGGAACCGTTTTCCCGTGCCCCCACGACCCACGGGGTATGTTCGACGAAATCATGGAGAAGTTCGCGGACTCGCCGTCCCAGCAGGCGGTCATCCGTCTCCTCCTCGAACGGGGGTTCTCCGTCAACGACGAGGGGCGCGTCGTCTCGGGCGGCATCGAGATCCCCAACACGGGGATCGCCCGCGAGATCGGGGTCGACCGGCGCGTGGTGGACGCGACCACCGACGCCATCCTCGACGACCCGGAGCTCCGGCGCATCTTCCAGAACATCTCCGCGATCCCGTCGCTGATGGACCTCGCGCCCGTGCTGGACCTGACGGTGCTCACCGTGCGCGTCGCCGACGCCGACGAGTCCGGCATCGTCGCGCAGGTGACCGGCCTCATCGCCGAACGCGGCATCTCCATCCGCCAGACCATCTCACAGGACCCGGAGTTCACGGACGACCCCTGTCTCTACATCATCACGGACGCGGACCTCCCCGGCGACCTGCTGAACGAGCTCAAGGCGCTCCCGTTCGTCCGGAAGATCGAGCTCGAATAGCGAGCGGCGTGATCAGCGGAGCCGGACGAACGGCGGCTCGGCGAGCGGCTCCACGACGCGCGAGCGCCCCACCGCGTCCGAGGGCCCCTTCTCGACGGTGAAGAAGTCGAGCCCCTCCTCGCCGCGCCACGTCTTGAACGCCGTGTCCGCCTCGCTCGTGAAGAAGTCGGCCACGCGGTCGCCCGCGACGCTGCGGTCGACGGTGATGGCCGCGGAGAACCCGGGGAGCGCGATGACGTTCGCCGAGGCCCAGTAGAACATCTGGCGGGCCTGCGCCGGCGAGACGTGGTGGAGGACGGCGGAGAGTTCGAGGACGGCGAACGTCGGGCGACCGGCCAGCCGGTCGACGAGCGACCGGATCGACTCCTGGAGGCTCCCCGTCTCCGACTGGAGGATGACGTTCCGTTTCGGGAACCCCGAGAGCATCCCCGTCTCGCGGTCCTGTGAGACCGTATCCAGCAGGTAGAACTGGTCGTTCTTCATCAGCTGCTGGACGCTCCCGATGCGCGAGGCGAGCAGGTCGTTCACCCGGCCGGCGACGACGCCGGGGGCCGTGACACAGACCACGCGCGCACCGCGTTCGAGGACGTGCGCACAGACCGACGCGGTGAACGGCCAGTGGCTCGTCCGCGCGTCGTGTTCGAAGACGGTGACCCCGTCGCGGACGAACCCGCCGACCAGCTCGTCGAACCCCTCGATATCGGTGGCGAGCGTCTCGTGCTCGGACGCCGTCGACCGGGGGACCAGGCCCGCGTCGGTCGCCGAGAGCGCGAGTCGGTAACGCCGACTGTCGAGGTCCGTCGGCGCCTTCTCGACGCGAAGGAACCGCTGGAAGTCACCCCCGACGGGGTCCTGCCAGCACTCGACGACGGCCGCCGCGTGGTGGGTGAGCGCGGGCGCGTCGCCCGCAGCCGTCACGAGACAGGCCGCACCCGCCGCCTCCAGCGCGCTACAGAGCCGGACGACCCCGCCGCCCGCGTCGCCGAGGCCCTCCACACCGTCGAGGACGACCCGGTCGGGAACCGCGCCGGCCACGTCGGCCAGCGTCCCGGCCAGCCCCGCGAGGGTCGTCTCCGTGCTGTCGTCGCCGACCTCGACGGCCAGCCCGTCGGCCGTCGGGGAGACGACGACCGTCGTCACGTCGCCCGGGAGCGCCTCGCGCCGTCGCCGGTCGGGCGGCCCGACAGAGACGTACCAGTCGCCGGCCGCGAGCGCGCCGGTAGCGAGCCGCGACCGGCCCGTCCCGGAGGACCCCCGGACGAGCAGCGTCCCCTCGGTCGGAACCCCACCCCCGACGAGGCCGTCGAGGATGGCGTCCCCTGTAGAGTGCGTCATGCTCTGAATCCTCAGCGCCGACGGATATGAAACCCACCCACGGCTCGAAAACTGTATCCCGCAGGCTGGCGAGGTGTCGGGCGTGACCACGGAGTACCGCACCCTCGCCGGCCCCGCGCGAACGCGCTTCGTCGTGCAGGGCTCTGAGTTCATCGGCCACGCGCGCCCCGTCGAGACCGTCGACGACGCAGAGGCGTTCATCGCGGAGGTCGAAGCCGAGTACGCCGACGCGACCCACAACGTCCCCGCCTACCGGGTCCGCGTTGGCGACGGGTCGCTTGGAGGAGGGATGCTCCGCGAGTACTCCAACGACGACGGCGAACCCTCCGGGAGCGCCGGCAAGCCCATGTTGAACGTCCTGCAGGGCCGGGAGCTGGAGAACGTCGCCGTCGTCGTCACCAGGTATTACGGCGGGACGAACCTCGGCGTCGGGGGCCTGGTTCGGGCGTACTCGAAGTCGGTGAAGGACGCGATCGCGGAAGCGGGCGTCGTCACCGAGGTCCCTCACGAGCGGTTCGTCGCCGAGGTCGAGTACGACGATTCGGGGACGGTCCGCGGCATCCTCGAGAGTCAGGGCGTCGCGTTCGAGGCCGCTTACGACGCGACGGTCAGCTTCGAGGTTCGGGTGCCGACCGCCGACGCCGAGGGACTGCGCGACAGGCTCCGGTCGGCGACGAACGGCCGGATAGAGATCGAGTAGGGGGAGGGAGCCGAGGCCGTCAGGCCGGTGCCGCGGTGGCCGTCCCCGACGACCGCGACCGGTTCAGGACGACGAGCGCCGCGAACAGCAGCGCCCCCGCCGCACGCGCGGCGAGGTCGAGTTCCACCGTGTTCATACCGACGGGCGAGAGCAGCAGCCCCGGAGCGATGAGCAGGAGCGCGGCGAGCGAGAAGCCCGCGCGCTCGTTGCGGCCGATGTCGGTGTAGAGGTAGCCGATGACCGTCGCGCCGAGCGCGACGACGCCGACGAACACCCCGACGACGGGGATGACGACCTCGGGGATCAGGAACCCGAGGTCCGCGAAGTCGGTGGCGTTCAACACGCGCACCTCCTCACCCGTCCCGGTTCCCCGAATCAGGAGGATGCCGGGCGTGAGGACGAACGCGAACGGGACGATGGCCTTGTTGAGCGACAGGGAGAACGCCTCGATCCCCGTCTCGAACGGGTCGGATTTGGCGACGCCCGAGGCGGCGTAGGCCGCGACCGCCACCGGCGGGGTGATGTCGGCGATGACCCCGAAGTAGAGGATGAACAGGTGGGCCGCGAGGATGGGGATTCCGAACTCGGAGATGGCGGGCCCCAGCATCGAGACGAGGATGATGTACGTCACGGTGGTGGGCATCCCCATCCCGAGGATGATACTGGAGATGGCCGTGATGACCAAGAGGAGCACCAGCGACCCGCCCGCGACGTTCAGGATGAGCGCCGTGAGGTTCGGGCCCAGGCCGGACGCCGAGATGACGCCGGGGATGATCCCCGCGGCGGCGACGGCGATGACGACGGTGGTGGCCGTGCGCGCCCCGGAGTCCATCGACTTCAGGATGAAGGTGAGAAAGCGGAACGGCGCGCGGTCCGCGAGCGCCCGCCGGTCGAGCGAGTCGGCGACGGTCTCCGCGGAGTCGTCCACCTGGTCGTCGTACTCCAGAAGCGGCGGGTCGATACTCGGCCGGGCGAGCATCACGGCGACGGAGACGCCGAGGATGATCCAGCCGATGCCGCCGGCAGTGGCGAGCAGGGCCGCCTCGGGGCTCATCGCCCCGGTTCCCTGCCCGAGAACGGCCCCGACGAGGCCCGCGCCGGTGAGCAGGTGGGCGGCGAAATCCAGCAGCGCGAGCCCCGCGATGCTCCCGACGAGGGGGCCGCGGGTGTCCTCGTTGTACGCCGCCACGAGCGCGATGAGCGCCGTGATGGCGAACAGGGTGTACCACGCCGCACGGGCCACCGACAGCACCTCGATGATGAGATAGTAGAGCAGGAGCCCGATGGGGACGAGGTAGAACCACCCGCGTTTCATGTGCTCCCGGATGGTGACGGTCTCGATCCCCTCGACGGCCCCGATATCCAGACGAGAGGCCTCGAGGTGGACCATCACCCAGACGCCGAAGAAGAAGACGACGGCGGGGATGGCGGCCGCGAGAATCACGTCCGCGTAGGGCGTGAGCGTGTACTCGACGATGAGGAACGCCGCCGCACCCATCACGGGCGGGAGAATCTGGCCACCCGAGGAGGCCGAGGCCTCCACCGCACCAGCAAAGGAGGGACGGTAGCCCGAGCGCTTCATCAGCGGGATGGTGAACGCGCCCGTGGTGACGGTGTTCGCGATGGAGGAGCCCGAGATGGTCCCCATGAACCCGGAGGCGAGAATGCTGGCTTTGGCGGGGCCACCACGCCGTTTACCGGTCGCGGCGTAGGCGAGGTCGATGAACCACTTGCCGGCCCCGGACATCTCCAGGAACGCGCCGAACAGGATGAAGATGAAGATGAAATCGACTGAGACGCCGACGGGGATCCCGAACACCCCGTTGGAGGTGTTGTACCAGAGGTCACGGATGATGATGGCCCACGAGGTGTCCGTGATCGAGAGGACGCCGATGAACGGGGTGGCGGGGTCGATGAGCCACCCGTACTTCGCGTAGACGATGAACGAGGAGACGATGGTCATCAGGTAGAAGCCGAGGGTGCGCCGGGTCGCCTCCAGCACGAGGAGGACGCCGACGAGTCCCAGCAGGTAGGCCCAGCTGCTCTCCCCCAGGATCGGAAGCGCCTCCAGCGGCGCGAGGATCGGGTACACCTCACCCACCGTCCGGGCGTTGTTCAGTCCGAGCGACCGGACGACGTTGATGATCTCGTCCAACTCCGTGAGGAAGTAGAACGCCGAGAGGACGGCGAAAAGCGAGAGGACGCCGTCGAGCGGCGTGATACGCTCACCCTCCGGGTCGCCGGCGAACCACCGGACCGCGTCGGCGAGCGCCTCCACGACGGACGTGACGGGGGAGTCACCGAACCGCTCGCGGACCGCGGGCGGGACCGCCTGCAGCCGTCTGGCGACGAAGCCGTCCCCGGTGGATGGCGGGAACAGCATGAACGCCAGTACCAGCGCGAAGGCGACGTGGATGGCGCGTATCTGGAGCGTCTGGAGCGACTCGATGCCGACCCGTCCGACGAACGGGACGGTGACGGCGAAGACGATGCCCTTCGCGGCGAGCCACGTCTGGAACGCCGAAAAGAGGATCGCGACGGCGGAGACGGCCACCGCAGCGGTCCCCCGGAGCGAACGCTTCCGTTCGAGCTCCTTCAGTAGCTCCTGCTGTTCTTCCTCCGACAGTTGGTCTGGTTCGGTCTCGGTCATAGCTTCGAAATGGCTGTTGCGAGCGCGGACCGACGCTCGACGGCGATTCTGACGCTGCTGGCGTTCGACAGGGCGACGAGGTCGATGCGCCGGTCGCCCACGGTGAGCCGGTGGCCCGCAACGCGCCCGGCTTTCACGTAGAACTCCTCGTAGCTCCGATTGGGGTCGAAGACGAAATAGCCACCCGCCCGTCGCACGTCCTCACGGGCCGGCAGCCCCCACCCGTAGGATTTGAACCGCATCTTCGTGTTGTCGAGGGTCGTCCCCCGCACGGTGTAGATGTCGTGTACGGGCGTCTTCTCGACGCTGTGGGTGTACGAGAGGTTCACCGTGGTCCCCTCCTCGACGGGCACCGTCGCTAACCGTTCGCCGGTGTCGGCGTCCTCGACGACGAGGACGCGCTCGCCCGGCACCGCCGCGCCCGTCCCGGCGAGCGCGGCGACGACGAGGGCGACGGCTAGCAGGCCACGGAGTGGGCGGTCGAGTCGGGGCATAAGGGGAGGTGGTCGTCGACCTCAGCCGAAGTAGGCCTGTGCGCCCTCGTGGAGTTCGATGGACATGCCGTCCTGGGCGGAGGCCTTCGTGATGAAGTCCGTCTTGATGGTGAGGTCGTCCGTGTTGTCGAAGATGGCGGCCGAGATCTGCTCGACGGTGTCGGCTTCCATCTCGGCGCGCGTGGCGATCATCGCCTGCACGGAGACGGTCTCGCGCTTGCTGTCGATACCCTCGTAGGTGCCACCCGGGATGGTGTCGGTGGCGAAGAACGGCGCGGCGTCGAGGACCGCCTGCCGGTTGTCGCCCTTGATCTCGACGATCTCCACGTCGTTCGTGTTGGCGAGGTCCGCGATGGCGCCGACCGGCCAGCCGCCGACGACGAACGCGGCGTCGATGTCGCCGTTCTTCAGCTGGTCCGCGGCGGTCGAGAAGCCGGCGTTCTGCTCGGTGTACTCGGATATGCCGAGCGCCTCGAGAATCTGGACGGCGTTGACCTGCGTGCCCGAGCCGAGGTCACCGGTGTTGATGGTCGCACCCTCGAGGTCCGCGGGCGTCTCGATACCCGTGTCCGCGAGCGTGACGATGGTGATGGTCTCGGGGTAGAGCGTGGCGACACCGCGGAGGTTCTTCACGGGGTTACCCTTGAACGCCTCGATACCCTCACCGTTCTTCGCGTAGAACGCCACGTCGTTCTGGATGAGCGCGAAGTCGGCGTCGCCCGACTGGAGCGACCCGACGTTCTCGACGGACGCACCGGTCGACTGCACCTGCAGCGTGAAATCCGTGTTCTCCTCGACGATGGTCTTGAACTCGTTAGAGAGCGGGAAGTAGGTCCCCCCGGTCCCTCCAGCGTGCCAGGAGATGCGTGTCTCCGTACTGCCACCGCCACCCGTACAGCCGGCAAGTGCGGCGATACCTGCGAGGCCCGTTGCCTCAATGAACCGACGACGATCGAGATCGGGCGTCATACATCACAGTGTTGTTCCGAACGCTATATACTGGTATCGGTTTGCAAGCATGTTTTCGGGAGTGTTCGTCGATTGAAACACCCGAGTGAGAGAGAAAGACACACATGAGCGCTGTCGAGTCTGGTACAAGAAATGCCGTAAGGTTTCTGAGAATGAAACTGAACGGGAATTTCGCGGTGAGTACCGGTCGAAGCGGGCGCTACGCGGGGAGTAGGCGGAGAGATAGCGAGCCGAGAGGGTAACTGAAGACGACGGAACGCGGGCGCGTTCAGACGTTACTTCGTTCGGAACGCGCGGTCGCCGGCGTCGCCGAGCCCGGGGACGATGTAGCCGTCGTCGTCCAGCCGCTCGTCGATAGAGACGGTGAGCACGTCCACCTCGGGGTACGCCTCCTGCACGCGGACGAGCCCCGGCGGGGCCGCCACCGCCGAGAGGACGACCAGTCGCTCCGGGGAGCCGGCCTGCAGCACCTCCTCCAGGACGGTGACCATCGTCGACCCCGTCGCGAGCATCGGGTCCGCGACGATGACGGTGTCGTCGTCCTTGATCTCGGGGAGTTTGACGTAGTCGACGGTGATGGGGAACTCGCCGGCCTCGTTCATCCCGGCCTCCTCGTTGCGACCCGCGGAGATGACGCCCTGTTTCGCGCGGGGGAACGCCTTCAACAGCCCCTCGACGAACGGGGTCGCGGCGCGGAGGACGTTGATGATGACCACGTCGTCGAGCCCCTTCACGCGCTCGCCGGTCGTCTCCGCGAGCGGGGTCGTGATGGAGACGAACTCCGTCTCCATCATCCCGTCGATGATCTCGTAGCCGCAGATGCGCCCGAGTTTTACCAGGCCCTTGCGGAAGGAGACCTGCTCCGTGTTGACGGAGCGGAGGTGGCTCAGGGTGTGTTTCGCCAGCGCGTGCCCCACGACGTACGCGTCGTCTCGGTCCTCGATGGTCATTTCCCGAAACGGCGACCGCCGAGGCCTTAAAACGCACGAGACGGCCGTTCGGGTGTTAGCGAAGCACGATGAGGTAGGTGAGAAAGCCCAGGAACGCGGTCGCCATCGCCGCCGTGTTCCACGAGAACGCCAGCACGTCGATGAACGCGAGCCCCTTCAGCAGGGCGTAGACGAACACGAACGAGAGGAGGAAATCCAGCACCAACAGCACGCGAATGTCGCCATCGGAAGCCATTGAGGGCGGTATTGCCCGATTCGGCTTAATTGTACGGACATCCTTTAGGTGGCCCCGTGCCAACGTGTTACACATGGAGTTCAGGAACCACGAGGGGACGCACGTCGACCCCGTCCCCTTCCTCGTCGCCGCCGCGTTCGGGTTCCTGGTCGTCTTCAGCTACGGCCCCCCGTATCTGCTGACGCTCGGGCTCCCGCTCCCACTCGCGCTCGTCGTCTGTGGCGGTATCACCGCCCTCCTCACCGCCGCCGCGTACCACCACTACGTCTGGGCCTACCACCCCGAGCGGGCGAGCATCGTCGAGCCGGGCGAGCGCATCAAGCGCCTCTTCTACGGCGCGCTCATCCTCGTGGGCGTGCTCGCGCTCCTCGCGCTCCCGCTGTTCGTGCGGTAGGCGACGCTGAGAGACTGTGCGCCACACGCGCACACCCCCGTGAGCGTTTATGTCGTTCGCCCGGGACCGCCACGTATGGGACTGCTCAACACGGTGAAGGACGTGCTCGCGGCGTCCTCCTCGTCGACGAACCGCGGGACCAGCACGAACGAATCGAAGGGTGCCTACTGGTGTCACGACTGCTCGGAGCGCCTCCTGGACCTCGACGTGCCCGGTGAGGGGCCGCCCGCCTGTCCGGAGTGCGGCGACGAGATGGAGTTCGAGCGCTCGCCCGGCTCCACCGGCTGTGCCTGTTAACCCGCCGACAGGCGCGCTGACGACACGCTTTCATTGCTGGACGACAACGCACACCATATGTCACTAGCCGACCGGATATCCGACTTCATCGCCAGCCTGAAGGAGTGGTACCACGGGCTGTATCACGGCATGATAGAGCACCCCGCCTTCGAGCTCATCGAGAAAGAGGCGGAGGACACGGACGACCTCTTCCTGCTCGCTTGCTTCACTGACGCGCTCGGCGTCCCCTCCCCGGTCTCCTACTACACCTCCGAGCTACTCCCGTTCATGGCCGAGGAGTTCGGCCAGTGGGAGCGCCGGATGTGGGACCGCGGCTCGCTCATCGAACGCAAAGGCGAACAGTACCACTTCTGATGGAGCGGTTCGTCTTCTTCGGCGGCAAGGGGGGCGTCGGTAAAACGACCGTCTCCTCCGCCTACGCGCTCAAATGCGCCCGGGAGGGGCTCTCCACGCTCATCGTCTCGACGGACCCCGCCCACTCCACCTCGGACGTGTTCGACCAGCAGTTCACCGACGATCCCGCACCCGTCGAGGGCCACGAGAACCTCTACGCGATGGAGATCGACCCCCAGGAGGAGGTCGACGAGCACCTGATGGAGACCAAACGCGCCCTCTCCGATCAGGTCTCGCCCGCGATGGTCAACGAGATCGACCGGCAGATCGAGCTCGCCCACCGGACCCCCGGCGCGCACGAGGCCGCGCTGTTCGACCGGTTCATCGACGTGATGCGCGAGGCCGACTACGACCGCGTCGTCTTCGACACCTCGCCGACCGGCGGGACCCTGCGCCTGCTCTCGCTGCCCGGCCTGCTCGAGGGGTGGATCGAGCGACTCATCGAGAAGCGCGCGACCTCCATCGACCTCTACGAGAAGGCCGCCATCGGGGAGCGCTCCGCGAGACGGAAGGCCGAACAGGACCCCATCATCCAGCGGCTCAAGACGAGGAAGGAGCGGTTCGAGTTCGCCGGCGACGTGCTGCAATCCGACGCCGCGTTCTTCCTCGTGATGAACCCGGACCAGCTCTCCATCCGCGAGACGGCCCGCGCGGTGGCGTCGCTCGCGGAGTACGACCTCGACGTGGCCGGCCTCGTCGTCAACCGCCTCACCCCGTCGCCCGACGACGACGAGAACGGGCGTGGCGCGCGGTTCCTCCGCGACCGGGTCGCCACCGAGACGGAGCGGGTCGAGACTATCGAGGAGGAGTTCGACGAACCGCTCGTCGCCGCCATCGAGACTCGCGTGCGAGAGGTGAAAGGCAGCCTCCTCGAGGACGTGGCAGCGGAACTAGACATCGACGTGACATAGCGGTAGCGGGCTGAACGGCCCGTACGCCCGGATAGCGGAAAACTTCGCGGGTCTTCTGTATCTCATAAGTCACGTATGAAACCCTAGCATTTATGCATGACATGGCCTAGCGCACGGTTGAGGCACATCACCATGGTACAGGTAATCTGGCTTGTGCTGGCTGTGCTCGTCCTGTTCACCATCGGGTATCTTGGCTACTCCAAGTACCTCTCCCAGTTCGTGGAACTGGATGATGAACGCGAGACGCCAGCGCACAAGTACGAAGACGGACAGGAGTACGTACCCGCGAAGAAACCAGTGCTGCTCGGACACCACTATTCGAGCATTGCCGGCGGGGCCCCCATCGTCGGGCCCATCACGGCCGGTGTGGTGTGGGGCTGGGTCCCCGCGCTGCTGTGGATCGCCATCGGGAACCCCCTGATGGGCGCGGTCCACGACTTCGTCTCGCTCTCCGCGAGCCTTCGACACGAAGGGAAGTCGGTGGGCTACATCGTCGGCGAGTACGTCGGCGAACGCGGCAAGAACATGCTGCTGTGGTTCGCGTTCCTGACCATCATCCTGGTCGTCGCGGTGTTCGCCCTCGTGGTGGCCATCGTGTTCAACGCGTTCCCACAGGCCGCGACGACGAGCTTCCTGTACATCGGGCTCGCCTTCCTCTTCGGCATCTATCTGTACCAGCTCAACCTGCCGTTCGGTGTCGGGACGGTCGCGTTCGTCGCCGCCGTCTTCGTCAGCGTCTGGATCGGCATCCAGTACCCGCTGGCGCTGTTCCCGGGTGACTACCCCGCAGGGACGCTCGTCCTCATGTCGGGCGGCTCGTGGATCCCCGGCGCGTCCGCGCTCGGCGCGAACACCGCCGCCTGGATTCCCATCATCATGGTCTACGCGGCCGCCGCGTCCGCGCTTCCCGTGTGGATGCTGCTCCAGCCGCGTGACTACCTGTCGTCGTTCCTCCTCTACTCGGGGGTCGGCGGCGCGCTCGTCGCCATCATCGTCGGCACGCTGCTGGGCACGTCCGCCCAGCCGCTCGTCGTGAACATCGGTGCGTTCAACGGCTTCTGGGGCACCACCGGCATCTCGCCGCTGTTCCCGCTGCTGTTCATCACCATCGCGTGTGGGACCATCTCGGGCTTCCACTCGCTCGTCTCCTCGGGGACGACCTCGAAACAGCTCAACAAGGAGTCCGACGCCCGTGCCATCGGCTACGGTGGCATGCTCGGTGAGGGGCTGCTCGCCATCGTCGCCCTCTCGACGCTCGCCGTCGCGGGCGTCACCGCGGGTGGCGGTATCGGCCGCGCGCTCCCGAACTTCGCCACGGGCGGTGGGATCATCCTCACCTCCTTCGGCATCCCGACGAGCTTCGGCGGGCCGTTCATGGCGCTCGTGCTCGTGAGCTTCCTGCTCACCTCCACCGACACGGCCGTGCGTCTCGGCCGCTACATGATGGAGGAAATCGTCGGCGTCCCGGAGACCTCCGTGCAGGAGACCGCCACGAACCGCTACTGGAACCCGGTCATCCAGGCGGTCCCGGCGTACATCCTCATCACCTCGGGGTCGTGGCTGACGCTCTGGCAGCTGTTCGGCGGTGCGAACCAGCTGCTCGCCGCACTCGCACTGCTCACCGCGACCGTCTGGCTGGCCAACTGGGATGACTCGAAACAGCTCATCTCGACCGGCCTGCCGATGGCCATCATGACCACCATCACCGTGCTCGGCCTGTTCTGGCTGGCACTCTACCAGAACCTCTACACGAAGTTCATCCAGGGGCAGTGGGGTGAGGGTGGTGCGACCATCGCGGCACAGATGTCCGCGGCGGTCCAGATCGTCCTCGCGCTCGTCCTCATCGGCCTGGCACTCTCGCTGGTGAAGATGGGGATCGAGAACATCCGAGAGGTGCGCGACCGGAAGGGTGCCGCCGTGGCAGACGGCGGTTCAGTGAGCGGCGAGGAGTAGACCGCACAACCGACGTGCCTCACCCGCCGGGGTGAGGCCGGGGATTACTTTTCGTGCGTCACGCCGTCGAGCAGCGACTGCGACGGTCGCTCCCCCACGACGACGACGGTGACGAAGTCCTCACCATGGCGGACGCGGACGAGGTGGGCGTCACCGTAGGAGGTGAGCGTCGCGTTCCGGCCGAGGAGCCGTACCTGCGAGGTGGTCGCCGACCCGTCGCCGGCCCGAACGCCGGTCGCGAGTGCCACCTGTCGCTCGACCGGGAGCGTCGCGAACGGGTCACGCACGGTGTCGGTGTTCTCGATGGGGCGCACCGCGGGTGACGTGACGAGACCCACCGTCGCGTTCCCCTCGTAGCGCCGCACGGCGAGCGTGGCGTTCACGCGCTGTTGGCCCTGGAGCTCCACGTCACCCGAGATGGAGGCGCGGACGGTGGCGTCGATGCTGGGGCTGGAGGCGTTCGCGAGCGTGTAGCCGGGCGCCTCGAGCGTCGCCGGATGACTCGCGGCCCGCGCGACCCGTTCGCCGCCGAAGCCGCCGAGACAGCCGGCACTCACGGCGAGGACGCAGAGGAGCAGGAGGCGCTTCATCCGCGGATGCGGCCGAGGAGCCGCTTCAGGAGTCCGGGAGCGGGGTCCGGGAGCCGCTCCCAGAGGACGAACGCCTGTGCCACGTCCGCGCCGTGGCTCCGCACCGCCTCCTCCGCCTCCGGCGCGACGACGGCGACGTTCACCTCGTAGTGGCCGTGGTAACCGTACTTGATGAGCGTTCGTTCGTTCAGGCTCGCGACCCGCTCGCGGACGTCCTCGGGAACCTCGGGGACGACGAGGACGAAGGTGAAATCCGTCCCGTAGTGCTCCTCGTCGGCCTCGACGTACTTCGCGGCGAGGTCGTCCGCGAGGTCGACGAGCCGGTCGATCTCGGCCACGCTTACTCCATCAGTGCGCCGCGCGTAGAGGTACTCCTGCTGGTGGTGGTTCGCGAAGTTCACCGAGGGGTGGAGGAACTGCTTCTGGCTCTCCATGTAGAGCCGGCCGAACAGGTCGAACCGTTCGCCCCCCTCGCGGTGGTCGCGTTCCAGGTCGTAGTTCGTGACGAGCCGGTCGGCCACCCGGTCGAGGTACGCGTCGTCCCAGTCGGGGCGCGGGATGGCGGCGGTCTCGTCGGGCGCCTCCACCGGTTCGCTCATGGCTCGTACGGGTGGACGTCGTCCACCGCGGGCGCGCCGACCGCGATGACCGTCACCGGCCCGTCCGCATCTTCGGCGCAGTAGCCCCGCTGGGGGTTCGGCGGGGTGACGGTGAACAGCTCGCCTGCCTCGGCCTCGTAGGTCCCCTCCGGCGTCTCGACGGAGAGCGTCCCCGAGAGGACGACGAACAGCTCCTCCTGGTCGTCGTGGTAGTGGTACGCGAGCGGGATCTCCTCGCCCGGCGCGGCGTGGAACCGGTTGACCGCCATGTTGTCGAAGCCCGCCACGGGGGAGACCCGTCGCAGTTCGCAGGGGCGGTCCGGTTCCGTCTCGAGGTCGTCGGGGTCGATAACGTGATAACCCATATCGCACGGTACCGTCTCACACCGCAAAAACGCGTCGGGGCGAGGACAACGTTTAATCGGCTCGTTCCCATACGATTGCCCATGGGAGGGAAAGACACGGAAGCGTGTGGCCGGTGTGCGATGTCCACGGTCGTCGACGCCGCGACCGAGGGCGAGCGCGACCCGTTCGGCGAGGAACGTATCGAGATCGACGACGACGAGCTGCGCCGCCTGTCGCCGGGCGCGTGGTTCTCGGGCGTGAAGACCCGCCTCGACGACGCGGCGACGCGGTTCATCTACGGGCGCTGATGGAAGAGAGCGTCTCAGGGTTCAAACAGCGAGGCGACTGGGGCGATATCGTCGAGCACGGCGAGCGCATCACGCGCGCACTACGCGACCTCGCGAGCGACGGCCAGCCGGTCGACGCCGACGCCCTCGAGGCCTGGGACGAGTGGCGACCGAAACACGAGGAGCGGCTCGACGAGGACGTCAGCGACAAGACGGCCGAACAGGCCGCCGTCGGCGAGGGGGAAGGCGAGAAGAAGGGCCGTGCCCCCACCGAGGACGTCCAGCGCGCCGGCGAGAAGCTCACCGAGTCCTACGAGACGCTCGACGACGACCCGGACGAGGCCGTCGACAAGTGGAGCGAGTCCATCGACTACCTCGCGCGGGCCGCGGATTCGGCGGGTCGGAAGGCGCTCCGGAAGGTCGAGGGCGCCGTCTACAAGAACGTGATGACCCAGCTCGCCCCCTACTACTTCGACAACGAGCTGGTCAGCGCGAACGTCCAGCGGACCGGGAAGGACGACTACGTCCTCGAGGTGAACGTCAACGACGACGACCTCAAGATCCGGGTGTCGAACAGACTCGCGGACTACGAGACCTCGGTGGAGCGCTGGCACGTGGACACCCCGAAGGAGACGGAGACCGCGGCCGCCATCGAGGGGGCAGAGGTCCCCGAAGAAGAGACGAACGGGGAATCACACCCCAACTCGACCTGACTCGCCCGGGACGCCGGAGTCGGCGGGTATAAACACCGGGGTGGCGTACGCCGGGGCAATGGACCCCGGCACGGCCGTCGCCCTGCTCGTCGCCGCGTTCGCCTCCCTCTTCATGGCGTGGGCCATCGGCGCCGGGAGCTCCGGCTCCACCCCGTTCGCTCCCGCCGTCGGCGCGAACGCCATCAGCGTGATGCGCGCGGGCTTCGTCGTCGGCATCCTGGGGCTCGCCGGCGCATACCTGCAGGGAGCCAACGTCACCGAGGCCGTCGGCCGGGAGCTCGTCGTGGGCGTGAGCATCACCCCCACCGCGGCCATCGTCGGCCTGCTCACCGCCGCCATCCTCGTCGCCATCGGCGTCTTCACGGGCTACCCCATCGCCACCGCGTTCACCGTCACCGGCGCGGTCGTGGGGGTCGGCCTCGCGCTCGGCGGCGACCCCGCGTGGGCCAAGTATCGCGAGATCGTCTCGCTGTGGGTCGCCGTCCCCTTCGTCGGCGGCGGCATCGCCTTCGCCACCGCGAAACTGCTCCGCGACGAGCGGGTCCCCGAGCCCGTCGCGGTTCCGGTGCTCGCCGCGCTCATCGGCGTCATCCTCGCCAACGTGGAGTTCGTGATTCTCGGCCCCGCAGGCGAGGCCCGGGGGCTCGCGGCCGCCCTCGCGGGCGCGGTGCTCACGCTCGGCGGCACCGTCCCCGAGCCCAGCACGCTCCTCGTCACGAAAGTCGCGGTCACGGTGGCGTTCGCCCTCCTCGTGGCGGGAGTCCTCCGGCGGGACATCGTCCGCGACGAGGCCGCCGGCCAGCGCCACTTCCTGCTCGCGCTCGGCGGGCTCGTCGCCTTCTCCGCCGGCGGGAGTCAGGTCGGGCTGGCGCTGGGGCCCCTCCTTCCCATTCTCGACGACGCTCCCGTCACGATCCCGCTCACCGTCCTGCTGTTCGGCGGCGGGCTCGGCCTGCTCGCCGGGTCGTGGACCGGTGCCCCCCGGATGATCAAAGCGCTCGCGCAGGACTACTCCTCGCTCGGACCCCGGCGAAGTATCGCCGCGCTCATCCCCTCCTTCGCCATCGCGCAGTCCGCGGTGTTCCTGGGCGTTCCGGTCTCCTTCAACGAGATCATCGTCTCCGCCATCATCGGGTCGGGCTACGCCGCCGGTGGGGCAGGGGTCTCCGGCAGGAAGATGCTCTTTACCGTCCTCGCGTGGATCGGCTCGCTCGTGTTGGCGTTCGCCGTGAGCTACGGGGCGTTCTTGGGCGTCTCCGCGCTACTCGGCTGAGAGCTCCGTCTCCTCTTCCTCCCGGTCGCCGCGCGTGACGCGGGCCTTCATGATGCGGGTGTTCTCGACTTCCATCACGCGGATCTCGATGTCGTCGTAGGTGATGACCTCCCCCTCCTCGACGAGGCGGCCCGCGCGGTTGAAGATGAAGCCGGCGATGGTCTCGAACTCCTCCCCCTCGGGGAGGTCGATCTCGAGCGCCTCGTTCACCATCTCGATGTTGACCTCGCCGCGGACGACGAGCGTGTCGTCGTCTAAGAACTCCATCGGCTCCTCCTCCTCGCCCTCGAGGATCTCGCCGACGATCTCCTCGGTCAAATCCTCCATCGTCACCAGCCCCTCGGTGGTGCCGAACTCGTCGATGACGATGACCATGTGCATCCGGCTCGCGCGCAGCTCGGCGAGCAGCTCGTCCACGTTCTTCGACTCGGGGACGTGGAGGGTGGGCTCCAGTAAGTCCTCCAGCCGGAGGTCGCCGGGGTCGGACTCCCCGTAGTTCAGGTCCCGGACCAGATCGCGGATGTGGACGACGCCGATGATGTTGTCGAGACTCCCCTCGTAGACGGGCATCCGGGCGTGGCCGGACTGGATACACGTCTCGATGGCCTCCTCGATGGAGGCGTCCTTCGGGACCGCGGTCATATCCAGTCGCGGGGTCATCACCTCCTTCGCGATGGTGTTGTTGAACCGGAAGATGCGCTGGAGCATCTCGCGTTCGTCCTCCTCGATGACCCCCTCGCGCTCGCCGGTCTCGATGATGTCGCGGATCTCCTCGCGGGTGACGTAGGAGGTCTCGATGGCCGAGCGGCCGCCCGTGATCTTGTTCACCTGCCGGGTGAGGTAGTCGAAGGTGATGACGAGCGGGAGCAGCGCGTACTCCGCGAGCTGGAGCGGGCGGGAGATGCGCAGCGCCCACGACTCGGTGTTCTCGACGGCGTAGCTCTTCGGGGCCGACTCCCCGAACAGCAGGACGATGGCCGTGATGGCGAGCGTCGCGATGGCGACGGCCTGCCCCTGGTTGCCGAGCGTCACGGCGAGCAGCCCCGTCGCGATGGAGGACATCGCGATGTTGACGATGTTGTTGCCGACGAGGATCGTCACCAGGAGGCGGTGCGGGTCGTCTTTCAGCTCCGCGAGCGCCTCCGCCCCCTTGACCCCGTCGTCGACGAGGGAGTTCACCCGGTGGTCGGCGAGCGAGAACATAGCGATCTCCGAGGAGGAGAAGAACGCCGAGAGCAGGACGAGCAGGAAGATGGCGAACGCACCCAGGCTCAGAAAGAGGTTCTGGCCGAGGGTCACGCCGAGGATGTCCACCTGCGCCTGCGCGATGAGAAGCCACGCTAAACCCATTTTAGACGGGGAAGCTTGACCGGGGGGAAGATTAAGGGTTGTCATAACCGGGGGCGACACGCTTAGGGGATGGACGGTCGTATCCCGTCGCATGTCGGAGGACTCGGCCATCACGCTGTACCGATTGCAGGCCTGCCCGTTCTGTGAACGGGTCGTCCGCGTCCTGCAGGAGAACGACGTGCCCTACACGTCGCGGTTCGTCGACGCCCGCCACTCCCGGCGGAACGTCGTCAAGCGACTCACCGGCGCGCGCACCGTCCCGGCCATCGTCGACGAGAACACCGGCGTGACGATGTCCGAGAGCGCGAACATCGTCCAGTACGTCGAGAACACCTACGGGGGTGAGGCGTAATGGACCTGGATTTCGACGTCGTCGAGCTGCCCGCCGCCGAGAACCTCGAAGCCGGCGCGCAAGCGCCCGACTTCACCCGCCCGCTCGTCAACGACGAGTTCTGGGAGGACGTGAGCCTCTCGGAGCTCTACAGCGAGAAACCGGTCGTCCTCGTCTTCCACCAGATGGCGGGGGATTTCCCGCCGACGTACATGTTCCAGGAGATCCGCGACCGCAACTGGACCGACTGGGACGCTCACGTCCTCGGGCTCTCCATCTCCACCCCCTACGAGTTCAAGTCGTTCATCCGCGAGTGGCGTGATTTCGAGCAGTTCCGCTTCTTCTCGGACCCGCAGAACGAGGTCGCCGACGCCTACGGCCTCGTCCACGACCTCGACGGGATGACCGGTATCCAGGAACCCCGGCCGGCCGTCTACGTCATCGACACCGACGGCACCGTCGCCTACGAGTGGGTCTCCGAGGTGTGGCCCGACTTCCCGCCGTACGACGAGATCGAAGCGGCCGTCGAGGACCTGCTGTAGGGGATGCCGACCGACGCCGAGTACGACCGCGCAGCGGCCGCCCTCCGGGAGGGTGAACTCGTCGTCTACCCTACCGAGACGGTCTACGGGCTGGCCGCGCTCGCCACCGATGCCGACGCGGTCGAGTCGCTGTTCGAGGCGAAACAGCGGGCGAGAGACAAACCCGTCTCCGTCGCCTATCCCTCGACCTCGGCCGCCGCCGACCAGCTCCCGCTCACCGAGCGCGAGCGTCGGTTCATGGATAGGTTCCTCCCCGGACCCGTGACCGTCGTCGTCTCTCGAGGCGAGCTCCCCCCGGCGCTCACCGGTGGGGGTGACCGCGTGGGCGTGCGCGTCCCCGACCACCCCGTCTCGCTCGCGCTCTTAGAACGCGTCGCCCCCATCACGGCGACGAGCGCGAACGTCTCCGGCCGGGCGAGCGCCCGGACCGTCGCCGACCTCGACCCCGAGATCCGCGCGGCGAGCGCCGTCGTCCTCGACGGGGGCGAGACCCCCGGCGGGCAAGGCTCCACCGTGGTCGACATCGAGGAAGGCGTCGTCCACCGCGAGGGGCCGCTCGTCGAGGAGATCCGCGCGTGGCTAGCGCGAGAGGAGTGACCGGAACGTTCGCGTTCGCGTCCCACACTGCTCGCGATACTCGCAGGGTTCACACCGCGCGTCGCTGACCCGTGCGGGCGGGCCATCGATGCTTCTCGCGACCCCGAGCGCCTCCCGATACTGGGCCTTTCCGCGCGTCCCGGTGTTCACCCGTCTGACGACGCCGTGTGCGGGGTACTCCACGTACGCCTCCTCGACCTCGGCTCCCTGCTCCCACGACAGCGCCTTCGCCGCGGCGACCGCGCGGACGGTCTGGGGCTTCCAGACGCCCTCCTCGGGGGGTGCGCCCGGCGAGACGATGCTCACCGCGAGGGGGTCGGTCAGGACCTTGTGGGCGATGCCGCGGGCGTCCTTCCCCTCGAGGAAGACCGCTCTCCCCGCGGGGGCCGTGAGGTCGTCCCACCGCGCGAGTCGCTCGCGCGTACAGGCGAGGGTCGTCCGCCACTGGGTGGGCGTCACGTCGATCGGCTCCCCGGAGAGGTCGCCGTCGAACAGTTCGTCGTAGCGGAAGGCCAGCTCGCGAACCGCGGCCACCTCGGCGGGTGGGCCGATATCGGGGTCGCGCCAGCGGTAGTAGAGCTTGCGCGGGCAGTACGCCGCGGTGGCGAGGTCGGAGAACGCCTGCATCGGGGGGTCTGGTCCCCTCTCCCTACTTGAACTTCAGGCGTCGAAGCCGTCTTCGAACCAGAACCGGCCGTCGCGCTGGACCGTCTCGCCGTCCACCTCGATGCGCGTGTCCTCGCGCATATCCACGAGGAAATCGACGTGCGTGGCGCTCTCGTTCGTCTCGCGCGCGTCGGGGACGCACTCCGCCAGCGCGTCGCCGAGCGCGAGATGGACGGTGTCACCCATCTTCTCGTCGAAGAGGATGTTGCCCGAAAAGCGGTCGATCCCGCGGTTCATGCCGATGCCGAGTTCGCCCAGTCGGCGGGACCCGTCGTCCGTCTCGATGATGGCTTCGAGGGCGTCCTCGCCGCGCGTCGCGCCGAACTCCACCACCTCCCCGGCCTCGAACGCGAGCCACGCGCCCTCGATGCGCTTGCCCGCACGAAGGCGAGGAAAGTCGAAGTGGACGGTTCCCTCCGCGGAGTCGATGACCGGCACGGTGGCCACCTCCCCGTCCGGCATGTTCCGTTTCCCGTGGCAGTTCACCGTACTCATTCCGGCGATGGAGAGCGAGAGGTCCGTGCGGTCGCCCGCGACGATGCGTACCTCCTCGCCCGCTTCGAGTTTCGCCGCGACCCGCGCCTGCTTCTCTCTCTGGGCCTCCCAGTCGTGGTCGATGGCGTCGTAGACGAAGTCCGCCCACGCGTCGGTCCCCATCTCGGCGTTCTGCGCGTCGGCGCGGGTCGGGTGCTGGGTGATGACCCACCGGGCCTGGAGCCGTTCCTCGAGGACGGGGGCGTTCGCCTCGCTGTTCGCCTGCGCCTTTTCGGGGGCGATATCGTGCCCCTCCATCGCGTTCGCGTTGCCGGCGACGAGGATGACGGCGTCGGCCTCGGCCATCGCGGCGCGTTCGTGCTCCTTCGTCTCGAAGTCCTCGACGGCCAGCTCGCGGGCGTACGCGGCGCCGGCACGAGGGTTCCGCCACTGGAGCAGCGGGAGGGCACCGCGTTTTCCCAACTCCGTGTGGAGGGCGACGACCAGCTCCTCGGCCGCGGCGGGGGCCTTGATGAGGACGTAGTCTCCGTTCTCGATGTCGGTGGCGTGCTCGACCAAGAGTTCGGCGTGCCGTCGGATGCGAGAATCCATACGGATGGCACTCGGGGAGAGGGAAAAAACGTGAGCCGGAGGCGGAGTGGAAGTGAAACTGAAGCGCGGTCGAGAGTGCGTCAGTCGTCGGCCGGGGCCGCCGCGCCGGACGCGTCGGAGACCGTGACGCCCTTCGTGTCGAGCGCTTCGATGAGCAACTCGGCGATGTCCACGATCTCGATGTCGTCCTCGAAGCCGCCGGTCTTGCGACCGTCCTCGTACATCGTCATACACATCGGGCAGGCGACGACGAACTTCTCGATGCCCGACCCGGCTTCGGTGTCCTCCAGCGCCTCCCGCAGGCGTTCCTCGGAGGGTTTCGTCTCCTCTTCTAAGTCCATCCAGAGGCCACCGCCACCGCCCCCACAGCAGAAGGAGTTGGCGCGGTTGCGCGGCATCTCGTAGAGGTCACAGCCCGTGGCGCGCACGAGCTCGCGTGGGGCCTCGTACTCGTCGTTGTACCGGCCGAGATGACAGGGGTCGTGGTACGTGACGGTGTACTCCAACTCGGTTCCATCGAGCGGGAGCTTCCCGCCCGTGACGAGCTCCTCGACGGCCTGCGTCCAGTGGAGCACGTCGACATCGCCGCTCTCGTTCCAGAATCCTTCGATCTCGAAGGGCATCATCGGGTCGTCCGCGAACTCCTCGAAGTCGACCTCCGGGTACTCGTTTTTGAACGTGTTGTACGAGTGGGGGTCCGTACAGACGATCTTCTCGAAGTCGCACTCGTTCCACGTCTCGACGTGGTGGCCCGCGAGTTCGAGGAAGAGGAACTCCTCGCCGACGCGCCGGATGTCGTTGCCATCGTACTTCTCGTCGTCGAAGAGGATGCCGAAGCTCACGTCCGCTTCTTTGAGGAGGCGGGCGAGCGAGCGCGCGACCTTCTTGTTGCGCTCGTCGTAGCTCGGGTAGTCGCCGACGTACCAGAGGTACTCCACCTCCTCCTCGCGGACGTCCGTCAGCTCGAACTCGAGCTCGTCGGCCCAGTCCGCGCGCTTGCGGGGGGCGTCGCCGAACGTGTTCCCCTTCTGCATGAGGTTCTGGAAGACGTCCTGCACGGAGGGTTTGATCTCGCCCGTATCGGTGAGCTGGCGATTCAATCGCGTGAAGCTCTTCAGGTGCTCGATCTCGACGGGACAGGCGTCCATACAGGCCATACAGGCCATGCAGGACTCCATCGTCTCCGCGGCGATGACGGAGTCGCCACCGTCCGCGATGATGGGTTTCTCCTCGCCGCCGGCGTCCACGTCCTCGCGGTAGGCCTTCAAATCGAGGATGACGTCACGCGGGTCCAGATTGCGCCCGGAGGCGTTCGCCGGGCAGACGGCCGAACAGCGCCCACACTTCGTACAGGCGTCCTGGTCGAGCAGCTCCTTCCACGAGAAGGAGTCGATGGAGTCGGCGCCGGTGTCGGCGTCCAGGTCGGCCGGAATGCCGGGGAGACGCTTGCCCGCCTTCTCGTCGGCGGTGACGATGTTGGCGAAACTCGAGATCATGTGGAACGGCTTCGCGTACGGAATGGCCGCGATGAAGACGAACGCGAGGATGGCGTGGGACCACCACGCGAGTGGGTACACCGCGTTGGCCATCGCGGGGTCCATCCCGCCCGCCTGGAACACGTCCTTCACGAACCAGCCGACGAACGAGACGGTCTCGAAGGAGACGTCACGGGTGGCGCTCGTCCCGAGGATCCGCAGGCCTTCGGTGACGTAGCCGCCGACGCCCAGCAGGAACAAAGACCAGACGAGGAAGTCGTCCTCCCAGTCGGTGTGTTTCCCCCACAGCCGCTCCTTCCGGTCGGCGTAGCGCCGCCAGAGGGCGATGCCGACACCGATGACGAACAGGAAGCCCATCGCGTCCATCACCAGCGAGTAGGAGAGATAGAAGTCGCCGACGAAGAAGGAGGGCTGACCCAGCGCCTTCGTCCAGATGTCGAGGTCGATGGCGAGGATCGTGGTCCCGATGAGCAGCGTCAGAAAGCCCCAGAGGATGAACGCGTGCATGATGCCGCCGACCAGGTCGCGATTGAACTGCTTCTCGTTGGAGGCGACGATCTTGGCGGCGCGAGCGACCCGGCCGGGCAGGTCGTCCAGCCGCTCGAACCAGTCGTCCGTGCCGCGCGTGTAGCGCTCGAAGCGGCTGTAGACCCCCCACGCGAAGACGAAGACAGTCACCACGGCGAGGTAGTAGAACACCACCTCACCCACCGGAGTGATCTGCCAGAACGTCTCACGCGTGATGGGCTCCGCCTGTAGCGGGAGCGTGAGTGTCATATATTGGCGCACGGGTAGCAATTCGCTTAAGTCTTCTCACCCGGACACGCGAATTTCGCCGCCTCACCCGTGCCGTCGCCCGATAATCTCTCCACGGGCGGACAGTTTACAGGGCCGCCGAGATGGCGAGAGCGAGGGCGAACAGCAGGACGGGAAGGTCCCATCGAGTGAACCGTAGACGGGGAAGGGTCGGGTTCCACGCGAAACACCGCGAGCGCAGCGCGAGCGAGAAGGTGTCGGCCCGGGCGAACGCGCGGTTCAGCCCCCCGATGGCGACGAACTGCATCCGTTCGTGGAGCGGTCGCTCGTCGCCGAGTCGCGCCCGGTTCGCGTCCCGGACGCGTGCGAGGTCGCGTCTGAGTACCGGGAAAAAGCGGAAGACGAACGCGACGCCCATCCCCAGCAACTGCCCCGCTTTTCCGGGAATCGTCCGCTGGATGGCCGCACGGGAGTCCTGCACGGGGGTCGTCCGGACGTACGCCGCGCTGACGAAGAGCAGCAGTAGTACCCGGTAGGAGGCGAGGGCAGGGAACCGCGCCTCCGCGAGGGAGAACCACGGCGCACCGAGCGTGAGGCCGGCGAGGAGAGGTGCCATGAGCAGGAACGGGAGGAGGTATCTGAACTCCGTGAGCGCCGCGCGCGGGTCCGTCCGCGCGCCGACGAGCACGACCCCAGTGACCCCCGTGAGGACGAGCAATCCCTGCGGAGTCGTGTGGGCGAACGCCGCCGCGGCGAACGCCACCTGCACGAGCAGTTTCGACCGGGGGTCGAGCCGATGGGCGAACGACTCGCCGGGTTCGTACGCGAGGGTCACGGTCGACGCACGTCGTGACCTTCGAGGTCGTCCAGCACCGCCTCCGGGGTGTCGTCGAGGGCGACCCGACCGTCGCGCATGACGACGACGCGGTCGGCGTGCTCGATGAGGTCGCGCAGGTCGTGGGTGACGACGATGAGGCCCGTGCCCGACGCAGCGAGGGAAACGAGCCGATCGAGCACCGACTTCCGGGCAGGCCAGTCGAGTCCGGTGAAGGGCTCGTCGAGGACGAGATGGGACGGCTCCATCGCCAGCGCGCCCGCGATGGCGACGCGCGCCTGTTCCCCGCCGGAGAGCGCGTCGATGCGCTCGTCCGCTCGTCCCTGCATGTTGACGGCCGCAAGAGCGTCCGCGACCCGGCGGTCGATCTCCTCGTGCGAGAGTCCCAGATTCTCCGGGCCGAACGCCACGTCCGCGCCGACGGTGGCCGCGACGAACCCGTCGCGGGGGTCCTGAAACACCATCCCCACCCGGGTGCGCGCGAACACGGAGTGCTCGGTCACGTCGCGGTCGTCGACCAGCACCGTCCCCGTATCGGGTGCCAAGAGACCGTTCAGATGCCGGACGAGGGTCGTCTTCCCGGAGCCGTTCGCGCCCGCGAGGACGACGAACTCCCCGTCGGCGAACGAGCAGGAGACCCCGTCCACGGCGACGGTGTCACCGTAGCGGTGGACGAGCTCCCGGACCTGGATCATCCCGCGGTGACGGCGTCCGAGCGAACGATGCCGACCGCGGCCGCGATCTTGAACGCCTCCGCCGGGAGGAAGGAGGCCGCGCCGGCGACGAACGCCTCCACCGGGCCGAGCCCGGCGATGACGATGAGCCCGAGGATGCCGAGCGCGTAGATGACCAGCGTGCCGAGGACCATCGCGCCGACGAGTCGCGGGACCCCGGCCTCACGCGGGCTGCCGAGCGAGAGCCCCTGGTGGACGACCGCGCCGATGAGCGCCGCCGCGATCGGATACGACCAGAGGTAGCCCGCCGTGGAGCCGACGAGGACGCCGACACCCGACGAGCCGCCCGCGAAGATGGGCGCGCCCACCGCGCCCGCGAGCAGGTAGAGCACCATCGAGACGCCACCCCACACCGGCCCGAGCAGGATGCCCGCGAGGAAGACACCCAGCACCTGCAGCGTCACCGGAACCCCCGCCGACGGGAGGGGGTTCGGGAACGAGACGAACGCGAACGCGCCCGTCAGCGCCGCGAGCAGGGCCGCCCGCGCGAGGTTGACGACGACCTCGTCGCCCACCGCGTCGACGTTCTCGTACTCCGCACTCATCGTGACCACCCGTGCTGTTGCATACGCGAGCGTTCTCGTAAACCACATTGAAACTACCGGTTGACGGGTTCGGAGAACGGGTACCACCCACCACCGTTAAATAGCCTCCGCGAGTCATTACACAGTCAGATGGACGAGAAGACCGAGGAGCTCCGCGAGATCTTCATGGACGTCGCCGGTGGCGACACCGTCACCGAACGACAGGAGGAGAGCCGCGGCTCGCTCTCCACCGACGAGGCCCGCGACGACGACTACCTGGAGAGCGTCGTCCGCTCGATGCGCGAGCGCTACGACTTCTCCACGGAGCTCTCCGATTCGGCACTCGTCACCGTCGTCCGCGGGTTCTACGAGGGCGCGGGCGACAGCGACATCGCCGACGACCTCGGCGTCGACCGCCGGGTCGTCTTCCGCGCGCGTACCGACCTCCAGCTGGTCCGCGACCGCGACCGCGACGCCCCGTTCGACCTCGACGAACTCCGCGCGCTCCTCGACGAGGGACTCGCCGTCACCGAGATCGCCGACGAACTCGACGTGAGCGAGTCCACCGTTCGCCGCTACCGCCGGGTCGTCGAGGCCCAGCGCAACATCCAGCGCACCGGCGAACGCTACCTGGAGGAGTTCCGCGACGCCTTCGTCGATCTCGATCTCGGCGCCTCGATGACCGACGACATGAAAGAGGACGGGCTGGAGGACGCGACGGAGGGGATGGAGACGAACACGAGCTTCTAAACCCACCTTTTTGCGCCTCGGGTCTCCTCGCGCGCCTTCGGCGCGCTGTGGGGACCACTCGGCGCAAAAATCTGGACCAAAAAGGCCGCAGGCTCGCGATGCTCGCCTGCGGTGAACCTCGCTCGGGCGCAGGCGCGCCCTCGCTCGGACATCCCGCCAATTGCGTGGTTGGCCTCGTGGCCGAGGGTTTTTGCCACAGAACGCGACCAGCACGGCCCATGCAGTAACGAGAGGCGCGGCCGGGTCACGGCGGGAGTGTGACTCGCCCGGTCGCGACGGTCACGAGTCGCCTGTTCGATTCTACTCCGAGTACCACTCGTCGCGGAGCTGGCCGAACCGGATGGCGTCGACCCGCTCACCGTCGATGAACTTCGCCTCGCGTTCGACCGCTTCGCGTCGGAATCCCAGTTTCTCGAGGACGCGCTGGGAGGGCTCGTTCGGCGCGAAGACGGCGGTGCGGAGCTTCGCCACCCGGAGCTCGCCGAAGGCGTACTCACAGAGGAGCTGCGTCGCGGCGGTCGCGTAGCCCTCGCCCTGGTGGGCGGGGTCGACGAGCGCCGCGAACCAGCCCGTCCCCTCGTGGTGGTCGATCCGGCTGATGCTGACGAAGCCGACCGGTTCGTCGCCGTCGACCGGGGTGACGATGAAGCTCGGCGGATTGTCACCCTTCACGACGTGCTTCTCGTAGTGGTCCTCCGAGCTATCGACGGAGAACGCCTCGGGACCGCGGTAGTAGCGACGCACCTCGGGGTCGTTCATCCACGCCGTCACGGTCGGGATGTCCTCCTCCTCGTAGACGCGGAGCGCGACCGTGTCGTCTTCGAGGAACGCGGGACCCGGCATCAGGCCCCACCCCACTCCGACGCGAGGAGCCCGAAGAGATGCACGTCCATGCGCTCCCCCTCGACGTACCCCTCGCCAACGAGGACGCCCTCCTCGGTGAACCCGAGCTTCTCCATCACGCGCATCGAGGGCGCGTTCTCGGCGTAGACGTAGCTGGAGAGGCGATGGAGCCGCAGGGCGTCGAACGCGTGGGTGACGACCTGCCGCGCCGCGTCGGTGGCGTACCCCTTCCCGTGGTACTCCGGGGCGATCGAACAGCCGATGCTCGCGGTGCCGTCGTGCTGGTCGACCCGGAAGATGCCGATATCACCCACGGGTTCGTCGTCGACGCAGATGAGGAGCCAGACCCCGCCGTCCTCGCCGCCGGGGTTCTCCTCGTGTTCGTGTTCGTACTCGGCGAGCGACTTCGGGACCTCGTTGCGGAGGAGCCGTCGCACCTCGTGGTGGTTCCCTTTCGCGTGGAGGAACGGGAGGTCGTCCTCCTCGATGGGGTGGAGAGTGACCTCCTCGCCCCGGAGGAACACCGGCCCCGGCATCAGCGGTCACCCCACTCCGACGCGAGGAGGCCGTAGAGCACGACGTCGACGTGCTCACCCTGCACGAACTTCTCGTCGCGCTGGATCCCCTCCTGCGTGAATCCGATGGACTCGAGGGTCGCCTGCGAGGCGTCGTTCGGCGCGATGGCGCGGGCGCGGAGCTTGTGAAGCCGCCGCTCCGCGAAGGCGTACTCGACCATGAGCTCGGTACCAGCGCTCCCGTAGCCGTTCCCCTGCTCGTCGGGGTCGACGTAGCAGGCGAGTTCGGCCGTGCCGTGGGCGTCGTCGATGTCGAAGACGACCACCTTGCCGACCGCACGCGACTCACCCGCGGGTGAGATGACGAGGCCGACCGCCTCGTCGGTGTTCTCGCTGTGGCGTTCGAACGCCTGTTCCGCGGCGTGGCCGTTCTGTGGAGCGTTCGTCGTCAGTCCCCACCTGATGCGGGGGTCGTTGGAGAGCCGCTGGAGGAACTCGACGTCCTCCTCCTCCTCCGTCCGGAGGTCGACGTGCTCGCCACGTCTGAAGATGGGACCGGGCATACCCGGGAGGTGAACAGGAGAGTGAAAAAGCCTTCCGTGACGGTGTGAACCCCTCTCACAGGATGCCGAGCGCGCCCATCGTCAGCGCCGCGAGGATACACTCGAACGAGAGGGTGCCGAGCGCGGAGAGGACGACGAACTGCCGGTCGGACATCTCCGCGAAGCCGGCGGGGACGGTGAACATCCCCCTCGTAAACAGCAGCGAGTTCGAGACGGGGACGACGACGGGGCCCCAGCGGTCGAACCAGCCGTCGAACCGGTCGAGTTTCTCCTCGGAGATGGAGAACCACCGCTTCTGGAGGAGATACTCGCGGCCGCCACGCTTCGCGAGCGTGAACAGCGCGAACTGCCCCGCCGTCGCGCCGACGACGGCGATACCGACGATGAGGGCGTTCGTCTCCAGCGTCCCGCCGACGAGGACGATAGCGGCGGGGACGATCCCCTCGCTCGGCATGAAGTACATCAGCATCGCCCCCTCGAGGACGAACACGCCGAGGAGGATGAGGAAGGCGTACTCCGAGGCGAAGACCTCGCGGAGGACGGGCGTAGCGGTCTCGATGACCTCGCGGATGTACCCGGGGACATCGGCCTGCGCGGGGATGAGCATCTACCCGGAGTAGTTCGGTGGCCGGTAAATCCCTTTTCCAACGCGAGCGACGCGGTTTTTAGCCTCCACGGAGAGGGGGAGATATGGACCTCACCGACCGACCGCGCCGGCTCCGCGCGGACGGCATTCGCCCGCTCGTCTCCGAGACCTCGCTCTCCGCCTCGGACCTCATCGCCCCCGTCTTCGTCGACGCCACCACGGACGAACGGGTGCCCATCCCCTCGATGCCGGGCCACGAGCGCGTCCCCGTCTCGGAGGCGGCCGCGCGCGTCCGGGAGCTCCAAGAGGTGGGCGTGGAGTCGGTGATGGTGTTCGGCATCCCCGCCTCGAAGGACCCGGAGGGCTCCGGCGCCTGGGCCGACGACGGCGTCGTCCAGCGGTCCATCGGGCGCATCAAGGCGCAAACGGGGGCCTACGTCATCGCGGACCTCTGTCTCTGCGAGTACACGAGCCACGGCCACTGCGGCGTCCTCGAGGAGGACGCCCAGTCGGGCGACACGATGACCGTGAAGAACGACGAAACCCTAGAACTCTACGGCAAGATCGCGGTCTCGCAGGCCCGTGCGGGTGCGGACATGATCGCTCCCTCGGGGATGATGGACGGGCAGGTCGGGGCCATCCGCGAGGCGCTGGACTCCGCGGGCTTCGAGCACACCCCCATCATGGCCTACGCCGCGAAGTACGCCTCCGCCTTCTACGGGCCGTTCCGCGACGCCGCGGACGGCGCGCCCGCCTTCGGCGACCGGAGCCACTACCAGATGGATCCAGGAAATAGACGAGAGGCGATGCGCGAGGTCGCCCTCGACGTGGAGCAGGGTGCGGACGCGCTGATGGTGAAGCCCGCGCTGCCGTATCTCGACATCGTGCGCGACGTGCGCGAGGGGTTCGACCACCCCGTCGCCGCGTACAACGTCTCCGGCGAGTACGCGATGCTCCACGCCGCGGCGGAGAAGGGGTGGCTCGATCTGGAGGAGGCGGCCTACGAGTCGCTGCTCTCCATCAAGCGCGCCGGTGCGGACCTCATCCTCACGTACTTCGCGGAAGACCTGGCAAGCCGGCTGTAGCGGGGTCGAATTACGAACGTTTGCGACGATTTCCTGCCCAAACGGAGCGCGCACCAGCTCACGAGTGGACGTTCGGCGTATTTTTCGGTTGACAGCCGTCCAGTTCTCGTTGACGTAGTCATCCGGTTTTCCGACGAAGAACGACCTTATACAGCTATTATTCTCACCAATTTTGGACGTTTGACCTTGTATTCGTGAGAATTTGTGAAACACCCAACCCAACCATTATATACCAAAACTCCGTGAGCCCGAAGCGAGTACGAGATGACGAACATAGTCAAAATAGTAGAAAACATGGACGATTGCGGTAGCAACGGAGGTATCGAGTAACGATGTTCGAGCCGCTGCCGCTGCAGGGTGACATCACGGCCATCGCGAACAGCGTCAACGCGGTGTGGGTGCTGCTGGTGACCTTCCTCATCTTCTTCATGCAGCCCGGCTTCGCGCTGTTGGAGGCGGGGCAGGTCCGCGCGAAGAACGCGGGGAACGTCGTCATGAAGAACATGTGGGACTGGTCCGCGGGGGTACTGGTGTTCTTCCTGGTGGGGGCTGCGGTCTCCACCATCGCGGGGGTCCTGACGACGCCCGGCGCGTCGCTGGATCTGGCCGCGGCGTTCGGCTACATCAACGACCCCGGCTCGTGGGTCGGCTGGCTGTTCGGCGCGGTGTTCGCCATGACGGCCGCCACCATCGTCTCCGGGGCCGTCGCGGAGCGCATCAAGTTCTCCGCGTACGTCATCTACGCGCTGGTGCTGACGGCGTTCATCTACCCCGTCGTCGCCGGCTTCGCGTGGGGCGGTGACGGCCTGCTCTCGAGTGCCGGCTACCTCGGCCAGGCGCTTGGCGGCGTCGGCTACAAGGACTTCGCGGGGGCGACGGTCGTCCACGCGCTCGGCGGCATCGCCGGGCTCACCGCCGCCTACATGGTCGGCCCGCGCAAGGGCCGCTTCGACGAGAACGGCGACGCGAACCCGATTCCCGGCCACTCCGTGCTGTTCGCCGTGATCGGGACGCTCATCCTCGCGTTCGGCTGGTACGGCTTCAACGTCGGCACGCAGGCGACGGTGCTCACCGGCGAGGGTGCGTTCAACGGCGAGGCGCTCGGCCGCGTCGCGCTCAACACCACCCTCGCGATGGGCGCGGGGATGGTCGCGTCCACCCTCGTCACGACGGTCTGGGAGGGCAAGCCCGACCCGCTGTTCGGCGCGAACGGCCTGCTCGCCGGCCTCGTCGCCATCACGGGGGCCTGCGCCCACGTCTCGTGGCCCGGTGCCCTCGTCATCGGCATCATCGGCGGCGTCCAGACCCCGCTCGTCTACCGCTGGGTCGTCGACTCGCTGAAGATCGACGACGTCTGTGGCGTCTTCGCCGTCCACGGTTCGGCCGGCTTCATCGGCACCATCCTCATCCCCTTCTTCGATGTGGCTGGCTTCTCCGTGAACCAGCTCATCATGCAGATCGCCGGCAGCGCGGTCATCGGCGTCTGGACGGTCCTCACGACGATGGTCGCCATGGTCGCCATCGACCTCACGGTCGGGCTGCGCGTCAGTGAGGAGGAGGAGGAGATCGGGCTCGACCAGGGCGAACACGGCATGTCCGCCTACCCCGAGTTCACGGCCGACTCCGGTGACCGCCCCGCGGTGGCCGACGGCGGGATGGTCCCCGGGTCGGTCCGCACCGACGGCGGCGAGGAGCGCCCGACGGGGAGCCGTGCGGACCTGGCCGAACGCTTCGCGCCCAGCGGGGGTGACGACGAATGAGCGAGAGCGACATCGAGATGGTGGTCGCCTACATCCGCCCGGACAAGCTCTCGGACGTGAAACGCGGGCTGGCGGAGGTCGGCGCGCCGTCGCTGACGGTGACGAGCGTCTCCGGCCGTGGCTCCCAGCCCGCCAAGAAGAGCCAGTACCGCGGCGAGGAGTACACCGTCGACCTCCACCAGAAGGTGAAAGTCGAGTGCGTCGTCGCGGACATCGAGGGGGCGGACGTGGCCGAGGCCATCTGCGAGGCCGCGGCGACCGGCGAGCCGGGTGACGGGAAGGTGTTCGTCATGCCCGTCGACTCGGCCTACCAGATCCGCACCGGGAAGACCGGGCTCGAGGCCGTCTGAGCGTGACCGGGCTGCCCGACGGACGGGGGGCCACGGCACGCGACGCGGTCGGTCGTGCGGCGGTCGAACGGGCGGTGGATGGGGATGCACTCGAAACGGACGCGATACGGGGGTACGCGCCGCTCGTCAACTACGACGCGCTGGACGAACGGACGGTCGTCGTCCGGCTCACCGTCGCCCGGCCCGACGTGGCCGGGGTGGCCGCGATGCTCCGGGCGGCCGGGGCGGTCTCGATCTTCGAGCTGACGGGGACGGAGAACCTCTTTGCCGTCTGCCGCTTCACCGACGACGCGGCGCGGCAGGCGTTCCTCGCGGCGCTGGCGACCGACGACCGCGTCACCGGGGTGGAGGCGAACGTCGCCCTCCGAACGGTCGTCGAGGGGGACGCGCGCGGCCTGCTGTAGGCGGCGCGCACCCCAAAATACCGGGATTCCTGCGCGAGCACGGTGGACAGTCGTACAGCCTCGCGGCCGAAAACCCCCACATTCCCTGACGAAGAACGACCTTATACAGCTATTATTCTCCCCAATTTTGGACGGATGCTCCTAATACAGAGAATTACTTGCCGAATTTCAAGCAAACGATTATATGGGTGGACTCCATCACGCCAGAGCGTAACAGAGGTATACAAAGATGGTAGAATACAACATAGATGTGGACGAGCGTCCACGTGATTGCGAATGAGCGTACCAGTTCTGCAAGTAGACGTGGCGACACTCGCCGAGGGGGTCAACCTCCTGTGGGTGCTCACCGTCACCTTCCTCATCTTCTTCATGCACGCCGGCTTCGCGATGCTGGAGGCCGGGCAGGTCCGGTCGAAGAACGTCGCGAACCAGCTGACGAAGAACATGCTCACGTGGAGCATCGGCGTCATCGCCTTCTTCCTCGTGGGCGCGGGCGTCTCGACGCTCGTCGGTGATCTCACCGGCGGCCGGGCCGTCGAGCTCGGCGTCATCACCGCCACGTGGTCCGCCGGCTCCGCCGGCTGGGTGAGCTGGCTGTTCGGCGCGGTGTTCGCGATGACCGCGGCCACCATCGTCTCCGGGGCCGTCGCCGGCCGCGCGAAACTCCGCGCGTACGTCACGTACACCGTCCTGCTCGCCGCGGTCATCTACCCCGTCGTCGTCGGCTTCACCTGGGCCGGCGGCGTCCTCGCGAACATCGGCTACCACGACTTCGCGGGCGGCGTCATCGTCCACGGGATGGGCGGCGTCGCCGGCCTCACGGCCGCGTGGATCATCGGTCCCCGGATGGACCGCTACAACGCCGACGGGAGCGTGAACGTCATCCCCGGCCACTCGCTGACGTTCGCCGTGCTGGGCACGCTCATCCTCGCGTTCGGCTGGTACGGCTTCAACGTCGGCACCGCCGCCTCCGTCTTCAGTAGCGGGGAGGCCGCGGAGGGCGTCCTCGCGCTCGGTGCGTTCGACTACGTGGGCCGCGTCGCGCTCACGACCACGCTCGGCATGGCCGCGGGGGCCATCGGTGCCGGCGGCATGGCGCTGTACAAGACCGGCAAGGTCGACACGCTGTACGTCGCCAACGGCATGCTCGCCGGGCTCGTCGGTATCACCTCCATCACCGACGATATCCTGTGGGTGGGCGCGCTCTTCGTCGGCCTGCTCGCCGGCGCACAGCTCCCCATCGTGTTCAACGTCGTCGAGAAGCGCCTGAAGATCGACGACGTGTGTGCGGTGTTCCCCGTCCACGGCTCCGCGGGCCTGCTCGGGGCGCTGCTCTACCCCGTCGTCGCCGTCCCCACCTGGGCGAACGGCTTCGACGCGGGGTTCTTCACGAGCGCGCTGGTGGGCCAGATCGCGCTCGTCGTCCTCGTCACCGTCTGGACCGTCGCCGCGACCGCCGCGGTGTTCGGTCTCCTGAAGGCGATGGGCGAGGCGCGCGTCTCGGCCGCCCACGAGCGCGAGGGGCTCGACGTCTCCGAACACGGCGTCGACACCTACCCCGAGTTCGGTCGCCCCGACACCGCCGCCGACGGCGGGTACGTCGAGGGTACCGAGGTCGTCCGCACCGACGGCGGCGAGGAGGTCATCCGCACCGACGGTGGGGAGTCCCCCATCAAGCTGGTGATGGCCTTCATCCGCCCGGACAAGCTCTCGGCCGTGAAGGGCGCGCTCGTCGACGTGGGCGCCCCCTCCATCACCGTCACGAACGTCTCCGGCCGCGGCTCCCAGCCCGCCCGCAAGGGCCAGTGGCGCGGTGAGGAGTACACCGTCGACCTCCACCAGAAGGTGAAAGTCGAGTGCGTCGTCGCCGACGTGCCCGCCGAGGACGTGGTCGACGCCATCGCCGACGCCGCCCACACGGGCGAGCCCGGCGACGGCAAGGTGTTCGTCCTCCCCGTCGACGCCGCACGCCAGATCCGCACCGGCGCGGAGGGGCCGGAAGCGGTGTAGAGAAAGGGTGGGGATTTTCGTCCCTGCGTGAGAACGCGGGGGTATGAACCACGACCGCTCGCGCGAGCTGTACGACCGCGCGCTCTCCGTGCTCGCCGGGGGCGTGAACTCCTCGGTGCGCGCGACCCGCCCGTCACCCTTCTTCATCGAGCGCGGCGACGGCGCCCACGTCATCGACGCCGACGGCAACCGCTATCTGGACTACGTGATGGGCTACGGCCCCCTGCTTCTGGGGCACACGATGCCCGAGGAAGTCCGCGCCGCCGTCCAGCAGCACGCCAGTCAGGGGCCGATGTACGGCGGTCCAACCGAGGTCGAAGTCGAACTCGCGGAGTTCGTCACCCGCCACGTTCCGTCGGTCGAGATGCTCCGGTTCGTCAACTCCGGGACCGAAGCGACCGTCTCCGCCGTGCGCCTCGCTCGCGGCATCACGGGCCGGGACAAGATCGTCGTCATGCAGGGCGGCTACCACGGCGCCCAGGAGTCCACGCTCGTCGAGGGGGAACCCGGCGACGTCCACCCCTCCACGCGGGGGATTCCCGAGTCGTTCGCGGAGCACACGATTCCGGTGCCGTTCAACGACCCCGGCACCGCCCAGGACGTTTTCGAGGCCCACGGCGACGAGATCGCCGGGGTGCTCGTCGAGCCCGTTTTAGGCAACAACGGCATCGTGATGCCCGTCGACGGCTACCACGGGACCCTCCGGAACCTCTGTGACGAGTACGGGTCGCTGCTCATCTTCGACGAGGTCATCACCGGCTTCCGGGTCGGCGGGCTCCAGTGTGCCCAGGGGACGTTCGGCATCGAGCCGGACCTCACCACCTTCGGCAAGGTCATCGGCGGCGGGTTCCCGGTCGGTGCCGTCGGGGGGAAGACGGAGCTCGTCGAGCAGTTCACGCCCTCCGGGTCGGTGTTCCAGTCCGGGACGTTTTCGGGGCATCCGGTGACGATGGCCGCCGGGCTCGCCACCCTCGAGTACTGCGCCGAGAACGACGTGTACGACCACGTGAACGCCCTGGGCGAGAAGCTCCGGTCGGGCCTGCGCGACATCGTCGCCGACCAGGCCCCCGAGTACACCGTCGTCGGGACGGACTCGATGTTCAAGGTGCTGTTCACGCGCGCGGACTCACCCCCGCAGGCGGACGACTGCGCCACGGGCTGTTGTCAGGACCCGTCGTGTCCCCGCTTCGACGACTGTCCGAAGACCGGTGCGGATGTCGGCAAGGGCGAGACGGAACGCTGGGAGCGGCTGTTCTGGCAGTCGATGAAGGAGGAGGGCGTCTGGCTCACGGCGAACCAGTTCGAGTGTCAGTTCGTCTCCGACGCCCACACGATGGAGGACATCGAGCGGACGCTGGAGGCGTACAAGACCTGTCTCTAGGCGGCCGCGCCGTAGGTCTTCTCCAGGTACGCGACGATGTCGTCGGACTCCGGCATCCCCTCGATGCCGTGTTCCTTGTCGACGAGGACGGGAACGCCCGTCTGGCCGCTCACCTCCTGCACCTCGGTGCGCTCGTCGTGCGAGCGGGGCACCTCGTGGGAGTCGTACTCCAGGTCGAGTTCCGCGAGCTTCTCCTTGACTTTCGCACAGTACGGGCAACCCGGGAGTTCGTAGAGTTCGAGGTTTGCCATCACCGGTGGTAGGGACGGGCGACTTAAGAGCGTGGCGAGGGTGTGCGGTCGGGGTGCATCGCGGCCGGCGCGAACCGAACCGCCGGAACGCATCGCCGGCAGTCGTCAGGCGAATCGCCGGGTGAGCGCGACCGCGCGGGCACGAATCACCTGCCGGTGGACGAGCGCCTCGGTCAGGCCCCAGCCGAGGAGGACGAGGACGGCGAGCAGCGCGTACAGCAGGTCCCAGCCCGTCATCCAGACGGGCATGACCCACGGTGCGAGATGGGCCCACGTCCGGGCGAACTCCGCGCCGGGGGCTTCGAGTGGCGTGCCGGTGAACGCCCGGCGAATCGTCCCCTCGACGGAGGTTCGGTCGCCCGTGCCGGGGACGAGCCCCGCGCTGTTCGAGAGCGCGTAGCTCCCCGTCGCGTTCTGGTCGGCGATGGTCGGGCCACGCGACGAGCCACCCATCGCGGGGCGCTCGGCGTCGTACGGCCCCCACGTCGCGTAGAACTCCCAGACGATCTTACCCTGGGGCGTCACCTCGACGACCCGGTTGTTCAGCGAGTCGGTGATGAGCGTGTTCCCGTTCGGTAATCTATCGGCGTCACGCGGCCAGTTGAACGAGTCGGCGCCGACCTCCCACGTGCGCTCCCACGTGCAGTCCGCGGGCGGGGCGTCCATCGGGTCGCCCGAACACCGGCGTTCGTACTCCACGACCCGGTCGTTCTCCGAGTCCGCGACGACGATAGTGGGGTGTCCGTCCTCGCTCACCAGGAAGTCGGGGTTGTGCTGCTCGTAGAGTATCTCGTGGTTGCCGTCGGCCCCCAGACGCATCTCGATCTCGTCGGTCGTGCGGTTGACGACGATGACCTGGTCGAAGTTGCGCGGCGAGGCCAGCACGCGGTGCTCGTCGATGCGGTCGACGTCGTTGACGTGCGTCCAGTCCTCGTTGAAACCGCCATCGGTCGAGTTCGGGTAGTGCTCGCGGAACAGCCACTCCCAGGTGATCTCGTCGGTCGAGCGGTTGTAGACGACGAGCCGGTCGTCGCTCCGCGAGTGCGAGGCGTTCCAGTTGCGCATGTTCGCGATGAGCAGGTCGCCGTTCGGGAGCAGATCCACGTCGTGGGTGTCGTGCATGTGGAGCGTCTCCGTCCAGACGCGCTCGCGCGTCTCGGGGTCGAGCTCGTAGACCGTCGTCAACGGCGTCCCCTGCTCGCGTTTGGTGGAGACGACGAGGAGGTTCCCGTTGGCGAGCGGGTCCACGTCGTACACCCACGCGGCCCCGACCTCCTCGCCGAGGTAGGTCCACTGCGGGTTCCCTCGCTCGGAGGCGGAGACGACGCGGGCGGGCTTCTTCTCCGAGCCCTGCCCGGAGAAGTGGAACCCCTGGATGCCGACGACGGTGGAGCCGTTGGCGGGGGACTCGATGGTCCCGGGCTGGAGGCTCGTCTCCTCGTAGGTCGCCGCAGACATCGCGGAGGGCGTGAGGAGGACGAGGACCAGAAGGACGGTCGCCGCACGGACCAGCGTGCGGCGTGGTGGCAGGTCCATATCTACACGCAGGAGGAGAGATAGGAACCTTTTGTGGTTCGGTCCGCGCCACGCGAAGCGGGCGCGGACGAAGGACCACGCGAAGCGGGCGCGGACGAAGGACCACGCGAAGCGGGCGCGGACGAAGGACCACGCGAAGCGGGTCCGGAGCGCGACCCACCAACGGGGGTCGCGCACGCGCCACGCGAAGCGGGCGCGGACGAAAGACCACGCGAAGCGGGCGCTCGGAACCGGGAGAACGGAGAGAAGGGAGCCGTTCAGACGACGGCCTGCAGGACGCCGCTGGTCTGGACGTAGAAGTAGACGACGAAGGCGGCGGCGAGCCCCCACTGGGCGGGGCGCACGTCGGCGGCCTCGCCGGCCGCGACCTTCACGATGGGGTAGGAGATGATCCCCGCCGCGATGCCGTAGCCGATGTTGAAGGTGAACGGCATGATGAGCACCGTCAGCCCCGCGGGAACGGTGTGGGTGATGTTGTCCCACTCGATGTCCGTGATGTTCGAGAGCATCACGACGGCGACGACGACGAGCGCGATGTGGCTCGCGTACAGCGGGATCGCCGCGGCGATGGGGACGAAGGCGAGCGAGACGAGAAAGAGCAGGGCGACGACGAGCGCGGTCATGCCCGTGCGGCCACCCTCCTCGACGCCCGTGGCGGACTCGATGTAGGTGGTGACGGTCGAGGTACCGAGGATGCCACCGACGGTGGTGCCGACGGCGTCGGCCATCAGCGGTTTCTCGATCTCGGGGAGGTCACCGTCCTCGTCGAGGAACCCCGCGACCTGCCCGACCCCGGTGAGGGTGCCGGCCGTGTCGAAGAAGTCCACGAAGAAGAAGGTGAAGACGATGAGCGCGAAGGAGAACGGCTCGACGAACTCGAAGCCCTCGATGAACGCCCCCAGCACGGGCGTGATGTCGTACTGCGGGGCGGGGATGCCGCTCGTGAGCGTCCCCTCGCTCACCATCCCGAGGAACTCCGCGCCGTAGCCGAGCGCGGTGGTGAGCAGGATGCCGAGGATGATGGCGCCGCGGACGCCCGCGACGTAGAGCGCGAAGGTGAGGAACAGCCCGAGGACGGAGAGGGTTGCCACGGGGTCCGAGGCGATGGGGCCCAGCGTGATGAGCGTCGCGTCGCTGTTGACGACGATGTTCATCTCCTGGAGGCCGATGATGGCGAGGAACGCGCCGATACCGGAGCCGACCGCGAACTTCACCGGCTCGGGGAACGCCTCGATCAGGTACTTCCGCGCGCCGACGGCGGTGAGGAGGATGAACAGGATCCCCTCCACGACGACGGCGGCGAGCGCCGTCTGCCATGGGATGCCGAGGGTGAGGACGACGGTGAACGCGAAGAAGGCGTTCAGGCCCAGCCCCGGAGCCTGCCCGAACGGCCGATTCGCGTAGAGTGCCATGACCAGCGTCGCCACCGCGGCGGAGATGATGGTGACGACCGCCAGCATCTGGATGGTCTCGACCTGACTGTACCCCTCGATCTGGATCGCGTTCGACAGGATTCCGGGGTTGACGATGACGATGTAGCTCATCGTCAGGAACGTCGTCAGCCCGGCGAGGACCTCCGTCGTGAGGTCCGTCCCGTGTTCATCGAACCCGAAGAACTCTGCAAGTGCCATGTTGCAAGTACGAGCACAAGCGAACAGATACTACTTAATGATTTCCGTATTTTTCGGCACAACTGTGCATATACGTGGGTAACTGACGGGGGGCAGGAGGGGCGACCCGGGCCGTGGGAGTTTATTCCCACACGGGAAGCCACGAACGATGCTCACCCGCTCACCGTCGCGCGCCGGGGGACCGATTCGTGTCAGGAAGGCGGATTCTCTGCAGGTTCGGGAGCCCGACTACAGCGACGCCAGCGCGCCGACCGGCGCGTCCGTCCGTTCCTTCGCGCGTTCGATCCCCTCCTCGCCGGCGCCGATGAGCGCGAAGACGCCGCCCACGTCGGCCCCGGAGCGCTCCGCGATGTCGAGCAGGAGCTCCTGCGTCTCGCCCGAGCGGATGAGGTCGTCCACGACGAGCACGGTGTCCCCCTCGTCGATGGCGCGGGCGGGAAGGTAGTAGGTGAGTTCGATGCCCGACGCCAGCCGCTGGCGCGACTCGATGAACTCCTCGACGGCCGTCTCCTTCGACTTCTTCGCGTACGCGACGGTCGCGCCGAAGTGGCTCGCCATCGCCGCCGCGAGGGTGATGCCGTCCGTCGCCGCCGTGAGCACCACGTCGGGCGTCTCGAACGCGAACGCCTCCGCGGCGATGGGGGCGATGAGGTCCAAAAGCGCCTGGTCGAAGACGACCCGGGAGTTGTCGATGTATCCATCAGAATCGCGCTCGATGCGCGCTTCCAGCTCCGTCGCGAGCGTCTCCCGACCGATGCCCGCGACGACCTCGCGCGCCCGCTCGACGCCGGGCAGGACGTGGCCGTTCACGTACCGGTTCAGGTCGCCGGCCGGGAGGCCCGTCTCCTCGGCCAGCTCGTCGTACGTGCGCGTCTCCTTCAGCGTCCGCAGGACCGCGACCGCCTGCAGCTGGAGGGCGGCCTTCTCGGCTCGGTTCATACCGGTATGCACGCCTACGCAACCATGAATACGTCGAAATGAAACGAGGACGAAGTGACCAGGAAGGTGGCTATCGGTCGGCCAAAAGCTCGGACGCCGTGAGCAGCGACTCCAGCTCGATGTCGTGTTCCGCGAGGTTCTCGCGGGCGCCCTCCTCCCGGTCGACGACGACGAGCACGCGGTTCACGACCGCACCCGCCTCCCGCAACGCCTCCACGGCGTCGACCGCGGACTGCCCCGTCGTGGCGATGTCCTCGAGGACGACGACCTCCTCGCCCGCCTCGAACCGCCCCTCGATGCGCTTTGCCGTGCCGTACTCCTTCGCCTTCTTCCGGACGATGACGTAGGGGTTGCCCGACTCGACGGCCGTGACGGCCACCAGCGGCACCGCACCGAGCGCGACGCCCGCGAGTTTCGTGTCACCGACGCGTTCGGCAAAGGCCTGCGCGATGAGTTCGAGACACCGGGTGTCCGTCTCGAAGAGGTACTTATCGACGTAGTACTCGCTCGTCCCGCCGTGCGAGAGCTCGAACTCGCCGAATCTGACGGCATCCGCGTCCCGGAGCGCCCGGATGAGGTCCTCGTTCGCCATACGCGGGTGTGCCGGGAGCGAGGGCATAAACCGCCCGATGCGGAACGCGGATACGTGATGGACGTTCGTCCTGCTTTCAGTCAGATATCGAGACGTTCAGGCAGAGTTACTCCTTTATTCCTCGACAAACTGGATTCGACGAGAGCAGTGTTCGAAACTATCGTACTTCCGAGTGAGGCACCGTGAGCGAGTGGGTCCACACCACCTGCGTGCGGTGTGCCGTCGGCTGCGGCCACCTCCAGCGTGGCGTCGAGTCGGGCTACGGCATCGACACCGTCCGCGGGGACGCGACCCATCCGACGAACAGCGGGCTCGCCTGCCAGCGCGGCATCCGCGAGACGGCGAACCCGGAGGGGGAGTGGCTCACCCGGCCGCTCGTCCGGCGGGACGGCGAGCTCCACCCGACCACGTGGGACGTGGCGCTCGACATCGTCGTGAAGCGCTTCCGAACCCTCGTAGCGGAGAACCGGGATGCCGTCGCCGTGCTCGGCAGCGGCCAGCAGACGAACGAGGCGGCGTACCTCCTCGGCAAGCTCGCCCGCGGGGGGTTCGGCACGCGCCACTACGACGCGAACACCACGCTGTGTATGGCGAGTGCGGTCACCGCCTACTACGACGCCTTCGGGAGCGACGCGCCCCCGCCGACGTACGACGACATCCCGGACGCCGAGACGCACGTCGTCTGGGGCGCGAACCCGAGCGTCGCCCATCCGGTCATGTACCGGTGGCTCACCCAGAGCGCCCTCGGCGGCGAACTCATCGTCGTCGACCCCGTGCGCACGCAGACGGCCCGCGACGCCGATCTCCACGTCGCCGTCGAGCCGGGGAAGGACCTCCAGCTCGCCCGTGCGGTGCTCGCCCACCGCGTCGAGACGGGCGGGGTCGACCGCGCGTTCGTCCAGGCCCACACGACGGGGTTCGACGCGCTCCGTGACTCGCTGCCGGACCCCGGGGAGGCGGCCGAGCGCGCCGGCGTCGACCGCGCCGACGTGGCGGCCATCGCCGACGCCCTGGACGACCGCACGCTCGTCTACTGGGGGATGGGGGTCAACCAGAGCACCAACGGCACCGCGACCTGCGGCGCGCTCATCGACCTCTGTCTCGCCACCGGGAACATGGGGGAGGGCGCCGGCCCGTTCTCGCTCACCGGCCAGGCGAACTCGATGGGAACCCGCGTCTGCTCCGCGAAGGGGACCTGGCCCGGCCACCGCGAGTTCGAGGACCCCCGCGAACGGGAGATCATGGCCGCCGCGTGGGGCGTTCCCGAGGCCCGGCTCCCCGACGACCCCGGCCCCGGTCCGGTCGGCATCGTCGAGGCCACCGACGAGACGGTCGAGGCCGTCTGGACCGTCGCCACCAACCCCGCAGCGGGGCTCCCGGACGCCTCGCGCGCCCGCGAGCGTCTGCGCGACACCTTCCTCGTCGTGCAGGACGCCTTCCACACCGAGACGGTCGAGCTGGCCGACGTGGTGCTGCCCGCCGCGACGTGGGGCGAATCCGAGGGGACCGTGATGAACATGGAGCGGCGCGTCTCGCGGGTGCGGGCCGCGACGGACGTGCCCTCCGGGGTCCGCACCGACCTCGATATCATCGCCGCCGTCGGCGAGGGGGTCTGTCCGGGGCTCCTCGGGACGCCGACTCCCCGAGAGGCGTTCGAGGAGTTCGCCTCGCTGACGGCGGGGACCCCCGCGGACTGTCAGGGGATCGGCTACCCCCGGCTGGAGGCGGAGGGAGCGGTGCGGTGGCCCGCGCCCGACGCGGTCTCCGAAGGGGGGTACCGCTACCGCGAGGACGGCGGCTGGCGGTTCCGCACGCCCGACGGCCGGGCACGGTTCTCGTCGGTCGTCGCCGGCGAGCTCGTCGAGCCCACCGACGAGGCGTACCCGCTGACGCTGACGACGGGCCGCGAGGCGGACGCCTACAACACCGGTGTCCGCACGCGCGCGGACGGCGCGGGACCACCCGTCGCGCGGGTCACCCCCGAGGCCGTCGAGACGCACGGCGAGGCGGCGACGCTCACCTCCCGGCGTGCGAGCGTCGAGGTGACCCTCGAACCCGACCCCACCGTCCCGCCCGGGGTGGTCTGGCTCTCCATCCACCACCCCCGGACGAACGAGCTCACCACCCCCGCGCGGGACCCGCGCTCGAAGGAGCCGAACTTCAAGCAGTGCGCCGTGCGCCTCGATTCGCGAACGTCCAACGAGTGAGCGATTTAATTCCTTAAACACGCAGTATCCGTTTTAGTACTGGCCGTTCGGAACGCTTTCTCCCCGAGAGAGTTTACGGATGTCCACGCTGAATCCTATAGTCGTTCGTCCCTCGGGTTCGCGTGTGAACTGCAACACGTTCGACCACGGAATCGGTGTACAGTACGACGAACGTCGGGTGAGACCATGAGTCTCGTCCGGATGACCAAATGGCGGACGCTGCTGCTCGCGACGATGGGATTCAACCTCTCGTTTCTCATCTGGTTCTCCTTCGCCCCCTTCACGGGGCCCATCGCGGATGAGTTCAGCCTCTCGCTGGCCGAGGTGGGGCTCCTCGCGAGCGCGGCCATCTGGCTCGCGCCGTTCGGCCGCATCCTGACCGGCTGGCTCTCCGATAAGTTCGGTGCGCCCGCGGTGTTCGCCATCGTGCTCGCCTACGTCGGCGTCTTCTCGATGGCGAGCGCGTTCGCCGAGAGCTACACGGTGTTCTTCATCGAGCGGCTCATCGTCGCGACGGCGGGGATCACCTTCGTCATCGGCATCCAGCACGTCGCGGAGTGGTTCCCCGAGGAGCAGCTGGGAACGGCCGAGGGCATCTACGCCGGCATCGGCAACGCCGGGGCCGCCGGCGGGGCGCTCATCCTCCCGCGGGTGTTCGGCACGAACTGGGCCGGCCCCCTCTTCGACGTGGGGTGGCGAGCCGCGTTCTTCTACACCGGCATCGTCTCCATCGTCATGGCCGTCGCCTACTACACGCTCGGCGACGCCGCGGCGACGGAGGAGCGCCGGCAGGCCACCGCGGACAACGCCTCCTTCCGCGACTGGCTCCACACCGCGACCCGCTACGGGACGGTCGTGCTCGCGCTCGCCTACGTGATGAGCTTCGGGCTGGAGCTCTCGATGAACGGCTGGCTCGCCACCTACTACCGCGAGGCGTTCGCGACGGACGACCTCGTGCTCGCCTCCACGTTCGCGGCGACGTTCTCGCTGGCCGCGGGCCTGCTCCGCCCCATCGGCGGCTACGTCTCCGACCGGCTGGCCCGCGCGGAACGCGACATCCTCCCCGTCTTCGAGGGGCGCTACCGCGAGCAGTGGACGTTCCTCACCCTCGCGTTCATCGTCGTCTCGATGGGCGGGATGACGCTCGCGGGGCTCTCCGGACGGGTCATGCTCGCCGTCGGCGCGGGCTTCGTCGTCGGCATGACCTGTGCGTTCGCGGAGGGCGCCATCTTCGCGCAGGTGCCCGCGATGTTCCCGAACAGCTCCGGGTCCGTCGCGGGGATCGTCGGCGGCGTCGGCACGGTGGGCGGCATCGTCTTCCCGCTCGTGTACGTCGCGCCGTTCCTGCCGAACCTCCACACCGGCTACGCGGTCGTCGCGGCCGTGATGGTGCCCATCGTCCTCCTGAACGGCTGGGTCTACCGCCCGCAGATCGCCCGCCGCGCGACGGTCGACGGCTTCCTCTCCACGTCCGGCGGCGAGACCGGCGTCACGAGCGATGACTGAGGGGCTCATCGTCGCCGGCGGCTACTCCACGCGGTTCGGCGAGCCGGACAAGGCGCTGGCGCGGGTCGGCGGGGTGCCGATGATCCGGCAGGTGGCCGACGCGCTCGCCGCCGTCACGGACGGGCTGGTGGTGAACTGCCGGCGCGAGCAGCGCCCCGAACTGGAGGTGGCGCTCTACCCCCACGAGCCGCGGTTCGTCGCCGATTTGGTCCCCGACGAGGGACCGGTCGCGGGGCTGTTCACGGGGCTGCGGGCGGCACGGGCCTCCCGCGTCGTCGCGATCGCGTGCGACCAGCCGCTCGTGACCCCGTACGACCTCGAGTGCCTGCTCGCGGCCGACGAGGGGAGCGGCGCGGTGCCCGAGACGGGCGCGCGAACCCAGCCGTTCCCGGCCGTCTACCCGACCGCGGCCACGCGCGAGGCGTGTGAACGGACCCTCGCGTGTGGCTCGCGGCGGCTCGCCGAGGTACTCGACCGGCTCGACCCGGTCGCCGTGCCGACGGACCCCGCGGCCTGCGAGAGCGTCGACACCCCCGCCGACCGCGCCATGGTCGACCGCAGACTCGGTGGACGCGTGCCCTCCGACTGAGCATATAAGGTATCGATATTCTCGGTATCCGTCGGTATTTCGACCAATCCCTCGTTCTCGGTTCTCGAAGTTGGACATTCGACAACGATGAGATTCATCCCTCGACGCACGGGTATCTCGAGTAAGAACTGACAGACAATGGCAGTCGAAAATCGCGAAAAACTGGACATGGAGGGAGTGTAATGGCGCACAAGAAGGAGGAGTACAAGGAGGCGTGTTACGGCGACGCCGTCCGCGAGCACATCGAGCGGTTCGCCGCGGAGGGGTTCGAGTCGATCCCCGAGGACGAACGCGAGGAGTGGTTCACGCGCTTCAAGTTCTGGGGTGTGTTCCACCAGCGCAGCGGGCAGGAGGGCTACTTCATGCTCCGGCTGGCGAACGCGAACGGCGTCCTCGAACCCGGCCAGCTCCGCGCCATCGGCGAGGTGGCGAAGGAGTACGCGGTCGGCCCGGCGACCAACCCGGAGTTCGGCGACGCCTACATCGACCTGACGACCCGCCAGTCCGTGCAGCTCCACTGGCTCCGCCTCGAGGACATCCCCGCGGTCTGGGAGAAGCTGGAGGCCGCCGGCGTCTCCTCCCGCTCCGCGGGCGGCGACACGATGCGCAACATCACCGGCTGTCCCGTCGCGGGCAAGGGCGAGGAGTACGTCGCGACCCAACCCCTCTTGGACCGCTTTCAGGAGGAACTGCGCGGTGACGATACCCTCTCGAACATGCCCCGGAAATTCAACATCTCCGCGACGGGCTGTCACGAGGGGTGCGCCCAGGACTCCATCAACGATATCGGATTAGAGCCGGCCGAGAAGGACGGTGAACGCGGCTTCAACGTCCGGGTCGGCGGGGGGCTCGGCGGCCGCCAGCCGAGACGCGCCCGCCCGCTGGACGTCTTCGTCGCCCCCGAGCGCGCCTACGAGGTGGTCAAGGCGTTCGTCGAGCTGTATCACGAAGCGGGCGACCGCACCCGCCGGCAGAAGAACCGCGCGCGCTTCTTCGTCGACGACTGGGGGACCGAGCAGATCCGCGAGGCGCTCGCCGAGCGCGTGGCGTTCCCGCTGCGCACCGCGGGCGAGGACTTCCGGGCGGAGTACACCTACAACGCCGGGAAGCCCGCGAGCACGGGCCGCGCGGACCACGTCGGGGTCCACGACCAGGCGGATGGCCGGAACTACGTCGGGCTCTCCGTCCCCGTTGGGCGGCTCCGCGCCGCGGAGGCCATCGAACTCGCGGACCTCGCCGACGCGTACGGTTCCGGCGAGGTGCGGCTCACCCGCCGGCAGAACCCGCTCGTGATGGATATTCCGGACGAGAACCTGTCGGCGCTGCTCGCCGAACCCCTGCTCGAAACCCTGCCACCGGAACCCTCCCCGTTCCAGCGCGGGGCCATCGCCTGCACCGGGACGGAGTTCTGCTCGCTCGCGCTCACCGAGACGAAGGCGCGGCTGGCACGGGTTCTGCGCTGGCTCCGCGCGAACGTCGAGCTCCCCGACGACGTGGAGCACGTCCACATCCATTACTCCGGCTGTACGGCCGATTGCGGACAGGCAATGACCGCCGACATCGGCCTGCAGGGGATGCGCGCCCGCAAGGACGGCGAGATGGTGGAGGCCGTCGACATCGGCGTCGGTGGCGGCATCGGCGAGGAGCCGAGCTTCGTGGAGTGGATCCGCCAGCGCGTGCCCGCCGACGAGTCCGCGGGCGCGCTCCGGAGTCTCCTCGAAGGGTTCGCCGCCCACCGCGAGCCCGGCCAGTCGTTCCGCGAGTGGGTCGACGCGACCGGGACCGAGGCGCTCGTCGAGCTGTGTGAGCCCCATGAAACGGACTACGAGGACCCGTGTCTCCACGACGCGAAGCAGTCGTGGTACCCCTTCGCCGAGAGCGAGGAGCCGCCCGCGACCGCGGAGGTGCCGGGCGATGACTGACCGCGAGGAGCCCGAGCCGACCGCGTCCATCGCACCGATGGACGCCGCGCCGGAGCTGTACGGCCCCGCTGACACGACGGGGCCGGCGACTGCGGACCGAACTACTCGCGGGGCGTGACCGGAACCCGCGGGGCCACGGGCTCGCCCTCCTTCACCGTCTCGGCCACCACGTCGACGTCGACCGCCTCGACCGCCGCGTCGGTGACGAGCCGGCTGCAGTACGTGTCGAACTCCTCGCGCGAGCGGAACCGCCCGACAGCAAAGAGGTTCCACGGGCCGGTCAGCTCGTAGACGCTGTGGATGCGGGGGCAGTCGCGGAGCCGCTCGGTCACCGTGGGGACGGCGTCGTCGGCCACCCGGAGCCGGATGACCACGGGACAGGCGTAGCCGGCACGGTCGTAGTCGACCCGGACGGTGTGGCCGCGGACGACCCCGCGGTCCTCCAGTGCGGCGAGGCGGTCCCGGACGGTCGTCCCGGGGAGCCCCGTCTCCGCGGCGATATCGAGCAGCTCGGCACGGCCGTCGGCCTGGAGGGCGGCGACGATGCGGGCGTCCGCCTCGTCGAGGCCGTCGCTCACGGCCCACCACCCGGACGAACGGTCGGCCGGTCGGGCGCTAACGCGACGAACGGACAGCAGTTCATGGCTGAGGCTGTGGATAACCACGTATATAAATCTGAAGTTGAAAATGTAGCAAATTAGTACGCAGAAGTATTCGAGCGTGCAGAATACCCCACGATATTACGGATATAAGGTCGTTCTTCCGGGGAGAATCTGGCCGTTCGTCGCGTCGAAACTGGACGGGCGTCGAGCGGGTCCCCCGTCGATTCCGGGGTGGTTCGCTCGCGCGCGGTCGCTACCAGGGTTCGGCCTTCAGCCCGAGCGCGTAGGCCCCGGCGTTGGTGAGCAGGTGCAGGAGCGGTGTGGCGACGAGGACGACGAGGAGTCGCGGAAGGGTGAACACCGACGTGAACCACCCCGGCGCGAGCAGGGCGACGAGCCCCAGCGAGACGACGACGAAATCCAGCTGGTCGAGCAGGGGGAAGGCGGTCCCGCGCTCCCGGCCCGTCCGGCGTTTGACGAAGGAGGCGAGGATGTCACCGAGCATCGCCCCGGCCGCGAGCGCGAACGCGACGACGGGGGTGAACGTCGGCACCCCGTACCCCACCGCCTCGACGGTGGGGGCGACGAGGTTCAGCAGGTAGGCGACGGCGACGCCGGCGACGATGCCGACACCGGTGCCACGCCACGTCTTCCCGTCACCGAGGAGCCGGCGGTCCCCCATCGTCCGCCCACCGTCGATGGGGGCACCCCCACCGGCGAGGACGGCCGCGTTGTTGGGGATGTAGGCGGGGCCCATCGCCCAGAGCGCGACCACGACGGTTTCCACGACCATAGTCGCGCTCCGGCACGGGAGATGATAAAACACTCCACCTCGCCCCGGACCCGGGAGCGAACGACCGGAAGGCGGTAGCGTAATACGCCGGGCGGGCAAAATTTGTCGCATGATTCCGCCCATCGCCAGCCGCTTCGTCGCCGGTGAGTCCATCCCCGCCGTGCTGGACCACACGCGCGAGCTGAACGAGGGGAACGTGAAGGGCATCCTGAACCTCCTCGGGGAGCACTACGACTCCCCGACCGACGCCGCGGCCGACGCCGCGACCTACCGGGAACTGGTGGAGGAGATCGGCCGCAGCGACCTCGACGCCTGCATCTCGATAAAGCCCTCCCAGATCGGGCTGGATGTGGGTGCCGAGGTGTTCGCCGAGCACCTCGCCGCGATTCGGGAGACGGCAGCAGAACACGACGTGTTCGTCTGGGTCGACATGGAGGACCACACCACCATCGACGACACCCTCGACGCCTTCGAGGCCAACGTCACCGCGTACCCGAAGATGGGGCTGTGCGTGCAGGCGAACATGAAACGCACCCGCGAGGACCTGAAACGGCTCGTCGACCTCCCCGGGAAGGTCCGGCTCGTGAAGGGCGCGTACGACCCGCCGAAGGCGCTCGCCTACCGGGACAAAGCCCGCGTGAACGAGGCCTACCGCGAGGAGCTGGAATACCTGTTCGAACACGCCGACCACGTCGCCGTCGGGAGCCACGACCCCGCGATGATCGACCACGCCATCGAGCTCCACGAACAGCACGGCACCCCCTTCGAGATCCAGATGCTGATGGGCGTCCGCGAGGACGCGCAGTTCGACCTCGCGAGAGAGTACGAGGTCTACCAGTACGTCCCCTACGGCGACAAGTGGCTCTCCTACTTCTACCGGCGAGTGATGGAGCGCAAGGAGAACGCGCTGTTCGCGCTCCGGGCCATCCTCCAGGGGTAGCCCCCCGTGATGGGTGTGCCCGCGGCTCGCCCCCTTCGAAGCGCTGATTAGGCCCCGGAGGCAGGGTTTCACCAATGCTCCCCTCGTCGTGGAAGCGGGACGTCGCCTCCGGCCTCGTGGTCCTCATCCCCGTCATCGTCACGGCCTACGTCGTCGCGTTCATCTTCCAGCGGCTGGCCGACCTCCCGTTCCTCCAGACGACCCTCCCGGACAACCCCGGGCTCCGGGTCCTCGTGACGCTCGTCATCTTCACGCTGCTCGTCCTCTCCGTCGGCTACCTGATGCGGACCGCCGTCGGCGACTACGTGGAAGGGCTGCTCGACGACGTGATGAACCGTATCCCCCTCCTGCGGGTCGTCTACAACGCCTCGAAGATGGCCGTCGAGACGGCGCTCACCGGCACGGACGAGCTCCAGAAGCCCGTGAAGATCACGACCTGGCACGGCCACCGCATGACCGCGTTCAAGACCGGGAAGACCACCCCCGACGGCCGCGAGGTGCTCTTCTTGCCCACCTCCCCGAACATCACCACCGGGTTCGTCGTCGAGGTGGAGCCCGGCGAGTACACCGAAACTGACGAGTCCGTCGAGGACGCACTGACCCGCGTCCTCTCCGCGGGCTTCGGGGAGTCCCGGAGCAAGTCCGTCCCCATCGACGTCGTCGAGGAAGACGAGTAAGGCGTGCGCGACCGGCTCCTCCAGACGTGGAAACGCGTCTTCGGGCTCGCCGGCCCCGTCATGGCCGAACAGGTGTTCCGCACCGCGATGCGGACCACCGACGTGCTCGTCACCGCCCTCTTCTCTCCCGCGGCGGTCGTCGCCATCGGCCTCGCCGATTTGTATGCGAGATTCCCCCTCCGGATCGGCCTCGGCCTCGGCGGGGGCGCCATCGCCCTCTCCTCGCAGGACACCGGTGCCGGTGCAGAAGCGACCCGCGACGAGGCCGTGGCGTGGGCGCTGGTGCTCGCGTTTCTCACCGGCATCCCGTTCGTCCTCGTCGGCGTCTTTCTGGGTGAGGCCGCCATCGCCGTCTTCGGTGCGGACCAGAGTGTCGTCGACCTCGGCGCGACCTACCTCCTCATCATCTTCGCCACGGCACCCGCCCGACTCGTCGGGCTCGTCGCCTCCCGCGCGCTGCAGGGGACCGGCGACACCCGCACCCCGATGTACGTGAACGTCCTCGGGAACAGCCTCAACATCGCCGGCTCGGTGGGCCTGGGACTGGGCCTCCTCGGCCTCCCTCGACTGGAAGTGACGGGCGTCGCGCTCGCCACCGCGAGCGCGAACGTCCTCATCGCGCTGCTGCTCGTCGGCGCGCTCCTCCTCCCCGGCACCGAGGCCGGCCTGATTCGCCCCCGGAACCGCATCGTCGCCAGACAGCTGGTCGTCGTCTCCGGCCCCCGAACCGCCGAGGGGTTCGCCGCCGAACTCGCGGAGTTCCCGTTCAACGCCCTTCTCTTAGGGTTCGGCGAGCAGGTGAACGCCGGCTTCCAGATCGGCCGGCGCATCTACCAGCAGGTGACCGGCCCCCTCTCGCGCGGCTACAGCGTCGCCGCCTCGATCCTGGTGGGCCAGTCGCTGGGCGAGGGCAAACCCGACGAGGCGCGCGAGAACGGCTGGGCGGTCGCCGCGCTCGGGCTCCTCACGGTGGGGGGCATCGGCGGGCTGCTGTTCCTCGCCGCGCCCACCGTCGTCCGCGTGTTCCCCGGCGTCGGCGGGGAGTACGCCGTCGGCTTCACCCGCGCCTACGGGCTCGCCGCGCCCGCACTCGTCACCTTCGTCGCCCTCTCCGGCGCGCTGCAGGGCGCGAGCGAAACCAGAGTGCCGTTCGCCGCCCGGCTCACCGGGATGTTCGGCTTCTTCCTCGGGCTCTCGTACCTGCTCGGCGAACTGCTGGGCTACGGCCCGCTCGGGGCCTATATTGGGATCTGGAGCGCCTTCGCGTGGATGGCGCTGGTCGTCGCCGTCGGCTTCCACCGGACGGGGTGGGCCGCCCGCGCCGCCGGGATGATGGACGAACGGGGGAGCGGAGCGGGGGTCGAGTAAGACTCAGCGCCGCGACTCGGCCCGCACCTTCTTCAGCCCAGCCACGACGAGGAGAACGCTCGTCCCCGCGGCGAGGATGAAGATGGGAAGCAAGCGGTCAACGTAGCCCGTTCCCTGCAGGGTGTCCGAGACGGCGAAGAAGAACGCCGCCCAGATGAGCGCGATGGCGACCACGAGGTCGTTGCCGTGGCTCCCGAACAGCGGCCGAGCCTTGAGATTCATGGAGGACAGACGCTCGCTGGGGAGATATAGCTGCGCTCGGGGAGAGAGAAAATCGAAGAAGGCGGGAGTTTACCGCTCGTCGAGTTCCGGGAACTCGAGGCCCTTCTCGCCGACGTAGCGGGCGCGGGGCCGGATGAGGCGGTTGTCCTCCTGGTACTCGAGGATGTGGCCGATCCAGCCACCGACGCGGCTCATCGCGAAGATGGGGGTGTACATGTCGATGGGGATACCGAGCTGGTAGTACACCGTCCCGGAGTAGAAGTCGACGTTCGGGGCGATCCCCTTCGAGGTGAGCCCCACGTCCTCGGCGAAGTAGTTCTCGATGGCGGTGGCCATCTCGTACCACTTCTCGGTGCCGGACGCCTCGGCGAGCTCCTGGGACTTGCCCGCGAGGATCTTCGCGCGGGGATCCTTCACGGAGTAGACGCGGTGGCCCATCCCGGGGACGCGCCAGTCCTCACGCTCGTCGCGGGCGCGCTTGACGAACTCGACGGGGTCCTCGCCGGCCGCGTCGATCTCGAGGAACAGCTCCATCACGTCCTGGTTCGCGCCGCCGTGGAGCGGGCCCGACAGTGCGCCGATCCCGCCGACGACGGCGGAGTAGACGTCGGCCATCGTGGAGGCGATGACCATCGAGGTGAACGTCGAGGCGTTGAGGCCGTGGTCGGCGTGGAGCGTGAGCGCCTGATCGAACGTCTCGGCGGCCACGTCGTCCGGCTCCGTGCCGGTGAGCATGTAGAGGAAGTTCGCGGCGTGGGAGAGGTCCTCGCGCGGCTCCAGCGGCTCTGCGCCCTGCCGGTAGCGGTCGAAGGCGGCGAGCGCGGTGGGGAGCTTCGCCGTGATGCGGCGGCCCTTCCGGGCGGCGGCCTCGAGGTCGTAGTCGTCCGCGTCGGCCTCGGGGTCCGAGGCGGAGAAGGAGGAGACGAGCGTGCGCAGTGCGGCCATCGGCTCCTCGTCGGCGTCGGCGAGCAGCTTCGCCGTCTGGAGCACGTCGTCCGAGACGGCGCGTTCGGCGGCCATCTCGGTCGTGAAGGCGTCGAGCTCCTCGCGTGTCGGCAGTTCGCCGTGCCAGAGGAGGTAGACGACCTCCTCGAAGCTGGCGTGCGCGGCCAGGTCCTCGATGGCGTAGCCTCGATAGATGAGCTGACCGACATCGCCGTCGATGAACGAGAGCGACGACTCGGCGACCAGCACACCCTCGAGCCCCTTGTGAAGTTCCTCGGACTCGGACATAACTGTCGTTTCGCTGGCCTCCGGAAAAGCATTATCTTTCACCCGCAATCTGCCGGAAGGCCGTGAGCGGCCCGTTCACGGGCGTGAGCGTACGCTACGACAGAACATGCCAATCGGCGAACCCGAACGCCCGGCCGCGTAGGTTTTTATCGCCGGCCGCGGAAAGCCGGGGTATGTCGCACGAGGTCGAGTACGAGCCGGTGAGCGTGAAGGAGCTCCTCGCGGAGATGAAAGACACCGCGGAGCTCCTCATCGACCTCTCCTACTCGGCCGTGCTCCTCGGCTCCGACGAGGTGGCCGAGGAGGTACTGGAACTCGAAGAGCGCATGGACGTCCTCCAGCTCCGCGCCCGGATGAGCCTCCTCATGGCCGCGCGCAGCCCCGAGGACGCCGAGGCGCTCGCGCCCGTGCTGGGCATCGTCGGGGCCGCGGAGAAGATCTCCGACGCCGCCGGGGATATCGCCAAGGTCGTCCTCGAGGATATCGGCCTCCCCGACGAGATGCGCGCGGCGCTCCCGGAGAGCGTCGAGACGCTCGTGCGCGCCACCGCCCGCCCGGACACCCCCGCGACCGGGCGCACGCTCGGCGAGTTGAACCTGGAGACCGACACCGGCGTCCGCATCATCGCCATCCGGCGACAGGGTGACTGGCTGCCGAACCCGGACCACGAGACCCGGGTCGAAGCCGGCGACGTGACGCTCCTCCGGGGCCCCGAAGCGGGTGTCGTCGAGGCGTACCCCAAGCTCACCGGCGAGGAGTACATCCCGCCGGACTCCCCGGAGGCGGCCATCGACGATCTCGAACGCGCCGTCGACTCCATCGTCCTGATGAAGGACATGGCCGAACTCGCCGTCGACATCGCCTACGGCGCGGTGCTGTTCGACTCCGACGGGCTCGCGGAGGAGGTGGTCGAACTCGAGGCGGAGGTGGACGCGCTGCAGTCGCGGTTCGAGGCGTGGGTGCTGCAGGCCGCCGCGGACGTGAACGACCCCGTCTCGCTGCGCGGACTCGTGCATCTCGCCACCTCCACCGAGATCATCTCCGACGCGGCACTCGAGATCAGCGAGGGGGTCCTCCGGGGGCTGGGCACCCACCCGGTGATCCAGGAGGCGGTCCTCGAATCGGACGAGGTCATCGTCCGGCTCCCCATCGCGGAGGGGAGCCGGCTCGACGGCGCGACGCTCGGCGGCCAGATGGTGAAGACGGAGACGGGGATGCGCGTCATCGCCGTCCGTCGCGGAGAGGCCTCCGCCGACGAGACGAGACTGGGCCACGGCCCCGGCGACTGGGTGGTCTCACCCGGGCCGACGACGGCACTCAACGCCGGTGACAGCATCATCGCGAAGGGGACCCGCGCGGGCGCCGAACGGCTGGCGTCGCTCGTCAGCTAGCCCGCGCCAGCCGCACCGCGCTGGCGACCGTGAACACCGCCGTCAACAGCAGGCCGACCCCCGTCGCGAGGACGAACCCCAGGCCGACGTAGAACACCGTCGGGACCGACGGGTCCGGTGGGGACTGGAGGACGGCGGCGACGAGCACGGCGGCGAGGAGGACGCCGATACCGAAGCCGAGTTTCGCGTTCCGGGCGACGTTGAGCGCCGCGAGGAACCGCGCGGTTCCGGGGCGCTCTGGCGTGTCGGCACTCACACCTCGGGAGAGGGGCGCGGACGGCAAAGCGGTTCGGATACCCGTGCAACCCCCGCGGGGTATCAGTAGGCTAATGAACGTGTGGCGTCCGACTGTGGAGTATGACTACCCTCGGCACGGCAGACGCCGCCCCCGGCGAAATCGACGTGGGGCGATTGCCGGTCGGCGAGGCACGCGACGGCTCCGAGGTGAGCCTCCCCGTCTGCGTCATCAACGGCGCGGCCGAGGGGAAGACACTCTACATGCAGGCCGTCTCCGACGGGGACGAACTCAACGGGCTGGGCGTCGTCCAGCGCGTCGTCCCCCGCATCGACCCCGCGGAGCTGTCGGGCACCCTCCTCGTCGTCGGCATCGTGAACTGGTACGGCTTCCAGGCCGCAAAGCACCGCAACCCCATCGACGACACGAAGATGAACCGCACCTACCCCGGCGACGCGAACGGGACGGCCTCCGAGCGCATCGCCGCCGCGACGTTCTCCGCGGCCCGGCGCGCCGACCTCGTCCTCGATTTACATCAGGGCTCCACCTCCCGGATGATAAACGAGGCCCGCGTCCGCTGTGGCCCGCGCCACCGCCTCCACAGCGAGTGTCTCGAACTCGCGAAGGTGTTCGGGACGGGGCACGTCTTAGACCAGAAGGGCCCCGACGGCCAGCTCGCCCGCGCCGCCCCCGACGAGGGCATCCCCACCATCGACCCCGAGCTCGGCGGCTGTGTCGGCTGGGACGAAGAGTCCATCCGCATCGGCACCCGTGGCGTGATGAACGTCCTCACGCACTACGGCTTCCTCGACGGGGAGATCGAGCTCCAGCCCCAGACCCGCGCCAGCGGCTTCTCACAGTACGGTTCGCCCGCGGGGGGCCTCGTCTCCTTCAAGGTCGAGCTCGGCGACGAGGTGGCCCGCGGCGACACCCTGTTCGAGGTCACCGACCCCTTCGGGAACGTCAAGACGACCGTGACGGCCGACACCCGCGGCGTCTTCTGGCGCGCGCGCCGCCTCCCGCAGGTCGCGAGCGGCGAGTACGTCTGTTCGGTCGGGACCGACATCGACGAGTACTGACCGACACCACCTTTTCGGCTCCCCCACTAGAGGGGCTATGCTCGAATGTTCCGTCTGCGGCGACACCTACGAGGACCGGTGGCGCTGTACCTGCGGCGGCCCGCTCGATTTCGCCCACCAGCCGCTCCCCGACGGCGACCCCACCATCGACGCGAGAAATGGGCTCTGGGCCTTCGAGGACTTCCTCCCGACCGAGCCGTCCGTCACGCTCGGGGAGGGCTTTACCCCCCTCGTCGCCGCGAACGACTGGGACTGCGATTTCAAACTGGAGTACGTCTTCCCCACCGGCTCGTTCAAGGACCGCGGGGCGACCACGACGCTCTCCTATGCCGTCGAGCGGGGCGTCGACCACGTGCTCGAGGACTCCTCGGGCAACGCGGGCGCGGCCATCGCCACCTACGCGGCCCGCGCGGGCATCGAGGCCACCATCTTCGTCCCCGCCGGGGTGAAGGAGTCGAAGGTGAAGGCCATCCGCCGGGCGGGCGCCACCGTCGAACGCATCGACGGCGGGCGACAGGCCGTCACCGACGCCTGCATCGACGCCGTCGAGGCGGGTGAGGGCTGGTACGCCTCCCACGCGTGGAACCCCGCGTTCTTCGCGGGCACCGCGACCATCGCGTACGAGATCGCCGCCCAGCGCGACTGGGAGGTGCCGGACGCCGTCGTCACCCCACTCGGCCACGGCACGCTCTTCCTGGGGGCCTACCGGGGCTTCCGCGCCCTGCTGGAAGCCGGCTGGACCGACCGGATGCCCCGCCTGCTCGGGGCGCAGGCCGCGGGCTACGCCCCCATCGTGGAGGCGCTGCACGGGCCCGAAGGAGGGAACGAGAAGAACGAGGTGGCCGACGGCATCCAGATCAGCCAGCCAGCGCGGAAGGACCAGATTCTCGAGGCCATCGAAGAGACGGACGGCGACGCCATCGCGCTCTCGGAGAAGGCGGTCGCCGTCGAACTCGACCGCCTCCACGCCGCGGGGTTCTACACCGAACCGACGTGTGCGGTCGCCCCCGCAGCCCTGCGTGAGTACCGGGAACGGGGCGTCCTCGGCCCCGGTGCAGATGTCGTGGTCCCCCTGACGGGGTCGGGGCTGAAGGGTTAGCGCGCCGGGTGCGTCGGCGCGTCGAACCCCCCTCGAATCAGGGGCTTGGCGACGTGACGCCGGGCCTCCGGGGGGACCTCGTACCACCCGATTTCGAGGTGGCGTTCGACCTCGATCTCCTCCTTTTCGGGCGCGCTCGTCTTGCACTCGCGACACCGGTACCCCTGATTCCGCCCGGCGGATTTCATCGTCCGGTCGCAGTCGGGGCAGACGGGGGGTCGGAGTTCGGTGCGATTGAGGTCCCGAACCGCGAACTTCTCCAGTTTGAGGGTTCCATCCGAGACTTCCCCGCAGGCGAGGATGTCGTCACCTACACGGAGCGCCCGCACCCGATTCCGGAAGCGGCCGGTCGGCTCGAACGCCGCACACCGGAGGGTTTCGCCGTCCTCAATCTCGAAGAAGACGTGGCCCCCCTCGCGTGTCTCGGGTGGAGTGGAAACGGTGCCTGCGACGCGGTAGCCCTTCCCGTCGTCGAGGGACCCGATCTCCCCGTCGTTGAGGTGCGCGTCCGTCCCCTGGTTCGTCAGGAACGTTTGACGATGAGTGGCGGCCTCGCTCTCGATGGCCTCGGACACCTGCTTCGTCGCCGCGGGGTCGTCCCCGCGGATGCCGTGGAGCACCGGGCAGGGGGTTCGGGGCACGCAGACGGCGGTCCCCGTCACGGTGTCGACGGTGTCCCACACCTCGGGGTAGGCGGCCTCGGCAGCCTCGAACACCGAGTCGTACTCCACCTCGCGGTCGGTTCCCCACTCGCCTGCTTCTCGGTAGGCGATGGTCTCGTAGGTCCACTCGTCGAACGCCCGCCACGCGCCGACGGCCGCGAGCGCGCCCACGAGGCCCTGTTCGGTACCCCAGGCCGCGCAGATGAAGCCGGAGGCCTCGGCGAGGGCACGCGTCTCGTCCACGGCGAGATGCTCGCGCAGGGCCGCCCGCGCGTGGGCGGCGACGGCCTCGGGCACGTCGTCCGGAGAGCCGGACGACACGACGATTCCGGGGTTCGTCCGGGGGTCGTCCGTCTCGGCACACTCGGCGACGATCTCGCGGGCCGCATCGAGGGCCTCCTCGGGTGCGGCGTCCGTGTGAATAGCCAGGGCAGCGTTCCCCCGCGTCTTGTACTCGATGGCGGGATTCAGTCGGACGAGGAGCGTTCGCTCGGCCCCCAGACGCGCGGCGAGCAGGCTCGCGGCGTAGGTCGTACACATCCCCCGCTCGCGGGAGTCCGTGTCGTCGAGGCCGATGACGGTCATTGTTGTCGTTCGTTCTTGTGTACCTATCCGAATTTCGGGTCGTCTCTCATCCGGAGCGAACGCAGTTGGGTATCGGGTACCACTCCACCAGTATTTTTATACATAGGATCGGCAATGAATGATACCGATGAACGGAGAGGAGTGTCGTAGCCGTGGATGAGGACCGCATCCCGGAGGTACCGATAGTTGACGGAGAAATCGACCGTCCGTTCACAACAGACGACAATGGAGCATGGAATCCGGATGTGTCGGAGGCACAGAGCCTGTTGCTGGAGGAATCTCGACGTGTTATCGATCGTCAGCACACTAAAACCGACAACATCGATGACAAGGCAGCGAGGACAGTTCGGCTAACACTCATCGTACTCGGCCTCGTCATTTCAGGCGCGACGTACCTCGACGGAGGCGTGAATATTCTCATAAGGGTAGGTGTCGGGTTTCTGGTTCTGGCAGTACTATTCGGCGTCTCAACGTACGGCACCTCGAACCTGTTCGCAGGTGTCACCACACGCATGGTTGACGATGAACACCGGATAGACCCAGACGTCGAACACGTCCGGTCGGACGTTCTCGTGTGGTTCGAGTGGATCGTACAGGAGAACCGGTACCTCGTATCGGGGAACGCTGCACTCCTCGCTGCGACACGCGCACTGTTTACTGCCGCGATCATCGTGTTGACGTACGGAGCTGGCGCACAAGCGGGGGAGCTCCCGTTCCCATAATATGGCGAATCTGTCCGTCATGGGTAATGTTTAAACAAGTACGGGCCTGACCTACGGGTATGAGCCGCAAACTTCGGGAGCCCGAAAACGAGAGCACCGTCCGAGCGGTGCGGGTCCAGACCGGGCCACAGTGGCTCTCAAACATCAAGCGGAAGCTCGGCAAGCGCCTCGTTACGGACGACGAGTAACGACACCAGAGAGGGTACGCTGTTTTTATAATACATCAATAGCTGGAGTCTCAAGCACTCAGGTGCGTTGTTTATTGCGCAAAGACACCCCCCGCACGGCTCGTGACCGCTATAGAGCGGCCCGGTGACCCCCCACAACACATATACGTGGGGAAACGCTTATCTCCCCCTATGTCTCGCAGCGCACTGGTCGAGAACATCACCGCGATGCTACAGGATGCGGGATTCGTGGTGAGCGACCGGTGTGCCATCCGTCCGAAGAGCTTCGACCTCGCGGCCCGGCGTGGGGAGGACGTCCTCCTGCTGAAGGTGCTCGCGAACGTCGACGCCTTCGACGGACCCACCGGTGCCGAGATGCGACGGCTGGGGTCCTACCTCGACGCCACGCCGCTCGTCCTCGGGCTCCGCACCCGCGACGAGGAGCTGAACCCCGGCGTCGTCTACTTCCGCCACGGCGTCCCCGTCATCTCACCCGACACCGCCGTGGACCTCTTCGTCGAGGAGGTCCCCCCGCTCATCTACGCCGCCCCCGGTGGGCTCTACGTCAACATCGACGGCGACCTGCTCGCCGACGAGCGCCAGCGCCGTGACCTCTCGTTGGGGCAGCTGGCGAACGAACTCGGCGTCTCGCGGCGCACCGTCTCGAAGTACGAGGACGGGATGAACGCCTCCGTCGAGGTCGCCGCCCAGCTGGAGGAGTTCTTCTCCGCGCCGCTGGCCGCCCCCGTCGACGTGCTCGAGGGCGCCGAGGAGGTGCGGGAGGACGCCGACCCCGACGCGCCAGAGGCGGACCCCGACGACGAGCCCATCATCACCGTCCTCACCCGCGTGGGCTACACCGTCCACCCGACCCAGCGCGCGCCGTTCAAGGCCGTCTCCGAGGACGCGACCGATTCGGTTCTCACTGGGCACTCCGAGTTCAACCGAACCGCGGAGAAACGCGCCCGCATCATGTCCTCGGTGAGCGACATCGTCCGCACCCGGTCGTTCTACGTCGTGGACCGGGCGACCCGCGATTCGGTCGAGGGGACGGCGCTCATCGAGCGCGAGGAGATCGAGAAGATCGCCGATGCCGACGACCTGCGCGACCTGATTCAGGAGCGCACCGAGGCGGCCTGAGCCGGCTACGTCCCCAGTTCGCGGAGTTTCTTCTGGACCTGCGAGTAGACTCGCGGGTGGAGGTTCATCCCCTCGTCCACGAGGTCATAGAGGAGATCGGACGCCTCGTCGCCGGTGAGAACGCCCGCCTTCGTGCATTTGAGCAGCAGCGTCGTCACCCACCAGCAGTCGACGCCGTGGCTGCGGGCGACCTCGATGAGTGCCCGGTCGTTGGCGAGCAGGACCGTCTCGTCCGTCTCCGCGAGCAGGATGACGGAGGCGTCGGTGACGGCGATCCCCTCCAGCGTGGCGATCCCCTCGGCATCGGGTGGTGTCTCGGAGAGGGAAACGTCTTCGAGGAACGCTTTGAGCGCTGCCGTCCCTCGGTTCCCCTCCGTGAGAACTTCGTCCCGGACGGCCTCCGTCGTCCGCACGTCGTCGAAGACGGCCGTGACGAGGTCGAGTCGCCCGACCCACGCGAGCGGAATCGACGCGGAGGAGTCGATGACGACCATCAGATGCGATCGAGGTCCCGTTCGAGGTCCTCGGTCGTGTAGCCGACATCGATGCCGGCCTCGGCGGCGAGCGAGAGCATCTCGACGTACGGGACGCCCGCGAGATCGGCGGCCTTCCGGACGGTGATCTTGTGTTCACGGAGCCCGTCGAGTGCCTTCTCGCGCCGCCAGTCCGCCAGTCCCTGCCGGATGAGCCGACGGAGCACTTCGGACCGGTCCGCGGTCAGCTCCGCTTCGAGTTCGGCGAGTGCCTCCTCGTCCTCCTCCGGGATGCGCGTCGTGACGGTCTTCATCGTTACGAACACCTACGTTACGATACGTAATAGACGTAACGCCGAGGACTCAGACCAGCGCGAACCCCCACACCACGACCATCCCCGCCACGATGGTAGCGAGGACGTTCTCCGTCCGCCACGCGACCAGCCCCGCGACCACCGCGGCGACGACCTGGGGTGGCTCGTAGCTCAGCCCCGCGGGCTCGAGCGCGATGACTGCAGGGACGACGAGCGCCGCGAGCACCGCCGCGGGGACGTATCTGAGTACCGTCGCCAGCGTGGACGGCATCCCGTCGAGTCGCCCGAGCAGCGCGATGAACGACAGGCGAATGGCGAACGTGCCGACCCCCGCAGCGACGATGGCGAGCCAGATCTGGGTCGTCGAGTAGCTCATCTTTCACCCCACAGTTCGAGTGCCGATCCCGCGAGGATGCCGACGAGCGCGCCGAGCAGGAGCCCCAGATTGAACGGGAGCGTCGACCCGACGACGGCGACACCCGCCCCGACGAGCGCCGCGAACCCGGTCTCGCGGTCCTCGATGGCGGGGACCAAGAGAGCGAGGAAGGTGAGCGGGACGACGAATTCGAGGGAGAGGCCATCGGGGACGGCGCTCCCGACGACGGCACCGACGATAGTGCAGAGCTGCCAGACGACCCAGAGCGTGAGCGCCGTCCCGAGGTAGAAGGCGAGTTTCGAGCGCTCACCGTCGCTCCGGAACTCCGTGATCGACACTGCATACGCCTGGTCCGTGAGGACGTAGGCGGCGAGGGCCTTCCGCACCCGGGCGAGCCGCTGGAAGTGGGGGGCGATGGAGGCGCTGTACATCGCCATCCGGAGGTTGATGACGATGGCCGTGAGGACGACGACCGCCACGGGGGCGTCCCGGCCGATGAGGTCGATGGCCGCGAGCTGTGACGCGCCGGCGAAGATGACGACGGACATGCCGACCGCCTCGACCACGGAGAGCCCGGCGTTGACCGCTGCCGCACCCGCCACGAGCCCGAACGGGATGACGCCGACGAGGATGGGTGAGATGGTTCGAACCCCCGCGAGGAAGTCCTCGCGGGCGCTGTGGGTGCTCATACTCGACCCTGATGACGGGGGGAGAAGAAGCCGCCGACACCGGCACGCCCTGCCTCTCAGAACTCCGTGCCCTTCCGCGCGCGCTGGCCCGCGTCCATCGGGTGTTTCTCCTTTTTCACCTGCGTGACGAGGTCGGCCACGTCGTAGAGATACGCGGGCTTCTCGTGACTCCCGGTGAGGACGAGTTCCAGATCCGAGGGCTTCGCGTCGACGAGGTCGAGCACGTCTTCCTCCGCTAAGAGCCCCACCGAAACGGCGTACAGCACCTCGTCGAGGATGAGCATGTGGACCCCCTCTTCGGGCGGGGCGTCGAGGGCGAGCGGGCCGTCGACCCCCTCGCTCGCGGTGAGGAGCTCGCGGGCGCGTTCGAGCCCCCCGAGCGCGCGGGCCTGGTGTTCGTCGTCGTCGGACCCATCCAGGAAGCCGTGCCAGCCGTAGTTGCCGGAGTTCTCATACGAGAACCCAGGAAAGGCCTCGATGGCGTTGTACTCGCCGCGGACGTCCTCGACGCTGGCCGCACCGCCCTTCATGAACTGGAGCATGTGGACGCGGTAGCCGTGGCCCGCGGCGCGGAAGCCCATCCCCATCGCGGCCGTCGTTTTGCCCTTGCCGTCGCCCCACCACGCCTGCACGAGCCCGAACGCCTCGGGCGCGCTGGGTTCGATCTCGCGGGCGACGGGGGAGTGGCCCTTGCCGGGCGTCTTCGCGTGCTGGTCGTCGGTCGGTGCCTCGTCGGTCATCGTATCGTCTGTAGCGTCGTCTGTCATGGTTCGAACACCTCGGTTGCTCTGCTGGTCACGGTTCCGTACTCCGCGTCGGCGACCGACGCGGGCATCTCCCGCTCGGCGTATCGCGACTGGAGGCTCGCGCGCACCGCGTCGCGGACGCAGGCGCGGGCCGCGGCCCCGACGGGCGTCGCGCTCCCGGAGAACGTGGCGGGCTCCCCCTCCTGGTTCGACCCGACGACCACCGCGTCGGAGGTCGTGCCGGGCACGCCCGTCTCCGCGAGGAGGGTGGCCGCCTTCGCCTCCGCGACGACGGAAAGCAGGTTCGCGAGCGCCGCGTCGTCGAGCGCCCGGGCCGTCCCGAGAACCACGTTCACCGTGCCCGTCTCCGGGGTTTCGGCGAGCGTCTCCGGGGCACCGGAGGGCTCCATCGGCAGCGCGGCCGGATTCGAGACCCCCGCGGTGGCGTAGACGACCACGGAGTCGCTTCGCGCCCCGCGGAGATGCTGCAGGTCGACGCCGGTGAGCAGCGCGGGCCCGGGCGTGTCGAACCCCGCGCGGGCGAGCCGTTCGTCGAGATAGGCGTCGAGGTCCGTCCGGTCGAACCCCTCGGGGACGGAGACGTTGTACGCTGCTGCCTCATCGGAGAACCCGCCCGCCCACCCCGTCGAGAGCCAGCGCGCCTCGCCCGAAACCTGGCACACACCATCCGCGACCCGCGCGTCAAACACGGGACAACACCTCCAGCAGGCGGGTGTTCTCCGCGGGAAGTCGGACGGCGACCCGGACGTGGTTGTCCAGGCCCCGGAAGGTGGTCGCGTCGCGGACGGCGATCCCCTCGGCGCGGGCCGCGGCGACCACCTCGCGCACCTCGCGGTCGCCCACGTCGAACAGCAGGAACGGGGCGTCGGAGGGGAACACCTCGAACCGCTCGGAGAGCGCCTCGCGCATCCGTTCGCGCTCGCTCGCCACGCGCTCTCGCGTGCGCGAGACGAACTCGTCCTGTCGGAGACAGTGCGCCCCCACGTCGAGTTCGGGGCGCCCGAGGTTCCAGGTTCGGCGGGCCGCGCCGAGCGCCTCTCGCAACTCGCCGGTGGCGACGGCGTAGCCGTTTCTGAGCCCCGGCAGCCCGAACAGTTTGGTGAGCGAGCGGGCGACGACCACCCCCGCCTCGCCGGCGAGTGACGGCTCCTCCGTGAACCCCAGGAACGCCTCGTCGACGAGGAGGACGGTGTCGGTCTCGCGACAGCGCGCGGCGAACGTTCTGAGTTCCTCCGAATCGTAGCACTCCCCAGTCGGGTTGTTCGGGTTGCAGACGACCGCGAGCGCGTGGCCCGCGGGGTCCGCATCCAGGAGTTCGTCGTGGGGGACGAACTCCGGAACCGCGCCCTGGAGCCTGACCTCCCGGGCGTACTCGGCGAAGCTGGGCGCCGGGAGGAGCGCGGTGTCGCCCGCCTCGCAGGTGGCTTCGACCGCGAGGCGGATGGCCGCGAGCCCGCCCGGGGTCGGGACCACCTCCGCCTCCCGACAGTCGACGAAGTCGGCCGCGGCCGCCACGTACTCGCGGGGGGGTTCCGTGGGGTAGGTGCGCGCCCGGTCGAACGCCTTTTCATATACGCGCTCCGCGCCCGGCGGCACCTCGGGGTTCGTGTTCGCGCTGAAATCCAGTATCGCGGGGTCGTCGTCGCTCCCGTGGGGGACACGCCCGACAGTACGGAGCGTCCTAGGGTCCATCGTCACCCACCAGCGCCGTGTAGCGCTCGAACAGTCGCGCTCTGATACGCTCCATCGGGACCCCTTCGCGCTCGGCGTACCAGAGTGCACCGCCCATGCCGACCCCCTCCTTCGCCACGCCGGCGAGGTAGTGGTCCGTGGCGACGTGCTCGCCCGGCTGGAACCCGGGATCGGTGACGTGGAGGGTCACGCCGAGGTCGGCCGCCGCCTCGCGGATGGCGACCGTCTCGTCCGCGGCGACGAACGACGTGGTGGCGATCTCGAACTCCCCGTCGACGCCGAGCCGCCGGGCCACCGCCGCGGCCGCGACCTGCTGGGTCCCGCCCGCGAGGGTGACGCGCGCGCCGCGGGAACGCGCGCCCGCGAGCAGGCCCGCCGTGGCGGCGAGCGTGGGGTCGCCGAGCTCCCGGACCGCGGCGATGGGGTCGTCCGCGAGCCCGCCCGGCTCGATACCGCTCTCGGCCATCCCCTCGGCCACGACCTCCTCTTTCAGCGAGACGGGGTTCTCCGGGAGCGACGAGGAGACGCCGTGGGGTTCACCGAGCGCGCGGAGGACCCCGAGTGCCGTGGTCGTCCCGCCCGGAACGCTCTCCGCGAGGAGGAGTTCGTCGTCGGGGAGGCTCGCGCCCACCGCCTTCGCCCGGTCGAACAGCGCGCGGGCGTTCGGGACGGGTGCCGCCTCGCGGATGTCGCCGCCGGGGCGGTCGCCCAGTCGGATGGCGGGGACGGCCGTCCGCGCGGCCATCCCGGCGTCCGCGACGACGAACGCGAAGTCGACGCACTCGCGGACCGCGCGGGTGACCATCGCCGGGGTGGGACAGCCGTCGGGGCTCACCGGCACGAACGGCGCGAACACCGGTTCGCCGTAGGCGACCAGCTCCGCGTCCGCAGCGGGCGTGTGGGCCATCAGCTCGGGTGCCGCCCCCGCGGCGCTGATGCCGTCGATAGCGGCCGTCTCCGTGGCGCCCGCGACGAGCACGAGCTTCATCGCAGCGCCTCCGCGAGTCGCGCGTCTTCGAGCCGGTTCACGTTCACCGCCAGTCGGGCGTCGTAGCTCAGATACATGGTGTCGGTGTCGTCGGTGTCGTCGGTGTCGTCGGTGTCGTCGGTGTCGTCGGTGTCGTCGGTGTCGTCCGAAACGAGATTGAGGCCGGTTGGGGCGACCTCGCGCCCCTCGCGGATGTAGGTGGTGTCCGCGCTCGCGCCGAGCGCGCGCGTGAGGGCGGCGGGCACACAGACCTGGACGCTCCGTCCCTCGCCCGCCGCGAACGCGTCGAGCACGCGGTCCACGTGCTCGGGCGCCAGAAGGGGCAGGTCCGCGGCGACCGTGAGCACGGGCGTGCCGACGGCCTCGATGGCGACTCCCAGATCCGCGACGTAGCCGTCGCCGGGCGTCTCCACGCGGTCGACCCCGCGGTCGGCGAGGTGGGCCGCCGTCTCCGGGGTGTGAGGCGTGACCGCCGCGTGGACCCGGTCGATATCGCTCGCGCACAGGGCGTCGACGACCGCATCGACCATCGGCTCGCCGGCGATCGCGAAGAGGGGTTTCTCCCCCGCCCAGTCGAGGCGGGTGCCACGGCCGCCACACATCACCAGTGCATCCATACGACCACCCCCGTGAGGAGCGCGGCGAGTCTCGCGACCTCGTTCGCCGCGCCGATGACGTCGCCGCTGATGCCGCCCAGGATGGTGTTTCCCCACCGGAGGGTGGCGATCCCCGCGAGGAGGGCGGTCACGAGCGCGGTGCCGGCGGCCGGATGCGGCCACGTGAGCAGCGCGGCGGGGAGCGCGACGAGGACGGGGAGGATGAGGTCCCGGCGACCGTGCCCGCCCGCGACGGCCGATCCGAGCCCCTCGTGGGTCGCGGTGCCGAGACACGCCACCGAAGCCATCGCGAGTTTCGCGCCGACCTCCGCGGCGACGACGAGCCCCACGACCCGAACGGGGAGCGGTGCGAGCGCGAGGCCCGCGGACCAGAGCCCGATGAGCACCAGGCCGAGCGCGAGGACGGCCCCCACGCCGACCGTCGTATCGCGCATCACCGCGCGGCGCTCGTCCGGGAGCCCGTGGACCACGGCGGCGTCACCGAGGTCGGCGACGGCGTCGGCGTGAGGGATGCCCGTCACGACGTACACCCACGCGAGGAAGGCGAACGCCGTCACCGGATCGGGCGCGGGAGGCAGGAACGGGAGCGCGAGCACGGCTCCGATGACGTACCCCGCGAGGGGGAACGCCGCGGGTGTCGCGCGGAAGGCGTCCCACGCGCGTTCGCTCTCGCCGACGGGAGCGCGGGTGAGAAAGCCCAGTGCGCCGCGGAGCGCGGTCAGGACCACGCGACCACCCCCGAGAGCCCGGCGACCACACCGGCGAGCACGACCGCGAGGAGTGCCGCGCGGTCGACGACCCGGACCCCGCGTGCCGCGGTTTCGGGCGAGGGGAGGGTGGCCTCGGGGTTGAGGGTGTACGCGCCCGGCTTCGCCAGTCGAGTGTCGAGGACGGCGGCGAGCGTCGCCATCGGCCACCCCGAGTTCGGAGACGGGGGCTCGTCTGCCCACCCCCGGGCGCGGGCGAGCGCCCCCGGAGTCCCGGCCGCGAACGCGATGCACGCGGCGCTCGCGCGGGCGGGCAGCCACATCACGAGGTCGTCGAGCCGCGCGCTCGCGGTGCCGTGACGCTTCTCGGGATAGCCGAGCATGGAGTCGAGGGTGTTGACGCCCTTCACCCACGCCGCGGCGCCCGTGGCGACGGGGAGCGAGACGAGCGCCCCCAGCGCGAACGCGAGCAGTGGGGCGACGAGGCCGTCCGCGAGGTTCTCCGCGGCGCTCTCGACCACACCGCTTCTGAGTTCGGCGTCCGAGAGTTCGGATGTGTCGCGGCCGACCAGCGCGCGGATCGAGTGGCGGGCCTCGTCCGTGTCGGAGGCGATAGCTGTCAGGACCTCGTTCGATACGTCGACGAGCATCCGGCGGCTGCTCGTCGCGAAGAGCCAGAGCCCGGCGAGCGCGGCGCCCGCGAGGGGGTGGCCCCCGACTGCGATCGCCGTCGTGCCGCCGGCCACGCCCGCGGCGAGAAGTGGGAGGACGACGGCGATGGCGACCCCCGTCGCGAACGGGAAGCGCCACGCGCGGTCGAGCGGGGCGACGAGCCGGCCGAACAGCGCGACGGGGTGGACTCGCGTTGGGGGTTCCGCGAACGCGGCGTCGAGGGCGAACGCGAGGGCCACCGCCGCGAGCGCGAGGATGCTCATCGTTCCCCCTCCAGCCAGTCGGGGAACTCGGGGAGCGAGACCTCGTCGACGTGGACGAACTCGCCACCGCAGTCGGCGATACCCCCGTCCGTCCGCGGGTCGTCGCCGACGTGTATCAGGTCCGAGAGCGACGCGTCGAACGGGGCGACGACGGCCTCGAACGCCCGGCGGTCGGGCTTGCGCCAGCCACAGCCGACGCTCGTGACGACGGTGTCGACGGCGGGGAGGTCGGCGAGCGAGAGCGCCCGCTCGGCCAGTCTCGGAACCGAACAGTTCGAGCAGACGGCGACGGGGCCGTGCTCGCTCGCTGCAGCGATCGCCTCGGGAGCGCCCTCGCGGACCGTCACGTCGTCGGGCGCGAACGCGGCCCGCACGGCGTCCCCGACCCTCCCGAAATCGGCGTCGACCCCGCGGCTCGCGAGCGCGGCGAGCACGTGCTCCGCGAGCGGGAGTTCTGCCCCCGCCTCGACCTCGACGTGGGCCGTCGCGTAGGCCGCGGGCCAGTCGGCCGGAACCGCGATACCGCGGGCCGCGAGCTCGCGCGCGACGGCCGCCGCTGGGTCGGCCGGCCGCGGCGCGTCCACGAGCGTCCCGAAGAGGTCGAAGGAGACTATCATCGTGTTTCCCCGGTCCACGCCCGGCGTGAACGGGTCGTGTCGCCTCTCGACGCGAGTCCAACTTATACGTACCTATTGCAACTGTAGTTGTGTTCGGCCCGTCAGTCGTCGGCCGCCGGCCGCGACTCGGTGTCGGCGACCGCGTGGAGCGCGTTCCGCACCGTGCCGTGCTCGACGGCGTGGGGACGGCCGGGCGCGTCGTCGTACCCGTACTCGAAGAGCCGGTTCCGGTTGAGACAGAGCTTCGTGAACTCCGGCTGGAGGAGGTCGAACAGCTCGAACCGGTCCTCGAGTTCGGGGAACCGGGCCTGATAGTCGAGGATCGTCTCGCGGGCGTGCGTCCAGAACCGGGCCTCGGGGTAGTCCTCGTGGACTTCGAGCAGGTCGGCGACGTACCGGAGCACGCAGACGAACAGCCCGGAGAAGATGAACTGACAGAGCCCCTCCGGTGGCTCCTTGCGGAGGACCTCGTGGAGCTCGTCGGGGAGCGCCTCCAGCTCGGGGAGCGGCTGGTCGCTCACGTTCACGTCGTCCGCGAAGTCCTTCACCGCGAGCCGCGAGGGGATCCCGTCCTCCAGGACCAGGATGGTGTTCTGCCCGTGCGGGGAGAACACCGTCCCGTAGCGGTAGAGGAAGTGCAGGAGCGGCGGCAGCACCGTCTCGAAGAACCGCGCCAGCCACTCGTCGAGGGACAGGCCAGACCGTTCGACCAGTCGCAGGAGGGAGGAGTCACCGTCCCCGTCGACGTGCAGCAGCGACGAGAGCGTGACGGCCCGCTCGTCGTCGTCGAGGAAGGTGTAGATGGACTCCCGCCAGACCGCACCGAGGAGCTCGTGATACTGATACGGCGAGCCGTCGATGTCGGTGAACTCGGAGTGGTCGTAGGTGACGCCCGCGATCTCGCCGGGGAGGATCAGCCCCTCCGCCTGGAGGAACTCGTCGCGTTCGGCGATCCCCTTCACGTACTCGGTGACTGTCGGGGCGATCGCGGTCCGTTCCTCGGGAAGCCCGCGCCAGACGAGCGTGTTGAGAATTCGCATCGGCACCTTCACGTGGTGTTTCGTCTCGTCGTCGACGTTGACGAAGGTGCGGACCGACTGCTGTGGCAGGTAGGCGTCCGGCCCCTCGCCGAGCGGGACGATGTCGTCAGCGGCGATGTGGTCGGGGAACAGGGGGACGATGCTGTTGTCCCACTGCCAGTCGTGGACCGGGAGGAAGTAGTACGCGTCGGGGTCGAGCCCCCGTGACGCGAGCCGGTCACGGAACTGCCCGTAGTGGTCGCCGAGCTCCTGCCGGACGAGCGAGTCGTGGTCCACGTCCCCGGTTCCGACGAACGTCGCCCGCTCCGTGCGGACGGCCGCCCACGAGAGCGTCACGGGCTCCTTTCGCTCGGGGGCGTACCGGCGGTAGTCGTCGTAGCCCCAGCCGAGCCGCCCCTTGTTGTAGGTGATCCACGGGTGGCCCGTCATCTCCCCCTCCAGCCGTGCGTAGTCGAGCGCCGTCGGGTCGACCCCGTCGCGATTCCGGTCGCGCGCCTCGATGTGGGCGTCGGCCAGCAACGTCCGTTTGTACTCGCGGACGAGGTTCCCCTCGGTGAGCCCGTCGAGGGACGTGGCCTCGCCGAGGTCGCGCAGCAGGCGGAGCGGGTCGGTCACCGGCTGCCAGTCACCGTCAGTTCGGCGCTCGACCGTTCCCTCGTTCACGTGGAGGCTGTCCATCAGCCGCTCGACGCCCTCGAAGCGGTAGCTCGCGTCCCCCAGATCGAACCGGTAGACGGCCGCCTCGGGGTCGGGTCGCCGTGGCGTGAGGATCTCCTCGTAGGAGAACTCCGCGATCATCTTCTCGAGGAGTCGGCGTTCGACCGTCTCCCAGGTGTCCGTGTCCAGTGCGTGCTGTCGCGTCGTGTCGTTCGGATTCATCGGTGGTCGGTGGTGAGCGTCGGTTCGCGCCCGCGGTCGCGGGACGCGTTCGGTGCACGGTCGAGGAACCGGTCGACGGAGAAGTCCTGATACACGGTGTCTGTGTCCTCCGGGTAGGCCTCCCGGTCGACGAGCCGGTTGACGAACCGCGTGTTGCGGTGACAGCCGAGGCCGAGGTCGGGGACCCCGACGCCGTGGGTGTGCACGTCGGCGTTCTGGAGGAACACCTCACCCGGCACGTCGGTCTCCAGCCGGTGATCCGCCGTCACGGCGAACCGACCCCGGTCGTCGCGCTCGATGACGGGGTCGAGCGGGTCGAGGAACGCCGGGTCGGGTCGGACGTAGCCGGTCCCGAGGACGACGACCTCGCTCTCGTGGCAGAACGACTCGTCCGCCTGCCACTGATGGCAGTCGAGGGCGTACGCGTCGCCGACCGCCGCGATGTCCCGCACCTCCGTCATGGCGAACAGCCCGACGTCCGGGCTGCGGTCGCCGATGGACCGCCGGTAGAGCAGGTCGTAAATCGCCGCGCTCGTCCCCGGGTCGATCCCCTTGTACAGGAGGTCCTGTTCCGGGACGAGGTCGTCTTTGACCCCCTGCGGGAGGTCGTAGACGTACTGCTCGTACTCGGGGGTGAAGTGTTGCAGGCCGAGCTTCGAGTACTCCATCGGGAAGAAGCCGTCCGACCGGGTGAGCCAGTCCAGCCGGTAGCCGTGGTCGGACTGGCGCTGGAGCAGGTCGTAGAACACCTCCGCGGCGCTCTGCCCGGAGCCGACGACCGTGACCGACGACGCGTCGAGGACGCGGTCGCGGGTGTGCCGGTACCGGGCGGTGTGGAAGACGTCGCGCTGGGGGTGGCCCCCGAGGTGGTCGGGGACGTGCGGTCGGGAGCCGATGCCGAGCGCGAGATGCTCCCCGCGGTAGGTACACGTCTCGCCGGTCTCGGGGTCGCGCGCGACGACGACGAAACACGCCCGGTCGTCGTCCCAGCCGACCGCGGTGACCTCACGGCTGAACCGACACGTCTCCAGCGACTCGACGACCCACCGGAGGTAGTCGTTGTACTCCCGGCGGGGCGTCTGGAACGTCTCGTAGAAGTAGAACTCGTAGAGCCGTCCCGTCTTCCGCAGGTAGTTGAGGTAGCTGTGGGGGTTCGTCGGGTCCGCGAGCGTCACGAGATCGGCGAGGAACGGGACCTCGAGGGTCGTCCCCTCCAGGAGCATCCCCTCGTGCCAGTTGAACTCGGCGTCGCGTTCGAGGAAGACGGCGTCGACGTCCTCCTCGACACCGTCGAGCAGGGCCGCGAGCCCGAGGTTGAACGGTCCGATGCCGACCCCGACGAGGTCGTGAACGGGGGCCTCAGACATCGGCCGCACCTCCCGCGGGCTCGGCCAGCACGTCCGTCTCGAACCGGTCGCGGTCACACACCAGCAGCAGGGCGTCCTTCCCCGCCTCCGCGAAGTGGAACTCCTCGTGGGGTTCGAACCCACACTGCTCGAACGTGTGGATAGCGCGCCCGTTGCGGGCGTCGGGTTCGGCGACGACGCGGTCGGTCTCCGGGTGGCGGAACTGCATGGCGACGACGGCACGCAACAGCGGGCGCGCGTAGCCGTGGCCCAGATACTCCGTCGGCCCGATGAGGAGGTGGACCCCCCGGTCCGTGGGGTCGGCGTCGTAGTAGTTCGCCACGTCGTCGTCGGCCGCCCAGTAGCACTCCCAGTAGCTCATCGGCACGTGGTCGAGATAGCCGACGTAGGGGGTGAGATGGTCGTCGTCGAGCTTCGCTTCGAGCCGGTCGCGGAACGCCGACAACGGCAGGTCGAGCTGCCAGTAGGGCTTGACGTGGTCGTTCCCGAGCCAGGCGTGGAGACGGCCGAGGTCGCGCGCCAGCGTGGCGCGGCGGAGCGAGACCGTCCGGTCGAGCTGGCTGTCGGTGCGCTGGTAGTCGTAGGTCGACGTGACGAGTGCGTTCGGGTCGGTCATGGGTCGAGTTCGGTGACGAGGGGGTTGGTCACGTCCGTGTAGACGGACTGGTTCTCGAGGTCGTTCTCCAGTTCGTCCAGCCCACGGAACCGCGTGAGGAGGTTCGCCTTACACGGGACCGTGGGGGACTCCAATAGCGGGTCGAGGAACGCCGAGTCGGCCGGTGCGTAGCGTTCGCGGGCGCGTTCGAGCTCCCGGCGGAGCTGGGCCAGCAAGCGCGTCTCGTCTGCGAGCCCGGCGCTGCCGAACGCGTTGACGAGGTCGAACGCGTTGTTCAGGACGACGTAGTAGCGGAGCCGCTCGTCGGCGACCGCGTCCGCACAGACGGTCGCCGCCCGCTCGCCGACGCCGGGGAGGTAGTCGTCGACGGCGTCGTACCGGGACTCGGGGAAGTAGAACCCCTGATTGTCCCGGTAGCGGAACTCGCTCGGGTACCCCTCGGCGTCGAGCGTCAGCACCGAGTTCTGCTGGTGGGCCTCGACGCCGACCCCCTGCTGGAGGTAGAGCCACAGCACGGGCCGGATGGCGATCTCGAGGTACCGCCGGAACCACTCCTCGCTGACGGTCGCCTCGGTGCGCCCCTCGCGGTCGGCGATGCCCGCGACGAGCCGGCCGAGCCGGGACCGGCCCGCGATGGCGTCCTGACAGAGCGCGACCAGCGGCGTCGAGCGGTCGGCCAGGTCGCCGCGGAAGGGGTTCGCCCGGAGCACCGTCTCCAGCCCCGACTCCCGACCGTCCCCGACGTCGAGCGCGAGGAACGCCGGGTCGCGGACGATGTCGAACGCCGGGAACGCCGCGTCGAGTTCGTCGCCGAACGCGGTGTCGAGCAGCTCCGCGACGGCCACGCCGCGTTCGAGTTCCGGCCGTTTGTTCGTCCGCACGGAGTTGGTGATCGTCACGTTGAGTGATGATTTCACCATGAACGGTGCGTCCGGGCTGTACAGCGTCCGGACCGAGGTCGTCGGGTAGAACGGTCGGCCGACCGAGCCGAGAAACGCGAGCCCGTCGCCGAGGTGTCGCTGGACGTGCGGCTGGTCGAGGAGGTAGGCCGCCTGCCACGGGTGGACGGGCAACAGGACGGCCTCGCTCTCGACGTGCTCGGCGACGAAGGCGTCCGACACGGACGGGTCGGCACGCAGCGCCTCCTTCACCCACGCGGCGGCGCTCGTGTCGCGTGCCGAGCCGGTCGAGACGAGCGCGGGGTCGGCCCGGACGTAATGCAGCGGGAACGCCCCACGGCGTTCGGGGGCGTAGGTCGCCCGGTCCCGGTCGGCGATGCCCTGCCGGCTCTTCGGCGTCGGGTGCCGGTGGTGGCCGAACACGAGCGACTGCTCGGCGTCACGGAACGACAGCCGTTCGGCGGTGAGCCGGTCGTCACCCGCGCGGGCGGCGACGAACGAGCGGACGTTCCGCTTGCTCCGGAGGACGCGCTCCAGCAGCGCGTCCGGGACGGCGGCCCCGTCGTGTGTCAGCGAGAGGTCCTTGACCACGAGCGCGGCGAGGGTGGCCGCGTCGGCCGGGGCGACCGACCCGTCGGGGAGCCGGTACCGCACCGGCGTGTCGAACAGGTGTCGCTCCGTCGGGGAGCGGTGTTCGAGCGGGGCCAGCAGGTCGACACCCTGTGCGGGGAGCCGGGCGTGGAGGAGCCCGTCCGGACCGGGGGCGACGCCACCGACCGGACCGTCGCGCACCGCGTACGCGCCGGTCTCCCGGAGATAGCAGTTGAGGAACGCGTGGACGGTCGCGTCGTCCGCCCGCGCCGCGGGATCGACGGTGTCGGGCGACTCGACGGTCTGGCTCACGCGACCACCTCCTGGGCGAGGGCGGTCTCACCACACTCGCGAACGACGTCGAGCATCGCGGCGACGTCGTCCAGCGTGGTCCGCGGGTTCAACAGCGTGAACTTCAGACTGGTGACGCCGTCCACCTCGGTCCGGGCGACGATGGCCCGGCCGTCGTCGAGGAGTCGGCGACGGATGGCGGCGTTGAGCCGGCTCACCGCGTGGTCGTCCACCAGGCGTGGCCGGTAGCGGAAGACGACGGCGTTCAGCGTCGGCTCGTGGACCAGCTCGAAGTCGTCGGCCGCGTCGAGCAGGTCCGCGGCGGCCGTCGCCAGATCGAGCGTGGCCGAGACGAGCGCACCCAGCCGGTCACGACCGAGCGCGCGGAACGCGACGTAGGGTTTCAGCGCGTCGAACCGCCGCGTCGTCTGTACCGACTTCGCGACCAGGTTCGGGACGCCGGACGCGTCGTCGCTCGCCGGGTTGAGGTAAGCGGCGTTGCGCGCCATCCACCGGAACTCGTCCCCGTCGCGGACCAGGAGCGCGCCGCAGCTGATCGGCTGGTAGAACAGCTTGTGGAAGTCGACGGCGAGGGAGTCCGCACGCTCGATGCCGTCGAGCCGCGCGTCGTCCGTCAGCGCGAGTGCGCCGCCGTACGCGGCGTCCACGTGGAACCAGAGGTCGTGCTCGTCGGCCCGGTCGGCGAGGGCGGCGAGCGGGTCGATACTCCCGAAGTCGGTGGTGCCGGCCGTCCCGACGAGTGCGAACGGGACCGCACCGGCCGCGTCGAGCGACGCGAGCGTCTCGTCGAGTGCGTCGAGGGACAGCCGGTGGTCGCCGTCGGTCGGGACGGACACCACCGCGTCCTCGCCGAGGCCGAGGTGGTGGGCCGCCTGCTTGCCGGTGAAGTGTGCCGCCTCCGAACAGAGGATGCGAAGGGAGCTCGCGGCCGGTGGGAGCCCGGCGGTCTGTACGTCCCGGTCGAACGCCCGGTGGCAGTGGCGGTCGCGCGCGAGCAGGAGCGCCTGAAAGTTCGACTGAGTCCCGCCGCTCGTGAAGACGCCGTCGGCGGACGCCGGGAGCCCGAACAGCTCGCGGAGCGCCTCGACCACCTGCTGCTCGAGGACGGTCGCGGCCGGTGCCTGGTCGAAGGAGTCGAGCGACTGGTTCGCCGCGGTGAGCATCGCCTCGGCGGCGAGCCCCGGCACCATCGGCGGGCACTGGAGGTGCGCCGCACACCGGGGGTTCGACGTGCCGACGGAGTGGGGGAGTACGGTCGTCGCGACCTCGTCGAGCGCGGCCGGGAGGCCGACGCCGGTGTCGGGGAGCACCGGGGCGTCGAGCACCGCGTCGAGTGCCTCGGGGGAGCGACCCGAGTAGGGCGTCTCGGCATCGGCGAACGCGAGGACGGCGTCCGTCGCTCGCGCCATCGCCTCCCGGTAGGCGGCGTCGCCCGCGTCCGAGCCGAGGAACAGCTCGTCGGTGCTCATGCGGCGACCTCCGAGGCGTTCCCCTCGGCCGTCGCGACGGCGGCGACCGCCTCGTCGAAGATGGCGGCGATCTCGTCCACCTGTGGTTTCGAGACGACGAGCGGCGGGAGGAACCGCGCCGTCGCGCTCGCCCGGCCGCCGAGTTCGACGATGAGCCCGCGGTCGAAACACTCGGACTGGACGGCGGCCGCGAACTCGCTGTCCGGGGCATGGGGGCCAGCACCCTGCCAGTCGGCGTCCGTATCGACGAACTCGACGCCGAGCAACAGCCCGCGGCCGCGGACGTCGCCGACGGCCGCGAACCGATCGCCCGTGGCGTCGAGGTGGTCGCGGAGCCGCGCGCCCATCGCGGCCGCGTGGTCGTCGAGGTCGTGTTCGAGCACGTGGTCGATGGTCGCCTCGCCGGCGGCCATCGCGAGCTGGTTCCCGCGGAACGTCCCCGCGTGGGCACCCGGCTCCCACACGTCGAGCGACTCGTCGTAGACGACGACGGCGAGGGGCAGCCCGCCGCCGATGGCCTTCGAGAGCGTGACCACGTCGGGCGTGATCTCCGCGTGTTCGAACGCGTAGTGCTCGCCGGTCCGGGCGAGTCCGGACTGGATCTCGTCGACGATGAGCGGAACGTCACGCTCGCGCGTGATGCGACGGATCTCCCGGAGCCACGTGTCGGGAGCGGGAACCGACCCGCCCTCGCCCTGCACGGGTTCGAGGATGACGCCGGCGGGGTCGGTGATGCCGCTTTTGTCGTCGTCGAGGAGGTTCTCCACGTAGCGGCTGGCGATGCGCGCCCCCTCGGGACCGCCGACGCCGAACGGACACCGGTAGTCGTTCGGATACGGGAGGTGGTGGACGTCGTTCATCAGCCCCGGGAGCGGGGCTTTGGTGTCGGTGTCGCCCATCAGCGCGAGCGCCCCGTTCGTCATCCCGTGGTAGGCCCCCTGAAACCCGAGGACGCTCCGGTTGCCGGTCGCCGTCTTGACGAGCTTGAGCGCGGCCTCCACCGCGTCGGTGCCCGCGGGGCTACAGAACTGGACTTTCGCCCCGTCGGCGAACGCGTCGGGGAGGCTGGCGAACAGCGCGTCGACGAACCGCTCCTTCGCGGGAGTGGTGATGTCGAGCGTATGGAGGGGCCGACGGGCGTCGAGGACCCGTTCCATCGCCTCGACCACGCGCGGATGGTTGTGGCCGAGTGCAAGCGTCCCCGCACCCGCCAGACAGTCGTAGTACTCGTTGCCGTCCATGTCGGTCACGACGACCCCCTGCGCCTCGCGGATGGCGAGGGGGAGCGACCGTGGATACGTCCGCGCGTTCGACTCCCGCCCGGCCTGCTGGGCGAGCATCGCGCGGTTGCTGGTCTCGGGATACGTCACGGGACGCCACCTCTGACGCCGGTTACACCCGAAGCGAGACATGAGTGAACGCGGATACTTGTACACGGCATACAGGATTTAGGCTAGCCTAAACCAATTTAAAGCTACCGGATTTTAGGCCAGCCTAAATATTTTCAGAGCAGACACAGATTCGATACATCTCCCGAAAACGCGCGATTCAGCACCGCCAGTGGGCCAAGCGGCCGAGCGCGACCGCGTGCCAGCCGGAGATTCCGTATCGTCGTTATTGATATATCGGCTCGCCGACTCCGGTGCGGCGACCGGGCAGCACCTCGCCCCGTACCCGAAGGGGGTTTCACTCCCCGGCGTTTCTCTGCGAGTATGACAGAGACGTTTCGCCTGGCGACGCGCGGGAGCGCCCTCGCGTTGCGACAGGCCGCGAGCGTGAAGGAGGCGCTCGAGACGCGGAAACGCGAGGTCGAGCTGGTGGAGGTCCAAACGAAGGGGGACGAGATCACCGACGACCTCATCCACCGCCTCGGCAAGACGGGGGCGTTCGTCCGCGCGCTGGACGAGCGCGTGCTCGACGGCGACGTGGACGCCGCGATCCACTCGATGAAGGACATGCCGACGGAGATGCCGAGCGAGCTCGTCGTGGCCGGCGTCCCCGAGCGGGCCGCCGCGGGCGACGTGCTCGTGACGCCGAACGGCACCGACCTCGACGACCTCCCGGAGGGTGCGGTCGTCGGGACGGGCTCCCTGCGACGCGGTGCGGAACTGCTCGCTCGACGGCCCGACCTGAACATCACGCCCCTGCGCGGCAACGTCGACACGCGGGTGGAGAAGCTCCTCGCGCCCGGGCTCCAGCAGGAACACGACGCACGGACGGAGGCCGAGAAGACGGACGACGGGGGCTACTCCGAGAGCGTGGAGACGTGGTTCAGCGGCCTCCACGAGATCGAGCGTCGGGCGCTCGAACGCGACGTGGAGACGGAGTTCGACGCCATCGTGCTGGCCGAATCGGGGCTCCAGCGGGCCGGCATCCTCCCGAACGTCGAGTACCAGCGGCTCCCCACCAAGGAGTTCGTCCCCGCGCCGGGACAGGGGGCCATCGCCGTCACCACGCGGGACGGCGAGCTCGCGGAGACGGTCAAACGGGCCGTCGACTTCCCGCGGAGTCGCGTCGAGACGACGGTCGAACGGACCGTTCTCAGGGAGCTCAACGGCGGCTGTATCGCCCCCATCGGCGTCCACGCGGTGATGCAGGGGCCGTACGTCCACACGTCGGTCCGGGTGCTCTCGCGCGACGGCACCGAGGAGGTGTCGGTGACGCGCGACCTCACCATCGAACGCCACCACAAGGCCGCGAAGAAGCTGGGTGCGGACCTCCGCGAGCAGGGCGCGGCGGAGCTCATCGAGGAGGCGCGACGCTCGATAGAATGACGGGGAAGGTGTACCTCGTCGGCTCGGGGCCGGGCGACCCGGAGCTGCTGACGGTGAAGGCGCGCCGCCTGCTGGAGGAGGCCGACGTCGTGCTCCACGACAAGCTTCCCGGCCCGGAGATCATCGAGCTCGTCCCCGAGGCGCGCCGCGAGGACGTGGGGAAACGCGCGGGCGGCGAGTGGACGCCACAGGAGTACACGAACCGGCGGCTCGTCGAGCTCGCGAACGAGGGAAAAACCGTCGTCCGGCTCAAGGGCGGCGACCCGTTCGTCTTCGGCCGCGGCGGCGAGGAGATGGAACACCTCGCGGCGAACGAGATCCCGTTCGAGTACGTGCCGGGTATCACCGCCGGTATCGCGGGACCGGGCGCCGCGGGCATCCCGGTCACCCACCGCGACCACAACTCCAGCGTCTCGTTCGTCACGGGCCACGAGGACCCCGAAAAGGACGAGTCCGCCGTCGACTGGGGCGCGCTCGCCGCGACGGGCGGCACCCTCGTCGTCTACATGGGCGTCGGGAAGCTCCCGGAGTACACCCGGGCCCTGCGAGACGCGGGCATGGACCCCGACACTCCCGTCGCGCTCATCGAGCGGGCGACGTGGCCCGACCAGCGCGTCGCCGTGGGCACGCTCGACACCATCGTCGCGGTTCGCGACGAGATGGAGATCGCCCCGCCAGCCATCACCGTCATCGGCGAGGTGGCGGCGACCCGCGAGCGCGTCGTCGAGTTCATGGAGGGGCGATAAGATGACCGTCGCCGTCTTCCGCCCCGACGACGAACGGCTTCGCGACGCCGTCGCGCTGCTCGACTCCCTGGGCGTCGAACCGCTCCCCGACCCGATGCTCGAAGTGGAGCCCACGGGCGCGACCCCGCGTGAGGACGCCGCGTTCACCGTCCTCACGAGCAAGACGGGCGTGGAGCTGGCCCACGAACAGCGGTGGGCGCCCTCTGGGGAGGTCGTCGCCATCGGCGAGGCGACCGCGGCCGCGCTCGAAGCTCACGGCTACGAGGTGGACCTCCTCCCCGCCGAGTACACCTCCGCGGGGCTCGTCGCCCTGCTCGCCGACCGCGCCGAGGGAGCGACCGTCGAGGTAGCCCGCTCGGACCACGGCAGCGACGTGCTCACCGACGGGCTCAACGACGCGGGCGCGTACGTCCACGAGACGATACTGTACAGGCTCGTCCGCCCCGCCGGCGCGGGCGTGAGCGCCGAGCGCGCGGCCGCCGGCGACCTCACAGCGGCGCTGTTCACCTCCTCGCTCACGGTGCGGCACTTCCTCGAGGCGGCCGAGGAGCGGGGCATCCGCGAGGCGGCGCTCGCCGGCCTGAACGACGCCGTCGTCGGCTGTATCGGGCCGCCGACCCGTGAGACGGCCGAGGCGCTCGGTGTCGAGGTGGACGTGGTCCCCGAGGAGGCCGACTTCGAGGCGCTCGCGCGGGCCGTCGTCGCGGGGCTCGCGGGGTAACCGTTATGCCAACCGACCTAGAGTGGTGTGGTATGTGCGATGGCGAGGTCGCGTGACGAAGTAGACGTCGGCGACATCTCACCGATGGCGTGGCGGCTGCTCCGGACGGCAGCCGGCTACGAACAACGCGGTGTCGAAAAGGAGTTAGACACGCTGATGCAGGCGCACGTGTCGATGCTCGAATCGAACACCCGGTCGCTGTCGACCGACCGTCTCGAACAGCTGTTTGCGCTGTACGCCGCCGACCTGACCGATGAGCAAGTCACCGCCCTCGTCGAGCACTTCTGACCATGCGCCCAGTCACCCACCGACGACGGCTGCTCGCGACCTTCCTTGCGAGCGTCGGGCTCGTCGCTGTCGCGCTCGTCCCCCGACCCGTATCGCTCACTGCAGAGGGACAGGTGACGCTCGGCGTCGTCGTCTTTGCTGCCTTCCTCTGGACGACCCGAGGGCTTCCACTTCCCGTGACGGCGCTCGCCATCCCCACGCTGCTCACCGCGCTCGGGGTGTACGACCAGCTCGCCGCAGCGCTCGCGAACTTCGCCGACCCGCTCATCTTCCTGTTCATCGCGGGGTTCATGCTGGCGAACGCGCTCAGCAGCTACGACATCGACCGCCGAATCGCCCTGTGGCTCCTCGCGCGGCTCGGCTCCTCGCCGCGCCGACTCGTCCTCGCAATCATGGTCGCCACCGCGTTCCTCTCGATGTGGGTCTCGAACACGGCGACGACGGCCATGATGACGCCCATCGCGCTCGGCGTACTCGCCGAAGTCATCGGCCGCGAGGCACTGGATGGGGACACCTTCTCGAACCTCCAGATATCCACCCTCCTCGGAACGGCGTACGCCGCCTCCGTTGGTGGGGTTGCCACCCTCGTCGGGACGCCGCCGAACGCCGTCGTCGTGGCCGCGCTCGACCGGCTCGCCGGTATCGAGCTCTCGTTCGTCGACTGGCTCGCCGTGGGGCTCCCGGTCACAGTCGTCACCCTCCCGTTCGTCTGGTACATGCTCGTCTACCAGCTCTATCCACCGGAGATAGACGACGTGAGTGACGCTCGGGCCCGTGCCGTTGACTTCCTCGAAGCGGAGGGAGAGCTCTCCCCGAAGGCCTGGCGCGTGGCCGCCATCTTCGCCGGTACCGCGACGCTCTGGGTCGGCGGCGGCCTCGGCCCGTTCCTCACGGGGGTTCTCTCTCCCGAGGTTCACGCCACACTGTTCGGAGCGGGGGGAGATCGTGGCCTGCTCTACTTCCCGCTCGTCGGGCTCTACGCCATCCCGGCGCTCGTCGTTTCCGGGACGATGGAGTGGGACGACCTCGTCGATATCGACTGGGGGACCATCCTCCTGTTCGGTGGTGGCATCACCCTCGCCGACGCGCTCCAGCGAACGGGCGCAGTCGAATGGCTCGCTGGCGGGCTGTTTCTGCTCACCGACGCACCGATCCTCCTCGTCGTCGGGGCAGTCATCACGTTCGTCGTCTTCACGACCGAGGTGACGAGCAACACCGCGACAACGAGCGTCCTCGCACCCCTCCTCGTAGGTGTCGGCGGGGTGCTCGCCGGGACGCTCGGAGTCGCCCCTGCCCACGCCGCGATGTTCCTGGCGATCGCGGGTGGGGTCGCCGCGTCCTTCGCGCTCGCGCTCCCCGTCGCCACGCCCCCGAACGCCATCGTGTTCGGGTCGGGACACATGAGCCAGGAGCATATGCTCCGGGCAGGAATCGTCCTCAACCTGCTGCTGACGGTCGTGCTCACCCTGCTACTTACCGGACTGTTCTATCTCGTGTGGCCGGTCGTCCTCTGGTGACCGGCGGAGGTCGCTGCGTGACGATACGGCCGCGCTCCCCGACCATCATGGTCGTTCGGGTAGTAACGACAACGAGTTCACATTCTGGCGCGAGAAGCCCCGAAAACCCGATGTATCAACGATACACTTAACAATAGTAAGTCATATTGTGTCATGTGTTACGTCACCATGAGTAGAGAACACACGCGACGTACGTTTCTAGCAACGACCGGGACGGCCGGCGCACTCGCGCTCGCTGGCTGTACGGGCACCAGCGGAACCGATGACTCGAACGGCGGCTCCACAGACGCCAACGACGGTGGGGGCTCCAGCGGCGGTTCGAGCGGTTCCGACACGATTACCCTCGGCGGCTCGATGTCGCTCTCGGGCGACAACGCCGACCTCGGGAAGCTGTACAAGGACGCCTACGAACTCACCGTCAAGCGGATCAACGAGAACGGAGGTATCGAGGCGGGCGACGGCAACACCTACGAGCTGGAGATGATCCTCCGGGACGACGAGACCGACGCCTCGAAGTCGAAGGGGATCTATCAGGAGCTCATCGACCGCGAGGGGGTCGACTACCTGCTGGGGCCGTACTCCTCGACGGTGACCCTCCCCGCCTCGGCCGTTGCCGCGCGCAACAAGAAGCCGATGGTGGAGGGTGGCGGTGCCTCACCGGAGATCTTCAACCAGGGCAACGAGTTCATCTTCGGACTGCTCCCGACGGCGAACAAATACGCACTCTCGGCGGTGGACATGGCGCTCGCCCAGTCACCGGCGCCGAAGAAAGCCGCCCTCCTCGCTGAGGACGACACCTTCAGCCAGTCCACGGCAAAGGGCGTCCGCGCGAAGATCGAGAACTCCTCGATGGACCTCGTCGTCGACGAATCCTTTCCGACGGAGACCTCCGACCTCTCGACGAACCTCGGGAAAGTCCGGGACCAGGGTGCGGATATCCTCATCCTCGCAGCCCACCAGAAGCACGCCATCATCATGGCGAAACAGCTGGAGAGCCAGGACGTGAACGTCGACATGGCGATGGCGACCGTCGGCTCGCTCAATCAGTCGTTCAAAGACGAGACCGGCAAGAACGGTGATTACATCTACGGCCCCTCCTCGTGGGCGATCAACGCGGACTTCGAGGACCCGGTCTACGGCTCCACCTCCGGGTTCGCGGACGCCATCCGTTCGGAGTACGGCTACGACCCGGACTACCACTCCGCTGCCGGTGAGACCGTCATCCTCACGTTCAAACGAGCGTTCGAGCAGGTTGACGAACTCGACCCCATCAAGGTCAGAAACGCCATCCGCGACATCCAGTTCACGAGCGCGTACGGTAACATCGCGTTCGGGGAGAAGGGGGTCATCGACAAGGAGATGCTCGTCTACCAGTGGCAACCGGACGCGGGCAAGCAGATCGTCTGGCCGGAGGCAGTCCAGCAGTCCGCGCCCAGCTATCCGATGCCCGACTGGAGCGAACGGTAGATGGCGTTCGTACAGTTCGTCGTCAACGGCCTGCTCGTCGGGGCGCTGTTCGCCGCCGTCGCCGTCGGGTTCGCGCTCATCTGGGGCGTCGTCGACATCATCAACCTCGCGCACGGCGAGATGATGATGCTCGGCGGCTACGTGAGCTACTACACCCTCACCCTCGTCACGGGCGCGCAGGGTACGTCGCCGAACGCCTCCCCACTGCTCGCCATCGCCACCGTCCCGGTCGCGATGGCCGTGCTCTTCGCAGTAGGGTACGCGCTCCAGCGGGGGCTCGTCTCGCAGGTGACCGGGACGGACCTGTTTCTCACGCTGCTGGTCACGTTCGGCCTATCGATCCTCATTCAGCAGCTGACGATCCAGGCCGTCACCGCGAACCCCCGAACGATCTCGGTGACGTTCGCCGACCCCTCGCTCACCGTCGTGGGTATCGTCATGGAGAAGCTGAAGCTCATCGCGTTCGTCGGTGCACTGGCGCTCACAGCCGGGATGTTCGGCTTCCTCAAGACGACGCGCACGGGGCGGGCCATCCGCGCTGTTGCGCAGAATCCCGAGGCGGCTGCACTCGTCGGGATCGACGTAGAGCACGCCCGCGCGACGACGTTCGGGCTCTCCTCCGCCATCGCGGCGGGGGCCGGGGCGTTCATCGCCATGATCCTGAGCATCGACCCGCAAATGGGACTCATCTACACGCTCAAGAGCTTCGTCATCGTCGTCTTCGGTGGCATCGGCTCCGTGCCGGGGGCCCTCGTCGGCGGGCTGCTGCTCGGCACCGTCGAAGAGCTCACAGCGGGGCTCGTCTCCTCGAAGTGGACGCTCGCCGTGAGCTTCTCACTGCTCATCGTCCTTCTCGTCGTCAAACCATCCGGGCTGTTCGGTGAGGGGGTGGAAGAATGACCGACGGCGGACTTGCACAGCGGACCCTCGACGTGGGGGCCTCGCACGCCTGGAAGCTCATCGGTCTCTTCGCGCTCGTCCTCGCCGTGCTCCCCTTCGCCGGCCTCCCGTCCGGCTACTGGACGACCATCGCCACCGAGCTGTTCCTGTTCGCCGTGCTTGCCCTGTCGTGGGACCTCATCGGCGGGCAGACGGGCTATCCGAGCTTCGGACAGATGGCGTTCTTCGGGGTCGGCGCGTACACCACCGCCGTCCTCGTGAAGAAGTCGGCGTGGGCGTTCCCACCCGCGTTCCTGCTCGCGGGCGTCCTCGCAGTCATCGCCGCGGCCATCATCGGCGTCGTCGTCCTCCGACTGCGGGGGGGCTACTTCGCCATCGCGACCCTCGGTGTGTTGCTCGTCGCCCAGCAGGTGACGAACAACCTCGAGGTGACGAACGGGCCGGACGGCATCATCCTGTTTAATCCCCCGGATATCCTCCCGGCGGTACCGCTCTCGACGGAGTTGGAGTTCTACTACCTGTATCTCCTGCTGCTCGTCGTCGAGATCGCCCTCGTCTACTACCTGATGGACACGCGGTTCGGCCACGTGCTGAACACCATCAGGGACGACGAAGTGAAGGCGACGGCGATGGGGTTCAACACGACCTACTACAAGACCGCGGCGTGGGTCATCGCCGGGCTCTTCACGGGGCTCGCCGGCGCAGGGTACCCCATCTTCAACACGTTCGTCGACCCCCTGACCGCCTACAACGGCGCGTGGAACGTCGAGCTCATCGCGATGGCGCTACTCGGCGGCGCGGGCACCGTCGCCGGCCCCGTCCTCGGCGCGTTTGGCCTCAGACTCTCGATCCGCCTCATCGAAGGGGTCGACGTCTTCGCGGGCTGGCAGCTCGTCATCATCGGGCTCGTCGTCATCGGGACGGTGATCGCCTTTCCGAAGGGGATCGTCGGCACGCTCCAGGAGCGCGCGAGCTCCATGGAGTACTACAAACACGGTGGCCAAGCCGCGAGCGAGACCGGAGGTGATGCGGAATGAGCGGCCCCATCCTCAGTACGGAGAGCGTCACGAAGACGTTCGGGGGCCTCACCGCCGTCGACGCCGTCGATATGGAGGTCGAAGAGGGCGAGATTGTCGGCCTCATCGGCCCGAACGGGGCCGGCAAGTCGACCCTGTTCAACTGTATCACAGGGGCGCTCGACGCGAACGAGGGCACCGTTCGGTTCGACGGCGAGGAGATCACCGACTGGACGCAAGACCGTATCGCACGCAACGGGCTCCTCCGGATGTTCCAGCACACGCGTGTCTACGGCGACATGACTGTCCGTGAGAACATGCTCGTCGCCGCGAGCGAGGACGATGGACTGACGAACGTCCTTCGTCCTCCCTCAGATGCGGCACGAACGAAGGCCGACGAGCTACTGGCGTATATCGGTCTCGATGGGCTCGCAGGCGTCCGCGCAGGGCGGATGAGCTTCGGCCAACAGAAGCTCCTGGAGTTCGGTATGGGGCTGATGGCCGACCCACAGATGTTGCTCATGGACGAGCCCGCGGGCGGGATCAACCCCTCGATGCTCAACAAACTCATCGAGTACATCCGTGAGGCGAACACGGATCGGGAGGTGACGATTCTCCTCATCGAACACAACATGGAGTTCGTGATGGAGGTCGCCGACCGTATCTACGTGCTCGCACACGGTGAGAAGATCGCCGAGGGGACACCGGAAGAGATTCAGAACGACCAGCGCGTGTTAGACGCGTATCTGGGGAGAGAATGACGCTACTCGAACTCAACGACGTGACGGCCGGATACGGGAACACCACCGTCCTCCACGACGTCTCTATCGCCGTGGAGGAGGGCGAAATCGCCTGTCTCATCGGGCCGAACGGCTCGGGGAAGTCGACACTGATGAAGTCAATCTACGGCTTCGCGGACATCTTCTCCGGGGAGGTTCGGATGGAAGGCGAGGACGTGACCGGCCGGTCGCCACAGGAGTCCCTGAAAAACGGGATGAGTTACGTCCTGCAGGACGCATCGGTCTTCCCAGATATGACAGTCCATGAGAATATGCTCATGGGAGGATACGTGTTCAACGACGACGAGCGCGCGAACGCGCGCGCCGAGGAACTCTACGAGGAGTTCCCCGCACTGGTCGAGCTCAAGTCCCAGAAGGCCGGGTCACTCTCCGGCGGGCAGCGACGCCTGCTGGAGTTCGCCCGCGCGCTGATGGTCGAACCCGAGGTGATGATGCTGGACGAGCCCTCCATCGGGCTCGAACCCAAGTACATCGACCAGGTGTTCGACCGTATCCGGAAGGTGAACGACCTCGGGACAACCGTCCTACTCGTCGAGCAGAACGCCGAGAAGGGCCTCTCCGTCGCGGACAAGGGGTTCGTCCTCGCGTCCGGCGAGATCAAGTTCACCGGGACGGGGACGGAGCTCCTGAACAACGACGAGGTCGGGCGGCTCTACCTCGGTGGGTGACACCACGCGGTGGCCCATCCACTCGTGACGGACTCACACACCGGCATCGACTGCCACCGACGGACGGCTTTACCGCGGCAGGTGAGTACCGTCACCTAATGACGACACAGGCGTGGCGGGCCGTCGGCGCGGTGAGCGGCTGGCAGGCCGCGGCCTCCCTTTGCTACTACGCCGTCTTCGCCGCGACCACCTACTTCCGCGAGGCGTTCGGCATCTCGCGGACGCTCGTCGGCGTCCTCGTCACGGTGACGACGCTCGGCTACACGCTCAACCTCTTCCCGAGCGGCGCGTTCGTCGACGGGTTCGGCGAGAAGCGCGTGATGCTCGCCGGGCTGGCCGCGCTCGCCGCGGGGACGACCGCCATCGCCCTCTCGCCCACCTTCGCCGTCCTGCTCGTCGCGGGGCTCCTGCTCGGGATGGCCTACGCCACGGCGATGCCCGCCTCGAACAAGGGAATCGTCGCGAACGCGCCCGCGGGCAGCGAGAACCTCGCGATGGGGCTGAAACAGGTCGGCGTCACGGTCGGGTCGGGCGCCGCGTCGCTCGTCATCGCCGGGGTGGCGAGCGTCGTCGCCTGGCAGTGGGGGTTCGGCGTCATCGCCGTGCTCGCGCTGCTCTATGGGATCGTCTTCGCCGTCGCCTACGAGGGGACGGGCGGCGTCGGCGAACTGCGGGTTCCCGACACCCGGTCGCTCGCGGGGAACCGGACCTACCTGCTGCTCGCGGCGGCCGGCTTCTTCATCGGCGCCACCGTCTTCACCACCATCGGCTACACCGTGCTCTACGTCGACGAGGCCGTGGGCGCGAGCGCCGCCGTCGCGGGCGTCGTGCTCGCGGTGACGCAGGTGACCGGGAGCGTCGGGCGCATCGGGGCCGGGGGGCTGGCCGACCGCGTCGGTGGGGCCCGCGGGGCGGCCACCGTGACCCTCGCACAGGCGGTCCCCGCCGTCGGTATCTACCTCCTGCTCGCACGCGGTGCGCCCTCGCTTCCCGTCGCCGTCGTGCTCTTCGCGGGGTTGGGGCTCACGATTCTCGGGCTGACGGGCGTCTACTACTCCACGATGGGGGAGGTGGTCGCGAGCGAGGAGATCGGGGCGGCGACGGCGGGCGGGCAGACCGCGCTCAACGCCGGGGGACTGGTCGCCCCCGCGCTGTTCGGGGTCCTCGCGGATTCGGTCGGCTACGAGGCCGGCTGGACCGTCCTCGCCGTGTTCATGGCCAGCGCCGCAGGGTTCATCGCGCTCGTCCGGCGGCGGGTGTGAGGCCGGCGGGGATAGACTCATAAACCGTATGTCGGGATAACGAATCCCGATCTGCGGAGGAGATCGACAGTGGGAGCCACGGGGGCGTGCATCCGAAATATATAGAGCGCCCGGAGAAACTGTAGAAACCCGAAACGGTTTGTACGAGTATCGGTTGAGGGGAGACATGACCGTGGTGGCAGGGGTGGCACTCGCAGCGGACGCGTTCGGATTGGGGGAAGCCCTCAGTACGGAGGTGCCAGCCGAGATCGAGTTGACACAGATCGTCCCGGCCGGGACGCGACAGCGACCGTCGCTTCGGGTCGAGACCGCCGATACCGAGGCGTTCGAAGCGTCGGTTCGCCGGGACTCGCGCGTGGCGGAGCTAACCGTCCACAGCCGGCGGGCGGGGCGAACGCTGTACGAACTCGACTGGACCGTCACCGGCAACGGGCTCCTCTCGCTCACCGAGGAGCACGATATCCTGCTCGAGCACGGCCGCGGAACCGCCGAGGAGTGGACGCTCCAGATCCGTGCGCCCACGCTCGACGCCTTCCGGAGGTTCCACACCGACTGCCAGAACCAGGGGATCCCGCTTCACGTCGAGTGGGTCTCCGAGACACCGCTCACCGAGGCGCCGCGCTCCGGAGGGGAAGCCGAGTCCACAGCACCTCCCGTCTCACCGGTGGTGGGCGGGAGCCCCGATTCCGACCCCCCGGCCGAGTCCGCGGACGTGATGCCGTTCCGGCAGATCGTCGAGAACGTCGAGGAGGTCGTGTGGATGACCGACCCGGAGAAGGCGGAGATGCTCTACGTGAACCCGGCGTACGAGGAGGTGTGGGGACGGCCCCGCGAGGAGCTCTACGAGGAGCCGCGTTCCTTTCTCGACGCGATCCACCCCGAGGACCGGGAGCGGGTGCAAGCCGCCCTCGACGCACAGACGGAGGGCCGATACGACGAGACGTACCGGATCGTCCGTCCGGACGGGGCGGTCCGCTGGATTCGGGACCGCGCGGTCGTGATTCCTGGTGCGGGTCAGGACGTGTACCGCGTCGCCGGCATCGCGGAGGACATCACCGAGCGCAAGCGGCGCGAGCGCATGCTGACGGGGCTCCACGACGTGACACACCCGCTTTTGCGTGCCAGCTCGGACGATGAGATCGCCGAGTTGACCGTCGAGACGGTCGAAGCCGTGGTCGACACGCCGCTCGTGAGCCTCTATTTCGCCGACGAGAAGACGGGCGCGCTCCGCCCGGCTGCCCACACCGACGCCGTGGACGAGGGGACGGGCGACCCGTCTCTGTTCTCCGAACAGCGGGCACGGATGCGGGAGGCGCTCGACGAGCAGTCGCTCCGGCTGTACGACGACCTCGACGCACAGCCGGCCGCCGACGGCCCGACCGTCCGAAGCGCACTGGTCGCGCCCGTCGGCGACGCCGGCGTTCTGGTGGCCGGGGACACCACATCCGGGGCGTTCGACGAGGTGGACACCGAGTTCGTGGAGCTGTTGGCGGCCAACGCGGGGACCGCGCTGGACCGCGTCGCGTACGAGCAACACCTGGAGTGGCAAAACGAGCAGCTCGTGGACCTCTCCCGGCTCAACACGGTCATCCGTACCATCGACCGGGCGCTCGTGGAGGCGACCACCCGGGAGGAGATCGAGACGAACGTCTGTCGCCAGCTCGTGGAGAACGGCTCCTATGCGGCGGCGTGGATCGGCGAACGCCGGACTGACCGTGGGGTCACGATACGCGCGGCCGCTGGGGTCGTGGACGAGGTCTGCGACGGCGAGACCACCGTCGTGGAGAACGCCCCGATGGTCGAGGAGCTGGTCGACACGGCGTATCACACCGGCGCGGCCCGCGTCGTGCCGGCGCTCGAGGAGACCGCGAACACCGACCGCTGGCACGAACGGCTCGTCGACCACGGCTGTCGGGCCGCGGCGGCGATCCCGCTCGACGTGGGAGACGCCCGCTACGGCGTTCTGACGGTGTACGCCACCCGGGCGGAACCGTTCGACTCGGAGGAGGTGACGCTCCTCCGTGACCTCGGCCAGACGATCGGCCGGGCCATCCGGGCCGCCGAGACCCGGCGGACGCTGTTGACGGACACGGCCGTCGAGCTCGAGTTCGAGGTGACGGACACGAACTCGTTTTTCATCGCCATGTCGGAGACGCTCGGCTGCCGACTCGACCTGGAGGGGATCGTCCCGCTGGAGGAGGACCGACTGCTCTACTACATCACGATGGAGGGGGCCGAACCGGAGACGCTCTCCGAGCAGGCGGCCGACGCGGCGCACATCGAGACCGCCCGGCTCCTCACCGAGACCGAAAACGGCGGGGTGTTCGAGTTCCGCGTCACGGGAGCCTCCGCGATCATGCCCCTCGTCGACTACGGAGCCACGGTCTCGACGGCGAGCGCGGACCACGGGGTCGGTCGACTCACCGCCGAAGTCGCCCCGGAGACGGACACCCGGACCGTGTTGAACGGGCTGCGGGCGCTGTGTCCGAGCGCGAGGTTGGTCAGCAAACGGAACGTCGACCGCCCCACCCGGACGGGAAAGCAGTTCCGCGAGCAGCTCACCGGGCGGCTCACCGACCGTCAGCTGAACGCCCTGCGCGCGGCGTATTTCGCGGGCTACTTCGAGTGGCCCCGCGAGAGCACGGCGGAGGAGATCGCCGCGCCGATGGACATCTCCTCGTCGACGTTCCACTTCCACCTGCGCCACGCGCTCGAGAAGCTGCTCCTCTCGTTTTTCGAACCGGCCGCGGTGAGCGGGAGCTGACCGCCGACGCGGAGCCACGGTCGACGGGCCGTCCCCACGGCAGGCCGGTCGGCGGCGGTCACACCCGACCGTCGGATATCTAGGCAGTTGGATAGTGCTTTTCTGTCGTCATCTACCGTTGAGTGGCCTACGCTCTCCGTGCGGAGGGGAGATCACCATGCAACGAGTCACCGAGATCATCGACGGCGTACCGGTTCGAGTCCCGAAGTGGAGCGGAAACGCGGCCGACCCCCAGACGGGGTGGAGCGGATGAGCGGCGACGGCCTCCGGGTGGAGTTTCGCATGCGCGACCACACGCCTGCGGGGGCACACGAGCGACAGCAGTCGGTGTACGAGCGGCTCCAGCAGCTCCGAGGGGCCGGGAAGATCACCGAGATCGACGTGCTGGTCGGCGGGACCCGGGTCCCCGTCACCGGCCCGGGTGAGAGCGACGGCCAGGCGCGTGCCACCCAGGAGACCTATCGGGCGTTCGAAGCGTGGGCCGCCCGGAGCGGGTGCACGCTCGCCCCGGCGTTCGACACCCGCGAGTGCGGCACGCTGGTGGGAGACGAGCAACGCGAGGTGCTCGTCTTCCCCCTGCTGTCCCTCGCGCTGTACGGCGACGACGAGCTCCGGGCGGTGTTTCCCCACGTAGCCGACGATGGGGTGCGAACCGTCGAAGACGGGCTCGACGCGATAGCGACCGGGGGGTGGCGGGACGGTACCGTGGCGGGAGAACAGGCCGTGCCGCAGTCGCCCAGTCGTCCCGCTCTAGGTGATTGCACACCGGATTGATTCTCCCATACGTAGTGGTACCATACACCGAGGTGAATACGATGCCGGAATGTGACAACTGTGGTCGGTTCACGACGGCCGATTTCGTTCGCGTGTTCGGGAGCGCCAGCGGCGAGCTGGCGGGATGTCTGCACTGTCTGGACCGGACCGAGCTCCGGAACGGCGGTGGGGCCGGGGGTGACTGACGGATGTCCCACTCGGACGCGACGCTCGGTCGGTGTCCCGACTGCGATATCGAGATCCCACGGGGGAACCTGCTGATCGAGTACGATACCGCGGCCGGCAGGGCACTGTACGCCGAATGTCCGCAGTGTCAGGACGTCGTCCACCCGGCCGAGTGAGCCGGACGGGCGAGCGCCAGCTCCTGAGGTTTAACCCCGAGAACGCGAAAGGTGGCGTATGACCACCGACGCCCCCGTTCCCGAGCTCGCGGAGCGGGCCGCGGCCTGTGCCGAGCGGCTGCGCGCGACCGACCGCGTCCTCCTCGCCTCCCACATCGACGCCGACGGGCTGACGAGCGCTGCCGTCGCCGCCACCGCGCTCGAACGCGCGGGACTTCCCTTCGAGGTCGTCTTCAAGAAACAGCTCGACGCGGCGGAGATCGCCTCCATCGCGGCGCGGGAGTACGACACCGTCCTGTTCACGGACTTCGGGAGCGGCCAGCTCGACGACATCGCCCGCCACGAGCAGGCGGGGGATTTCACCCCCATCATCGCGGACCACCACCAGCCCGCGGATGCGGAGACGGAGTTCCATCTGAACCCCCTCCTGTTCGGTATCAACGGCGCGTCGGAACTCTCGGGCGCGGGCGCGGCGTACGTGCTCGCGCGGGCGCTCGGAGGAGAAGAGAACCGAGACCTCGCACGCCTCGCGGTCATCGGCGCGGTCGGCGACATGCAGGATTCGGATGGCGAACTCCACGGCGCGAACGCGGCCATCGTCGCCGAGGGGGTCGAAGCCGGCGTCCTCGCGGAGGGGAAGGACCTCGCCGTCTACGGGAAGCAGACCCGGCCGCTCCCGAAACTCCTCCAGTACGCGAGCGACGTGTACATCCCCGGCATCACCAACTCCCAGTCGGGCGCCATCTCGTTTCTGGAGGACCTCGCTATCGAGACCAAAGAGGGGGGCGACTGGAAACGCTGGGTGGACCTCACCGACGACGAGAAGCGGGCGGTGGCGCAGGCGCTGTTCAAACACGCCGTCACCCGAGGCGTGCCGGCCCACCAGATCGAGAAGCTCGTCGCGACGAGCTACACCCTCCTGGACGAGGAGGAGGGGACGGAACTCCGGGACGCCTCCGAGTTCTCCACGCTGCTCAACGCGACGGCGCGCTACGACCGGGAGGACGTGGGGCTCGCCGTCTGTCTCGGGGACCGGACGGAGGGACTCGCGCGGGCCCGCGAACTCCTCTCGAACCACCGGCGGAACCTCTCCGAGGGCCTCCAGTGGGTGAAACGCAACGGCGTCACGAAGGAAGAGCACGTCCAGTGGTTCGACGCCGGCGACGAGATCCGCGAGACCATCGTCGGCATCATCGCGGGGATGGCGGTCGGGTCGGACGGTATCGACCGGAACACGCCCATCATCGCGTTCGCGCACAAGAACGACGAGGAGACGAAGGTCTCCTCCCGCGGGACCCAGGGCCTCGTCCGGCAGGGGCTCGATTTGGGCGCGGCGATGGGGGAGGCCTCGACGGCCGTCGGCGGGGGCGGTGGGGGCCACGACGTGGCTGCGGGAGCCACCATTCCGACCGGGAAGGAGACGGCGTTCATCGACCACGTCGACCGCATCGTCGGCGAGCAGCTGGGGGAGAAAGTGAACACCGCGGGGTGACCCACGGCGCCGGATGGCGGTTTCTAGCCGAAACGAAGGGGGAGCGGCGGCGCCGTGTCGTGGTGGAATCGCTGGCCGCGCGCGGAGGTTTGATATCGCGATATACGATTTATCGCGAGGAGAAAGGCGAAGGTGACTCGAGTGGGGAGCCAGCACGAAATCGGCGCGGAGAGCGCGCTATCGCTGGAAAGCGGCGAGGCGCAGAAACAGTGCGGTCGGTTATCGCGCCGTGTAGCCCTCGGTGAGCGACTCGACGTACTTCGCGACCACGTCGACTTCGAGGTGGACGGGGTCACCCACGCGCTTCTCATGGAGGTTCGTGATCTCGTAGGTGGAGGGGATGACGGCGATCTCGAAGCCATCCTCGTCCAGCGAGGCGACGGTGAGCGAGATGCCGTCCACGCAGATGGAGCCCTTCTCGACGACGTAGCGGCCCATCTCGTCGGGGAGGGAGATGCCCAGCCGCCAGTCACCGTCGGACTCCTCGGAGTCCGACGAGCCCCCGCTCGCGTCGCTCGCGGGGACCCCCCCAACCTGCTCCAGTTTCGTCACCTCGGCCGTCCCGTCGACGTGGCCCTGGACGAAGTGCCCGTCGAAGCGACCGTCAGCGGGCAGCGCGCGTTCGAGGTTGACGATATCGCCTTCCGAGAGGTCGCCGAGATAGGTGCGCTCGACGGTCTCCGCGGCGAGAAAGAGGCCGAAACTCTCCTCGTTCCAGTCTTCGACGGTGAGACAGGCGCCCGAGACGGCGACCGACTGGCCGTACGCCAGCTCGCCCGCGAACGACGCGCGCACGCGGAGGCGCAGCCCCGCCTCGGTCTCCTCGCGGCCGACGATCTCGCCCGTCTCCTCGATGATGCCGGTGAACACACTCGGAGTAGGCGACGAGGGGCACAAGAGCGTTATCGTTCTCACGTTTGGAATACACCGTTCTCGGAACGTACATCCCCACTCGCGACCAAGCGACGGGGGACGACCATGCAGTGTTCTCGGCGGCGGTTCATCGGTTCGACGCTCGGACTCGCCGGAGTCGGGGCGACCGGCGGCTGCCTGACCCCCCTGACGCCGGGTGAACCCGCCTTCCTCTCGTACAAGGCGGTCGAAGTGGAGTGGGAGACCGACCGCGGGGAGCGGTACGTCGCGGATCTCTGCTGGCTGTGGTCGGACGGCAGGAGCCGGGTCTTCGGGTGGGCACCCGAGGAGTACCCCGCTATCGTCCGAACGGCGACCGACGTGACGGTCTCCGCCGAGACGGCCCGAGCGCTCGACGAGCGCTTCGCCGGCGTGCGGTTCCGCGTCGGCCTATCGCGGGTCGGGACGACCGGGCTCTCGATGCGAGAAAGCGACCTCGGCACGCGCGACGTCTCACGGGCGCGGTTCAACCGCGTGCAGTTCGGCGACCGGCTCCGGGCGGTGCGGACCGACTCGGGCGTCCGTATCCGTTCCGTCCGGACGGGCGGGCACGGCGACCCCGCCGACTGGAGCGTGACGGTCGGGACGAAGGCCCTCACCGAGCAGTTCCCCGACCGGCAGGTACCGGACCCGCGGTGAGCGCCGACGCCGGGACCCGGGCGTTCGGACCAACGCGGTGGGTTTTTCGCCGGGCGTGAGAGAGGGACGGTATGGGAAGAGGCATCCTCGGAACCATCGGGCTGGGGCTGACGCTGGCGTTCGCCATCCCGGTCGGCCTGCTCGGACTCGACAGACTGCTCGCCGGTGACACCCTCGTCGGCGCGGGCTTTCTGGGGCTCGCGGTGCTGATGGTCGCCATCGAGGAGTATCTCACGACGCCGATGGACCTCCCCGGGAAGCTCGCGGAGAAGACCGTCGGGGCGGTGGCGAAAGAGCCCGAAGAGAAGGAGGACTAGTCGTCGGCGGCCGCCGGCTCCATCGGCTCCTGCGCGTTCGCCATCAGGTCGTGGAGGGGTTCCTCGCGCGGTTCGTTGTGGAGCAGGACGTCGATGGGGAGCGTCGGCGCCCCGTCGATGAGGTTCTCCATGAGGACGAGCCGCTCGCGAGCGCGGGACATGCCGACGTAGAACACCCGGCGCTCGTTGTCGGTGAGGACGGGGATCGGGTCGGTCCCCTTCGAGAACTCGAAGCCGTCGGGGATCTCCTCCTCGGTGACGGAGGCCGCCATCTGCTCGACCACCTTCTCCGTGAGGTCGGTGTTGACGAAGACGTGGTCGGCCTCGCGACCCTTCGCGGAGTGGATGGTGCCGACGCGGACGCGCGTTGGGTCCATCCCCTGGTACTCACCCGAGAAGTACGACTTCACCGACCGCTCCTGGAAGTTCGAGACGCGGGAGAGCATATCCGCGGCGCTGCCGGGACCGGGGGTGAACGGCGCGTACTCCTGGACGAAGTCGGACTCCACCTCGATGTCGGCGAGCGCGTTCGTCTCCTCCGCGTCCGAGAGCTCGTCGATGGCGTCGAACATGTCGTCGCGCTCGCCCGTGCCGAAGGCGCTGTCGGCGAGCATCTCGGCGAGCCGCCGGGCTTCGAGGGCCGTCATCGGCTCGTCCGCGTCGTACTTCTCGATGGCCGAGACGTAGCCACGAAGCCGTTCGTCCCACAGCCGCATGTCGGTGAGTGCGGTAAAGGGGATGCCCGTGGGGATGAACTCGTCCATGAACTGGAACAGCTGGTAGCGGGCGCGGAACAGCACCATGATAGTGCCGTCGTCGTCCTCCTCCAGCGTGGCGCGGACGTTCCGCACGAGTTCGAGCATCGAGGGGTCACGCACGGCTTCGACCGTCCCTCCCTCCTTGCGGGGTTTGAGGTCCTTCTCCTGACGGTTCTGGATGTGGCGGATCTCGCGGTTCACGACGTGGAGGACGTTCGAGGGAAGGCGGTAGGAGTTCGGGAGGATGACGTCCTCGTCGGGGTCGGCCTCCAGCAGGAGCTTCGGGTCCGCGCCCTGCCACGCGTAGACGACCTGGTCGTCGTCACCCGCGATGAGCACCGACTCCATGTGGGGTTTCCATTCTTCATAGACCTCGTGCTGGAGCGTCGTGATGTCCTGGAACTCGTCGATGACGAGGTGGTCGACGTTCGGGAGGAGCGCGCGCTGTTTCACCCGTTCGAGCATGTCGGCGAAGCCGACGACGCCCTCCTCACCCTTGTAGGCGCGCCACGCGCGGATGGCCTCGGGCACGTCGATGCGCTCGTCGTCCGAGGGCCACGTCGGGGTGTACTTGTTCCCGGTCTGGGCGTTCGGGTCCACCTCGGGCGGGAGTCGCACCTCGTCGACGTTCCACTGGAACGGCACGTCGTACCAGTCGGCGACCTCGCGCTGGGTCCGCTGGAGCCACTGGGAGGTGGCGATGATCTTGTTCCCCATCGTCGTCGACCGGGAGGAGCGCCGTCGCGAGCCGGAGTACTCGTCTTCGAACTCCAGCCCGTAGTTCTCACAGAACGCCTTTTTGTGCTTCTCGCCGACCACGTCGCCGCGCGAGAGGTTGAGCAGTTCGTACGCCTTCGCGTGCATCGTACAGACGTTCCCCTTCAGCGAGCGGGGGGAGCAGTCGAGCAGCTCCGCGAGGCGCTCGCGGATCTCGGTGGCGGCGGCACGGGTGTAGGAGACGACGAGGATGTCGTTCACTTCGACCCCCTCGTCGAGCATGGTGTCGACGCGCTCTAACAGCGCGGTCGTCTTCCCGCTCCCGGGACCGCCGAACAGTCGGGTGACCTGCGGGCCGTCAGTCATTGCACCTAGTCTAGGGACACCCCCCCTTAAGCGGCGTGGCTCGGGAAACGGGGAGAAACCGGGCGTTTCACGGGCGTTGCGAGGGGTTCAGCCGCGCGGCTCGCGAAGAGTGAACACGCCGAACGAACGGGGACCGGTGGCAGGTTACGGCTGCCAGCCGCAGACCGTACACGCGTCCGCGGACATCTCGTGGAGCCCCCCGCAGTCGGGACATCGTTTCTTGTTATAGTCCTGCTCCCAACTGGGTGCCTCCGTCGCGTGGCCTCTCTCCGTGAGGAACTGGTCGAAGATGTCGTCGTTCGCGGTCGCCATACACGACTCCCTTACCCCCCATCCGACTTAAATCTGTGTGAACACGCAACACGGGTCGCGTTGGCACGGATAAGGCTGATGGCCGGCTCGAATCTACCCGTCAGTAACGCGAGGACCAGCAGTACACCAATTACGCCAGCACACCAAGTACACCCCATGCCGCTGAGCATCGAGGAGTTCGAGGCCGGAGAGCTACCACAGCGGACGAGCGTCCCGGAGCAGGTGGTCAGCTACCTGTACGCCCACCGGGACAAGGCGTTCACCCGGGCCGAGATCGCGACGGCGATTGACGCCGACCCGAACACTGTCGGGACGGCACTCTCCCGGCTGAAAGCTCGCGAGCTCGTCCGACACAAGGGGGAGTACTGGGCGATCACTGACGACGAACACCGGGTCGCGGCCGCCTACGACCTCCACACCGCCAGTGAACGACTCGACGAGGAGGACGGCGGAATCGACCCCGACGAGTGGGACGACGCGGCGCCCGAGATGCCGCACCCGAGCGAGCGGGACGGAGAGGAATGAAGCCCGAACGGGGCGATGTCGGCTCGTTGCAGGGGCGGGTCACCGGCGAGTTCACCGGCCGGGTCGTCGACGCGGTGGAGGGGTACCTGTCCTGAACTACAGCCCGTAGAGGTCGCCGAACTTCGCCTCCGCGTAGTCGATGAAGTGCTTTGCAGTAAAGGACTCGCCCGTCGCGTGCTCGATGAGCTCGTCCGTGGTGTAGCGCGTCCCGTGGCTGTGGACCTCCTCCGTGAGCCAGGCGTGGAGGGCGTCGAACTCCCCGTTCTCGATTTTCCCTTCCAGGTTCTCGATCTCCTCACTCGCCGCGGCGTAGAGCTGTGCGGCGAGCACGGAGCCGAGCGAGTAGGTCGGGAAATACCCGAAGGAACCGTGCGCCCAGTGGATGTCCTGGAGACAGCCCTCCGCGTCGGAGTCCGGCGTGACGCCGAGATACTCCTCCATCTTCGCGTTCCACGCCTCGGGGACGTCCTCGACGGCGAGGTCGCCCGCGATGAGGTCGCGCTCGATCTCGAACCGGAGGATGATATGCATGTGGTAGGTGAGTTCGTCCGCCTCCACGCGAATGCGGTTCTCCGGGTAGAGCTGGTTCGCGGCCTCGTACGCTTCACGAGGAGTCATGTCGCCGGTGTCGAGATGCTCCGCGACGAGCGGGAGATAGCCGTTCCAGAACGCCTTCGAGCGGCCGACGTGGTTCTCCCACAATCGAGATTGGGACTCGTGGACGGTGAGCCCGCGGTGCTGGCCGAGCGGGGTGCCGTACGCCTCCTTCGGGAGGCCCAGCGTGTAGGTGGCGTGGCCGAACTCGTGGATGGTCGAGCCGATGGCGTCGACCGGGTCGTCCTCCTTGAACCGTGTCGTCACCCGCGCGTCGAACTGCGTTCCCGTCGAGAACGGGTGGGGCGCCACGTCGATGCGGCCGTGCTCCTCGGGGTAGCCGAGATAGTCGAGCGTCGCCTTCGAGAGCGCCATCTGGTTCGCCTCGGGGAACTCCCCGTCGAAGGGGGCGGCGAGCGCCGCGTCGCTCGCCTTCAGCTCCTCGATGAGGGGGACGAGCGCGTCGCGCAGCTCCTCGAGGACCGCTTCGGCGGTTTCGAGGGGCAGGTACGGCTCGTAGTCGGCGAAGAGCACCGCGTAGGGGTCCGCGTCGGGGTCGATGTGATTCGCGTACTCGCGTTTGAGCTCGAGCAGCGTCTCCACCTTCGGCGCGAACGTCTCCCAGTCGCTCTCCGCCTTGGCCTCCTTCCAGACGGGAAGCGCGTTCGAGGTCTCCTCGGAGATGCGTTCGACGAGGTCGGAGGGGACCTTCGCCGCGCGGTCGAACTCCCGGCGGATCTCACGGACGACGGCGGCCTGCTCGGCGTCGAGGTCCTCGGCTTCGGCCGCGTCGAGGGCCGATTCGAACTCTTCGGACGTGAGGAGGTCGTGGCTCGTCGCCGAGATGGCGGAACGCTGTTTCGCCCGGGCGGGGGTCCCGCCTTCGGGCATCATCACTTCCTGATCCCACGACAACACCTGATTCGCGTCGCGGAGATAGGAGATGCGCTTGTACTGCTCGAGGAGGGCTTCGTAGTCTCCCATGGGCGGGAGTGGGACACCCACGGCAATAAACCACGCAGAATCAGGCCGTCGGCCACGTCTCCGCGAGCGCGGTGTACACCGCGCGACACCGCTCCAGCACGGCGACCGAGACGGACTCGTCGGCGGTGTGGGCCTCCCCCGGCTCGGCCGCGCCGACGACGAGACAGGCCGTCCCGTTCGCGGCGAGCCACCCCGCGTCCGTCGCGTGGGGTTTGGCGACGTGCTCGCCCGCGCCCTGCAGCTCGCGGACGGTGCCGAGGACGGCCTCGGCGAAGGCGTCGTCCGCGCAGGCCATCGGCGGGAGGTCCTGCCCGACCTCGTGCTCCACCCCCTCGGGGAGGTCGAACGCCGCGCGCTCGCCGGGGACGGTGCGCTCGTCGATGGTGATTTCACACGCCTCGGGGACGACGTTCCAGGCGCTTCCTCCCTCGATTTCGGTGACGACGACGCTCCCGGAGAGCCGGGTGCCGAGCACTTCGGTCTCGGGAGCCTCGCAGTCGCGAACCGCGTCCACCGCGTCGGCGCCCCGGTAGATGGCGTTCTCGCCGGCCTCGGGTTCGCTCGCGTGGGCCGCCCGCCCGCGTGCCGTGAGCGTGTGCGCGCGACGACCCTTGTGGGCGACGGCCACGTCCGTGACCCCCTCGGCCGAGTAGCCGGTCGAGCCCTCGCCGACGACGGCCCAGTCGGGCGCGAAGCCGTCGTCGATGGCGGCGCGACAGCCCTCTCCACCCAGCTCCTCCCCGACGAAGGAGGCGAAGGTGAGCGTCCCCGCGGGGTCGGCGTCCCGGAACGCGAGCAGCATCGCGGCGAGCGTCCCCTTCATGTCGGCCGTCCCGCGGCCGTAGAGTCGCCCGTCGCGCTCCTCGACGACGTACTCGCCGTCCGCGACCTGTGAGGGGTCCGGAGGGACCACGTCGTGGTGCCCGACGAGCGCGAGCTCGGGGCCGGTCCCCGTGCTCGCGAAGACGTTTCCGGCCTCGTCGCGGGTGACGGTGGCGGCCGTTTCCCGCCGGAGCCACGCCTCGATGGCGTCCCCCACGTCGGTTTCGTCCTCGTGGCTCGGTATCGAGACGAGCCGACGAGTGAGTTCGGTGACTGCCATGCCACGTGTTCGACCGGCGGTACGTTAATCCCCCTCGGTGTCGAAGACGTGGCAATCATGCCGGCGGGCGCGGAGGGCTTCGTGGGGGATCGCCTCGAGCTACGGGAGGTGCTCGATGCGCTCCCCGTCGGCGTCGTCGCGTTCACCCCCGATGGGGTCATCGCGTTCATCAACCAGCAGGCCGCCGACTGGCTCGGGCTCTCCGTCGCGGAGGCGGAGGGGGAACACATCGACAGCGACGGCTGGGAGATCCTCAACCCCGACGGGAGCGAGATGGCCCCCGAGGACTACGCCCTCTCGAAGGTGCTCGCGACGGGCGAGAGCGTCATCGACGACCGCGCGCGCCTCCGCGTCGCGAGCGGGCGGGAGTTCGACATCGCGACGAGCGCCCGGCCGCTGTACGACGACGGGAGTCTCGAGTTCGTCGTCGGCACCTTCGAGGACATCTCGGAGACACGCACCCACGAGAGCCGGCTGGTGGCCTCGAACCACCAGCTCGACGCGCTCGCGAGCGTCCTTTCACACGACCTCCGGTCGCCGCTCACCGTCGCAACGGGCTATCTCGACCTCGCGCGGGAGACGGGCGATCTCGCCCACCTCGACCGGGTCGAGCGCGCCCACGACCGGATGCGCGAGCTCATCGGTGACCTCCTCCGGCTCGCCCGCAGCGGCGAGGAGGTGGGCGAGCGCGTCGAGCTGGACCTCGCGACCGTCGCCGAGGACGCGTGGAAGAACGTCGAGACGGGGGACGCCCGGCTCGTCACCGCGTCCGTCACCGTGAACGGCGACCGGAACCGGCTCACCCAGCTGTTCGAGAACCTGTTTCGGAACTCCGTGGAGCACAGCTCCACGGGCTGTCGGACAGGGTCCGACAACTCTGTCGAACATAGTTCGACAAGCCCTCGCTCGCAAGCTCACGAGGATGCAGTGGAGCATAGCTACACAGACCGCCGGACGCAGTCCGGCGACGCCTTCGAACACAGTGAACACGCCGGCGAAGCGCTCACCGTCCGCGTCGGCCCCCTCGACGGTGGCTTCTACGTCGAGGACGACGGCCCCGGGCTCCCCGAGGCCGTCCGCGAGGCGGTCGAGGACGGGCGACTCGACGAGCTGTCCGGGCTCGGCCTCCGCATCGTCACGAGCATCGCGACGGGCCACGGCTGGCGAGTCACCGCGACCGAGGGACGAGACGGCGGCGCCCGCTTCGAGTTCCTCCAGTAATCACCCTTATCAGGCTCCCGGACCGAATGGCGGTATGAACGTAGTTCCGGACACCAGCGCCGTCATCGACGGCCGGGTGTCACAGCGGGTCGACGACGGCTCGTACGCGGGGGCGACCGTCCTCGTGCCCGAGGCCGTCGTCGCCGAGCTGGAGTCCCAGGCCAACGAGGGCCGCGAGCGCGGCTGGGACGGCCTCGCCGAACTCCAGCGGCTCGTCGAACTCGCCGAGGAGGGGACCGTCACCGTCGAGTACGTCGGCGGGCGCCCCGAGTCGAGCGACAAGGCGAGCGCGGACGAGGGGGCCATCGACGCCGTCATCCGCGACGTGGCACAGGACCACGACGCCACTCTCCTCACCAGCGACAAGGTGCAGGCGGAGGTCGCCCGCGCGAAGGGACTCGCCGTCGAGTACGTGGAGGCCCGCTCGCGCGACGTCGACTCGCTGGATATCGAGCAGTTCTTCGACGAGCAGACGATGTCCGTCCACCTGAAGACGGGGGTGCGCCCGATGGCCAAACGCGGTGATATCGGCGATCTGCACTACCAGACGATCGGCGACGAGGTCCTCTCCGAGTCCGAGCTGTCCGGGTTCGCCCACGACATCGAGCGCTCCGCGGAGGCCTCCGCACACGGCTTCATCGAGCTTTCGGAACCCGGGATGCAGATCATCCAGTTCAAGGACATGCGTATCGCGGTGGCCCGCCCGCCCTTCTCGGACGGCATCGAGATCACCGCCGTCCGGCCCATCGTCAAGACCGACATCGACGACTACGAGTTCGCCGACGAGCTCCGGAGTCGCCTCTCCGAGCGCCAGCGCGGCGTCCTCATCTCCGGGTCGCCCGGCGCCGGGAAGTCCACCTTCGCGCAGGCCGTCGCGGAGTATCTCGCCGACTCGGATTACGCGGTGAAAACGATGGAGAAACCCCGCGACCTGCAGGTCGGCCCGCACATCACCCAGTACACCGAGCTCGCCGGGTCGATGGAGAAGACCGCCGACTCCCTGCTCATGGTCCGCCCGGACTACACCATCTACGACGAGGTCCGGAAGACCAGCGATTTCCGCACCTTCGCCGACATGCGGCTCGCCGGCGTCGGCATGATCGGCGTCGTCCACGCGACCCGCGCCATCGACGCTCTTCAACGATTGGTCGGCCGCGTCGAACTCGGCATGATCCCGCAGGTCGTCGATACGGTCGTCTACATCGAGGCCGGCCAGGTCCACACCGTCTACGACGTGACCACCGAGGTGAAGGTCCCCCACGGCCTCGTCGAGGAGGACCTCGCCCGGCCCGTCATCGTCATCAAGGACTTCGAGACGGGGAAGCCCGCCTACGAGATCTACACGTTCAACCGCCAGGTCGTCACCGTCCCGCTCAAAGAGGGCGAGGAGGCGAGCGACACCGGCGTCGACCGCCTCGCGAAACAGGAGATCGAACGCGAGATCCGCTCCGTCGCGCGCGGCCACGTCGACGTGGAGCTCAAGAGCCAGAACACCGCCGTCGTCTACGTCGAGGACGACGACATCTCCTACGTCATCGGGAAAGGTGGCGGTCGAATCTCGGATATCGAGGAACGTCTCGGCATCGACATCGACGTGCGGACCCACGACGAGAACCCGAACTTCGGGAACTCGTCGGGGTCGAGCGGAGGCGGCTCCCCCGCCGGCGAGCGCGTGACCCCCGAGATCACCTCCCGGCACGTCATCATCCCGCTGGGCGGCCACCAGGGCGACACCGTCGAGGTGCGCGCGGAGGGCGAGTACCTCTTCACCGCCACCGTCTCCCGCGGCGGCGAGATCCAGGTGTCGAGAGGAAGTGCCATCGCCGAGGAGCTGGAGGCGGCCATCGACCGCGGGAAGGCGATCACCGTGGTTCCCCAGTAGGGAAACCACAAGCCAGCACTCGCTCCGCTCGCGCGGATACCGTCGTCCCGCAGTAGCGGCACGACGAACCCGCGTTCACTTCGTTCACGCGGACACTGTGGTTCCCCAGTAGGGAAACCACAAGCCAGCACTCGCTCCGCTCGCGCGGATACCGTCGTCCCGCAGCAGCGACACCTCGAACCCGGATTTCTCGGGTCGACACCTCGAACAGCGCCACCGCTATCTGGCAGGTGAAAAAGCGGGAAAATGAACGGTTAGTCAGTCGTCAGCGGCTGCCGCTTCCGTGCCGGCTGGCGACTCCTCCTCGATGATCTGGTACAGGTTCTGGCGTGCGTCCGCGAAGTACACGTCTTCGGAGACGATGTCGATGTCTTCCAACCGTTCGAGCGCGTAGCGAACGGTCCGGGCCGAGAGCATCGACTCCTGCACGATGGCCTTCTGGGTCATCGGGCCGTTGTACTCCAGCACCTTGAACACGAGTTTGGCGCTCGGCGGCAGGTCGGCGATGTCCTCCCCTTGGGATTCAGGCATCGTACCTCGTACAACGGACGCCATACGCTTAAAGATTGATGCTCTGTCGAAGAAATCTTGCCGTTTCAACCCCGGAGAGTATCGAAATCGCGAATATCAATTTACTTTTCTGAAACGCAACCGCAGTTGTGTAGATGGGCTTCCGGCAAACGAACCGCTTTTGCCGCCGCGTGGCGGAGGTGGGGACATGGCAACCGACACCGCCGGCCGTTTTTCCCCGCATCTCCGGGGCCTGACGGTCACGTCGCTCGCGGCGATCATGGGTATCGTCGCGGCGGGCGTCTCATCGGTCGTCACCGCGGAGGCGACCAACCCGGCGACGAGCGAGCTCGGCCTGCTCGTGCTCGCCGGCGCGGTCATCGTCCAGTTCCCGGTCCTGCGACTCGTCGGCATCGACGTCGAGGACTTCGGAGCCAAGGACTACCTCTACGTGGCGTTCATGACGTTCGCCCTCTGGTTCGTCTGCTGGGCCATCCTGCTGAGTACGGGGACGACCCTCTAACATGGCCAGAGACAGCATCGCAGTGGTCGACCTCGACCGCTGTTCGCCCGACCGTTGTAACTATGAGTGCGCGAACTACTGCCCACCGAACCGGACGGGCAAGGAGTGTATCACGCAGCGCGGGCCCGACGCGGAGGAGGGCGGCCCCGACCAGATCCGCATCTCCGAGGAGATCTGTCTGGGCGAGACCTGCGGGATCTGCGTCGAGAAGTGCCCCTTCGACGCCATCGAGATCATCAACCTCCCGCAGGAGCTCCAGGAGGAACCGGTCCACCGCTACGGCGAGAACGCCTTCGAGCTCTACGGGCTCCCGGCCCCGGAGGACGGCCGCGTCACCGGCATCCTCGGCCCGAACGGCATCGGGAAGACCACCGCCGTGCGCCTGCTCGCCGGCGAGATCCAGCCGAACCTCGGCCGCCACGCGGACCCACCCGAGTTCGAGGAGGTCATGCAGCAGTTCCGCGGCACCGAGCTGCAGGACTACCTCTCCGAACTCCGCGACGGCGACGTGACCGTCGCGCGCAAGCCCCAGTACGTCGATAAGATCCCCAGCCAGTTCTCCGGGAAGACCCGCGAACTCATCGAGGGCGTCGACGAGCGCGGCGTCGCCGACCAGCTCGTCGACCGGCTCGGCATCACCCCGGTCATCGACCAGGAGATCGGCACGCTCTCCGGCGGGGAGCTCCAGCGCGTCGCGCTCGCCGCAACGCTCGTCCGGGACGCCGACTTCTACTTCCTCGACGAGATCACCCCCTACCTCGACATCGGCCAGCGCGTCACCGCCGCCCGCCTGATTCGGGAGCTCGCCGAGGAGGGCGACCGCTCGATGCTCGTCGTCGAACACGACCTCGCCGTGCTCGACCTGCTCGCCGACACCATCCACGTCGCGTACGGTGAGCCCTCCGCCTACGGTGTCATCACCTCCCCGAAATCGACGAAGAACGGCATCAACGAGTATCTCAAAGGGTATCTCGAGAACGAGAACATGCGCATCCGCCCGAACGCCATCGAGTTCGAGCGGCACGCGCCCCGCGACCCCACCCTCCGCGGTGAGGACGTGCTCGTGGAGTACCCCGCGATGTCCAAGTCCTACGGCGAGGGCGAGTTCTCGCTGGAAGTCGACGCCGGCAAGATCCGGAACAACGAGGTGCTCGGCATCGTCGGCCCGAACGGCATCGGGAAGTCCACCTTCGCGAAGCTGCTCGCGGGCCGGCTCGCCCCCGACGAGGGCGAAATAGATGTGGACCTCGACATCTCCTACAAGCCGCAGTACGTCGAGATCGACCAGCCGATGCGCGTCGACGCGTTCCTCTCCTCCATCACGGACGACTTCGGCTCCTCCTACTGGGAGACCGAAATCGCCCAGCCGCTCCAGCTCTCGCGCATCATGGAGCAGAACCTCACCGACCTCTCCGGTGGGGAGCGCCAGCGCGTCGCCATCGCCGCGTGTCTCTCGAAGGACGCCGACCTCTACCTGCTCGACGAGCCCTCGGCCCACCTCGACGTCGAACAGCGCGTGCTCGCCACGCGCGCCATCCGCCGCTACACCGAGAACCACGGTGCCACCGCGATGGTCATCGACCACGACATCTACATGATCGACCTGCTCGCCGACCGCCTGCAGGTCTTCTCCGGCGAGCCCGCCGAGTACGGCCACGCCGGCGAGCCGAAGGGCATGCGCGACGGGATGAACGAGTTCCTCGCGAACCTCGACGTCACCTTCCGGCGCGACCAGCGCACCAGCCGCCCGCGCATCAACAAACCCGGCTCCCAGAAGGACCGCGAGCAGAAGAACGCCGGCGAGTACTACTACGCGCCGGCCGGCGAGGAGGAGTTCGACGCGGACGAGGACCTCGAATAGCAGCGTCGGTTTTCGGGTTTTTCAGGGTGTGAGCTTGCCGTCGGAGTAGCCACGCGGCCGTCTGCGCGTGCCGCGAGCACCCGCGAGCGCAAGCGCGAGTCGGGGGTGAGCCGAACGACAGTGAGGCGAACGTCGTGGGACGAGTGGAACGAGTCCCACGGAAAAGGGCTGGTGCGGTGCGGTCGCGGTGCTGTGCTGTGCGGTTCCTGGCGGAATCGCAAAGGGCGAACGCTCTCGACGACGGCGCGTACCGACAAGCACCGCAGCCGAAGGCGAGGAGCGCAGCGGACGCACCGAGTCGAGAGCGTGAGGGCTTTGCAGCCCTTCTCAGCGAAGCAGTCGCTACTGACTCAAAAACCAAACCAACACCAAAAGAATCAGTCCTCGAACTCAGCGGAATTGTCCTGCGGATTGTACCCAAGAACCTCCTTCGCTCTATCGAGCGAGTAGTATTTCCGGTCGTTATCCGAAATCCCGTAGACGATCTCGTAGTCATACTCAGCCTCGATGGCGCACTGATGCAGGTGCGCACAGTCCCGGTGTGAGAGCCACATCGCCTGCCCTCGTTCATAATCGACCGGAGGATGGCCCTTCGTCAGGTTCCCGATGCGAATACAGCACACGGACAGCCCCTCCATGTCGTGATAATACCTCCCGAGTGTCTCCCCGGTGGCCTTCGACACCCCGTAGAGGTTCTTCGGGCGGGGGAGTTCCGTCCCGTCGAGCCGATACTCCGACTCCTCGCGGTAGATCTCGGGCTGTCTTTCAAATTCGTAGGCCGCGACGGCGTGATTGGAGGAGGCGAAGACGAACTTCTCCACCCCCGCATCGACCGCGGCCTCCATCGTCACCTTCGTCCCGTGGATGTTGTTCTGGAGGACGCTGTCCCAGGGGGCTTCCGGGCGGGGGTCGCCGGCGAGGTGGAGGACCGCGCCGACGCCCTCGCAGGCCTCACGCATCGTCTCGGGATCGGTGATGTCGCCGACGAGGTAGTCGTGGGCCGGCTCCTCGTCCGGCGGGGTGTAGAACATGAGCCGCCAGTCGTACGCGTCTTCGAGGCCCTCGAGGATGGCCCCACCGACGCGGCCGCCGGCACCCGTGAGCAGAACCGGCTCGTCCATATCGGCCCCTCGCCCGAAGGCGGTAAGAAACGTCCGATTCCACAGCTGTCAGGCGGTGGGAAAGAGCGCGACGGGGGACCGAACCGCGGGGGACTATTGGGCTGCCCCACCGAGAGGGGGCATGGACCCCACGGACGCCCAGACGGCCTGCTTCGAGGCGGGCATCAAGTTCGGCACGCTCTACCACCAGTTCACGGGGACGCCGCTCGCCCCCCGGTCGGCTGACTCCATCGCACGGGCGATGGAGGAGGCCATCGAGAACCAGCCGCACTGTCTCGAGGTGTCGGTCGACATCCTCGAGGACGCCGTGCGCGAGGAGCTCGCGGGCACCGACGCGACCTACACGGAGCTGACTGGCCGGTTCATGGAGGTGGAGATGGTCATCGACTACGAGGGGGTAGAGGTCCACACCCGGATGGACATGGTCGACGGCTACCCCCTGATGCGCGTGGAGTCGGTCGAAGAACCGGAGCCGGCGACCGAGTAACACGGCTCACGAAGGTTTTTGTCTCGGTCGGCGAACAGGACTGGTATGTCCCTCCACGCGACCGAGAACCTCGAGACGGCGTTCGAGGCGACCCGTGACCTGCTCGTCCCCCTGAACGCCCGCCGCTGGGTTCGCCTCGCCGCGATGGTGTTCTTCCTCGGTGGCGTCTCGATGCCCGGCCCCGGCCTCTCCATGACGACCGAGAGCCCCCACTTCGGCACGGAGTTCGGGCATCTCCCGTTCATGTTCGGGCGCACCGGGCTGCTGCTCGTCGCACTCGTCGCCGTCGGCCTCCTCGTCGCGCTCGCCTTCGCGGTCGTCGGGAGCATCATGGCGTTCGTCCTCGTCGAGGCGCTCGTCTCCGGCGAGACTCGCATCAGAGAGCCGTTCGGGGAGCACGTCGGCGACGGCCTCCGACTGCTCGGCTTCCGGGTGCTCATCGGCCTGTTCGCGCTCCTCCCGCTGGCGCTGCTCGGCGCTGCAGCGTTCGCCCTCCGCGGCCCCGGCGGGCTCTCCATCGCGCCCCTCCTCGTCGCGATTCCGGTGTTCCTCGTCGTCGTCCCCGTCGCCGCGGTGGTGAACGGGTTCACGACGGCGTTCGTCGTGCCGATCATGCTCCGGGAAGCCTGTGGCCCCGTCGCGGGCTGGAAGCGGCTCTGGCCCGTCGTGCGCGGGAACCTCGAGGAGTACGGCGTCTACCTCCTGCTCTCCATCGTCCTCTCGGTGGTCGGTGGGGCCGCCGTCTCGACGGTGGTGGGGCTGCTCGCCGCGGTGTTGTTCATCCCGGCGGGGCTCGTCGGCCTGTTCGGTGCCGGCCTCGGCCTCCTCACCGGTACGAACGCCCTGCTTTTCGTGCTGCTCGCCCCGTTCATCCTCGCCGGGGGGTTCGCCCTCCTCGCGGTGACGGCCGCGGTCCGGGTGCCCGTGGTGGCGTATCTCCGGTACTACGCCCTGCTGGAGCTGGGCGACACGAGCGAGTACGACCTGCTGGAGCGGGACGAGGGGGATGACGGAGACGAGAGCGGAAGCGAGGACGGGGCGCCCCCCGCTGGAACGGCCGGAACGGCCTGAGTCGGTCGGTTTTCACTTTCAGTTTCGGGCGTCCTTTTATCCCCCCTGCCGCTGAATCACACGGTATGAGTCAAGCGACCCTGAACGACGACGAGCTGTTCGGCGAGGCGGCAAGCGAGATGCGCGCGGACGTGGAGGCCTCCCTCGACGAGGCGCGCGCGGCCCTCCCGGACGCCGACAGCATCTGGGACGTGGAGGCGGACAACACCCTCGGCGTGCTGAACGGCCTCCGCTCGGCGCTCGACACCGGCGACGCCGCGGACCACCTCCGCGACGCCAAGAAGTGGTTCGCCGTCGGCAAGCGCGCAGACGCGTTCGACGACCCCGAGGACCTGGAGGAGGCGATCGCCGAGGTCGAGGCGCTGATGGCGGAGGTCACCGAGGCCCACGAACAGGTCTCGACGCTCGCCTCCACGATCCCCGGCCTCCGCGGGAAACTGGAGGAGGCCGTCGAGGCAGAGGACGACGAGAGCGATGAGGACGAGGAGGAAGAGGAAGAAGAAGAGGAAGAAGAAGAGGAAGAAGAAGAAGAAGAAGAAGAGGAGTGATCAGCGCGCGCGGGTCGCCACCGCATCCGCGACCTCCGCGAGCGCCATCGCCGCCTCCTCCAGCAGTTCCTCGCCGAGCGCCGCCGACCCCGTCGTCGGGTCTCCCACGACGCCGCTGTCGGTGAACTCCGACGAGTCGTGGGCCAAGTTCACGCCGTGGAGCCACTCGCCCCACCGGTCCGCCGCACCGTCTTTCGCTTCCTGCGTTCTGTCCTCGTGCACCAACTCGGGGTGGAGATGCCGCATGAGTGCCGTCTCCACCTTGCCGGCGTGGCCCATCCCCTCCGCGGCGATGGCGTCGAACCACGTGAACGGGACGGCGTAGGATGCGTCCTGCCGGGAGATGGTCGCACAGACCTCCCCGAGGGCGTCGACGTTCCCGCCGTGGCCGTTGACGACCACCACTCTCGAAAAGCCGTGGTGCGCGAGCGAGCCCACGGTCTCCCGAATGTTCGCGCGGAAGGTGTCCGGCGAGAGCCAGAGCGTGCCGTCGAAGGCGCGGTGTTCCTCCGCGATTCCGATGGGGAGGGTCGGCGCGACGAGCGCCTCGCGCCCGTAGGTGTCCACGTAGGCCTCCGCACCCGCGTCCGCGACGGCCTCCGCGGCGAGGAAGTCCAGGCCGAGGGGGGCGTGCGGGCCGTGCTGTTCCGTGCTCCCGACGGGGAGAAGCGCCACGTCCGCGTCCGTGTCACGCACGTCGGTCCACGTCGAGTCGGCGAGGTGCATATCGGGGATGGGAGTGGCAGCCCCTTAGTCCTCATCGCCCGCGCCATCTCCAGTCGAAACCATGGCGTTCGCTATATACTACCCGATAGCCGTCGTATTTCTCCACCCGAAACCATGGCGTTCGCTATTGAGACGACTATACTCGACCGAAAACTCCAGTCGAAACCATCGGGTGTGGTAAATATGTGAACGGTCCTCAGTCGTCCAGTTCCGTGCGCGCCTGTCGGGCGGCCGCGCGCTCGATGAACTCCTCGGGAAGCTCGTCGATTTCGCCAGCCTGTACGCCCCAGAGGTGGGCGTAGAGCCCGTCCTCGCTGATGAGCGCCTCGTGGGTGCCGCGCTCGACCACTCGCCCGTCCTCGAGGACGACGATCTGGTCGGCGTCCTTGATCGTCGACAGGCGGTGCGCGATGGAGAACGTCGTCCGGTCCTCGGTGAGGTCGTCCAGCGAGCGCTGGATGAGCATCTCCGTCTCCGTGTCCACGTCGGAGGTCGCCTCGTCGAGCACGAGGATCTCGGGGTCCTTCAGGATCGCGCGGGCGATGGAGATGCGCTGGCGCTGGCCTCCGGAGAGTTTGACCCCCCGTTCGCCGACCTTCGTGTCGTACCCCTCCGGGAGGTTGGTGATGAAGTCGTGGGCCTCCGCCGCCTTGGCGGCCGCGACGATCTCCTCGTCGGTGGCGTCGAAGGTGCCGTAGGTGATGTTCTCCTTCACGGTCCCGTAGAAGAGGAACGTGTCCTGTGAGACGTAGCCGACGTGCTCGCGCAGGGAGGGGATGGTCACGTCACGGAGGTCCTGCCCGTCGATCTCGATGGCCCCGTCGTCCACGTCGTACATCCGGAGCAGGAGTTTCAGGACGGTTGATTTCCCGGCCCCGGTGGGACCGACGAGTGCGAGCGTTTCTCCTCCAGGCACGTCGAAGCTCACGTCCTCGATGATGGGCTCCTCCTCGTAGCCGAAGGTGACCTCGTCGTAGACCACGCGCCCCTCCTCGACGTCGAGCGAGTCGGCGTTCGGGTCCTCCGCGATGCGGGAGGGTTCGTCCATCAGCCCGAAGATGCGCGCGGCGGAGGCGTACGCTCGCTGATACATGTTGATGATCTGCCCGAACTGGGCCATCGGCCAGATGAACTGCTGAGACAGCAGGATGAACGTGACGAACTCACCGGGTTTGAGCGAGCCCGAGAGGGGGCCGAGCGGGGCGTCGAGCACCCACAGCCCGCCGATGAGGAACGTCATGACGAAGCCGACGCCCGCGAGCACGCGCAGGCCGGGGAAGAACTTGATGCGCGTCGCGATGGCGTCCCAGTTCGCGTCGAAGTAGTCCTGTGAGACGTCGTCGACGCGGTCCGACTCGTAGTCCTCGGTGTGGGAGGTCTTGATGACCTGAATCCCGCCGAGGTTGTTCTCCAGTCGGCTGTTCACCTGCCCGACGGAGGAGCGCACCTCGGCGTACTTCGGCTGGATGGTCTGGATGAACGTGTAGGTGAACACGGCGAGCAGCGGAACGATGACGAGCGTGATGAGCGCGAGCTGCCAGTTGATCCACAGCAGGATGGCGGCGATGCCGACGACCATCACGCCAAGCCGGAACGCGGAGTTCATCCCGTCGTTGAGGAACCGCTCCAGCCGGTTCACGTCGTTCGAGAGGATGGACATCATCTCGCCGGTCTGCTTGTCGGCGAAGAACTCCATGTTCAGCCGCTGCATCTTGTCGTAGGTGTCCGTCCGGATGGCGTGCTGGATGTGCTGGGCGAAGGCGTTCCACCCCCAGTTGCGGGTGTAGTGGAACGCCGCGCCGCCGAAGAAGGCGAAGGAGATGATGCCGACGGTGAGCCAGAGCTGGCCGGCTCGGGTCGTCGGGAGCCACGCGTCGGGGACGAGAAAGAGGCTGTACGGCTCGTTCTGGAGGAAGATGGCGTCAACCGCGATACCGAGCAGCAACGGCGGAAGCAGATCGAGCACCCGGGCGACGATGCTGGAGAGCACACCGACGACGAACGCCGTCCGGTGCCCGGCGCCGTACTCCCCGAACAGCCGGCGCATGGGGTTCTCGGCGTTCTCCCGTTGCTCCTCGAACGGGTCGTCATCAGACGCTGCGAGGTCCATTGAACGTCCGTTCGGGACCCACGCCTAAATGGGTTCCCTGAACGCGGTTCCTGTAAGAATCCTTATCGCTCGATGACGACCCGGTCACCCTCCTCGATACCCCTTCGCGTCGTCCAGTTGTAGTTCACTTCGAGGACGTACTGGCCCCGACCCGGATACCTGAACTCGTTCCCGTCGGCGCCCTCGGGGGGTTCCGGCGCGTGGTGGATGGTGGTGATGCGGCCATCGGCCCCGATGTAGACGATGTCGATACCGAAGTCCATCCCCCGCATGACGTAGGTGTGGTTCCCCTCCTCGTCGTAGGTGAACAGCATTCCCCGATTCTCGGGGAGCGACTCCGTCTCCGAGAGCCCGGTGTAGCGCTTCTGGAAGGTGTCGGCGATGGCGACCCGCACGGCCCCGAGCTCCGTACCGTTCTCGGCGAGCACCCGGACGGTGGCCTGTTCGTAGGCCCCCTCGGTGGGGGTCCCGCCGGGGGCTTCCGTCGTCGGCTGGAAGCCATCCGTCGTGAGAAATGGCTCGTAGGCACCCGTGGCGACGAACACGCCCGTCACGGCGAGGAGCGCGACGAGGAGGTGGGTCACCCGACGGTCCATACGTGGTGTGTGTGTGCGAGCGGTGAAAGCCTGTCGCCCCGGAACGTAAGGGCTATTCCCGTGTGGTGATTCGGTTCGCGTGCGGACCCGTAGTCTAGTGGTTACGACGCTTCCCTTACAAGGAAGAGATCGGTGGTTCAACTCCGCCCGGGTCCACTTCTGTCTGCACACGCGACGAGCACCCGTGAGCGCCGCGAACGGTGTGCGAGGAGCCGTGCCGACGAATGGACCCACCGGAGTTGAACCCTGCGAGGCGCGCGCAGCGAGCGAACGCGAGCGAGCACGTCTCGCTTCGGTTCAACTCCGTCCGGGTCCACCCAGACGTTCGACGCCGCCCCAAGAACGAAACCGCCGCGACCCCCATCTCACCACGCGTCCCTGTCCCCGCGCAGCCACAGGTACTCACAGTCGTCGAGCCAGACGGTGACGCCGCCGTCCTGCACGTGGTAGTCGGCGTCACCGAGGACCTGCTCACCGACGGGAGCGTCGAACTCGAGGACGGTCTCGCGGGGTTCGTCGGCGAAGCTGTGGACGGTGAGCAGTACGGAGTCGTCGAGGTGGAACCGGTGGGCCCAGACGTCCTTGTGGCCGGTGTCGAGGACCTCGAAGAAGCCGTGGGCGACTTCGGGACACCGGTGGCGGGCCTCGATGGCGGCCGATACCCGATTGAGGAGGGAGTCGGGGTCGTCGCGCTGGGACGCGACGTTGATGTGGTGGAAGCCGAACCGGTCGTCGTCGTTGACGGGGAGGACGAGGTCGTCGGCGTCGGCGGTGGAGAAGCCGGCGTTCTCGGAGTCGTCCCACTGCATGGGGGTCCGGACGGCGAAGCGCTCGGGGAGCGAGAGGTCCGCGCCCATGCCGATCTCGTCGCCGGAGAAGACGATCGGGGTGCCGGGCAGCGAGAGGAGCAGGCTGTGGGCCATGGCGATGCGGTCGTGGTCGCCGTCGTAGAGGTCGGCGAGCCGGAGGCGGTGGCCGCGACCGAACACCCAGGAGTCCTCCTCGCCCTCGCCGCGACGGAAGTACTCGCGGGCGTGTTCGAGCGTCTCGTGGGGGAGTTTGAGGAGGTTCCACTCGTCGTGGTTCCGGAGGAAGTTCGCCCACCAGACGGTGTCGGAGGGCTCGGGGAGGAGGTCGAACATCCGGTGGAGCGGCCAGGTGTCTTTCACCCCGATGCCGTAGGTGAGATGCGAGTTCCCGACGAAGTTGAACAGCACGTCGAACGCCTCGCCGTCGGCGAAGTACTCGTGGAGCCGGTGGGGTTCGTCGTCCGCTTCCGCGAGGAGGACGGCGTCGTGTTTCACGGCGCGGGCGCGGCGTTTCATCTCCCGGAAGAGCCAGTGGGGGTCCTCCAACTCGGTGGCGTTGTGACCCTTCGGGAGGGTCATCGGATGGGCCGCGTCGATGCGGAACCCGTCCACGCCGCGTTCGAGCCAGAACTCCAGTATCGAAAAGAGCTCCTCCTGGACGGCGGGGTTGGCGACGTTCAGGTCCGGCTGGTGGCCGTAGAACTGGTGGAAGTAGTGTTTCTCGGCCACGTCGTCGTAGCTCCAGACGCCGTCTTCGAACTCCGGGAAGATGTTCATCGTGTTGTACGCCTCCTCGACGTGACTCGTCCAGAGGTAGTAGTCGTGGTACTCCGAGAACGGGTCCTCGCGGGCGCGCTGGAACCACTCGTGCTCGGTGGAGGTGTGGTTCAGGACGAGGTCGGTGAGGACGCGCATCCCGTGGTCATCCGCGGCGTCGATGAACGCCTCGAAATCCGCCATCGTGCCGACGCGCTCGTCGACGGCGTAGTAGTCGGCCACGTCGTACCCGTTGTCCCGCAGCGGACTGGGGTAGAAGGGGCGTAGCCAGAGGCAGTCGACGCCCAGCTCGTCGAGATACGGGAGGCGGTCGATGAGTCCCTGAAAGTCGCCCCAGCCGTCGCCGTCGCTGTCGTTGAACGTCCGCACGTTCAGCGTGTAGACGACGGCATCGCGGTACCAGTCCGGTCGCTCGAGGTGCCCGGTCATCCTTGCTGAGAGCACTCGGCCGAAGGTAAAAACCTGCCCGAATCACCCGACCCCCGCGAAATACCGGTCGTAGTGGGCCGCACAGCCGGGGTTGAACGCGGCCCCGCACGCGGGGCACGCGTGGTCAGATTCGAGGTACTCGGAGACCGAGAGCAGCGACCCGCAGGCCCCGCAGAGCACCCCCGGCTCGTCGAACGCAGAGTTAGGAATGGGCTCCGCGTCGTGGTCCGCGATGGCCGCGTGGCACGCCGCGCAGGCGAAGTACCGATCACAACAGGCGAACCGGATGGCGATGATGTCGCGCTCGGTGGCGTAGTGGGCACACCGCGTCTCGATGTCGAGGCCGATTCCGTGGACCGTGGTATCCCCGACCGTCACCGTCTCACCCTCGGACATGCACTGGGGTTCGCCGCGGGCGTGGATGAACCCTCCGACCCACGAAAAGGCTATACCGCGTCCGAAGCGAAGGGGTGGTATGTCGTCACAAGCTGGGTCCGACTGTCCGGAGTGTGGTGGGCGGTTGGAGAGCACGGACGGGATGACCTACGTCTGTCAGAACTGTGGCCGGGAGTACGACAGCGCCGACGTGTTTCTGCTGTAGCGTTTCGAAATCCTTTTTTATATAATCGCCGTCGGGTACGGTGTAGGCCGCCTTAGCTCAGACTGGGAGAGCACTCGACTGAAGATCGAGCTGTCCCCGGTTCAAATCCGGGAGGCGGCATTTTCCTGCGAACCAACGAAGGAGCAGAGCGACTGAGTCTGTGAGCAGTGAAAATGGTCCCGAGCGGATTCTGAACCCTACGAGGCGAGCGTAGCGAGTCTCGATCTGGTTCAAATCCGGGAGGCGGCATCCGGCTTCTACACGGTTCTCATTCGAGAGCGTTACGCACTCGGCTGAAGATCGAGCTGTCCCCGTTCTCGCGAGCGTAGCGAGCGAGAAGTCGAAAGACGAGCGAAGCGAGTCTTTCGGAAGTTCACAATCCGGGAGTCGGCATTTTCCTGCGAACCAGCGAAGGAGCGACGCGACGGAGCCTGCGAGCAGTGAAAATGGTCCCGACCGGATTTGAACGCACGAGCAGCTTCGCTGCGAGTGAAGTTCACAATCCGGGAGGCGGCATGGTACTCACAGTTCAAATACCTGCGGTGCCGCGCGGGCGATTTTCACCGTTTCTTGGAACCGATTTACAACTCACCAAAATGCAGACCTACTCACGTCCCGTGGCAGCGGAATCGAGTCCAACGGGGCGTCCCTGCTCCCACTCGACAGCGAGGACTGCGTCTCGAAGCGGGTTGAGTCTGCGCTCGACGACGTCCAGCGGATGTGAGTCGATGAACTCCGCGGGTTCGTGCGCGACGGGTGTCGCGCCGTCGTTCACTTGCAGATGAACTGGTCCGAGGTCGCTGTGCGTGTCGTCTTGATGCCAGCCGACCAGCAGACTTCGCTCTGGCTCGATCCAGTTGAACCAGTAGTACTCGTGAGGCTCTCCAGTCTGTAGTTGAAACCCAATCTCGACCCGCGCGCCCGTCACCGGGTACTGGTTGTCACCGAAGAACTGGCGTGGGTTTACCTCAGCGATCACCCGGTACGGGCCGGCTTCACGCGGCTCAGCACGTCGCCGCCGAACGTTCTCGAACTCACCACTGAGTCGGTTCTGGATACGGTCGTGAAGCCGCTTGCTCTGCAAGTTCGTCCGATTAGCGAGGAAAACCACCATTAGGCGAGTGTCGAGGGAGAGTCAGTCCGCGGTGACGAGAGTTCCACGACGTCATCATACAGCTGGAGGGCATGCCTTACGAGCCCGAGTTCCGTGTTGATCGCTTCCCATGTGGCGATCACGTTACGACGGTCACGAAGCTCCTCAGCCGAGAGCTCCTCATTCACAAGTTGTTCCCGGAACTCTTCGAGCGAACTCACGTCGTACGCTGAAGCCAACTCTTCCTGTTCCTCCTTCAGCTCTGTGAGCTGGCTCTCCAATTCGTCACGCGAGTGAGCCTCGATCAGATCAGTCACTTCATCAAAGAGCATCCGCACAGGATTCAGGTCGTAGGCTTTCGTCCCGTCGACGGTCGTTTCAGTGACCCAGTCATCGCTCTGCAGTCGCTGGAGTTCATCGTCAGCCGTTGCACGCGAGACATCTGCTCGGTCCGCGATCTCCTGCACCGGTGTTGGCTCGTCCAGCAGCTCCACGACGTGCCGGACGCGCTCACGCCCGCTCATACTCTCCGTCCACGATCCCGGATTCGAGTCAGCCATCCGACTAGGTCTTGCACTGCTTGGATGAAATAATTTCCCCCTGCTCAAATATTCAAATTCCACGTGACCGAACAGGTGGAGAGTGGTGAAAAAGTGGCTTCGCATTCGCCGTCGACGAGAGGCTCGAAGGCGGCGAGTTCGAGGTCTGTGAGGGTTCGAAGTCTGCGAGGAAAGAACGAGCCGTCCGCGCGGTTACTCGAGGTCGAAGCGGTCGGCCTGCATGACCTTCTGCCACGCCTCGACGAAGTCCTCGACGAACTGTTCCTCGGCGTCGTCGGCCGCGTAGGCCTCGGAGAGCGCGCGGAGCCGGGAGTGCGAGCCGAAGATGAGGTCGGCGCGGGTGGCCGTCCACTCCACCTCGCCGGTCGCGCGGTCGACGCCCTCGTAGACGTTCTCGTCGTCGGTAGCCTGCCACGCGGTGTCCATCCCGAGCAGCGTCGTGAAGAAGTCGTTCGTGAGCGTCCCGGTGTCGTCGGTGAAGACGCCGTGGTCGGCATCGCCGTAGGTCGCGCCGAGCGTGCGCATGCCGCCGACGAGCACCGTCATCTCGGGGGCGGTGAGGTTCAGGAGGTCGGAGCGGTCGACGAGGAGCTCCTCGGCCGGGCGGTCGGCCTCGTCGCTGTAGTAGTTGCGGAAGCCGTCGGCCTCGGGCTTGAGCGCCTCGAAGGAGTCGGCGTCGGTCTGCTCCGGGGTGGCGTCGACGCGGCCGGGCTCGAACGGGACCGTCACGTCGTAGCCGGCGTCGGCCGCGGCCTGCTCGACGGCGGCGTTCCCGCCGAGGACGATGAGGTCGGCGAGCGAGACGCGGGTGTCGTCGTCGCGCGACTCGTTGAACTCGGCCTGGATGCCCTCGAGCGTCTCGAGGACGGTTTCGAGCTCCGCGGGCTCGTTCACTTCCCAGCTACGCTGGGGTTCGAGCCGGATGCGGGCGCCGTTCGCGCCGCCGCGCTTGTCGCTGTCGCGGTAGGTCGAGGCGGCCGCCCACGCGGTCTTGACGAGCTGGGGGACGGTGAGGTCCGTCTCGAGGATGTCGGCTTTGAGCGCATCGACGTCGGAGGCGTCGATGACATCGTACTCACGCTCGGGGAGGGGGTCCTGCCAGAGCATCTCCTCGTCCGGGACCTCGGGGCCGAGGAACCGGGACGGCGGGCCCATGTCACGGTGCGTGAGCTTGTACCACGCCTTCGCGAACGCCATCCCGAACGCCATCGGGTTCTCCTGGAAGCGCTCGATGATCGCCCGGTACTCGGGGTCGCGCTTCAGGGCGACGTCCGTCGTGAGCATCATCGGCAGCTCCTCGTCGTCGCCGTGGGTGCCCGGTGCCGACTCGACTTCGTCGGGGTTCGTCGGCTTCCACTGCCACGCACCGCCGGGACCCTTGTGGGGCTCCCACTCGTGGTCGAGGAGGTTGTCGAGGTAGCCCGTGTCCCACTGCGTGGGGTTGCTCGTCCACGGCCCCTCGATGCCGCTGGTGATGGTGTCGGCGCCCTTCCCGGACTCGTAGTCGTTCGCCCAGCCGAGCCCCTGCGACTCGATGGGGGCCGCCTCCGGCTCGGCGCCGAGGTGGTCGGGGTCGTCCGCGCCGTGGACCTTCCCGAAGGTGTGGCCGCCGGCGATGAGCGCCGCGGTCTCCTCGTCGTTCATCGCCATGCGGTCGAACGTCTGGCGGATGTTCTCCGCCGAGGCCATCGGGTCGGGCTTCCCGTCGGGGCCCTCCGGGTTCACGTAGATGAGGCCCATGACGGACGCGCCGAGCCCCTCCTCGATGCCGCCGGGCTCGTCGAACCGCTCGTTCGTCTCCATCTCGGTCTCGGGGCCCCACCAGACGGCCTCGTCCTCCTTCCAGGCGTCCTCGCGGCCGCCGGCGAAGCCGAACGTCTTGAACCCCATCGACTCGATGGCGACGTTCCCCGCGAGGATCATCAGGTCGGCCCACGAGAGGTTCCGGCCGTACTTCTGCTTGACCGGCCACAGCAGGCGGCGGGCCTTGTCGAGATTCGCGTTGTCGGGCCAGCTGTTGAGCGGGGGGAACCGCTGGCGACCGCCATCGGCACCGCCGCGGCCGTCGGCCGTGCGGTACGTGCCGGCGCTGTGCCACGCCATCCGGATGAAGAGCGGGCCGTAGTGGCCGTAGTCGGCGGGCCACCAGTCCTGGGAGGTCGTCATGACCTCCTCGATGTCCGCCTTCACGGCGTCGAGATCGAGGGATTCGAACGCCTCTGCGTAGTCGAAGTCGTCGTCGTACGGGCCGACGTTACTCGCGTTCTGGTCGAGGATGTTCACGTCGAGCTGGTTCGGCCACCAGTCGTAGTTGGACCGCTGCATTACCAGCTGATTGTTGCCATTGCGTGTTAAGATTGTCTACTTCGGTGAGGAACAGTTCGCGGTCGGGAAACCAATCTATCGGATTCGCAAACTTCTGTTGTCTGGCTCACGTGTTCGCCCCCGCTGGGCCCACGAGTCGACCGACGGTTCCGCCACGCCAACCCTCTTCGTCGCGGGGGGCGAAGAGCCGCCGAATGGCTCCGCTCCGTTCCCGGCTGGCGTCGGTGCTCGCCCGACTCAAGCGCCCCCTGCTGTACGTGATGGGCCTGTTCTACGTCGGCGCGGGACTCCTCCACTTCGTCTACCCGCAGGCGTACGCACAGGCGATCCCCCCGGTCTTCCCGGCACGGCTCGCGCTCGCGTATCTCTCCGGCGTCGCGGAGGTCGTCCTCGGCATCGCGGTGCTCTACCCGCCAACGCGACGGCTGGCGGCGTGGGGGATCATCGCGCTGCTCGTCGCCGTCTTCCCCGCGAACGTCTACATGGCGACGAGCGGGGTCGTCATCGACGCCGCGCCCGCGTTCGCGCGCGACCCCTCTACTCTCACGAGATGGGCACGGCTCCCGTTCCAGGCGGTGTTCATCGCGTGGGCGTGGTGGTACACCCGGCCCAACGGGAGGGACCGGGGGGCTGCGGACGGCCCGACCGGGTAAAGATTGATTACTCGCTGCCGGAAACAACCGACATTCATGCCGATAGATTATGCGGAATCCTGCGAGGCGTTCGAGTGGGACATCCCGGCCGACTACAACCTCCCGGCGGTCATCGACACCCACGCCGAGGCGTTCGGGGACCGGGTGGCGGTGACGTTCCGGAACGAGGCTGGGGCTCGGGAGGAACGGACCTTCGCCGACATCCGGGACGACGCGAACCGCTTCGCGAACGCGCTCGCCGCGCGCGGCGTCGGGAAGGGCGACCGGGTGATGCATCTGTTCCCCCGGCATCCGGACGCCTTCGCCATCCAGCTCGGCGTCCTCACGCGCGGGGCGCTCGTGGTCCCCTGTTCCTCGATGCTCCGCGCGAAGGACATCGAGTTCCGGGCGACCGACTGCGAGGCGACGGCGGTCGTCTGTCACGCCTCGCTGACGGAGATGGTCGAGCCGGTCCTCGACTCGACCCCGCTGGAGACGCTCGTGGTCCTCGACGGCGAGCACGAGGGGTGGGAGTCCTTCTCGGAGCTCATCGACGGCGAGTCGGCCGACCACGACGGGCCCGAGTTGGGTGCGGATGACCCGATGTCCATCAACTACACCTCGGGGACGACGGGCCAGCCGAAGCCCGTGATGCACCGCCATCGCTGGATGCGCTGTTTCGAGCTGGTGAACGGGCCGTACTGGTGGGGCTACACCCAGGAGACCGACTTCTCAGACGAGCTGATGTGGGCGACGACGGGGACGGGCTGGGCGAAGTGGTTCTGGAGCCCCGTCGGCGTGGGCCTGACCACCGGCGCCCCGCAGTTCCTCTACGACGGGGCGTTCGATCCCGAAACGTTCCTCGAGCTCATGGCCGAGGAGGGGGTCACCCGGCTGTGTGCCGTGCCGACCCAGTACCGGATGTTCAGCCAGCTCGACGACCTGGGTTCCTACGATGTCTCCCTCCGGGAGGTGCTCTCCGCCGGCGAACCGCTCAACAGCGAGTCCATCACGGATATCGAAGAGGCGTTCGGCATCACCCCGCGGGACGGCTACGGCCAGACGGAGACCGTCGCGCTCGTCACGAACTACCCCGGCATCGACGTGAAGCCGGGGAGCATGGGCCGCCCCGCGCCGGGGATGGGCACCACCATCATCGACGTGGAAGCGGAGCGCGAACTCGGCACCGACGAGATCGGCGAGATCGCCGTCCCCGTCGACTGCCCTGGCATCTTCGACGGCTACTTCGAGAAGCCAGAGCTCGACGCGGAGACGTTCAGCGGGGAGTTCTACCGCACCGGCGACCTCGCCAGCCGCGACGGCGACGGCTACTTCTTCTTCGAGGGCCGGGCCGACGACATCATCCTCTCGGCGGGCTACCGCATCGGCCCGTTCGAGGTCGAGGACGCGCTCGTCGACCACCCCGCCGTCGCCGAGCCGGCCGTCGTCGAGAGTCCCCACGACGAGCGCGGCCACGTCGTGAAGGCGTACATCGTCCTCGCCGAGGGGTACGAGCCGAGCGACGACCTCATCGAGGAGATCCAGACGTTCACGAAGGAGGCGACGGCCCCGTACAAGTACCCGCGTCGCATCGAGTTCGTCGAGGAGTTGCCGAAAACGTCGAGCGGGAAGATCCGCCGGGTCGAACTCCGGAAGCGGGAGCGGGAGCGCGTGGAGTAGGGCCACCACACCTTTCCGGCCTCGGGCCGAACTGAGAGTGGGATGAACGCATCCACTCTCGCCATCGCGTTCGGTGCCGGACTGTTCGTCCTCCCGATCCCCGGGACGTTCGTCACAGGGACGCTGGTCGCGGGGGCCGGCGGGCTGGCCAAGTGGCTCGGCTCGTGATCACGTGTCGGCGAGCCGTTTCAGCGTCTCGAACTCGCCCGCGTCGTAGGCGATGACGCGCACGTCGGCGAGCGTCGCCGGCTCGTACTCCCGGATTTCTTCGAAGATGCACGGGGCGCCCTCCTCGAGCGGAACGCCCGCGATGCCACAGCCGAGCGCCGGGAGCACCAGCGACGCACAGCCGAGGTCGTCCGCCCGGGCGAGCGCGTTCCAGGTCGCGTCGCGAATCGATTCCTCCGTGGCCCCGCCACCGGGCCGCATCGTCGCCGCGTGGATGACGTACTCGGCATCGAGGCGGTAGCCCCCGGTCTCGACGGCCTCGCCCAGCTCGATGGGTGCCTGCTCGCGGGCTTCCGCCTGAATGTCCTCTCCAGCTGCCCGGCGGAGCGCGCCCGCGACCCCCCCGCCCATCTCGAGGGCCGTGTTCGCGGCGTTGACGACCGCGTCGGCCCGCTGGGCGGCGATATCCCCCTGGATTACGTCGAACTCCATGGTTCAGATGTCGACCCGGTCGCCGTCCTCGGGGACAACCACGTCGTCGACGGCCTCGCGCAGGTCCGCGCGCGTGAGGAGACAGTGGTTGATCGCGTCCATGTGGACCGCGATGACCTGCCCGTCGGTGTGGTCGCGGACCGCGTCCACGTCCTCGGCGTCCATCGTGATGGGCTTGCCCTCCGTGAACTGCGCCGCGCCCGCGTTGACGACGACGGCGTCCGGGTCGTGGGTGGCGAGGGTCCGGGCGACCGCGTCGTACCAGACCGTATCCCCCGCGAGATACAGCCGGGTGTCGGCGTCGATGACGAACCCCGCGACGGGGGCCATCGCCTGCGCGAGCGACCCGTGGCCGTGGCGGGCCGGGACCCGGGTGATGGTCCCCTCGCCGAACGCGCGTTCCTCGTCGATGGGCCGCACGTCCGAGAAGCCCTCCTCGCGGAAGGCGTCGGCCTCTTCGGGCTGGCAGTAGAGCGGGACGCCGGGGGAGAGCGCCTCGCGCGCTGCGTCGTCGAAGTGGTCGTTGTGCCGGTGGGTGACGAGCACGGCGTCGTAGTCGAGGGAGACGTCCGGCAGCGGGAGAAGGGGGTTGCGCTTCTCGTTCGGGCTGTTCTGGATCGGCGGGTCCACTCCGGGGTCCCCGAGCATCGGGTCGACGAGGAGCGTTCGGTCCGCGATGTCGACGAGCAGCGTGGCGTGCCGGACGAGCTGACAGGTGGCCATGAGGGGACAACACACGGCGCCCGATTAAATCCACCCGACGGACACGGAGGAGGCGAACGGAGCTCTCGCGGGCTGAAACGGTGTCTCACGGGGTCGAGCGCCCTTCGGAAGCCTTATCAGTCGGTATCGTCTCCCCTCAAAGGCAATGGCGAAAGGAACCGTTGATTTCTTCAACGACACTGGCGGCTACGGATTTATCAAGACTGAGGACGCGGACGAGGACGTTTTCTTCCACATGGAGGACGTCGGTGGCCCGGACCTCGAGGAAGGGCAGGAGCTGGAGTTCGACATCGAGCAGGCCGACAAGGGCCCGCGCGCGACGAACGTCACCCGCCTGTAAGGCGTATTTCACACCGCTTCCGCGGTGAACTGACAAACACGCGCTTTTTCGGACGCTACTCGACGAGCGGCGCATCCGCCCGGTAGTGCATCGCCATCGGCAACCCCTCCGCGTCCAGTGGCGGCTCCTCGGGGAGCGACCGCAACGGCGCGTCGCCGGGGCGGGCGGTGTACGCGAGCGCGACGGCGTCGAGCACGTCGGGGACGGACACCTCGAATCCTGTGGTCCCCTCCGCGACGCCCTGGACGACCGGGGGCGCGTCCCGGTTCAACTCCGCGAGGGTGCGCATCCGCTCGGCGTAGCCCGCGGCCGTCCCCTTCGGCTCCTCGAGCGGCTCCCCCGCGAACGCCCGGAAGCAGAGCTCCGGGTGCGATTCGGCGAAGACCCCTCGGGCATCGGGGAGCTCCTGGAGGAGTTCGTCCACCGCGGCGATGGCCTCGCTCGCGGCGAACGCGCGCTCGGTGAGGCGAACCCCGGCCTTGCGCTCGTGGGTGCGCGTGGCCGCCGGGAACCGGCGTTTCCGGGTGGCCTCCCTGACTGGTGGGGGGACGATGTGTTCGCGCTGGGGGCCGACCGCCTCCCGCGCGAGTTCGTCGCACTCGCGGTGGCCCCGCCCGCTCTCGATGAGGCCGATGGGGACGCCGACGAGGATCCGCGCTGCCGTCTCCTCGTACGCGAGCCACGCGGCCCCCACGCTGTCGAACACCTGCACGTGGTCGAAGCCGGTCGGGGAGAAGGCGACCGCCAGCCACGGCTCCGCGGTGAGCCCGACGTAGAGCGGTTCCGCGGCGTCTGCCATACGTGTGCTACGCGTTCGCACTGATAAAAGGGTTCGTCAGACGCTCACCGCTCGCGCACAGCGGGTCAGGTGAGAAATCGAGGAGCCGCCGGCTCAGGTGAGCCGTGCGAGCTCCTCGTCCGAGAGCTCGAGGTCCGCGGCCCGCATGTTCGCCTCCAAGTGCGCGACGCTGGAGGTCCCCGGAATCGGGAGCGTCACGTCCGAGTGCTGGAGGAGCCACGCGAGCGCGATCTGGTAGACGGAGGCGTCGTGCGCCTCGGCCACCGCGTCGATTCCCTCGACGTCCGAGAGGTCGCCCGCGCCGAGCGGGAACCACGGGATGAAGCCGATGTCGTACGCCTCACACGCCTTCAGCACGTCCTCGTCCGAGCGGTCGGCGATGTTGTACTGGTTCTGGACCGTCGCGACCTCGACGATCTCGCGGGCCGTCTCGAGCTGGTCGACGCTGACGTTCGAGAGCCCGACGTGCTCGATGAACCCCTCGTCTTTGAGCTCGGCGAACGCGTGTACGGAGTCCTCGAAGTCCGTGTCCGGGTCGGGCCGGTGGAACTGATAGAGGTCGATGGTGTCCACCCCGAGCCGGTCGCGGGAGACGAGTACCTGATTCCGGATGTAGTCGGGGTCGCCGTGCGGGAGCCAGTCACCCTCGGCGTTGCGGAGGAGCCCCGCCTTCGTCGCCACGACGGCCTCCTCGGGCGCACCGGCCTCCCGGAGGATGCGTTCGCTCACGCCGGGACCGTAGGAGTCCGCGGTGTCGATGAAGTCCACGCCGAGCTCCAGCGCGCGCTCGACGACCGCGCGGGCGGTCGCCTCGTCGTCGGGCGTGCCGATGATGTCGTCGCCACACAGCCGCATCGCGCCGAAGCCGAGTCGGTTCACCGTGAGCTCGCCACCGATATCGAAGGTGTCCATACCCGGTGGTGCGTCCGGCTGTCGGATAGCCGTTGTCCCCGCGGAAATCCGCCGTGGTGGTCGACACCGGACAGCCGGCACGAGCGGGGTGGACTTGGCGTGACCGATTCTCCCGCTGTGAGAACGCTCGTAGCAATACATCATCCCCCACGAAGAGGGAGGGGTATGTACTGGGTACAGAAGACGCTACTCGGGATGCTCTCCGCGTTGACCGTCGGGAGCGTCGCCGCCACGCTCCTCTCGATGCCGATCTAGCGGGCGGAGAGCCCGGTGACCGACTCGGGGGTGAGCGCGAACCCGAGGAAGTCCTGCATCGGCTCCGTCGCGGAGAACAGGTCCGGATACCACGCGTTCGCCTCCACCGCGGCGAGCAGCGTCGGCCACTCCTCGGCCCCGACGGAGCGCAGCGGGCCGGTCGCGATGACGCTCGTCCAGTCGGCCTTCCCCTCGACCGCGTAGGCGAGGAAGCTCGCGGTCGTCGTCTCGTTCGCGAACACCTCCTTGCGGCTCTCCTCGCGCGGGCGCTGGAAGACGAAGTAGAGCGTCTCCCCGTCGTAGCCGAACGAGACGGGGAAGCCGTAGGCCTCGCCCGCCGCCGCGAGCGAGAGCACGCCGTGGCCCTGCGACCGGAGGAACGAGTCGATCTCCGCGCGTTCCAGCGTCCGGGCCGGTAACCCACCGACATCTGCGGCAGCCATGCGAGAAGTAGGGGACGAACGAGAATGACCGTTTCGTCAACAGAAGTTCTGCGTGGCGTAGACCCCGTCGTCGGCGACGACGATGCCGATTCCCTCCCGCGAGAACCGCGCTTTCAGGACGTTCTCGCGGTGGCCCGGCGAGCGCATCCACTCGCGGACGATGCGGTCAGCAAGCGCCTGCTCGGAGACGGCGAGCTCCCCGTTCGGCGTCGTGTAGATGTTCTCGCCGCCGGGGCAGTCGATACCGGCGCGACGGTAGCGGTCCGCCAGCCCCGACCCGTTCGGCGCCTCGTGGGCGAAGTACTCCCGTTCGAGCATGTCGCGGCTGTGCGCCTCCGCGACGGCCGCGAGCGTTTCGTTGTAGGCGAGCGGGGCGAGCCCGCGCGCCTCGCGCTCCTCGTTTATCTCCGCGTGGACGAGCCGTTCGACCCGCTGCTCGTCGAGGCCGGGGTCGGGCGCGGCAGCGAGCGCCCCCGCGACGGCGAGCGCGAGGACGACGGCCACGAGGAGCCCCTTCAGCAGGCGCTGAGGGTCCGAGAGTCGGGGAGTCTCGGGGACCTCGCGGGTCCGTGGCGCGCCGTAGTCGGTGTACCGGCCCTCGACGCCGGGGCAGTCGTGTGCCGCGGGCGAACGGTGTTCCTCACAGACCGGCGCGGCGCAGTGGCGGCACGCGGCGGAGACGGGGACCTCACGGCCGCAGACGGAACAGTCCACGGTCGGCTATGGGGGAGGAGAAGGAAAAACCGTGCGTCAGCGTGGACCAAGCGGAGGGGTCACCGGGAGTCGGAAGCGAGGCGCGTCAGCGGGGGTCCGGCAGTGCGCGTTTCGACCGCGGGGGCATCAGGTAGTTGCCGCGCCGGCGGACGAAGGTGTACTCGAGGATGCCGTTGTTCACCCGCTGGCGGATGGCGGGGTTCTCGGTGTACCGCTCGCCGTTCATCGCCTCGCGGGTCTTCTCGAAGTCCCCGATCTCGCGGTGGACGGCGAGGAAGTGCAAGCCCGCCTCGCCGCCGTCCGTCGAGTCGAAATCGCGGCGGAGGATGATGGGCGAGCCGTCCTCTCGCGCGTCGCTCGCCATCTTCTGGGAGTGGCCGATGCGGCCGTACTCCGAGGCGGCCGCGGCGGGGTCGCCGCAGTCGTCCATCGCCGAGTCGTCGCCGAGCGACTCGCCGGTACCCTCCACGGTCCCCTGTTCGGCGTGGAACGGACAGAACATCTCGGCGACGCGGTCCTCGTGGTCCTGCTCGCCGTACCAGTCGTCCAGCCGGAGCCGGATCTTCGAGAGGTGCTGGGTCGTGCCCTCGGCGAACGGCCCCGACTGGATGGTCACGCGGTCCTCGCTCGCCTGGTTCTTCGTGAAGCCGGATTTGAACCCCATGAACAGCGGGGCGTCCTCCGGGACGGGGTCACCGTCGGGGATCCCTTCCACGTCCTGATGCTCCGCGGGGAGCCCCGCGCCGACGAAGCCGGTGCGGCGCTCCCGGCGGTCGAGCACGCCGTCGAACGAGGCCGTCAGCTCGACGCCGTTCGCCCGCTCGCGGTTGCCGAGGAGGGCCTCTTCCGCCTCCAATACGACGGGAGCGTGGTCGCTGGCGAGATGGACGACGAGGTCCGGGTCGTCGAGCGCGGGGTCCTCGAACGACGAGAGCGCCGTCGGCTTCGGGAGGTCGACGCTCTCGGGGAGCGACTCGTCGAACCGCTCGAAATAATAGGGCGAGTAGCTCGCGGTGACGAGCAGCCCCTCGTTCGACCACGCGTAGGCGCGGTTGAGGCCGTCGAGCGCCGCGGCGACCTGCTCGCGGTCGGCGTCGGTCGGCGGGCCGTCGCCCGGGAGGTCGAACAGCGCGACGACGTGGTGCCGCGGCGCGACGGCGTTCCCGTGGTCGTCCGTTCGGAGGACGGCGTTCCACGCGTGCTGGCGCTCCGGCACCGCGTCGAGGTCGCCCGTCGGCACGTCAGGGCCACCGCCGAGCCGCTCGGTACAGGCCGACAGCGCGCTCGCGCCGCCGATGGCGACGGCGGCCTTCATGAACTCCCGGCGGGTGCCTTCGGTTCTGCGTTCGACCATTACAACGTCACCTCCATCGGCTCAAAGTTCAAGAATGCGGTCTCGTACCCCTCGTGGCGCGCGACCTGCGGGGGCGTCGTCACCTCGATGGCGAGGGTATCACCCGACTCGACCGACTCGACGCCCGCGCCGTAGTGGTAGCCCAGCTCGGGGTCGAGCGTCCGGGCGAGTTCGCCCTCGAACACCGTCTCGCCGTCGCGCGTGAGGGTGGCTGCCAGCCCGGCCGCGGGGATGACCATCCGGTTGTACGGGGTCGACATGACCGCCGCGAGGTAGGTGGGGGCATCCACCCCGGCAGGAGGCTCGCGGACGACGATATCGACGGTGGCGTCGCCGCTCGTCGCGGTCGCGCGGGCGTCCAGCTCGGGGGCGAAGCCGGTCGGCAGCATCTCCATCTGCATCGGCTCCACCGCGGCCCGCGAGCCGGCCTTCTCGGGCGTGGTGCGATACATGATCTCGTCGCGTTTCGCCCGCGAGTACTCCATCTCGATGGTCGTCGAGGCGGCGTTGCCGAACTTCCCCTCGAACTCGCCCGTGCGGCGAATGGGCATCCCACCGACGGAGACGGTCACGTCGTAGGTGCCATCGCCATCGAGCCCGAAGTTCGCGCCGTAGTGGAACCCCATCGGCTGGGAGAGCATGGGGTAGATGACCTCCTGTGAGACCAGCGCGCCGTCCTTCTCGATTTCGATGGAGAGACCCGTTTCGGGGAGCACCTGTTTCGTCTCGGGGTCGAACACCGTCGCCATCAGGTGGACGTCGTCGTCCGCCTCGATCTCGGTCAGCTGGATCGAGGAGCCGTTGACGTTCCAGAAACGGTGCGGATAGGAGTACATCAGGCCGAACTGATAGCCGTCGGCCATCCCCATCCCGGCCATCTGCATCCCCTCGACGTGCGTGGGGTAGTACACGGCGTCGGGGCGGTCCTCGAGGACCGCGGGCTGGCCAGCCGGCTCGGTTTGCAGGAGACTGGAACACCCGGCGAGCCCGGCGACACCGGCGAGCCCGGCGACACCGGCGAGCGTGCCGGCACGAAGAAACGTCCGTCTGTGCATGTCGGGAGGGTCGTCCCCCGGAGAAAAGCCGGTTCTGGTAGGTCTCTCGAAGGCGTTCGAGACTCGTGCCAGAACGGCTTCAGTATCTCCCAACGTTCCTGGGGTATGGCACTCAGCAGACGCAGTATGCTTCGCAGTACAGGCGCAGCCGTCGGGCTCGCGGCACTCGGCGTGACGACCGTCGGCACCGCCGCCGCGCACTTCCCCGAGGGACTGGAGTTCACCGTCCGGACGCCGGGGGGCGACGACACGCTCCGGCTCGACTCGGAGACGCACCTCGCAGTCACCGTGCGCCCGAGCGAGGAGTTCGACCCGCTGGCGAAACAGGGCCGGCGCATCGCCGAGCGCTACCGCCTCGGCGTGAGCGATGTCGTGGCCGTGGACGGCGCGGGCGCACGACCCGTCACCAGTTTCGTCGGCGCTGACCACGCGGATTCGGGGCTGACCCTCGTCTTCCCAGTCGAAGGCACCGGCCTCGAAGCGGGCGACACCGAAGTCGAACTCCGCTGGGAGCGCGGCGAGGTCGGCGCGCACCACGGGCTCTCCGGAACGGCGTCGCTGACGGTAGAGTAGGTCATTCCGCGAGCAGCGAGTCGACGAGCCGGGTGAAGCGGTCCACCAGCCGGGCGGGCATCGACGGCTCCGCGCGTTTGAGCAGGCGGGCGGTGCGCTCGGGCCGTGAGAGCACGAGCGTGACCCGACCGTAGGTGTCGCGCTGTTTTTCGACGAGTCCCTGCTCACACAGCCGGTCGAGGTGCCACTCCAGCGTGGAGCGGGCGATACCGGCTCGTTCGGCCGTCTCCCCGGCTGGAAGAGGGCCATCGGCCATCAAGACGCCGACGATGTCGGCGGCGGTCTCCCGGCGGAGGAGGGCGAGGGCGGCCCGCTCCCACGGGTCGTACTCCGGCGTGAAGTAGTGGGTGCGGCCGTAGTGGTCCGCACTCACGACCCGGTCCGCCTCCAGCAGGCGGTGGAGGTGGTACTGCACCTGTCCGGGTGCGAGGTCCAGCTCGCGGCCGAGCGCGGAGAAGTGGACGCCGGGGTCGGCCGCGATGTGGCCGGCGATGCGTTCGCGGGTCTCACTCATATTTCGCCTCCCGGCGCGCCGTCCGCGCCGTGTACACCGCGGCGATGACGAGGCTGGCCATCGCCACGTCCAGCCCGTGTTCGAGCGTGTGGTGTGCCGAATCGGGAATCATCCCCCACATCGTGCCGACCGCGACCGCCGTGCGGGCGAGCAGGGTGGCGAGTGCGAGCGTGACGAGGAGGTACGACCACGATTTTCGGCGAAGGAGCGCGGCGAGCGAGAGGCCGATGACGGCCGCCGACGCCAGTCCGGCGATGGCGAGCAGGACGGCCAGAATGAACTCCTCGGTCACGGGGCATCACCCTGACCGAGTAGCCGCGTGGAAAAAGCCGTTTCGACCGTCACGGTCGCCTCCGGCGGGCGAGGACGACCGCGGCGAGCAGGGCCAGCACGGCCACGACGACGCCGAAACCGGGGGCCGTCCCACGGGTGGGCGTCTCGGTCCCCGTGTCGCCGGGCGCCTCGGTCGGCGGTTCGAAGTCGGTCGGCAGGGGGGTCGCCGTGGTCACGATGGCCGACTCGTCCGGAGTCGGCGTCGGCGTCTCATCGCCCGTCAGGACCCGGACGCCGAAGCGCGTGGCGACCGCCTTCTCGCCGGCCCGGACGGGGGTGTCGGCCTCGGTGAACTGTCCGTCCCCGTCGTCGGTGTAGAGCACGGCATCGAGGGTGGCGCGGTCGGCCGGGAGCCCCGAGACGGGGACGGAGACGTTCTCGTGTGTGCCCGCCGAGAGCGCGACGACACCGAGCACGGCACCGCGCTCGCCGGCAGAGACGTTGTGGAGGACGAGGTGCCCCGCTTCCGGGAGCGTGGCGGTGCGGACGCGGACGGTCTCCGTCACGCGCTGGGGGGCGAACCCCGCGGCGGTGACGACGGCCGTGGCGTTCCGCTCGAGGACGAACCGCTCGCCGGCGGGCTGGCCGAAGTTCGAGAGCGGGTTGTCCTCGTCGGGCTCGAAGACGCCGTCGCCGTCGTCGCGGTGGAGGACGACCCACACGTCGCGTGCACCCTCCCACTCGCTCCAGACGGCGTCGTCGATGGTGACCCGCACGTCGGTTTCGAGCCCGCCTTCGCCCGCGAGTGCGGTGTGGCCGATGGGCTCGCCCGGCTTGCCGTTCGCGTCGGTGTGGACCACCGCCCAGCCGTCGACGGCGATGAAGGCCGTCTCGACGACGACCGTGCCGTCCGCCGACTGCTGGGGCGGGGCCGTCGCGTGATTCACGTGCGCGCTCGCGGGAACGGCGAGCAGGAGCGCACAGACGAGCACGACGACGAGCGAACGCTTCATACCTCCAGATAGGTCCCCAGCGGGAAAACTCACAGTGTCAAAGACATCGGCTCGAACTGGAGGAACGCCCGCTCGTACCCCTGGTGGCGGGCGACCTGCGGGGGGGTCGTCACGCGGAGTTCCAGTTCGTCGCCGGACTCGACGGCGACATCGGTCCCGTAGTGGTAGCCGAGCGTCGGGTCGAGCATCCGGACGAGCTCCCCCTCGAACACCGTCTCGGACCCACGAGTGACGGTCGCCTCCACGCCCGCAGCGGGGAGGAACAGGCCGTTGTAGCGGGTGCGGGCCGAGGCGTAGAGCCGTCCCTCGTGGTGGCCGACGAGGAACCGCGCGTCGTCGCTCATCACCGCCCCGCGGTAGCCCGGCAGGTCGTTCTGGGAGGGTGCGTAGCCGGTGGGCATCATCCCCATCTCCATCGGCTGTACCGCCCCCGGCTTTCCGTAGGCGTCGAGCCGTTCCGACTTCACCTTCGCACGCTCCTCGTCGGTGAATTCGAAGTCGATAACGGTGGACGCGGCCGCGTCGAACTTCCCCTCGAACGACCCCCGTGTCTCGATCGGGAGCCCCCCGACGCTCACGTTCGCGGTGTAGGAGCCGTCGCCGTCGAGCCCGAAGTTCCCGCCGTAGTGAACACCCATTCGCTGGGAGAGCATCGGGTAGATGACCTCCTGTGAGACGAACTCACCCTCCTTCTCGATCTCGATGGAGAGCCCGGTCTCCGGGATGACCGTCTCCGTCTCGGGGTCGAAGACGGTAGCCATCAGGTGGATGTCGCCGAAGGCCTCGGTCTTCTGGACGGACGTGCCGTTGACGTTCCAGAAGGCGTGGGGAGCGGAGTACATCAGGCCGACGCGGTAGGGGCCGGCCGTTCCCATCCCCTGCATCGCCATCGTCTCGCGGAACTGCTGGACGTAGATGCCGCTGGGGAGGTCCACACTAGGAGTGGTAGTCGGAGTCGAAGAGGTCGTCGAGTCATCGGCAGATCCGTCGCCGCCCGTACAGCCCGCGAGGCCGGTGAGACCCGCGGCGAGGCCGGCGCGGAGGAGGTGCCGTCGGTTCATTGCCGTACCATGGGTCCGACCTCGGTAAGGGGTTCTGGTAGACCTCTCGAATCCCGGGGTGGGAGAAACAGGACTTTACGCGGAGGAGCGATACCCACCGGTATGAGAGGTATCCTCGCACTCGCCGTCCTCCTCGTGCTCGCCGGCTGTCTCGGCGGCGGGCCGGGTGCCGACGCGCCCACGCTCGAGGAGCGGTGGACCGCCGGCGGGTCATCCGTGCAGGGGAACCACCACGCCATCGCCGCGGGGCGGGTCGAGGGGGAGGCCGTCATCGCCGCACCCGTCGGCGGTCGACAGGGTGAGGGCGGCTGTGCCCTGCTCGTCTTCGACGGGACGGGGAGCGAACGCTGGCGCGACACCATCGCTCCCGAGGCCTGCACCATCCACGCCGTCGCGGACCCCACCCTCGCCGATTACGACGGCGACGGCACCGTAGAGCTGCTCGCCGCGACGACGGAGAAGGAACTGGTCGCCTACGACGCGCTCACGGGGGACGAGGAGTTCACGTTTCCCCTGTCGAACTACGGCTACACGAAGCCCGTCGTCGCGGACGTGACGGGCGATGGCGTAAACGAGATCGTCGTGACGGACATCGACGGGACGCTGTACGTCGTCAACGAGACGGGGAAGCTATGGAACCGCTCGCTCGACGCGTTCTCGTGGAGCGCACCCGCAGTCGCCGACTTCACGGGGGACGAGCGCCCCGAGATCGTCCTCGGCATCGGGAACGGCACGGCCCTCGCGTTCGACGCCGCGGGTGAACGGCTCTGGCGAACCGAGACCGACGGGGGCGTGACGTGGACGGCGCACGGTGACCTCGACGGCGACGGCGCCCCGGAGTTCGTCGTCGCCACGGAGGCGGGCGCGGTGCAGGCGTTCGACGGCGACGGCTCCCTGCTGTGGGAGCGCTCTCTCGGCAGGCTCGCCGCGGTCGGTGCCGTGGTCGACGCGGACGGCGACGGGACCGCGGAGGTGTACGCCACCGCGCGGGACGCCACCCTGCGGGCGCTCGACGGGCCTTCCGGCGAAACGGAGTGGGAGACCACGCTCACGAGCGAGGCCGTCCAGATGACGCCGCCGCCCGTCGTGGGTGACGTGACCGGGGACGGCGAGCCGGAGATCGTCGCCACCACGAACAACGGGCGGGCGCTCGTCGTCTCCCCGTCGGGAGAGATCCGGGGCGTCTACGAGCGCGACGCGAGCATCTACACGCACGCGACGCTCGGGGACACCGACGGCGACGGCGTCGCGGAGGTCTACCTCATGTACGGTGATGGCAAGGTGGTGGCGATAGCCACCGAGAAGGTGTAGAGAGACGCCCGTGGATGGCCAAATTCGGACGAACACCCGTACAAAAGACTAATCAATGAGTGATTCATTAATTACCTCATGAGCATGAACTGGGAGGCGGAGCGGGATATGGCTCGGGATGTCGAGGAGAACCCCGAGCTGTACGCGGCCCTTGCGGACACGGACGACGAGTAATCAGCTCTCGGTGCAGTCGACGTATTCCTGCGGTAGTACATCGCGGAAGTAGCGGAGCCACACCTCGTACAGCTCGTCTTTCTCGTACAGCGTATCCAGGGTTACATTCGGAATCGCTCGGCGAACCTCGTGCGACTCGTCTCTAGCCTGCCTCGTGCGGTCAGGGGACCACGATCCCAGCTCGATGCCGTTTTCGGTGAGCAGCTTGCGGAGAAGTGCGATTGCGGTTCGATGGTTGGCATCTCGAAAGAAATGCTTCCCGACGACGGCGTGCATCCAGAGCGCACACTGCTCGACTAACGGAGCCTCGGTCGGGAAGTCACGGATGACGCGCCGAAGGTCACCGTTTCGAACGACCCAGATTTCACGGCGCACGGCTTCTTTCGACGCGTGCGGCCCCACGTCGTACTGCGCCTCGCTCATCAGGAACGAGGTGTTCCTGAACTTGAAATTCTCCGCGCTAATCGAGGAGAGGTCAGTGATACGAGGCGCGTCCTGACTCACGGACAGTACGACCCACTATCGGGTGATAAACACAAGTGGTCAGCACGGCGTCTCCCGAATGAAAGAACCGACGGCGACGGCGTCGCGGAGGTGTACCTCATGTACGGTGATGGCAAGGTGGTGGCGATAGCCACCGAGAAGCTCTGAGTCAGGTCAGTACTCGAAGTCGGACTCCATATCCTCGTAGAGGTCGTCGAAATCGAGTTCCTCGTCGCGGTTCTCCATCGCCTTCTCGATCTCGCGCTCACGGCGCTGCTGACGCTTCACACGACCTTTCCGTTCGCGTCCGCGCTTCGTGTCTCCCATACGTGAGAGTCAATGCCACGCATGGATATAATAGTGTCGGCACCCCCCGCTCCGGGGACAGGATACGGAACGGAAGCCAGCGGCTGAGCCGGAGAGCTGGAGACCGAATGTGAATGGCAGAACGGGGAACGAGGACGAAACCGAAGGAGGCGGCGCGGTTACTGCGGGAGCGGGGGCTCGCCGGGCAGCGCGTCGCGGCCGTGCGGAGCCTCGAAGTCGAGGTTCGGACCGACCGGGATGAGCTTCTTCGGGTTCAGCGAATCGTGAGTGGTGTAGTAGTGCTCCTTGATGTGGCTCATGTTGGTCGTCTCCCCGAAGCCGGGCGTCTGATACAGGTCACGCAGGTACGGCCAGAGGTTGTCGTACTCGTAGATGTGCTTGCGGTTACAGCGGAAGTGGGTGTGGTAGACCTGATCGAAGCGGACGAGGGTCGTGTACATCGCGATGTCGGCCTCGGTGAGGCGGTCACCGGCGAGATAGCGCTGGTCCGCCAGCACCTCGTCCCAGCGGTCGAGTTCGTTGAACAGCTCGCGGACGGCGCTGTCGTACGCCTTCTGTGACTCCGCGAACCCCGCCCGATACACGCCGTTGTTGATGGGCTCGTAGATGGCCTCGATGCGGTCGTCGACCGCCTCGCGGTACCCCTCGGGGTAGAGGTCGACGCCGTTTCCGTCGAACGCCGTGTCGAGCATCCGCATGACCTCCTTCGACTCGTTGTTGACGATGGTCTCCTCTTCCCTGTCCCACAGCACGGGCACCGTCACGCGACCCGTGTACTCCGGGTCCGCCTCGACGTACGCCTCCCGCAGGTAGTCGAAGCCGTTGATGGAGTCGGCCGAGCAGCCCTTCTTCCCGGGCGTGAACTGCCAACCGTCCTCGTCACGGTACGGGTCGACGTAGTCGACGGAGATGGCGTCTTCGAGCCCCTTCAGCTTTCGCGTGATGAGCGTCCGGTGGGCCCACGGGCAGGCGTACGAGACGTAGAGGTGATAGCGCCCGGACTCCGCGGGGTACTCCTCGCCGATGAACTCGCGGAACGAGGTCGGCTGTCGCTCGAACTCTCCCGACTCGTTGGTGGCCTGGTACTCCTCCTCCGAGAGCCACTCCCCGTTGACGAACTGGTGCATTCGTTCGTAGGTTGGGGATGAGAACGGATAGGCGTAGTGGCGACACGGATGTCACCGGGGAACCCGCACACCACCGCGCCTGCACCACCGCTCGACTCCCCGTCCCGGCGAGTGAACCGAACGCCGGCGTCATCCCGCTTCGAAGGCTTTATCCACGTACTCGGCAGTAGTTCCACGTAATATGAGCGACAAACCTGCCTCGATGTACCGGGACATCGACAAGCCGTCGTACACCCGTCGCGAGTACATCACCGGGATTCCCGGATCGAAGATCGCACAGCACAAGATGGGCCGCAAGGACAAAGAGCCCGAGGACTACCCCGTCCAGATCTCGCTCATCGTCGAGGAGTCGATGCAGATCCGCCACGGCTCGCTCGAAGCCTCCCGGCTCTCCGCCAACCGTCGCCTGCTGAAGGAGCTCGGCGAGAACGGCGACTACAAGATGATCCTCCGGAAGTTCCCCCACCAGGTCCTGCGCGAGAACAAGCAGGCGACCGGTGCGGGTGCGGACCGTGTCTCCGACGGGATGCGCCAGTCGTTCGGGAAGATCGTCGGCACCGCCGCGCGCGTCTACGCCGGCGAACAGCTCTTTACCGTCTGGTGTAACCCCGAGGACGCCCCCGTCGTGAAGGACTCGCTGCGCCGCGCGTACAACAAAATCTCCCCGCCGTGCCGCATCAAGGTCGAGCGCGGTGAGGAGCTGCTCGTCGCGTAACGCGGTCCGTCTCTCTTTCCCGTTTTCGCCCGGTGCAGAGTGGCAGGTGTGTTCGTTCGGTGAATGCCGAGAGGTCTGGATAGCCACCCACACAGGTCCCAGAAGTGCCGAACAATCCGGCCGAAACTCTTTGTTCGGGTAGGACGTTCGTGCCAGCATGGGAAGTCACGTCCGTCGAGGGAGTCCACCGTTCGAAGACGTAAGACCCGACGACGAACAGCAGGACTCACTCGGTGAGTTCCTCTCTGAGGAGAATCAAGAGCTTTCGTTGGGGGAGTTCCTCTCCGGGCGGTTCAGTTCACTCGACATCGACCCGGTCGAAGAGGTCCGGACGGTTCGCCGTCGCGAGAAGGAATGAGACTACTCGTCGATGCCAACGTCCTCGTCGCTGCGATGGTGGAGGAGGATGGCGGAGGCGAAGCGACAGCACTACTGAAACAGGAGCACGAGTTCTGTGTCTCGGTGACGACGTTGATGGAGGTTCGAACCGTTTTGAGCAAAAAGAAGCGAATCGAAAAGGAGGCCATCGAACGGACTATCGGCGGGATAGTTGCCCGGACAGACGTGTACGCACTTGAACGAGACGACATCCTCAACGGATACACGATGCAAAAACAGAATTTCTTGTATCCGATAGATTGTCTCCTCCTCTCACTGGCTGACGATATCGGTGCGAATCTCGTGACGTTCGGTGCTGAATTGCAAGACGCCGGCGCTGTAGCCCCGGCGGAATTGGTGTAAAATGCTCAAACTCACCGTCGCCACGAACGCCGAGACCCTCGACCGCATCAGGACACCCCTCAGAGAGCGCGGTATCGAGGCCGAGTACGTCCCGACGAGCGAACGCCTGCTTCCCCTCGATTCGGATTTGGGCGAGTTCGACGCCGGGTTCGTCTTCCCCTCGCGACTGATGGAGGGTGGAGTTGCCGACGCCATCCTCGACGTGCCCTGGGTGAACGACCGGGAAGCGATTCTTCGTTCCAGAAACAAGGCCGGGGCGCTCGCGCGCCTGCGCCGGGCGGGCGTGCCCACGCCCGAGACGGTGCTGGTGTCGAATCAGGTGGGGCAAGCAGACCTCCGGGCTGCGTTCGAACGGTTCGAGTCCCCCGTCGTCGTGAAACCCAACTCCACGACGCGGGGGGTGGGCGTGGCGAAGGCCCACGACCTCGACTCCTTCCTCGGCGTGACGGACTACCTCTCCTTAGTCCACGACTACCGCGCGACGGGGGACAGGTCGTTCCTCGTCCAGGAGTATCTCCCCGACGCGCGGGACTACCGGGCGATGGTCGTCGACGGGGAGTTCGCGGGGGCCGTGGAGCGACGGCTGCCCGATTCGATACTGAAATCCGGGGGCTGGAAGCACAACGTCCACCGCGGGGCCGAGGCACGAGGGGTCGACCTGCCCGACGACCTCCGGCGGCTGGCGGAAGACGCCGCCGAGGCGCTCGATATCCGGTGGCTGGGCGTGGATATCCTCGTCTCGGACGGAAGGGCGGTGGTGAACGAGACGAACGCACGGCCCACGGTCGATAGCGAAACGAAGTACGAAGACGGGTTCTACGACCGGCTCGCGGCGCTCATCGAGGACGTGGCGGGCGCCTGAAAACGGGGAGCCTCAGTTCAGGTCGATCTTCGAGGAGTCGTCGGCGCGGGCGAGTGTCACCTCGAGGACGCCGTTGTTGAACGACGCCGACGCGGAGTGTTCGTTGACGCGCACGGGGAGGGTGAGTCGCTCCTCGTACTCCCGGTGGTCGGAGGCCGCCCGTACGGTGAGGTGGCGGCCGTCGCATTTGATGTCGATACCGTCCTTCTCGATGCCCGGCAGGTCACCGACGACGCGGAGCTGCTCGTCGGTCTCGTAGATGGAGAAATGCGCATCGTCGCCGAACCCCGCGTCGGCGTCGATGTTCACGTTCCCACCGGTCATCTCTTCCATCATCCGCTCGATCTCGCGGAAGATGTCGTCGAAGGGGTCGTCGCGGTCATCACGACGCATACGAACGCTGGTAGGCGACTCCACGGCAAAAGCCTTCTGTCCGTGTCAACCGATGACAAACCGTCAGCTGGAGCTCAGAAGCCGACGCCGATGGCCTCGTTCGTCGTCTCGATGGACGCCTCGCGGTCGGCCGTCCCGAGCACCGCGCGGATGGCGTCGACGTTCTCCGGAATCACGTCGGACTCCTGGTGGATGGCCTGGAACAGATAGAGGTCGTCGTCCTCCATCGAGATGGACTCCTCCCAGATGCAGTTCTCCCAGATATCGGCCCGAGGCCGGTCGCGGTCCATCGCGAACTCCTTCAGCTTGCCCGCGCCGTCGATATCGTACTCGGGGGGGATGAGGAACAGTCGAGACTCCTCGGCGAGGAGCGCTTTGACCTCTTCTTCGGTGGGAACCTCCTCCAACTGGACGTTCACGCTGTGGGTGTGCATCAGCGTCGCGGGCACCTTCATCCCGAGCGTGTCGATCGCGAGGTCGGGGAAGATGGTGTTCACGTCGGGGCCGTGGTGGGAGGGGAGGGTCACCGGGTTCGGGAGGATGTCGTTGATGGGTCCCCGGGAGGTCTGGCCGGGGTCGCCACCGCGGCGGACGAGCGTCACCCGCGCCTTCTTCACGCCGTACTCCTCCTGCAGCGGCGCGAGGAGCCGGGAGAGCCCGGTCGTGTTACAGGAGACGACGCGGACGTGGTCCGCGCCCTCGGCCTGCTCGAAGTTGCCGCGGGCGTTGAACGAGACGTCCACGAGGTCCGCGCTCTCGCCACCCTGATACAGCGCGGGGGTGTCGTACGCCTCGTAAAGCGCTTTGTTGTCCGCGCCGATGCCGGAGGGACAGCAGTCGACGACGATGTCGGCCGACTCGACGAGTTCCTCGACGGTGCCGGCCACCTCGATGCCGGCCTCCTCGAACAGGGGAAGCCGCTCCTCGATGGCGGCGTAGAGGGGGTAGCCCTTCGCGACCGCGGTCTCGGCCTCGTGGTTCGGTCGGGTCTTGGCGACGCCGACCAGTTCCATGTCCGGCTGGAGCGCGACCGCGTCGGCCACGCGCTTCCCGATGGTCCCGTACCCGTTGATGGCGACCTTACTCATGCGCGAGGCTCGCGTGCCGCGCGCATTAACCGTTTCGAGACTCCTACCCCGAAATTCACCGAGTCGCGAGTAAACCCCGAGGAGGCGAGGGGAAGCCATTTCTCTCCGCGGGGAAAAATGGAACCATGACCGATCTCCGGACCCCCGCAGAGACCGCCATCGGCCAGTGTCTCGACCTGCGCGCGCACGAATCGCTCGTCGTCGTCACGGACGACGAGCGGCTCCCCATCGGTGCGGCGCTGTACGAGGCCGGCCGCGAGGTGACGACCGACGCCACGCTCCTCCGGTTCCCGCCCCGAACACAGCACGCCGAGGAGCCACCTGCGCCCGTCGCCGCGGCCATGCGGGAGGCGGACGTGTTCCTCGCCCCCACCACGAAATCCCTCTCGCACACGGACGCCCGCTCGGCCGCCTGCGCCGCGGGTGCCCGCGGTGCGACCCTCCCCGGCATCACCGAGGAGGTGTTCACGACCGGCCTCGATGCCGATTACGACGCCATCGCCGCGGAGTGTGCCCGGATGCTCGACAAGGTCGAAGGGGCCGAGGAGATCCGCGTCACCTCGCCGCAGGGGACGGACGTCACGTTCGCCTTCGGCGACCGGGAGTGGCACGACGACACCGGCATCGTCCACGAGCCGGGTGACTTCTCGAACCTCCCCGCGGGCGAGGTGTTCATCTCCCCCGTCGACGCGAACGGCGTCTTCGTCGTCGACGGCACCATCTCGCCGCACTCCCTATTAGAAGCGGGCCAGACCGTCCGGTTCGAGGTGGAAGACGGCACCGTCACCGACATCGACGACCCGGACGTGGCCGCGGAGTTCGAGGCGGCCGCGGAGGAGGTCGGTGCGGACGCCTACAACCTCGCCGAGCTCGGCATCGGGACGAACCTCGCGGTCACGGAACTCGTCGGCTCGGTGCTCTTGGACGAGAAGGCGGCCGGAACGGTCCACATCGCGGTGGGTGACGACGCCTCCATCGGCGGGGACGTCTCGGCGCCGATCCACTCCGACGGCGTGTTGCGGGAGCCGACGGTGTACGTGGATGGGGAGGTCATCGACCTCCCAGAGCCGCAGCGGTGAAACCGTGAAGAGGGGAGCGCATAGCGCTCCCGGAGCCGTTGTTCCGGTAGTTCTCGGCACCAGCACTCACCCCAGCGGGACCGAGACAGACGGAAAACCCCAGTCCGCGCGCTTTTACGTCCGCACACGCAATCTGCCCCTATGAGCCAACCCACGGAGCGTGTCGCGGCCCGCTGTCCGTCGTGTTCGACGGACGAGCCGACCGCGCACGAACTGCTGAAGGAGGGTGGACTCGCCACCGTCCGGTGTACGGAATGTGGCCACGTCCACAAGACGGAACTCACGGCAGAGGAGACGATAGAGCGACGCGTCGTCGTCTCGCAGGAGGACGAGTCGTTCACCGCGCAGGTGGAAGTCGACCCCGAGCGGAAGCTGAAGAAGGGCGAGGAGTTCCTCCTCGACACGGAGGAGGCCATCCTCACCGTCCGCATCACCGATTTGGAGTACCCGGACGGCCAGCGCCACGCGCTCGCCGAGGCCGAGGACGTGGGGACCATCTGGACCCGCGCGGTGGGGAACGTGGCGGTCAACCTCACGCTCCACCCGAAGGACGGGCGGCGCGACGAGACCCGCTCGCTGAAGATCCAGGTGCCCGGCGACGAGGAGTTCACCGTCGGCGCGACGAGCGAGTACGGCGGCGAGGAGTTCACCGTCGAGGGGATCGTCATCCGCGACGACGCCATCTCCCGGTACGACTTCGAGCAGCTGGACCACGACCGCGACACGGCGCAGGCGAAGGACATCAAGCGGCTCTACGCCCGCGACGAGTCCTCCACCGCCTGGTCGGCGTGGTAAGGCTAAGGCACTAACATCCCCGTCCCGAACGCGGGGCATGCACCGCGAACGCCGCCTCCTGTGGGCCGCCCGCGACTCGGGCGCCCTCGACGCACTCCTCTCGACGGCCGGCACCCCCGCGAGCGTCGCGACCGAGACCGGGCTCGACGAACGCGACGCGGCCCTCCTCGTCGACGCGCTCGCCGAGCAGGGCTTTCTCGAGCGCGTGGGCGAGGAGTACGAACCGACGAATCGCCTCCTCGGCTTCCTCACGAAGACGGACCTGCGCTCCATCGGTACCCTCCCGCAAGCGCTCGACGATTTCACGAGGTGGGCCGCGCTTCCCGACACCCTCCGGGGGGAGCCGGTCCCCGAGCCGACCCACGCCCTCCGCAATCGGCTGGGCGCGATGGAGGACGCCCCGGAAGCGCACGTCAGGGCCGTCGTCACCGAGGCGCTCCGGGCGACCCCCGATGCAGAACGGATAACGGTTCTCGCCGACGGGCCGGGGCGACACGCCCGCGAGGCCGCCGAGCGGGGACTGGCTGTGACGCTGGTGGAGACGCCCGAAATCATCGGGGAGATCAGACCCCTCCTCGCCCCGACGCCCGTCGAACCGGTGGCGGGCGACCCCTCTGGGACGGTCCCGGACGCGGACCTCGTCATCGCCGTCGACGTGGCCCGGCGATACGACGAGCCCGCCCTCACCCGACTCCTCGCGCGGGCGGCCGGGGCACTCGGCTCCGAAGGAGCCGTCGTCCTCGTCGAACCCCTCCGCGGTGAGACCCCCGGGGTGGCCCTCGACGCGGTCGAGGCGCGGGCGCGGGGCGAGTCCGGGCGGACGCACACGCGCGCGGCGTTCGAGCGGGTGTTCGAGGCGGCCGGGCTCCGGCTCGACGTTCGAGACGTCCCCGGCACCGACCGGTTCGCCCTCCGCGGGCGCGGGGTTGAATAGCCCCCGCGCCCGAGTTCGGCTATGGACCCGGCGGTGCTGCGCGAGGACATGGTCGACAGCCTCCAACACGCCTCGAAACGGGCGATACACACGGAGAGCATCGGCCTCGCGATGCGGGAGGTCCCCCGCCACGAGTTCGTCGAGGAGGGGGAGGCGTACGCCGACCGCGCGTTCGAGCGGTACGGGACCCGCATCCTCGCGCCGAGCACCGCCGCTCGCCTGCTGGAGGCCGTCGCGCCCGAGCCCGACGACCGAGTCCTCGTCGTCGGGGCGGGCGTCGGCTACACGGCCGCCGTCCTCGCCGAGCTCGTCGGCCCCGAGAACGTCCACGCCGTCGACATCGACCGCCGGCTGGTCTACGACGCGAGGGAGAACCTCGACCGGGCGGGCTACGGCGCCGTCCTCGTCGACTGTCTCGACGGGGCGGGCGGTCTCCCCGCGTACGCTCCCTACGACCGAATCCTGGTGGAGGCCGCGGCCATCGACCCGCCGGCACGGCTCGTCAGCCAGCTCGCGCCCGAGGGGCGGCTCGTCCTCCCCGTCGGCGGTGGCGGGGGCCAGGAGCTCTGTCGGGTGGACGCGTCGGGAGCAGTCGTCGAGCAGCGCGGGACCGTCGTCTTCCGACCGCTGCTGGTCGACGGGGAGCAGGGGACCACGCCGGAGCGCAACCGCACGGTGCGGGAGGACCGCGAGCACGCGGCGCGCCACTTCGAGCGCCGGCGCGGCTGGGAACAGGAGTGGATCGACTGGGACGCCCGTTACTGACCCGTGAACTCGGGGTCGCGCTTCTCCGCGAAGGCGGCGACCCCCTCCGCGAAGTCGTCGGTCGTTATCATCTCCTCCTGCGCGCGCGCCTCACCCTGCAGCGCCTCCTCCAGCGAGCGGTGTGAGTTGCGGTAGACGAGCCGCTTCGCCTCGGCGACGGCCTTCGTCGGCCGGTTCAGCAGGGTCGCCACCCGCTCCTCGACGAACCCGTCGAGGTCCGCAGCCGGGAGCGCGTCGTTGACGATGTTGAGCGCGACGGCCTCCTCCGCCGAGATCTCCTCGCCCGTCGCCAGCAGCTCGAAGGCGCGCCGCACCCCGATGAGCCGTGGGAGGACGTACGTCGCCCCCGTGTCGGGAGCGAGCCCGATGTTCGTGAATCCCCAGCCGAAGACGGCGTCCTGTGAGGCGTAGACGAAGTCGCAGGCGGTCGCGAGCGAGGCGCCCGCGCCGACGGCCGCGCCGTGGACCTTCGCGACCGTGGGTTTCTCCATCTGGAGCAGGCCGCGCGCGATACGGTTGAGGCCGCGTTCGAGCTCCGCGCTCGGGCCGCCGCTCCCCATCCCGGCCGAGAGGTCAAGCCCCGAACAGAAGGCGTCACCCTCGCCCGTGAGGACGACACACCGGACCGAGTCGTCGTGGGCCACGTCGTGGATGTGGTCCGCGAGCGTCACGCTGTCCTCGACGGAGATGGCGTTCTTCCGGTCGGGGTTCGAGATGGTGAGCGTCACCGCCTCGCCGTCGTCATCGCGATGGATTGCCATACCGGGAGAGGCGAGCGCGTCGGCTTGAAACTACGGGTCGGTCACGCGTCGCCCGACTCGGCGAGCGAGAGGGCCGGCGACTCGATGCCGGCCTCGTCGAACGCCGCGAGCGCCCGCCGGCTCACGTCCGCGTCGAACGCGAACTCGTCGCGGAGGTCGTTCACGTACGCCTTTCCTCGAATCCGGCGGTGGGTGGGTTTCGCGTCGACGAGAACGACGACGGGGTGGTCGTCGGTGAGGTAGAGATACGGCGAGGTGAGAAGCGCCTCCTCGACGATGGTCGCCGCCCGGTCGTGGTCGGCCCCGTGGGCGACCGGGAGGTCGATGACCACCTGCATCTCCGCGTTGCCGTCGTTGGCGTTCGTCACGGCCTCCACGAACACGGCCGCGTTTGGGACCGACACCGCGGAGTCGTCCGGGGTGACGAGCCGCGTGGAGCGCAGGCCGATATCGCGCACCTCGCCGTAGGTCCCGCCCAACTCGACCTTGTCCCCGACCTGATACGGGCGCTCGACGATGAGCAGGAACCCGCCGATGACGCCCGCGGCGAGGTCCTTCACGCCGAACCCGATCGCGGCGCCGATGAGCCCCGAGAGCGCGAGCAGCTGCGTCCCCGACACCTGCAGGATGGGGACGAGGATGGAGTAGACCGCCGCGGCGTAGATGCAGAACTTCGCGACGGGGATGACCATCTTCACCGTGATACGGCGGTTCCCCGCCCGCTCCGAGACGGCGGTGAGCCCCGCGGTCGCGAGCCGCGCGAACAGGTACGCGAGGAGGAGGGTCGTGACGACCCCCGTCAGCGTCGGGATGTCGAGCGGGACGTCGACGGGAACGTCGACCGGGGCGTCGGACTGGGTCACGGGATCCGCCTCCGGTCGACGGCCCTGGCCGCGGTCGGGAGCCCCGCCGGCGTGGGCGCGTACCCCGTCTCCGTGCGTTCGACGAGCCCCTGCCGGACGAGTGCCCGGAGGACGCCACCGACCTCGCGCCGACCCGTCACGGCGTCGAGTTCCCCGCGGGTCGCCAGCTCCTTGGCGAGGACGACCCGGAGCGTGAACGCCTCGATGGTGTCGAGTTCGGGGCTCTCGACGCCCGCGTCCACCCACGCGGGGGCGAGCCGTCCCTCACGAACCGACCGCTCCCAGATGGCCCGTGCGACCCCGGGGTTGCCGCGCGATTCGGCCGCGAGCCGCTCGAACACCGCGTCCCGGGGGTCGCCCTCGTTCGTCCGGACGTGCGTCAGCCAGTCGCGATTGATTCGAGGATACGGCACCGACAGCGAGCGCCCGGCCACCCGTGGCGTCCACTCGCCGCGCACGACGGCGGGCAGGCGGTCGTTCGGGTTCGCGATGAACTCCACGTCCCCGTCGAGGTGGGCCGCGAGCGCCCCGGCGTCGAGGTCGGGGAGCCGGACCACGGCGTCGAACGCCGGCTTGACCGCCCGCGAGCGCGTGAGATACGCCCACGAGAAGGCGTTCCAGCCGGTCACGACGAGCCCGTCGCTTCGCGCGACGGCCACGAGGAACGCGTCGAGGGGGTCGAACCCCCCGACGCGCCGGGTGTAGAGCTGCTGGCAGTCGTCGACGACGAGGGTCCCCGAGTCGGGGATATCGGGGGCGTCCGCTCCCGGGTCGAGCGAGTGACGGGTCGTCTCCGCGCGCTCGGCGAGATGGTCGAGGACGGTCGCGCGGCCCGCGAACGGCTCGCCGACGATGGCGACCGTCCCCTCCCCCGCGTGCAGCGCGGCGTCCACGTCGGTGAACCCCGGCGTCTCGGGGAGCCCCAGCGTCTCGGTATCGACTCGCTCGCCAGTCACGCACCGACCGACGACCGCCGCGGGGAAATACCTAGCCCGCCGTCACCACGGGTCCAGTGGGGGAGTCAGCCCGCGACGACCAGCAGCCGCGTGTTCCCGCGACGGTCGACGTACTCGCTGCCCGCGGGGGGTTTCACCTCGAAGGTGACCTCGCCGTCGGGCTGGTTCGGCCCGAGCGAGGGGGCGAGCGTGAGCGTCGCCACCCCCGCGGCGTCCGTGCGGGCGGTTGCCACCCCATCCAGCCGGGCCGTGTCCCCACGGGCGACCACCGTGGCGTTCGAGACGGGCGCCCCGTCCGAATCGACGACCCGCACCGCCACGGTCTGCTCGCCGGGGGTGGTCACCTCGGGTTCGGGCTGGATGTCGAGCTCCGAGACGCCGAGCGCGGAGAGTCCGGAGATCATGTTCATCATCACCGAGAGCGACGCGACGCCGACGACGAGCGCGACGACGAGCCGCACCGGCAGCCCCTCGATACCGCGATTGTCCATGCGGAACATGGGGTCGCTGGCCCCGTTCCCCCACAAAAACCCTCGGCCGAGAACTCATATACGAACGCGAGCCAGCCATCCCATGACCGTCATCGGCGGTGAGCGCGACGCGATGGAGCTGGGCACCTACCTCGCGCGGGACGGGAGCCGCGGCGGCCCCGTCGGACTCGATATCGACCGGGCGCACGCGGGCGTCGTCGTCGGGAAACGCGGGAGCGGGAAGTCCTACACCCTCGGCGTGCTGGCGGAGGCGCTCGCGGCCCGGCGAGGGGTGACGCCCGTCGTCTGCGACCCGATGGGGGCGTTCGAGGGGCTCGCCGCCGCGGGGCTGGACGTAGTTCGACCTCGCGTCCGCGCGAGCGCGCTCGACGGCCGGGCGTGGTGCGACCTCCTCGGGCTCGCCCCGACCTCGGGAGCGGGCGCGCTCGTCTGGGCGAGTGCGGGCGCGAGCGACACGCTCGCAGGGATGCACACTCACGTGGAGCGCGCCGACGCCCCCGCGAGCGACCGGCAGGCAGCCGTGAACCACCTCCAGCTCGCGGCGGACTGGGGCGTGTTCGACCCCGACGGGCTCACGGTCGAGGCCCTCCACGGGTCGGTGCTCGCGCTCCAGAAACTCGACCGCGCGCCCGCGAACGCGGTCGTCCGGGCCGTCGCGAGCGCGCTGTATCGGGCACGGCTGGAGGGAGCGGGCCCGCTTCCCTGGCTGCTCGTCGACGAGGCGCACGGCTTCTTCGAGGGTGTGGCCGGGCCGGCGCTCCGGCGGCTGTTCACCCGGGGGCGCGCGCCGGGGGTGAGCGTCGTCGCCGCGACACAGCGACCCGCGGCGCTCCCCGACTACGCCATCTCGCAAGCGGACCTGCTCGTCGCCCACCGGCTGACCGGCGCGGCCGACCGCGAGCGCCTGGCGCGCGCTCGCCCGAGCTACCTCCCCGGGTCGCTCGCCGACCGGCTTCCCGACGGCGTGGGTGAGGCCCTCGTCTTCGACGATGCGACGGGGCGGGCCCACGCCGTCCGAATCCGAGAACGCCGGACCGACCACGGCGGCGCGACCGCGCGCGCCGACGAGGGCGACGCTGTCGGAGCCGGGCAGGAGCCGAAACCGTCGAATAGTTCCGCGCGATAACAGTGGTAATGACCGGACTCGCGCGGCAGCTGGCGGTCGTCGCCGTAGGCGCCTTCCTCGGCGCGACCGCCCGGTACGCCGTCGCGCTCGCGCTCCCCGGCGCGTTCCCGTGGGGCACCCTCCTCGTGAACGTCGCCGGGAGCTTCCTGCTGGGCGTCCTCCTCTACGAGGAGCGCCTAGTCGGGGGGCTCCCCGCCGAGTTCCAAGTGCTCGCCGGCACCGGCTTTCTCTCCTCGTTCACGACGTTCTCGACGTTCGCCGTCGAGACGGCCACCCTGACGCCACCGCTCGCGCTCGCCAACGTCGGGGCGAACTACACGCTCGGCCTGCTCGCCGTCCTGCTCGGGCGCGCGGTCGTGGAGGCGGTCGAATGAGCCTCTGGCTCGTCGGACTCGGTGGGGTCGCGGGCGCCGTCGCGCGCGTCCTCGTCGGCGAACGCGTGGAGCGCCACGCCCGCGACACCCTGCTCGTGAACGTCGCCGGGAGCTTCCTCCTCGGCGTCGTCACCACCGCACCCGTCCCCGAGCCGGTCGCGTTGCTCGTCGGCGTCGGGTTCTGCGGCGCGTTCACGACGTTCTCGACGTTCGCCGTCGAGACGGTGGGGTTCCTCGAAGCGGGCGACCCACGACGGGCGCTGCGCAACGCGGGCGGGTCCCTGGCCGCAGCGCTGCTCGCCGTCGGTGTCGGCTTCCTCGTCGGCGGCCTGCTCTAGTCCTCGAGATCGAGCTTCCGGAGCGCCGCCTCGAAGTCGTCCGCATCGAGCGCCCGCGTCGTGTCGTCGAGCTGCTGGCGGAGGGTCTCGATCCGGTCCGTGAGATCGCCGTACGCCCCGCTCTCATCGAGCTCCCGGGGCGTCTTCTGGGTCTCCAGGGCAGCCCGCTTCGAGACCAGCGAGAAGTACTCCCGGAGCTGGCTGTCGTACGTGCCGCGCTTGAGCAGCGTCTCGACCCCCTCCCGGAGCTCCTCGCGGCGGATCGGCTTGACGAGATACTCGTCGAACCCCATCTCGATGATGTCGAAATCCGGCTCCACCGCCGTCACCATCGCTACCTGGCAGGCGTAGCCCGCCTCGCGGATCGCCGCGAGGACCTCGTCTCCCGACTTGTCCGGCATCAGCCGGTCGATGAGCGCCACGTCCACCTCCTCGGAGGCCGCCTCGAGTGCCTCCTCACCGCCGTAGGCAGTCCGGACGTCGTAGTCGGCACTCAGCCACGCGGTGTACAGGTCGGCGAGATCCGGCTCGTCGTCCACGACGAGCACGGTGGGGCGGTCTTCGGTCATAGCTCACGGACGCGGCGCAGCGTCATACCCTACCCGTCGCCACCCGATGGCTTGAGGTTTATGGGAAGCAGAGGTGGAAAAATCAGGGCAATCGCCGGTCGAACGTGTAGTCGGTGGCCCAGTTTATCGACGGGTGGTCGAGCGTCGCGTCGAATCGCAACTCCATCTTCTGTGTCGTCGCCTCGTCGATTGGGATCCAGTAGAGCGCCCCTGTCGCCGGATACCGGACCGCGAACGCGTCAATCCGGTCCTCGTAGGTGTGTTCGTGGTACTCCCCATCGCGGGTCGTCTGCGAGTGGGTGTTGAATCGGATCGTCTCCGGCTTGTTCTCCCACGCGGTCTTACACTGAACTCGCAGGAGTTCGTCCGCATCGACCACGAGGTCGTGGGGGTCGTTGTCCCCGAACGGGATCGAGACGCTGTAGTCGCGAGCGACCAGCTCGGCGAGGATTCTGGCCTCCGTCTCGTCGCCGATGGCCTTCGTGTTCGCCATGGGTCGCGTGGCTCGCGATCGCTGAAAGAGGTTCGGAGGGGCGGCGGCTCACGGCCAGACGGTGAGGAACACTGTAAGGAACCGAACGCGTCCTGCGGGACTGAGCAGCACCGCAGGTGCTGCGAAGGTCGCGAGAGCTGTGCTCTCGCGGAATTCTCGTGAGCATCGCGAGCGAGAAGTCGGCGTGGACGGCGGGATTTGAACCAGAGCCAGACGTGCTCGCTGACGCTGCGCGCGACTGGCAGGGTTCAAATCCCTTCTTCGACGTTTCGCGAAACACGACTCACGAGTCGCTTTGCTCCTCGTTCATGTTGTGTTTCGCAGAAAGCGCCCGAGGCGGGACTGAGCAGAGTCTTTGACTCTGCGAAGGTCGCGAGAGCTTTGCTCTCGCGGGATTTGAACCACGGTCGGAGCGAAGCTCCTCCCTGCTTCAAATCCCTTCTTCGGCGTTCTCCGAACTCACGAATCGCTCGGCGATGAAACGCCTCGCTGGAGAAGTGAGTTCGGAAGGAAACGCCCGAGGCGGGATTTGAACCCGCGTCACAACCGTGACAGGGTTGTATGATGGGCCACTACACCACCCGGGCTGAACGCATTCAATCGTATCCCGGTGGCAGTATTAAGGCTTTCCAAACGATGACGCCGCGGTACGGTGACCCACGGGAACGGGACGGAAATACTAATGTGGGAGTCTCCCGTGTGAGCGGGTAACGACCGCCGTCGCCGACTCGGGTGGTGGCGACCCGGAGAGCCGCAGCCGTCTCGTTTGACAAGCGTTAAGTGCGCGCGCCGAGTAGCGCGCTGTAGTATCTCGTGACAGCTTCTTCACCCGCCCAGATGCACACATGGTAGACGTCAGCCAACACAACCTCGTCCCAGAGCACAACATCCTCGATGAGGCCGACATCGAGGACGTGCTGGAGGAGTACAACATCGACCGAACAGACCTGCCGAAGATCAAACGTCGGGACCCCGCGCTGCCCGACGGCGCACAGCCCGGTGACGTCGTGGAGATCGTCCGTGACTCCCGGACGACGGACCGAGCCGTGGTATACCGACTGGTGATCGACTAATGAACGTCGAAGACCGACGAACGATATCCCGCGAATACTTCTCGAAGGACCGCCTCGCCGAACACCACTTCCGCTCGTTCAACGCCTTCCTCTCGCGAGGGATGCAGCAGGTCGTCGAGGAGAAGGAGACCATCGAGACGGACATCGGTGACAAGGAGGGGCAGGAGCCCGTCCGCGTCGACCTCGGTGACATCCGCGTCGCGACCCCCCGCGTTCGGGAGGCCGACGGGTCGGAGGAACTGCTCTACCCGCAGGAAGCACGCCTCCGCAACATCACCTACTCCGCCCCGGTGTTCATGGAGATGACCATCGTCCGCGGTGGCGACGAGGAGGAGGAGCACGTCGTCGACCAGGCCGAGACGAAGGTGGGCCGGATGCCCATCATGGTCGGCTCGGACCTGTGTAACATCGCCGGCTACTCCGACGAGGAGCTCATCGAGATCGGTGAGGACCCCGCGGACCCCGGTGGCTACTTCATCGTCAACGGCTCCGAGCGCGTGCTGATGACGAGCGAGGACCTCGCACCGAACAAGATCCTCGCCGAGCACGACACGAAGTACGGCGACGACATCCAGGTGGCGAAGACGTTCTCACAGCGCCGTGGCTACCGGGCGCTCGTCCTGTGTGAGCGGAACCGGCAGGGCCTGCTGGAGGTCTCGTTCCCGTCCGTCTCGGGGAGCATCAACTTCGTCACGCTCGTGCGCGCGCTGGGCCTGGAATCCGACGAGGAGATCGTCCACCGCGTGAGCGACGACCCGGAGGTCGTGAAGTTCATGCTGGAGAACTTAGAGGCCGCCGAGGTCGACTCCACGATGGAGGCGATCGAGACGCTCGGGAAGCGCGTCGCCTCGGGCCAGGGGAAGAACTACCAGCTGAAGCGGGCCAACTACGTCATCGACCGCTATCTCCTCCCGCATCTCCACGAGGAGGGCGTCGAGGACGAGGAGGTCCGGATGAACAAGGCCGTCTACCTCTGCCGGATGGCCGAGGCGTGTTTCGAGCTGGCGCTCGGCCGCCGCGAGCCGGACGACAAGGACCACTACGCCAACAAGCGGCTCAAGGTCTCGGGCGACCTGATGAAGGACCTGTTCCGGACGGCGCTCAACAAGCTGGCGCGTGACGTGAAGTACCAGCTCGAACGCGCGAACATGCGGAACCGGAAACTCTCCGTCAACACCGTGGTTCGCTCGGACGTGCTGACGGAACGACTGGAGCACCCCATCGCCACCGGGAACTGGGTCGGTGGCCGCTCGGGTGTGAGCCAGCTGGTCGACCGCACGGACTTCATGGGTGTGCTCTCGCACCTGCGCCGGCTTCGTTCGCCGCTCTCCCGAAGCCAGCCCCACTTCGAGGCGCGTGACCTGCACGCGACCCAGTGGGGTCGCATCTGTCCCTCCGAGACGCCGGAGGGGCCGAACTGTGGGCTCGTGAAGAACTTCGCGCAGGCGATGGAGCTGTCACAGAACGTCCCGGACGAACAGGAACTGAAACGCGAACTCTCGTCGATGGGTGTCCAGGGGATTCCGGGCATCGAGACCGTCGACACCACCCCCGCAGACGACTAACATGAGTCAAGGACGAGAAGCCAAAGTCTACGTCAACGGTAGCCTGATCGGGACGCATCCCGAACCGCACGCGCTCGCGCAGAACATCCGCGAGGCCCGTCGCCGCGGGGAGGTCAGCGAGATGGTCAACGTCTCGGTGAAGCCCCGCACGAACGAGGTCATCGTCAACGCCGACGCCGGCCGCGCCCGCCGCCCGCTGTTCGTCGTCGAGAACGGCGAGACGCTCGTCTCCGACGAGGAGATGGAGGCCGTCGCCAACGGCGAGTTGGCGTTCGAGGACCTCGTCGACCGCGGCTACATCGAGTTCATCGACGCCGAGGAGGAGGAGGACATCCTCGTCGGGGTCGACGAGGACGACCTCACCGAGGACCACACGCACCTCGAGGTCGACCCGCAGCTGATGTTCGGTATCGGTGCGGGGATGATTCCGTACCCCGAACACAACGCCTCGCCCCGCATTACGATGGGATCGGGGATGGTGAAGCAGTCGCTCGGCCTGCCGAGTGCAAATTATCGAATCCGGCCGGACACGCGTCAGCACCTGCTCCACTACCCGCAGCTCTCGATGGTGAAGACGCAGACCACCGAGCAGATCGGGTTCGACGACCGCCCGGCGGCACAGAACTTCGTCGTCGCCGTGATGAGCTACGAGGGGTTCAACATCGAGGACGCGCTCGTGCTCAACGGCGGTTCTGTTAATCGTGCGCTCGGTCGCTCGCACTTCTTCCGCACGTATGAAGGAGAGGAGCGCCGCTACCCCGGTGGCCAGGAGGACCGCTTCGAGATCCCGGACGACGAGGTCCGTGGCGCGCGCGGTGAGGACGCGTACACGCATCTCGACGAGGACGGCCTCGTCAACCCCGAGACGAACGTCGGCGAGAACGACGTGCTGCTCGGGAAGACCTCTCCTCCCAGATTCCTCGAGGAGCCGGACGACATGGGCGGGCTCTCCCCGCAGAAGCGCCGCGAGACCTCCGTCACGATGCGCTCCGGTGAGTCCGGTGTCGTGGACACGGTCACCCTCATGGAGGGTGAAGACGGCTCGAAGCTCTCGAAGGTGAAGGTGCGCGACGAGCGGATTCCTGAGTTGGGAGACAAGTTCGCCTCGCGCCACGGCCAGAAGGGTGTCATCGGCCACATCGCGCCGCAGGAGGACATGCCGTTCACGCAGGAGGGGGTCGTGCCGGACCTCATCGTCAACCCCCACGCCCTGCCGTCGCGGATGACGGTCGGGCACATCCTCGAGATGCTCGGCGGCAAGGTCGGCTCGCTCGAGGGCCGGCGTGTCGACGGGACCCCCTTCACCGGGGAGGACGAGGAGGAGCTCCGTGACGGGCTCGTCGACCACGGGTTCAAGTCCAACGGGAAGGAGGTCATGTACTCCGGCGTCACCGGGGAGAAGATCGAGGCCGAGATCTTCGTCGGCGTGATCTTCTACCAGAAGCTCTACCACATGGTCTCGAACAAGATTCACGCGCGTTCGCGTGGGCCCGTGCAGGTGCTCACGCGCCAGCCCACGGAGGGGCGTGCCCGCGAGGGTGGGCTCCGTGTGGGGGAGATGGAGCGCGACGTGCTCATCGGGCACGGCGCCGCGATGGCGCTCAAGGAGCGTCTGCTGGACGAGTCCGACCGCGAGTTCATCCACGTCTGTGGGCAGTGTGGGATGAGCGCGGTCGAGAACGTCGAGCAGCGGCGTGTCTACTGCCCGAACTGCGGCGAGGAAACGGACGTCCACGAGGTGGAGATGAGCTACGCGTTCAAGCTCCTCCTGGACGAGATGAAGGCGCTCGGTATCGCACCGCGCATCGAACTCTCCGAGGCAGTCTAACATGAGTACGCCGAGACGTTCCAGTTCGCTCGCGTTCGCTCGCAGCACGGGCTGCGACTCGCCTACACAGACGAAATTCCGAAGGAATTCAGTATGAGTCAAGGACAAGCCCCCAAACAGATCGGGTCACTCAGCTTCGGGCTGATGGACCCCGAGGAGTATCGCGACATGTCCGCCACGAAGGTGATCACGGCGGACACCTACGACGACGACGGTTTCCCCATCGACATGGGGCTGATGGACCCCCGGCTGGGGGTCATCGACCCCGGCCTGGAGTGTAAGACCTGCGGGAAACACAGCGGGTCGTGCAACGGCCACTTCGGCCACATCGAACTCGCCGCCCCCGTCATCCACGTCGGGCACGCGAAGCTCATCCGCCGGCTCCTGCGGGGGACCTGCCGCGACTGCTCCCGGCTCTGTCTGAACGAGGACGAGCGTCAGGAGTTCCAGGGGCGTCTGCAGCGCACCCGCGAGCTCGGCGAGGACCCCGGCGACGTGATGAAAGCCGCCATCCGGCAGGCCCGGAAGGCGAACAACTGTCCGTTCTGTGGCGGCAAGCAGTACGACATCAACCACGAGAAGCCGACCACCTACTACGAGGTGCAGGAGGTGCTCGCCTCCGACTACTCCGACCGCATCGCCGCGGCGATGGAGGGCCGCACCGTCGACGAGGAGGAGGACGACGAGGACAGAGAGCCCATCGCGCCCGACGAGCTCGCGGAGGAGACGGGTATCGACGTCTCGCGCATCAACGACATCATCGCGGGGACGTTCCGCCCGAAGAAGGAGGACCGCAAGAAGCTGGAGAAGGCGCTCTCCATCGACCTCACCGAGGAGGACATGAACAAGCTCATGCCCTCCGACATCCGCGACTGGTTCGAGGACATTCCCGACGAGGACATGGAGGTGCTCGGCATCTCCTCGGAGAAGTCCCGCCCCGAGTGGATGATTCTCACGGTGCTGCCGGTCCCGCCGGTGACGGCCCGTCCCTCCATCACGCTGGATAACGGCCAGCGGTCGGAGGACGACCTCACTCACAAGCTCGTGGACATCATCCGCATCAACCAGCGGTTCATGGAGAACCGTGAAGCGGGTGCGCCGCAGCTCATCATCGAGGACCTCTGGGAGCTGCTCCAGTACCACGTCACCACGTTCATGGACAACGAGATCTCGGGGACGCCGCCGGCGCGCCACCGCTCCGGTCGCCCCCTGAAGACCCTCTCCCAGCGCCTGAAAGGGAAGGAGGGTCGCTTCCGTGGGTCGCTCTCCGGGAAGCGCGTGAACTTCTCGGCCCGGACCGTCATCTCCCCGGACCCGACCCTGTCGCTGAACGAGGTCGGGGTTCCGGACCGCATCGCGACGGAGATGACCCAGACGATGAACGTCAACGAGCGCAACCTCGCCGACGCCCGGCGCTACGTGCGGAACGGCCCGCACACGCACCCCGGCGCGAACTACGTTCGACGACCGGACGGCCGACGCCTGAAGGTCACGGAGAAGAACTGCGAGGAGCTCTCGGAGAAGGTCGAGGTCGGCTGGGAGGTCTCCCGCCACCTCATCGACGGCGACATCGTCATCTTCAACCGCCAGCCGTCGCTCCACCGGATGTCCATCATGGCCCACGAGGTCGTGGTGATGCCGTACAAGACGTTCCGGCTCAACACCGTCGTCTGTCCCCCGTACAACGCCGACTTCGACGGGGACGAGATGAACATGCACGCGCTGCAGAACGAGGAGGCCCGCGCGGAGGCGCGCGTCCTCATGCGCGTGCAGGAACAGATCCTCTCCCCGCGGTTCGGTGAGAACATCATCGGCGCGATCCAGGACCACATCTCGGGGACGTACCTGCTCACGCACGCGAACCCGCAGTTCAACGAGACGCAGGCGCTCGACCTGCTGCGTGCGACGAGCATCGACGAGCTGCCGGAACCGGACGGCGTGAACGAGGACGGGGTCGAGTACTGGACCGGCCGCACCATCTTCTCGCTCCTCCTCCCGGACGACCTCTCCTTAGAGTTCGAGTCCTCCACGGGCGACACGGTCGTCATCGAGGACGGCCAGCTGCTGGAGGGAACCATCGACGAGGACGCGGTCGGCGCGTTCGGCGGCGAGATCGTCGACGCGCTCTGTAAGCTCTACTCGATGACCCGCGCACGCGTGTTCATCAACGAGGTCGCCACGCTGGCGATGCGTGCCATCATGCACTTCGGGTTCTCCGTCGGCATCGACGACGAGTCGGTCGACGCGAAGGCCGAAGAGCAGATCGACGAGGCCATCGAGAACTCCTACGAGCGCGTCGGGAAGCTCATCCAGACGTACGAGGCGGGCGAGCTGGAGTCGCTGCCCGGCCGGACGGTCGACGAGACGCTGGAGATGAAGATCATGCAGACGCTCGGGAAGGCGCGTGACGCCGCCGGTGACATCGCCGACGACCACCTCACGGACGACAACCCCGCGGTCATCATGGCCCGGTCCGGTGCGCGTGGGTCGATGCTGAACCTCACGCAGATGGCCGGCTGTGTCGGCCAGCAGGCGGTCCGCGGCGAGCGCATCAATCGTGGGTACGAGGACCGAACCCTCTCGCACTACAAGAAGAACGACCTCTCCGCGGACGCCCACGGCTTCGTGGAGTCGTCGTACCGCACGGGGCTCTCTCCGCGTGAGTTCTTCTTCCACGCGATGGGTGGCCGCGAGGGGCTCGTGGACACGGCCGTCCGCACCTCGAAGTCCGGGTATCTGCAGCGCCGGCTCATCAACGCACTCTCCGAGCTGGAGACGCAGTACGACGGGACGGTCCGCGACACGTCGGACACCATCGTCCAGTTCGAGTTCGGCGAGGACGGCACCTCGCCGGTGCGCGTCTCCTCGAAGAAGGACCGCGACATCGACGTGGAGAACATCGCCGACCGCATCATGGAGGCGGAGTTCGACACCGAAGACGAGCGTGCGGAGTTCATCGGCGAGAAACACCCGCCGACGAACCTCTCGGAGCATCAGGACACCTGGCAGCGCCAGGAGGTGGAATCCGATGACTGAAGTCACACAGGACATGAAGGCCGTCGTCGAGGACACGGAGCTACCCCGACGGCTCAAGGACCGCGTCTACGACGCCATCGAGGCGCGTGAGGGCGTGACGGTAGCGCAGGCAGCCGACATCGCCGGGGCCGTGGAGTCCCGGTATCTGGAGACCCGAATCGACCCGCTGGACCCCGTCGGGACCGTCTCGGCGCAGTCCATCGGTGAACCCGGTACACAGATGACCATGAACACCTTCCACTACGCGGGCGTCGCGGAGATCGACGTGACGCAGGGGCTCCCCCGGCTCATCGAGCTGGTGGACGCCCGGAAGACCCCGGACACGCCGATGATGACGGTCCACCTCGAAGACGAGTTCGCGACGGACCGCGAGCGCGCCCACGAGGTCGTCTGGAACATCGAGGCGACGCGCATCCTCGCGCTCGGTGACGTCTCCACGAACGTGGCGGACATGATCGTCCAGATCGACCTGAACGAGGACACGCTCCGCGAGCGCTGGCCGACCGTCGACAACCTCGACGACATCGCCCAGGAGATCGCGGACACCATCGACTCGGAACTCGGCGTCTCGACGACCCGTCCCGAGGAGACGGTCATCGAGTTCGGCCCGGAGGAGCCCTCCTACCGCGAGCTGCTCCAGCTCGTCGAGGAGCTCCGCGACGTGGTGTTCAAGGGGATCGACGAGGTCTCCCGCGTCGTCATCCGGAAGGAGGAGCTCGACAACGGCGAGGAGGAGTTCGTCCTCTACACGGAGGGGTCGGCGTTCGGCAAGGCGCTCAAGATCCCCGGCGTCGACGCCTCGCGCACGACGTGTAACAACATCCACGAGATCCACCGCAACCTCGGTATCGAGGCCGCTCGCGAGGCGCTCATCGACGAGACGATGAACACGCTCCGGGAGCAGGGGCTCGACGACGTGAACATCCGGCACATGATGCTCGTCGCCGACATCATGACGAACCGTGGTGAGATCGAGTCCATCGGTCGCCACGGCATCTCCGGGAACAAGGAGTCCGTGCTCGCGCGTGCGGCGTTCGAGGTCACGGTGAACCACCTGCTCGACGCCTCCATCCACGGCGAGGTCGACGACCTGAACGGCGTGACGGAGAACGTCATCGTCGGGAAGCCCATCAAGCTGGGCACGGGTGACGTGGACCTCCGGATGGGTGCGAAGCAGGCGGCCAAGAGCGACGACTGATGGCCATCACCCTCTCGGACGAGGCGCGCCAGTACATCGCCCTGTTCGAGGAGGTGACGGAGGTCGCGGCCCGCGACTGCCTCGTCGACGACGAGCACGACCGGCTCGTGTTCGTCGTCCCGCCGGGGGAGATGGGCCAGGCCATCGGTCCCGGCGGCACGCGCGTGGCGAAGGTCGAGGAGAAGCTCGGCCGCTCCGTGGAGCTCATCGAGGGGGCCGACGACCCCGAGGCGTTCGTCGCGAACGCGCTCGCCCCGGCGGCGGTGTACAACGTCACCATCAGCTCCGGGGAGACGGTGGTCGCCTACGCGGAGGTCGACAGAAACGACCGGGGCGTCGCCATCGGCTCGGGCGGGAAGAACATCGAACTCGCTCGGCAGTTGGCGAAACGGCACTTCGATATCGATGATATCGAGCTAACGTAGGACATCGCAAATCGCCCAAGATTTATATCACTTCGGGGCCGACTCTAGCTTGGTTCCAAACATCAGCGGGAGGTGGCTTTCACACTTCCCGTCGCTTACGATTGATAGCTCCCGGCTTAGTTTCCGAATAGATACCCATGATTTTTTATACGCATAGTGAAACGTATTCGACGGTGGCAGTATGCCACCGACCCCGCAGGTGTTTGGAACCATCTTCGCGGGTTGTATCAGCGCAAAGACGGCGATGTGGGCTGTGACGACGGCTCTTCGCATCATCGTCATCGTCGTAACCCTGATGCGACTTAAGCGGGAGTAGTAGGCAACGAATCTCCCTACGGTAAACGGGGCGGCGACGGCCGCCCTGGGAAGAAAGGCCGAAGTTGGGGCGATTCGGTTCCGCCCACACCTGTCGGGGTTCTCACGTACACCGTGAGTCGCAACTATCGGAGGCCTATCGAAGCGCCTCGCGGACCGCCGTCGAGACGACGATGGCGACCGCGGAGACGAAGATGAGGATGCCGATACTCCACGACATTCCGACGACGATACCGACGAACTCACTTTCTTCTGCCATGAGGAACGGCGCGGCGAAGCCGAGGACCATCATGAACACGGCGAACGCCATCACCTTCAGGAAGACCCCGTTGAGGAGGACCGAGAGGGGTCCAGAGCGCTCGGATTGTGCGGACATATCAGTTGCTCCCGCCGCTGGACGTATGAAGGTTTGTTCCCCGCGTCAGTACGACACCACACCACATGCCGGGAAGGAGCCGTCACGCCCTCGAAAAGGGATGCTTAAGTAGCTCGATACGGAAGAGAAGCGTACTATGGCGAACGGCAAATATGCCGCGCGCAAGCTCAAGAAGGACCGCCAGAAACACCGGTGGTCCGACTCTGACTACGCGCGCCGCGCTCGTGGGCTCGGCAAGAAGTCCGACCCGCTCGAAGGGGCCCCGCAGGGCCGCGGTATCGTACTGGAGAAGGTTGGCATCGAGGCCAAGCAGCCGAACTCGGCGATCCGGAAGTGCGTCCGAGTTCAGCTCATCAAGAACGGGAAGCAGGTCACCGCGTTCTGTCCCGGTGACGGTGCCATCTCGTTCATCGACGAGCACGACGAGGTCACCATCGCCGGGATCGGTGGTGCGAAGGGTCGTGCCATGGGTGACCTCTCCGGCGTGAACTACAAGGTGGAGAAGGTGAACGGCGTCTCCATGATCGAACTGGTCCGCGGGAACGCGGAGAAGCCGGTGCGATAATGTCGGAAGAAGAGCAACCGGAGCCGGACGCGCCGGTCTCCACGGACGACGAGCGCGTCTCCGCCGAGCTGTTCGGCGTCTGGGACGTCTCCGAGATCGAGTACACCGACCCCGCGATGCGTCGGTACATCACCGTGACGCCCATCGCGCACACGCAGGGGCGCCACGCCTCCAAGCAGTTCAAGAAGTCGGAAATCTCCATCGTCGAGCGGCTCACGAACCGCCTGATGCAGACCGACGAGAACACGGGCAAGAAACAGAAGGCGACGAAGATCGTCCGCGAGGCGCTCGACATCATCCACGAGCGCACCGACGAGAACCCGGTGCAGGTGCTCGTCCGCGCGGTCGAGAACTCCGGCCCGCGTGAGGAGACCGTCCGCCTGAAGTACGGTGGCATCTCCGTCCCGAAGGCCGTCGACGTCGCGCCCCAGCGCCGCGTCGACCAGGCCCTGAAGTTCATCGCGCAGGGCACCTACAGCGGGTCGTTCAAGACGACGACCTCCGCCGCCGAGGCCCTCGCGAGCCAGATCACGGGCGCCGCCGACTACAACATGCAGGCGTACCCCATCTCCCAGAAGGAAGAGAAAGAGCGCGTCGCGGCCGCCGCGCGGTAATCTCCCGCGATTTCTTTCGTTCTCTCGATTTGTCGAGTGACGACGCTGTCTACTCCGTGATTCGGTTCAGAGAATGAGAACACATGGGAAACCCTCGCTTGAGTCGATTGAGGGACCAAACACGTAGGAAGCCCTCGGCCGCTCGCGGTCGCTGCGCGAGATATCCGCGCACGCGATAGGGCTCGCGCAGGCGACTCCCCTTCGGCGCGACCGCCCTCGCCCTTCCAGTCCACCAGGCCAGCACCGCGACCGCACCACACAGCACCTACGGTTCCCGTGTGGTGCGGCCCGCTCGCCGTTCGTGCCCCTCGCGTGCGCTCCGGGCCACGCGCCGAGCGGGCACGCACACACAGCCGTGGCTGCGTGGGCGAGCGCACGCACGTGGGAGACTGCTCAGTCGGCCGCAGCCGTCCGACTCGAATCCAGCACGTACTCGCGGGTCACGTCCACGAGCGCCTTTCTGTAGGTGGATTCGTCCGTCTCCCTCGCGAGCGAGCGGAAGTGCTCTTTGAACGTCTCCACGCGCACGCCGGGGGCGTCCGCGCCTGCGGCCCGCGCGAGGGCGTACAGGCGGTGGTCCGGGTCGATGGCGTCGTGGCGTTCGAGCAGCGCGAGCGCGAACGCGGCGTTCACGGCGGTGATGTCGGGGTCCGCGCCGGTCGTCTGTCTGACCCAGCCGTCGGGGGCGTGGGCGGGCCGGTCCGCGAGCGCGGCCGCGAGCGAGGACTCCATGAAGTCCACTAGCTTCACCGGCGAGGTGACGGCGAGCGTCAGGTCGTCGGCGTAGATGTCCTTCATGTGGTTGGCGATCTGGTAGACGTGGGCGAGCTTCCGGCGCTCGACGCTGTGGCCGGCGAGCGCGAGGAACAGCGCCTCCTCCGTCTTGAGGTGGTGGGAGGGGTGCGCCTGCTCGTAGCGGTACATGTGGGCGAACTCGTGACAGGCGAGTTCGACGGCCATCGCGCTCGTGGCGGCCTGTCGGCTCATCACGAGGACGTGGTGGTCGTCGTAGTGGCCGGTGAGGGTGCGTTCGTCCGGGTCCTCGCGGAGCTCGACCTCGACGGGGAGCTCGAGCTCCCACTCGGCAGCGAAGCGGTCACGGGCGGTGTAGAACGGTTTCGTCGGCCCGACATCCTCGACTCGCAGTTCCATGCTACCACTTACCAAGGAGTATGCATATAAGACGTTTGTGCCGCCGGCGGGCGGTTCCAGTGGAAGTGGAGGGGTGACAGCGGGGAGCCGGGGTCGACGGGATGGGTGAGAGCCGGCCACACACGGAGAGTGTGAATCGGACGCACACGGTGGAAAGACGGGTCAACGCCACCGTCTGCGCCGACGTGAAACACTACCCTTTTCACGCTGCTATTGGAAACCACCTGTATAATGGGCCGACGTAAGAAAATCGTACAGGAATGTGAGAAGCTGATGGACAAGCCGGAGCAGATCCGGAACATCGCCATCGCGGCTCACGTCGACCACGGGAAGACGACGCTGACAGACAACCTCCTCGCCGGTGCGGGGATGATCTCCGACGCCACCGCGGGCCAGCAGCTCGCGATGGACACGGAGGAGGACGAACAGGAGCGTGGGATCACCATCGACGCGGCGAACGTCTCGATGACCCACGAGTACGAGGGGAAGAACCACCTCATCAACCTCATCGACACGCCCGGCCACGTCGACTTCGGTGGCGACGTGACCCGCGCGATGCGTGCCGTCGACGGGGCGCTCGTGGTCGTCGACGCCGTCGAGGGCGCCATGCCCCAGACGGAGACCGTCCTGCGACAGGCGCTCCGTGAGGGTGTCAAGCCCGCCCTGTTCATCAACAAGGTCGACCGCCTCATCTCGGAGCTCCAGGAGGGCCCCGAGGAGATGCAGCGCCGCCTCCAGAAGGTCATCCGCGACGTGAACGAACTCATCCGCGGGATGACCGAGGAGATGGACGACGTCGACGACTGGACCGTCTCCATCCAGGAGGGGACCGTCGGCATGGGCTCGGCCCTCTACAAGTGGGGGATCTCGATGCCCTCCATGCAGCGAACCGGCATGGACTTCGGCGAGATCATCGACCTCGAGCAGGCCGACAAGCGCCAGGAGCTCCACGAGCGGACGCCGCTTTCGGACGTCGTCCTCGACATGGTCTGTGAGCACTTCCCGGACCCCATCGAGGCCCAGCCCCGTCGTATCCCGCGCATCTGGCGTGGCGACGCGGAGTCCCAGCTCGCCCAGGACATGAAGAACGTCGAGGACGAGGGCGAGGTCGTCCTCATGGTCACCGACATCGGTATCGACCCCCACGCCGGCGAGATCGCCGCGGGTCGTGTCTTCTCCGGCACGCTGGAGAAGGGCCAGAACCTCTACGTCTCCGGGACCGCGGGCACGAACCGCGTCCAGTCCGTCGGGATCTACATGGGTGGCGAGCGCGAGGAAGTCGAGCGCGTTCCCGCGGGGAACATCGCGGCCGTCACCGGCCTGCGTGACGCCATCGCTGGCTCCACCGTCTCGAGCGTCGAGATGACCCCGTTCGAGTCCATCGAGCACATCTCGGAGCCCGTCATCACGAAGAGCGTGGAGGCCCAGAACATGGACGACCTGCCGAAGCTCATCGAGACGCTGCGTCAGGTCTCCAAGGAGGACCCCACCATCCGCATCGAGATCAACGAGGACACCGGGGAGCACCTCATCTCCGGGCAGGGTGAGCTCCACCTCGAGGTCATCACCCAGCGTATCGAGCGGAACCAGGGCATCCCGGTCATCACCGGTGAGCCCATCGTCGTCTACCGCGAGGCGCCCACCCAGCCCGGCCACGAGGTCGAGGGCATCTCGCCGAACCGCCACAACCGGTTCTACGTGACGGTCGAGCCGCTCTCGGAGGACCTCGTCGAGCTCATCCGGCTCGGTGACGCCTCCATGGACATGCCCGAGCTGGAGCGCCGCGAGGCGCTCATGGAGGCCGGCATGGACAAGGACACGGCCCAGAACGTCGAGCACATCTACGGCACGAACGTCGTCATCGACGACACGAAGGGTATCCAGCACCTCAACGAGACGATGGAGCTGTTCATCGAGGGGCTCGAGGAGGCGCTGGACGACGGCCCGCTCGCCGCCGAGCCGGTCCAGGGTGCGCTCATCCGCCTGCACGACGCGAAGCTCCACGAGGACGCCATCCACCGTGGTCCCGCGCAGGTCATCCCGGCGACGCGTGACGCCATCCACCGTGGCCTCATCGCGGCCCGCACGAAGCTGCTCGAGCCGATCCAGAACGTCCGCATCGACGTGCCGAACGACCACATGGGCGCCGCCTCCGGCGAGATCCAGGGTCGCCGCGGCCGCGTCGACGACATGTACCAGGAGGGTGACCTCATGGTCGTCGAGGGGATCGCCCCCGTCGAGGAGATGATCGGGTTCTCCTCCGACATCCGCAGCGCGACGGAGGGTCGCGCGTCGTGGAACACGGAGAACGCCGGCTTCCGCGTGCTGGCCGACTCCATGCAGCGCGAGAAGATCATGGAGATCCGCGAGCGCAAGGGGAAGAAGCTCGAGCTCCCCGAGAGCATCGACTACATCTAACTCGGCCCCCTTCTTTCGATTTCGTCGGCCCAGCGAACGCGTTATAGCATTCGGTCGTAGAGCGCGTCGATCTCCTCGTTGATGCGCTCCGGGTCCGAGGCACCCCACGGGTTCCGCGAGAAGTAGTACATCGAGGCGATGACGACGCCGACCGTGACCGCCAACTCGGGAGCGACGGCGCCCACGGCGAAGGCGAGGCCACCGGCGAGGATTCCTGCGATGATGATATCCAGCAGTTGGTGTGCAACGCTCATACCCGGTCGTACGGGCGGGGTGCCTGTAAGCGGTCTGGCGCGAGATTGTGAAGAACCGCAGTCTTATACCCGCCGACGCGTGAAAGGCGAGTATGTCACCGACGGAGGTTCCGCCGGGGGACAGTGTGCGAGCATACACGGTTCGCCTCGAGCTCGTCGACGAGCCGGGCGAGCTGCTTCGCACACTGCGACCCATCGCCGAGAACGGCGGGAACCTACTTTCCATCTTCCACGAGCGGGGGAACCTCACCCCGCGGGGACACATCCCCGTCGAGGTCGACTTAGAGGCCCCGCCGGAGCGCTTCGAAGTCATCGTCGAGGCCCTGCGCGACGCCGGGGTGAACGTCATCCGGGCGGGCGAGGACCACTACTCCGAGGAGCTCACCGTGCTGCTCGTCGGCCACCTCGTCGACACGGACCTCTCCGACACCCTCCGGCGTATCGAGAACTGCGGGCACGCGAGCATCGCGGACGTGTCGCTGAGCGCCGCGCAGGGGACCGACGACGTATCGAGCGCCCGACTCCGACTCGTGGCCAACGAGGAGGGCGTCGAGCACGCACTGGGCACCGTGCGGAGCGTGGCGGAGGAGAAGGAGCTGCGTGTCATCGAGCCGCTCGCGGGGGGTGAGCTATGAGACTCGCCGTGCTCGGTGCCGGGGCGGTCGGCACGTCCGTGGTGGAGCTGGCGGGCGACTACGGCCACACCGTGGTCGCGCTCGCCGATTCCTCCAGCGCCGCGGTCGACGAGGCCGGTATCGACGCCGAGGCCGTCCTCGCGCGCAAGGAGGACGAGGGTGTCGTCGGCGACGCCAGCGTGGCGGACGCGCTCGACTGCGACTACGACGTGCTCGTGGAGGCCACGCCGACGACGCTCGGGGACGCCCAGCCCGGGTTCGGCCACGTCGAGCACGCGCTGGCGCGCGACCGGCACGTCGTGCTGGCGAACAAGGGCCCCGTCGCGGAGCGCTACGACGAACTCCGCGCGCTGGAAGCCGACAGCGAGGGGACCGTGCTGTTCGAGGCCACCGTCGCCGGCGCCATCCCCGCGCTCTCGACCATCGACGACGTGGGGGCAGAGCACGTCACCTCCGTCCGGGGCGTTCTCAACGGGACGGCGAACTTCATCCTCACGCGGATGGCCGCGGAGGGGCTCGGCTACGAGCACGTGCTCGCGGAGGCACAGGACCTCGGCGTCGCGGAGACGGACCCGAGCTTCGACGTGGAGGGGACCGACGCCGCGCTGAAATGCGTCATCCTCGCGAACCTCCTCTACGGCGGCGGCTACACCCTCGAGGACGCCGAGGTCGAGGGGATCGAGGAGATCCCGGGCGACGCGCTCGACCTGGCGACGGAGGACGGCCGGACGGTCCGGCTCATCGGCGAGGTCGTGGACGGCGAGATCCGCGTGGGCCCGCGGCTCATCCCCGCGAACGGGACGCTCGCCGTGACCGGCACGCAGAACATCGTCCAGCTGGAGACCACCTTCGCCGGCACCCTCAACATCTCCGGACGGGGGGCAGGCGGCCCGGAGACGGCGAGCGCGGTACTTGCGGACGTGGGACGACTCCCCGAACGGTGACACACAGACGCGTGTGAACGGGTGCCAAATCGCCTGACGCGCCCGGATTCAGGGGATTCGTATCGAAATCGTTTTAGGAGCCAATACCGAAACCTCCCCACATAGCGCCTTAGCGCGTGAGACCAACAATGAGTGACAAACCCCACCAGAACCTGGCCGTAATCGGCCACGTCGACCACGGGAAGAGTACGATGGTCGGGCGACTCCTGTTCGAGACAGGCAGCGTCCCCGAGCACGTCATCGAGCAGTACCGCGAGGAGGCCGAGGAGAAGGGCAAGGGCGGCTTCGAGTTCGCCTACGTCATGGACAACCTCGCCGAGGAGCGCGAGCGCGGTGTCACCATCGACATCGCCCACCAGGAGTTCGACACCGACGAGTACTACTTCACCATCGTCGACTGTCCGGGCCACCGTGACTTCGTGAAGAACATGATCACCGGTGCCTCGCAGGCCGACAACGCGGTGCTCGTCGTCGCCGCCGACGACGGTGTCGCGCCCCAGACCCGCGAGCACGTCTTCCTGGCCCGCACGCTCGGTATCAACGAGCTGATCATCGCGGTCAACAAGATGGACATCGTCGACTACGACGAGGCCAAGTACAAGGCCGTCAAGGAGGACGTCACCAAGCTCCTGAAGCAGGTGAACTTCCGCTCCGACGACGCCACGTTCATCCCGACCTCGGCCTTCGAGGGCGACAACGTCTCCGAGTCCTCGGAGAACACGCCGTGGTACGACGGCCCGACGCTCGTCGAGGCCCTCAACGACCTGCCGGCCCCGCAGCCGCCGACGGACGCGCCGCTGCGCCTGCCGATCCAGGACGTCTACACCATCTCCGGCATCGGGACGGTCCCGGTCGGCCGTGTCGAGACCGGTACCCTCGACGTCGGTGCGAACGTCTCGTTCCAGCCCTCGGACGTCGGTGGCGAGGTCAAGACCATCGAGATGCACCACGAGGAAGTGCCGCAGGCCGAGCCCGGTGACAACGTCGGGTTCAACGTCCGCGGCATCGGCAAGGACGACATCCGCCGCGGTGACGTCTGTGGCCCCGCCGAGGAGCCGCCGAGCGTCGCCGAGACGTTCGAGGCCCAGATCGTCGTCATGCAGCACCCCTCCGTCATCACCGCTGGCTACACGCCGGTCTTCCACGCCCACACGGCGCAGGTCGCGTGTACCATCGAGTCCATCGACAAGAAGCTCGACCCCGCCTCCGGCGAGGTCGCCGAGGAGAACCCGGACTTCATCCAGTCCGGCGACGCCGCCATCGTGACGGTTCGCCCGCAGAAGCCCCTCAGCATCGAGCCGTCGAGCGAGATTCCGGAGCTCGGCTCCTTCGCCGTCCGTGACATGGGTCAGACCATCGCGGCCGGGAAGGTCCTGAGCGTCAACAAGCGGTAAACGCATGCAACAGGCACGCGTCCGCCTCGCGGGCACCAGCCCCGAGGACCTCGACGGAATCTGCGACGACGTCCGCGACATCGCGGACAAGACGGGCGTCCAGCTCAGCGGCCCGGTGCCGCTCCCGACGAAGCGGCTGGAAGTCCCCTCGCGCAAATCGCCCGACGGTGAAGGGACGGCCACGTGGGAACACTGGCAGATGCGCGTCCACAAGCGTCTCATCGACATCGACGCCGACGAACGCGCGCTCCGTCAGCTCATGCGGATCCAGGTCCCGAACGACGTCTCCATCGAGATCGTCCTCGAGGATTGAGCGAACCCTGCGGGTTCGCGAAAGCTGGAAGACGCGGACGCGTCTTCCAGAACTGAGTGAATCCGGGGATTCACGAAGGCTGAATCGCTGGACGCGATTCAGCAATCGAGCGAGACCGAAAGTCTCGCGAATACCGGAACACGAGGTGTTCCGGAAGTGAGCGAATCCGTAGGATTCGCAAAGTGCGCGAACACCCGTTCGCGTCCCGGATGACCTGCGACGGACGCGTCGTCCGTCCATCCCACTCACGCGCATTTTCGCGCGACGGAAACGCAATATACAAGAAGCCGTCTCGGGTATAGGCGGTTGCGGGCTCGTAGATCAGTGGCAGATCGCTTCCTTCGCAAGGAAGAGGCCCTGGGTTCAAATCCCAGCGAGTCCATCGAAATTCTCACGACACCACACGGCGAGCGAAGTCCTCGTGAACGGAGTGAACGAGGGCTCGGCAGACGAGTGTAACGAGTCTGCCTGAGCGAGCCGCTGGTGTCGTGTGATTGAGTGCGACGAAGCTGGGATTTGAAGCCCTGTGAGTCGCAGCGCCCGAGCGGAGTTCTCACGAGCGAAGTTCTCGTGAGCGTAGCGAACGAGAACTTGCTGGAGCAAGCTCCAGCAAAGCGAGTGAGAGCATGCCGAAGCTTGCTTCGGCAGAGAGAGGGCGACCGTCTCACTCTGGGTTCAAATCCCGCGAGGGCGAAGCTCTCGCGTACCTCGCGAAGCCTTCGGCTTCGCTCAGTCCCAGCGAGTCCACCCCTCGTTATCAAGCCACGCAGACGGGGGCTGTTATAACATATCGTCAGTCGTCTCCGCACTCCGCAACTCCCCGAGCGTCGTGTACTGGAGTGACTGCGGATACCTCGACTCAAACGGGACGGGGTCGTCGAGTTCGTAAAGCGAGCCGGACTCGAACGTGATGACCTTCTTTCCGTCTGCGATCTTCGCCCCGTCCTGATAATCCTGCGGCTCGCGCATCAACTCCGCCGCATCAGGTTCTACCACGTCCCTCACTTTGGCGAAGTATTTGACCTCCCGAACGTCGCCGGTAACATACATTGCGACGTAGTCGAAGTCACTTCCAACCCGAACGAAACCCCACGCTTCGTTCTCTTTGAGAAATGGGAGTCCAGACTCTTTGGTCGGGAATACAGCGACTCGTGCCTCTGCATCGCCCTCAATTTCTTTCCGAGCTATCGTGCCTGAGACTCGGTTTTCCAGCGTTGTGATATCATCTTCGGCCTCGTCGGGTTCTGATTCGTCCTCTTCCTGGGACTCGTCGGGTGGTTCCTCGCTGACGAAGTGTCGCTGTTCACGGAGCACAGAAACGAGATTCTGCACGAACTCCCGAGACTGTTCTTCGAGGTCGATAGTGAGGCCACCGACCTCGTTCTCCACGGCCTCGGTAATGGATTCGGTAACGCTGTCTTCGTTTTCTTGGAGCCGTCGAATCGCCCGGTTCGTCTGCGCGACCTGCTCAGCGACCTCGTCCGATTTTCCTGACCGAATCGATTCCTTGGTAAGTAATTCCAGTACGTCCGGGGTCTCGGCGAGATCATCGAGATCGAACTGAACGACGGACACCTCCTCACCGCCGTTTCGGTGGCGGTTCTTGGTCAAGACCTCGAAGGACTTTCCGTTGGTCAAAATCCCCCAGTCTACATCGAGTTCCTGTCTCATATAACTCCGCAACTGCCGAACTTCGTTGTCGGAGAGCGTAGACCGGACGGGCTTCGCTTCGACGAACACCACAGGAGAATCTCCGACGAGAAGGGCGTAATCAACGTGGGTGCTCCCCGAGGCCATCGGGATTGTGTATTCAAGCGCGACTTCGGTAGAGTAGAGGTCCCACCCGAGGAGTTCGAGAAACGGCTGCACGAGTTTGACCTTGGTATTCTCCTCGTCCATCTGCGGTGACGACTCAATGAGTTGTTGACACCGCTGGACGTACTCGTCGATTTCATCCCGGTCCATTATCACGACGTGGACGGGGGGCCCTATTTAAATTGATGCTAGTCGAACACGACTCCACGGATTTGAACGACTGCTTCTTGCTTTTCTTAGTGCTCTATTCGCGCGGCATCCAATGAGTCCAAACCGACTCTAGACCCCAGGTCGTAGCCTCGTTCTCGTCCCGACGGCCGGACCGAAGGAATATGCCGGCGGGTGTGGTACATGCACACATGATAGTCCGTGAGGCCGCGGCGGAGGACATCGAGGCGATTCGGGAGGTGGCAAAGCGGTCGTGGGCGGTGGATTACCCGGATATCCTGACCCGGGAGACGGTGGAGGAAGGGGTCGACGACTGGTACGCGGTCGAGCAGCTGGAGGCCGAGCTCACGCACGCGCGGACGCAGCTCTTCGTGGCCGAGCGTGACGAGGTGGTCGTCGGGTTCGCCCACGCGAGCTGGGGCGGCGAGGAGGGGTACATCATGCGGCTCTACGTCCATCCGGACCACCGGTGGGAGGGGGTGGGACAGGCGTTGCTCGTGCGGACGTGTAGGGCGCTCTCCGAAGTGGGGGTCGAGCGCGTCAGCGCGATGGTGCTCACGGAGAACGACCCCGGGCGGGCCTTCTACGAGCGGTTCGGGTTCGAGCAGGCGGACGAGAGCGAGACGACGATCGGCGGGGAGACCTACCGGGAGAACCGCTACGTCCTGACGGGGGAGGTGACGCCGGAGCGTCGGTAGCGATCCCGAGCGTACGGGTTTTTATCGGAGTGTGCGGAACCTAGACACATGGCTCGAACGGTGAGCATGGTGGCGCTGTGGGTGATCGTCATCGCTGCAGTGGCGTGGATCGCGGGCGGTGTGACCCGGGTGGTGCTGATCGTTCTGGGGGAGCCGCGGGTGTGGTCCGCGGACGTGGGAGGGCTGGTGGCGCTGACGCTGTTCATCCTCCTCGGGAGCGTGGCGGTGGGGCGGCGCGTGTTCGGCTGACGAGTGGACGGGAGCGAAGCGTAGTTGGGGGTCGCGGGCGAATCGGGGGTATGGAACCCACCGGGGCCTGGGATGCGGAGGAGACCGTCGCGTTTCTGGAATCGACCGCCGTCCCGGTGCGGCTGTCGTGTCACACGCCGACGGGGGCACTGTGGATGCTCTCGCTGTGGTTCGAGTGGAAGGCGGGGGCGCTGTGGTGTGCCACGTCGGCGAGCGCGGACGTGGTCTCGTATCTGGACCACGACGACCGCGTGGCGTTCGAGGTGTCGACGAACGAGCCACCCTACAGGGGCGTGCGGGGCAACGGGACGGCGACGATAGCGCCCGACACCGAGAAGGAACTGTTGCGGTCGCTCTTGGAACGGTATCTCGGGGGGACGGACACGCCGCTCGCGAGTGAGCTGCTCTCCCCCGAGCGGGAGGAGGTGAAACTCAGGATCGACCCGCACAAACTGTACACGTGGGACTTCACGGAGCGGATGGCGGCGGTGAGCGAGGAGCGCGACGATTAGAGCGACCGTGGCGACCGGTGGACCGTGAGGTCGACGGCGCGGCGGGCGCCTTCGAGGTCGGCGACCATCGCGGCGACGATCTTCTCCGACTCGCGGACGACGATGGGTTTGAGCTTGTCGAACAGCGTGTTCGCGGAGAGGAAGCCGGGGAGCCGGATGCCCGTCACCGAGGCGGGGTCGAACTCGATGAGCAGGCGCAGGCGGGTGGCGTGCTCGCGGTCGTCGGGTGGATCCACGGGATCGATGAGCCACGCGCCGCGGGCGCTCACGTCCTTGGTCGCGCGCCAGTCGATGCGGTTCGGCGGGTCGACCTCGGTGACCCGGGTCTCCGAGGTGTAGGAGAACTTCCACCAGGAGACGGTGATGCGGTAGTCGGTGCCGGGCCCGCCGTCGCCGTACTGCCGCACCGAGTCGAGATGCGCGGAGTAGTCGGTGTACCCCGAGAAGTCCTGGATGAACCCGTACACCTCCTCGGGAGGTACGTAGATGACGGTGCTGGCGTCGATGGCGTCCACGCCCCGAGATAGGTGGCGGGCCGGATAACTCTACGCCCGGCGGAAATCCGGGTGGTATCCGATTCCTATCCCCGCAGCGCCTCGACGGGGTCGAGCGTGGCGGCCTTGTAGGCGGGGTACAGTCCGCTGACGAGCGCGACGACGACGCCGAAGCCGAACGCGAGCAGGAGGTAGCCGGCGTTCGAGGGGTCCGTCACCACCGAGAGCTCGATGGGGGTGAAGTACCAGAGGCCGGCGGCGGCGGCCATCGAGAGGACGACCCCGGCGAGCCCGCCGAACACCCCCAGCAGGGCCGCCTCGACGACGAGCGTCCGGAGCACGTCGTTCTTCTGGACTCCCACCGCGCGGAGGACACCGATCTCCCCGCGGCGCTCGCGGGTACTCATCAGCATCACGTTGAAGATGGAGACGCCGGCGACGAGCAGCGAGACGGCGGCGAGACCGACGAGAAACGAGTTGAGAAGTGCGAAGAACTCGTTGATGCGGTCGATAACCGACCCCAACTCGAAGACGCTCACGCGGTCCGTGCGGGCGTTCAGGCGGTCGCGGACGCCCGCGGCGATGGCGGTGGCGTCCGCACGGGAGTCGGCCTGCACGACGACCTGCGAGGGGGTCTGGTCGGCGAACTCCTCGGGCGGCAGGACGACGGCGTTGTCCGGGGTGACGGGCGAGATGTCCTGTGCCTCGGCCATGACCGCGACGACCCGGTAGCGGTTCCCCTCCACCTCGATGAGCGAGCCCACCGTCAGTCCGAGACTGTCCGCCACCTCGGGGCCGACGACCGCCCCCTGTCTGAGCCGTTCGGGGATGGTCCCGTTACGGACGTCGAACAGCACGTCCGGGCGGTCGGTTCCGTACAACTGGGCGAACGTGGACCCGCTCGCCCCCTCGATGACGGCCCCGCCGGTGATGACCGGGACGGCGGTTCCGCGCCCCTCCGCGATTCGGCGGATCTCGATGACGTCGCGCTGGGAGAGCGCCTCCACGCCAGCATCGGCGTTCGGGCTCACGATCACCTGGTTGCCGATACCGCCGAACGACTGGGTGGCCGAGAGCTGGAGGACGTTCCCGAAGATGCCGAGCGTGGCGATGGCGAGCACGCCGATGACGATGCCGAGCGCGGCGAGCGCCGAGCGCAGCCGGTTGCGCGCGAGGTTCCGCCGGGCCATCGCGACCGCGGGAAAGCGGGTCATCGCAGCTCCCCGTCGACGATCTCGACGACCCGGTCGGCGTACTCCGTGACGAGTTCGTCGTGGGTGACACAGACGAGCGCCACCCCCTGGTCTCTGATCCGGGCGAACTCCTCTAAGACATCGGTCCCCGTCTCCCGGTCGAGGTTCCCGGTCGGCTCGTCGGCGAGCACCACCGCGGGTTCGTTGATGAGCGCGCGGGCGATGGCGACGCGCTGTTTCTGCCCGCCGGAGAGTTCGTCGGGCGTGTGGTCGAGCCGGTCGCCGAGCCCCACCCGATCGAGGAGGGATTCGGCGCGGGCCGTGGCGTCGCGGTCACGGTCGTACACCGTCGGGAGGAGGACGTTCTCCAGCGCGGTCAGCGAGTCGATGAGGTAGAACTGCTGGAAGACGAAGCCGATGGAGTGCTTCCGGGCGCGGGTGCGTTCGGTCTCCGAGAGCGTCGTGACGTCCCGGCCCTCCAGCAGCACGGTGCCCGCGGTCGGGGAGTCGAGCAGGCCGAGGATGTGGAGCATCGTGGATTTTCCCGAGCCGGACGGGCCGATGATGGAGACGAACTCCCCGGGCTCGATGGCGACGTCGACTCCCTTCAGCGCCCGAACGCGTTCGCTCCCCGTCTCGTAGGTCTTCTCGACGCCCCGGAGCTCCAGCGGGGTCATCGCCGGGAGACGAACGCCGCCGCGCCGGCGACCACGAGAACGAAGACGCCACCACCCACCGCGAGCCCAAGCCCGAGCGGGCCACGCGACTGCTGCGGTTCCTCGACTTCGTAGGGCACCGTGATGGTCTCCGTTCTCACCTCACCGCCCACGCGGTAGGTCACTTCGATGGGGACCTCGGTGGCGTTCGCGTCCGCGCGCGCCGTGAGTTCGAAGGGGGCGAACGCCGACCCCTCGACGGTGCCGACGAAGTAGTCGCGTGAGGGGTAGGCAGGGGTGACGTGGTCGGTCTCGCCGACCGCGACGACGACCCCCGTCACCTCACCGTCGCCGACGTTGCCCGCGTTCCCGGTGATACGAACGATATCACCGTCGCGTTCCAGGTCGATACCCGTCAAGCGGAGGTCGCCGGCGGGCGGGCGGTACGGGTAGCTCCCCACCGTCTCGAACGACTCGCCGCCGGTCTCGTACGCGAGCCGTGCGGTGACGTTCGTCGGCGTCCGGACCGTCGAGAGGTCGATTTCGACCGTGACGGACTCACCGGGGGCGATGGCCGGGACGGCCACCCGGGGGAGCGGCCGGTCGGCGACGGGAGTGAGGACGCCGTCGGTGACGCGGGCGTTCCCGAAGTTCGTCACCTCGACGGCGAGCCGGTCGGGCGTCGACGCCCCCTCGTCGTCCTGCTGCTGGAGCTGGCCCCCGCCCGCGCCGAGGAGGCCGCCGAGTTGGCCCGCCGCGGCGGTCGTCGGGTCGTCGTCGGGCGAGACGGGGCGGACCGCGAGCTCCACGTCCGCGCGGAGCGGCTCCACCTCGACGGGAGTGGTGCTCGTGGTCCGGGCCGCCGCGCCGGTGTCGGTGAGATACGACACGGAGGTCTCGAGGGTCGCCGACCCCGTGCTCGCGGGCGTGAGCGTCACGTTCACGGTCACGCTGGCACCCCCGGCGATCGTGGGGATGGGGCGGGTGTCACGGGCGTCGCCCACGGCGAACGAGACCTGAACGTTCCGGACGGCCTCCGCGTTCGGGTTCGAGACGGTCACGGGGATGCGCGTTTCGGCGCCCGCGACGAGCGTCGGGCGCTCGAAGTCGAGCTGGGGTGGCGCGCGCTCGACGACGACGGTGAGCGGGCGCTGGACCCGGACCTCCTCGCCGTCCGAATCGCGGCCGACGGCGACGACGGTGAGCTCGTGCGTGCCGGCCCGGTCGAACGTCGTGGACAGGTCGAGGGTGAGCGACCCGCCCGGGGAGAGCGCGCCGGGGCGGGTGGCCGTCGCGAGGACGCGCTCACCGGAGAGTCGGCTCTCGTCGCGGAGGTCGACGCGGGTGAGGTTCACGGCGGAGGGGGAGCCCGCGGCGTCACTGACCGTGACCGAGACGGTCGTGGGTTCGCCGACGGCCGGTGTCGACGGCGTGACCGTCGCGTCGTCGATGGTGAGTCTCGCGTCGGGGATGGCCATCGCCGACGGGACGACGAGCAGGAGGGCGAGGAGGACGGGGAGGAGGCGCATTCGCTACCGGACAGAGGTTCGGAAGCCAGAAATAGGTTCGTACAGCGGGTATCCGCGGGGTCGAGGCGTCGAGGCGTCGAAGGATCGAGGCGTCGAAGGATCGAGGCGTCGAAGGGTTACTCCGCCGCGGCGACGGAGAGGTACTCGTCGAGCAGGTCCTCGCGCTCGCGGAGCTCCTCGACGGTCCCCTCCCAGGCGTTCGAGCCCTTCTCGATGATGTAGGCGCGCTCACCCAGATCGAGCGCGAACTCGACGTTCTGCTCGGTGAGCAGCACCGTCACGTCCTCTTTGACGACCTCGCTCAGGACCTCCTTCAGGTCACTGACGATGACGGGCGCGAGCCCCTCCGTCGGCTCGTCGAGCAGCAGCACGTCGGGGTCCTGTACGAGCGCGCGGGCCACGGAGAGCATCTGTTGCTCACCACCGGAGAGGTTCCGGCCCTTGTTCTGCCGGAGCTCGTCGAGCTTGGGGAACACGTCGTACATGTCGCTGATGGGGCGCGGTGAGGAGCAGGCGTCGTAGGCCACCTGCAGGTTCTCGTGGACCGTCAGCGTCGGGAACACCCGGCGCTCCTCGGGGACGAGCTTGATGCCCGCGTTCGAGATGCCGTCGACGGACTCGTCGATGATCTCGTCGCCGCGGTAGGTGATGCTCCCCTCGCGGCGCGGGATGGTGCCCGTGATGGTCCGGAGGGTGGTCGTCTTCCCCGCCCCGTTGCGCCCGAGGAGGGTGACGACCTCGTTCTGTTCGACCACCATATCGAGGTCGAACAGGACGTGGCTATTACCGTAAAAAGCGTTCACGTCTTTCAGTTCGAGGACGCTCACTGGAGAACACCCCCGTCGGCCATGGCCTCCTCATCGTCGGCGTCGGCCCCGAGGTACGCCTCACGGACGCGCTCGTCGGCCATCACCTCGTCGGGCGTGCCGTCCGCGATGAGCGTCCCGTTGTCGAGCACGAGGATGCGGTCGGAGATGCCGAGCACGACCTCCATGTCGTGTTCGGTGAGGACGAAGGTCGTCTCCGTCTCCTCGTCGAGTCGTTCGACGAGCTTCACCATCCGTTTCGTCTCCGTGGCGTTCATCCCGGCGGTCGGCTCGTCGAGCAGGACGACGGTCGGGTCCGTCCCGAGCGCGAGCGCGATCTCGACCTTGCGCTTGTCACCGTGCGAAAGATTCGCACACTTCTCGTGGGCCACCTCCTCGAGGCTCGTGAGCTCGATGATCTCCTGGACCTCCTCGGTGAGTTCCTCGTCGGCGCGCGCGACCGACCGGAGGTCGAAGGTGCGGTTGTTCTTGCTGATGCGGGCGATTCGGAGGTTGTCCATCACGGTCAGGCCGTCGAACACGTTGTTGATCTGGAACGCCCGCGAGAGGCCGATGCGGTTGATCTCGTACGGCTCCTTCCCGGTCACCTCGACGAGGTCCCCGCCCTCGCGGGGCTGGAGGTGGACCGTCCCCTTCGTCGGCTCGAGCTGGCCGGCGAGCAGGGTGTAGAAGGTGGTCTTGCCCGCCCCGTTGGGGCCGATGATACTGGTAATCTCCTCGTCGTCGATACTGACGCTCACGTCGTTGACGGCGACGAGCCGCCCGAAGCGCCGTTCGAGGTTCTTGGTTTCGAGGACCTTCGTCATGCTTCAGCACCTCCGAAGAGGCCGGTCGGTTTCCAGACGAGCACGAGGATCATGGCGATGAACGGGAACAGCTGCCCGGCGCCGGAGACGACGAGGCTGCCGAGGGCGGTGAGCAGGCCGATGAGCATCGCGCCGACGAAGGCGCCGGCGAAGGAGCCGAGGCCGCCGATGACGACGACGACGAAGGCGCTGATGATGACCTGGTCACCGAGCGAGGGGGTGACGGACTGCAGGGGGGCCGCGAGCGCGCCGCCGAAGCCCGCGAGCGCCGCGCCGACGAAGAAGACGCCGGTGTACAGCAGGGGGACGTTGATGCCGAGCAGGCTCGCCATCTCCCGGTCGCTGGAGGTCGCGCGGGTGACGCGCCCGATGTTGGTCTGGCGGAGCACGAGGAACAGCGCGCCCATCACGACGATGGACATCAGGATGACGAACGCCCGGTAGGTCGGGATGGCGAGCGAGGGGGTAAAGCGGATGGTCCCCTCCAGCACGGCCGGGGCGTTGATAACCCGCGACTGCGAGCCGAACGTGAACCGCGTCAGATCCGTGAGGATGAGCACGAACGCGAACGTCAACAGCAGTTGGTCGAGCTCTTCACGCCCGTACATCCGCCGGATGAACACGCCCTCGATGAAGATCCCGAGTACCCCGACGACGATGATGGCCGCCAGGATACCGGGGACGAACCCCAGCGCCGGGATATTGATGACGCCGAACAGGGTGAGTCCCTCCACGAACGCCACGGACATGTACGCCCCGATCATGTACATGACGCCGTGTGTGAAGTTGAGCACCTCCAGCACACCGAAGATCAGGCTGAGCCCCACTGCCACGAGGAACAACCGGCTTCCGATGCTGATGCCGGTGATGATTTGGTCGAAGATGAGACCAGATGATACCATACCACAACCCTTTGTGGATAGGTCATTAATGTTTCTGCTAATTGCTGTAATGTTTCTGTTAGTTCAGGCGCGGAACGCCCCCGCCGAAACCAACTGACGGGAGGGGGCGGGCCGGTTTCGGCAAATAATGTAACGAGGTCGGTAGCTTTCGTGCCATTGGTGTGCGATTTCACCCCATGGTTATATATTGGGTTTGTGCATAGGGATGATAGACCATGGTAGAAAAGGTCAATTCGGACCCGGGTTCATCCGGCTCCAGTAAGTCGAGTACGGTCGGCAGACGGTCATTCCTCGCTGCGGCGGGCGCAGGGGCGACCGCTGCCCTCGCCGGCTGTTCCAGTCTCGGGGGAGGCGGTGGCGGCGGCCCGATCAAGATCGGAGGCGTCTATCTCCTCTCCGGTATCGCCGAGGCGCTCGGCGCGGCCTCCCGCGCGGCCGCGGAGGTCGCCGTCGACACCGTGAACGAGGAGGGCGGCATCAACGGCCGCCAGGTCGAGATCATGTTCCGCGACCACGGCTCCAACCCGCAGCAGCAGATCCGCTCGCTGGTGCAGGAGGAGAACGTAGACGCCATGATCGGCCTCACGTCGTCGGGCGTGACGCTGAACTCCGGCCCGACCATCGAACAGCTCGGCGTCCCCTTCACGCTCACCGACATCGGGACCCCGTACATCACGGAACACAACGTAGAGAAGTACGGCGACTACTACGAGGACTCCGACGGTCGCGCCGCCGGCATCCCGAACCTGTTCCGCACGAACGCGAACACGACCATCAACACCTACGCGATGGCGAAGTGGGCGATGGACAACCTCGATGTCCAGCGGGTCGCGAACATCGGCCCGGACTACGCCTACGGCCAGCAGACCTGGGAGTACTTCAAGGCGTTCTCGGACGGCCTCGGTGCGGGCTACGACTACGTCGAGTCGGTGTTCCCGAGCCTGGGTGCGTCGGACATGACCCCGCAGATCAACCAGGTGCTCAACGCCGAACCGGACCTCGTGTTCACGAGCTTCTGGGCGGGTGACGCCGTCACCTTCGCCCAGCAGGCCGCCGAGCAAGGGCTGTACGACCAGGTGGAGGACGTGTTCGACACCCTCGGCGCGGACCCGACGGTGTTCAAGGCGCTCGGGAGCACGATGCCCGAGGGCGTCCACTACTCCGGCTGGTACTGGCACTCCGCGTTCGACAACCCGCAGAACGACCGGTTCCTCGAAGCCTACCGGAACAAATACCAGGGGACGGACACCATCAACATCCCCTCCTTCACGGGCGGGAGTTCGTGGTCCGCCATCTTCGTCTACAAGAAGGCGATGGAAGCCGCGGGCAGCACCAACCCGGACGATGTCATCTCCGAGATGGAGGGCATCTCCTACAACGGCCCGCGCGGCCAGTGGACCATCGACGCCGACAGCCATCAGGCGTCGGCCCCGACCGTCATCGGCGAGACGAGCATGGACGACGACGTGCCGTACGACGGTGTCGGGCTCACCAACACCGAGACGTACCGTCTCGGGCGGAGCAAGGCGCTCGATCTGCTGGAAGGCTCCGGTCTCCCGCCGGGCGTCTGAGATGACCGAGGTACCCCACCACTCATGAGTTACGTAGACGGATTCCGAAAACAGCTGGCCGAGGGACAGAACACGAGCCTCCTCATCGGCGCGGGGCTGGTGCTGCTGCTCGCAGCGCCGCTGTTCCTCGGTGGCTTCCAGACCACGCTGCTGACGGAGACGCTCATCTTCGCCATCTTCGCGACCGCCTTCAACCTCCTGTACGGCTACACCGGCCTGCTGTCGTTCGGACACGCGATGTTCGTCGCGGCGTCGGGCTACACCGTCGCCAAGGTGATACAGGTGGTCGCGCCCGCGCTCGGCTTCCCCGAGCTGTTCGGTGGGGCATCCGTGCTGGCGACGTTCGTGCTGGCCGTCATCCTGGGTGTCGTCATCGCGACCCTGCTGGCCGTCGGGGTCGGCTACCTCTCCGTGCAGCTGACGGAGATCTACTTCGCGATGATCACCCTGTCGTTCTCGATGGCGATCTACGCCGTCGTGAACCAGGACACCATCGGGACCCTGCTCCAGCAGGCGGGCTACGGCAACGGCGTGTTCACCAACGGCTCGGACGGGATCACGTTCATCCTCGGCGACGTGAACCTCTTCGGGTTCGAGTTCGCGCTCGTGAACATCCGTGACCCCGCGGCGTTCTACGTCATCACGGTGTTCGTGTTCGCGGTCTCGATGTACCTGCTCTACCGCATCGTCGAATCCCCGTTCGGGATGGCCTGCCGCGCGATCCGGGAGAACCCCGGCCGCGCCGAAGCGCTCGGCATCAACGTCACCAAACACAGCTGGGCGACGTTCATCATCTCGGGGGCGTTCTCCGGGCTGGCCGGCGCGCTGCTCATCCCGCTGTTGACGGGGGTTCGCCCCGACTACGCCTACTGGACGTTCTCCGCCGAACCGGTCATCATGACCGTCATCGGCGGCCCGTACGCGTTCCTCGGGCCGCTCGTCGGCGCGTTCAGCTACGAGTACCTCCGGTGGTTCATCAGCCAGTTCCCCCTGTTAGAGGAGTACTGGCAGTTCACCTTCGGAGTCCTGCTGCTCATCGTGGTGCTGTTCTTCGAGAACGGCGTCTACGGCGGCATGCGGTGGGTCCGCGAACGGGTCCGCGAACGGCGGAGCTAACCCTCCGATACCCCTTTTTCGACGTGGCCCCACCTTCCTCCGTGAGTCGTACCACCCTCGCGCTCGTCGGCCTCGTCGTGCTCCTCGTCCTGGCCGGCTGTAACGCGCCGGCCACGGAGACGGAGCGGACGCTGACGCCCGCGCCGGTGCCCGAGACGGCCTCCCCCACCCCAACGCGGGCGCTCGCACCGGGCGTGGACTCCGCCGGGGTGTTCGACTCCCCCGCGCTCGCCAGCGCCCACGCCCGCGTCCTCGGCGAGGCATCCTACACCGTCAACCAGACCGTCTTCCAGCAGTACCCGAACGGGACGGTCGACGCGCGCTACGTCACCGTCGCGCGGTTCGCGGCCGACCACACCGTCTTCCGGTCGACGCTCCGGCAGGCCGACCGCCGTGACGGACGGCTCGTCACCCGCCGGGTCGAGCGCTACGGCGACGGCAGCCGCGTCTACGAGGCCGTCACCGCCGAAAACGAGACGACGTACGGGGTCGTTCGCGGCCCCGACGGGGAGCCGCGCTCGCCGGTGAACGTCTTCCCCGCGAACCTGACGAACCGCCGGCCCATCGAGCGGCTGTTCACCCTCGTCGAGACGGAGACGGTCGAGACACGAGCCCGGAACGGGACCCGGTTCGTGCGGGTCGCCACTACCGAACCACAGCGGCTCCCACCCCTGCGGAACGTGACGCTGACGGCCACGGTACGCGAGGATGGGGTCGTCACCGCCTACCGGGTGACCTACGACGTGGACCGCGGCGAGGGACGCATCGACGTGCTGGTCGCGCTGGAGTACACCGCCATCGGGGAGACCACCCCCGAGGCGCCCCCGTGGCTCGACCGGGCGCGTGACTAACCCTCCCGCTCGCGGAGGTCCTTCCGTCTGATCTTCCCGGTCGTCGTCTGCGGCAGTTCCTCCAGAAAAGCGATCTCGCGAGGGTACTCGTGTTTCGCCAGCCGGTCTTTCACGAGCTGTTGGATCTCCTCGCGGAGCGCGTCGTCGCCCTCGACACCGGAGACGGGCTGGACGAACGCCTTGATGATCTCACCCCTCGTGTCGTGGGGGACGCCGACCACGCCGACCTGCTCCACCGAGGGGTGTTCGAGGATGGCGCTCTCCACCTCGGCGGGGCCGACACGGTAGCCCGACGTGATGATGACGTCGTCGTCGCGCGATTTGAACCAGAAGTAGCCCTCTTCGTCGTGGGAACCGAGGTCGCCGGTGAGATGCCAGTGGCCCCCGTCGGGGTCGTCGACGGTGACGCTCGCGGTTTTCTCGGGCTGGTTCCAGTACTCCTCGAAGACGACGGGGTCGCCTTCGCGCTTGATGGCGATGTGGCCCACCTCACCCGGGGGGAGGCGCTCGCCGGTGTCGGGGTCGATGATGGCCACGTCGTGACCGGGGGCGGGTTTACCCATGCTGCCGACCTGCGCCGGGAACCACTGCCGGCAGTTGGTGACGATGATGTTCGCCTCCGTCTGGCCGTACAGTTCGTTGATAGCGAGGCCGTCCATCTCCTCGTCGGCCCACGCCATGATCTCGGGGGTGAGCGACTCCCCGCCCGAGCAGACGGCCTCGAGCGCGAGTTCCTCCTCGTAGTCGACGTTCATCATCATCCGGATGGCGGTGGGCGGGAGGAAGGCGTTCGTCACGTCGTACGCGTCGAGGATCTCGTACGCTTCCCGGGGGTCGAACTTTCCCATCGGGTAGGCGACGACGGGCTGACCGTAGTGCCACGCGGGCCACAGCAGGTCGCCGAGCGCCCCGATCCACGCCCAGTCCGCGGGCGTCCAGAACACCCCCTCCGTGTCGAGTTCGAAGTACATCGAGAACGCCGGCAGATGACCGAGCCACACGTCGTGGGTGTGGAGCACCCCCTTCGCGGGACCGGTCGACCCGCTGGTGTAGATGATGATGGCGTCCGTGTCGGGCGTGGTGTCCGCGATGTCGATGTCGGGCGTGGTGTCGTAGAGCGCGTCGAAGCGGGTGTCGCCGCCGTCGCCGTCCACCTCGATGTGCCAGTCGAGGTCCGGGCAGTCGGTGACGGCCTCAGAGACGGCATCGGTAACACTCTCGTCGGCGACGACGGCCGTCGCCCCACTGTCGTCGAGCCGGTACTGGAGCCCGTCGGGGCCGAAGAGCACGGAGAGGGGAAGCGAGATGGCCCCGAGCTTCCAGCAGGCGAGATGCGTGAGCGGGTTCGCCACCTTCTGTGGGACGACGACACCTACCCGGTCGCCCCGGCCGATCCCCCGCTCGGCGAACGCGGTGGCGACCCGATCGGAGAGCTCGTCCAGCTCCCCGAAAGTGTAGGTCTCCGTGGAGCCGTCGGGCTGTCGCTGGTAGAGCGCGTCGGCGTCCGGGTCGTGTTTCCGGAGGAAATCGTACGCGAGATTGTAGTCGTGGGGGATCTCCCACTCGAACTCCGCGCGGGCCGTCTCGTAGTCGGGGTAGTCGAGGTCGATATGCCACGCCATGGGTGGCGGTACCACGTCCCGAGAGACGAAAGCGTTCTGGTGTCTAGAGGTCGAGCTCCGCGCTCTCGGTGTCCGCCTCCTCCTCCGTGAGTTCGGCGTCCTCCTCGTCCTCGACGACTTCGAGGCCGCGGGCGTTGACGGCGTGGGGGTCGAGCCCAACCTCCTGAAGGAACTGCTTGTAGAGCCGTTCGCAGGTCTCACCGGCCTTCTGCCGGGCGCTCGCGTGGTCACACAGCTCCGCGAGGTCGTGGTCCTCGGGGCCCTCGTTCTGGTAGATGATCCAGTGGTTCACGAGGTCCGAAAGCCGGCGGATGGGCGAGGTGAAGTGGCCGTAGATCTCGAAGTTCAGCGCGTGGTGGCCGCCGAACGGGTCGGACATGTACTTCGCCCGGGGCATCACCTTCATCACGGCCCACTGGATCTTGTTGAGCTGTCGCCCGGGGGCCTGCTCTAAGGTGGCGTTGACCGCCTTCCGGGGGTCGTCCCACGCGTCGCCCGGAATCGAGACGCCGTCGAGTTCCTGAATCTCCCGCAGCGCCTTGTCCCACTCCTGGGGGGTGGGTTGCGGGTGGACCCGGAACATCGCTTCGAGGCCGCGGACCCACTGGAGCTCGTGCGTGACGGCCTTGTTCGCCTTCAGCATGCACTCCTCGATGATGGTGTGCGCGCGGTCACGGGCGGGGTTCAGGACGAGCGAGCCGTCCTCCTTCCGCTGTTCGTGGAGCTTGTCCGCGAGCTCGTGGACGAGCGTGAGTTCGTCGTGGAGCTCGGCCGTCTCGTCGTCCAGCCGCTTCTCCGCCTGCTTGTAGGTGAGCCGCTCGTCGGAGTGGATGACGGATTTGTAGATGTCGATCTCCTCGTACGAGAGCGTCTCGGGGTCGATTTTCATCTCCACGGTGTGGGCCAGCCGGTCCTCGTTGGGGACGAGCGAGCAGACCGTTTCGGCGAGGACGGGCGGGAGCATGTGGATGGTGTAGGCGGGGAGATAGACGGTGTTCCCGCGTTTGACGGCCTCTTCCCACATCTCGCTGCCCGGGTGGACGTAGTGGGTCACGTCGGCGATGTGGACCCAGAGGTGATAGCGGCCGTCGTCCAGTCGCTCGATGGAGATGGCGTCGTCGAAGTCCTGCGCGTCGACGGGGTCGATGGTGCAGGTCGTCAGGTCACGGCAGTCGACCCGGTCGCCGCTTTCGAGTTCCTCTTCGATGTCGGCCTCGGGGTCCTGCGTCGCGTTCTTCGCCTCGATGAGCACGTCGTCGGGGAACGTGTCGCGGATCTCGAACTCCTCGAACAGCTCCGTGCGTTTGTTGTCGAGGTGGCGGGCCAGCTCCTCGTCGATCTGGACGGGGCCCTGGCCTTCCGCGGTCCCGGCGTAGGCCTGGTCGTCGGTCATGGCTTCCGGTTTGTGGGGGAGGGGGTTAGGGTTGTCGGGCGGGAGAGGCGAGCGTAGCGAGTCTCTCCGAACGGCGAACGGCGACCGTAGGGAGCCGTGAGGCGGGAGGGTCGAACGTGGTGAGACCCTCCGGATGGCGAGCGGTGACCGTAGGGAACCGCGAGCGGCGCGGGGCGCCCGGAGTCCTCGTGAGCGGCAGCGAACGAGGGCATGCCGGAGCACGCTCCGGCAGAGGGCGTCCCGCGGAACGGCGAGCGGGGAGAGCGAGGGTCGAGCGAAGTGAGACCCTCGAAGGCGAACGGACGAAGTCCGTGAGCCCGTGACCCGCGAGCGGCGGGACCCGAGCATCGCGAGGGTCCCGGAACGGCGAGCGGGGAGTGGAACGACCCGCGAGCCTCAGTACGTCTGCAACCGGGGGTCACCCCCCACCCGACCGGTGAGCAGGTAGGCGACGGGGAGGGTGACCGTCAGCGAGAGGGCCAGCCAGAGCACCTGCGAGGCGGGGTCCGGTGGAGAGAGGACGGAGGCGAGGACGAACCCGGCGGTGACGCCGAAGCCGAGGGTGCCGGCGAGGCGCTCGCGGCGTTCGGGGGGTGCGCTCCGGGGCTGGAAGTGGCCGACGGCGACGAGGAGCAGGTAGACGACGAGCAGGGGGGAGAAGACGCCCGCGAAGGCCCACAGCAGGGGGGAGTCACTGCCGCGGTGGCGGGCGTCGTCGTAGACCCAGACGGCGAGCGCGGCGAAGGCGGCCATCGGGAGCAGCAGGAGGACGGGGAGGAGCAGCCGGACGGGGAACTGTTGGAGGAGCACCTTACTCGTGTTCGTTGCGTTCGGGGCGGGTGCGGTCGCGGACGAGGCTGGTGTAGCGGTCGAGGAACTCCGCGTTCGCGACCTCGCCGGCGCCGCTCTCCGTGAGGACGGCTTCGAGGTCGCCGCGCGGCTGGTTGCAGGTGTCGCGGAAGCAGGGTTTACAGAGGTACTCGAACTCCTTGCCGTGGCGCTCCCAGCGGTCGCCTTCCTTGTCGTACTCGCGGGCGTCGGTGCGGGGGACCGCCTCGCCGCAGGCGATGCAGGTCACCTCGTCACGGCCGCCGCGTGTGCCCCACATACCCACACGTTGCGAATCCGGCTACTTAGCCGTTCCTGCCTCGGCGACCCGGTGACGGGGAAACGAACGGATTTATCCGCGGACCCCCGAAGGGGAGGGTATGCAGGTGAAATCCCGCCATCATCTTCGCGGCGACGAGATCGACGCCATCGTGGAGGCCATCGAGGCCGGCCTCGGCGTGACGGTCGAGGGGGACGCCTTCGAGGAAGTGGAGTTCAAGGACTCCGACTGGGAGGTCGTCCTCGTCGACGGCGAACCGCTCGTGGCGTTCTTCGACGACGAGCCGTTCCTCACGGTGAAGGGGGCGAACGCCTTCCCGCCGGAGCACAACGTCGTCACCGTCGACGCGGGGGCGGTGTCGTTCGTCTCCGACGGGGCGAACGTCATGCGGCCGGGCATCACGGAGGCCGACGACTCCATCGACGAGGGGGAGCTCGTCGCCATCGCGGAGGAGACCCACGGGAAGGTGCTCGCCATCGGCCGCGCGGAGGTCGACGGCGACGACATGGTCGGCGACTCGGGCCGGGTCATCGAGTCGATCCACCACGTCGGCGACGAGCTGTATCAGTTCTCGGTCTGAGTCTCCAGGTAGAAGACGGCGAGGCCGTCGACGACCGCGAGCCCGGCGATCGCTCCGGCCGCAGTCGTCTCCCCGAGGCTCGCGAGCGCGAGCGCGACGACCCCGAACAGCAGGATTTCGAGGCCGAGTCTGGGGAGCTCCGGCAGTCGGTAGGGGGCCGTGGGGGCGACGAAGGTGCCCCAGACCCCCGCCGCGAAGAGGGGCGCGATGACGGCGAGCGCGACCTGCACGAGGAGGGTCGTCCCCGTCCGGAGCCCCCAGTAGGCGAGCGCCGCGAGCGCCGCGAGTTCGAGGAGGAACCGGACGGCGTAGACGCCCATACCGAGGGGGGACCGCAGGAGGGAGTCGTCGCTCATTCGCCGAGGTCGTCCTCCGCGTAGGCGTCCTCGTACTTCGCGAGCGCGGCGTCGAAGCTCTCTACGGCGAGGTCGAACGTCTCGTACAGCGCGTCGATGGGGTCGGGGGTCGCGTCGACCCGCAGGTCGTCGTAGTACGGGTCCATATCGCGGTCCTCCGTCGTCGTCACCTTCAGGGCCGCGGACTGCACCCGCAGGTCCTCGCGTTTGTCCCCGCCTTCCGCGTAGCCCGCCGCGAGCGCGTCGATGAGCCGGCGGGCGAGCGGTAGCTCCCGGTCGGAGGTCTCGTAGCTATCGGCGGTCGCGTCGAGCACCTCGGGGCCGGCAAGCAAGTTGCCGGCGACGGTGAAGCTCCCCCTGTCGCGGTGGCCGTAGTGGTCCATGCACTCTTCCCCCGAAAAGACGAAGCTCCCCTCGCGGCCGACCCCGTGGAGCTGTCGCCCCGCCCGCCCCTCGTCCGCGTCGAGCAGGGCGGAGAGCGCGTCGTCGACGGCGAGCCCATCGGCCAGATACTCGATCCCCTTCGCCCCGAGTTCGACGTTGGTGATCGACTGGGTGGAGACGGCCCCGTACTCGTTCGCGTGCGGGCAGAGCGCGCCGACGCCCGCGAGCCGGGTGGTGACGGCGACGCCGAAGCGGTACTGCTCGTCCCCCTCGCTGTCCTCGTACGTCTCGCGGACGCAGATGCTGAAGGTCATACCCGACCCTCGAATCGAGAGGAGAAAAAAGACTCAGTCATCGCCACGCCCCGTGTGGGGACGCCCAGCCGTTGGATTTTCCCCCCGGCTGAGACGTGTCTGACGTAACACCTATGCCGATCCCGACCAGTTTCGGGTCTATGGGCCTGATGAGCAAACTGCTCGGGGGAGGATCGCGCAACGCCGACGACTACGTGGCGCTCGACATCGACGACTTCGACGCCGCGCCGAACGACGTGGGCACGAACGTCCACATCGCCACCATCGGCGGGAAACAGGACGTCGTCGCCATCAAGGACGCCGTCTACGACGGCGACATCGTCATCGCCGACATCACCCGGCACACGACGACGGACCGGACGATGGAGCACATCTCCGACGAGCTGAAGCAGGTCGCCCGCGAGGTGGGCGGCGACATCGTCCAGAAGGACGACGAACAGCTCATCATCACGCCAGGCGGCATCTCCATCTCCCGCGAGAAGCTCGGCGGCCGCTGACGCGACCCCCCGCGTCGTGTGGTGCGACACCGCACACCGGCTGGTCCTGCCTCTCACAGCATCCTTAACCGGAATCGGCACGCATAGCCAACAATGACGCTGGCCATCAAGGCCGACGGACTCGAGAAGGAGTACGGCGACGTCCGCGCGCTGGACGGCCTCTCCTTCGAGGTCGAGGAGGGGGAGTTCTTCGGACTGCTCGGGCCGAACGGCGCGGGCAAGACGACGTTCATCAACATCCTCGTCGGCCTCGCGCGCTCGACCGGCGGCTCCGCCGAGGTGTTCGGCTTCGACGTCGAGTCGGAGTACCAGGAGGCGCGCGACCGCATCGGCCTCGCGCCCCAGGAGTTCAACGTCGACCGCTTCTTCCCCATCCACGAGGTCTTAGAGCACAAAGCCGGCTACCACGGCGTCCCCCCCGAGGAGGCCGCACGCCGCGCGAACGAGGCGCTGAAGACGGTGGGCATCTACGACAAGCGCGACACCCGCTTCGACTGGCTCTCCGGCGGGATGAAACGCCGGTTTCTGCTCGCCCGTGCGCTCGTCACCGACCCCGATCTCCTCATCCTCGACGAGCCCACGGCCGGGGTGGACGTGGAGCTCCGGCGTGACCTCTGGAACCTCGTCCAGCGGCTCAACGACGAGGGGACGACCGTCCTGCTCACCACCCACTACATCGAGGAGGCCGAGCGGCTCTGTGACCGGGTCGCCATCATGGACGCCGGGAAGAAACTCGAGGTCGCCACGCCCGACGACCTCCGGTCCCGGGGGACCGACACCCTCGTCGTCACCCTCGCCGAGGCGCCCGACGGCATCCCCGATATCGACGCGGAGGGGGTCCACAAGGTCGCGCTGGACGACCGCACCCTCGAAGTCAGTGCCGACAGCGCGGGCGCGGTCGCCCCCGACGTGCTCCGCGCGCTCGACCGCGCGGGCTACGAGGTCTCGGATCTGGACATCCGCCGGGCCTCCTTAGAGGAGGTGTTCGTCGACATGACGCGGCTCGACGACGACGCCCAGACGATGGAGGTGGAGCCGTGAGCACCGTCTTCGGCACCGGCTTCCGCTCGCTTCTGAAACGCGAGATCCTCCGGTTCGTCCGCCGGCCCAGAAACACCTTCCTCCCGCCCGCCATCACGAACATCCTCTACTTCGCCGTCTTCGGCCTCGTGCTCGGGGGGCGAATCGACTCCATCGCCGGCTTCCCGTACATCCTCTTCATCCTCCCCGGGCTGGTCGTGCTCGGTGCGGTGTCGAACTCCTTCGAGAACGCCTCCTTCTCCATCTTCCATGGCCGGTGGAACGAGTACATCCACGAGATCCTCACCTCGCCGCTCTCGTACACGAGTCAGGTGCTCGCGTACGTGATGGCCGCGGCGCTCCGCGGCATCGTCGTCGGGTTCATCATCGTCGGCGTCGGCGTCGTCTTCGTCCCGTTCGCCATCCCGGCCGGGACCGTCCCCGTCGCGAGACCCCTCTATCTCGTCGCGTTCATCGTCGTCATCACGATGCTGTTCGCCTCCTTCGGCGTCCTCGGAGGACTGTGGGCCCGCGACTTCGACTATCTCACCGTCCTCACGCAGTTCATCATCAGACCCCTGACGTTCTTCGGGGGCGTCTTCTACTCGCTTTCCGACATCCCGGGGATCTTCCGGACGCTCTCGCTTCTCAACCCGATGGTGTACATGGTCAACGGCGTCCGCTACGGCTTTCTGGGCTACACGGAGGTCGACGCGAACCTCTCGCTCGCGGTGCTCTCCGGGCTGACGGTGGCGATGCTCGCGCTCGATATCCTTCTGTTCCGGCGTGGATACGGCATCATCGAGTGACGCGGGATTTTGATTAGGCTCGCGGCCATACCCCCGTGTATGTACCGTGCAATCCTCCCGAACGGCCAGCTCGAATGCGACGACTACGAGAAGCTGGACGACGGCGTCGAGTTGTACGCGGAAAACGGTGAGCTGCTCGCGTTCGTCCCGTACTACAACCTCGAGGCGCTTCTCACGGAGCACGCCTACGAGTCGGACGAGCCGAGCGTGATGTAAGCGGGTTAGACGCCGTCAGGAGTTTCGTCGTCTTCGACCGCGCGCTTCATCGACTCGCGGCGGGACTTGGCGTCGCGACCCGTACACTCGAGGAGGAAATCGTTCTTCGCCGTGTTCGCGTCGCCGGCTTTGTCCACGTCGCCGGTCTCCATGAGCTCCTGGAGGTCGCGCTCCACGAAGTCGACCGCGAGTTTGTCCTTCTTGCCGGAGTAGGCGACGGCGCCGGCGACGACCTTCTCGAAGACGGGGTTGTCGGGCTCGCCGACGACGTAGAGGTCGCTCCCCTTGAACTCGGTCGTCCCCGTGATGGGGCCGAAGTACTCCTCGATGGTCCCTTTCAGGTCCGGGACTCGCTCTTCGAGATACTCGCCCCGGCGCATCTTGTATTCCTCCATGCGTGGGGCCACGCGCGACGGGGGTTTACGAATTTCGCTCGCCTTCGAGGTAGCCGCGGTGACACTCCGGGCAGGCGTCGCCCGCGCGCAGCGAGGAGCCGTCGACGCTGGTCGTGAAGCCACACTCCGGACAGACGTACGCGCCGTCGGGGACGAGCAGGCCGTCGTCGGTCGGCTCGGTGGTGAGCGCCGCGTCCGTGGCCGCCTCCTCGGTCGCCCCCTCGGTCGTCGGCTCCGCGGCGTCCGACTCGACCGCTTCCGGCTCCGTGGCCGGCGACGGGGTGGGGTCCCACGGCTCGTCGTCGTCGGGCCACTGCCCCGGTTCGCGGGTCGGCTCCTCGCCGTCGTCGAGGATCTCGGCGTCCTCCTCTTCGGGGTCGCGGTCGGCCAACGACTCGATGGCCTCCGCGGTCGCCTCGTCGGGCGGAGCGAGCCGGTCGTCCTCCTCCGCCTCGACCTCCTCGTCCGCCGCGCCCGTGTCGTCCGGAATCGGCTCTTCCGTGTCCTGTCGCGGGGTGCCGGTCGGCTCCTCGTAGGCGTCCTCGTCGTGCTGGTCGATTCCCTGTGCATCGACCGTCTCCGGCTCGACGATGGCCGTCACCTCCTTGCTCTCGGAGACGACCTTCGACTCGTCACAGCGGGTGCAGTGGGCGATCTCGCGGATGGTGGTGACCACCTCGTCGCCGCGCTCCTCGCGCTCCCGCTCGGTCTCGGGGTCGGCGAAGTCGTGCCCCAGTAGCGAACACTTGAATCCCATTACCGCGTGATGCTGCCGTTCGACACATAAGACTGCCGCCGTCCCCGCGAACCGTTAAGGGCAGTCGTGACGAACACACTCGTATGCAGGCCAAGCGGGAGTTCCGCGACCGCGACGAGACGCAGGTCGCGGTGCTCGACGCGCTCGTCGAGCGGAACGGCGAGGGCATGACCGTCTTCGAGGTCCGAGCACACGTCGACGCGAGTATCGACCGCATCGAGACGGCCCTCGGGGAGCTGAAGGACGCGGGGCTCATCACGGTGGAGCGCGACGGCGACCGGACGTGCATCTACCCCGACCCGAAGGTGGTCCCGGACCCGACGGAGCCGGAACCGGAGCCGTCGCTCGTCGAGAAGCTCCGCGACCGGCTCCCCTTCTGAGGCCGAGAGCGTCCCGTTTTTATTCGTCCTCCTCCGAGAACCGGCAATGACTGTCGTCGGCACGATGCACGAGGACCACGGGGCGACGTTCACCGAGTACGACGGCCGGCGCGTCGTCGACCACTACGGCCGGCCGGAGCGCACCCACCGCGCCGTCCGCAACGCCGTGGGCGTCATCGAGATGGGCTACGGCATCGTCGAGGTGACGGGCGCCGACCGGGTCGACTTCGTCGACAACGCGCTCACGAACGACGTTCCGACCGAGGACGGCCAGGGCGTCTACGCCCTGCTGCTCGACGCGCAGGGAGGCATCCGCACCGACTGCTACGTCTACAACGCGGGCGAGCGCCTGCTCTGTTTCACGCCGCCGGCGAACGCGGGCTGGCTCGCCGAGGAGTGGGCCGAACACACCTTCATCCAGGACGTGGAGGTCGCGGAGGCCTCCGAGCGGTTCGGCGTCTTCGGCGTCCACGGCCCCAAAGCGACGGAGAAGGTGGCGAGCGTCCTCCACAAGATCGGCACCCCCGATGGCGCACTGAACTTCGACCGCGGGTCGATGGGCGAAGCCGGCGTCACCGTCATCCGCGGTGACGACCCCACCGGCGACGAGGCCTACGAGATCATCTGTGCGGCCGACCACGGGGAGGAGGTGTTCGACACGCTGCTCACCCGGGGGCTGAACGCCGTCCCGTTCGGCTACGCGACGTGGAACACGCTCACGCTCGAAGCCGGCACCCCGCTGTTCTCGAGCGAACTGAAAGGGCGGGTCCCGAACGTCGCCGGCCTCCGCAACGCGCTGGACTTCGAGAAGGGCTGTTACGTGGGCCAGGAGGTCGTCTCCCGCGTGGAGAACCAGGGTCGCCCCTCCAAGCGGCTGGTCGGACTGCGACCCGACGCGGTCCCCGAGGCGGGCGCGGCGGTGTTCGACGGGGACGCCACGATCGGGGAGGTCACCCGGGCGGCCGACTGCCCGAGCCTCGACGGGCCCGCGGCGCTCGCGTACGTGGACTTCACGAACGACGCCGAGGCGCTGACCGTCCGGGTCGACGGCGACGAGGTCGAGGCGACGCGCGTCCCCCTCCCGTTCTACGAGGGATCGGCGGCCTCGAAGCGGCTGCCGACGTACCCCGAGGCCTGACTATCGCAGGAGCGCCCGGAGCTGCTCGCGGGAGAACAGCGACGTGGGCTCGTCCATGTGGACGCCGATCTCGCCCGAGAAGAGCCGCATGCCGAGCCGCTGGAGGGGCTCGGGGACATCGTAGCCCCACCGGATGAGATGGCCCAGTCGGATCTCGGTTCGCAGGTCGTCGCGCCACGCCCGCTCGTAGTCGCCGAGCGTCCCGGGGCGCGCCGGGTCGACGGTGCGAGCCGCGTGGTCCGCCGCGCGCATCCCGTAGAGGATCCCGCCGCCCGTGAACGGCTTCGTCTGGCCCGCGGCGTCCCCGACGAGCAGCGACCGGGTGCCCGTCACCCGTTTCGGCGGGCCGACCGGGATCGCGCCCGAGCAGCGGTGTTCGACGGTGACGCCGTACTCGTCGAGCAAGGAATCGAACCGCCCGCGGGCGTCGTCGCCGGGGGAGACGGCGAGCCCGTACTCCACCCCGCCATCTCCTCTCGGGATGCGCCACGCGAAGAAGCCCGGTATCGTGAGGTGGACATCGACGAAATCGTCGTCGTCGGGCGTGAAATCGAAGCCGAGGACGCCGTGGAGGAACTCGTCCGGCTCGGGAAGGCCCACCTCGGCGCGGACCCGCGACCGGGGGCCGTCCGCGCCGACGACCAGCCGCGCCTCGTAGGTGTCGCTGCCGTCGGGGCCCTTCGCCGTCACGCGGACCCGGTCGTCCTCCTCGCGGACCCGCGTGACCGTGTGGCCGTCGCGCACGTCGGCTCCCGCGTCCGCAGCCGCGCCCGCGAGCACCTTGTCCAGGAGGACGCGGTCCACCGCGTTCGAGATGGGCGCCTCGCGGTAGAAGGGGTACGGGCGCGCGTCGGGGCCGCCCAGCCGGAACCGGGCGCCCGAGATGGCGTTCTGGAAGAGCGCGTCGTGGTGTTCCTCGGGGACGTACTCCCAGAGGTCGAGCGAGACGTGCCCGGAGCAGGCGAGCGGCTTCCCGATCTCCCCCTGCTCGAAGACGAGCACGTCACGCCCGCGTTCCGCGGCCGACCGGGCGAACCGCGCGCCGGCCGGGCCAGCACCGACGACGATGAAATCGTACACGCCCGAGGCTACGGGCGAGAGAAAAAGAAGCTTCCTCGTTAGCTCCGGAGCTTGCGGAACAGGAGGTAGCCGACGGCCGCGACGGCGACGAGCGCCAGCGCCCGCAGTCCCTCGTCGTCGTCGGAGAGCTCGGGACGCTCGACCCCCGTGCGCGTCTCCGTCTCCTCGTCCGGCGTCTCGACCTCCGGCTCGCTCTCGTCCGCCGCCGCGGCCTCCGCCTCGACGTCGACCTCGATGGGGCCGTCCTCGGTCTCGGCTTTCGCCTGCGCCGTCGGTTCGATCTCGGGCTCGCCCGCGCGCCACTCCTCGACCTCCTCGCGGCGCTCGGGGACCCACCAGATGACGTTGCGGCCCTCGCGGTCGCGTTCGAGGTGGTCGTCGTCGACGAGCGCCTGCAGCCGAGAGCGGGTGCTCCCACGGGTGATGGGGAGCTTGCCCGCGACTTCCGTCGTCGTCAGCGCCGGCGTCTCGCTTGCGCGCAACACGTCGAGTATCGTCTCGTCGTCCACTTTCCGGGAACTGCTCATACCGGGAAATCGAGCGCGAGCCACTTACCTGTTGTCGCAGGGGCGCGTCGCCCGTGGATGCCGCAAGAACGCGGCTCAGTCGTCGCCGGCTGCCGAGTACGGCGACACCGCTCAGTCGTCCCCAGGACTCGCCACTCTATCCGACCGCGGCCCCTCCAGCTCCACGGCGGGGAGCAGGTCCCGGAGGTAGCGACCCGTGTGGGAGTCCTCGACGTGCGCGACCTCCTCGGGCGTTCCTGAGGCGACGATGTGGCCGCCGCCCTCGCCACCTTCGGGGCCCAGATCGAGGATGTGGTCGGCGTTCTTCACGAGGTCGAGTTCGTGTTCCACGACGACGACGGTGTTGCCCGAGTCCGTCAACCGTTGCAGGACCTCGATGAGCTTCCGTTCGTCCTCCGAGTGGAGGCCCGTGGTGGGCTCGTCCAGCAGGTAGAGCGCCTCGCCGGAGTCCTTCTTGCCCAGCTCCTCCGCGAGCTTCACGCGCTGGGCCTCGCCGCCCGAGAGCGTGGTGGAGGGCTGGCCGAGTTTCATGTAGTCGAGCCCCACGTCGAGCAGGAGCTGGAGCTTCCGTCGGATGCGAGAGTCGGCCTCGAAAAAGTCGTACGCCTCCGCCACGTCCATGTCGAGCACGTCGGCGATGGTCTTCCCCTTGTAGGTGACGTCGAGCGTCTCGTCGTTGTAGCGCGCGCCGCCACACTCCTCACAGGGGACGTACACGTCCGACAGGAAGTTCATGTCGATCTTCACCGTCCCCTGCCCGCCACAGGCCTCACAGCGCCCGCCCTTCACGTTGAAGGAGAACCGGCCGCGCTCGTAGCCGCGCTGTTTCGAGAGCTTCGTTTCTGCAAAGAGCTCGCGGATGCGGTCGAACACCCCGGTGTAGGTCGCGGGGTTCGAGCGGGGCGTCCGGCCGATGGGCGACTGGTCGATGAGCCGCACCGTTTTGATCTGGTCGATTCCCTCGATATCGTCGTGCTCGCCGGGGAAGACGTCGGTGTCGTTCATCCGGCGGACGAGGCCCTTGTAGAGGATCTCGTGGAGCAGGGTGGACTTCCCCGAGCCGGAGACACCCGTGATCGCGGTGAAGCAGCCGAGCGGGAAATCCACGTCCAGATTATCGAGGTTGTGCTGGCGCGCACCCCGCACGGTGAGATAGCCGTCGGCGTCGCGGCGCTCGTCGGGGACGGGAATCTCGCGGCGGCCGGCGAGGTAGTCACCGGTGACCGACGCTTCGGTCTCCATCACCTCCTCGACGGGGCCGTTGACGACGACCTCACCCCCGCGCTTGCCGGGGCCGGGGCCCATGTCGATGACCGTGTCGGCCCGCCACATCGTCGCCTCGTCGTGTTCGACGACGACGAGCGTGTTGCCCAGATCACGGAGGCCTTCGAGCGTGTTGAGGAGCTTGTCGTTGTCGCGCTGGTGGAGCCCGATGGAGGGCTCGTCGAGCACGTAGAGCACGCCCACGAGCCCGGAGCCGACCTGCGTCGCGAGCCGGATGCGCTGGCTCTCTCCACCTGAAAGGGTGGAGGCTTCCCGGTCGAGGGTGAGATACTCGAGGCCGACCTCCTCCATGAAGCCGAGTCGCGCACGGATCTCTTTGAGGATCTCCTCGGCGATGGTGCGACCGCGCTCGTCGAGGTCCGATTCCAGCCCCTCGAAGTACTCCAGGGCGTCGCCGATGGAGAGTCGGTTGATTTCGGTGATGGAGGTGTCCGCGACGAGCACCGCGCGGGACTCGGGCTTGAGGCGGGTGCCGTCACACGCCGGGCACGTCGTCGTGGCCATGAACTTCTCGATGTGGTCGCGCGTGCTCTCGGAGTCCGTCTCGACGTACCGCCGCTGGAGGTTCTCGATGACCCCCTCGAACGGCTTCTCCTTGCGTCGGGTGCCGTTCTTCGTCCGGCGCTTGAAGACGACGTCTTCGGAGGTGCCCCAGAGGAACGCCTGCTGGACCTCCTCGTCGAGGTCCGCGAAGGGCGTGTGGACGCTCACGCCGAAGTGCTCCGCGACGCTGTCGATGCGGGTCCGGTAGTACGAGCGGTTGTACGACCACGCCTCGAACACGTCCTTGAGGGGTTTCGAGGGGTCACGCACGACGAGGTCCGGGTCGATCTCCTTCGTCTCGCCGATGCCCTCACACTCCGGGCAGGCGCCGTGGGGGCTGTTGAAGGAGAAGGAGCGCGTCTCGATCTCGGGGAGGTCGATGCCGCAGTGCGTGCAGGCGAGCGCCTCCGAGAAGACGGTGACGAGGCGGTCGTCGCCCGCGCCCGCGAGGTCGCCCGTGCGCCGCTCGCGCGAGCCCAAATCGACCCCCTCGGGCGGGTCGGGGAGAATCACTTTGAGAACGCCGTCGGCCTCCTCGAGGGCCGTCTCCACCGAGTCCGTGATCCGAGAGCGGGCCTCCTCGCTCACCTTCACGCGGTCGACGACCACGTCGACGGTGTGGTTGTAGTTCTCGTCCAGCTCGGGTTTCTCGATGGTGAGGTCGTACTCCTCGCCGTCGACCTCGACGCGGGAGTAGCCCGCCGACACGAGTTCATCAAAGCGGTCCTCGAACGCCCCCTTCTGGTCGCGGACGACGGGCGCGGCGAGCTTCGCCCGCGTTCCGTCGGGGAGTTGGAGAATCCGCGAGACCATGTTCTGCGCGGACTGCTCACCCACCTCTCTCCCGCACTCGGGACAGTGCGGGGTGCCGACACGGGCGTAGAGGAGTCGGAGGTAGTCGTGGAGTTCCGTCACCGTCCCCACCGTCGATCGGGGGTTGTTCGCGGCGTTCTTCTGGTCGATGGAGATGGCGGGGGAGAGCCCCTCGACGGATTCGACCTGCGGTTTGTCCATCTGACCGAGGAAGTTCCGCGCGTACGCGGAGAGCGACTCGATGTAGCGGCGCTGCCCCTCGGCGTAGACCGTCTCGAAAGCCAGCGAGGACTTCCCCGACCCCGACAGGCCGGTGACGACGGTGAACTCCTCGCGGGGGATGCGCACGTCCACGTCCTTGAGGTTGTGCTCGGACGCACCCCGGACTTCGATGTAGTCCTTCGTCATTATCTGGCGAACGAACCGGGCGGGTGAAACGCTGTCGATTGGTGTGGAGGAGTGTCGTGGAACGAACTGACACACCGGCCTCAGCGCTTTTCAGGGCGGGCGTCGAACCCCGGCGTATGGACGAGCTCCCCGGCGTCGACCTCACCGGCGACGACTACGTCATCAAACAGAAGCTGTTCCGGAACAAGTACCGCATCTACGACGATTCCGGAGCGCTGCTGCTCCAGACGAAACAGAAGCTCTTCAGGATGAAAGAGGAGTTCCCGTTCCTCGACGGCGACGGGAACCCCGTCTTTCGGGTGAAGGCGAAGTCCATGTTCGACTTCGCGGGCGACTACACGCTCACCACGCCCGACGGTGAGGTGCTGGCCGTCCTCGAGAAGCAGTTCACCTTCTTCAAACACGTCTGGCGGATCCGTGGCCCCGACGGGGAGCTCTACGCGACCATCGAGTCGGGGAGCACGTTCGTGGAGGTACTGCGGAACGTCTCCGGCATCTTCGGCCTCATCCCCCACAGCTACACCATCGAGGCGCCGGACGGGACGACCCTCGGGAGTCTGAAGGGTCGGCTCTCCGTGCGCGACACCTACGACCTCCACCTCGGGGACGTGGGCGACGCGCCGAAGGAGGCGCTCGTGGCTGCCGCGGTGGCCATCGACGCGCTGGAAGGGAACTGATGGAGTTCGACGAGGAGGCGCTCGCACCCGGTATCGGGGTCGGTATCGCCATCGGGGCCGGCGTCGGCGTGGCGACGGACAACATCGGCCTGTGGATTCCCGTGGGGTTCGCCATCGGCCTCGCGCTCGCCGCGGCGTTCCAGCAGAGAAGAGGCGGGGAGAAAGAGAGCGAGGACGAGGAACCGGAGGGGAACTGAACCGCTACGCCCTGACGGAGAGGGTCGCCACGTCGAAGTACGTCTCGAAGAAGCCGCCGTCGAAGGTGAGCAGGCGGTCGGCCTCGCACTCAGCCTGCGCGCCGATGAGGAAGTCCGACTGGATGTGCTGTCGCGAGCGGACGCGGGCTCCACAGTTCGGACACTCGTAGGTCGCTTCGTGACCGCACTCGTGACAGGCGAGCGCGTGCCCTCGGTTCTGCAGATACGCTCGGTATCGCTCCCCAGCAAGCCAGCAGGTCTCCGCTCCGAGCGAGCCCCGGATGAGGCCGGTGTCGTCGAGGAACGCCCGCAGCGTCTCGTGGCTCTCGAAGTGCACCGACAGCTCCGCGTAGATCGGGTCGTTGATGAGCAACGCACCCTCCTCGGAGGCCCGTCCCAACAGCGCGGTCGCCGCGTCGTTGTGCACGTCGTCGTCGTTCAGTGATGCGATGAGCGCACTCGTGTCGACGACGGTCCTCATCGGCCGCGGAGTTCGTCCATGATCTCCTCAGTCGTGCGGTCGGTTTCGAGGCTCCCCTTCCACTTCTCGAAGGGGTTCTCTCCGGGGGTCTTGCGGAGAACGTACCCCTCGTTGGTCTCGACGAACTCGACCTCGTCACCGGGGTCGATACCGAGCCGGTCGCGGATCGCCTTCGGGATGGTCACCTGCCCCTTCGTCGTGACTTTCGGCATGGGTATTACTTTGTAGTATTACAATAAAAGTATTACTCCCCCGCCTTTTTCGGCGTCGGGGTTCCTCGCTGCGCTCGCTGCGGGAACCGCGTGGCGGCGAAGCCGTCACGGAACAAGTAGCCGGCAAAGCCGGCTACCCGCTCCTCGGAAAAAGCTGAATCAAAAAGCCGGACGCTCGCTCCGCTCGCGTCCAGGAGAACACGTCACACGTTCTCCGGCAGCCACCCGCCATCCACCTCGATGTTCTCCCCCGAGATGTAGTCGCTCCCCTCGTCACAGAAGAAGAGCATCGCCTGGGTCAGATCGTCGAAGGAGGCCCATCTTCCCCGAGGAGCGTCGTCGGGGAACTCGTCGGACGATTCGACGACGTACGGGGAGACGGCGTTGACGGTGATGCCGTCGTCTTGCGTGTCCGCGGCGAGCATCCGCGTGAACATCAGGATGCCCGTCTTCGCCACGAAGTACGGGAAGTTCTTCGGGCTGACCATCGCCTTCTCGGAAGAGGCGTAGCCGACGTTGACGATGCGACCCCACCCCTGCTCGCGCATCGCGGGGAGGACGCGTCTCGCACAGAGGACGGTCCCGTCGAGGTTCGTCGAGAGCACGCGTTGCCAGGTGCCCCAGTCGATGTCCTGCCAGTGCGAAGGGGCGAAATCGCCGACGTTGTTCACGAGGACGTCGACGCTCCCGAGCTCGGCCTCGACCTCCTCGACCATCGCGTCGACGGAGTCGGGGTCGGTCACGTCCCCCTGCACGGCGACGCTGTCGACGCCGAGCTCGTGAATCTCGCGGGCCGTGGCCTCGGCCTGCACGTCGCTGGAGTGGTAGTGGACGGCCACGTCCGCGCCCGCGTCGGCGAGCGCGAGGGCGAACGCGCGCCCGAGCCCCTGTGCGCTCCCGGTGACGAGGGCGGTTCGCGTGGAGAGGTCCGGCTGAATCATACCCCCTCTGCGCTCGGAGAGGGGAAAGCCCTGTGGCTCCCGGGCGACCACCCTTTTAGGTCCCGCCGGCCCCAGTGGTCGGTATGCACCGACGAGACGTGTTGCGTGCCACGGGTGCGGGTCTCGGCCTCGCCACCGTCGGCACCCTCCCCGCAACCGCCCAGTCGAGCGCGGTGCTCGGCCGCCTCACCCTCCCCCGCGCGAAGGAGGCCGTCGTGAGCGACGACGGCTCCACCGCCTTCGTCGCCGTCACGGACGGCTTCGCCGTCGTCGACTGCTCGGACCCCGCTGCCCCCGAACTCGTCTACGAGAACCGCGCGGTCACCCCGGACCCCGAGAAGGGGCCGATGGAGCAGGTGTACGACGTGAAACTCGACGGGGACCGGCTCGCCGTCACCGGCCCCGCGAACCCGGCCGGCTCCCGGCCGTTCCAGGGGGTCGTCGTCTACGACGTCTCCGACCCCACCGCCCCCGAGCAGGTCTCCGTCCACGCGACGAGCTTCTTCAACCACAACTGCGACATCGCCGACGGAACCGTCTTCCTCTGTGGGAACGACGGCCAGGAGAACGCGCTCGTCACCGTCGACGCCGAGACGGGCGAGGCGCTGGGCCGGTGGTCCATCACCTCGGTGGAGGAGGGGTGGGCCGACCTCTCGTTCGGGCTGTGGCCCCTCCACGACGTGTCGGTGACGAACGGGGTCGCCGCGCTCGCGCAGTGGGACGCCGGCACGTGGCTCGTGGACGTCTCCGACCCATCGGCCCCCGAACTCGTGAGCCGGGTCCGTGGTCGCTCCCCCGAGGCGTTCGAGGGACTCTCGGACGACGAGATCCGCGAGGAGACGCTCCAGACCCCCGGAAACGACCACTTCGCCGCGATGAACGACGCGGGGACCCTGCTCGCGGTCGGCGTGGAGTCGTGGGACATCGAGCCTGCCGAGGCTGACGTCCGGCCGGGCGGGATCACTCTCTACGACGTGTCGGACCCGAGCCAGCCCGAGGAGCTGGCGGTCATCGAGGCCCCGCCGAGCGAGGACGAGTCTTTCTCCGGCGTGTGGACCACCTCGCACAACTTCGAGTTCGCGGACGGGAAGCTCTACACCTCGTGGTACCGGGGGGGCGTCCGGGTGTTCGACGTGACTGATCCCTCGAATCCAGAGGAGCTGTTCGCGTGGCGCGACAGCGAGACGACCTCCTTCTGGACCGCACAGGCCGGGGTCGACGGGTCCTTCTTCCTCGCCTCCAGCCGGAAGAACCCCGCGGCGGAGACCCCCGCACAGGACGCCGCCATCTACACGTTCGCCGACCCGCGGCTCCCCACGCCGACGCCGACACCCACCCCGACACCGACGCCCTCACCCTCTCCGACCGACTCGCCGACCGCGACGGGCCAGCCCGGGTTCTCGCTCGTGGGCGCGCTCGCGGCGCTCGGGGTGGGTGGATGGCTGTGCCGACGAAACGGGGAGTAGTCAAAGCGCGTTCTCGATCTTCGACGCGACCCGCCGCGCGCGCTCCGCGAGCGCCTCGGGGACGTTCCCGGCCTCCACGGCGGCGTCGAGCTCGTCGTCGTCCACGCGCTCGACCGTGCCGTCGGCGTGTTTCACCACGTCGACGTGGAGATCGACGTAGCGCGCCGTCTCCGGAAAGATCTCGACGGGCGTACAGACGTTGACGTAGGTGCCGCGGCGCTCGCCGTTCTCCCCCCGGTAGACGGTGGCGTACCACCAGCGGCCCTCCTTCAGTTTCGTGGTGGCGATATCACCCGACTCGCGGGGGACCCCCAGCGCGTCGTAGGTCCCGCCCGGACTCATCTCGCGTTCGATGGTGATGCCGTCCGCATCGCGCGTGGTGACCTCGCCCTTCCCCAGCGTGATGAGCCGGCCGTCGGGCTTCCCGTGGCCGAGGCTCACCCGGTCGCCCTCGCGCGGCCCGAACTGCCGGGCCACGGTGTCGAAGGGGAACTCCCCCGCGGGGTCACAGACGGCCTCCGCGAAGTCGACCGCGGCGCTCGCGGCGTTCGTCCCCGCCTTGATGCGGTGGTGGCCGGGCATCGTGGTGGCGACCTCCCGTCGCAGGTCGTCGAGCGCGAACCGGCCCTCGCGCCCGAACCAGACGTGCGTCGTCGCTTCGAGTTCGACGAGGGGGCCGGGCGCGTCGTCCGGGTCCGCGCCGGCGACCCCCTGCATCAGCGTCTCCGCCCGCTCGCTCGCGGCCTCGATGGCCTCGCCGATGGTCTCCATCGAGGCGTCACCGACGTGCGGGTCCCACCGCGTGGCCCACCCCTCCGGCGGGGACTGCGGGACGAGCTCCTGCATCCGGAGGAGCTCGTCGGGGCCTCGCGGACGCCCCCCGTACGAGAGCGTGAGCATCGACCCCGGCACCTCCAGGCCGGTGTGGAGTTCGGGGCGGTCGGAGCACCACGGCGGCTCGCTCGCCGTGACCTGTACCCGGCGCACGTCGCCTTCCTCCACCCGGTCCTCGGCGTTGCGGTAGGGGAGAAACCCCTCCGTCTCACCGAGATCGACCACGGCACCCGAGCCGAGCGTGTCCGTTACGACCCCCTGGAACACCGCGCCGCGCGGGGCCGGTGACGCCCACGCGAGGGTGTCGACAGAGAGGCTCTGGAGGCGGTCCGTGGCCTCCTGCACGGCCTCCGGCGCGCCCGTGAGCCGCACGCCCTGCCGGTCGAACGTCGTGTCGACCTCCACGTCCGCCGGGGCGAGGGGGAACGCCCGGTCGAACCGCCGCTCGATGGGGGGTGACGCCTGCACCACCTCGTCGAACAGGTGGGTGATGGCGGTGGTGTAGATCCCCCGGACGCGGACGCGCGGCGACTCGCTCATAGCTCGTCGCGCGTGCTCGCGAAGCGCGTCCGGCCGTTCACGGTCGGGCCGAGCGTCAGCTCGACCATCGTCTCGGTGAGGACGCGGCCGTCCTCGATGGGGACACCCCAGGTGTCGAATTTGAGATACCCGCGCAGGTCGGCGCTGTGGGTGTACACGTCCACGTGGTCCACGGTGTGTTCGGGATACTCGGTCGTCGAGTGGGCGATATCCATATCGGAGTAGACGGTGTCGTGTGCGGCGAAGAACTCGGTGAGGGCGTCCGCGGTCTCCGCGGTGGCGTCGGCGACGGCGGCCGAGGCCTCCTTCAGGTCCTCGGTCGAGAGCCCCGCGTCGCGGAGCGCGGCCTGCTCGCGCTGGTCCCAGTGCATACCCCGCGTTCGGGGGCCGGGAGTAAAAATTCGGCCAAAGCGTTACGTCGACCCCCTTCGACAACCGGGTATGGGCAAACGGGACCCCGTGGAGGCGCGGTCGGACGGCACGCGTGACCTCTACGACATCGCCACGTGGGAGCCACGAACGGCCCTCGACCGGCTCGCGATCCGCCTCTACCGCGGGGTCATCGCGACCGTCCGGGGGATCGTCATCCTCCTCGGCATCGTCATCCTCCTCTCGCAGTTCATCCTCGGCTCTATCGGGGCCACCTTCGCCGAGGACCCCTACGCCATCGGGCTGGTGGTCCTCTCCGTGATCCCGGCCCTCGGACTGGTCGCCTACGTCTATCTCACGGACATCACGAGTTCGGAGCCGCTGGACCTGCTCGTCGTCACGTTCGTCTTCGGCGTCGTCTTCGCGGGCTTCGCCGCCATCGTGAACACCCTGCTCGGGAGCGTCCTCCGGGCGATTCCGCTCGTCGGTATCGTCCTCTTCTTCTATCTCGTCGTCGGGCCGGCGGAGGAGACGGTGAAACTCCTCGCCGTCCGGCTCCACGCCTACCGCGACGACCGCTTCGACTCCGTCATCGACGGCACCGTCTACGGCGCCGTCGCGGGCCTCGGCTTCGCCACCATCGAAAACGCGCTCTATATCACCCGCGGGCTGAACGGGAGCGGCCAGGTCGTCGAGCTCGCGGGCGGGCTGGCGGTCCTCAGCGGGGGGGCGCTCGCCGCGGGCGGCATCGAGCGCATCCTCGGCAACATCATCGGCGCCGGTGGGCAGATCACCGCCCTCCGCGCGCTCGCCGGACCGGGCCACGTCATCTACTCCGCGTTCGCGGGCTACTACCTCGGCCTCGCGAAGTTCAACCAGGAGCGGGCCGGCCCCATCGTCGTGAAGGGGCTCGTCATCGCCGCGTTCATCCACGCGACGTACAACACCCTCGTCGGCATCATCCCCGGCGTCGCCGCCGCGCTCACCGGCTCCTCACAGCTGGTGATGTTCTTCGCCTTCGTCATCGTCTACGACGGGGTCTTCGCGTACATCCTCTTCCGGAAGCTCTCGCGCTACCGCGCCGCGTTCACGGCCGTCACGGCCGAACGGAACCGCGACGAGTCGGCGTTCACCCCCGAGCGCACGGAGTTCGAGGAGTAGTCGGGGACCGACAACCGCCCCGCTTTTTACGCCGCGCCGGTATTCCCGACCATGAGCGACCTCACCCCCGAGTCCTTCGAGGAGGAGAAGTACGTCGCGTACTTCCCGCAGCTCCAGCAGGCGTACAAGGACGCCTTTAACACCATGAACGAGCAGTACGACTCTACGCTGATCCACGGCATCGACCAGCAGATCCTCAACGAGTCCGAACCGCACTACGAGGGCGACGGTGAGTTCACCATCGACCTCCCGGAGAACCCGAAAGAGCGACTCACGGCCGTCGTCGTGGCCGAGGAGAAACTGGAGGCGATTCTGGAGGAGTATCTCGAGGAGATCCGCTCGCAGCTCAGAAAGCAGTTCGATCTGTCGTAATCGCTGTTTTTGTTGCTTTTGGGTTTGTTTTTAAATGTCGCCGTGACCGCAGCGACAGCCATCAACAACACCTCGAAAGCCCCGACGCGCTCGGCGGCTGTGGCTCGCTGCGCTCCTCGTCGCTCGCTAACGCTCGCTCCTGCGGTGCTTACATCGCCTCGCTCGCCGACCGCGTCGCCCCTTTCAGTCCCACCCTGGGTGGTTGACCGACCAGCCGACCCACGGTAGCCTGCGGAACAGCCGCCTCGGGTGGGACTGAAAGGGGCCGTGGGCTCGCGCCGAAGGAGAGTCGCCTGCGCGAGCCCTATTCGCGAAGCGAATATCTCGCGCAGCGACCGCGAGCGCACGGGGGCTTTCGAAGTGGTGGTGGCGGACCCGGTCGCACAACGACAACGCTGGACGTGCTACTCGGTATTCGCGGACCAGACAACACACCGGCGAGAGACTGCGTTTCGAACACAAAAGAACGAAACACCATCCCACAATCCACACCCCAACCAAAGGGCTAAGGCCGACGAAACCATAGCCGCGGACATGAGCACGGAATCCGCAGGCGGCGACGACGACCTTCGAGAGCGTATCTCGAACTTCCTCCGCCGGAACTTCCCGCAGATCCAGATGCACGGTGGGAGCGCGGCCATCCAGGACCTCGACCGCGAGACGGGTGAGGTCACCATCATGCTCGGGGGCGCATGCTCCGGGTGTGGGATCTCTCCGATGACGATCCAGGCCATCAAATCGCGCATGACGAAGGAGATCCCCGAGATCACCGCGGTCCACGCCAACACCGGCATGGGCGGCGACGACGGTGGGATGGGTGGCGGCATGTCCCCCTCCTTCCCCGGCGAGGGTGAGGGCGAGGAGAACGAGGACGAAGGCCCGCAGGCCCCCTTCTGAGCCGAAGCGAAGCGTAGTTTTTTCTCCTCACCGCGACAGCGACAGCTATGAACATCGAGACGGTGCTCGCGCCGGTCGACGACAGCGAGGCCGCGATGGAGGCGATGGAGTACGCCGTAGCGATCGCGGACCGGTACGACGCCAAGATCCACGCGCTGTACGTGTTCGGCGAGGCCGTGGTCCGCGGGGTGGCCGTGGGCGACCTCACCGAGGCCGAGGCCGTCGCCCAGAGCGAGTCGGCGATGGCGTCGGTCCGCGCGCTCGCCGGTGACGTGCCCGTGACCCACTCCTCGGCGTACGGCTTCTCGCTGTCCCGGCTCTCACAGCACCCCGGGAGCGTCATCCTCGACGCCGCGGAGGCCGTGGACGCGGATTTCGTCGTCATCCCGCGCGAGCCGGTGACCGGCGACCCGAGTGCCGTCATCGAGAAAGCCGCGGAGTACGTGCTGGCACACGCCTCCCAGCCCGTCCTCTCGGTTTAATCCGAGAGGCGTGCGGTCATCTCCAGCTCGAAACTGCCGTCGTCGTGCGTCTCGAACCCGACCTTCTCGTAGAGGACGATGGCGGCGCGGTTCCAGCGCTCGACGGTGAGCCAGACGCGGTCGATCCCCGACTCGCGACCCGCGCCGAGCAGGCCGGTGATGAGCTCGGTGCCGATACCGCTCTCCTGGTACTCCGAGAGGACGAAGATGGCGAGCTCGTAGGCGCCGTCGCCGTCGGGGACGAGCGTGGCGTGGCCTACGGGCGCCTCGTGGACCGCGACGACGTTGATGCAGCCCTCGCCGAGGATGGCCTCGAGCCACTTGCGGATGCGCTTCTCCTCCGTCGGGGGGATCCCCTGTGCGCGGTCCTCGGGGTCGAAATCGAGATACATCTCGACGAGGGGGTCGAGCCCGCTTTCGTACCGGCGGATCTCGATCTCGCGGCCCTCCCGGTCCGTGAACGACTTCGGCGGTGGGTCGTACGGGCCCGCGATCTCGTCCGGGTAGTCACGGGGAGTCATCGGATGAGAGTCACCGAGACGGTCGCGTTGAGGAGGACGAACTCCGCGATGGAGCCGAGCTGGACTTTCCCGAGCGGGCTGGTCTCGCCCCCGCCGAGGACGATGCGATCGAACCCGCCCTGTTCGGCGTACTCCGTGAGACGGCTCCCGGCGTGGCCCTCCAGCCGGACGATCTCCGCGTCGATGCCCGCGTCGTCGAGCGCCGACGACACCCGCGCTTCGATGTCCCCCGGTGTCGGGGCCGACGCGGGGTTCTCCACGACGGCGACGGTGAGCGTATCGCCGGCCTCGACGACCCGGTCGAGCGCCTTCTCCAGCGCCCGAAAGGAGTCCTCGCTCCCGCCGATACCCAACAGGACGTTCATACTGTGAGCCACGCTTGCGTCCCTCAAAAGCGTCCCGGCGGAGTTTTTACACTCCCGGACCCGACCGAGAGGTATGGGAGTCGTCGATAACGCCCGGGAGAACGCCGAGGGGCTCTTCGCCATGCTGGTTCTGGGCGCGGGCTTTCTCGCCCTCTTCTCGGGGCAGTCGTGGTTCTGGATGGTCTGGGTGGTGGGCTTCGCCGTCCTCCTCCCCATCTTCGCGATGCTGGTCGAGAGCGACGAGACGGAACCGGACGGCGAGCCGGAGGCGACCCCGCTCGAGGACCTGAAACGCCGGTACGCCAACGGGGAGCTGGACGAGGAGGAGTTCGAGCGCCGGCTGGAACGCCTGCTGGAGACGGACGACGAGTCGACGGCACGCGAGTACGTGGAGCGACGGGAGACGGAGCGGTCGTAGGACGCGGTCCCACGTGGGTCGCGTGCGGTCCCGCAAGCGTGGACCTCGTGCGACCCCGCAAGCGTGGACCTCGTGCGACCCCGCAAGCGTGGGTCGCACCGTCTGACGCACGGCGGACGCCCGGCGACACGCTTTTTCGCCGGGGCACCACAACTCCGGTATGAGCGAACACGAGGAGGTCCAGCAGGCGATTCGGCGGGTGGACGCGGCCGACGCCACCGGGGCCGACGACCCGACGGACGACGTGGGGAGCGACGCTGGGGACGACGTGCCCGCGGACGTCCGCGAGTACACCCGCTTTTCGAAGATCGACGGCGCGACCTACGACCGCGCCAACGAGTTCCTCCGCGACCGGACCTACATCACGGCGCGGGAGTGGGCCATCGCCCGGCTGTGTGCCGATTTCCGCACCGAGACGGGCGTGGAGATGACGAAGATCGGCGAGCACCTGCCCGAGCTGGTGCCGTTCATGACGGACACCTACTCCCCGCAGGCCGTGAACCAGGCCCGCGCGGCGTTCGAGGGGAAAGTCAGGAAGGCCGGCGCGACGTTCCTCTACGGCGCGATGTGCGACTTCTTCACCGCCGAGGAGCTCGACGACCTGATGTACGAGGTGACGGAGGTGGCGAAGTTCCTGCTCGAAGTGGAGGGCGTGGAGCTCACCGTCGAGGACGAACTCGACGCCGAGGACCGGATTTCGGCGGTGATGCGCGAGGTTCGCGAATCGTCGGCGGCACTCCGCCACGAGGAGTTCGAGTGTCCCGAATGCGGGCACACCCACAGCGCGGCCGACGACTAGTCGAACAGCCGACGCGCGTACCGATAGATGGGCGCGCCGAGCCAGTCGCGGCCCTCCGCGATGGCGTCGAACGCCGTTCGGGCTTCGTTTTCCGAGAGTGCGCCTCGCTTCACGAGCGCCCGCAGGACGATAGGCGAGAGCGCGACCTCCGCATCGACGAGTCGCTGGAGTTCGGGGAGGGCCCGGAAGTCGTCGGTGATGAGGAAGGGCGCATCGAGGGTCCGGACAGCGGCGACACAGCTCGCCTCTCCGGCGTCGATACGGCTCGTCACGAACGCCTCGCCCGTCACGTCAACGAGTTCGAGTCGGGGCTCGCATTCGAGAACGGCGCGCGCGGCCCGACCGTGTCTGTCGTCGTACCCACTCGTCTCCTCGAGTTCGGCCCACACGAGGGCGGTCGTGGCCACCGAGAGCTCGTCGAGTACCGGGTCGAGAACGTCGCCGACACCGAGTGAGATCAGCGCGCTCGTATCGAAAACGAGCATCTACAGGTCCGCGAGGTCGTCCGCCAGCTCCTCCCCGCGGTCGAGCACGTCCTTCGAAGCTCGGACCGCCTCCGCGTCCTGCCGGCCGATGACCTCGGCAAGCGCGTCGAACCCGATCTCGTCGTCGAGGTAGAGTTCGACGACGGCCTCCCGGAAGCTCTCCTCGGCCTCTATCTCCGCGAGGTACCGCCGGAGCGCCTCGATGAGGACCTCCGTCCGGTTCTTGTGGGTGACCTCGGCCGCGATATCCGCGTGGGTCAGGAGCTCCTCGGGGATGCGGAAGTTCACGCGCTTGGTGCCCATCGTACAGACGTTGTATGTACAGGAGGTTAGGTCTGCCGCCGTTGCGCTACTCCCTGACGTTCTTTCCGACGGCCTCCGCGAACTCGGCCTCACGCGCTCGCAGGGAGCCAGCGGCGTCACGGCCCGCCGCGGTGTCCCGGTAGACGACGGTGCCCCGGACCATCGTGAGCTCCGGGAACACCCCCAGGTTCCCCTCGAACGGCGTCCAGCCGCACTTCGAGTGGAGATATTCGCCGCGGATCTCGCGGGCCGCGTCGGGGTCCACGAGCACGAGGTCGGCGTCCTTCCCCTCCTCGATGGTGCCCTTCGAGTCGAGCCCGAAGATCTCGGCCGGATTTTTCGCCGTCACGTCACGGACGCGCTCGTAGGAGAGAGTACCCTGGCGGGCCTCTTCGAGGAGGAGCGGGAGCGCCGTCTCGACGCCCGGCACGCCGGAGGGGGCGTCCCAGATGCTCGCGTCCTTCTCCGCGCGGGTGTGGGGCGCGTGGTCCGTCGCGACGATGTCGACGGTGCCGTCGGCGAGTCGCTCGAACACCTCCTCGCGGCGTTCCTCGGAGCGAAGCGGCGGGTTCATGCGGCCGAACGTGCCCAACTCGGGGAGGTCGTCTCGCGAGAGGAACAGGTGGTGCGGGGTGACCTCACAGGTGAGCCCCGCGTCGTGGGCGATGTCGACCCCCTCCGGCGTGGAGGTGTGGGCGATGTGGACCGTCGCGCCGGTGTCGCTCGCGGCCTCGCAGGCCCGTTCGACGGCGGCGGCCTCGGCCTCAGGCGTTCGAAACGCGCTCCACGCGTCGGCGTCGTCACGGTCTTTCGCGCCCTGATTGAACAGCGTCGCGTCCTCCGCGTGGACCGTCACGGGCACGTCCGCCTCCGCGGCGCGGGCGACGGCGTCGGAAAAGAGCCCGAGGTCGATGCCCATATCGCCGGTCGAATCGGCGAGGAACACCTCGCCGAGCGCGAACAGGGGTTTCTCCAGGAGGGAATCGGGGTCCCACTCCGGCGTGACCCCGCCGTTGAGGCCGTAGTCGACGAGGGAGGGCGCGGCGAGTGCGGCCTTCTCGTCGAACGCCTCACCAGTGGTGGTCGGCGGCGACGTGTTCGGCTGGTCGACGACGGTGGTGACCCCGCCCGCGGCCGCGGAGCGCGAGCCCGTCGTCCAGTCCTCCTTGTGGCTCGCGCCGGGCTCCCGGAAGTGGACGTGGGCGTCGATCATCCCCGGCAGGAGGAGTTTCCCGTCGGCGTCGAGGCCGTCACCCTCGATGTCGGGGGCGATTTCGGCGATGGTCTCGCCCGCGATGCGGACGTCCCGGACGCGCCCGTCGGCGAGCGTCGCGTCGTGAATGAGCATTACCCGGTGTGGGGGCGATGGGGGCCTAAACCCCGCGGACTTCCTCGACCGTGATGGGCTCGTCGCCGACGAGCGCGCGTTCGAGGGTTCCCCTGGCGGTCTCCACGTCCGCAGTCCCCCCGGCGCGGGCCAGGCTTCCCACGGAATCGGGGTCGAACGGCACCTCTAATGCCTCGTAGATGGGCGTCAGGACGGCCGCGATCTCCTCGTGGCCGTCGACGACGAGACAGCCCGCGGTCTGGGCCGCGCCCTTGCGCACGCGCTGGGCAATGCCGACGATCTTGCCACGAGACGAGAGCGAGTGGTCGCCGGGACAGAAGGCGTGGAGCGGCTCCCCCCGTTCCGCCTCGACGCCGAGATGCGAAAGCGCCCGGCGTACGTCCGCGACCGCGGCGTCGTAGCGCTCGTCCATCCCCCGGCGCACGTCGGCGAGGGGGGTGACGCGCACGAAGGCGAGCGTCGTGCCCGTGTACGCGACCGCCCGTCCCCCCACGGCGCGCTCGTAGCTGGGGAACTCGTGTTCGGCGGCGGCCTCGCGGGCGCGGGCGTAGCCGGGGGCGCGGGCGTCGCGCCGCCCGAACGCGATCTGGCGGTGGGGTGCCCAGACCCGGACCGCGGCCTCGCCCGACTCGGCCACGTCCTCGCGCAGGGCGGCCGTGACCGCACGGTCCGCCTCGATGCTCGCGGCTCGACCGCGAATCACGCGCATACGCCCACTCGGGGACGACGCCGCTAAAGGCTCCCGCTCCCAGTATGGGGTATGGTCACGCTGCCGGGGAGTGTCGTCTCGCGGTACCCCCGCTTCTCGCTCTACAATTCGCCGTATCCCGCCCACGACACCGGATGCGCCGTCGACCTGTATCCCGAGACGAACGACGCGCCCTCGCCCGTGGCTGGCGAGATCATCGACACCCGCACCGTGAGCTGTCCGCCGAAGCCGTACGCCGGAGAGCACGACCACCTCATCCTCGTCGACATGGGGGAGTACGTCGCCCGGATTCTCCACGTCGACCCCGGTGTGGAGCCGGGTGACCGCGTCGAGGTCGGGGACTCCCTCGGCGAGATGGTGCGCTCCGGCTTCTTCGGGCAGTGGGTCGACAACCACATCCACCTCGGCGTTCGCGAGCCCACGCAGAACGCCTACCGCGCGTCCGGGTCGCTGCCGCTCCACCTCGACGTGGCGGTCACGGGGATTCCGTGGGACGGGACGGGAACCGTGGTAGAGACCGGCCCCACCCACGTCCAGCTCGACGGGCCCGAAGGTTCAGAGCGGGGGTTCGTCGCCATCGCCGCCGACGAGGGCGTCCCGCTCGACGGCGGGCTCCCGCACTACACCGGTGGCGGGGTGCTCGCGCCGCACGAGGGGCCGGTGTCGCTGCTCGGGACCCGCGTCGGGGCGGCGACGGGGCGCGACACCACATGGAACGACGTGCAGGTGGTCGCGAACCGGACGCGCGCGACGGGGCTCTCGCTGTTCGCCTCACGGGAGAAGTTCGGCGCGAAGGTGGTGTTCCACGAGGGGCACACATTCGAGGAAGGAGAGGAGATCGAAGTGGTGATCCGGGAGGGGGAACGGCTCGTGCTGGGTTAGCCGCGCTCCTCGCGCCAGGCCTCGCGTTGCTCGGTGTACGCCTCGTCCGACTCGACCAGCTCCCACCAGACCTCGTAGACGAGTGCGGCCTCCCGTTTGTCGTGGTCGGCCCAGAAGGTGGGATCGCGCTCCTCGCCATCAACGTACTTCTGGCCACCAGGATACCGCGCGTAGCGCATCGCCCGCGTGTAGCCCATCTGGAGGTACTTCCGAGCCATGTCCATCCCGGGGAACTCCCCGTTCTCCTTGTACGCGAGGAACTTCCGGTAGATGGCCTCCCCGCCCGCGTCGGCCGTCTCGCGGTCGGCGTACCCCCACAGCGGTAGGAGCGCTGACTTGTACGGTTCGACCTTGAACACGCCCTGTTCGCCGCGTTCGACCCGGTAGCGCTCGGGGTGCTCGCGGAAGTTCACGTCGTACTCGGGGTCGTCGCTCATGGGGGGATGTTCGGGTGCAGGGGGCGTAGGGATTCGGCTTCCGAAAGGAGTATGCGACCGTGTGCAAGATTTGCGATATGGACCCACGAATCCGTGAGCACGCGGCGGTCATCGTCGACCACTCCGTCGGCCTCGACGCGGGAGACAACGTCGTCATCGACGCCCACCCGGTGAGCGAGGACCTCGTCGCCGCGCTCCACGAGAAGATCGCCGACGTGGGGGCGAACCCCCTCGTCATCCAGCAGCGACTCGGGAAGCGCTTCCGGCGCGCATATCTCAGAAATCACGACGGGGAGTTCGAGGTCCCGGAACACGAACGGGCGCTGTTCGAGGCGATGGACGTCTACATCGCCATCCGCGCGGACGCCAACGTCTCGGAGGAGTCGGACATCGACGGCGACGTCCAGACCGCCTACAGCCAGGCCCGCCAGCCCCTCCTCGAAGAGCGACTCGGGAAGACCTGGTGTCTGACGCAGTACCCCGCCGCCGCGAACGCCCAGCTCGCGGAGCTGTCCACGGAGGCCTACGAGAACTTCGTCTACGACGCCGTCCTCAAGGACTGGGACGCGGTGCGCGACCACCAGCAGCAGATGTGCGACATCATGAACGGCGCGGCGGAGGTCCGCATCGTCTCCGGGGAGACGACAGACGTCACCATGAGCGTGGAGGGGAACGAGACCCTGAATGATTACGGCGAGAACAACCTTCCTGGTGGCGAGGTGTTCACCGCACCCGTTCCCGACAGCGTGGAGGGCGAGGTCTACTTCGACAAGCCGGTCTACCAGCGCGGGCAGGAGATCACCGGTGCCCGCCTCGTCTTCGAGGACGGGGAGGCCGTCGAGTGGAGCGCCGAGAAGAACGAGGACGTGCTCGACGACATCCTCACGACCGACGAGGGCGCGCGCCGGCTGGGCGAGCTCGGCATCGGGATGAACCGCGACATCGACCGCTTCACCTACAACATGCTGTTCGACGAGAAGATGGGCGACACCGTCCACATGGCCGTGGGCCGCGCCTACACCGAGTGCGTCGGCGAGGGGAACGAGCAGAACCACTCCGCCGTCCACGTGGACATGATCGTCGACATGAGCGAGGACTCGTTCATCGAGGTCGACGGTGAGATCGTCCAGCGCAACGGCACCTTCCGGTTCGAAGACGGATTTAGTGAGGAGTAGCGACGGAACGCGACGGCTCGTTTTTTCCGGTGGAGAGGCCGCGAGAGCGAGAACGAGGACACAGCATCTACGGCACCACGGCGAGCGCCGCGCGTGCGGGGTGTGACGGCTCCACTCGTCGGGCAGAGGTGGGCGCGTCAGAATGCGTGGCTCGGAGATGAGCCGTCGTGACCGCAAGAGCACGACCGGCGGACCCTGTCGGGTCCCCAGTCATCGGATATGGTGTGGCAGAGCACCATGGTAGCTTCTCAGGATGGAACTCGGTCACGCCCTGGCCGACCACCTCCGTCCACGCGGGGAACTGACCGACCCGTCGAGTGCGAGCACACCACCACACGAGGGGCCACACTCGGACCGCGTCGGCGTTCGGACATCGTTCACGTGCATTACAACCGAATCATCCACGAATATAGTAATAAACTTTGTGTTCAACCATGTTTTAGGACACTAGGCAGTACAATCACTACCCAATTTCAGCCATTTTGAATCGCATTTCAAATTATATTCGAGATAATCGAGATACCATCTGATTCCGGTGCCAGAGGACGATTTCGACTGGCCGCTCATCCAGAAACCCGGGGCCACGGGTCGGGTGTTCACCTGTTCAGTCGGGGAATCGAAACGAGCACGATGGGAGTGAGCAGAGCCGGAGGCTCTGCGAACTACGCGAGAGCTCCGCTCTCGCGGGATTCTCGTGAACGAACACCGTGAGTGAACGAGAACCCGTCGCGCCAGCGACGGGGATTTGAACCTCCGTCGGAGCAGAGCTCCGACGTGGTTCAAACCCACGGTGCTCGCTTCTGCGACTCACGGCGCGAGCGCGGCGAAGCCGCGGCTCGCGCGTTAGCTCGTCGCAGAAAGCGAGCACGATGGGATTTGAACCCACGACCAACGGATTAGAAGTCCGTCGCTCTGTCCAAACTGAGCTACGTGCCCTCGCTGGGTCGTATTCGCGTCGAGGATAAAAGCGGTGAGGATTCTCAGCCGTGGAAGCGATACAGGGAGGTGACGTAGGGGAGCCTGTTGAACAGCCAGAAGGCGAATGGCAGGCCGATGATCGTGACCGCGAGGAACGCGGCGACGTTCGCCCAGATGAAGGAGAGCCACCAGCCGACGAACAGGAAGTAGACGGCTCTGACGAGGAGCGAGCGCTGGCCTTTCGCCCCGTCGGGGTCGGAGAGCGACCGCGGCTCCGCGAGCGAGAGCGCGGTGGGGACGAGGTTGACGAGTTTGATGCCGATGGGGATGCCGATGACGGTGACGTTCAGGAGCCACGCGACGTTGATGAGGACGGGCGTGAGCCACCAGCCGACGAAGAGAAACCAGAGCGCGCGGGTGAGCAGTGAGCGGGCCATACGCCCCCCTACGTGGGGAGGGGTGAAAAGCCCGAGTGGATGGGTGAAAAGCCCGAGTCACAGCGCTTATGCGCCGTTCGGGGCTAGGTCGGGCGAATGCGAGTCATCGGAACCGTCGGGATGCCGGGCAGCGGGAAGGGTGAGGCCGCGAGGCTCGCCCGCGAGCGCGGCATCCCCGTCATCACGATGGGGGACGTCATCCGGCAGGAGTGCCGGGACCGGGGGTTAGACCCCGCGGAGCACCACGGCGAGATCGCGCAGGCGCTGAGAGACGAGGACGGGCCGCTGGCCATCGCGAAGCGGAGCCTCCCGCTCATCCGCGAGGCCGTAGAGGAACACGACACGGTGCTCGTCGACGGCCTGCGATCTGACGACGAGGTGGAGTGCTTCGAGGAGGCGTTCGGCGAGGAGTTCACGCTCGTCGCCATCACCGCGCCGTTCGAGGTGCGCGCGGAGCGCATCGACGCGCGGGGGCGGGACAACACCGCCGCGGAGACGCTCCGGGAGCGGGACGACCGCGAACTCGGCTTCGGGATGGGGCGGGCCATCGAGGCGGCCGATGTCGAGATCGAAAACACGGAGAGCCTGGCGGCGTTCCGGCAGCGCATCACGGAGGTGCTCGAATGATCTACCGCGCGAACATCGAGGTCACGGCGCCGGTGAAGGACACGGAGGTCACCGACCGGGTGAGAGACGCCATCGAGAACCTCTTCCCCGAGATCGAGTTGACCCACCAGCACGGCGAGCTCCGGGGGACGACCCACTCGATGGCGGGCTTCTCGGAGAAGCTCCACGAGCAGGCCATCCTCGACACGGCGCGGGGGGCGTTCTTCGGCGGGCAGGAGGGGAACCGGTTCTCCTTCGATCTGAAGAAGCAGGCGGCGTTCAAGGGGATCGTCAACTTCGCCGTCGGCGAGCCGAGCGAGCTGGGCGAGATCCACGTCAACATCACCGTGGAGAGCCCGGACCCCGAGTCGTTCGTGGACAGCGTCGCGCCTCCGACGGAGGACGGCCGGCCCGTCGAACCCGAGGACTAAAAGCCCGAGACGAACACCGCGAGCCACTCGCTTCTGTCGCGTCGGTCGCTCACCCGAACCTCGGTGACCCACTTCACCCACTGGAAGCCACGCCTGTCGGGGACGACGAGCCGAATCGGGAAGCCGTGGCCGTGCGAGAGCCGCTCGCCGTCGACGTGGGTGGCGAGCAGGCTCTCGCGTGCCTCCGCGATGGGGAACGACCAGCGGTAGCCCGTCACCGACCGGAACTGGACCCACTTGCCCTTGGCGTCCGCCATGTCGAGCAGGTCACCCACGCGGACGCCCTGCCAGTCGTGCTCGGAGTACCAGCCGCTCGTGCAGTCGAGCAGGGCGGATTTGGTCGTCTCGGGCGTGAGGTCGCCGTACGTGAGTTCGAGTGGCTCGGGACCACCGGTGACGGTGAGCGTCCACTCGCTCGCCCGGATGGGGCCGGGGTCGTCCGCGACCCACGAGGTGATGGGGAAGCGGTTGCCCGCGCGGGAGCCGCGTTCGCGCGAGCCGGTGAACCGTCGCCGCGCGCCGACGGTGTCGAGGGCGTCGTTCACCGCGCCCTGGACGCGCCAGGCGGCCATGCCGGCCCCGAGGAGGAGGCCGAAGGAGAGCGCCTCTCTGCGGTCCGCGAAGTCGGCGCGGCGCGGGAGGTGGAACCGGGTGCGGAGGTGGATGACGAGGAATGGCACGACGAGCAGGCCGAGGCCGATGTGGAGGTTGAGGAGGCCCCACGGTCCAATGCTCAAGGAAGCGCCGAACACCCACGCGAGACCCGAGAGGAGCGCCCCACCCGCGACGATGGCGAGGAGGACGCTCACGCGGGAGCGGATCCGGTCGCGAACGCGCCAGAGTTTGGCGGCGAGCAGGCCCACGAGGACGACACCCGCGACCGCGTGGACGGTGAACACCCACGCGTCGCTCGGGTGGCCGGAGACCAGACTCGTCACGCCGGTGGCGAGGAGGACGACGAGGCCCGCGAGGAGGCCCCCATCGACGAGCCGCGGGGGGAGCATGTGTGACAGTAGGGGAGCGAGGGCCTTGTACCCCTTCGCTCAAGACCCCCCGGCTCATCTTACTCCCCAATGCTCGTACCACTCTCCGTCGCGGACCTCATGAGCACGACGGTCCGGACGGTCACGCCGACCGCGACGGTCCGGGAGGCTGCCGCGCAGTTCCGCGAAGCCAACGTCGGGAGCCTCGTCGTCGTCGACGACGGTCCCGTCGGCATCATCACCGAGGCGGATATCGTCCGGCTCGTCGCCGAGGGGGCCGCGCTCGACGACACCACCGTCGGGGACGTGATGACGACCGAGCTCGTCACCGTCGGGCCGGAGGCCACGCTCGCTCACGCCGCCGAACTCCTCACGACACACGACATCCGTCGACTGCCGGTCGTCGACGACGACGGGCTGGTCGGCATCCTCACGAGTTCGGACCTCGCGACCTACCTCCCGCACCTCTCCGAGCGCGAGCGGGAGCGGGGGGAGCGCGAGCGCGCGAGCCCCGAGATGGACGACGCCGACTGGGAGTTCGAACACGAGGGCGAGGACGTGCTCAGCGTGGGCGACGTGTTCCGGTTCCGCAAGACGGTCTCGCTCGAGGACGTGCGGGCGTTCGCGCAGGCGTCGGGAGACACGAACCGTCTCCACCTCGACAGCGAGTTCGCGACGAACACCAGGTTCGGCGGCCCCATCGTCCACGGCATCCTCACCACGGGGCTCATCTCCGCGGCGCTCGCGCGGCTGCCGGGGCTCACCATCTATCTCGCGCAGGACCTCCGCTTCCTGGGGCCGATCCGGGCGGGCCAGCGCGTCACCGCGGTCTGTGAGGTCACGGAGGCGCTCGGCGGGGGGAAGTACGAGGTCGCGACCGCGGTGTACAACGAGGCCGGCGAGCGCGTCATCGACGGGGAGGCCGTCGTGCTGATGGACGAACTGCCGGCGGGTGAGACGTCCGCGGTGACGACGGCGGAGTAGCCCTTACTCCGGGGTCTCCGCCTGCTTCTCGATGAGCGTCGTAATCTGCCGGGTGCAGAAGGGGTCGAACGTACGCGGCGCACGGTCGCTCGTGAACTGCTCTTCCGTCTCGCTCGCCCACGGGTCCGTCTTCGGGGTCGTGGGGCGCGCGCCGGCACGGGGTCGCTCGTCGGTTGTGGGGTCGGGTGTCGTCTCGGGAGCGGTCTCGGGGGCTGTACGGGGCTTGGTGAGTGTCTGCTGCATTCTGGTTGGGATGAGGCGTTCGGACGCGGTACTGGTCGGGGGAGAATTAGCGAAGTGCGCGTACCACGTGCGTCATGTACCCCATCCTATTGCATAGACTGTAATGAACCTTCGTGTTACTACATGGTTTGTCATCTCCCGGGCGTGATACCGTGAGACACGCCGGACACCCAGTGGGCGTTCACAGTGGGCCGTAGAGCAGCAGCACCACCGCGAGCGCGATGAAGACGACCTTCAGTCCCGTGTTCACGGCGACCACCTTCGAGCCGAACTCCGCGCCCCAGATGCCGTACTGGAACGGGATGGAGCGTTTGAACGTCGAGACGGTGAATGAGACGATCCCCCCGACGAGCATCGTCGCGACGGCCTGTCTGGGGGTGAACGTCTCCCCGATGAGCGGCGCGATGACGAGCGCCCCGTTCGTCGTGTCGAGCGCGTAGACGGCGATGACGGGCACCGCGGCGACGGGGAGCCCCACCAGCTCGGCGAGGGGGTCCGCGGCCGCGGTGATAGAGGAGAGGTCGTAGTACGTCGTGAGCAGGGTGATGGCGGTGTAGATGACGAGGAGCCGCGGGAGGATCTCCTTCGTCTTCGCGAGCCCGGAGTCGAGCGCCTCGCGGAGCTTCTCCCCCCGCGTGCGCTCGTCGCCCGCCCCGCCGTCGGCCTCGAGCGAGGGAGCCCGCTCGGGCGAGACGTTCGCCTCCGAGAGCAGCAGCGCGCCGGCGAGGATGCCGACCACGGTGATGGCCAGCGCGATGAGCGCCCGCGCGCCGACGTACATGAGTCCCACCTCGAGCCCGAGAATCGGGATGAGCACGGGTGCGTAGAACGTGAAGATGTGCTGGGCGAACCCGAAGAACGTGTTGATGGTGACCGCGACGAGTGTCGCTCTGTCGTCGAGCATCCCCGACTCACGGAACTCCGCGAGCATCCCGTACCCCGCCGTCGTCGAGGCCGTCGTGGTGAGGATGGCCGTCCCCACCTCCTCCGGGAGGTTCGCCGGCCGCGTCAGATACCGCGAGAGCCCCGCGATGTACTGGACGAGGCCGAACGCGACGAGGGCGTTCGCCAGCGTCACCCCGACCGCGATGAAGAACGCGATCTTCGCCACCCGCGGCAGGATGCCGAGCAGTACCGAGACGAGGTCCGCTTCCATTCGCTTCCGGATTGGGGTTCGAGCACCTAAGCCGTGTCTCTCCCCGAGTGGATGGCTCACCGAAAATATCTAAAAAATTTGTAATAGTATGATAGTATATACTACTGGAGAAGAACGAACAGCGTAGAGAACACAATTATGGCCATTAGAGGCGTTAAGCGCCCTGGAAAATGCGTATCATCGTACTCACAGAGAGAGGCAGGTCCCAGAAGAAGATACGCACAATAGTTGTTCTGATGGCAGTAGAGACGCTTCAAAGATGGCTAAGAGCCCAGTATCCGACGAGCCGAGATAGTATTTACTATCTGAATAGTTTCTATAACGGTATTTTTTCTGAAGTGTTAAACCGGTGGCTCAGCACCGACGCCCGGACAGCGGCCACCCCATCGCGGGAGCGCGAGACGCTCAGACGGGTCACGTGTGACAGCCCGAGCGCCGGACGAGGGGTCTGACCGGAACGATTACACGATACCATTACACAACTACTGTTGTAACGTTCGTCGCCTGCTGGCGGTACCGTCAGGGAGTTCGCTCAGAGAGAACAGGAAACGGAATCGAACGGCGAGGAAGGTGAACCAGGGCAGACGTAGAGACGGTGAAGCGGGAAAGAAACGGCCCGGAGCCCCGGATAGCCACACAGGAAAGTAAATTTCCTGTGGGCGAACTACGCGTGGGCGAGGTTCAACTCGAGTTCGTTCACGACGCTCTTGATGAGGTTGGGGATCTCGGTGGTGAACCGGTCACCCTCGAGCCGGTGAGAGGGGCCGGCGACCGCGAACGCACCGAGGACGCGCTCGTCGGGGGCGGTGATGGGGACGGCGACGGCGCGGAGCCCCTTCGTCGACTCGCCGTGGTTGTAGGAGAAGCCGCGCTCGCGGATGGCCTCGAGTTCCTCGAACAGCTCGGCCTCGTCGGTGATGGTGGCGTCCGTCGCGGCGGGGAGGCCGTTCCGGTCGATGACGGCGCGGACGTACGGCTCCGGGAGCTTGGAGAGCATCGCCTTCCCCGCGGCCGTCTGGTGGACGAAGAAGCGCTTGCCCACGCGGCCCTTCGTGAACACTCCCCGACGACCCGTCTCGCGGAAGCAGACGACGCCGCGTCCGTGTTCCTCGACGGCGAACTGCGCGGTCTCGTCGGTCTCGACGGCGAGCTCGCGGAGCTTCTCGCGGATGAGATGCGCCCCCTCGATGCGCCCGCGGACGTGGGCTCCGAGGTCGAGGAAACGGAGCCCGAGTTCGTAGGATTCGTCGCGTTTGACGACGAGGTCCTCCCGGTGGAGCGTGGCGAGGTGTTTGTGGACCGTGCTCTTCGAGAGCCCGGTCGCGCTCGCGAGGTCCGTGATTCGCGCACCGTCCCGCGCCTGGATTTCGGTGACGATGGCGAGAGTGCGTTCGAGGCTCTGGATGCCCGTGGCGTCCGGGGCGGGCAGGGCAGCCGGGAACTCCGCGTCGGTCATAGACGCGCTTGTGACTCGGCGACAAAAAGTGTTCGCTCTGGAGAAACGGCTACTCGTCGCCCCAGTCGCCGCTCATGCCGACGCGCTCGCCGTCCTCCCAGAGGTAAAAGCCCTCACCGGACTTCTTGCCCAGGTTGCCCGCGCGGACCTTCCGCCGGAGGAGCTGTGGCGGCTTGAACCGCTCGCCCAGCTCCTCACGGAGGTGCTCCGCGATGTGGAGTCGCACGTCGAGCCCCACGTGGTCGCCGAGTTCGATGGGGCCCATCGGGTGGCCGTAGCCGAGTTCCATCCCGGCGTCGATGTCCGCGGGCGAGGCGACCCCCTCCTCGACCATCCGGATGGCCTCGAGCCCCGCCGCGAGCCCCAGCCGCGAGGTGGCGAATCCCGCGGTGTCGCGCACCACCACGTCCTCCTTGTCGATGGAGTGGACGTACTCGACCGCGCGCGCCTCGGTCTCCTCCGAAGTCTGCTCCGCGATGACCACCTCGACGAGGTCCATGATGTGCGGCGGATTGAAGAAGTGCAGCCCGACGACGCGCTCGGGGTGCTCGAGCACGCTTCCCATCTCCGTGACGGACATCGAGGAGGTGTTCGAGGCGATGAGCGCATCGGTGGGGGCGTGTTCCTCCACCTCCTCGAACACCGACTTCTTGAGGTCCATATCCTCGGGGACGGCCTCGACGACGAGCGCTGCATCCGCGACGGCCTCGGCGAGGTCCGTCGTCCCCGTGACGCGCACGAGCGTCGCGTCGCGCTCCTCCTCGGTGACCTTCCCGCGGTCGACGCCACCCTGGAGGTTCGACTCGATCCCCTCGAGACCCTTCTCGACGAACTCCCGTTCGATGTCGCGGAGGACGACCTCGTGGCCGGCCATCGCCGACACCTGTGCGATTCCGTGGCCCATACTGCCTGCTCCAAGGACTGCGACCTTCATGTGGGGGCCGTCGCGCCTGTCCGTGATAAACGCTCTCTTGCTCGTTTCGAGACTCGTTTTCTGGATGGTACTGGAACGCACTCGGTTGCTATTAGACCGCAGTAACAGCATTCGAGACGACTTCGAAAGCCCCGACGTGCTGTTCAACCGCAGAAAACGGATCCGCCAACAACGGGTAGAAAGTCCCACCCCGCAGTAGCTAGCCGACCAGCCGACCTGCGGTGGCCTGCCGAACAGCCGACCTCGGGTGGGACTGAAAGGGGCCGTGCGCTCGCGCCGAAAGGGGAGTCGCCTGCGCGAGCCCTATCGCGTGCGCGGATATCTCGCGCAGCGACCGCGAGCGCTCGGGGGCTTTCTATCTGTTCGTGGCGGACCCGGTCACTTCGAAGCACGCACAGACAGTTCAGATGACTTCAGGTGCGTCAACACCGACACAGAAGCAAAAAGAGGCGTGCGAAACGGGTACGAACACGCAGAGTCACCAAATCGGGGCGACCGAATGATTGATGGGTGGATAGTCGAATCGAATGTATATGCTCGATTATGTGGGTCTCGAGGGAGACCTCTCCGAGGAGGAGCGGATGGTCCGCGACACGGCGCGGGAGTTCGTCGAGAAGGAGATCAAACCGGATATCGGCCAGCACTGGATCGACGGGACGTTCCCGAAAGACATCATCACGAAGCTGGGCGAGCTGGGCTTCTACGCCCCGAACCTGGAGGGGTACGGCCTCCCCGGCGTCTCGGAGAAGGCGTACGGCCTCCTGATGCAGGAGCTCGAAGCCGGCGACTCCGGCCTGCGCTCGATGGCGTCCGTCCAGGGCGCGCTCGTGATGTACCCGCTCCACGCCTTCGGCAGCGAGGAGCAGAAGGAGAAGTGGCTCCCGGACCTCGGGATGGGCGAGGCCGTCGGCTGTTTCGGCCTCACCGAGCCGAACCACGGGTCGGACCCCTCCTCGATGGAGACGTACGCCGAGAAGGACGGCGACGAGTACGTCCTCAACGGGAACAAGACGTGGATCACGAATTCCCCCATCGCGGACGTGGCCATCGTCTGGGGCCGTGACCGCTCGGACGACGAGACCCCCGTGCGCGGGTTCGTCGTCCCCACCGAGACGGACGGCGTGACGACGAACAAGATCGACGAGAAGCTCTCGCTGCGCGCGTCCATCACGGGCGAGATCTCGCTCAACAACGCCCGCATCCCCGAGGAGAACGTCCTCCCCGGCGTGCGCGGCATGAAGGGTCCGCTCTCCTGTCTGACGCAGGCCCGCTACGGCATCGCCTGGGGTGCCATCGGCGCGGCCCGCGACTGCTTCGAGACGGCCCGGGAGTACGCCACGGACCGCGAGCAGTTCGGCGGCCCCATCGCGCGCTTCCAGCTGCAGCAGCAGAAGCTCGCGGAGATGGCGACCCAGATCACGCTCGCCCAGCTCTTGGCCCACCGGCTCGCGGACCTCAAGGAGCGCGGCGAGATGACCCCGCAGCACGTCTCGATGGCGAAGCGCAACAACGTCCGGATGGCGCGCGACCAGTCGCGCATCGCCCGTGAGATGCTCGGCGGGAACGGCATCGTCGCGGACTACTCCCCGATGCGTCACATGGCGAACCTCGAGACCGTCTACACGTACGAGGGGACCCACGACATCCACACGCTCGTCCTCGGGCAGGACCTCACCGGCATCGCCGCGTTCGAATGACGGACCGGACCCCCGTCGTCGTGGCCGCCGCGCGCACCCCGCAGGGGAAGGCGGGCGGCGTCTTCGCCGACACGCGACCCGAGGAGCTCTCGATTCCCGTCGTGAACGAGCTGCTCTCTCGTGCGGGCATCGAGGGCCCCGTCGTCGACGACCTCATGTGGGGCTGTGCGAAGCAGGTCGGCGAGCAGGGGAACAACCTCGCGCGGATCATCGCCCTGCTCTCCGAGCTCGGCGAGACCGTCCCCGGCACGACCATCGACCGGCTGTGTGCCTCCTCGGCGCAGTCCATCATGTCCGCCGCGGCCGCCATCGAGGCCGGGAACCGCGATGTCGTCATCGCCGGCGGCGTCGAGAGCATGAGTCGCGTCGAGCGCGACACCACCACCTTCGACATCCCCGGCATGACCGAGCGATACGACGTGGAGGACCTCCAGATGGGGATGACCGCGGAGGCGGTCGCGGAGCGCCACGACGTCTCCCGCGAGGCCCAGGACGCGTACGGCGCGCGCTCCCAGCAGCGCGCGGTTGCGGCGACCGAAGAGGGCCGCTTCGACGACGAGATCGTCCCCATCGACACGGGCGAGGAGGTCGTCACCACCGACGAGGGGCTCCGCCCCGGCACCACCGCGGAGAAGCTGGCGAACCTCCCGCCCGCGTTCACGGAGGGTGGCACCGTCCACGCCGGCAACGCCTCCCAGCTCTCCGATGGCGCGGCGGGCCTGCTCATCACCTCCCGCGCGTTCGCGGAGGACAATTCCCTTCCAATCCTCGCGGAAATCGGGAGCAACAACGTCGCGGGCGTCGACCCGCACGTCATGGGCATCGGTCCCATCCCGGCCGTGGAGGGGCTGCTCCAGCGCACGGGCCGAAGCATCGACGACTACGACCTCGTCGAGCTGAACGAGGCCTTTGCGAGCCAGACGCTCTACTGCCAGCGCGAACTCGGCATCGACGAGGAGGTCATGAACGTCAACGGCGGCGCCATCGCCATCGGCCACCCGCTCGGCTGCTCCGGCGCGCGCCTCCCCGTGACCCTCATCCACGAGATGAACAAGCGCGGCGCTGAGGCCGGCCTCTCCACCCAGTGCGTCGGCTACGGCCAGGGCGGAGCCATCGAGTTCTTCCTTCCCTGAGTTCGCCCGCGTTCCTTCGTTTTCGCACACACCTGCTTTCCGAGAGCCGCGACTGTGGAACAGCCGCCGAGAGACGACCGTCGAACATCCACCAAGGGACGACTGCCCAACAGCCACCAAGGGACGACTGCCCAACAGCCACCAAGGGACGACTGCCCAACAGCCGGCAGGGTGGGACTGAAAGGGGCCGGGGGCTCGCGCCGGAGGGGAGTCGCCTGCGCGGGCCCTATCGCGTGCGCGGATATCCCGCGCAGCGACCGCGAGCGCTCGGGGGCTTTCTATCCGTTCACAGCGGTCGCAGTCGCTCGATAACAAGCAGGGGCTTTCGAGGTGTTGTTCACTGCTGTCACTGCGGTGCGGTCAGAGCAAGCAGTCTCGACGAGAAACGAAGGGGGGAGAAAGAATCGAGGGAGAACCGAATTACGAGAAACTCAGAACAGCCGGTCGGCGATGATGTTCTTCTGGATCTCCGAGGTGCCCTCGTAGATCTTCGTGATGCGGGCGTCGCGGTAGAAGCGCTCGGCGGGGTGGTCCGACACGTAGCCGGCACCACCGTGGACCTGGATGGACTCGTCGGCCACGTCGACGGCGTTCTCGGAGGCGAAGAGCTTCGCCATGGAGGCGAGGCGGACGGCCTCGTCGTCCTTGCCCTGCTGGACCTTCGAGGCGGCGCGGTAGGTGAGCGAGCGGGCGGCCTCGACCTGCGTGGCCATGTCGGCGAGCTTGTGCTGGATGCCCTGGAACTCGCTGATCTTCTGGTCGAACTGCTCGCGCTCGCTGGCGTAGTCGAGCGCGCAGTCGAGCGCGCCCTGGGCGGCGCCGACGGCCTGGGAGGCGACGCCGGTGCGGCCGGAGGCGAAGAAGTCCATGAGCTGGTAAAAGCCCTTGTCGACCTCGCCGATGACGTTCTCCTCGGGGATGCGGACGTCGTCGATGACGATCTCCGCGAGGTCCGAGGCGCGGATACCGAGCTTGTTCGAGATCTTCTCGGGCTTCCAGCCGTCCTGGTCCGTGGGGACGAGGAAGGCCGTGATGCCCCGGTGGCCCTCGTCGGGGGAGGTCTTGGCCATGACGACGGCGACCTCGGCGATGGTGCCGTTCGTGATCCACATCTTGTTGCCGTTGAGGACCCATTCGTTACCATCTTTCTCGGCGGTGGTCTCGATGCCGGCGACGTTCGAGCCGTGTGCGGGCTCGGAGATACAGGAACAGGAGGCGATCTCCCCGTTCGCGATCTTGGGGAGCCACTCCTCTTTCATCCACTCGTCACCGTACTCGATGAGCATCTGGGAGCCGAAGCCGGCCGACCCCACCGCGGAGCCGATACCGGGGTCCGCGCGCCAGAGCTCCTCGGTGACGATGACTCGTTCGAGGAGGTCCATCCCGGCCCCACCGTACTCGATGGGGATGTGGGGGGCGACGAAGTCGAGTTCGGCCGCCTTCTTCCGAATCGAGAGGGGGTACTTCCCCTCCTCGTCGTGCTCGCGGGCGACGGGTCGCATCTCGTTTTCACCGAAGTCACGCACGGCCTCGCGGATAGCACGCTGTTCGGCAGAGAGGCTGAATGCCATGTACGCTACTGTGGCTCACGTTGTTAAGGTTCTACCGGTCCCGGGAACCATTGTAAACCCGTTTTCTAATAATTCAATACAGCGTTCAGCCCCGAGCCCGGAGTTCCCGGAGCGTATCGCCGGTATCGCGCCGGGACCAGGGGTCCGGGTGAATCGGATGGTTCCCCACCGAGACCGGGGGAAACTGGACGTTCTATTAATTACTCACATAAGCGTGGCGGGGAAATTTCGAGCACAAACGATCAATACTCGAAAGGGTATTCCATGCGTGGTAACTCACAGCGTGGCGTAGGGCGCCGATCCTTCCTGAAGACGACTGCCGGCCTCGGGGCCGGTGCGGCACTCGCCGTCGCCATCATCGGCTACGACGGCCAGAAGGAGCTCTCCATGCCCGTCCGGTTCGGCTATCTGTCCTGCTCGCTCGTGGCGCTGTACGTCCCGGCGTTCACCCCCTTCGTCGGGTCGATGACCACCACCGGCGCCCAGCTCCTGGCCGTCGCGGCCGGGGTCGCCGCCCTCGTCGTGGCCCAGCAGCGCGGCGTCCCCGCGAGCGCGGAACCGACCTCGAACGACTGACCTTTCTATTCTTCGAGAATACTCTTTTTTCCGATAGCTTCGAACCGCGACCGCGGAGACCACACACGCGATATTCGCCCGTATACCGGCAGTAGCCGGGTTGGGAATCGGATTCGGCCGGAAGAGGCCAGTCGAGAGGGCAGATCCCCGACGGAATCCGAACCACCGACGAAACGAGAGCTATCCGCCGTATCTGCACTCGAAACGGTGGGGTGTCCGCTGTGGGCGTTCAAGACAACTCTCAGAAACGACACCCGAAGTAACTGATACAGTATAGTTCTACGGCCCAGTCCACAGCCCACGTGCATCGCAAACAAGCCTCAAGCCTTCGGACGCCCTACTCCCCTCTATGTTCCGAGACCGCGTGGACGGGGCGACCCAGCTCGTCGACCTCGTCCGCTGCCACGACATGGAGCCGGACGTCGTGCTCGCCATCCCGCGCGGGGGCGTCGAGGTCGGCCGCGTCGTCGCCGACGCCCTGGGGCTCCCGCTCGACGTGGTCGTCGTGCGGAAGCTGGGTGCGCCCGACAACCCCGAACTCGCCATCGGCGCCGTCACCGGCGACGGCGGCGTCTGGCTCAACGACGCGATGATCGACTCGCTGGGGGTCGACGACACCTACGTCGACGCCGAGCTGGCCCGCCAGCGCGAGGCCGCCCGCGAGCGGCTGGAGGCGTACCGCGCCGTCGGCGAGGGGGTCGACCTCACCGATAGGACCGCGTTCATCGTCGACGACGGGCTGGCGACGGGCGCGACGATGTTCGCCGCGGTGCAGGCCGTCCGCGAGGCCGGGGCACGGGCGGTGTACGTCGGCGTCCCCGTCGCCTCCCCGAACGCCGTGGCGCGGCTGGAGGCCGTGGCCGACGGCGTGCTCGTCGTGGAGGCCCCCCCGCATTTCATGTCCGTCGGCCAGTTCTTCCGGCGCTTCGACCAGGTTGACGACGCCCGCGCCCGCGAGCTGTTGACCGGTGCCGTCGCCGAGCTCTGAGCCGCGCGCGGCTTATCGGCGACGAGCGCCTCTGTGTAGGTATGCCACAGGTACTCCAGCGACGGCCGCGATGGGCGCGCGTGTGGGACGACCCGGAGCGGTGCCCGTTCTGCGGTGACCCGACAGCCGACGGCGGAGCCGGGTTCATCGACCACATCGAAAGCGAGAACAGGTGTGCCCGGGCGTTCGAGCGCTGGCGCGAGGGCGTCCGCGAGGATATCGAAGGGGAGTGGAGCGGCTAACTCCCGGTGGCCGAACTCAGGCCGCCGCCGTCTGCTTCTCCGTCCGTTCCGTCACCGCGAGCACCTTCCCCGCAGCGATGGTCTGCCCCGAATCCCGCACCGCGAAGGAGCCGAGCTCGGGGAGCTCCTCGGAGGGCTCCACGCAGAGCGGTTTCTGCGGCCGGAACGTGACGACTGCGGCGTCACCGGGCTCGATGTACTCCGGGTTCTCCTCGAGCACCGCCCCGGTCGTGGGGTCGAGTTTCCTATCGAGCGACTCGATGGTGCAGGCCACCTGCGCGGTGTGCGCGTGGACGACGGGGGTGTACCCCGGCGTGATGACGGAGGGGTGCTGGAGGACGACGATCTGGCCCTGGAACGTCTCCGCGACCGTCGGCGGGTCGTCCGCGGGCCCGCAGACGTCACCGCGGCGGACGTCGTTCACGCTGATACCGCGGACGTTGAACCCGACGTTGTCGCCGGGACCCGCTTTCCGGACCTCCTCGTGGTGCATCTCGATGCTCTTCACCTCGCCCGTGGAGCCGGAGGGCATGAAGCTGACCGTCATTCCGGGTTCGAGGGTGCCGGTCTCGACGCGCCCGACGGGGACCGTCCCGATTCCGGAGATGGAGTAGACGTCCTGGATCGGGATGCGGAGCGGGGCGTCGGTGGATGGTTTGGGCGCCGGGAGCGCGTCGATGGCCTCCAGGAGGTCCGGCCCGTCGTACCACGGCATCTCCTCGGAGTGGGTGGAGACGTTCTCCCCCTCGAACGCCGAGAGGGGGATGAACGTCGCGTCGTCGCTCCTGAATCCGACCTGTTTCAGGAGGGTCTGGACCTCCCCTTTCACCGCCTCGTAGCGCGACTGGTCGTAGTCGACGAGGTCCATCTTGTTGACGACGACGATGAGCTCGCCGATGCCGAGCGTGCGCGCGAGGAAGACGTGCTCGCGGGTCTGCGGGGCGACCCCGTCGTCCGCAGCGACGACGAGGACGGCGTTGTCCGCCTGCGACGCCCCGGTGATCATGTTCTTCACGAAGTCACGGTGGCCCGGCGTGTCGACGATGGTGAAGTCGTAGCTGTCCGTCTCGAACCGCTGGTGAGCGATGTCGATGGTCAGCCCGCGGTCGCGCTCCTCGCCGAGGTTGTCCATCACGTAGGCGAACTCGAAGCCGCCCTTCCCGCGGGACTCGGCCTCCGCGCGGAACTGCTCGATGACGTGCTCCGGGACGCTCCCCGTCTCGAAGAGGAGCCGTCCGACGAGTGTGCTCTTCCCGTGATCGACGTGGCCGATGATGGCGAGGTTCTGGTGGAGTTTCGTGGTCATGGTGCTCACCCGTGGCGACGTGTGCCACTGCGGGAGGTAGGTGATTCACAGCAAAAAGCCTCGCCCGCTGTAGCGACGAAACGCCCCGAATCGGGGCGCCTGCACCCGATTCTCCCCACACGGCGGCCGCGGCTTTACCTGTCTGACCGGCGAACCGGTGGCATGGCGTTCGAGAGCCTCTCCGCGGGCTACTACGTCGGGACCCTCGACGTGGTCCCCTACAGTGGGGCGTGGACGGTGGCCCGGCCGGAGGCGCTCGCCCCCGTCGGCGACGCGGGCGTCGCGTGGTGCCAGCAGCGCTACCTCCGCGTGCGGGGTGACCCCTCCCTCCCCGACCGGACGCTGGCCGTCCCACAGGGGCTGTTCGACCGGCTCGACATGCGCGAGGGGACCTGCGTCGTCTTCCTCGCCAAGCCGGCCGTGGCGCGACTCTACGGGGCGATGCTCGACGCCGTGGTGTCGAACTGACACGTCGTGAGATACAGCTCCAGTTCGTTGGTCATCTCCCACGCGCGTTCGAGGCGGCTGTCGCCGTCGACGAACACGTCTTCCGTGAACTGCCGGGCACGGGTCAACGCGAACTCGATGGCGACGAAGAAGCCGTTCGCGAGGATGAGGAGCACGCCGGCGACGAGCCGGAGCGCGATCTCGGTTGGGGTCATCGGATACACCGTTCTCGCGTGACCGAGTAGAAACCAGCGGCCGAACTACACCAAGACCTGCACCACGGCGAACAGGACGAGCACTCCGAGCACGTCGCAGGTGTTCGTGACGACGGGGATCACCACGTCGTCGGGGTCCAGCCCGAACCGGTAGGCCGCGTAGGTCGCCGTGAGGGTGACACAGACCGCGAGCACCGCGAGCGCCGCACCCGAGGCGAACGCCACCGCCACCACGGTGGAGAGTTCGAGCGCCGCACCCCCCGTGACCCACGTCACCGACCACGCGCCCGCGCCGATGACCGGGAAGACGCTCACCGCGAGCAGCACGGTGGCGAGCGCGTTCCCGCCCATCGTGTCGTCCGTCGGCGAGAAGGAGAGAATTCCGAGGTGGAACGCCGTCGAGAGCCGCGCCGCGAGGATGCTTCCTAAATTCCCCGCTGTCCCGATGGTGACCGGCACGAGCACCAGAAGCGAGGGGTACTGCAGCAGCGTGGCCTCGAAGCTCCCCAGCACGAGCCCCGAGCCGATTTCGAGGAGGGTGAGCGCCAGCAGCACGGGGAGCATCGCCCGCGTGATGGCCCGCACGCTCCACTCCGTCGTCACTCAGGCCACCCCCACGACGACCCGCACCGCGACGAGGAGGAACGTGAGCCCGAACACGTCCCCCGCGGTCGTCACGATGGGGCCCACGAGCGTGTCGGGGTTGTGCCCCCGCCGGTAGCCGGCGAAGACGAGCACGACGACGACGGTCGAAAGGGCGATGCCCGAGAGCAGGCCGGACAGCAGCGCCACGCCCGCGAGCACGGGCAGTGGCGCGGGCGAGCGCGCGAGCCACACGAGCACGAGATACGCCACCACCGCGGCGAAGAGGCTCGCGAGCAGGCCGTTGGCGATGGCCGCCGCGACGGCCTGCCGGAGGCGTTCGTCCCCGGCCCGGACGCGGGGCTCGACGAGCCCCTGGTGGAGCCCCGTGGCGATCCGCGCGCCGAGGCTCCCGTAGACGTTCCCGCGCGTGGCCAACAGCGCGGGGATGAGGACGAGCAGCCCCGGGACGGCCCGGAGCTCCCCGCGCATCCCCCCGAGGACGACGCCCGCGAGGAGCCCGCCCACGACGCTCGCGGCGAGCGCCGGCAGACCTTCTCGATAGGCGTCGACGGCCACCTCGCGAACGGTCATTCGGTCGACTCCACTCGGGGCGAGGATAAAAAGGCGACGTGCCACGTCAGGAAGTACGGAAAACGTCGAGAAACCTATACACCACGGAACGGTGGTGTCAGACGGGATTACGCGTCGGGACCGGTCCAGCGACCGAGCGTCGCGGAGGAGTCGGACTCGGACCAGACGATGCGGACGGTTGCGCTGTCAAGTTGCGTGTCTGCGGTAATGGCGAACGAGTCGCCCGCAGTAATCTCGTTGTCCGATTGTTCCCACGGCGTCGCAGTACTACTCCAAGCGAGGCTAGCGGTGGTCGTCGCCGTGCCCGTGCTGTTTCCCGAGCCCTGGAAGAAGGCGGTGTCAGAAGTCACCGACAGAGCAGAGTCACCGATTTTGTCACCACCATCGTGCGTAACCGTCAATACGTCGGCCCCGGCCGTAGCAGAGTCACTAAACTCGAACGTAAACGACGCCTGCGGCGCGGTCTGCGAGACCTGGTCCCCGAGACCGAGGACGAACGTCCCGATGACGGCCGCGAGGATGACGGTGATGGCGACCATGAGGATGACGCCGATGACGGGTGAGACGGCCTCCTCGTCGGCGAGGAGCTGTTTGAGATTCATTGTATGCATGAGATTGCTATTGCTGCCAGACGGCACCACCGCAGCGCTTCGGGAAGAAACGGGAGCGCCCACCCCCGGGAGGGGACAGGGAGGACATCTGGTCAGATGTTCAGGAGGACGGCGGAGTACTTATATACTGCTGCGTTTAGCGTGCGGTCGGGAACCACACGACATACGAGGCATCGGACGAGGGACGACCCCCACGTCGGCCGGTTTCGGGCGTAACGACCCATTACACGGGAGGGTGAGAGTGACACCGACCGGCACGATGGCCGGTCGCGTGCCGATGCAGGACAGGGGACCGGCCCGACGGGGCCAGTACCGAACGGATGACAGGTAACAGGACGCAGGTGGGACACACCCGGTCACCGTCGGAATCGATGCGGGCGGGGATAAAGACAGAGCCGCCACCCGGGGCGGGAAGGGGCGAGACGAGGCTATCGGAGGGGAATCGGGGGCGCGAGCCCGAGGGTCACCCGAACGGTCCCATGCCGCCGAGGCCACCGCCGCCACCGCCGCCACCGCCGCCCATCTTCTTCATCATGCGTTTCATGTCGCCGTCGCCCATCCCCTGGAACTGCTTCATCATCTGCGACATCATCTTGTGCTGTTCTAAGAGGTCGCGCACCTGCTGTTCCGGCTGGCCGGAGCCACGGGAGACGCGCTCGATGCGGGATTTCCCCATGATACGGGGGTTCTCCAGTTCCTCTTCGGTCATCGAGTCCATGATCACCTCGAAGCTCCGCATCCGGTCTTTGGTGACGTCCATCGCGTCCTCGGGGAGCTGGTCCTTGAGGCCGCCGCCGAGCCCCGGAATCATGTCCAGCACCTGGTCGAGCGGCCCCATCTTGTTCATCGCCGACATCTGCCGGCGCATGTCCTTGAGGGTGAACTCCCCTTTCATCATGTCCTCGGGGTCCCAGTCCTCGTCCTCGGCCTGGGTCTCGCTCATCGCGCGCTCGACGCGCTCGGTGAGTTGTTTCAGGTCGCCCATGCCGAGCAGCCGGGAGATGAACCCCGACGGCTCGAACCGCTCGATGTCGGCGACCTCTTCTCCAGTACCGAGGAAGGCGATGGAGGAGTTCGTCTCGTCGACCGCGGCGAGGGCACCGCCACCTTTCGCCGTCCCGTCGAGCTTGGTGATGACGACGCCGTCGATGCCGACGGCCTCCTGGAAGCGCTGGGCCTGCTCCTTCGCGCCCTGGCCGATGGCGGCGTCGAGCACGAGGAGGTTCCGGTCGGGGTTCACGACGGACTCGATCTCCTCGAGTTCGTCGATGAGGCCCTCTTCCAGTGCGTGGCGACCGGCCGTGTCCACGATGTGGATGTCCGCATCCGCGGTCTCTTCGAGACCCTTCCGGGCGATGTCGACGGGGTCGTCGTTGTCCGGGTCCCCGTAGAACTGGACCTCGGCGCGTTCGCACATCTGCTTCGCCTGGTCGTACGCGCCGGGGCGGAAGGTGTCCGTCTGGATGACGGCGGGCCGGAGCCCCTTCTTCGAGAACCACCACGCCATCTTGGCGGCGGAGGTCGTCTTCCCGGAGCCCTGCAGCCCGGCGAGCATGATGGTCTGGGATTCGAGCGGCAGGTCGGTGGACTCGCCGACCAGGTCGACGAGCTCCTCGTAGACGATACGGAGGACGTGGTCGCGCGCGGAGGTGCCGCCCGGCGGCTCCTCCTCGAGGGCGCGCTCACGGATCGAAGAGGAGAGGTCCATCACGAGGGAGACGTCGACGTCCGCCTGCAGCAGCGACCGCTGGATCTCCTTCACGATGTCCTCGACGTCCTCCTCGCTGAGCCGGGACTTCCCGCTGAGCTTGTCGAGGCTCTCGCGGAGGGAACTCCCGAGGTTGTCGAGTACCATTTGCCGCACCTACTTCCCCGAGCCGGTAAACTCTTTTCCGTCGCGTCTCGGGGTCGACAGCCTCTTTTTCCCCCTCCGGGAGAGGGGAATATGGACCTCCCGGCACTCGCGTACGTCACCGCGTCCGTGGCGCTCATCCTCACGCCGGGGCCGGACACGGCGTTCGTCCTCGCGCAGTCGCTCGGGGGCGGGCGCGCCGCGGGCGTCCGCGCCGCCGCGGGGGTGAGTCTGGGCGTCCTCGTCCACACCGTCGCCGCCGTCGTCGGACTCTCCGTGGTCTTCGAGGCCTCGCCCGTCGCCTACCGCGCGGTCACCCTCCTCGGGGCTGCCTATCTGCTCTATCTCGGCGTCGTCACCCTCCGGGGCACGGGCGGCATCGACCTCGAATCGAACGGGGAGGATGGGCTCAGACAGGGGTTTCTCACGAACGTCCTCAACCCGAAGGTGGCGCTGTTCTTCATCGCCTTCCTCCCCGGGTTCGGCGAGGGGCTGGAGCTGCTCCCGCTCGGGGTGCTGTACGCCGTCCTGACGATGGCGTATCTCGGCCCGCTGGCGCTGCTCTCGGGAGCCGCGAGCGACCTCGTCAGACGGCCGGGGGTCCAGCGGCTGCTCAGACTGCTCTCGGGGGGCGTCCTCTGTGTGCTGGGAGTCGTCGTGCTCGGCGGGGTGTGAGCGCCTGACGCAGCCCTCCGGCCGGGACGACGCCCGCGAGCTCCCCGCGTTGCTCCCCGAACCCGTGGAGGCGGTCCTGCTGGCGAACACCCTCCACGGCGTCGACGACCGGGTCGGCCTCGCCCGCGCGGTCCGCGACTCGCTCGTCGAGGGCGGGCGCTTCGCCGTCGTCAACTGGAAACCGCTCCCGCGCGCCGAGACGACCGTCCGCGCCGCCCCGCGCGGGCCACCGACCGACCAGCGGCTCCCGGCCGACGAGACGGTCGGGACACTCGAGGAGGCGGGCTTCACGGTCGAGCGGACCGTCGAGTTGGAGCCGTACCACTACGGCGTCGTCGCGACGCGATAGGACACGGTCAGTGGTCGGCGTCGTGGGGGTTCCGCACCGTCCCGTACGCGTCGGCGTGGTCGGTGTAGTCGATGAACCGGGGGGCGTCGGGGTCGAACGGCCGTTCGATCGACTCGAACGCCCGCTTTTTGTCCCAGCTCTGGAGCCCGCCGATGGCGCTCCTGTCTTCGAGGTCGTGGTAGTCGAGGTCCGGCTCTGTCAGCTCCCACGCCCGCAGCCCCTGCTCGGTCCGGACGATGACCGACGAGTACTCGTCGCTGGAGCCGACGGACCCCACCGTGAGGTCCGCACAGTAGCCGGTGAAGTCCGCACACTCGTCACACCCCTTCAGCGCGGCGTCGTGGAACGCCTCGACGTCCTCCTCGACGATGAGCTCGCCGTCGTGGTCGTACGCCATCAGCTTTCCGTCGAGCACGTCGAGCTTCCCGATCTCCTCCGGCGCGACGCCGCGTTTCTCGGCCAGCTGTTCGCCGATGAGCCGCTGGTAGTTGAAGTTCTTCGTGCACATCAGCGCGATGGTGTAGTCGATGGCCCGGACGCCGGCCTCCTCGCTGCCGTACTCCCAGTCGAAGTCCTGTAGCGCGCGGATCCCCTCGATCTCACAGGGAGTGCCGACGAGCGCGAGCGACAGCTCCTCGGGCGGTTTGTCGGGGAGCTTGTGCGCCCAGCGGTCGAGCCCGAGGCTCCCGAGCGCCATCGTCTGATTGTAGAAGCTTCCGGCGTTCGCGACCAGCTCCGCGGTCGTCGTCGCGAGGAACGCCTCCGCCTTCCACGGCTCCTCGTCCGACTCGGTGGCGACGACAGCGCCGTCGATCTCGCCGGCCTCGAGCAGATGCGAGAGGACGCTCGTGACGACGCCACCGTCCTGTGCCCCCTCGCGCCAGTCCGCCTCGACCCGCGCGGAGAACTCCGTGATTGGGTCGCCCGCGCCCGTCACGTTCTCCTCCCCGCCCGTGATCTTCCACTGGCGCTCGTAGCGCAGCCCCCCGCGGGGACAGAAGTCCCAGCAGAGCGAGCAGCCGGTACACATCTTCACCAGCTCCGGCAGCCCGTCGTCGCCGATGCCGATGGAGTCCGAGGGGCAGGCGGCCACGCACGTCCCGCACTGGATACACCGGTCCGCGTCGATCACCGCGTGGTCGAGCTCCATGAACCACGTCTTCTCGTCGGGCGTCTCGATGTCGTTCATCCGGCTCCGGATGGCGTACGAGGGGGTGTCGAGCGCCGCCCCCTCGGGGGCGTTCACGCGCTCGGTCGGGTTCCCGTCGTCGACGTTCTGGCTCACCCCCTCCGCGGGGGGCGTGAACGTGACGGGTTTCAGGTTCCCCTCGCCGTCGACGTTCGCGGGGGTCGTCCCGCCGTCCGAACGCACGCCCGAACCGGAGCACGCGCAGTCGTCGCCACAGCCACAGCCGTCGTCCGCCACGTCGGGGACGTGTGGAAACGGCCCGGGCTCGTCGGCCGCGGGATCGGCGGCTGTCGACGGGGGCTCGCCCCCCTCCACGAGCTCCGGGGCGGCGTCGGCCGGCGCGGTCGTCGATCGGTCCCCGTTCGCAGTGTCACCGTCCGCTCGCGGGCGTCGCCCGCTCGAACCGCCAGCGGCCTCCTCCCGGTCGGCGCCCTCGTCAGTCCCCATGGGCGACACCCCCCGAGACGTTCGCGTCGGCCCCGCGCATCACGTCGCGCAGGCGGTCGTTCTCCACCCGCCGACACCACTCGTAGAACCGCTCGCCCGCCTCGCGCTCGTCGGTGTAGGCCGCGAACAGGGCTTCGAGCGCCGGCAGGACGGCACCGGCGGGGACGGCCGTCTCCACCCAGTCGAGGAAGGCGTTGTCCGCGCCGAGCGAGCCGCCGAGGCCGAAGTCCATCCCCTCGACGAGATCATCTCCTTCGGCGTTCGTCGCCCCGTCGGCGTCTGCCAGTTTGACCGTCTCGCCGCGGAAGCCGATGTCCGCGATCTGTGGCTGGGCACAGGAGGCCGAACAGCCGGACATGTGCATCCGCACGACCGCGAGGTCGTCGGGGGTCTCGATGCGGTCGTCGAGGGCGCGCGCCCACCGCCGGACCCGGGCCTTCGTCTCGATGATGCCGTAGTTGCAGAACTCGCTGCCGGTACAGCCGACCGCGCCGCGCGAGAACGGGCCGGGGTCGGGCTGGTAGTCCGCCGCGAACGGCTCGGCGAGCAGGTCGTCGACCCGGTCTGTGGGAACGTGCGTGAGGAGGAAGTTCTGGTCCGTCGCGAGCCGGATCGAGGCGTCGTCGGTGCCGTGCGCCCGCGCGGCGCGGGCGGCCTCCACGAACTCCGACCCGCCCATCCGCCCCGCGATGACGTTGAACCCGACGTACCGGAGCCCCTCCTGTTTCTGGTCGTGGACGCCGACGTGGTCGCCGGTGTACCCCTCGGTGAGGTCGACACCCCGGCCGGGCAGGTCGACGGTACACCGGTCGCGGACGGCCTCCTCGAACCGGTCGGGGCCGAGCTGTTCGACGAGATAGCGCATCCGGCAGACGCCGCGGTTGTGGCGGTCGCCGAGCTCCTTGAACGTCTGGGCGACGGCACGACAGAACTCCACGGCGTCCTCCGGGCGGACGAACACGTCCAGCGGAGACGCCATCCGCGGGCCGTCGGAGAGCCCGCCGCCGACGCGGGCGTGGAAGCCGTAGTACCACTCTTGTTTGAACTTCTTCTTCGCCGGCACCAGCCCCACGTCGTTGATCTGCGACTGCGCGCAGTCCTCGCGGCAGCCGGTGATGGTCAGCTTGAACTTCCGCGGGAGGTTCGCGTACTCGCGGTTGCCGGTGAAGAAGTCGGAGACGGCCTCCACGACCGGCTGGGCGTCGAAACACTCGTGGTCTGTGAGCCCCGCCGCCGGACAGCCGAGGACGTTTCTGGCCCCGTCACCACAGCCCTGCACGGTCGTGAGCCCCACCTCGTCGTAGCGGTCCCAGATCTCCGGGACGTCCTCGATGCGGATCCAGTGCATCTGGACGTCCTGCCGCGTCGTGATGTCGAGGAAGGCGTCGCCCCAGACGGCGTTCTGCGTCGCGCCGCCGTGCTCGGGCGGGGCGGTGGCGAACTCGTCGGCCACCTCGCCGATGACCGCGGCCTGCTCGGGCGTGAGGACCCCGCCGGGCACCTTCGTCCGGAGCATAAAGTACCCCTCGTGTTGCCCGTGGGCGTAGAGGCCCGCCCACTTCAGCCGTTCCCACTCGCCGTCGCCAGCCGCGGCCTCGATCTCGTCGAACGATGCGCCCTCCGCCGCGTACCGCCGGACGTCGTCGATGACGTCGAGCGGGTGTTTCTCCTGTTTGTGTTGCTCGACCGTGTTCATAGGACTCGCCCCCTGTGGAGTGGTAGCGATTATCACTCAGCAGACCGGCCACACGGTTGTAGCTCAGTATCCCGGCGAGCACTGACGGAGGTTCGGGGAACCCGTGCCGATTGCTGGCACGCGTGACAAGACCCAACACACCACATCGGGTGAACTCGGGGGAGTACGGCGTCAGAACAGCGGAGAACGGCGCGTGCGCGTGTCACCGGATTCGTTGACACCGGTTCACACGCGAACGCCGAGGGGGCCGGGGGTTTCGCGCCGCGAGGGCGTGGCAGGTTCCGGAAACGATTGCCGGGGTTCGCGGTCAGTTGATGATGCGGTCGACGATGACCTCGGGGTCGAACCGTTCGAGGTCGTCGTACCCCTGACCCACCCCGAGAAAGAGGATGGGCTTGCCCGTGACGTGGGCGATGGAGATGGCCGCACCGCCCGAGGAGTCGGCGTCCGCCTTCGTCAGGATGACGCCGTCGATCTCGGCCGCCTCGTCGAACTTCTGGGCGCGCTGGGTCGCGTCCTGCCCGGCGACCGCCTCGTCCACGAAGAGGGTCAGATCGGGGCCGACGACGCGGTCGATCTTCTCCAGCTGCGACATCAGGTCGTTCGAGGTGTGGAGCCGCCCGGCCGTATCGCCCAGGACGACGTCGATGTCGTTCGCCTTCGCGTACTCCACGGCGTCGTAGATGACGGCCGCGGGGTCACCGCCCTGCTCGTGGGCGATGAGCTTCGTGTCGAGCGCCGCCGCGTGCTCGCGGATCTGCTCGTTCGCGCCGGCACGGTAGGTGTCGCCGTTGGCGATGACCGACGAGAGCCCGCGCTCCTCCAGATACCGCGAGAGCTTCGCGATGCTCGTCGTCTTCCCGACGCCGTTGATGCCGGTGAAGATGATGGTGACGGGCTTGTCGGCCGCCTGAATCCGGGCATCGAAGTCGAACTGCCCGACGCTGATGACCTCCTTCAGCGCGTCGCCGATGGCGTTCTCGACGACGATCTCGCCGGTCTGGACCTGCGAACGGGTCTGGCCGACGAGGTTCTCGCGGAGCCGCTCGACGATGGCGCTCGCGACGCTCATCTCCACGTCACCCTGGAGGAGAGCGAGCTCGAGCTGTTCGAGCGGCTCCTCCAGTTCCTCCTCCGTGATGACGGTCTTCCCGGTGGCGAACATCTTCGCCCGCTCGCCGAGCCCGCGCTCCTTCTTCGCCTCCTTCTGCGCCTGCTTGATGCGTTCCTCCTTCGAGGGTTCCTCGTCGGCGTCCCCGGCGTCGGGAGCGGCTCCGGAGTCGGCCTCCGCAGCCGGCGCTTCCGGCTCGGACTCGGGTGCAGAAACGGAGTCGGCATCGCCAGCCGCGGCTGTCTCCTCAGCCGCGGCTTCTTCGGCCCCTTCCTCCACGTCGGACTTGAAGCGGCCGAGCTTCTCCTTCAGGCCTTCGAACATGGCTTACTCGTCGTCCTGCTCCTGCGCCTGCTGCTGCATCATCTGCATCTGCTGCTGTTGCATCTGCTGGGCCTGCTGTTCGAGCTGGGCCGACTGCTGTTCGACCTCCTCGATCTCGGCTTCGACCTCGTCGATACGGTCGTCGAGCGCCTCCTTCTTGGATTCGAGCGTCTCGACGGCCTCGTCCTGCTCGTGTTCCGCGGCGTAGCCGCCACCGAGCGAGACGACGACCTCGTCGATGTCCTCGACCTCGGCGCGGACGTGCGCGCCGCCGCCGACTGGGACCTGCACGATGGAGCCGGACTCGAGCGTCTCCAGCGCCTCGATGGCCTCGTCGATCTCGGACTGCTCGTCGCGCAGCCCCTCGACCTCCTCACGCAGCGCCTGCTTCTCCTGTTCGAGCTGCTGCATCTCCTGCTGGAGCTGCTGCATCTCCTGGGGCATGCTCATGCTGTAACCCCGTAGATGTCGATGTCGCGACGCTTGAGACCGAGCTGCGACCCGAAGTTCGTGTACGTGCGCTCGAGCGCCACGTTCTGGTTGGGCGCTTCGATCTGTTTCTCGAACTCCTGCCACCCATCACGGGCGACGAACCGACCGGTAACCGTGAACTCACTCATATTTACGGGTGTGACCTCTAGCGGGAAGTATTTTCTCTTTTGGTGGAATCAGCTACTGAAGATGTACACGGTAGCTAAGTTGAATTATTATTGCCGTCTAAAATCAGGTGAACGGCCTCGTGAGGATTGAGGGAGTCAGACGAATAAAAAATGCGAACCATTTCATATATGTCGAAACGAACGAGACGAGGCCTGTGTCAGGCCGGGGGCATCCTCGCCCTCGGTGCGCTCGCCGGGTGTGTGCAGTGGTCGGGAACGATACCGAACAGCGACCCACCGGTAGTCGACCGGTTCGTCTTCCGGTCAGATACGGGAGAGACGGAGCCGGTCATCGTGTACAGCGTCCACTGCGAACCGGAAACGTCGCCGTGGATTGCCCGTGCCGTCCACGATGCCCCGGCGTCGGGCGAGGTGACCGTCGTGGGCGTATCGAAGGAACCGGGGTTCTACAGCGTGTACGGTGAAGCACAGAACCACGGCACGAGAGATGTCGCGGCGTTCAACTCGTACGACGACGACGACGGCCCGACCGGGAACGTCCAGGTCGAGTTCGTCGTCCAGCGCAACGGGAGTATGTGGTCGAACGTCAACGGCTCCGGCGCGGAGATAGCGATTCCCGGCCCGGGAAACTGAGTCCGGGCGGCCCGAACCGATGTGCAAACGATGTGCATCCGCCGAAACCGTTTTGATTGTGTGTGCAAGATATGCACACGAGATGAGCGCGAGCGACGACCCCCGACGCGTCCACTTCCAGTCTCCCGAGTACCTCGTCGAACGGCTGGACGCCATCGCCGACCTCTTCGACACGGACCGAACGGACCTCCTCGTGGAGGCCATCCGGGCGTACATCGAGGAGACCGCCCACAGCGAGTCGTTTCAGGAGCTGGTCGCGGCGAAGTACTACGACGGCCAGCTGGCGTTCGAGACGGTGAAACAGCTCGTCGGGGCGGAGACGGCCCAGCGACTCCGACTCCTCAAGGCCGACCTGGACGGTGAACCGCTCGACCTCGCAGCCCCTGAGGACACCGACATCTACGGGGGTGGCGCGACGACCGTCGAGCCGAGACACGAGATTGACGAGACCGGCGATACCGACGCTCGATGAGCGACGGGCCACGACTCCGGACGGTCGTCGCGGACACGAGTGCGCTCGTCAGCCTCGCCGTGCCCCGTGCGGACGCGGGCTTCGATACCGACACCACCCCGGACCCCCTCCAGTACCTGCTCACGTCCTGCGACGTGTCGGTCCCACCGACCGTCGTCTCGGAACTCCGGGAGGTCGCGGGGTACCGGGACATCCACGCGACCGCGGCGAGCAACGTCCTCGCGGCCGACGCCCACTACACCGTTACGGACCCGTACCAGCGACCCGAGACCCCTGACTCCCGCCCCACCTTCGGACTCGACGACGGGGAGACCGACGGCATCGTTCTCGCCAACGCGCTTGCCGTCGACGGCTTTCTCACCGACGAGTTCGGCGGGACGAACTTCGCGCTCGTTCATGCGGCATTGCGAGGTCCCCGAATCGTCCCGACGCCGCGGCTCATCTGCGACTACGCGCGTGGCGGACACCTGACCCACGAGGACGCGCGACGGCTCATCACGGGAATCAGTCCACATCGGAGTTGGGAGAACAGCCCCTACGTCGCCCGGTTGCTCGCGGGGCTGGAAGAATAACGGCCGAGAAGAAGCGTCAGTCGATGTAGCCGAGGGCGTCCTCGATACGGCCGAGTTCGGGGCCCGTGGTGTCGTTGCCGACGATGTAGCCGTTCGCGTTGGCGACGAGCCCGGAGCCGACGAGCGGGCCACCGTAGTTGATGGTGCCGATGTCGGCGGGGACCCCCAGCAGGTCCTCTAAGGCGTCGAGCTCCTCGTCGGTGCTCTTCGGATGACAGAGCACGCCGCGGTTGTTCGCGACGGCCGCGGTCCCGACGGTGCGGACGCCCGCGAGGTCACCGCGCTCGACGGGGACCTGTAAGGCCTCCTCGACGGCTTCGACGGCCGCCTCGGAGAGCCCGGGGTGGACGTACGCGCCGGTGTCGTTGGCGAGGACGACGTTGCCGGCGGCGTTGATGCGCCCCGGAAGCTCGACGACGGGAAGGTCGACCACGTCGGCGATGCGCTCGCGTTCGTACCGCTCGACGCGGCTGCTCACGAGCAGGCCGTTCCCGTTGCCCGCGACGAGCGCGCCGACGGTGCCGGAGCCGGCGATGGTCGTCCGGACGGTCGGCACCCCCAGCTCGGCCTCGAAGTCGTCGAGGAGCCCGTCGTCGAGGTCCGGCCGCACGAGGACGCAGTCGTCCGTCGCCCGGGCGAAGACCCCGACGTACGAGGAGCCGGAGATGGCCGCGCGGAGCACGTTATGCCGTCTCGGCTTCGACGACCGTCTCGCCCTCGTCCTCGAAGCGCGCCGCACGGACGCGGAGCTTGGACGGCGGCTTCTTGCGACCACGCGCCCAGACGGCCTCGTTGATGGAGGGGTCCAGCCGCACGTCGGCCTCGTCGACCGCGAAGTGCTTGGCGAGGTGCGAGCGGATGAGCGACATCGCCTTGTCCGCACGCTCGTGTTTCGCCTGCGCCTTCACGTCGCGCAGCGGAACGGTGACGACCCGCTCCTCGAAGTCGCTGGCGCTCATTCGTCCGTGTCACTCCGGCGCCAGTTGCGGCGCTTCGGGTTCGCCATTACGTCTCGGTCCGTCTTCATGATGACCCATGCCGGAACACGGCTGTTCTGGCGGTCGAGCTTCGCCAGCCGCTTCTTCTTGGCCTTCGATTTCTTGCCCATAGTGGACGGGAGTACCCCACCCACGCATAAATTTGTGTTCTTTTGAATCCGCCTAGGAGAGCGCTGGCGTGACGCGGTCACCGCGAGAAGCGGTGGTTTCAGCCGAGCCGTGTACGTCGAACCGGCCGACAACAGCTCGATAGCCCCAGTTCGCCCCGCTGGTATCGGGGCCGCCGACACCGGATAGAAAGCCCCCGTGGGCTCGCGGTCGCTGCGCGAGATATCCGCGAAGCGGATAGGGCTCGCGCAGACGACTCCCCGCCGGCGCGAGCGCTCAGCCCCTTTCAGTCCACCCGGGGTCGATCGTTCGGCCAGCCACCGAGGACCGACTGTCGGGCAAGCCATCGCGGGGGGGACTGAAAGGGGCCGGGCACTACGCGAACCCCGGCGACGTAAGCACTGGAACGAGCGGATCCTCGTGAGCGAAACGAACGAGGGCACGCCGGAGCTCGCTCCGGCAGTGGCGAGTGAAGCGCGCAGCGAGCCGCGGGAGCGTAGCGACCGGGGGCTTTCTAACCGGTGTTGGCGGACCCGGTTGCACGACAGCAATCGGAGGAACCGAGAACAGCCCAAAATCACTCACAAAAACGCCAGGGGAGTCATCACGAGCGCCCCGGCGGCGAACCCCCCGACCAGCTCCCGGGTCCCGTCGTTCGAGAGGGATTCGCCGGCCTCGCGGGCCTCGGGGATGAACTCCGAGACGACGAGAAAGACCATCGCGCCCGCGGCGAAGCCGAAACCGAGCGGGAGGAACTCCCGAGCGAACCGGACGAAGGCGTAGGCGATGACCGCGCCGATGGGCTGGGGGAGCGAGGAGAAGACGGCCCACCAGACGAGCCGCCAGTTCGGGACGCCGAGCGCCCGCAGCGGGATGGAGACGGCGACCCCCTCGGGGATGTTGTGGATGGAGATGGCGACGGTCATGAAGACGGCGAGGACGGGGACGGCGTAGCCGAACAGCGGGATGCCGCCCTCGAGGTTCAAATCGGCGAAGGAGACGCCGATGGCGACGCCCTCGGGGAAGGAGTGGATGGTGAGCACGCCGAGGATGAGCAGCAGTTTTCCGAAGTCGGCCTGCTCGTACTGCTGCGGGGTGAGGCTCACGCCGACGCGGTCGACGACGGCGTGGGCGGCGAGGACGAGTGCCACACCGACGAGCGCGCCGGCCGCGACGAGGGTAACGGACCCCTCCGCGAGTCCTTCCTGAATCAGCCCGAACAGCGAGGCGGCGACCATGATGCCGGAGGCGACCCCCCAGAGGGCGACGTTGGCGCGGTCGCTGATGTCGGAGACGAGGAAGAAGGGGAGCGCCCCGAGCCCCGTCGCCAGTGCGGTGATGAGCCCCGCGACGAAGACGAGGAGGAACGCCTCGTGTGCCATAGTGGGGCTACTCGGGGCTCGGCGATAAGGCTTCGTCAGCCATCGAGGGGGACCCGCCCGACCGTCTCGTACTCCGGGCCCTCGCCGGTGAGGGTACTCTTCGTGAGCCGGACCTCCGAGACCTCGAGCGGCCCGACAGCGGGCTGGCGGTTCTCCACCACGTCCTGGACGTGGGCCTTCTCGCGGGCGTCGTCCATCCGCGCGACGGTGACGTGGGGGGTGAACTCGTGGCGCTCGCGGTCGAACCCCAGCGCCTCGAAGCGGTCCTCGATGGCCGTCGCGAGGCGCGTCATCTCGGCCGCGCCCTCCCCGACGCCGAGCCAGATGACGCTGATGTAGTCGAGAGAGGGGAAGACGCCGTACCCCTCGAACGTCGCGGTGAACGGGGCCACGTCGGCCGCGGCGACGGCCTCGGCGAGCGCGTTCGTCAGGGCCGGGACGCGGTCGGGGGCGACCTCCCCGAGGAACTTCAGGGTGACGTGGGCGCCGGCGGGGTCCACAGGGCGCAGGCCCGCGCGGTCGAACGGCTCCTGGGCCTCGGCCACGGCGTCGGCGAGCCCGTCGAGGTCGATGCTCACGAACGTTCGCATGGGTGACGAGAGGGACGCAGGCCTTTTGTCTCTGCTGTCCCTGTTTCCGGTATGGACGAGGACCGTCCCCACCGATTCTCGGAGGGACAGGGGTTCGACGACCCGTACGAGGGCTTCGACATCGACCCGCCTGAGCTGCAGGTGGACACCTCGAAGGTCGACCCGGTGAATTCCCGGGTGGTCGCCGACACCCTCGACGAACGCAACATCGCCGCCGACCAGGTCGACGCGGCGGAGCTGCTGGAGGTCGGCCTGTCGTACATCCAGATCAACCGCTACGAACAGGCCGCCGACGCCTTCGAGCGCGCCGCGCGCTTCAGCGACGACGAGGCCGTCGCGCAGGAGGCGTGGGTGAACAAGGGCGTCGCCCACGCCGAGCTGGAGGAGTTCCAGGCGGCCATCGACGCCTATCGGGAGGCCATCCACCTCGACGAGGAGAGCGAGCACGCCGCGAGCGCCCGCACGAACCTCGCGTACGCGCTCTGGGAGTCCGGGCAGGGCGAGCAGGCGCTCGAACACGCCGAGCGCGCCGTCGAGCTCGACCCTCGCTTCCCGCAGGCGTGGTACAACCGTGGCTTTCTCCTCCTCGAACGCGGGCTCGCGGAGGACGCCGTCACCGCCTTCGACAACGCGATGCGGCTCGGCTTCCGCAACGCCGAAGTGTTAGAGGAGAAGGCCCGCGCCCTCGAAGAGCTGGGCCGTGAGGAGGAGGCCGAGGAGCTCGTCGAGGAGGCCGAGGAGATGCGCGAGCGCGCCGAGCAGGAACTGGTGGAATGATGCTGCTCAACGAGCGCGAGACGCCCGAGGGGCTGCTCGTCTCCGTCGCGGACGCGGACACCCTCGGCGAGACGTACGAGAACGGGAAGACCTCGCTCACCGTCGACGCGAGCTTCTACGACGGCGAGGAGGCCACCGGCGAGGAGGTCGTCGCCTCGCTGTCGCGAGCCTCGGTCGCCAATCTCGTCGGCACCGAGTCCGTCGGGGTCGCCATCGAACACGGCTTCGTCGACGAGGCGAACGTCCTCGAGTTCGAGGGGACGCGCCACGCGCAGTACCTCCGGCTGTGAGCGTGTGACCGGTTCCCGGACCGAAGGAGTGTTGTCCGTCCGTCCCCTGGCTTTTCACAATGGGAGTACCCGAAACCGAGCCGCTCGATGTCGGGCGCATCCGGGCCGATTTCCCCATCCTCGACCGGGAGTTCGGCGGGAGTCAGCTGGTGTATCTCGATAACGCGGCGACGACGCACACGCCGGAGCCGGTCGTCGAGACCATCACCGACTACTACCGGGGCTACAACGCCAACGTCCACCGCGGCATCCACCACCTCTCGCAGGAGGCCTCCATCGCCTACGAGGAGGCCCACGACCGCGTGGCCGAGTTCATCGGTGCGGTGGGGCGCGAGGAGATCGTCTTCACGAAGAACACCACCGAGGGCGTGAACCTCGTGGCGTACGCGTGGGGCCTGAACGAGCTCGGCCCCGGCGACGAGGTCGTCATGACCGAGATGGAACACCACGCCTCGCTCGTCACGTGGCAACAGATCGCGAAGAAGACGGGCGCGGAGGTGAAGTACATCCCCATCGACGAGCAGGGAACGCTGGATATGGACGCGGCCGCGGAGCTCATCACCGACGACACGGCGATGGTCTCCGTCATCCACGCCTCCAACACGCTGGGGACCGTGAACCCCGTCTCCGAGATCGCCGACCTCGCCCACGACCACGACGCCTACGTGTTCGTCGACGCCGCGCAGTCGGTGCCGAACCGGCCCGTCGACGTCCAGGAGCTGGGTGCCGACTTCCTCGCCTTCTCCGGGCACAAGATGTGTGGTCCCACGGGTATCGGCGTGCTCTACGGCCGCGAGTCGGTGCTCGAGGAGATGGAGCCGTACCTCTACGGCGGCGACATGATCCTCAAGGTCACCTACGAGGACGCCACGTGGAACGAGCTCCCCTGGAAGTTCGAGGCCGGCACCCCGAACATCTGTGAGGGGATCGCGCTCGCCGCGGCGTGTGACTACCTCGACGAGATCGGGATGGAGCGCATCCAGAAACACGAGGAGCGGCTGGCGCAGTACGCCTACGACGAGCTCACGGCGATGGACGACGTGGAGGTGTACGGCCCGCCCGGCGACCAGCGCGGCGGCCTCGTCGCGTTCAACCTCGAGTCGGTCCACGCCCACGACCTCTCCTCCATCGTGAACGACTACGCCGTCGCCATCCGCGCCGGCGACCACTGCACCCAGCCGCTCCACGACAAGCTCGGCGTCGCCGCCTCCGCCCGTGCGTCATTTTACATCTACAACACCCGCGAGGAGGTCGACAAGCTCGTCGCGGCCGTCGACGAGGCCCGGCAGCTGTTCGCCTGACGGGCCCGGCGCGGGGGCGCAGTCGCCCGCCACGCGCTCGCACACAACCCTTTTGCGCGTTAGCCCCCAACCACGGACAACAATGGGAACCGGCTCCGATATGTATCGCCAGCAGATCCTCGACCACTACAAGAACCCCCGGAACTACGGGGAGCTCGAGGACCCCACCTTCGAACACGTCGGCGAGAACCCGATGTGCGGCGACACCATCAAGATGTTCGTCAAACTCGGCGACGACGACGAGACGATCCGGCAGGTCTCCTTCATCGGTGACGGCTGTGCCATCTCGCAGGCCTCCGCCAGCCTCCTCACGAACGCCCTGCAGGGGAAGACCATCGAGGAGGTCCGGGCGATGGACCGCGACGACGTACTCGAGTTGCTCGGCGTCGAGGTCACCCCGATGCGCCTGAAGTGTGCCGTCCTCGCGGAGAAGGTCGCACAGGACGGGGCGGCCATTTACGTGGGCGACAAGGACATCGACGAGACGACCACCGAAGAGTAAGCGCACCCTTTTGGTCCAGCTTTTGCGAGTCGCCGTGGCGCGAGCGGAGCGAGCGCCCGGTGACGAGGAAAAGGTGGGCGACAAGGACATCGACGAGACGACCACGGAAGACTAGCGCCGTCTCGCGAGGGTCCGAAGTAGCCCGTTTCCGGCCGTCTGAGCGCCCGAGCTGTTAGTCGGGTGAATCGTTAAGTGCCTCGGTAACGAATACCACACCTATGAGCGAGAGCCCACAGCCATCGACCGAGGAGCGCACGGTGAGCATCGGCCAGCGGATCTTCGATTCCGAGGGGAACAAACTCGGCCGGATTCGGGGGTTAGACGAGCACGGCTTCTACGTGACGACGGAGCAGGGCATTCGCGCGCTCTCAACCGAACACACGGCCGGAAGCAAGGGTGGCGAGAAGCTGCTGATGTGGCGCTGTTGGGAGTGCGGCGCCATCGGCAAGCTCAACGAGCTCCCCGAGGAGTGTCCCGACTGCGGTGCGGGTAAGGAGGAGCTCTACTACTGGCAAGAGGACTGACGCGAGACCGCGAACCGTTTTACCGCGGGGGGCCCACCCCCGCGTATGGAGATCGTCGTGTTCGGTGCGGGGAGCCTCGGGACCCTCCTCGGCGGACTGCTCGCCCGCGCGCACGACGTGACGCTCGTCGGGCGTGACCCACACATGCGGACCACGCGCGAGCGGGGGCTCCGCGTCTCGGGTGAACTCGCGTTCGACGTAGCACCCGACGCCCGGACCTCGCCCCCCGAATCGGCCGACCTCGCCGTCGTGACGGTGAAGGCGTTCGACACCCCGCAGGCGGGGGAGGCGCTCGCCGACTGCACCCTCGACGCCTGTCTCTCGCTGCAGAACGGGCTGGGCAACGAGGAGACGCTCGCCGAGCACCTCGACTGCCCCGTGCTCGCGGGCACCTGCACGTACGGGGCGGTGCTCGAGGAGCCGGGACACGTCGCCTGCACCGGCGTCGGGGAGGTCGTCCTCGGCGCGCGCGACGGGGGGCGCTCGGCCGTCGCCGACGAGGTGGGGGACGCCTTCTCGGCTGCCGAGATCGTCACCAACGTCTCGGTGACGATGCCGCGACGGCTCTGGGAGAAACTGGCCGTCAACGCGGGGATCAACGCGACGACGGCGCTCGCCCGCGTGGCGAACGGGGCGCTGCTCGACGGGCCCGCGGGAGTGCCCGCACGCGAGGCCGCACGCGAGACGGCGCGGGTGGCGCGTGCACACGGAGTGAGTTTGAGCGATGCCGATGCCGTCGCCGCCGTGGAGCGGGTCGCGGCGGCAACGGCGAAGAACACCTCCTCGATGCTCCAGGACGTACTCGAAGGAAGGAACACGGAGGTGGAGGCCATCAACGGCTACGTCGTCCGCGAGGCCACGGAGCCGGTCCCCGTCAACGAGACGCTGGCGAGCCTCCTGCGGGCGCGCTAGGTCCGGGCGACGACGGCGAACGCCGCGCCACCACCCAGGAGCAGGGCGAACCAGTAGGAGGCGACGCGGTAGACGAGCGCGACGGCGAACGCCTGGGCCGCCCCGAGCGGCGTGAGCGCGACGACGAGCGCGACGAGCGCCACCTCCACCCCGCCGAGACCACCCGGTGCCGGCGTCAACCCCGCGAGCGTGCTCGCCGGGACGATGAACAGCACCAGCAGGGGGGCGATGTCGAACCCGAGCGTGAGCCCCGAGAAGTAGAGGGGAAGCGCGAAGAACACCCAGCCCGCGTAGGCGAAGCAGACGGCGACGACGAGCGCGGTTCTGTCGGCGGCGATGCGCCCGAACGCCTCGTAGAGGTCGTCGATGCGCCGGGCGACCCCATCGAGGGAGAGGCGCGTCGTACGGGCGGTGATGGGGGCGGCGACGCGGAGGACCCCGGCCCGGACCCCCTCACGGAACCGCCAGCCGACGGCGACGATGGCGGGGATGCCGAGCGCCATCCCGAGCAGGCCCTGTGCCAGCGGTTTCACGGCGCTCGGGAGGTCCGCCTGCACGAGAAGGACGGAGAGCCCCACCGCTGAAAACGAGAAGAAGGGGAGGAGGTTCAGCAGGTCGGCCGTGACGACCGAGGCGAGGGCGTCCTCGTAGCTCGCGTCCGTGTCCCGAGACAGGACGTAGGCGATGAACGGCTCGCCGCCGGCCTGGCCCAGGGGAGTGACGTAGTTCGCGAACGTGGCGGCGAAGTAGGTGACGACGAGCCTGCGGTAGGGGACGTCGATGCCGACGACGCGGAGGACGACCTGCCACGCCTTCCCCCAGAGTGCGAGACAGAGCAGCGTGGAGAGACAGCCAGCGGCGAGCCACCGGAGCTCCGCGCCCGCGAGCGTGTCGCTCACGCGCTGGAAGCCGACCCCTTTCGCGACGAGGAGGAGGAGGACGGTCGCGAGGGCGAACCCGACGAGCGTCTTCGTGACCGTCTCCCGGTCGACGAACGAGCCGAGGTCGCTCACTCCATGTAGCCCAGGTCCTGGAGCCGGGCCTTCGCGTCGTCGCTCATCTCATCGAGGACCTCGTCACCGGAGACGGCGTCGTCGTCCGTCCACTCCCCGCCCACGCGGGTCTCGAAGTCGGCGAGCGCGGCCTCCACCTCGGCGATGACTGCGTCGTCGTCGCCCACGAGGTTCTCCAGTTCGCCGGGGTCGCGGTCGAGCCGGTAGGCCTCGTCCGCGATGCGCTCGTTCCGGATGTACTTCCCGTCCGGACGGCGGGCCGCGCGCATCCGCGAGTAGTAACGGGAGTCCTTCTCGAGGGTGATTCCGGCCTCGCTGGCCTTCGTCTCCAGTTGCTTGAGTTCGACGACGGGACGGTGGTACTCCACGAACGCGAACGCTCCCTCAGCGAAGTCGCGGTAGTCCACGTCGAGCAGCGAGCGCGTCCGGTCGAGCGGCTCGCCGATCCCCTCCGCGCCCGCGAAGTCCAGCACCGTGTGATAGAGGTCCTGCATCTCCACCTGCTGGGCCGAGCGGCCCGGCTCCACGCCCGGCGTCTTGATGAGGAGGGGGACGTTCACGAGCGGGTCGTAGATGCCGAACTCGTGGCCGTACAGCCCGTGTTCGCCGTGGAGTTCGCCGTGGTCGGCACACACGATGACCATCGTGTCCTCCCACTCGTCGTGCTCGCGCATCCACGAGAACAGCCGTTCGAGTTCCGCGTCGATGTGTCTGATCTCGGCGTCGTACAGCCCCCGGATGTCGTCGAACTCCGCCTCGGAGATGTCGCGAGCCCCCGAGTTGTACTCCTTCGAGTTCTGACAGACCGCGGTGGGGTCGACGCCCGGTGCGAACTCCTCGCGGTACTCCTCGGGTGGGTAGACCGGGAGGTGGGCGTCCATGAGGTTGATGAAGGCGAAGAAGTCGTCCGAGTCGTCGATGAACTCGATGGTGTTGTCGATGACCTCCGGCGTCTTCGAATCCGCACCCTCCGCGCCGGCGAAGTACTCGTGGATGTCGTTGCCCAGCTCGACGAGGCGGTTCGCGACGGCCCGGAGCCGGTCGTTGTCGTTCACCTTCTGCCAGAGGTCCGCGAGGGTGCCCGACAGGAAGTCGCCGGGCATCACCTCGAAGAAGTTGTCCTGCCGGTCGAATCCCGCGGTGAGGCGGGTGTAGGGCGTGATCCACGCGTTCGAGGAGAAACAGGCGGTGTCGTAGCCCGCGGCGGACAGCGACTCCGCGAGGGTCTTCTTCTCCTCGGCGAGATAGGGGTTCTCCTGGCTCGCGCCGTGTTCGCTGGGGTAGAGGCCCGTGAACAGCGAGGCGTGGACGGGGAGGGTCCACGGGGCGGGCGAGACCGCGTGGTCGTAGACGACGGCCTCCTCGGCGAACCGTTCGAGGCCGGGCGTGGTCGGCTCGTCGTAGCCGTAGGGCGTGAGGTGGTCCTTCCGAACCGTGTCCATCACGACGAAAAGGACGTTGCCCGACGTGTCGCTCATGGCTGGAAGCAGTCGCCGATATCGAATAAATACCGTGGTCTCCCGCGCGCGGCCGTCTCCACCCGAAATCGGGGGGCGAGGTGGGGTATTTAAGCCACACGCGACGGAAGCGGGGGTATGTTCGACACCGTCGTCATCGCCACCGACGGCTCCGCGAGCGGCGAGCGGGCCATCGACACCGCGCTCGACCTCGCGGCGACGTTCGACGCCGCCGTCCACGCCCTGTACGTCCTCGACTCCCGCCGCATCGACGCGCTCCCCGACCACCTCCACGACGACGTGGAGGGCGCACTCGACGCGCAGGCACAGGAGGCGCTGGACGCCGTCGTCGCGAGTGCCGACGGCGAGGTGACGACCGCGACCCGGACCGGCCGCCCGGCCCGCGAGATCGTCCGCTACGCCCGCGAGGTCGATGCGGACGTGGTCGCCACGGGCACCCGCGGGCGCGACGGCGAACACTCCTACCTCCTGGGCTCGGTCGCGGAGGCCATCGTCCGCACCTGCCCCGTCCCCGTCCTGACGGTTCGACAGCTCGAAGCGACCGGGACCGCGTAACCGGGTCTTTCTTCCCCGCTCCCCCTCGAAAGAGGGTATGAACGACTGGCTCATCGACGACGAACGGCTCCCCTTAGAGCGGAAATCCCTCCTGCCGGGAGCCGGCTTCTTCACGCCCGACTCCTTCGACGAGGAGCAGGCCGAAGCCGAGGCCCGCGAGCGCATCGAGGGTGCTTCGGTGATCGTCGTCGCCGACCCCGACGCCGACGGCCTCGCCTGCGTCGCCCTCGTCCGCGAGGCGCTCGGCGAGGCGGCGCTCGTCCCCGCGAGCCCGCACGAACTCGACGACGCCATCGAACACCTCGAGAAGTACGCCGAGGACGGTGCGCAGGTGTTCATCTGTGACCTCTGTCCCGACGAGCGCGACGACCTGGAGGGGCTCGACGCCCTCGCCGAGCGCACCTCGATTCGGTGGTTCGACCACCACCAGTGGGGCGACGATATCGCTGCCGACGTGGAATCGCTCGGCGTCGACCTCGTCGTCGGCGACTCCGAAGAGGAGTGCACCGCCGACGTGACGCTCCGCTCGCTGGAGTACGACTTCGACGACCGGTTCGCCGAGCTGGCGGCCGTCACCCGCGACCACGACCTCTGGCTGCGCGAGGACGAGCGCTCCGACGACCTGGCCGACTACGCCCACTGGGAGGAGCCAGAAGCGTACGTCGAGGTCGTCGCGGAACACGGCGCGGACCTGCCGGAGGAGGTCGAGGCGTTCCTCGCCGAGCGCCGCATCGAGAAGGAGGCGCTCATCGAGAAGGCCACCGAGCGTGCGGTCATCAAGGAGGTGAACGGCTGGTCCGTCGCCGTCACCTACGGCCGGTGTTCGCAGAACGAGGTCGCGGAGAACATGCGCGAGCGGGGCGCGGACGCCACCGTGGTCGTGAAGCCCGCCGGGAGCGCGTCGCTTCGGGGGACCGACGCGTTCGCCCGCTGTCACGAGGTCGCCGCGCAGGTGAACGGTGGGGGACACCCGAAAGCCTCCGGCTGTAAGCCCGATATCTACGAGGACATGCTGGACTACGCCCACCACTGGTCCACGCAGGGCGCGGTGGCGAAACAGGTCATCCTCAACGCCTTCCGGCAGCTGGAGCCCGAGGAAGAGGACGAGGAAGGCGTCGAGACCGAACTATAGGCCGAGTGCCGCGCGGTGGCGCCGTTCGACCGCGTCCCGTTCGTCCGCCGACTTCTCCTCGTGCCACAGCGGCAGACACGCCATCGTGCCGAGCCGCGCGACCAGCGTGTACGTCGCCATCCTCCCTTCGGTGTCGGCATCGAACGTCCAGCCCGGCCGGGCCGCGGCGTAGGCCGTTCTGAAGGTATCGCGAAGTTCCCGTTGCCGTGGCTCGCTGTCCGTGTCCGCGACGAGATGGGTCTCCACCTTGGCGAGGTTGTGCGCCGGGGGGCAGCCGAGAGGTTCGCCCTCGGGCGTGTCGCAGGTGACGAAACAGACGAAATCGGTGCCGAACTCGCTGCGCTCGTGTGCGCGGAGAATCCACTCCGGGGCACACAGCCGGACCATCTCGCGGACGGCGGCCTCGTCGGGCGTCTCGGCCATTGTCGAGGACGCGGGGAGGGCCGTGAGAAGTCTTGTGGTGGGGTGAGCGGGTGTCGCAGGCGACCCGTCAGTCGTCGCGTTCCCCGACGACCCACTTATCGGAGTAGGTCGTCCCGCAGTTGCACGCGGCGTAGGCGTGGATGACGTCCCCCTCGGCGTAGATGCCACCGACCTCCGGGTTCTCCTCCTCGGAGAAGGCGAAGACGAACTTCACGAAGTGGGAGTCGGCATCGCGGCTGGGGCAGTCGCCCGCGGTGAGCGAGGCGTCGATGTGGCCCTCGGTGTCCATGGCGACGCCGGCGAACTCCATGGGGTCGAGGCCGGTCACCTTCTGGAACACCTCGCCGCCGCGGTCGCCGGGGAGGACGAGCACGACGCCGGTGCCCACGTCCTCCGCGACGTGCTGGAGGGCGTCTGGCGCGCCGACGGCGTCCTCGTGGAGGAAGAAGAACACGTCGTCGTGGCGCTCGCCCGCGCGGAACTGGTCGTAGGGCGTCGCGGGCGCCTCCGGTGAGTCACTCATCGTCGGACACCTCCTTCGCGATGTTCGCGAGCGAGTCGTCCGGCTTGTCGGGCACCTCGTACACCGCGGTCTCGCCGGGGGCGCGGACTCCGTAGAAGAAGTCCTCCTCGACGAGGTCGAGCTGGACGGAGCGGCCGAAATCGAGGGCCTTGCGTTCGGCCCACTCGGTCAGGCGGTTGACGCCGTCGCCCTCGCGGGCCTGTCGGGCGTTGTCGTAGGCGCCCCGGAACTCCAGCGTGTCGTCGATGGCGCGCTCGACGCGGGCGAAGTAGGTCCGGCCGCCGAGCGCGAGGCGAACGACCTCGCCGACGGGGACGGAGACGTCCTCGGGGATGACGATCTTCGGGCGGTCGGTGCGGCCCGCACGCTCGAGCGTTGCTCGGACTGTCGGCACGGTCTCTGCGGAAACGCGGTCTGCCATGAAAGAGGAAAGGAGTTACTCGGCGTCGCCGTCGTCGCCGCCCAGGAGGGACTCGATGGAGTCGGAGCCACGGGCGACGATCTTCGCGTTGATCTGGCGGGTCTCGTCGGAGATCTCGGCGCCGCGGACGGTGACGCGCTTGCGCTCGCCGTCGACGGTGGGCTTGTAGCCCGTGCCACCCGTGAGGAGGACGGCCTTCGTGCCGGGACCTTTCACGTCACCACGCATCGGGCGACCGGAGACGTCCGAGCCGCCGGTGAGCTCGAGTTCGTAGCCGTCGAGTCCGACCGCGCTGCCGTCGACCGTCTCGCCGATGGAGCGACCGATGAAACGGTTCGCGTCCTGTCCATCCACCTCGAACTGGTGCGTCGAGCCGTCGTCGGGGTCGGCGACGACGATCTGAAAGTCTGCCATACGGGGAAAGACCCCCCGCGGAGTGAAAAGGGTATTGAAACACCCTGAACCCGGCTGACCGGCGGACTCAAGGCTTCGAAGCGCGAGATTATGGGTATGGATACCAATGCGCTTCGAGACCGACTCGGGGTGTTCGGCGGCGACGACGCCGAACGACGCGCCGTCGCGCGGAGCGCGTTCGACCTCCACACCTCCGGACGATACGAGGCCGACACCGGCGCTCCGGTCACCATCGACTGGGTCATCCACCACCTCGGTGACGCCCCCAGCGGCGGCCCCGCCGACCGCTGGAACTGGTGGCTCAGCTCCCTGGAGCTCGCCTACGGCGGCTACCGGGAGTTCCAGGTGACGAAGTGGCCCGCGCCGTAGCCTTATAGGAACGAGACGCCGGTGAGTTCCTCGGAGACCCGCCAGAGCTCCCCGGCGAGCACCGGGTCCTTCGATCGCTCCGTCGAGGCCACCTGCTCCGGATAGCCGCGAAGTTCGCGGAACCCACCGGGGCCGTAGTAGTCGCCCCCCTCGACATCGGGCATCGTCGCGGCGTAGAGCGTCGGGAGCGCTCCCTTCCGGGCCGACTGCGCGACGAGCGCGTTCGCGGCCTTCATCGCGAGCAGCCGGAGCCGGGAGCCCATCTCCTTCGGCCCGCGCGACTGGAGGTTCGTCGCCGCGTAGCCGGGATGCGCGGCGACGCTCTTCATTTCGACCCCTTCAGCGTCGAGCCGGCGCTGGAGCTCGTAGGCGAAAAGCAGGTTCGCGAGCTTCGACCGGGCGTAGGCGTCCCACTTGTCATATGAATCCTCCCACTGCAGGTCGTCGAAGTCGAACGCTCCCTGGCGGTGGTAGATACTGGAGACGCTCACGACCCGCGACCCCCGTCGGAGGGCGTCGAACAGCCGCCCGGTGAGCGCGAAATGCCCCAGGTGGTTGACGCCGAGTTGCATCTCGAAGCCGTCGGCCGTCTCCCGGCGGGGGATGGCCATCACGCCCGCGTTGTTCACGAGGAGGTCGAGGCCGTCGTGCGCCTGCCGGACTCCACGGGCGAACCGCTTCACCGAGTCGAGCGAGGCCAGATCCAGCTCTCGGACCTCGAGCGAGGCGTCGGGGAACGCCTCGTCGATGGCCGCGGCGGCGGCCTCGCCCGCGTCCGGCCGTCGGCACGCGAGCACGACGTGGGCGCCCGCGCTCGCCAGCCCGCGGGCCGTCTCGAAGCCGAGGCCGCTGTTGGCCCCCGTGACGACGGCGCAGGTGGCCGACTGGTCGGGGATGTCGTCGAGCGTCCAGCGTGTCATGGGTGACCTCCGGGGGCCACCCGGAAAGCCCTTCGCCCGAACCGGTGGGTAGAAACGCCCAGAACCGCTAGCGGGGACAATGAAACTGGAGTTCCTCGGGGGGGCCCGCGAGGTGGGTCGCTCGGCGATTCTGGTCAACGACCGCCTGCTCCTCGACTTCGGGATGAAGACGGCCACGCCGCCGCAGTACCCGGTGGGGCGCGTCTCCCCCGAGGCGCTCGTCGTCTCCCACGGCCACCTCGACCACGTGGGGGCGATTCCCGCCCTGCTCTCGGGCACGAACCGCCCGGAGATTCACTGGACCCCCGTGACCCGGGAGTTCGCGGGGATGCTCGCCCGCGACACCCTCAAATTACATGGGGGAACCCCGCAGTGTCCCTTCACCGAGACGGAGGTCCACCGGATGAGCGAGGTCTCGGTCGAACACGGCTACCGGGAGTCCTTCGAGGCGGCAGGCCACGAGGTCACCTTCTACAACGCCGGCCACATCCCCGGGAGCGCGCACGTCCTCGTCGACGACGGGGACACCAGACTGCTCTACACCGCGGACTTTCACGACACGAATCACCGCGGGAGCGGCGCTCCCGCGAGCCGCACGAATCGGCTCGGCGAGCCGATTCGTGGACAGCGACTCGTCTCGGGGACCACCGAGCGCCCCGAGGCCGACGTGGTGCTCTGTGAGTCCACCTACGCGGACGTGGAACACGACGAGCGGGGGGAGGTCGAACGGCGGTTCGTCGAGTCGGTTCAGACGACCGTCCGCGAGGGTGGCACGGTCGTCGTCCCCGCCTTCGCCATCGGCCGGACCCAGGAGATCCTCATGGTGTGTGCGGCCCACGACATCGACTGCTACGTCGACGGGATGGGGAAGCGCGTAACCGAGATGCTCCGGAACTATCCGGATTTCGTCCGCGACGGGGAGGCCCTCCGGCGCGCGAAATCGAACGCCCGGTTCGTGAACGGGAGGGATGGCCAGCGGAAGCGCATCGCCGACCAGCCGACGGTCATCGTCACCACCTCCGGGATGCTCACCGGCGGGCCGGCGATGACCTACATCCCCGAAATCAGAGGAAATCCGACGAACAAGATCTGCTTCTCCGGCTATCAGGTGGAGGGGACCCCTGGCCGAAACCTCCTCGAACGCGGCCGGGCGGAGATCGACGGCCGGGTGATGCCCGTCGCGGCGCGGACGGAGGCGTACGACTTCTCCGCGCACGCGGACGGTGCGGGGCTCCGGGCGTTCCTCGACCACTACGCGGACTCGAGGATACTCGTGAACCACGGCGACAGCTGTGCGTGGTTCGCCGAGGAGCTTCGAGGCGAGGGCTACGACGCGACCGCACCCGACCTCGGTGCGGTCGTGGAGGTGTCGGCGTGAGCGACCGAGGCGACGACGGCGCGGACGCGGAAGCGGGAACCACGGAGATGACCCCACCCGCGACCGTCCTCCTCGACCTCGACGGCGTCGTCGCCCAGCAGCTCCCGCTCACCTGCGAGTATCTCGCCGAGGAGCACGGGGTCCACCTCGAACCCCACGAGATCGACGACTGGTCCTACCCGATCCCCGAGCTCGACGGCCACATCGGCCACGTCATCACCGACCTCATGCGCGAGCGCCCGGCGTGGTACTTCGGCGAGATGCCGGCGGTCGAGGGGGTCCACGAGGGCGTGGCGGCGCTCCGCGAGGCGGGCTATCGCGTCGAGATCGCCACCCACCGCATCCCCGAGACGCACGACCACTCGAAGGCGTGGCTCGCCGAGCAGGGGATCGAGTACGACGCCTTCCACCACGAGGTGCCCCGCGACAAGGGCGCGCTCCCGGGAGACGTGCTCATCGACGACTACCACGGCAACGTCGCGAACGCCATCGCCGCGGGCAAACACGGCGTGCTGCTGCGCCAGCCCTACTCCGACCCCACGGCGTGTGCCGGCGCCCACGTCGCCGACTCGTGGGGCGAGATTCGTCGCTTCTTCGGCGTCTGAAACCCCCCGGAGCATCCGAATTCGCCGGGACGCTGGAGTTTTCATCTCGTAGAACGTATGAGTCGTATGACATTCACGGATGCGGAACACCGCGCGTTAGAGCAGGCGTGTCTCGGGAGCGAGCATCTCTACGCCGCGTTCGGCCACCTCATCGAGTGGCACCACCAGATCGGCCACGGGATGGCCCAGTTCGAGAACGTGATGGTCGCACTCCGCGCCTCGGGTCACGACGACCTCGCCGACCGCCTCCGCGACGAGCTGCTCCCCGCCGGTGTCATCGACGACAAGTGGAGCTACGAGGTCGTCGACGAGTTCCGCGAGGAGTTCCTGGAGGCGATGGCCACCTTCGAGGCCGACCTCCGCGAGGAGCTCGACGCCCCCCGACACGTCCACGAGCGCGAACTCAAAGCCGAGGCGCGTGCCCGCGCCGAATCCAACTAATCTTCGGCCGCGGCCTCCACCTTCTCCGCTTCCGTCTCCAGCGCCGACGCGATCTTTCGCGCCTCCTCCGGCGTCAGCCTGACCGTGTCCGCGTGCGCCGGCAGCGTTTCGAGTGAGGTGTTGTCGAGTTCGAGCTGCAGCGAGACGTGATCCGGGTTCTTCCGCGGCGACGTGACGTTGAGCGTCGCGAACGCCTCCTCGGTGAAGCCGTGCCCCTCGGCCTCCGCATCGACCAGATCGAGCGTCGTGAAGGCGTTCACCTTCATGATTCGGTCTGCCATATCCATGGGAAGGGGGTCGTTCCGGGTAAGCCTGCTGTTGCTGCTGATCGTGGGCCCCTCAAACTACTTCCGACTGCATACACAACGTATGCGTATGAGCACGTCGATTCGCGTCTCTGAGGAGACGAAGGAGAAGTTGGCGAGGCTGAAGCGGGAAGACGAGAGCTGGGACGAGTTTCTCGACCGATTGGCAACCGAGGGGGCGGGGATGAACGCTGGCGCGTGGAAGGGAACCGGTAAAGCCGAGAAGGCGCGCGAGGCGATCAAGCGTTCCCGAGAGAGCTTCCGGCAGTGACGGTTCTCGATTCGTCGGTGATCATCGATTACCTCGACGGGGTCGAAGACGTCGTCGAGTTCGTCGACGAACAACCGACGCTGGTCACGTCCAGCATCTGTGTCTACGAAGTGCTCGCTGGTGAGGTGTTCTCGGCGGGCGAGACGGACCTCATCGGGGCGCGTGCGAACTTCGGGCGAGTCACCGCGCTCGATTTCTCCGAAGAGGTCGCGGTCGAAGCCGCCCGGATGCAGAACCGCCTGCTCGACGCCGGCACCCCGCTGTCGCCGCGTGACCTCATGATCGCAGCGACGGCTCGGACTGAAGGGAAGGAACTCGTCGTCTCCGACGCCGACTTCGAGACGGACAGCTTGCGTGAACTCCTCTCTGTCCAGAGATTGGGGGCGTAGTAGTTATCTGGACGGTGTCCAGGCGTGCCGGATCACGTGAGCCACGTGGCGCTCCGACCGTATGACTACGAGTCGACTGGGCTGTATCCAACGAATCGGGCCATTCGTTCAGCCGCGATTCTCGTCACCGTTTGGTCGACGATCGCCACTGCACGTTCGATATCGGCCTCACGGAGAGAGACGACGGCCCACGGGGAGACGAACGACTGTTCCGAGAGGCCGCCTTCGACGAAACGTCCCGCCAGCGAAATCGACGGTGGGTACTCTTTCGTCGTGATACCGGCGGCGATGTACTGCTCACCCGCAAACGGGTGCGCCTCGTCGCTCAGGATGAGGTAGGGTCGTCTGGGGGTATGTCCGTAGGGATCGGCGGCGACGACGATGCTTCCACGTCGAAGCATCACTCGCGACTCGTCTCAGCGTCAACATCCGGAAGGGCAGCGTCCCAGTCGGAATTCTCATCGTAGTAATCGCCCTCGAACTGGTCGGCAACTGCCCAGAGCCCGATCTCACTGGCTGTTTGAGCGTCGTACGCCTCGATGTTGATCGCCCAATACGCACCTTTGTGTCGGACGAGTCCTCGCTCTTCGAGGCGGCTCAGTGTCGTCCCAACACTTCCACGGGGAATCTCGAGCTCCTCGGCGAGTTCGCTCGGCGTGAACCCGAGTTCGGGATGCTGTGCGAGGTATTCCAGGATTCGCCGCCCGTTCGTCCCCTCGTGTGGGAGGTCGTTCGGATGGTAACTCTCGAAATCGACAGGCATTGTAATCTACTGTAATCGTATGTCGACAGAGGTAATTAGAGTTCCGCCGACGGGCGCGTCCCGTGAACGCTGACGGAATCGACTGACGAGGAGATTCCTGTGGGAACAGTGACGGTCTCGGACCCGCGAACACGTTCGATTCCGGGCTCGTAAGCGTCTCGGAAAACCCGCTCTTGATTCGGTTTCGATGTCGAGAACGCCTGCAAAGCCCTCGCCCGCTCGGCATGCGCGACCGGGCGAGGGCTTCCCAAGTGTTCGCGGACCCGGCAGCAGCAGCTACGCAATCAGAACAAAAACGGAAGCGGGAATCGAGAAAACAGAAACGAGATCCTAGTCGTCAGAGAGCGACTGGCCCTGCGCGTTCGTCGGCGCGGGGGAGGCGTCCATGGCGTCCTCCTCGGCGTAGGGGTACCAGGTCATCTTCGTGTTGTGGAGGTACGGGTCCTCGTAGGAGGTCTCCTCGGGCTCCGCGAGGCCGGTGAGTTCCTCTTCCTCGCGTTCGGCGATGAACTCGCGGAACGTCTGGCCGTCCTCGCGCTGGTCCTCGTAGATAGCGAGGAGGTTCTGGATGTAGCCGGGGACCTCGTCGGCCGCGACGCGCATCTCGACCCAGTCCGCGAAGTGGGGGTTCTCGCCGAGCCCGCCGCCGAGCCCGATGTCGAACGCCTCGACGGGCTCGCCGTCCTTGCGGGTCTTCATCCCGCGCAGGGAGATGTCGGCGATCTGCGGCTGGGCGCAGGAGGCGGTACACCCCGACAGATGGATGTGGAAGTCCTCGACGCCGGTGGGGACGTCGACGTTGTCCTTCAGCCAGCGGCCGTAGCGGACCATCCGGTTTTTCGTCTCGACGATGGAGAGCGAGCAGAACTCCGTGCCCGTGCAGGCGATGGAGCCGCGCATGAACGGATGCGGGTCCGGGGAGTGGTAGTCGAGGAGGTCCGCGTCGAGCAGGGCGTCCAGTTCCGCCTCGGGGACGTCCGTGATGATGGCGTTCTGGCGCTGGGTGAGCCGCACCTCGCCGGAGCCGTGCTCGTCGGCGAGGCGGGCGAGCTCGTACCCCTCCTCCGCGCCGAGGCGGCCGACGAGGACGGAGAGGCCGACGTAGTAGTTCCCGTCCGGCTGCTCGTGGACGCCGACGTGGTCGCCGTGCTCGCCGTCACCGGCGTTGTAGGTGTACTGCTCGCGTAAGTCCTCGCCGGCGGTGGGGAGCTCGTAGTCGATGTACTCCTCCTGGAGCACGTCGCGCATCTTCTCGGTCCCCCACTCGTCGACGAGGAACTTGATACGAGCATTAAAACGGTTCTCGCGGTCGCCGTGGTCGCGGAACAGCGCGCTCATGCCCGCGGCGACGGTGGGCGCGTCCTCGGGCGTACAGAACACGTCGATGTCGCGGGCGAAGCGGGGCTCCTTCCGGGAGAGCCCGCCCCCGACGCGGACGTTGAACCCCTTGACCTCCTCGCCCTCGATTTCCTTCACCGCGGGCTCGAAGGCGAGGTCGTTGATGTCGCCCTGGCCACAGCCCTCGGTACAGCCGGTGACGGAGACCTTCCACTTGCGGGGGAGGTTCGTGTAGAGGTCGTTCCCCTTGAACTCCTCGTGGAGCTCCTCGGCGACGGGCCACGCGTCGATGAACTCGTTGTCGTCCTTCCCGGCGACGGGACACCCGACGATGTTCCGCCAGGAGTCACCACAGGCCTGCTGGGTCGTGAGGCCCACGGACTCGAGTTTCTCGAAGATTTCGGGGACGTCCTCTAACTTTATCCAGTGGAGCTGAATCGACTGGCGGGTCGTGATGTCGATGTACGACCCCCCGAACTCCGGGTTGTCGACGGGGCCGCGGGCGTACTCGTCGGCGACCTCGGCGACGACCTCCATCTGGCCCGGCTTCAGGACGCCGTTGGGCGTCCCGATACGCATCATGAAGTACGACTCCTGTCCCTTCCGCTGGTGGTACAGCCCCCACCATTTGAACCGCTCGAACCACGCGTCGTGTTCGTCCTCGGGGATGGCATCCCATCCCTTCTCGGCGAACTCGAAGAGGTGCTCACGGATCTCGTTCCCGTAGAGTTCGTCTTTCCACCCCTCGACTTTGGTCGGCATATCCCTAGGAACAGCCTACACCCATATACTGCCGTCCACCGCGTCAAGGGTTCCCGGCTCTCCTCACTACCAGATAGTGTTGCCGCTATTCCGAGCGTGCGAGTCGTTGTCGTCGTCGGGGGACGTGGACGCTCTCCGGGACGACGCTGCGGAACGTCGCCGAGACCGGGTCCACCCGGCCGAGCTCCAGCCAGTCAGTGACGCCCTGTGCACCGCAGGCGATACACTGGCCCGCGATGCGCGCCTCCACGCTCCCGTGGTCGACGCCCACCTCCACGAACCCCTCCGCGAGGAAGTCCGCCATCTCACACGCACAGAAGTCGTGGCGGGCGAGCCACCAGAGGTCGCTCACGTTCACTTCCCGCGAGTCGTTGACGCTCACCCACGCCCCGTCGTCCAGCTGGTGGATCGAGGTGACCATAGAGAGTGAACCCACCGGAGGCCCCTAAGCGCCTCGCCCCCGACAGTCCCCGCCGGGTGTACACGAATCCGGTGACGCCCTCGAACGGGGAAACCCCGCGAGGGGCGCCGATTCCGTCGAAATCAGGGCGTTCGAGGTAGCGGCAACATGCTCCGGGTGGCGGGAGTGGGGGTATAGATTACGGGTGAGGGCGGCCTTATGCAGGTCCCGCCCGTTGGCTCAGGTGATGAGTGAGAACCGACCCGAAAACGCACCGGCAGACGTTGCCCCCGAACTCCACGAGGGAAGCGATGAGTGAGAACGTGACCGACGACGAGTACGACCCGGACGCGGAGGCGGACGCCGCCCGCGCCCAGTTCGACGGGATGGACGACGGCTGCGGCTGCGCCGAGGTGTGGGAGCACCTCTCGGACGAGCGCGACGCCGAAGCCGCCTCCGACTGACCGTTCTTCTCGGGTGGCGCGTGCACACCGGCGGGACGTTTTTATCACCCACCGGCTTATCCCGCGACAATGAGAGAGTTCCGCGAGGGACCACCGACGGAGCGTGAGTCCCCGGTCGGCCGGCCCGTCATCCGGTCCGACCCCGAGGTCGCCGGCGACCGAGCCGTCGGCTTCGACCCGAACGACCCCGAGAGCCTCCAGGAGGCCGCAGACACCGTCCGGCGCTTCTCGCAGAACACGCCCGGCGGCGACGACAACGTCTTCATGCTCCGCGGGGCCGCGGCGTGTGCCGCACTCGTCCGCGGCGAGGGGTCGTACAAGGCCGCCGCCGAACGCGCCGGCGGCGACGCCAGCGTCGCCTTCATCCGGAAGTGGGCCCGCGTCCACGACCTCCCCCGCTCCATCCGCCGGTACGTCGCGCTCGGCCGCATCGCCCCCACCGCCGCGAAACACATCGCCCGCGTCTCCGGCGAGGCACGCTTCCTGCTCGCGTGGGCCGTCCTCGACCACGGGATGACCGTCCGGGAGGTCAGATCGGCGGCCTCCGCCATCAACGACGGGGTCAGCGTGGAGGACGCCCTCGCCGCCGAGGGGGTCGAACTCGGCCGCCTCGAACTCACGCTCCCGCCGGAGACCTACCGTGACCTCCGGCGACAGGCCGCCCTGGAGGATATCGACCCCGACACCGTCGTCGCGAAAGCGCTCGAGGACTACTTCTCCGGGTAACGCGCGAAATACGCAGCCACCGCGTCGGCGATGCAGTCGCGGGCCTGCTCGACCGCCCGGAAATCGACCGTCTCGTCTGGGAAGTGTGCCTGTTCGATGGAGCCCGGGCCGAAGAGGACGGTCGGGATCCCCGCGTCGATGTAGTGGCGCGCGTCCGCCCCGTAAGTGACCCCCGCGGGCGCGTGGTCGCGGTCGTCCGCCCGCAGCGCCGCCCGCACGGCCTCGACGATGGACTCGTCGGGCGCGATTTCCGAGGGCTCGAACTGCACCGAGAACCGCTCGAACGTGGGCGGGTGCGCTGTCAGCCACTCGTCGTCGGCGACCACCTCGTCCAGCCGCGCGCGGAACGCGGTCTCCACCTCCTCGACCGTCTCACCAGGGGCTACGCCGATGCGCCACTCGGCGGTGAGGCCCGCCGGGACCATCGACGCCCACGCCCCCGCGTCGACCGTCCCACAGACCACCGGCCACGGCCGCGGGAACCCCTCGTACAGCGGGTGGTCGATGCGCGCCGTCCGCTCGCGTTCGAGCGCGAAGAACGCCTCCCGGACGGCCGCGAACGTCTCCACCACGTCCACGCCCCGCCACGGGGTCGCCGCGTGCGCCGACCGCCCCTCCATCGTGAGCCGCATCATGACGCTCCCCTCGCTGGCGACGACGGGGGTGAGCGCCGTCGGCTCCGCGATGATGGCCGCGTCCCGCTCGAACGGGTACGGGTTCGAGCGTGCGGCGGTGGCCGCCCCCAGCCCGCCATCCTCCTCACCCGCGACCCCCTCGACGACGACGCGGCCGTCGACGTCCCGGTCTTCGAGCGCGAGCGCCGCGTACACACACGCCGCGAGCCCGGATTTCATGTCGGCCGCCCCGCGCGCCGTCAGCTCGTCGCCGTCCCACGTCGGCTCGAACGGCGGGGAGGACCACTCCGTCCCGTCCGCGGGCACCACGTCGTAGTGGCCGTTGAGGACCACGGTCGGCCCCTCACTGGACCCGAGTTCCAGCACGCCCCCGACGCTCGGCCGCCCCGCGGCGTCGATTGCCGCCGGGTCGTCGGGGAACGACGGATGCCCGGCGAGCGCCTCGGCGTCGGCCTCCCACGTGTACGTCTCGAAGCCGAACTCGGCGAGCCGCTTCTCGAACCACGACGCGACCTCGGCCTCGTTCCCGGCGGTGCTCTCGAACGAGACCAGCCCCTCGACGAACGCACGGATGTCCATACTCGGAGTCGACGCCACGGCGTGATGAATCCGTCCAATCGAAAGTGTTTACCCCCAATCCCTGTAACAGGGAGACAGAGGGCCGATAGCTCAGCCCGGCAGAGCGTCTGGCTTTTAACCAGACGGTCGGGGGTTCAAATCCCTCTCGGCCCGTTTTCCTGCGAACAAACTCGTGAGCGCTGCGTGTCGTCGGCAAGAGGGATTTGAACGAGGCCGGACACGCGCAGCGAACGCGAGCATGTCCGGGCGTAGTTTACACTCCCTCTCGGCCCGTTTTCCTGCGAACAACGTGAGCAGTGAAAACGTCACAGAGGTTCGTCTGTGCGTGCGTGCCCACGAACACCCGTGAGTGGGCCGCACCACAAGGGAAAGGTAGGTGCGGTGGCGGTCCTGGCGGACTTGGGAAGGGCGAGTAGTGTGCAGGAGCGTGCGTCGTCAAGCACCGCAACGAGCGAAGCGAGTGAGGAGCACAGCGACGCAGGCGACTGCAGACTGCGAGGGCTTCCCTGGTGTCCTCACCACCAGCACAAACCAAGAACCAGCACAAACCAAGAACCAGCACAAATCAAGAGACGATTCACCGGAGAGCCATGACACCTAAGCGAAAGTCATAGCCACGGCTCACGACCACGAAAAACACGAAAACGATTCCGCAGACGTCAGCCCCGGACGGGCATATACGCCATCGCGAGGATGAGGAACGCCGCGACACCCGAGAGGATGATGACGCCCCACAGCCCGTTGATGCGCTCGTGGTAGTAGTCCTGCGTCGCGAGTGCGTTGTTGTACCCCTGGAAGTCCTGCGAGAGGAGGATGCGGATCTCCTTGGGGTGGTGTTTGTCACCCGTGAAGTGGACGAGGTAGGTCTCACCCGAGAGGGTGACGTTGCCACCCTGCGTCAGCTCACGCGTGGTCGTGCGTGGGGCGGTCCACTCCAGCGTCGCCTCGGCAGGCGTCACCGCGGCGACCGTGGTGGAGTTGTTCTGGTACTGCATGGAGTCACCGACGGCGAACTCCTCGGTCTCCGGAGTGGGCAGGTACTCCGAGAGCAGGCGGTTGGTGTTGTTCTCACGGAAGGTGACGTAGCGCTGGCCGTCGATCCGCGAGGTCTCGTTGTAGACGGCCGGGTCGGCACGGAGAATGGCCGTCACGTTCTGCTCCTCACGGAGGGTAAAGGAGTCGACGTTCGACTCGTTCGCGATGACGACGCGGTAGTCGTCACCCTCGTACGCGACCGTGGAGTTGTTCGCCAACACCGCGGTGTAGCGGGCCGACTCGTTGGTCTGGGTCAGCGTGCCGGCGTAGCTGGCACCACCGCCACCGCCGTGTCCACCACCCCCGCTCTCGGCGACGCCGAGTTTGGCGACGGTGTAGCGCTCTCCGCCCACGCGGAAGGTGTCGTTCTCTGCGTACGTGTTGCCGGGGATATCGACCGCCGGCTCCTCGGCCACCGCCATGACCGAGAACGCGCTCGCCCCCATCACGAGGAAGAACGCGAAATAGATGGCCGCGACTCGCCGTTGCATGGCCGAGAGAACGAAAGCCCGGCGTATAGGCGTTACTTTTCGAACGAAGGAGTCGACCCGGGGTGAGCCCCCCCACGGACGCCGGCGCTGACGGGAGGAGACTTATTAGGATACACCCTGATACCCGACTACGACGCCCTGTCAGTCGTTTACAGGTATCACAATGAGCACGGACACGACACCGGACACCGACGAACCGACCAGCACGAGCGGAGGCGGCGACGACCTCCTTCGCGCGACCGACCTCCGCGTCTCCTACGGACAGGTGACCGCCCTCCGGGGCATCGACCTGAACGTCGAGGAGGGCGAGATCATCGGCCTCATCGGCCCCAACGGCGCGGGCAAGACCACCTTCGCGAACACCATCTCGGGGTTCCTCGACTACGACGGGAGCGCGACCTACCGCGGCGAAGAGGTCGCAGAACGCGAACAGATCGACCTCGTCGAAGAAGGGATGATCCACTGCACCGAGAAACGCGACCTCTTCGGCTTCATGAGCGTCGAGGACAACCTCGAACTCGGCTCCTACCGCCGCGCGGAGGACGTGATGGAAGAACGCCTCGAGTTCGTCTACGATCTCTTCCCCCGACTCGAAGAGCGCAAGAACCAGAACGCCCGCTCGATGTCCGGCGGGGAACAGCAGATGCTCGCCATCGGCCGCGCGCTCATGGGCGACCCCGACCTGCTCATCCTCGACGAACCCACCCTCGGGCTCGCCCCCGTCATCCTCGACGACATCAGCCGCGGCATCGACCGCATCATGGAGGAGGACCCCATCACCATCCTGCTGACCGAACAGAACGTCACCTTCGCGTTCAAACACTCCGACCGACTCTACCTCCTCGAGAACGGGGAAGTCGTCCGCACCGGCACCCCCAACGAGCTCAAGGGCGACGACTACATCCGCGAGTCCTACCTCGGCGGATAGTTCTCCACCCGTTCTTCACGGTTCTACCTTCGAAATCGCCATCCTGCAGAGCCGTGTCTTCGACACGTCGACCCCCGGAGTTTCACCTGGAGAACGGGGCTGCAGGGACCCGCGTGTTACGAGATGGCGCCCCAAGGTCGTAGTGGACAGGAACCCACACGGAGAGCGACTGATGGCTCTCGAAAGTAGCGTCGTAACGAATAGCGACCCGGATCTGAAGCAGGGCGCGAGCTACCGTGGTTCAATTCCGCCGATAGCTTCCGCTCGCGACGGAACGTCGGTTACAGGAGAGCCAAGGGCCGGATTTGAACCTCGGTCGGAACGAGCTCCTCTCTGCTCCAAATCCGTCCGCAGTGCTTCCGCTCGCGACGGATTGTCGCTCGCAAGCAAGCCAAGGGCCGGATTTGAACCGGCGTGTAGCTGCTCTGCAGGCAGCCGCGTAAGCCAGACTCTGCCACCTTGGCGCAGGTTCGAATAGTCGAACGGGAGGGTTAAGCGTAGCGGTCTCCCGCGAGCGTCGCCACTCCGCGATCGAGTGACGGCGAGGGATTCCCTCGCCATAAATGAAGAAAGCCCCCGAGAGCGAACTCTCGGAGGCTTTGTATGAGTGGAGGCGGCGAAGTGGGTTTCCCAGAGACTCGCGTACTCCAGTACTCGCCACAACGCTGGCGGGCTTATCTTCCGTGTTCGGGATGGGTACGGGAGTGACCCCGCCGCTATGGCCGCCTTAACGCCGACTCGCGGAATCGAACCGCGACGATACCAATGTCGGTGGGCAGATCGTCATATGTAAGCGCGAATCCAGTTTGCGCCCGGACCCGCTCATCGGGTCCAGCACGAATGTGTGGCTTCGGATATTAGTTCTCGCGGGCTAAACACCTCGTTACCTCGGTGCGTACACCCCGAGTCTATCGATCTCGTCTTCTACGAGCATCCTCGGCGGTACCTCTTTTCCAGGTGGGTTTCGAGCTTAGATGCTTTCAGCTCTTACCCCTTGTGACGTAGCTGCCCGGCACTTGCCCTCTCGGACAACCGGTACACCAGTGGTCACCATTCGTAGTTCCTCTCGTACTATACGAACGTTCCCGTCAGGTACCAAACACCCCCAATAGATAGCAGCCGACCTGTCTCACGACGGTCTAAACCCAGCTCACGACCTCCTTTAATAGGCGAACAACCTCACCCTTGCCCGCTGCTGCACGGGCAGGATGGAGGGAACCGACATCGAGGTAGCAAGCCACCGGGTCGATATGTGCTCTTGCCGGTGACGACTCTGTTATCCCTAGGGTAGCTTTTCTGTCGTCAATCTCCCGCATCAAGCAGGATGATTGGTTCGCTAGACCACGCTTTCGCGTCAGCGTTCCTCGTTAAGTAGAACACTGTCAATCCATCTTTTGCTCTTGCACTCTTCTTCGGGTTCCCGACCCGAATGAGATGGACTTAGGGCGCGCTCGATATCTTTTCGAGCGCGTACCGCCCCAGTCAAACTGCCCGGCTATCGGTGTCCTCCTCCCGGAGTGAGGGTCACAGTCACTAACGGGTAGTATTTCAGTGGCACCTGGGCGACGCGCTAGCGCGCGCACCTCTGTAACGGCTCCTACCTATCCTGCACATTAGCGACCATGTCCCAGCGACAGCCTGCAGTAAAGCTCCATAGGGTCTTCGCTTCCCCTTGGGGGTCTCCAGACTCCGCACTGGAACGTACAGTTCACCGGGCCCAACGTTGGGACAGTGACGCTCTCGTTGATCCATTCATGCAAGCCGCTACTGAAGCGGCAAGGTACTACGCTACCTTAAGAGGGTCATAGTTACCCCCGCCGTTGACGGGTCCTTCGTCCCATTGTACTGGGTGTTCAGATACCCGCACTGGGCAGGATTCAGTGACCGTACGAGTCTTTTCAGATTTGCGGTCACCTATGTTGTTACTAGACAGTCGGAGCGTCCAAGTCACTGCGACCTGCCCATTTCCTGGGCAGGCATCCCTTATCGCGAACTTACGGGACTAATTTGCCGAATTCCCTAACGTCGGTTGTACCCGACAGGCCTTGGCTTTCTCCGCCACGAGCACCTGTGTCGGTTCTTGGTACGAGCTTTGCACTTGCCTTTTCACGGGCCCTAGGTTGGACCGGCTTTCGCTATCTCGCCGTTCGTCCGCTTCGTGCCATTACGGCTTCCACGGATTTGGACGATTCGACCACGCGAAGGCGTGGCCCGGTTGACCCCAAGGCGTCGGCGTTTAGTGTGCAAAGGTACTGGAATATTAACCAGTTTCCCAATTCGACCTACTCGAATTACGGTAGGTCTTAGGATCGACTAACCCTTAGCTGACAAACATTGCTAAGGAACCCTTGCTCGTTCGGCCGTCGAGATTCTCACCCGACTATCGCTGCTACTATGGCCAGGATTTTCGTTACTAATCGGTCCACACGAGCTCTCGCCCGGGCTTCCACCCAATTAGAATGCCAACCTACTGGAACACGCGTTGAAGCGTGCCGCCAGGTCTCGGTGGTAGATTTGAGCCCCGATCATTTTCGGCGCCCCGAACCTCGGCCGGTAAGCTGTTACGCTATTCTTAGAGGGTAGCTGCTTCTAAGCTCACCTCCCGGCTGTCTAGGGCTCGGGACTACCTTCAATCGCACTTAATCTACACTTTGGGACCTTAACCCAGCTCTGGGTTGTCTCCCTCACGCTGTACAAGCTTACCCCGCACAGCGGTCTCCCTGCGTCCACGGCGTTTGTAGGTTTGGAGTTTGACAGGGGGTCGAACTCCTCTCGGAGGCCGAGTCCCCAATCAGTCGCTCTACCCCACAAACTACCTCAGCAGAGGTCATGCTTCGACATGTTTCGGTTGGAACCAGCTGTTTCCGAGTTCGATGGGCCTTTCACCCCTACACATAGATCACGGGAGGGTATTGTAGGACACCAACCCTAACGGACCTCCACGTAGCTTTCGCCACGCTTCGTCCTGTCCATGCGTAGATCACTCGGTTTCGGGTCGTATCCGCTAGGCTCCCCGCCCTTGAAGACGGCGGCCCTGGCAATGCTGCGGCCATGTCGGTTTCCCTATGCCTTCCCGGATGCTCCGGTTAGACTCGCCCAGCAGATACACTCCCTGGCTCGTTTTTCAAAACGCACGACGGAACATCGGCTTCCCTCGGGTCCTACTACGGGATCGCTCCCGGCTCGTTTTCCAAGGGACCTTTTATGCCCCGTCGCTCCATCGCCACCTGATTTCAAGCCCTATTGCACCTCCCTTTTCGGGGTGCTTTTCAGCGTTCGTTCACACTACTTGTTCGCTATCGGTCTCAGAGAGTATTTAGTCTTGGCAGTCGATGCCTGCCTCATTTGCGAGGGATTTCCAACCCCCGCTATTCTGGTACTGACGCACGATGTACTTGACTCCAATACGGGGTTATCACCCTGTATCACACTCCATTCCAGGAGATTTCTTGGAGACGTTCCATCGATGAGAGTCAGCCCGAACACCACATTGCCCGAAGGCTTCGGTTTGGACTGTGTCACGTTCACTCGCCGTTACTAACGACATCCCATTCGGTTTCTTTTCCTGTCCCTACTAAGATGTTTCAATCCGGGACGTTCCCCATTGCGCAAGGCAATTGCGTGAGGATTCCTATTAGGAGATCTGCAGTTCTTAGCCTCCGTGCGGCTCCCTGCAGCTTTTCGCAGCTTGGCACGTCCTTCATCGGCTTCTGAGCCGAGCTATCCACCAGGTGGCACAGTAGCCACGATGGTTTCGATGGTCTGGACTCCGGTTGAACGGGTCCAGTGAGCGCCTGGATTCGCGCTTACACATGGTCTCATCTGCAAGGCCTGTTGACACGCAGGCTTGCATCCACCCTTCCCACTCACGCTTGCGCGGAGTGGTGCATTGGTTCTTCGTACCCGTACCGTGTGGCGATTCCCACTTAAGGGAACCGATTCAGGTCGTGGCACGTGAGATGGACCCACAGGGATTCGAACCCTGGGCATCCTCCTTGCAAAGGAGGCACTCTACCACTGAGCTATGGGCCCTAACGTTAGCCATAGTAGTTCTAAGGTGCCCGGCTGGTGCGTGGTCGACCGATAGGCCAAAGGTGAGTCTGGCGTACTGCCAGATCTCGGACGTTAGGAGGTGATCCAGCCGCAGATTCCCCTACGGCTACCTTGTTACGACTTAAGCCCCCTTGCGGAGCCCAGATTCGACTGGCGTGAGCCAGCCTCATCCGGACCCCACTCGGGTGCTTTGACGGGCGGTGTGTGCAAGGAGCAGGGACGTATTCACCGCGCTCTACTGAAACGCGATTACTACCGAATCCAGCTTCATGTGGGTGAGTTTCAACCCACAATCCGAACTACGATTGAGTTTAGGAGATTAGCGCCACCTCTCGGTGTTGCATCCCATTGTCTCAACCATTGTAGCCCGCGTGTTGCCCAGCTCATTCGGGGCATACTGACCTACCGTTGCCCATTCCTTCCTCCGCCTTGGCGGCGGCAGTCCCCCTAATGTACCCAGCCATCGCGAGATGCTGCTGGCAATTAGAGGTGTGGGTCTCGCTCGTTGCCTGACTTAACAGGACGCCTCACGGTACGAGCTGACGGCGGCCATGCACCTCCTCTCAGTAACTCGAGTAAGGTCATCAACCTGACCGTCATGATTACTGTCGGAGCTGGTGAGATGTCCGGCGTTGAGTCCAATTAAACCGCAGGCTCCTCCGGTTGTAGTGCTCCCCCGCCAATTCCTTTAAGTTTCATCCTTGCGGACGTACTTCCCAGGCGGCTCGCTTCACGGCTTCCCTACGGCACAGCGCAGGCTCGTAGCCTGCGCCACACCTAGCGAGCATCGTTTACGGCTAGGACTACCCGGGTATCTAATCCGGTTCGAGACCCTAGCTTTCGTCCCTCACTGTCGGATCCGTCCTCCGAAGGTGCTTTCGCCATCGGTGGTCCGTCCAGGATTACGGGATTTCACTCCTACCCCGGACGTACCCCTTCGGTCTTCCGGTCCCAAGCCACGCAGTATTCTCCGGACGCCCACTCGTTAAGCGAGTGGATTTCCCGAAGAACTTACGCGGCCAGCTACGGACGCTTTAGGCCCAATAAAATCGGTCATCACTCGGGCTGCCGGTGTTACCGCGGCGGCTGGCACCGGTCTTGCCCAGCCCTTATTCGTACACCACCTTAAGGTGTACAAAAGCGAGGGCTCTATGCCCTCGCACTCGGTGTCCCCCTATCGCACTGGCGTGCAGTGTAAAGGTTTCGCGCCTGCTGCGCCCCGTAGGGCCCGGACTCTTGTCTCAGAGTCCGTCTCCGGGTTCTAGCTCTCACTACCCGTACCGATTATCGGCATGGTGGGCCGTTACCCCACCATCTACCTAATCGGCCGCAGCCACATCCTATGGCGCCGGAGCATTTCTCACTCTCAGCACTCCAGCTCGAGAGTGATATCCGCTATTAGCCTCAGTTTCCCGAGGTTATGGCAGTCCATAGGGTAGTTTGGCCACGTGTTACTGAGCCGTTTGCTACGTTAGACGTACAACTCGCATGGCTAAATCGGACACCGATAGCAATGACCTCCGGCAGGATCAACCGGAATGTTCCCGAGCTCAAGGCTCGGGGGGTTTGGCGGGACACACGTTAGATGAACGTGTGTTCCAAACTATCGGTCGATGACACACGGACCAGCCGAGTGTCACCGAACTACTATGGCTAACATCAGATTCCGGCGTACGGCGGACCGCAGCGTTGGAATCCTCATTTCCTCCGGACCTGATTGTACCCCTCGACGGGTCATAAACCCATCGAAGTGCAACCGGACCGGGACGGGGCGACCGTTGAAGGCCAGCCCCAGTCACGTCGTGTGCATTCTTTCCGAGCGCCCTGTTACACTTAAGGGCGTCGAACCACGGCCGAGCAGAGCCGGCCGATCGGACACATCGAGCGTGCCCCGAGACGCATCGCGCCTCGCATCGTTCACATCCATTCCGAACGCCCTTAGACACTTAAGGGCGTCGGATTGAGGTTGCCGCCGTCACCCGATTTGAGTGGGCGGCGTCTACTTCAACCCGAGTGCCCCTTCGCACATAAGGGCGTCGGATTCCGCCCGGGCGAACCCGGGCGGACCGACCTCACATCGAGGCCGGGCAGGGCGTCGCGCCCTGCGTCGTTCACGTTCTTTCCGAATGCCCTGTATCACTTAAGGCCGTCGTTTCCATCGTGCCGCCGTCTCCCGATTTGGGAGGCAGTGACACACTGGAACCGAGGACCCCGTGTGAGGCGAGGGCGTACGGAACCAATCCGAGCGAGCCCGGATCGGCGAGCACCACACGGGTGCTCTCTGGGGCGCCCGTCGCGCCCCGCGTCGTTCACATTCCATTCGATGGGAGGGTTTCACTTAAGGCCGTCGAACCGACGGCGCTACGTGAAGCGTTTTCACGCCGTATAGAGCCATGTGAGGCCGTCTCGTGCGAGTACGGTGGCACGGTGTGGCCACTCCCGGAGAGTGGATATCGCGCGGCTGGAGGTCGGCCGCTCATCCCGCGCTCGCACGCGTGGTCTGGCCGGGTGATGGCCGCGCACGTACACGTGCACGCGTAGGACTATAGTATCTGCCGGAGTCCGCACAAAAACAGGGAGCCCTTAGATCTCGTCGAGGTGCTCGATGCCTTTCTTGGAGACGTTCGCTTCCGTGATCTCTCCTGGCATCCAGCCCGGCTTGTCGTCGGGGGCCTCCTCCTTCCAGGCCCAGCCATCGTAGATGTGGACCTTCTTCGTCCCTTTCTCACGGAGTCGCAGCTCCGTCTTCTGTGCTTTCTTCTCGCTTTTGGCGGGGTCGAGCCGTCGGGCTGCCTTCAGGGCTGCCTGGCGCGGTGTTCGTCCGGAGAACACACTCGATTCCTCACCGTTCTTTTCGCGCAGTGCGAAGTTCCGCTTGCCATCGTCGCCACGTGCCATGGTTTTGGACCTCCATGCGACATGAGTCCACACCTCAATATAAACATATCCCCGAAACGAGGCGTCTCACCGGTAGAGTATATAAATCCCGTGGCCGCGTCCCGGGGAGTTCACCCCTGAAACCCACCGAAATCGCCGTCGAGGACGCCCAAATTCGCTCGCCCGCGCCATCCGAAACCGCCCGGGATCGCCCAAGACGGCCCGAAACTGCGTGATTCGTCCCCCTCGCACGGTACACTTATGTATCTCGTGTGGCGAACGTCGGGCATACCCCGATGGTGCGAAAGAAGAAGCTCAGCCCGAGTGGTGCGAAAGACGAGAACGGCGAGTACCACAACGTCCATCTCAACCTCCACGAGGACGAGCTCGCCGTGGCCGGCATGGAGATCGGCGACGAGGTGTTCGTCCGAGTTCGCGACGGGAAGATCATCATCCAGAAAGCCGACCCCGACGAGGTCGAACACGAGTTCTGATATCCACCTTCCGACCGACTTATGACGCGATAGCGACGGCTAGGACTCGATGAAACTCTACGACGCCGCGAAACCCCTTCTCTTCGCGCTCCCCGCCGAGACCGCCCACGGCCTCGGCCACGCCGTCCTCGACATCGTCCAGGATACGCCCATCGAGACCCGGCTCGCCGACCGCTACACCGTCCGCGACCCCCGCCTCGAAGTGGAGGCGTTCGGCCAGTCGTTCCCCAATCCCGTTGGCGTGGCCGCGGGCTTCGACAAGAACGCCGAGATCCCCAACGCGCTCGCCGCCCTCGGCTTCGGCCACGTTGAGGTCGGAGGCGTCACCGCCGAGGCGCAGGCCGGCAACCCCAAACCCCGGATGTTCCGCCTCCGTGAGGACGAGGCGCTCATCAACCGCATGGGGTTCAACAACCACGGCGCGGACGCCATCGGGCCCCGTCTGGAACGGGTCGACTGCCCCGTCCCCCTCGGCGTCAACATCGGGAAGTCGAAATCCGCCCCCCTCGACTCGGCCGAAGACGACTACCTCTACACCTTCGAACGCGTGCGCGCGGGCGGCGACTACTTCGTCGTCAACGTCTCCTCCCCCAACACCCCCGGCTTGCGCGAGCTCCAGAACCGCGAGGCGCTCACCCGCATCCTCGGGACGCTCCAGGACGCCGGGGCCTCCCCCCTCCTCGTGAAGCTCTCCCCGAACCTCACCGAGGCGGCTATCGAAGACGCCCTCTCGGTGGTGGACGACCTCGATCTGGACGGCGTCATCGCCACCAACACCTCCACCGACCGCCCCGACTCCCTCGTGTCCAAGAACCGCGACGAGGAGGGCGGGCTCTCCGGGAAGCCCATCGAGAACGAGGCCACGGCCATGATCCGCTTCGTCGCGGAGCGCACCGACGTCCCCGTCGTCGGCGTGGGCGGGATCTCCGACGCCGAGGGGGCCTACGAGAAGATCCGTGCGGGCGCGAGCGTCGTCCAGCTCTACACCGGCCTCGTCTACGAGGGGCCGGCCATCGCCCGCGACATCAACCGCGGCCTGCTCCACCTGCTGGAACGCGACGGCTTCGACAGCATCGAGGACGCGGTGGGCGCGGACCTCTAGAAACGCAGGCGCGGTTCTATTCTAAGCCCGCGAGGTCGAACTCGAAGGCCGCAACGGGCAGTTCGAGGTCGTGTTCCACGAGCACCTTCGGGTGGATTTCACCGACGACTCCGACGGATTCACCGTCGAGGACGACCTCGGCCACGCGGCCGGGGATGAACGACGGGTGTGCCGTCGGAGGCGTCTCCAGCTCCTTCCCGAACGCCGTGGCGACCGTCTGGAGCCGCGCCTTCGCGTCCTCGTAGGAGGCCTCCGTGCGCGCGAGCGCGCCCGCGACCGTGCGGCGCTCGCCCACGTGCGTGGACTCGGTGTCGTCACGCACCGCGGCGAACCCGATCTCGGCGATATCCTGCGGGTAGCTCCGGTGGGTGTTGTTCTCCAGCACCATCATCAGCGAGGGGAGCGCCCACGTGCGGAGCATCGTGTAGTCCTCGCTGTACGGTTCGGTGATCTTCACACCCTCGCTGGCCCCGAGGTACTCCGCACCCTCTTCGAGATTCATCCGGGCGTAGTTCTCCCGCTCGGCGGTCATATGGAAGTTCAGGAGGTCCTCGAAGCCCAGCCCGACGAGCGTCGAGCGAGCCGCGCGCTCCAGTCGGGAGCGGTCGTGGCGCCCACCGACGGTGGAGACATCGGGATATCTGGGCTCCAGATTGGCGAAGCCGTAGGCCCGGCCCACGTCGTCGACGAGATCCAGCGCGTGGAGCACGTCCACGCGGTAGGGCGGCACCGACACCTCGTAGACGAGATCGTCGGCGTCCGGGTCCTCGGCGGTCGCATCGAGGCCCGCGCGCTCGAAGAGGTCCACGACCTCCGTGCCGTCGAGGTCGATACCCAGCACGGACTCGATTCTCGAATGGGAGACGGTCTTCTCCTCGACGGTGAGGTCCGGACGCACGAGTTCGTGGCCCGGGTACTCGACGCGCACCTCCTCTACCTTCCCGCCGCGTGCGGCCAGCGCGTAGCAGATGATGGTACACATCTTGTCGATGGTCCACTGGTCCGTCCCGGTGAGCTCGATGAAGAGGTCGCGTGACCCCTCGTCAACCTCCGTGCGGGAGCCGTTGATGACCGGCGGGAACGAGAACAGCCCGATGTCGTCGAAGATGGCCGGGTACCGTTCGTCGTCCGCGACGAGATCGGCGTACTTCGCGCCAGTGTCGTGGCGTTCCAGCACGTCCGCGGGCGTCATCTCCTCGTTCGAGTCGAGGGGGACGAACCGTTCCGCGTCGGGCGCGATACCGGTGTAGGTCACCGACTTCGGGGTGTCGTCGTCAGTCGCACGCCCCTTCAGCATCGTCAGGTCGTGGACGCCGATGGCCCCCTTCGCCCGCTTGCGCCCCATCGTCGCGTGGAGCTTCTCCTGCAGCTGAATCAGGGATTCCAGTTTCCCCTCGTTCATCTCCACGCCGCGGACGATGGCGCCCGTGACGTAGGGGCGGGACTCGGGCACGTCCTCGACCTGGATCGTCCACTCCGCGTCGTTCGTCGGCGGGACGTACACCCCGCGGTCGTCGCCGTACTGATACCGCAGCGAGCGCGCCACTCCCTCGACCGAGAGCCGGTCGAGGCGGTCCGGGGCGAACTCCAGCTGGAAGTCCCCCTCCTCCGTCTCGCCCTCGAACTCCAGGCCGAGCGCGAACAGGTCCTCCTTCAGCTCCTCGTCGGACTTCTCGTCGTGGCCGGTGAGCGACCGCAGCTCCTCGGGGTCGACGTCGACGACGGGCATTACTGCACCACCTCCACGTTCCGCAAGAGGTCAAGGTCACACAGCGTCCCGTGGACGTCGCGGATGTCCTCGAACCCGTACATCAACATCAGCAGCCGCTCCAGAGCGAGACCCCACGCCATCACGTCACACTCCACACCCAGCGGGCGAAGCACCTCCTCGCGGAAGATACCCGAGTTGCCGATCTCGACGATCTCGCCCGTCTCGGGGTGGGTGCCGAACAGCTCGAAGGAGGGTTCGGTGTAGGGGTTGTAGTGGGGCTTGAACTCGATGTCCGTGATGCCGAACTGGGCGTAGAACTCCTCGAAGGTACCCATCAGATCCCTGACGGAGAGGTCCTCGGCCATCACCCACCCCTCGATCTGGAAGAACTCAAGCAGGTGCGTCGGGTCGAGCGTGTCGTTTCGGTACACCTTCTCGACGGAGAAGAACCGCTGTGGCGGTTCCAGCTCGCCGATCTGATGCCCGGAGAGATAGCGCATCGACAGCGAAGTGGTGTGCCCGCGGAGGTCCACTCCCCGCGTGACCTCCTCGGTCCACGGGGAGTGATACCCCTCGCCGTCCTCGCCGACGCCCTCGCGGTGGGCCGACTCCACGCGCTTCATGAGGTCCTCGGGGAGCTCCTCCATCGGCGGCACGTCCAGCGCGAACTGGTCCCAGTGGGTGCGCGCCGGGTGGTCCTGCGGCATGAACAGCGTGTCGTTGATCCAGAACTCCGCGTCGGCGTGCGGGCCGTCCATCTCCTGGAACCCCATCCCGACGAGGGTGTCTTTCACGCGTTCGGCGGTCTGCCGGAGGATGTGGGTCTTCCCGCCGGTGACGGGTGCCGCGTCGGCTTCGACGTTGTACTCGGAGAACTCCACCTCCTCCCACTCACCGGAGGTGAGGAGTTCGGGCGTCACCTGCCCGACCGTCTCGGCGACCTCGACGCCCTCCATCAGCGCCGTCACGCCGTCGTCGGTGAGCAGGACCGAGCGCACCGTGGTCTCCGAGCGCTCCAATAGATTGCGACTAATCAGGCTGGAGATGACGCTCTCATCGATATTGGTCGAATCTTCTCCTTCATATAATTTCGAAAGAGCAGCCATTTCATCATCATCATCCACATCTGCCCATGAATTTAGCGAGAGGACGCCGGGGTCAAATACTTTTGAAGCGATATGGAGCTTTGAGTCTTTGATATTCCCCCACCCTTTTTTCATGAAATTTGATAGAGCAATTTTCTGTTCGTCTTCAGACAGATTTGCTTCCGCGAGAACGTCTGACATGGCAGGGGGCTCGTCATCCACTGAGATGGAAGAAGCAGCCTTATACAAACGAATTTCGGGGAGCAAGTCCTCAGCGTACTTCTCTCCCTCTTCCGTGAGATGCAGGTCTTCTTTCCGTTCTTCTTTCACCTCAACGAGACCATCGTCCGCGAGTTCGAAGGCTGCGCGGGTGAGCGCCTCCGGCTTTTCGCCGGTCTCATCAGCTAGCTGTGCAATTGATTTAGCTTCTGTCGCGCTCACCGCTTCGAGCAGCGCGACCTCGGTTTCTGTGAGTTTCATTGTGGATGTCTGATAGCGACTGGCTGTTAGCCGTTGCGACTGCGAGAGGCCGACCACGGCGGTTTCCGTCGGGACCGGGGTCCCGGCTCCACCGCCGTCTCAGGCCGCGAAAAAGAACCCGAACCCGACGCTGGTCGGTTCACGGACGGTCACGGTGGCGGGTTCGGGTGCCATACCCCCACAGAGCGGCGAGCGCAGGAAAAACGTATCGGAGCGGGCTCAGCGCCGCCGCGGACTCTCCAGCTCGATGTCGGCCTCCGCTAAGAGGTCCGCGACCTCCTCGCGTTTCTCCTGGTGGTCTGCGAGGAACTCTCGCATCAGCACCGCGGCCTGCTCCTTGCAGTCGCCACAGAGCCGGTCGCCGCCGACACACTCGTCGTACACCAGCTTCGCGAACTCGTCGTCGTCACCGGACAGCAGGTACGCGTAGAGTTCGTAGACCGGACATTTGTCGGCCTCGCCGCCGAGTTCGCGCTGCTCCTCTGCCGTCTCGCGCCCGCCCGTCGTCGCGGCCTTCACCTTGTCGTAGCCGTCTTCGGGGTCGTCGAGCAGCGAGATGTGGCTCGCGGGGACGGAGGAGGACATCTTCCCCCCGGTCAGGCCGGTCATGAACCGGTGGTAGATGGAGGAGGGCATCCGGAAACCGTAGCCCCCGTTGTCGACCTCGACCTGCCGGGCCAGCTCCTCGGCCTCGGCGATGGAGAGGTCGAACGCGTCGACGTGCTCCTCGAACACCCGTTTCTCGCCGTCGATGGCCTCGATGAGCGCCTCGAACGCCGCGTCGGTGGCGTTGCGGACGAAGAAGCGGGTTCGGGGACGCAGCGGCTCCTTCCCGGCGTTCTGGAGTTTCTTCACCGCCGAGTCGACGGCCGTCGTGGCCACTCCCTCGACCGTCTCCGTGCGGGCCCAGTCGGCCGCCTCCTCACAGCGCACGTCGGCGTCGTCACCGCCGAGCGCCTCGTAGGCCGCGCGCATCACGACCCGTTCCTGGTCGGTCGCCTCGAAGCTCGCGAACGCCTCGCTCACCTTGAAAAACCGCATCCGGACGGCGAGGTCGCGGGCTAGCCGGACGTGCGGGTCCTGGTCCGGGCCGACGGGGATGACGGTCGGCTTCGGCTCGTCGAGCTGGGGGTAGAGGATGTCCGCCATCTGCGTGACGACCGACTGCATGTGCGAGACGTCCGTCTCCCCGTCGAAGCCGTAGATGGCCTGCAGCTCGGAGAAGTTCGCCTTCGCGCCGAGTTCGAACGCCAGGTCCTGCACCTCCCGGTTCGCGGACTGGCGATACAGCTCACCCTCCTCGGGGTCGAAGCCGAGCGCCAGGAGGGAAAGCAGGTAGTCCCGCGCGTGCTCGTCGATCTCCTCCCACGTCAGCCCACGGGCCGCGTGCGCCTCCAGGTCGGCGATGAGGGCGTAGGCGTCCGCACCCTGCTTCTGGTGCCAGATGATCTCGTCGAACACCATCTTGTGGCCGATATGCGGATCGCCGGTCGGCATGAAGCCGGAGAGGACGGCGGCCGGTTCGTCGTTCGCGAGCGCCTCGACCACCGGACGATAGTCCCGGTGGCCGAAGATGACGCCGCGGCGCATCAGGTAGTGGGGGTTCGGCACCTCGGGGAGCACCTCGTCGAACTCCTCGATGCCGAACTGCTCGAACAGCTTCCGGTAGTCGTCGATGGTCGCCGACCCCCACGGGTCGAGGGCGACGTCGTCGACGGCTCCGCCGTCTGCCCGCGGCGTCTTCGACGCCGAGGAGTCCGCTCCTGCTGCACTCCCACCGTCCGGAATCATCGCCGGCGGGGAGGCGTCACCCTCGGTCTCCTGGTGGTCGCTCATATAGGTCGAAATCCGGCGGGTCGCCACAAAAGGGGTTCGCTTGCGTGTGGCTGCGTCTCAGGGCGTGAGCCGCGAGGCCGCGCGCCACTCGACCGACTCGCCGTCGGTGAGCGCGAACGCCATCCGCTTGCGGACGCCGTGGGCGAGCCGCACGTCGAGTGCCAGCTCGCGCGGCGAGAAGGCGTGGGCCGCGGGGAGCACGCGCACGAGGAGCTCGGAGTGGCCGAGTTCGTCGACGCTCTCCACGTCGGCGTAGGTGCGGAAATCGGCCCCGAACTTGAAGCCGGTCTTGGGGACGACCCCCTGCTCGCGGAGGTGGCGGTAGACCGTGAGTCGGCGGTCGAACCGCTCGCCCTCCACGGCCTGCCCGCGTTCGAGGACGGCCGCGTCCCCCTCGATGATGTCGAGGACGCCCTGTTCCGCGAGATACGACGCCTCGATGAGCGAGAGCTGGAGCGCCGTGGTCTCCTCGTCGAGCGGCCGGCCGTAGAAGCCGCGGTCGTAGAGTTCGTCGGCCTCGCCCCAGACGAGCACCTGGTCGTCGAGCAGGTCGGCCTCGATGCCCGACGGGAGGTCGATCCGCGAGCTCCCGCCGATCTCGGGGATCTCGGTCTCGAAGTAGGTGATCTCCGATTCCTCGTCGACCACCCCGAGCACGACGTCCCCCAGCGAGCGCGCCGAGATATCGGCCCGTTCGCCCACCACGCGAACGCGGTAGGCCACCTCGTCGTCCCAGGGCCCCTTCCCGCGCGGGAAGACGACGAAATCCTCGTCGCCGGGGGTCTCGACCCACCCCTCCCGGTCAGGGACGAGGTAGAACCCCCGGTCGCGGAGGTCCTTGTAGACGATGAAGCGAGCCGTCAGCCCCTGGACGGACCGCAGGAACGCCCGCAAGCCGTCGCCGTCGATGGAGTCGAGGTCGCCACGGTAGAGCAGATGTGCGGCCTCGACTGGAGCCAGCGTCAGTCCGGCCCCGTCGGGGATACCGTACCCCCGCGAGTCGTAGAACCGCTCGCGGGCGTTCGGCCCGACGTGGACCAGGTTCCCCCGGAACTCACCCTTCATATGCGGGTAGGCAACGCGGAGGCGCAAAACCCCTCCGGTCAGCGAGCCGTCTCGCACCCCGAATCCAGACACTGCACGCCCGCGCCGGTGGCGAACGCGGGCAGCCCACAGTCGCAGGTCCCGGTCACGACGCCCTGCGGGAAGCCGGTGTTCCAGTCGCACGCCGGATAGGCGTCACAGCCGACGAGCAGCGGCCCCCGGCGGATGACCCGCAGGTCGTCGCCGCAGTCGGGACAGTCCCACGCGCCGTCGAACGCCTCCTGTACCTTCGCGTCGAGCGACTCACACGCCCGGTCGACACACACCTCGAACGGGTGGCCGCGCTCCACCCGCATCCGGGGGAGGCCGCAGTCACAGGGGCCATCGAGCAGCGTCGCGTCCGCCGGGGTGCCGTAGCGCGCCCCGCAGTCGATACAGGAGACGGCCTTGCGGGTGCGAACGAGCGCCCCGTCGCAGTCGGGACACCTCCCGACCAAAGTTCCGGCGTCGCTCGACGGGACGGTCGCCTCGACGACGGCGTCGTGGACGTGGACGGTGAGCGCCCGCTGCCCCTCCCGCGCCCGGACCGTGATGGGGTCCGACTCCACGACGAGCGAGGTCGGGCGCGTGAGCCACGCCACGGGCTGATAGCCCGACGCGTCGTGAACGAGGACGGTGTTGTCGGGTTTGACGAGGACGGCGAGGTTTCCGTGGCGTTCCTCGCCGTCGCTCTCGTCGTCGAAGGTCGCGGTACACTCCCCTGCATACAGGCGGAACATGGGGCCGCTGGTCCCCTTCTGGGATAAGAAGCTACGTCACGACTCGACGCGGACCGTCCGCGACTCCGTGTGCGGCAGGAGCGGATAGTCGGGGAACGTCACCTCGACGCGGTATTCGAGTTCGTCGGTCGTCGGCGAGCCGAAGACGCCCACGGGGACGGTGGCCTCGCCGAGATAGGCGCTCGTCGCGGTCATCTCCACACCGTTGACGGTGACGCGAATCCCGGCTTTCGCGCCGTCGCCCGCGTTCTCGATATCGACCTCGCGCATGTCGTTCGCCCCCGTCGCGACCGAGGTGGGGAACGCGCCCCACTCGATCTCGGGGGCGGGCAGCGCCCGTGCGTGTTCGAGCACGCGGGCGGCGACGCCCTCCGAGAGCCCCGCGTCGACGAGCCCCTCGACCCCGGCCGCGCGGACGGCCGCCGGCGTCTCGATCCCCTCCTTCGCGAGCTTGTGGGCCCGGCCCGCGCCGATGCCGTCGATGGCGGTGAGCCCCACCGCGTCGCTCGAAATGCCGTGGTCAACGCGCGCCTCCACGCGCCGGGCGAGGTTCGCAGCGCGCGGGTGCGCGAACTGTTCGAGGAACGCGCGGAGCGCCGCGAGCAGCCGGAGGGCGTTCTGTTTGATGACCCACGCGTCGCTGGAGAGTTCACCGGGGGTCGTCCCGCGCATCGCCCCGCGGACGATGGCGAGCACCTTCCGGTTCCCGGGGTCGAGGTGGCTCCCCTCGTCGCCGAGGACGGCCCGCACGGCGTCGCGCTCGGCTCGACGAGCGCTCACGGAGTCGAACTCCGCGGCGTCCGCGACGGCGAGACAGATGTCGGACTCGGAGAGGTCGTCCTCGCGGGCGAGCGCGTGGAACGCCTCCGCCGTCTCCAGGCGCATGTAGAACTTCGAGGCGAGCCGTCCGAGGGGGGTTCCCTCCACGCCCAGGTTCTCGTCCGTCTCGATGAACCCCGCGTCGACGAGCCCCGAGAGGGTCTCGCGCACGCGCTCGCGCAGACGCCCCCCGCTCGGGTAGTCGTCCGGCGCGGACTGCGCCCGCACGTAGTAGAACGTCGTCTCGAGCCAGTCCATCACGTCGTCGAGCGCCCGCACCGTCCCCAGCGAGATCTCGGCGTTCAGATGCGCGTCGAGCTCCTCCGCGAGTCGGGACTCGATCTCCTTTCCCTCCTGCAGGAGTTTCCGGTACTTCTCCCGGTCGGCGCCGTCACAGACGACGTAGGCGTAGCCCGCGTCGTCGTAGCCCGGACGGCCCGCCCGCCCGAGCATCTGGAGCACGTCCAGCGGGCTCATGTCCACCTCCCCCTCGAGGGGGTCGTGGATCTTGGTGTCGCGGATGACGACACACCGCGCGGGGAGGTTCACGCCCCACGCGAGCGTCGACGTGGAGAAGAGGAGCTGGATCTTCCCCTCGCGGAACCACTTCTCGACGGCGTTCTTGTCCTCCCGCGAGAGCCCCGCGTGGTGGAACGCCACCCCGTCGACGACGGAGCGCCGGAGGGTGTCGTTCTTCAGCTCCTTCGCGGCGCTGTGGAAGTCGTACTCCCCGCGGGCACCCATCTCGATGTCGCGTTCGGCGACCACGTCACGGGCCTTCTCCGCGGCGCGGACCGTGTCCTGTCTGGAGGAGACGAAGACGAGCGCCTGCCCCCCGTCCTCGATGTGGGGTTGGGCCAAATCCAGCGCGCGGTAGAGCCGGCGGTACTTGTCGGCGAAGGAGTTCTCCCCGTGGGCGTACGTCTCGACGCCGGCGTGCAGCGGGACGGGGCGGTAGTCGTCGCCGTACTCGAAGGTGCACTCCGGGGGGGCGTCGAGCCACTCCGCCACGTCGGCGACGTTCGGCATCGTCGCGGAGAGCGCGACGATACGCGGGTCACAGAGCCGGCGCATCCGGGAGATGGTCACTTCCAGGACGGCCCCGCGGCGGTCGGAATCGAGGAGGTGGACCTCGTCGATGACGACGCAGTCCACGTCCGTGATGAACGAATAGCGCGGCGTATCGTGTTTCCGGGTGGCGGAATCGGCCTTCTCCGGCGTCATCACGAGGATGTCGGCGCGCTCGGCGCGCCGGGGGTTCAGGTCGCGCTCCCCGGTGACGACGTAGACGGAGTAGCCCAACTGCTCGAACCGCTCCCACTCCGACTCCTTCTCGTTGGTGAGCGCGCGCAGCGGAGCCAGAAACAGCGCCGTGCCATCCTCCGAGAGGGTCTTGGCGATGGCCAACTCGGCGAGTGCGGTCTTGCCCGACGCGGTCGGGGCGCTCACGACGACGTTCTCGTCCGAGTCGAGGAGGGCCGGAAGGGTCTCCGTCTGCATCCGGTTGAACCGCTCGAACGGGAAGGCCTCGGCGAACCCCGGCACCGCCTCGCTGACATCGACGCGGGTCACTATCGGGAGGGGCGTGTCGGGCGGGGAAAGACGTTTCTCATCTAGTCAGCCGCGGCCTGCTGTGCGGCCCGCGAGAACAGCCCGTCGGCGACCGACTGCCAGTAGTACGCCCCGATCGCGACCGCGGCGACGAGGTTCGAGATCGTGACGGCCCAGAACACGCCCGGTGCGCCCATCGAGAGGGCGAACACGGCGACGAGCGCGACCGGGAGCCGCACCCCCCAGAACTGCCCGAGCGTCGCGTAGAAGCTGACCGTCGTCTGCCCCGCGCCGTTGAACCCCCCTTCGACGAGATAGGAGACGGCCATCGCCGGGTAGCCGAGCGCCAGGATCTGCAGATAGAGCACGGAGAGCCGTACGGCCTCCGCGGAGAGCTCCGGGGCGAGCAGGCCGACGATGGGCTCGGGGACGAACCACTGGATCACGCCGACCGTCGAGAGGCCGACGAGCGTGACCGCGCCCCCGGCGAAGACGGCTCGCTCCGCGCGCTCGGGGTGTTCGGCGCCGAGGTTCTGACCGACGACGCTCTGGACCGCCTGCTGCATCGACCCCGCGGGGACGAACGCGATGCCCGCCACCCGGGCGCCGAGGAAGTAGGCGGCGAGACCGGCCGCCCCGCCCGCGACGAACGCCACGGAGACCATCACGAGCCGGACGGACTGCCGGGCGGCCTGCTGGCCCGCGACGGGGAGCCCGACGGCGACGAGCCCGCGGAGGTCGGACCACGAGACGGCGAGGTGTCCCCGGGCGAGCATCCACCCGTTGCGTCCGGTGAGGATGACCCCAACCGCGAGCAGGAAGGCCGTCCCCTCGGCGACGACGGAGGCGGCGGCCGCGCCCGCGACGCCGTACTCCGGGATGCCGAGGGGGGCGTAGCCGAAGATGAGAAGCGGGTCGAGGACGACGTTCACGGAGACCGCGAGCACGTTCATCGCGAGCGAGGTCTTCGAGTCGCCCCACGCGATGAACCCGGCCTCGGCGGTGTCCCCGAGCGCCATGGCGAGAAAGCCGATCGCCGACACCTGGATGTAGGTGACTGCGGCCGCTTTCACCGCGCCGGCCCCCGCGCCCGGCTGGACGGAGATGAGCGCCCCGACGACCGGCTCGGTGACGACGTAGACGACGGCCCCGGCGACGACCGCGACGACGGCCGCGAGCAGGAGGCCGTTGAAGTATCCCCGTCTGGCCGCCGCGGTGTCGCCGCTCCCGACCCGCCGCGAGACGACGACCTGCGTCGCGACGAACGGCATGAAGAGGATGACGCCGGCGGCGAACGCGACGGCCGGGGCCGCGAGCCCCACCCCGGCGACGGCCGACTCGCTGTAGCGACCCAGCCAGAAGAAGTCCACCGTCACGCCGACGACGCGGACGAGGTTCTGAGCCACCAGCGGGGCAGCCAGCAGGAGGAGCGCCGGGGTGAGCCGTCCCTCGGTGATCTCCTCGGGCGAGACGTGCAGCATTACCAACGATTTTTCAGCACATCCTACATTAAGTTTCGTAAAAGATTCGTCCGGAGTGAATCCGCTGTCGCCCCGCAGGCGACGGAACGTGCCTAGTCGATGTTGATGGCCGGGCGACCCGGCTCGGCCTTCCGGGCCACGTCGTCGGCGGCCTCCTCGGCGGTGAGCACGCGCACGTCCGCGTCGAACTCCTCGGCGAACAGCCACGCCGCGCGGCGCATCGTCTCCAGCTCCGTCTCGGGAGGGAGCGTCAGCGAGAGCGCCTCCCGTTCGGCCTGCAGGTCCTGTCCGTAGCTGGCGGCGGCGTCACCCTGCTCGCGGATGGCGGGCTCCTGCATGATCTCGGAGATGACGTTCGGGGCGTCCGACTCGACGGCGATCTCCAGCGCCCGATACTTCCACTCGGGCGTGACGACGATGTCGATCGCAGAGGGGTCCTCGATGCCGGCCACGTCGAGGATCTGGCGCACGTCGCGCTGGGTGTTCTCGACCAGCCGCCGGCGCTTCTCGTAGTCCGTGGTGTCCGACTCGGGGGTCGGCCACGGCGCGTCGACGACGAAGTCGTCGTTGCCCAACTCCCGCCAGAGTTCCTCCGAGATATGCGGCGTCACGGGCGCGAGCAGGCGCACCGCGACCGACAGCCCGCGCGCGAACGTCTCGCCGTTGACGGCGGTGTGCTCGCGGTAGCGGCGCAGCAGGCCGACCAGCGAGCGCGTCTCGCGCAGCGCGGTGTTGAACGTGAGCGATTCGAACTCCGAGACCGCCGTCGCGATGGTGGCGTCGATCTCCCGAGAGACGTACTCGGCGATGGCGTCGTGCTCGCCGTTGGCCGCCGCGCTATCGAATTCGGAGACCAAGTCGTACAGCCGGCTCAGGAAGGCGCGGGCGGACTGGACCCCCTGGTCGTCCCAGTCGAAGTCGCGTTCCGGCTGGGCCGCCTGCATCGTGAACAGGCGGGCGGTGTCCGCGCCGTACTCCTCGACGATCGCTTGAGGAGAGACGACGTTCCCCTTCGATTTGGACATCTTCGACCCCTCCAGCTGGACCATCCCCTGTGCCAGCAGGTTCGTGAACGGCTCGCGGGTCTCCACGAGCTCCATGTCGGCGAGCACCTTCGTGAAGAACCGCGAGTAGAGCAGGTGCATCACGGCGTGTTCGATGCCGCCGACGTACTGGTCGACGGGCATCCAGTCGTTCGCGCGCTCGGTGTCGAACGGCGCGTCGTCGAAGTCGGGGGAGACGTACCGCAGGAAGTACCACGAGGAGTCGACGAAGGTGTCCATCGTGTCCGTCTCGCGGGTCGCCTCCTGCCCGCAGTCGGGGCAGCTCGTCCGCTTCCACTCCTCGGCCGCATCGAGGGGGTTCCCGGTCGTGTTGATGAACTCGGGCAGCTCGACGGGGAGCTCCTCGTCGGGGACCATCACGTGCCCGCAGTCCTCGCAGTTGACGACCGGGATGGGCGTCCCCCAGTAGCGCTGGCGGGAGATCCCCCAGTCGCGCAGCCGGTACTGGGTGTGGAACTCTGCGCCCTCGGTCTCCTCGGTGATGCGCTCGCGGGCCTCCGCGGAGGCGAGCCCGGAGTACTCCCCGCTGTTGACGACGACGCCGTCCTCGGTGTACGCGCCCTCCGAGACGTCCGGCACGTCGTCCTCGCTGGGGGCGACGACGGGGACGATGTCGATGCCCAGCTTCGTCGCGAACGCGTGGTCGCGCTCGTCGTGGCCGGGGACGCCCATCAGCGCGCCCGTCCCCACGTCCGAGAGGACGAAGTCGGCGACGTAGACGGGGAGCTCCTCGCCCGTGACGGGATTGGTGGCCGTCAGGTCGGTCGGGACGCCGTTGGGTTCGTCACCCTCCGGGTCCGCCTCGTGCTCGACGAACTCCCGGACCTGGTCGTCCTCCTTCATCAGCGACTGGGTGATCTCGTGGCCCGGGGCCAGCGCGAAGAACGTCGCGCCGAAGACGGTGTCCGCGCGGGTGGTGAACGCCTCGACTTCGCCGTGACCGTCGCTGATTTCGAACGGGAGGCGCGTCCCCTCCTGGCGACCGATCCAGTTGCGCTGCATCTGCCGGACGGAGTCGGGCCACCCCTCCAGCTCGTCGATGTCGTCCAGCAGTTCGTCCGCGTACTCGGTGATCTTCAGGAACCACTGGTCCAGCTCGCGCTGCTCGACGGGGGTGTCACACCGCCAGCAGAGTTCGGCGTCGCCTTCGACCTGCTCGTCGGCGAGGACGGTCTCACAGGAGGGGCACCAGTTCACCTCGGCGTCGCGGCGTTCGACCAGCCCCTCCTCGTAGAAGCGGGAGAAGAGCCACTGGTTCCACTGGTAGTACTCCGGCTCGCAGGTGGCGATCTCGCGCTCCCAGTCGTAGCCGAAGCCCATCGCCTCCATCTGGCCGCGCATGGTGTCGATGCAGTCGAACGTCCAGTCGCGCGGGTTCGAGTCGCGCTCCTTCGCGGCGTTCTCCGCGGGGAGGCCGAACGCGTCCCAGCCCATCGGGTGGAGCACGTCGTCGCCCTGCATCCGGCGGTAGCGGGCGTACGCGTCGGTGATGGTGTAGTTCCGGACGTGGCCCATGTGGAGCTCCCCGGAGGGGTAGGGGTACATCCCCAGGACGTACGTCGGGTCCCGGACGTCGTCGGGGGTGCGATACACGGAGGCGTCGTCCCACGCCCCCTGCCACCGTCGTTCGACCTCGGTGTGGTCGTAGCCGTCGTCGGACATAGAGGAGTATTGGGCGTAGCTACCCGTCTCCCGCCCCTATAACTTTCCATCAGACATCCCACTTCCCCGTCGTGCGGCTTATTCGTCCGCAGCCCGTACGAGAGAGTATGTCTACCGAGGGCGAAACGGAGAAACCGGGGCTGCCAGGGACCGTCGGCCGAACGGTGACGCCGGGCTACCGCGGGCATCCGGACACGGAGATGCATCTCCTCGGGTTGCTGTGGGGGGCGCTCCTCATCGTGCTCGTCCTGCCGGTGTTGCCGTTCGTGGTGTTCATCTGGCTCGTGGGGAAGACGCGGTCGTTCCTCTCGAAACAGACGCGGCGGGAGGAGCCAAGAGTGCCGGGACCGCGGGAGCGTCGTCGCCGGCCCGCGTAGCGGGGAGACCGACGGTCGGAACCGGTCGGCTTAGACCTCGCGGCTTAGACCTCGGTGTCGACCAGCTCGAACGGGTAGCCGTTGTCGTTCTCCTTCGCGTGCTCGTAGACGACGTGCGCCGTGGCGATGTCCTGGATCGCGAGCCCCGTGGAGTCGAACACCGTGATGCCGGTCTCCTCGGTACGGCCGTCCTTCGCGCCGATGACGATCTCCCCGATAGCGCCGTGGATGTCCGCGTCGGTGAGCACGCCCTGCGAGTACGGGACGTTGATCTCGCCGGAGTGGGTCGTCTGGTCGTGGTCGTCGATGACGAGCGTCGAGTCGAGGAGGATCTGGTCGTCGAGCTCGTGTTTCCCCTTCGCGTCGGCACCCATCGCGTTGATGTGGGTGTGGTCGCCGACCCACTCGCGTTTCACGATGGGCTCTTCGACCGGCGTGACGGTAGAGAGCACGTCACACGCCGCGGCCTCCTCGATGGAGCCGGGCTGGACGTCGAACTCGTCCTCGAAGCGGTCGATGAAGGCGGCGACCCGCTCCTCGGAGAGGTCCGAGACGACCACGGTGTCGATGGGCCGCACCTCGCTGATGGCCTCGAGCTGGGTGTACGACTGGACGCCCGCGCCGACGATCCCCATCGTCGTGGCGTCGTCGACCGCGAGGTAGTCCGTCGCGACGGCCGCGGCCGCGCCCGTGCGGAGCCGGGTGACCGTCGTCCCGTCCATCACCGACAGCGGGAAGGCGTTGGTGGGGTCGGAGTAGATGATGGTCCCCATCACGGTGGGGAGGTTGTGCACCTCGACGTTGTCCGTGTGGACGTTCACCCACTTGACGCCCGCGGCGTCCCACTCACCCGCGTCGAGGTAGGCGGGCATCGACCGGAAATCCCCGTTGTACTGGGGGAGGTCGATGTACGACTTCGCGGGCATCTGGGCGTCACCGTTCTCGTAGGCCGCGAAGGCCTCCTCGACCGCGCGGATGACATCGGGCATCTGTGCGTTCTCCAGCACGTCGGCCCGGTTCAGAAGCAGCGTCTCCATGCGCGCAAATCTTGCACCGACCACCTTAGTCGCTTCTACCTCCGGGAGGATTCGGGTCGAACAGCCGAGAATCGGGCGGTTTCGGGCGTGAAACCGCCACGGAACGGCGCGAGATTAAGTATCGACGCACCGTATGCGGGATATGGAGCTCCTACACATGGCGAGCGTCGTCTTCGCGCTCGTGACCGCCACAGTGGCGGGGGCCTACGCCGTGCTCGCGTGGCGACTCTTTCGCGCCTCGCCCGTCGGGACGGTGATGCTCCTCCTCGCCGTCGCGATGTTCGGGTCGGTGTGCTACCACAGCAGCCAGCTCGTGCTCGGTGAGGGGCCCGTGAGCGCCCTCATCGAAGCCGGGCTGAACACCGTCCTCTTCGCGCTCGTCCTCGTCGCCGTCCGCACCGACACGAAACTCCGGCAGCTCGCGGAGGGGGAGCCGAGGCGATGACGGACCTCGTCGGGCTCTACACCATCGGCGTCGGCGTCGCGAGCGCGCTCGGCATCCTCTATCTGTTCACCCACAGCACGCACCACGTCGGCTACCGGAACGGGCTGTATCTCGCGCTGGCGGGCATCATCGCCTTCTCCGCGCTCGGCAATGCGGCCGAGCAGTTCTACGACCCCGTCGAACACTGGGTCCACGGCGTCGGCGCGCTGCTCGTCCTCGTCGGCCTGTTCCGCATCGTCGACGAGCGGGTCCGCGAGGCGGACTGGCCCATCGGCCTGCTCGCCGACCCCGCGAGCATCCGCACCCGCGACGACTGGATGACGCCGATGGACGACGCCATCCTCGAGCTGTTCCACTCCGCGGACCTGGTGCTCACGCCGACCGTCATCGCGCTGAACCTCGACCGCTCGCGCGAGGAAGTGAACCGCCGGCTGTCGACGCTCGAACGGGAAGGGTACGTCGAGCGCGTCACCCGCGGCAAGTACCGGATGACCCCCGACGGCGCGGCGTACCTCTACGGCGGGACCCCGACGTGAGCAGCCCCGTCGACCCACCCTCACCCCCTCGGGAGCAACCCCGACGTACCCGTTAACGCCCCGTGAATCCGGGTTAACGCCCCCTTTCCCCGTGAAACCGACCGGCGCGAACGGTGGGTGAACTCGACTGAACCGTCCCGCTTGATTTCGGCTTTCACACGCGTGAGCTCGCGTGTACGCCGCGAGCCGCACCTCACCATCCCGCCGGCATCGGCTCCCCCCGGAAACGATTGACGGGGCTATATCCGTCCATCTCCAATGGAGGACGTGGCCGTCGGCGACGCCCGCCCACGTGGGCCGGCGACACCGCTCACCATCCGGGCGAGATACGCGCATCCGACGACAGCCCGGCCTGCCATCCAAGGGGGAACGCAGGGAGCGCGGCCACACCAGCCACTCGGTTCGTCCGTCGACGAACCGGTTGTCAGCCCCACCACCAGGCCGACGGACCCCATGCCGTCGGCACTGACGACACCTGCCAGTCACCGGCGACCTGCCAGTCACCGACGATACCCCGGACTGTCCCGTCCGACGCTGTCTGTTCTCGTATCCGCGAAAGAAACTGAGAGGGGGAGTTCTCCGACCGAGGTTACATCATGCCGCCCATGCCGCCGCCCATGCCGCCCATGCCGCCGGCCGGCGGGCCGCCTGCCTCGTCGTCGTCGCCGCCGGTCGAGAGGTCACCGGCCGCGATGATGTCGTCGATCTTGAGGACGAGGTTCGCCGCCTCGGTGGCGGACGCGAGCGCCTGCTCCTTGGCGTGGGCCGGCTCGACGACGCCGGCGTCGAACGTGTCGACCACGTCGCCCGTGAAGACGTTCAGGCCCGCGCGGACCTGGCCGTCCTCGTGGGCGGCGCGGAGTTCGACGAGCGTGTCGATGGCGTCGAGCCCGGAGTTCTCGGCGAGGACGCGCGGGACGACCTCCAGCGAGTCCGCGAACGCCTCGACCGCGAGCTGCTCGCGGCCGGAGACGGAGTCAGCGTAGTCGCGGACGCGACGGGCGAGCTCCACCTCGACGGCACCGCCGCCGGGGAGGACGCGACCGTCGCCGACGGTGGTGGCGACGACGTCGAGGGCGTCACCCACACCGCGCTCGAGCTCGTCGACGACGTGCTTCGTCGACCCACGGAGCAGGAGCGTCACGCCGTGGGCGTCGTCGCCCTCGACGTAGAACAGCTCGTCGTCCTCCGAGCGGGAGATGGTGGCCGTGCCGAGCGCCTCGGGGTCGATGTCGTCGAGGTCCGAGACGATGGAGGCACCGGCGACCTCACGCAGGAACTTGATGTCGGACTTCTTCACGCGGCGGACGGCGAGGATGCCCTCCTTCGCGAGGAAGTGCTGCGCCATGTCGTCGATGCCCTTCTGGCAGAAGACGACGTCCGCGCCGGAGGCCTTGATGGCCTCGACCTTCTCGCGGAGCTGCTCCTCCTCGCTGTCGAGGAACTGCTGGAGCTGATCGGGAGAAGAGAGCTGGAGTTCCGCGTCGACATCGGTCTCCTCGATCTCGATCGGCTCGTCGACGAGGAGGACGGAGGCGTCCTCGAGGTCCGTCGGCATGTCGGGGTGGACGGGGTCCTTGTCGATGACGGCGCCGTTGAGCAGCTCGGACTCGCCCGCGGAGCGGCCGGTCTGCGTCTCGACCTTGACGAAGTCGAGGTCGACGACGTTGGAGCCGTCGTCCGCCTCGACCGTGACGGCCTTGACCGCGTCGACGATGAGCTCCGCGAGCAGGTCCTTGTTGAGCTCCGCGCCCTTGCCCGTCATCGAGGTCTCGGCGACCTTCTTCAGCAGCTCGTAGTCGTCGGGGTCGACGTTCTCCGCGATGTCGTCGACCTCCTCGCGGGCCTTCTCGCTCGCGAGGTGGAAGCCCTTGATGACCGCCGTCGGGTGGATGTCCTGCTCGAGGAGGTCCTCGGCGTTCTTGAGGAGTTCACCGGCGAGCGCGACCGCGGTGGTCGTGCCGTCGCCAGCCTCGTCCTCCTGCGTCTCCGCGACCTCGACGATCATCGAGGCCGTCGGGTTGTCGATGTCCATCTCCTGGAGGATGGTGACGCCGTCGTTCGTGATGGTGACGTCGCCCATCGAGGAGACGAGCATCTTGTCCATCCCTTTCGGGCCGAGTGTCGAGCGTACCGCCTCAGCGACCGCACGGGCCGCCGAGATGTTGTGCGACTGTGCGTCGCGGTCCTTCATCCGCTGGGAGTCCTCCCCGAGGATGATCATCGGCTGCCCCTGCATTCGAGCGTTTCGCTGACTCATGATTCACGCATTGATTGAATGTGATTCTATATAAAATCTGTGCACCAGATGGCAACACGTGGTGTGCTATAGCACCACACAGACCCCCGAAACCGAGAGACATAGCTACGGTCTGACGATCGCCGACAGAATGGCGACGTAGCGACAGAATCGGTTGTTTATATACAAGTCCACAGCGGGAACGCAGGCACAAAAAGTGGGGAGTTAGTTTTTGATGACTGCTACGTACGCCATCGCCCCGGCTAATAGTGAGCCGAGAACAGCGATGACATTACCTCCCAGGCCAATCGAGATCGGAAGGTCTCCAGTCACGACAACCCACGTCACCATCAGAAGGAGTGTCGTGAGTATCGCGATCACCAGCGCCGCTTGCCTAAGCACAGTACCACACCTCAGTTTTGTTCGATGCTATCTTCGGATGCATCACCTGATGGTGTTGGTCGGTAGATACTTTGAGCAGGCGCTGAAAGGGGGTTTCAGTGAATGGAAACGCTGATTCAGTGAATGTGCATCAGCGTTACGTGAACGCTGAGCGTGGCGACGAGGGGATTCCAGACTATTTTAAGTCTCGATTAAACAACGACGTACGCAATGATTTGCTCCAAGAAGCCGTTTTTCGGGAGTTGTGGTATAGCGACAGCCCGGTGCACTCACTCGGCTCACTCGAATCTAAATTCGATGAGAGTCGACAGACTGTCGGAAGTCGTCTCAACGAGATGGTCGAACAAGGAGTTCTGGATAAGGGGTCCATTAATAGTGGAGACTATTGGTGGATAGATTTCCCAGAATCTAATCATCCGCTCCCGGCAGATGTCGCAGTACACCCTAAAGAGGATCGAGATGAGATGTCTGTCTCAGATTTCTTTAACCAACTTCATACTCAATTTGGCGTTTTTGCACTCCTCATAACGGTCGCGGGCGGAGCAATCGTCTGGTTTGGAGCACTCCAATCAGCAGGGGTTGCGAATGTCCCTCTACCAGTAGCAGACGTATTGAGCGTTGGGCTACTGACTTTGTTCGCATCCTACCTGTTCCTACTGTTTGCAGTCGTAGTCTGGGTTGTCCAGAAAGCGTTTCTACCCGAAGGGGAAACGGTGTCTTTCCGGCGAATGCTCACAAAATGATGGTTGGTTAAGATACGCAGAACGAGCAATTGGCGGGATGTCCGAGCGAGCGCGCGCCTGCGCGCTCGCGAGGTTCCCTCGGCGCGAGCGGTACGAGCGCCGAGCTTTTTTGGTGGAGATTTTTGCGGCGAGCGGTTCGCGCGAAGCGCGAACCCGAACCGCAAAAAGGTCCTACATGAAATCCGCGATCCCGCTCTGTTTGTTCTTGTCGTTCTCGAACACGCTCTCCAGTGATTTGTTCAGCACCTCCAGCCGTTGCTTGGTGTAGGTCCGGCAGCCGAACTCCTCTGCGACCTCCGTCGCGATCTCCATGTACTTGTTGACGGAGCCGTGGTGGACGGTCAGATTGACGCGGCCGCCACACTCCCGGCAGTCGCCGGTCAGCGGCATCCGTCTGAACTTCTCGCCGCAGTCGAGACACCGGGTTTCCTGTCTGGAGAACGCCCGGAGGTTGCCGATCAGATCGGGGAGAAAGTGGCCCTCGATGATGCGCTCGGCAACGTCGGTCTCGTCGACGGCGCGGAGCTTCCGGGCGAGCGCGAGCTGGCCGTCCATCTTGTCGGTCATACTTCCTAAGGTTTTGTACGCCGAGAGGTCCGGCCCGAGCGCGATGTCGGTGGTGTCGTGGGTGTGGAAGAAGCCGGTGTACTCCGCGTCCGTTCCGAGGGTTTCCTCCGCGATCTTGATCTCCACGTCTTCGGGGTCGGCCATCTCGCGGGTGGCCTCGTAGAACTCGCGAGGGTACTCCCGGACGATGTCCATGTTGTGCGCCTCGTCGTCGATCTCGGAGGGGTCGATGCGCGAGGACATCACCAGAGGAGCGTCCATCCGACCGCCACGCTGGTTCGGCAGGTACTCCTTCGAGAAGTTGAGCAGACCGTCCATGAGGAGCATGACGCAGTCCTCGTCGCCGTCACACTGGGCGCTGTGGATGCCGTTCGCGACGAGCGTGTGCGACTCCTCGACCGTGAGACAGTAGGTGTGTTCGGTGTCGCTGGGAACGATTTCGACCGACGCCACGGTGTCGACCGCGTGCCCACCGTCCGCGACGGCCGCGATTGCGTCCCTCGATAGCTCCTCCGGCGACTGCTCGGGGACCGACAGTTCGTCCCCGGTTTCGAGTTCGCTGGCTTCCGTTTTCTCGATGCCATCGTCCCATCGACAGACCCGGTGGTCGGGCGTGACCGTCAGTTCCCGTCCGCCCTCGGTTTCGAGTCGAACCACGTGGTCCGGTGCGGGGTGTTTCGAGACGGCTTCGACTCGCTTCAGCGTCTCCTCTCCATCGTCGGTCACCGACGGCACGAACACGTCTCCATCGAGTTCCTGCACGAGCGTCCCGAAGTCGTCCGTCTCGGGGGCAGTCAGGCGCGGTTCCACGAGCGACTCGATGGCGTCGTAGTGCCACTCGTCGTGCTCGTCGCGGAACCAGATCTTCGTCTCCGGGTGGAAGCAGTTCCGACGTTTCGCCGCGTGGAAGTACGGATGTGCGTACCCCACGGCCGCGCTGGTGAAGCCGATGACCCGGCCGACGACGGCAGCGGAGGTGTGGGGCGCCATCCCGAAGACGAGTTCGCCCACGAGGTCTTCTCTATCTTCCATCTCGTAGAACGGCTCCATGTCGTAGTACTGGACGAGCAGATCGTCGACGAAGCTCGCGGTCTTCAGCATGTGTTCGGCCGCGCCGTCGGAGAGGACGATGTCCTGAACCTTGAGCTCGACCAGCTGGTCGTCGTGCTGGAGGGGTTCGCCGTCGATGTCCGTCTCGTAGCCGAGTTCGCGGAGCTGGCCCACCGTGATGTCGAGTTCGCTGGCCCGGACGGCGGTGACGGGGAGGTCCGTCATGTCGTAGCGGACGGTGCCGTCCTTGAACGAGGAGACCCCGTTCTTCGCGCGGAGGATGCCCTTCTCGAGGGGTTCCGGCGTCTTGTGCGTCGAGGTGAGCCCCTTCACACCTTTCAGCATCTCGAAGGCGGTGGGCCGTTCCTTCACGTTCGCCATCGCCTGTTCGAGTTCCCCGTTCAGGTCGATGGTTCGAGTCTCGACGGTGGTCGCCTCGCGTTCACACCGGGGGCAGACGGCGCGGCCGGCCTCGTCCGGTTCCACCTCGGTGTCGCAGTCGTAGCACTTGTAGTGGGGTTCCGTCCGCCCCCCACAGTCGGGACAGACGGGCTTGTGGGTGTGCTCGCCGCAGTCGGTACACTCGCGGCGGCCGATCTGGACCTCGATCTGGCCGTACTCCCCGACGTTCTCGCTGTGTTTCGCCGCGGCGCTCACGTCGCGCTGGCTCCCCCCGGCCTCGCCGATGGGGAACAGCGTGTGGACGGCCGGGGAGAGGTCCCGGCTCTCGGATTTCTCGGGGCGGCCCATCCGCGCGCCGATGCGGGTCGGGGCGCGCTCCTGTACCTCGAAGGGGGCCACCTCGTTGACGGCCTTCACCGCGTTCGCGCCGCCCTCCCAGCGTTTCGCCTCGTCGGAGAGGGTCTCCCAAGTGCGCTCCAAATCAGCGGTGAAGCCGAGCGACCGGACGAACGGGAGGGCGTCGGGGACCGTGACCGTCTCCGCGCCCTGTGAGTGCTGGACGAGGATGACTTCGAGGGCGTCACAGACCGCTTCCGTCCGGGGGAGGACGAGCGTCCGGTCCGTGCGGGAGGCAGGCATCTCCATCGCGGCCCCGTCGGCCTCCGCGAACTCGCCCGCCTCGACGGCGTCGGCGAGCGTCTCGAACCGTTCGACCGAGAGGTCGTGCCACAGGTAGGTGTACTTCGGGTGGAGGGGGGCGTCGAACGCCTCGGTCCACTGGAGTGCCTGCTCCGCGTCCGGGTCGGTGAGGTCGGTCGAGGGGGAGTCCTCCAGGGCCTGTACGTCAGCGCCGGCGTGCGCGAGGTCCTGGAGCCACCACTCGGGCGTGTAGGACGCGGGGGCAAGCGGGTGGTTGTTCTCGACGAACTCCCCGTAGTTGACGAGATACTCGCCCAGATCGAGGATGGCGTCGATCCCGTTTCTGACCTCCTTGGCCTCCGCGGGGTCGTCGATACGTCGGACGTCCCCGTTCGCCAGCTTCACGGTGGGCCCCTCGATGGAGTCGACGGGGATGACACCTCCCGCCTTCCCGGGGCGCTCGGTCTTGATCTGGGTCCCCGTCGCGAGGAAGTCGTCCACGATGTGCATCGTCGCGGGGTGGACGCCCGCCGTCGCGAAGCCGTGGTTCCGGGCGCGGCCGTAGCGCAGGCGGAACCCACCCGCCTCCGAGGGGTGGCCGAACACCGGCCGGCCGGCGATGAGGTCACGGAGGTACTTGTTCGCGGGCTCGACGCGCGGTGGTCCGGCCGGTTCGGGGGGCGCGTCGTCCGTCGCCGGAGTTTCCCCCTCGCCGTCCGCGTCGGTCTCCTCATCGTCGCCCGCCTCGTCGGCTGTCTCCGTGTCGTCCGTCCCGATGGTGCCGTCGATGAGGTCCTGGAGCCACGGCCAGTCCACCTCGTCGAGCTGGCGGGTGTACCGCTGGATCTTCGGGGCCTTGAGGGCGATCCCCTCGGCCATGACGAGACACATCCCTCCGCGGGCGGAGTTGGTGTCGACGCGCTCCAGATCGCGGAACCCGGAGACCTCCTCGTCGCCCGTGGCTTCCCCGTCCAGCATGATGGGCATGTGCTTCGCGATGAACTTCGTCTCCTTGTCCTTCGGTGAGTACTGCAACCCCGTCTCCTTGTCGTAGAGGGCGACCTCCTCGGCGTAGCGCTCGACCTCGTCGTCTCGGGCCTTGTACTCCTCGATGCCCAGAAGCGAGCGGGCGTAGTCGGCGACGAGCACCGAGAGCGCCTGGGCCGTTCCGCCCGCGGAGCGGATCGGGCCGGCGTAGTAGACGTTCACGAACTCCGTGCCGTCGTCGTTTTCGAGGATCTCGACGCGGTCGATCCCCTCGATGGGCGCGGCGACGACCCCCTCGGTGAGCAGGGCGACCGCGGTCCGGACCGCCCCCTCCACCTTCCCCGCGCGGGTGTCGTACTCGCCGACGGTCCCCTCGACGAAGTCGGTGACGAGTTCGAGGGCGGCCTCCTCACGCGACATCTGATCTTCGAGCTCGCGGACGCGCTCCGCGACTCCCGGAATCCCGAGGATGTTCTCGACCCGGTCGGCCATGTCCTTCGCCACCGGGATCTCGATCTCGGGTTTGGGGTCCTGTCCCCGGGTCTTGGCCTCGCCCGCCACCTCGAACGCCTCGTCTAACCGGGATTCGAGTCGCTCGAAGTACTGTTCGTCTTCCGGGCGCATCTACAACGGCCAGAGATCCAGTTCGGTGGTCTCGTCGTGTGCCCGTTCCAGTTCCGTGTCGAACTCCCGAAGATACAGCTCCCCCGCGAACGTCGTCGCTCGGTTGAGGTGGCCCGCGAGCGCGGTGCCGTCCGCCCGCGAGAGGACGGCGTGGGTGTGGGCGAACCGCTCTCCCTCCAGGTGCGAGACGTTCCCGACACACGCCGCCACCTCCAGCGGTTCCTCGAACGTCTCCGGGAAGTACGTCTTCTCGTCCTGGTCGTAGAAGTAGAGCTCCGCGTCCTGCACCGCACCGAGGCCGAAGAAGAACGCCGCGTCGATCCCCTCATCCGCGGCGAACGCCTCGATCTGCTCGCGCCAGTCCCGGCCGTGGTCGAGTCGCGCGACGAACTCTCGACCTCCGGTGACCTCCCGATAATCCATACCCGAGGAATGAAACCGGAGACCAAAAAGCTACGCCATCGGCGGGGCAGTCTGGCGGGCGGTACCCCGAACAGTACGGGCAACCGAAACCCCCAGAAGCCGACAGCATTTGCCGCACCTCCAGTCGAAATGCGGGGGTTCGTCACACGACGGCGAGTCGAGCTAGTCCGGTGGATGCAGCTAGCTGCGGTCTAGCGAGGGAGACCGGACCCCAGTACGGGACCGTTTCGAGTCGAAGTCAAGGGATCGGGGAGTCGGGGAGACTCCCCGTCAGTCTTCGAGTCAAACCAGTGTGGGGTCGGGGCGACTCGGCGTCAATGGAAGTCGGAACGACTCGCCTCGGTGGAAGTCGGAGAACCGGCGTCAGTTATCGAACCGCGCCTGCACGAACGGCTGGGCCTCCTCCACGTCGCCGAGCCGCGAGTCGGAGAGCAGCACGGCCTCCGTCTCGTCGATGGGAACCGAGAGGGAGATCTCCTTCGTCCGGCCGTAGCGGCCCTTCGAGACGACGACGGCGTTGACGATACCGAGCATGTCGAGTTCGCTGATGAGGTCGGTGACCCGGCGCTGGGTCAGCACGTCGGCGTCGATCTCCGAGCAGAGGCGCTTGTAGATGTTGAACACCTCGCCCGTGTTGATGTTGTGGACGCCGTTCTTCTCCAAGAGGATGGTCGCGAAGAGGACGAGTTTGGACTGGGTGGGGAGCGTGCGGACGACCTCGACGACGCGGTCCAACTCGATCTTCTCCTGGGCCTTCCGGACGTGCGCCTCGAGGACCTCGTCCGTGCGGCCCCGCTCGGCGAGCTCGCCCGCGGTGCGGAGAAGGTCGAGCGCGCGCCGCGCGTCACCGTGTTCCTGTGCAGCGAACGCGGCACACAGCGGGATGACGTCCTCCGAGAGCGCATCCCCCTTGAACGCCACGTCCGAGCGCTGCTGGAGGATGTCTCGCAACTGCGTGGCGTCGTACGGCGGGAAGACGATTTCCTCCTCCCCCAGCGACGATTTCACGCGGGGGTCGAGGAAGTCGGTGAACTTCAGGTCGTTCGAGATACCCATGATGGAGACGCGCGAGTTCTCGAGTTCGGAGTTCATCCGCGAGAGGTTGTAGAGGGTGTCGTCGCCGGACTTCTCGACGAGCTTGTCGATCTCGTCGAGCATGATGACGACGACGCGCTCGTGGTAGTCCACGGCGTCGAAGAAGGTGGAGTAGACGCGGTCGGTCGGCCACCCCGTCATCGGTGCGGGCTCGAAGTTCTCCTTGTCCTCCTGCAGGGAGTCGATGCGCTCTTCGATCTCCTCGGGCGAGGAGAACTCGGTGTCGGTGAGCGTGGCCTCGTGGTTCTGGACGTCCTCGTGGAGCTGTTCGAGGTCGGCGACCGTCTCGTCGATGACGGCCTCGTTCTTCTCGATGAACTTGTTCGCGAGCTGGGCGAGCACCCGGTACTGGGTGTCCGTCACCTCGCAGTTGATGTACTCCACCTCGCAGGGGACCTCGTACTTCTGGGAAGTGGTCTCCAGCTCCTCGGAGACGAACTTCGCGGAAGCGGTCTTCCCGGTCCCCGTCTTCCCGTAGATGAGGATGTTCGAAGGGGTCTCCCCGCGCAGGGCCGTCACGAGGATGGTCGCCATGTTGTTGATCTGCTCCTCGCGGTGGGGGAGCTTGTGCGGGGTGTAGGAGGGTCTGAGCACTTCCTTGTTCTCGAAGATGGGCTCACCCTCGAGCAGGTCGTCGAACAGGCCACGGGAGGCCTCGTCCGGCGCGTCGTCGGTCTCGTCGAGCACCACCTCCTCGAGGTCGATTTCGTCGATGTCCTCGATGCCGGTGGGTTCGTCGGTGAGCGCCGAACCGTCGGGGCCGTCACCGGGGGTCGCGTCGCTGGTGTCGCCGCTGGTGGCCGCCGACGGCTGCCCGCCGGTCGATCCGGATTCCGCTGTCTCCCCGGATACTTCTCGCTCCGATGCCGTCGATGGATCGTCGGACAGTCCGTCCGTGGCGTTCGCCGATGAGTCCGTGGCGTTCGCCGATGAGTCCGTATCCGACCCAGTGTCGTCGTCTGTGTGTTCCATGCGGTGTGACCCCCTTGTTTCGAGTGGAACTAGCGCCCAGGGAGACAGAAGACGACGGAGACGGCCGACAGTGGTCGGTTTGGGCCTCCGTCCCCGGACGACGAGTCCAGTTGATGCAAACGAACCGGTGGTTGAAACGGTATTAAATATTACGATGCTGAGAACATCGCACTTGAGAACATCGTACCTGAGAACATCGCACGGGTGGGCCGACACCGGTAGGGCGACTCGGCCCCGAACGCTGCCGGTCCGAGCGCCGTGGACCCGAAACGGGGGGCGATGATCTGGAAGACGAGGATTCAGGGGGGTGAGAATCCGGGAGACGAAAATCCAAGGAACGAGGAGAGAGCGGTAATCGCGGGAAGCCCCCGTGAACAACCAGTCAAGGAGGCAGCTGCGACGACCAGAGAGGAGGAACCGTCGTTCCGAGCGCGGGGGTCGAGTGGAAACGAAGGGGTCTCGAAGCGGGAATTGCCGTGGGTGCACCACCCACTAGAGGAGAAACGTAGGTACTAGATGAAGCCTAGATGTCCTAGAATATCAACACCCGTACTAGATGTGAAACCCCTGAAATCCCGTATCTCTAGGGTGTTTCGCCGCGCTCGGTCGGGAGTATTGACAGGACGGTGAGACACCCCCACCCCTTCGTTTCGGGTGGAACGAGAACAAAAGGGTGGGGTGGGGGTCGGTCGAGCTCGAGAAGGCTAGATAGAGAGGGAAACAGCTATAACAGATAACGAACAACCAAACCCGTAGTAGGGCTAGCGGGAGTTAGAGGTGGGTCGTGTGGTCTGTTTGCCGTGAAACGGCTGTATTCGTGCGCCTCACGCCTCCTCCCGCCGATCACCCGATTCTTCGACATCCGCCCCGGTCCTACCCTCTCCTCGTGTTCCACTCGAAACAAAGGGGTGGGGGTTCACCGAGTCACCGAATGTTACCTCCCCTCGAGCTCTCACGCCGATTTCACCCTCGGCAGATACTGCTGTAGAGACGCTCTCCCGGCTGGTCGGCTAGCGCGCTCGCGTACGTACCACCTAGAAACTGACGCGACGCCGCATCCACGGTTTCGTGTCGAACGCTAGCACACCATGATTGAGATGGATGGGAATGGATTGAGATGGATGGGAATGAATGGTGTCTCCGTTCGAGAGAATTTCCCCGATCGAGCTGAAGCTCCGGTCGAGTGGAGGGGGGACCTTCGGATGACTCCCGTTTGCTCCCCGACCGTCCTTCCACTAGAGGCGTCGCTCTCTATGTCCACTAGAGCCGTCGGTCTCTGTGTCGTATGCTAACACTTCTACCCCTTCGCTTCCTCTCCAGCTAGCCGTTCGAACCCGTCTCCCCAATCAGGTTCGTTTCCCGTCGAGCGGTCGAAACCGCCCGTCCGGGTGTGCGAACGTGTCTGACACAAGCTTAAGTGACTTCAGGATGGTTGTACGTGCAGAGCGGCCCGGATTTCCACGGGAAACCGAGGCCGATGGAGGACAGGATGGGAATACTCACCGACCTACGATCCAGCATCTCGCGGGTGACCTCGAGCCTGTTTTCGGATAGCGATCCGAAACGCATCGGTATCTACGGCCCCCCGAACGCTGGCAAAACGACCCTCGCCAACCGTATCGCACGCGACTGGACCGGCGACGCCATCGGCCCCGAGAGCCACGTACCCCACGAGACGCGCCGTGCCCGCCGGAAGGAGAACGTCGAGATCAAACGCAACGGCAAGAGCGTCACCATCGACATCGTGGACACGCCCGGCGTCACCACGAAAGTCGACTACAAGGAGTTCCTCGAGCACGACATCGAGGAGGACGACGCCATCCGCCGGTCACGCGAGGCCACGGAGGGTGTCGCCGAGGCGATGCACTGGCTCCGCGAGGACGTCGACGGCGTCATCTACGTGCTCGACTCCTCGACGGACCCGTTCACGCAGGTGAACACGATGCTCATCGGCATCATCGAGTCACAGGACCTCCCCGTGTTGATCCTCGCGAACAAGACGGACCTCGAGGACTCGTCCGTCCAACGCATCAAGAACGCCTTCCCACAGCACGAGACGATCCCGCTTTCGGCACTGGAGGGGGACAACATGGACGAGGTCTACGACAAGATCTCGGAGTACTTCGGGTAACATCATGGCGGAAATCACCCACCCGGACGACGACGACGGTGTCCAGATCGACCTGATCAGCGGCGAGCGGATGAACGGGCTCCGGACGATGGAGAAGATCCGACTCATCCTCGATGGCGTCCACGACGGCAACATCGTCATCCTCGAAGAGGGGCTCGACCCCCAGGAGGAGTCGAAGCTCATCGAGGTGACGATGTCGGAGATCTCCCCTGATGGGTTCTCCGGCATCGAGATCGAGACGTATCCCACGGGCCAGTCGAGCGACGGCGGCCTGCTCGGGAAGCTGATGGGGAAGACGAGCGAGAGCAAGATGACGGTCATCGGCCCCGCGAACCGCATCGAGACGCTGCACAAGGACGAGAACCTCATCAGCACGCTCATCCGCCGGAAGTAATGCCCCACCAGTGTACCACCTGCGGGCACACGTTCGCGGACGGCTCGAAGGAGATGCTCAGCGGTTGTCCGGACTGCGGGGGCAACAAGTTCCAGTTCTCCCCGTCCGGAAGCAGCCTGTCGGAGCCGGCCGACCAGCCGTCGTCGGAACCGACTTCGGAGTCTGCCGCGGACGAGGGCTCCACGAGCGGTCCCGCCCCGGCCGAACGGTCGGCGAGCGAGGACCCGAGCCCTGCCGGCGAGGAACCACCGGAGCCCTCTCGCGCTTCGAACGTCGCCTCGAAGGTCGGCCGCACCGCGACGAAGGTGCGCGACGCACTCTCGAAGGAGCCCGACCCGGCCGCGCCGTGGCCGGACGAGGAACCGGTCTCGTCTGCCCCACCGGAGCCCACGGAAGAGGAGGGCCACGACGCGGACATCATCGACGCCGATGCGCGGCGCGACGACGAGACGGCCGAGGACCTCGCACAGGCGAGCGCGCGCAGCGAGATCGCCAGCGACGAGGAGGTTGCAGCCGGCACGGAGGCGGCCGTCGAGGAGGCGGAAGCCGACTCCTCGTCCGTCGAGGCCGCCGAGACTCCCGCCTCTCCGAGCGAGGGCCGCGTGGCTCAGGAGCCGACGGGCGAGGAGCCCTCGATGGAGGAGCTCCGCAAGCAGCTCAACGACCAGTTCGAGTCCATCAAAATCGTCGAACCGGGCCAGTACGAGCTGAACCTCATGGAGCTGTACGACCGCGAGGAGTACATCATCGCGCTCCAAGAGAACGGTCGGTACGTGATCCAGGTCCCGGAGAACTGGATGGGCGACCGCGAGGACCGGGATTAGTTCTCCCGTTCTCGCTTCGTCCTCCCTGTAACCGCGTTCCAGTTCGTCCTCCCTACTACTACCTTCTACCCACCTCCCTCCGACTGCCTCCGACTGCCTCCCACCCACATCCCTGCGACCACCTCCCAAACCCCTTCGTTTCGTGTGGAACGCTCACACCGGTATCGTGTGACAGCTCCACACCATTCCTCAGGAAATCGTCTTCACATGAAACGATGGTCTCGGTCGTCGACGGGGTCGGCTCACCTCGTCTCGAATCACCGAGCTGTCCGGCTCGTTTCCCCCTCCACCCCGCCGGTGTTCGCCCGAACTGAAGGGTTTAAACGCCCTCCGTCGGAAGGGCGGGTATGAGCGACGCAACGAAATACGTTCTCGGTACGATCGGTGCCTCCGGACTGCTCTCAGTGGCTCTCATCGTCTCGCTGGCGCTGTAGGATGTTCGAGCCACGCGAACTCGCGCCGGAGGTGGCGCGGGTGCGTGACGACTACGCCCCCGGCACGTCCGTCCTCGATTCGGGGGCGGACTTCGAGATCCTCGACCCCGAGCGTGCGGAGAGTCTGGGGCTGCAGGCCGACTCGCTGGCGCCGCGCTCCTACCCGAGCGAGTGGGTGCCGGACGAGGCCCCCAGAGCTCTCCACCGGCTCGCCTCGGGGGCGTTCACCGTCGGCGCGCCGGGCGACGGCGGGGTGACGTGGACTCGCCAGACCGTCCCGCCGACGGTCATCGTGAAGCCCCGGCTGCGGGGCTCTCCCGAGTCGTTCATCGACTTCCTCATCGCGGAGGCGCTCGTCGAGGCCGGCTCGGAGCTCCCGGAGCACTTCCTCGGCTTCTTCGAAGAGTCCTACCACGAACTCGCGGCCGCCACGCCGCTCTCCCCGGCGGACACCTATCAGCTCGCCGCGGCGCTCTACGACGCGTACGTCGGGCTCCACACCCGCGAGGCGTTCTCAGCGTGGGGCGACGAGTATCCCGCCCTCCACGCCGCGTGGGCCGACGCCGGCGAGCGGCTCGGACCGAGACTCTCCGGGCTCGCGAGTGACGTGGCGATGGGACAGACCGGGTTCGCGGATGCCGCGGAGCTCGCGTGTGCGGCGGTGAAACACGGGGTCGACATCCCCGTCCCCTTCGCCGCGCTCGACACCGACGCCTACCGACACCACGGCGCGAGCTACGCGGTCACGTGGGCGGAGAAGACGTTCGAGAAGCTCTCCTGAGTACTCCTACTCGAAGTCGCCGGTCACCGTGCCGTCCTCGGTGAGGGTGATGACCGCGCCGAACAGCTCCTTGTAGCGAGTGACGACTTCGGGGTCGTGGACCTCCTCCGCGAGGTGGAAGAGGCCGACGGCGTCGTGTTCCGCGAGCAGGTCGAGGATCTGGGCGATCGCGTCGAACGCGCGGTCCTCGTCGGCGTAGTAGGCCATCTCGGTGATGGAGTCGAACGAGAGGCGGAGTTTCCCGTCGTGGGTGGTGAGGAACTCCTCGACCTTGGCGACGATTCCGTCCAAGTCGTCGGGCGAGGAGACGTAGTGGACGTGTTCGGAGGAGCGCCGGGAGTAGCCGCGCTCGATGGAGAGCGTGTCGAGGATGTCGGCTTTCGTCTCGTCGACGTCGTAGTACTCCAGTTTCTGCTGGACCTCACGCGCGGTCGTCCGGGTGGAGACGACGAGCAGGTGGTCGGTGTCGGTCTTCAGGAAGTCGGTGTCGAGGCGGTCGGTCTCGCCGGTTGACGGGTGGATGAGCAGCACCCCAGTGCCTCCGGGGATGGTGTCCGGTGTGTTCTCGATGGCGAGTTCGTAGTCCATGTCCGGGAATGGTCTCGCCCGCTCTTAAATCCCGGTCAGAGACCGCCGGGCTGGCGGGCGATCAGAAGACGCTGTCGGCGGTGGCCGCGCCCGGTCAGAAGACGCTGTCGGCGGTGGCCGCGCCGACGACGGAGAAGACGCTCCCGATGGCGACCGCCGTCGCGGTGGTGTACGGCCAGTCCTCCTGGGGAACGCCGAGGTCCGTGAGGAACGTCGCGGGGGCGTTGAACACGAGCGCGAGGATGAGCACCGCGCCGAAGGAGACGACCATGAGCGAGAGGAACCGCAGGGGGACGCCGGCGATGGCACGCTCGCGGTCGGGGTCGCGGTCGTCGGCCTGATACAGCGCGCCGTAGCCGATGACGAAGACGATGAGGGCGGTGAGCCCACCCTGCAGGAGGCTCATCTCGGAGGCGAGCTGCCACACCTCCGCGGTGACGACGAACGGGCCCGCGAGGAGGAACCCCCCGACCATCTGCTGGGCGATGTCGGCCACCATGAACCGACGACGTGGACCTGCCATACCCTCCCGAGGCAGCCCCAGAATAAAAAGCCACGCGCCGGGTGCGGGGTTCGTCTCCCGGTGATTGTCTGCTCTGCGCTCTCTCACCATCCTCTCCTCCCCCTCCTCTCGGCTCGCCATGTTCCCCTCACTCATCGTCGTCGGCTCGCCATGTTCCCCTCACTCATCGTCGTCGGCTCGCCATGTCCCCCCCTCACTCATCGTCGACGACCACGGAGCCGTCGTCGGCCACCCGCCGAAGCCCGGCCGCAGACAGGATGGAGTCGACGAGCGCCGCCTCAAGCCCCGCGTCCCGGAAACTGGGGGCGACGTTGCAGTCGACGGCGACGAGTCGGCCCTCCGTCTGCACGAGGTCCACGCCGAGCGACCGGACGCCGAGCGACCGGACGAGCCGGCGCAGTCGGTCGACGACCGCCGGGTCCGGATCGATTCGCCCGAGGACCCCCTTCCCACCGCCGAGCTTCGGACTCGTCAGCACGCAGGCGACGTGGACCGTCTCGCCGTCGTCGACGGCGTAGTACTTCAGGTCGTACTGCACTCCCCGCAGGAGGGGCTGGTAGAAGTCACCGGGGCGATTCACCGACGGCTCGGTCCCCATATCGAAGAACGCCTTGCTCACGTAGTCGCCTGCGGGGGGGTCGAAGGTGACCGGCGGGACCTCGAACCCCGCGCTGGCGAGGATGGCGAGCGCGGCCAGCCGGTTCGCGAGGGTGAGCGACACCGCGTAGCCGTTCCACGTCGGGACGCCCAGCTCCTCCGCGCGGCGCAGGGCGTCGAAGGAGGGCCACCGGACCTTCTTGTTGACGAGCAGCGAGAGCTCGCGAAGCTGCTCGTCGGAGAGGGAGACACCGGGTGGCAGGAACACCACCTCCACCCCCTCGGCCGCCAGCCGGCGGGCCACCTCGCCGAACACGGCGTGGTCGGCACTGGCGATGATCCCGACGCGGGCGATGGTCCCGACGCGGGGAGTGGCGTCCGACGCGGGCGCTTCGCGTGGCGGCGACACGACAGTGGCTCTACTCACCACGCGGGAATAATGGTGTCTGTAGCGTCGCTGCTCGGGGGTGTCTCGGCTCGCCGGCTGGCTGGGCGCCCGCTCGTCGTGGACAGTCGAACCCGTTTTGCCCCTCGACCGCGAGGCTTCGAATATGAGTGTCCGCCAGGAGTTCGACGCGTGGGCGACGGACGGCCGCGACAAGGGGATGGAGGAGCGCCACTGGCACACGGCGAAACACGCGCTCGCCCGGATGCCCGTGGAGGAGGGCGATACGGTTCTCGACCTGGGGACCGGCTCGGGCTACGCCCCCCGCGCGCTCCGCGAGACGAAGGGTGCGGGCCGAGCCTACGGGCTCGACGGGTCGCCGGAGATGGCGCGCAACGCCACCTCCTACACCGACGACCCGAACGTGGGCTTTCTCGTCGGCGACTTCGACTGCCTCCCGTTCGCGGACGACTCGGTGGACCACGTGTTCACGATGGAGGCGTTCTACTACGCGAGCGACCCCCACCACACCCTCGAGGAGGTCGCGCGGATCCTCAGACCGGGTGGCACCTTCTACTGCGCCGTGAACTACTACGAGGAGAACGAGGCCTCACACGCCTGGCAGGAGAACATCTCCGTGGAGATGACCCGCTGGGACCGCGAGGAGTACCGCGAGGCCTTCCGTGAGGCGGGGCTCTACGTCGCCGAGCAGGACACCATCCCGGACCTCGACATCGAGATCCCCGACGAGAGCGAGTTCCCCACGGAGAACTGGGAGACGCGGGAGGCGATGGTCGACCGCTACCGCACGTGGGGGACGCTGCTCACCGTCGGCGTCGCGCCCTGATTCGAGTTCTCAGTTCGGCAGTTCCGGCTCAGTTCGGCAGTTTCTCCCCGGCCTCGACGACCGTCTCCAGCCAGTTCTCCTGGGGCGGGAGCGGACACGCGAACGCCTCGTTGTACGCACAGAAGGGGTGGTACGCGAGATTGAAATCCAGCGTCACCGTCTCCACGTCCTCGATACTCCCCTCCGCTCGCGGGTCGCTTCGCTCCCCGCTCGCGTTTTCCGAGGCGCTTCGCGCCTCGCCAACCTCAAACTCCATGTACCGCCCCGCGCCGTACGTCTGCTGGCCCGTCGTCTTGTCGCGGAAGGGGACGAACAGCGACGCGCCCTGGCCGTCGGCCTGCTGGTAGGCGACGAGGGAGTACTCCTCGCCGTCGAGTTCGAAGTGGAGTCGCGCGACCCGCTCGTACTCCACCTCCGTATCGGCCGTCGTCTCCATCGTGATGGTGTCGTCCTCGTCCACGAGCTCCACCTCGGCCTCCACCCGATACGCCGGGTCCGGGTCGAAGTAGGCCAGCCCGTCGAACCCCTCGCGTTCCTCTCGCGGCAGGGGTGACTGCGGGTGCTCCGCGAAGTAGTCGTCCTTCTCGCCGCGGTACTGTTCTATCTCGGAGCGCCACGTCTCCACGTCGAACTCGGCCTGGCTCATACCCGGTGTTCTCGCTCACGCCCGTAAACGGTTCTCCTCTCGTGCAGGTGGTGTGAACACTCGCGAACGGGTTCGGGTTGTGGGTGGTTCGGGGTGCCTGCCGCGAATTGAGATACTGTACTGCCCTGCGACTGCACCGCGGGGACAGCCATCAACACCACCTCGAAAGCCCCCGAGCGCTCGCGGTCGCTGCGCGGGATATCCGCTTCGCGGATAGTGCCCGCGCAGGCGACTCCCCTTCGGCGCGGTGGGGGAAGGCGGCCGACGCAAGCACTGGAGCGAACGGAGTGAGCGAAGCGCGCAGCGAGGCCTCCGACTCCAGCGCGTCGGGGCTTTCGAAGTGTTGTCATCAGCGGTACCCGCGGTTCAGTAGCACGTCGGGGATTCCGAGAAACAAATAGAACGAACTCAGCAGGTCCGAACATTCAAAACGGAGAACGAGCCACGTGCCGACACCCCTATGCCCGCCCGGACACGAGCGAACGACGTGACAGACGAGTCGGACTGGCGTGCGGTGTTCGGGCATCCGTCGCCCTACGACGAGCAGGCCGACGGCATCGAGACGGCCATCGAGACGGCCGAGGACTCGGGCTTCTCGGTCATCGAGGGGGCCTGCGGCACTGGCAAGACCATGCTCGCGCTGACCGCGGGCATCCACCTCGTGCGCGACCCCGACTCCAAATACGAACGCGTCTTCGTCCTCACGAGCGTGAAACAGCAGCTCAGACAGTTCGAGGCGGACCTGCAGACCATCAATACCAATCTCCCGGACGGCTGGAACCCGGTCTCGGCGATGACGCTCGTCGGGAAGGCGGACGTGTGTCCCTACGCCCGCGAGAATCGAGGGAACATCGACACGAAGAACGTTTACGAGCGGTGTGAGGGGCTTCGCGACCGGACGCGTGCGCTCACGGACGACACGACCGCGGGGGCACTCGCCTCGCAGGCGCGGAGCCAGCAGGTCGGACTCGCCGACTCCGGGCGCGACGGCGCGAGCTACCTCGAGACCGCGGGCGAGCCCTCTCCGTACCCGGAGGAGATGCCGGAGTACAGCGACGTGGAGTTCTGCCCGTTCTACGCGCAGTATCTCGACGACAAGCCCGAGGAGGGCGACGCCTCCGAGGCGGTCCCGTTCGATTTCACCGTCGAGGGGCTCATCGAGGCCGACGACCTCGTCCGGCTCTCGGTGCAGCACGGCACCTGCCCCCACTCGATGATGGGGGCCATTTTGCCCCACATGGAGGTCGTCGTCGGCAACTACTACCACGCGTTCGACCCGACGACGACGCAGAACTTCACGGCCCCCCTGATAGACGACGAGACGTTCGTCGTCTGCGACGAGGCGCACATGCTCGAACCCCGCGTCCGCGACCTGGTGAGCGACGGCGTGGGCGATTCCACCCTCCGCGACGCCGAACGGGAACTCACCCGCGTCATCCAGCCGCTCGAACACGAGGGGAAACAGGGCTCCGTCGGGAGCCAGGACCTCCAGCAGGCGCAGGACCTCATCCGCGAGCACCTGAACGAGTCGGACGTCTCGCTCGACGAACTCGTCCGTACCCGCGATTTCATCCGCGAGCTCAGAGAAGAACTCGACCGCCGCGTCACCGGCTACCTCGACCGGAACGAGCGGGGCTGGCAGTCGAACATGACCGACCTCCGGGACGCCGAAATCCCGCTCCGGGACCCCGAGGTTCCCGCGCCAGACGAGATCACGACGTGGGCGGAGAAGACGGAGTACGGCGAGGCCGTCTGGTCCCGCGCGGAGGTGGTGGGGGCGGTCGTCTCTCTGATCCTCAACACCGCGGAAGAGGAGGAGAAGAAACGCGCCGCACCCGCCGCGGGCCGGGTGCTGAACGCGTGGTCCCGCAACGACCACACGGAGTACTTCCGCGAGATCGAGCTCGAACGGACGTGGAACGAGATGGAACCGGCCGACTCGTGGCGTCGACCGTACAACGCCCGGCTGTCGATTCAGAACTGCGTTCCCAGCCGCGCCATCGGCGACCAGCTCGGGGAGTTCGGCGGCGGCGTCCTCATGAGTGCCACCCTCGCCCCCGTCGACGTGTTCGCGGAGGTGACGGGGCTCACCCACCTCGCCGAGGAGGAGGACCGCCCCATCGCCGAGCGAACCTACGGCCTCGCGTTCCCGGAGGAGAACCGGGCGTCGTTCGCCGTCGCGACCCCCAAATACACTCACGATAATCGGGGGCCGGTTCCCGGCCCCGAACGAGCGAGCGGGGAGCAGAGCGACCCGCGAGCACGGGGGTACCCCGACGAGGAGAACGACACCCGCCGCGCCTACGCGCGGGCCATCCGGCAGGTCGCCGACGTGCCCGGCAACGTCCTCGTCGGGATGCCCTCCTACGCGGAGGCGCAGTGGGCGGCCTCGATGCTGGCGGACCACGAGAAACCGGTACTCATCGACGAGGCCTCGGGTGACGACGTGACAGAGGACCTCAAGAAGGAGTTCTTCGACGGCCCGCCGAAGGTTCTGGTCACCTCGCTCAGAGGAACGCTCACGGAGGGCGTCGACTACAAGGGCGACCGACTGGCCGCCGCGGTGGTCTGTGGCGTCCCCATCATCAACACCGCCTCGCCCCGGACGCGCGCGGTCCGGACGGCCTACGAGGACCGCTTCGGCGACGGGTTCACCTACGCGCTCACCGTGCCCGCCGTCAGAAAGGCGAGACAGGCCGTCGGCCGCGTGATTCGCGGGCCGGACGAGGTGGGCGTCCGGGTGCTCCTCGACGAGCGCTACGCCCGCGACTCGTGGGACTCGGTCCGGGGCTTCCTCGGCGAGGAGGCCGCGGAGTTCAGACCCGTCTCGCCGGATATGCTCGAATTCGGCATCGAGCAGTTCGTCTCACAGCACGACGGCGTCGGCCGGGTCGAAGCCGACGACTAGCTTCGCTCCCGATGGCGGGTCGTCCGTGTAGACGACCACTTCGGTCCCGTTCCAGTCGAGGCCCACGCGCGTGCTCGCGCCGTTGAACTCGGTGTAGGTGATCTCGCCTTCGAGCCGGTTCTCGCCGCCGTCCACCTGAAACGCCTCGGGCCGGACGGCGACCGTCTCCCCCTCCGCGGGGAGGGTCCACCCCCCAAGCTCCTCCCGGTCGAACACGTTGTTCTCGCCGACGAAGCCCGCGACGAACCGGCTCTGCGGCTCTCGATAGATCTCCTCGGGCGTGCCGACCTGCTCCACCCTCCCCTGGTTCATCACGGCCACCCGATCCGAGACGGCGAGCGCCTCCGACTGGTCGTGCGTGACGTAGATGGTGGTGACGCCGAGCTCGCGCTGGATGCGTTTCACCTCCCGTCTGAGCCGTTCACGCAGGCGGGCGTCGAGCGCACTCATCGGCTCGTCGAGCAGCAGCAAGTCGGGTTCGGGCGCGAGCGCCCGCGCGAGCGCGACCCGCTGTTGTTGCCCGCCGGAGAGCTCGGTGGGGTCGCGCTCGGCAAAGCCCTCCAGCCCGACGAGTTCCAGCAGCTCGGGCACTCGCTTTCGACTCCCGTCGTGGAACTGCAGGCCGTAGCCGACGTTCTCGCCCACGCTCATGTGGGAGAACAGCGCGTACTGCTGGAAGACGACGCCGACGTGCCGGTCCTCGGGCGGGACGCCCACGACGTTCTCGCCGGCGATTGCCACCTCCCCCTCCGTGGGCTCCTCGAACCCCGCGACGGTCCGCAGGGTGGTGGTCTTCCCACACCCGGAGGGCCCGACGAGGGTGAAGAACTCCCCGTCCTCGACGGTGAGGCTCACGTCGTCGAGCGCGGTGGTGTCGCCGAACGTCTTCGACACGGAATCGAGGACGACCCTAGCCACGGTAGGCACCTCCCAGGCGGTCGATGACGACGAACGAGCCGGCGGTGACGACGAGCAAGATGGTTCCCATTGCGGTGGCCGGCCCCAAGGTTCGGTCGGTCAGGTAGCGCTCGACGGCGATGGGGATGGTGTACGCCGAGGAGCCCTCCGCGAGGATGATGGTGGAGTCGAACTCCCCGACCGAGATGGCGAAGGCGAAGGCCGCGCCCGCGGCGATACCGGGGGCGATGAGCGGCAGCTCCACGTCGACGAGCGCGCGGACTCGGGTCGCCCCGAGCGCCCGCGCCGACTCCGAGAAGGCGCGGTCCAGATCCGCGAGCAGCGGCGCGACGTTCCGCACGACGAACGGGTAGGCGGCGACGGCGTGGGCGGCGACGATGGCGAGCGGGCCACCCACCCGAAGCCGAGTGCCGAACAGCTCGATGCCGAACACCAGCCCCTCCAAGAGACCGATGCCGATGACGACCCCGGAGACGGCGAAGGGGAGCATCACCGCCGTCCCGAGCAGGCGCGCGAGCGGCCCCTCCCGGTTCGAGGCGAGCGCGAGGACGATACCCATGGGGACGGCCAGCAGGAGGGTGCCGACGCCGAACAGCAGGGTGTTCCGGACGGCGGGAAGGGGTTTCGTCTGGAACGCGAGCCCCGTCGTCTGCCGTCGGAGGAGGAAGGCGTAGTAGTCGAGAGTGAGCCCGTCGGGGCCCTGCACGCTCGCGACGAGCATCGAGAGGATGGGGAGCGCGAAGACGACGACCACGACGCCTGCATACAGAAGCAGCGCGAGGCGTTTCGCGTCGAGCACCCGGAGCGACTGGCGGGGGAGCGGGGAGACGGTCCGCGCGCCGCGGGCCTGCGCGCGCTCGTAGCGCAGGTAGCCGTAGGTGAGCGCGAGCGAGACGACGGTTTCGAGGACGGCGAGCGCGGCGGCCTCCGTGAGTTCGAGGTTCTGGACCTTCGCGTAGAGCCACACCTCCACCGTCGCGAGCTCGAACCCGCCCAGCGCGAGCACGATGGGGAACGACATGAACGTGAAGATGAACGTGAGCAGGGCGCTCGTGAGGACTGCCGCATAGAGCTGGGGGGCGACCACGTCGAGGAACGCCTTTCGCGGGGACGCACCGAGCGACCGGGCCGTCTCGACCGCGCGCCCGTCGACGCTCTCCCACGCGGCGGCGACGATGCGCGTGACGAGCGGGGCGTTGTAGAACGCGTGGGCCACGACGACGAGCGGGAGGGTGAAGACGAGGTCGACGGTGGGGAGGCCGAGGAATCGGAGGAGGTCGTTGACCGGCCCCTCCCGCCCGAAGGTGGCGACGAAGCCGACGGCGACCATGATGGAGGGGAGGACGAACGGCACGGCGGTGAGCGACTGCAGCGTCTCTCGCCCGCGAAACTCGAAGCGGGCGAGGGCGTACGCGCCGGGGAGGCCGAGCGCGAGGCTGGCGAGCGTCGAGAGGAACGCCTGCCACGCGGTGAACGCGAAGAGGTCGTGGTAGAACGGGTCGGCGAGCACGTCCAGCACGGGCGCGAGACTCACCGACCCTTCGGGGGCGAAGGCTTCGGCGAGGACGGTCCCCACCGGGTAGTAGAGCAGCACGACGAGCAGGAGCGCCGTGAGCCCGCCGAGCAGGGGGAGCGCGACGCGCTCAGCCCTGTGCGATCTCGCGTGCCCAGGTGTCGACCCACTCATTCACGTTGCCCTTCAGCTCCTCGTAGGTAAACGTCACCGGCTCGGGCGGCTCCTTCGCGTACTTCGCGAAGTCCTCGGGGAGGTCCGCGTCGTCGATGGCCGGGAACTGGACGTTCCGGGTGGCGATTTCGCCCTGCGCCTCCGGGGTGAGCATGAAGTCCATGAAGGCGGTCGCCAGCTCCGCGTTGCCCGCGCTCGCGAAGCGAGCCATCCCCTCGGGGTTCGCGTACCCCTGGTCGTTGAGGAAGCCGATCTGGTGTTTCGAGAGGTCCTGCCCCTGCGCGCTGGCGTACACCTGGTCGGTGGAGTAGGAGACGACGATGGGCTTTTCGCCATTGAGATAGGCGTTGTAGGAGTCCGACCAGCTCCCGACGACGGTGATGCCGTTCGCCTTCAGCTCGCGCCAGTAGTCGAGCCAGCCGTCCCCGAGGGTGTGGATGCTCCAGAGCAGGAAGGCACGCCCCGTCGCGGCGGTCTGGGCGTTCTGGACGATGAGGGTGTCCTCGTACGCGGGGTCGAGCAGCGCGTCGAACGTCGGCGGCTCGTCCACCTCGTTCTCGTCGTAGACGAGGCTGATGTAGCCGGTGTCGTACGGGACGGCGCGCCCGGTGGGGTCGAACTGGAGCCGCTGTTTGACGGCGTCGCCGTTCGCGAGGTCGCCCTGCGACTCGGCGAACAGCGGCTCCTCCAACTCCGAGTCGAGCCGGATGAGCTGGTCGGTGTTCAGCCCCACGTAGACGTCCGCCTCGATGGGGACGTCCTCCTGTGCACGCCGGATGTAGTAGTTCAGGCTGGAGTCGGGCGTCTCGAACTCCACCGTCGCGTCGTACTCCGATTCGAACGCGGATTTCAACCACGCGCCCGCCGCCTCCTCGTCGTCGACGAAGGAGGGGTAGGTCGCCACGGTCAGCGTGCCCGTGGGCTCGCCGCCACCCGTGAAGCCGGTACAGCCGGCGAGTCCCGCCACACCGGCGACACCGGCGGCCGAGAGGAACTCACGTCGCTTCATTACTGAGTAATCACACCCTGTGATACATAAGCGCGGCGGGTTCGGCCCACCTCAACGGTTTTGTCGCCCCCGAGAGATGGGTGGGTGTGACATCGGTACGTCGTCGGAGGCTGGTGCTCGCCGGACTGCTCGCCGTGCTCGGCGGGGTCGCCGTCTTCCTGCTTCGGGAGGTGCTCGCGACGGTGTTCATCGCCGTCACCGTGGCGTACGTACTGCTCCCGGTGCGGGCGCGGCTCGTGCGGCGGGGGCTCTCCGACCGGGCGGCGAGCGCGGTCGCGGCGACGCTGGCGTTCCTCGTGGCCGTGGCGCTCGTCGCCCCGCTCGTCATCGCGCTGTACACCCGGCGACAGGCGCTGTTCGACCGACTCGCGGCGCTCCCCGAGACGGTGACGGTCGATTTGGGCGTCCTCAGCTACGTCATCGACGTGGAGGAGGTGCTGCTCACGGCCCAGGACGCGCTCACGGCCCTCGCCATCGACGTCGCCCGTGCGACCCCCGTGCTCGCGCTGAAGGCCGTCCTGTTCGTGTTCGTCGTCTTCGCGCTCCTGCTCAAGCCGGGGGCGGTCCGAACGGGGTTCCTCCAGCTCGTCCCGCCGCCGTACCACGACGTGCTGTTCTCGCTGCACGACCGCATCAGGAAGACGCTGTACGCCATCTACGTCCTGCAGGCGGCGACGGCCGCCGGGACGTTCCTCATCGCGCTGGTCGTCTTCCTCGCGCTCGGCTACGTGAACGCCTTCGCGTACGCCGTCATCGCGGGGATCCTCCAGTTCATCCCCATCGTCGGCCCGAGCATCCTCGTCGTGGGGCTCGCGGCGTTCGACCTCTCCTTCGGCGACCCGAGTCGCGCGGTGCTGGTGCTCGTCTTCGGGTTGACACTCATCGGCTTCCTCCCCGACGCGCTCATCCGCCCGAAACTGGCGGAGCGGACGGCCGCGCTCCCCGGAAGCGTCTACTTCGTCGGGTTCACGGGTGGCGTGCTCTCGGTGGGTGTCGTCGGCTTCATCGCCGGCCCGCTCATCGTCGCGCTGCTCATCGAGGTGGTAACGCTGCTCTCGGTGCGTTAGCGTTCGATGGGCCCGCCCCGGGCCTCCCACTCGGTGAGCGACCCCTCGTAGAACTCCACGTTAGCGTACCCGAGCTGCCGGAGCACGAAGTAGGTGTGTGAGATGCGTCGCGCGGTGTTACAGTAGAGGACGATGCGCCGATCGGGGGTGATCCCCCTCGATTCCAGGATCTCTCGCAACTCGGCCTCGGGTTTGAGCCCGCGCGTGTCGTCGTCGACGAGTTCGCGCCAGTCGACCTGCACCGCGCCGGGGAGGTGACCGGCCTCGTACTCGGCGGGCTCGCGGGTGTCGACGAGCAGCGCGTCCTCTTCGAGCGCGGTCGTCACCTCCTCGTACGGGATGAGCGGGCCGTCCTCCTGGAACGTCGCCGTGTACTCGCTCGCCTCCCACTCTCCCTGCTCGCGGGAGACGCGCCCCTCGCGTTGCCACGCGGAGAAGTCCCCGTCCAGCAGGTGCAGCTTCGCGGGGTCGTGGCCGTAGAGAAGGGCCGTCACCAGAAACCGCGCCGCGAACACGCCGTGGGTGTCGTCGTACGCGAGCAGGTGGTCGTCGGTCGTGATGCCGGCCTCGGAGAGCAACTCGGCGAAGACGTCCGCGCCAGGGAGCTTCCCGGCCTCGCCGTCCTCTCCTCTGAACGCGTCGAAGGGGATGTTCACCGCGTCGGGGAGGTGGCCGATGCCGTCGAACTCCCACGCGTCGCGCACGTCCACGACCCGCGCGTCGTGTGACTCGACCCACGACGGGGGAACCACGTACTCGCTCATACCCGTTCCACACCCCCCCGAGCAATCAACACCTCGCCACCGTCCACCCGTGCCGTGACTCGGAGATGGAGGACGATGTTGCCGGTACGTCGTTCGTCCCGTCAGTTCTATATAACCCTCTGGTCGGTCTGTTCGCCCCCCGTCCGGACCGATAGATAATATAGTAAAAATATAATCTTTCTTAGTTGTTCCTGCAAGTGGACTTTTCGATGACAACACTCGACGATAGTCGCAGTTCCGCGCACAGTAGTCTCTCCCGGCGTACCGTCCTCAAACGCTCGCTCGCCGCGGCCGGCGCGTCGGTCGGACTGGCCGGCTGTACGGGTCTCACGGGAAGTTCTGGAGTCCAGCCGATAAGCGGCGACGAGCTCACCATCTGGCACGCGATGGGTGGCGGGAACGGCGAGGTGCTCCAGGGGCTCGCCGACGACTTCCAGTCGGAGACGGGTATCGCTGTGAACCTCGTCTTCCAGGACTCCTACGAGGGCGTGCTCACGAAGTTCCTCGGCGCGCTCGAATCCGGCGAGGTACCGGATCTCGCGCAGATCGACAGCCTGTTCGCACAGCAGGTGCTCGGCACCGGCGCGACCGAGCCGGTCGAGAACCTCCTGTCCGATTCGTTCCCCGTCGACGACCTGCTCCCGAACGTCACCTCGTTTTTCACCGTCGACGACGTGCTCCAGTCGATGCCGTTCAACAACTCGAACGCCATCATGTACTACAACCGGACGGCGTTCGAGGAGGCCGGACTCGACCCCGACAGCCCGCCGACCTCGCTCGCGGCGGTGCGGGAGTACTCCGAGACGCTCGTGGACGAGGGGGTCACCGAGGCGGGCATCACGTGGCCGAACCACGTCTGGTTCGTCGAGCACTTCTACTCCGTCGACGGCCAGCTGCTGTTCGACGCCAAGAACGGCCACGCGGGGAAGGCGTCCACGCTCTACACCGACAACCCGACCGCCCGCCGCGTCTACGAGTGGTGGCGCGGGATGGCCGACGACGGCCTCTACACCAACCCCGGCATCGAGGCGTGGGGGGAGGCGACCTCCACGTTCCTCACCGGGAACGCGGCGATGCTGCTCACCTCCACCGCCTTCGTCACCGGCGCACGGCAGGGCGCAAAGGAGAACGGCTTCGAGGTGGACAACGCCTTCTACCCCACGGTCGACGGCGACCGCGTCGGACCGGTCATCGGCGGTGCCTCCTGGTTCGCGCCCTCCGGTCTCCCCGACGACCGCCGCGCCAAGATCGGACAGTTCCTCGAGTTCATGGCCTCACCGGCGTCCCAGATCACCTGGCACAAGGGGACCGGCTACTACCCGAACCGCCAGACCGCCATCGACCGGCTCGAAGCGTCGGGCTGGTTCGAGGAGAACCCGATGTACCGGACGGCGTTCGACCAGCTCACGGAGGCGGAGAATACCCCGGCGACGAAGCGGATGCTCGTCGGGCCGGCCCGACAGGCCCAGACGACGATCCAGAACACGTCCGTCCAGCTGTTCGAGGGGCAGGTCGGCATCGACGAGGGGCTCGGACAGCTGAAGACGACCGTCGAGAAGCAGCTGAATCGGTACCACAGCTGAGATGGCGGCTCGCGAGATCTTCGAGAGCCGACTGGGGGCTGGCGCACTGCTGTTACCGACGATGGTCGTCTCGGTCGTCTTCCTCTACTATCCGGCGGTGCGGGCGCTACTGCTCAGCTTCCACGAGGCGTCGTTCGGCCGCGGAAACGTGTTCGTCGGCCTCGACAACTACGTCCGGCTGTTCCGGTCGGGTGACTACCTCGACAGCGCAGCCCTCACCGTCGCGTTCGCCGCGCTCGTCGTCGTCCTCGTCATGGGGCTGGCGCTGGCGGTGACGTTCCTCATCCACGAGGTGGAGGTGGGGACGAGCGTCTATCTCGTCTCGGCCATCTGGCCGTACGCGCTCCCACCCGCGGTCGCGGGGCTCGTCTTCCTGTTTCTCGTCCACCCCACGCTCGGGGTCGTCACGACCTACGTCGAGGCGCTGGGGGTCGAGGTGGACTGGTTCAGCGACGGGCCGCAGGCGTTCGCGGTCGTGCTCGTCGCCGCCGTCTGGAAGCAGATCGGCTACAACGTCATCTTCATGACGGCCGCGATGAACAACGTCCCGGCGTCGCTCACCGAGACGGCGCGGCTCGACGGCGTGAGCCGGCTCCAGCGGCTGTTCCGCGTCTACGTCCCGATGATGTCGCCGACGCTCGTGTTCCTCGCCGTCATCAACACCATCTACGGCTTCTTCGGGACGTTCCCGTTCGTCGACCTGATGACGAAAGGTGGCCCCGCGGGGGCGACGAACGTCCTCATCTACGACCTCTACCGGACGGCGTTCCAGTTCTACGACTTCGGGTTCGCCTCCGCGAAATCCGTGGTGCTGTTCGTCGTCGTCGGCCTGCTGATGTACGTCCAGTTCCGCGTCAGCGACCGCTACACACACTACGGATGACGCGCATCGACACCCTCACCGGCACCCCGCCGTCGGACTGGGCCGAGCGCACCGCCGCCCGGCTCGACGGCTCGCAGCTCGGGCTCCACCTGCTCACCGGCGTGGCGGTGTTCCTGCTTCTTCTCCCCGTACTCGTCGCGCTCGTCGTGAGCACGAAGGAGTCGGGAATCGTCACCACCGTCGGCGACCTCGTCCCCGGCCGCGCCGCGGTGGAGAACTACCGCCGGGCGCTCGTCACCTACGGCTTCTGGCGGTTCATGCTCAACTCCTTTCTGATGGCGGTCGTCGTCGTCGTCGGGAAGCTGCTGATCTCCCTGCTCGCGGCGCTGGCGCTCGTCTACTACCGACTCCCCTACAAGAACCTCGTGTTCCTGTTCGTGCTGTTCACGCTCCTGTTGCCGGTGCCCGTGCGGTTCATCCCGCTGTACCGGCTGATCGTGGAACTGGGGTGGAACAACTCGCTTCTCGCCATCACCGTCCCGTATCTGGCGAGCGCGACGACGGTGTTCATCCTCAGACAGCATTTCCTGTCGATCCCGGCGTCGCTCGTCGAGACGGCGAAGCTCGACGGGGTGGGTCCCGTCCGGTTCCTCGTCTCCGTGCTGATCCCGATGTCGCGGGCGGTGCTCGTCGGCGTCTCGGTCATCATGTTCGTCTACGCGTGGAACCAGTATCTCTGGCCGCTCGTCGTCGTGGACACCGAGTCGCTTCAGGTCGCGCAGGTGGGCTTGAGCCTCCTGCGCGGGCAGGCGAGCTCCGGGGAGGTCGCCTGGTCGATGGTGATGACCGGCTCCGTGCTGACGCTGCTGCCGCCGCTCGCCCTGCTCGTACTGTTCCGCAAACCGTTGCTGGAGACGTTCACGATCCAACAGAAATGACACGCAACCCATGACAGACGTAACGCTCACCAACGTCCGCAAGGCATTCGGCGACGTGGTCGCCGTGAAGGATATCAGCCTCACCGTTCCCGACGGGGAGTTCGTCGTCGTCGTCGGCCCCTCCGGCTGCGGGAAGTCGACGACGCTCCGGCTCATCGCGGGGCTCGAATCCGTCACCGAGGGGGACATCCGCATGGGCGGGGAGAGCGTCGTCGGCATCGACGGCGCGGACCGCGACGTGGCGATGGTGTTCCAGAACTACGCGCTGTACCCGCATATGACCGCGCGCCGCAACATCACGTTCGGGATGCGCTCGTCGGGCTCGTTCACCGATGCGGAGGTGGCGTCCCGGGTCGAGGAGGCCGCGGAGGTGCTCGATATCGCGGACCTGCTCGACCGGAAGCCGGCGGCGCTGTCGGGCGGCGAGCGACAGCGGGTCGCGCTCGGGCGCGCCATCGTGCGCGACCCGAAGGTGTTCCTGATGGACGAGCCGCTGTCGAACCTGGACGCGAAGCTCCGCATCAGGATGCGCGCGGAGCTGGCGAAGCTCCACGCCCGGCTGGGAACGACGACGGTGTACGTCACCCACGACCAGACGGAGGCGATGACGCTCGGCGACCGCGTCGTGGTGATGTACGACGGGGAGATCCAGCAGACGGCCCCGCCACAGCGGCTCTACGACTACCCGGCGAACCGGTTCGTCGCGGAGTTCATCGGTGACCCGGCGATGAACGTGTTCCCGGTCGAGGTGCGGCGCGACGGGGGTGCGTACCGCGCCGGCCGCGGGGCGCTGCAGGTGGCGCTGCCGGCCGACGACTCGCTCACCTCGCTCGCGGGGCGCGAGGCCCTGCTCGGGGTACGTCCGGAGAACCTCCATGTCGAGCCGCGCCGCGGCCCGGAGACGGTCGAGGCGACCGTCACCGTGACCGAGCCGCTCGGTGACAGCCTGCTCATCGAGTGTGCGGTCGGCGACGTGGCGCTGAAGGTCCACGCCTCCCCCCGGAGCGGTATCGAGCCGGGCGATACGGTGTTCCTCTCGGCCGACGCCGCTCGGCTCCACCTGTTCGACCCCGAGACGGGGGAGGCACGGTACCACTCCGACCCGGAGGCACCGGTGACCGGGATGGCCGCCGCGACGTCCTCCGCGTCCGGGGAGTAACCGGGCTCAGTACAGCCCGGGGTAGTCGGCGATGAGGCCGTCGACCCCGGCGCGGCGTGCGGCGCGGGCGTCCTGCCACGTCCGGGCCGTCCAGGCGTTCACCGTCCACTCCTCGTCGAGCGGCTCTCTGAGCCCCTCGATGGCGGGGTGTATCGTTCGCGTTCCCACCGCATCGGCCATCTCGCGGGCGGTCTCGGTCTCGACGGCGATGGGAGCGCGCTCGACGCCCGGCGCGCGCTCCCTGACGGCGTGGAGTGCCCCCTCGTAGAAGGAGGAGACGAGGAGCTCGCGGTCGGCCGTTAACACGTCGAACACGCGGTCGACGAACGGCTGCCAGCGCTCGCGGTGCGTCTCGCGGTCGGTTGCGGCGATGGGACCGTGCTCGCCGGGCGGTTCACCCGGGTGTTTCAGCTCCACGTTCAGCGTCAGTTCGCGCGGGACGGCGTCGAGGAACGCCGCGAGCGTCGGCACGCGTTCGTCTGTGTCGAGCACCCGCGCTCTGGTGACGGTCTCCGTCGCGGTCGCGGCGACCGCCCCCGTGCGGTCGGTCACCCCGCGGCTGTTCCCCCCGTCGTCGAGCCGCCGGTCGTGGAACACGACGGGGGTTCCGTCGGCGGTGGCGACCACGTCACACTCGATCCCGTCGGCTCCCAGCTCGGCCGCACGACGGGCCGCGAGTCGGGTGTTCTCGGGGACGATACCGGCGAACCCGCGATGGGCGAAGCATCTCATCGGCTGATAGCGCCTGCGCAGGCAGGGCCCATTCGTGTTTCGCCCCGCGATAGCTACCGGCATTATTCTCCGGTAGGTGGGAGTAGTGGCCGAACGTACCGAGACTAGCACTACTTTATCCGTGGTGACCGAACGGATAGCTGAATCATGAGTGAGTATGCAAAGGACGTGCTCGTCTCCCCGGAGTGGGTAGAGGAGCATCTCGACGAGTTCCAGAGTGACGACCCCGACTATCGACTGGTCGAAGTCGACGTGGACACGGAAGCGTACGAGGAGAGCCACGCGCCCGGTGCCATCGGCTTCAACTGGGAGACGCAGCTTCAGGACCAGACCACCCGTGACATCCTGACGAAGGCGGACTTCGCCGACCTGCTCGGCAGCCACGGCATCTCGGAGGACTCCACCGTCGTGCTCTACGGTGACAACTCCAACTGGTTCGCCGCCTACACCTACTGGCAGTTCAAGTACTACGGTCACGAGGACGTTCGCCTCCTGAACGGTGGCCGCGACTACTGGCTCGACAACGACTTCCCGACGACGGACGAGGTCCCGGACTTCCCGGCGCAGGACTACACCGCCCGCGGCCCGTTCGACGGCATCCGCGCGTACCGCGACGACGTGGAGAACGCGATCGAGCGTGGCATCCCGCTCGTCGACGTCCGCTCGCCCGAGGAGTTCTCCGGCGACCTCCTCGCCCCGCCGGGCCTGCAGGAGACCGCCCAGCGCGGCGGCCACATCCCCGGCGCGGAGAACATCTCGTGGGCCGCGACGGTCAACGACGACGGCACGTTCAAGACGGCCGACGAGCTCCGCGAGCTCTACGAGGAGCAGGGGATCACCAACGACCAGGAGGTCGTCGCCTACTGCCGGATCGGTGAGCGCTCCTCGATCGCGTGGTTCGCCCTCAGCGAACTGCTCGGCTACGACAACGTCGTGAACTACGACGGCTCGTGGACCGAGTGGGGGAACCTCGTCGGCGCGCCCATCGAGAAGGGGAACTGAGGTCACTACCTTCCGGATTCTTTCGACGCTTCCCCGCCAGCGACAGCTACCGGTCGCGCTCGATGCCGTAGGTCACGGTGAGGAACTGCGCGGGGCCGAGCCACATCTCGTGCGTCGCCGCCAGCACCCCGTCGCCGGGTGGCTCGACCGGGCTCTCCCCCGCGGGCCACACCCGGAACCGCTGGTCCATCGGGAGGGCGAACTCTCCTTCCGCGGTCACCAGATACAGCCCCGGATGTCCCGGCGCGAACGTCGTCAACCGGAGCCCCGACCCCATGTTCTCGGGGCGGAGCACCGTCGAGAGGTTGCTTCCGGGCAGGGGAACCGCGATGTTCGTGTAGCGCTCGCCGTCGTGGACGTGCGAGGCGTAGAGGGCGACGAACACCGCCTCCCCCGTCTCTTCGTCGATACGGGTCCAGGCTCGCGCCCCGTCGCGGGGGTCCACCGCCGGGTCGACGGCGACGATGTCGCTCTCCAGCGCTCGGAGTTCCCCATCGACGGGGAGGTTCAGCTGTTCGAGCCGGCTCGTCGCTCGCGCCGCGAGCCTCGCGCCCGTGCGGAAGGGCCGGTGCCACGTCGTGCGAAACCGCATCCGGTACCCCGTCGTGCGCTCGTAGAACCGCCGGACCTCGCCGTCCACCGCCTCGGGGTCGAACGCCGCGCTCGCGTACGCGGCCATGTCGTCCATCTCGCCGACCCTGGGCTCACGGCCGATGCCCCGGCGGTCGACCCAGTCCGGGCCGATGTAGCCGTCGCCGAGCACGGGCGAGAGGGGGACCTCCCGCGCGTTCGCGTGTGACCGGGCGAGCGCCGTGCCCGCGAGCGCCCCGCCGACCACCGCGAGTGCGAGTCGCCGGCTCACAGGTCGTCGAGGAAGGCGTCGGCGCGCGCCCTTCCGGCCTCGAGGAGGTCCTCGATGAACGCGGGGGAACGGTCGAGCTTGGAGGCATGGCCCAGTTCCAGCTCCTGCCCGAGTTCGATGCGCCGGATTTCGGTGTGTGCGTACTCGTCTTCCGGGAGGTGGCCGGCTTCGACCCAGTCGTTCACGCGCTCGACGAAGTTGAGTTCCTGATTCAGCGAGATGTTCCCCGAGAGCTCGTTCCGGCGGTCCGCGATCTCCATCAGGGATTTGGGTTCGCCCTCCCGCGTCTGGGGGTTGATCTGGACCACCCAGAGCTCGTCGGGTTTGGATTCCGCGCCGCCCGTGAAGAGCTCGTGGACGGGCGGATTTTGGGAAAAGAGGCCGTCCCAGTGGTAGTGGCCGTTCATCTCGACGGCGCGGAAGAGGTCCGGGACGGCGGCGGAGGCGAGCAGCACTTCGGGGGTGATATCCTCGTCGACGAACGCCTCGAAACAGCCGCCGTTGATGTCCACGGTGCCGACGACGAACTTGGGGCAGTCGGGCGTCGGGTCGAAGGTGACGTGCTCCTCGATGACCGCGCGGAGGTCACGCCGCGCGTCGTTCGGCGTCACGTAGGGGCTGAACTCCGGGAGGGGGAACCCGCTCGCCCGCAGGCGCGACCAGCCCGTGAGGGTGTCGTTGGCGACCCGTTCGGCCGGGGATTCGGCGGCGATGTCCGCCCACAGCGCCTCGAGCGCGTCGGGCACGTCCTCGCCGTGACGGCGGGCGCTCCACGCCGTCGCGGCGGTGATGGCCCCGCCGGAGGTGCCGGAGAGCCCGACCAGCTCGCCGGGGAGGTCGGGGAGCAGTCGCGAGAGCACGCCCGCGGTGAAGGCGGTGTGGCTCCCGCCGCCCTGGCAGGCGATGGCGATGTTCATACCGGGACGAGGGACCGAACACCCTTGAGGTGCGGGGGAGCCCGGCACTTTTTCTCACTCCCCCTCCCACGACGAGGTATGAAGGAGATCATCCACACCGACGAGGCCCCCGCGGCCGTCGGCGCGTACAGCCAGGCGACCACCAACGGCGAGCTCGTCTTCACGGCGGGCCAGATTCCGCTCACCCCCGACGGCGACCTGAAAGACGACGCGCCCATCGCCGAGCAGACGGAGCTCGCGCTCTCGAACCTCGAGGCCGTCCTCGCCGAAGCGGGCGCGGAGCTGAGCGACGTGCTGAAGGTCACCGTCTTCCTCGCGGACATCGACGACTTCGGCGAGATGAACGAGACCTACGCGACGTTCTTCGACGAGGAACCCCCGGCGCGCTCCGCGGTACAGGCCGGAGCGCTCCCGAAGGGCGTCGGCGTCGAGATCGAGGCCATCGCCTCGGTCGAGTAGATGGACCCGCGGGTGAAGGCCGCGGTGCTCTGGGGCGCGATCGGCGCGCTCTCGTTTCTGGTCCTGCTGCAGGGCTACCGGCTCTACTCGGGGTTCGACGTGCCCGTGCTGGTGTACGTCGCCGGCGCGTTCGGGGTCGGCGTGGTCAGCGGTGGCCTGTCGTCTCTCGTCGACCAGCGACTCGGAAACGAAAGTCATTAACGCCGGACCGGGATAGATGAACGCGTAAGCCGGGATGGCCGAGTGGTAAGGCGCACGCCTGGAAAGCGTGTTCCCTCTGGGATCCAGGGTTCAAATCCCTGTCCCGGCGCTTTTGCGACGAGCAATTCGCGAGGAGCAACGCGGCTAGGCAGGATTTGAACCACGCGAACCGAACGACGTGAGGTTCGCAATCGGGTTCAAATCCCTGTCCCGGCGCTTTTGAAATCGCAACGCGCCGAGCACCGCGTAGCGTGTGCGAGGCCGCCTGCGATTTCGACGCAACGACGACAGGGATTTGAATCCGCTCGCTGTCGCTCGCTATTCAAATCCCTGTCCCGCCCGGAACACCTGCCCCCGAACATACCCTTTTGCCCCCCGCCTCCGTCGCCCCAGCCATGCGAAAGGTCACTGTCGACGAGGTGGAGTCGTGGATGAGTCCGGCGAGCGTGAAGCGTTCATTAGGAAAGGCGCTCGGTGCGGAGGGGCTGTCGATGAACCTCTTCGAGCTCCAGCCGGGGGAGTCGTTCGCCTTCGGCTACCACAAACACGAGGGGCAGGAGGAGGTGTTCTACGTCCTCGAGGGTACCGCGACGTTCGAGACGGAAGAGGGGGAGGTGCAGGTGAGCGCGGACGAGGCGATCCGGTTCGAACCGGGCGAGTGGCAGCAGGGGCGCAACGCGGGGAGCGAGCCGGTCCGGGCGCTCGCGGTTGGCGCGCCGGCCGAGATGGGCGAGACGACGATTCTCCGGGAGTGCCCCGAGTGCGAGGAGACCACCGCACAGGACGTGGAGATGGCCGACTCGAAGGACGCGCTCGTCACCGTCTGTGTCGACTGTGGAGCCGAGACGGGCCGGTTCGACTGAACTGTCGAATCCCCAACGGAGAAAAGCCACCCGCGCGTAGGCTCAGCACATGACCGACGACACCCGGGAGGCGACGTTCGTCTACGACGACGACTGCGGCTTCTGTACGTGGTGGGCCGACTTCTTCGCGGAGCACTCCGAGCTGGGGCTGGTCGGCTTCTCCGAGCTCACCGACGAGGAGAAACAGCAGCTCCCCGAGAACTGGGAGGCGTGTGCCCATCTCTTCGCCGACGGGGAGACCTACTCCTGTGGCGAGGCCATCGAGCGCGCGCTCGCCCGGGCGGACGTGGCCCCCGGCTCCGAGCAGGTGTTCGGCTTCCTCCGGGAGTTCAAGGACTACGAGCGCCTCCGTGAGATACTTTATCGCGAGGCCGCGGACCGTCGCGACCTGTTGGGGCACTTCCTCAGCAAGGAGCCGCCGGCGCGGCGGGATTGACGCCGTCGCAGGCTACAAGCCACCCCACGCTGTACCGTGGGGTATGGATGCAGATTCGCTTCTCGAGGCCGTCCGTGAGGACAACCGAACCGCGCTCTCCCGACTCGGCTCCTCGAAATCGCTCTACGCCGACACCAAGGGCGAGATGGACGCCGACACCGTCCTGACCGCCGCCGCGGATGCCGAGTTCGCGGCCGCCGAAACCTTTGCCCAATGGGCCGACGCGGAGCCCGTCGAGGACGTGGCCGCCGCCTTCGACGAGAGCGCCGCCGAGGAGCGCGACCACTACGACCGCGTCGCCGCCAAACTCGACGACCACGACCCCGGCGACATCTCTGCGATCCAGGCGTACCTCCGCGGCTGTGACACCACGCTCGAACGCCTGGGCGGGTTCCTCGGGCGCACCCTCGCCGCCGAGAAATCCAAAGAACAGCTCGTCGGGTTCTTCGTCGGGCAGGCCGACCCGAAGACCTCCCAGCTCTTCCGCGAACTCGGCGCCGACCTCGACGATCAACTGGAACGCGTCTCCGCCCTGCTGGAGGCCCACTGCGACGACGAGCGCGACTGGGAGACGGCCAAGACGGCCGCGGGTGCCGCGATTCAGGCCGCCTACGACGAGTACACCGAACGGCTGGAGGGGATGGGGGTCAATCCGAAGCCCGTCTGTTAGCACCCACCTTTTTCTCGTCGGGGTCGCTCCGCGACCCGCTCCTCCAAAAAGCTGGACCAAAAAGCCGCGAGCGCCGACGGCGCTCGCGGTGATGCTCGTGAGCTCCGCGAACGAGCGCTCGTGAGACGAGTGCAGCGAGTCTCACGGTGATGCTCGTGAGCTCCGCGAACGAGCGCTCGTGAGACGAGTGCAGCGAGTCTCACGGTGACCTCGTGAGCGCACGGGCGTGCGCTCACTCGGACATCCCGCCAACGGCTAATTTGGACGAGCGATGCCTGCCGGCTGTTCCACCGAGCGTTCGCTCCGTGGCTTGCGTCACCGAGCGTCGAGAGGGGGAGACGGGATCAGACCGCAGCGGTCGCGTTCGTGGTGTTCGTTGCTGTGACAGTGGGTTCGGCCTGCGGTGCGGCCGCGGCCTCCATCACTGCGGGGGGTGCGGGCGGGCCGGTCGCGATGAACAGCGGGCAGGGACCGCCGGAGCTGCAGAGCTTCACGAAGCCGAGGCCGGGGATGCGAGCCTCGGCCGTGCCGACGACCCACGAGGGCTTGACGGGGGCGGAGAGGCCGTTCACCTGATCGTACTGGGGATTGGTCTGGGCGTTGTCCCCCTTCGTGATGAACCCGGCGTGGGGCGCGGGACAGTAGCGCAGCTGGTCGCAGTTGTTCGCGCTCCCGAGATACGCGGGGTTCGCGCGGTCGTACCAGTTCTCGCCCTCCTCGACCCAGAGCATCGCGCGGTGGATGATGGGGGTCGTCCCGGCGCGGTCGTTCCGGGTGTAGATGATGACGTCACCGGGTTCCTTGAACTTCGTGTACCCCTGGTTCTCGCCGACCTGGTAGGTGACGACGCCGGTCTCGGCGACGGCGAACTCCGGTGAGAGCCGGTGTTCCTCCATCACGAAGATCAGATCGCCGGTCTGCATGTGCGGGTACATGCTCGACGATTCGACGGCGACCATCGGCGGCCAGACGCCGCTGATGGCGAACAGGAGCAGGCCGAGCGCGAGCACCGAGGCGACGCTCGTCGCCACCTCTCGAACGTAGAGGACGACGCCGTGGTCCGTGGTCCACAGCCAGCGGAGGGTCTCGCGGACCCCACGGCGGTCGTCGCGGTCATCCATGCCTGTCCCTTCGGGGGCAGGCGTTTGAACGTTCTGGCTTTCGCTATCCTTTTGCCCGGCGACGGCCACGCTCGGATGTGCCACTGGAGACGCCGGCGCGCATCGTCCAACGGCTCACCAGCCACGGCTTCAACGCCGAACGCGAGGCCGTCACCCTCCTCGCGAACGCGCCGGACCCCGACGCCGCGGTCGCGCTCGCGGTGGAGGCTGCGCCCCCCGACGCGCTCGTCCTCCGCGCGGAACACGTGAAACAGGCGCTCGACTCCTCGACGGGCCGACCCTCCATTTCGAATGGAGACGAATCACACGCAAATCGGTCGAAGTCGGTCGATACTCCACCCGAAGCAAGGGGGTCGTTCACACGCGACTCGAACCCGGAGCAGCGCTCCGTCGAGATCACGGGCGACATCACCGGCGAGTCGACCGGCACCGGGGCCTACGAGGACTTCGTCGCCGTCTTCCGGGACCGCTACGAGCGGCTCTCCGCGAAGCTCCGCGGCCGGGTGAACCACCGACCGACGGACGCCCTTCAGGCCATGCCCGGCGGCGGCGAGGCCGGGCTCGTCGGGATGGTCTCGGACGTGCGCTCCACCGCCAACGGCCACTGGCTCATCGAGCTGGAGGACACGAAGGGCGTCTTCCCCTGTCTCGTGATGAAGGACAAGGGTATCGCCGACCTCGTCGGTGAACTCCTCTTGGACGAGGTCATCGCCGTCGACGGCACCCTCTCGGACGACGGCGGGATCATCTTCGTCGACTCGCTGCACTTCCCCGACATCCCGCGGACGTACAAACCCAACACCGCCGACCGGCACGTCCAGGCGTGTCTCATCTCCGATGTCCACGTCGGCTCCGACGAGTTCATGGAGGACGCCTGGCAGCGATTCACGGGGTGGCTCCACACCGAGGAGGCCGAACACGTCGAGTACCTCCTCATCGCGGGCGACATGGTCGAGGGGATCGGCGTCTACCCGAACCAGGACGAGGAACTCTCCATCGTCGACATCTACGACCAGTACCGCGCCTTCTCGGAGTACCTGAAGGAGGTCCCCGGCGACATGGAGATCATCATGATCCCCGGGAACCACGACGCCGTCCGGCTCGCCGAGCCCCAACCCGCCTTCGACGAGGAGCTCCGCGACATCATGTCCGCCCACGACGCGCGCATCACGGGCAACCCCTCCATGGTGAGCGTCGAGGGGGTGAACGTCCTCATGTACCACGGCGTCTCGCTGGACGAGGTCATCGCCGAACTCCCCGCCGACAAGGCCAGCTACGACGAGCCACACAAGGCGATGTACCAGCTCCTCAAAAAGCGCCACGTCGCTCCGCAATATGGGGGCCACACCCGACTGGCGCCCGAGAAGCAGGACTATCTCGTGATGGACGAGGTGCCCGACATCTTCCACACCGGCCACGTCCACAAGCTCGGCTGGGGGATGTACCGGAAGGTGATGGCGGTCAACTCCGGCTGCTGGCAGGCCCAGACCGACTTCCAGAAGTCCGTCAACATCGACCCCGACTCGGGGTTCGCGCCCGTGGTGGACCTGGATACACTGGGGATGACGGTCCACAAGTTCAGCTGAGAGTTTTCCGCCTCGGGTTTCCTCGGTCGCCTGCGGCGACCTGCGGGAACCGCTCGGCGCAAAAAACTCAACGAAAATGCCGAACGCTCGCTCCCGCTCGCGTTCGGGGAACCGAGTGAGCGCACAGGGGTGCGCTCACTCGGACATCCCGCCAACGGCCAGCTCGGTCGGGCGATGCTCGTTGCTTGTTCCACCGAGCGTCTGCTGCCGGCTGTTCCACCGAGGTTCGCCCCCCGGCTGTTCCACCGAGCGTAGCACCGTGTCAGCTCCCGGCTCGTCTGTGACTGTCTCACGTCTCGTGTGCCCCCCGTACACGCCCGCCGTCCCCCTTTATTCGTGACGCGGCAAGCGCTGGTCATGTCTCAGGACGTGCTCTTCGAGGAGTTCGACCTTGGCGACCTGACGCTCGACAACCGTGTCGGTCTCGCGCCGATGACTCGGACGTCGGGCACGGACGACGGCCTCGCCACCGCGGAGATGGCCCGATACTACGCGAAGTTCGCGGAGGGTGGGTTCTCCTTCCTCGTCACCGAGGGCGTGTTCCCGAACGCGAATCCCGGGAAGGGGTACGACGGCCAGCCGGGGCTCGCGACGGACGAGCAGGCGGCCTCGTGGGAGCAGGTCACGTCGGCGGTCCACGATGCGGACAGCGCCATCGTCGCGCAGCTGATGCACGCCGGTCCCATCACGCAGGCCGACGGCGTGGAGGCGGTGGGTCCCTCGGAGACGACGCCGCAGGGCGAACAGCTCCCCATCTACGGCGGGGAGGGCGAGTTCCCCGAGGCCAGCGCGCTCTCGACGGACGACCTCGAAGCCGTCAAGGCGCAGTTCGTCGCCAGCGCGAAGCGCGCCGTCGACGCGGGGTTCGACGGGGTCGAAATCCACGGCGCGAACGGCTATCTCCTCTACTCGTTCCTCAAGTCGACGCAGAACACCCGCGAGGACGAGTACGGTGGCTCACCCGAGGCGCGCGCCCGGTTCCCGCGTGAGGTGCTCGACGCGGTCATCGAGGCCACGCCCGACGAGTTCGTGGTCGGGATTCGCCTCTCGCAGACCGCGGTACAGGACGACGAACACCGCTGGACCGCCGAGGAGGCCGAGGCGTACCTCTCGGCGCTCGACGCGGGCGACTACGTCCACGTCACGCAGGAGCCCATTACGGAACCCGCCTTCGAGGACACGGAACAGACCCTCTACGAACTGGCCGAGGCGTACGCGGACACCGCCGTCATCGCGAACGGGGGTATCGGGTCGCCCGAGGCGGCCGCCGAGGTCATCGAGAACGGTGCGGACCTCGTGACGCAGGCGAAGTCCGCGCTCGCGAATCCGGACTGGCCCGCCCGCGTGCAGGCTGGTGAGGCGCTCGACGACTTCGACTTCGAGGAGACGCTGCTGCCGACGGCGGAACTCAAGGAGTTCGAGGTGCCCGCGCCGGCACGGTCGGCCGACGACTGAGGAGGGCTACTGCCGATACCGTATCGTCCGCGTGCTGCCGAACCGGGGGCCATAGCCGGCTTCCGCGAACCCGGCGTTCTCCGCGGCCTCGCGCCCCGCGTCGTCGTCCTCGCCCACGAGGTACTCGACGGTCATCCCCTCCCGGTCGGCGAAGCGGATCGGCTCCGCGAGGAGCTCGGTACAGGTCTCGCACGGCCCCTCCAGCTGGGTGACGTAGACCGTCTGTGCCTGCGCATCGAAGCTCACGAAGCCGACGATCTCCTCGTCCTCCTCGGCGATCCTGACCGTCCGGTCGTGGACGAGGTTCCGCATCACGTCCATCGGGGCGTCGGTCAGCTCGGCCATCCGTTCGGCGTCCGCTTCGACGGCATCCCGCACGTCCATGCTGTGTGTACACGATGGCCATTCAATTAAACCCCCACGCGACGAACGGGGGGTATGGACCGTGACGCGTCGCCGGGCGAGGAGCGTGGGGAGCCTGACGAGGGAAGCGACCGGTGTGACTTCTGCCGGATGCCGATGCCGCTGGAGCCGGTCGAAATCACCGTCGACGGGTCCGACTACGAGTGCTGTTCGGAGGCCTGTCGTGACGCCCTCGTCGCCAGCGAGTACGTCTTCACCGAGTACCACGGCCACCGCCGGGTGAAACCGGGCGTCTCCGCGATGGACGCCTCCCTCCCGCAGGGGTTCCCCCGGAACGCGTTCGTGCTCGTCTCCGGCCAGCCGGGGGTCCGCGACCGCGCGGTCGGCGCGGAGATCGTCTGGCGCACCCTCGAACGCGGCGAGCCCGTGGTGTTCGTCACTTTCCAGGAACCTCCCGGTAGCATCGTCCAGCAGTTCCTCACGCTGGAGTGGAACGTCCTCCCGTATCTCGAGAACGGGCTGTTCCACATCGTCGACTGCTTCACCTACCGGGTGGCCGACCGCGACCGGATGTACGACCGGATGGACGAGTGGAACAAGCACCTCAACAGCGTGGCGAAGCAGGCCACCACGACGATTCGCGACCCCTCCGACCTGGGGGAGGTCCAGAACAAGCTGGACAACGCGATGGAGGCCCGCGAGATGATCGACACCGGGATGGTCATCATCGACTCGCTCACCGAACTCGGCACGCTCGTCCAGCCCGTCCAGGCGTACAACTTCGTGAAGGACGTGCGCGCGGACATCTGTAAGGGCCGGTTCGTCCCCATCTTCGCCGGCGCGACGCTGGCGGGCGACCCCGACGCCTTCCCGCACGACCTCGTGTACGTCGTCGACGGGCTCATCGAGCTCCGGCTCACCGACGAGCTCGTCCCGGACACGCTGCTCAAGCAGGCCCGCATCCGGAAGCTCAACGGCGTCCTCGTCATCCCGGAGTGGCACACCTACGAGTACACGGCGGGGACGGGGATGGTGCTGTTCGACCCGGAGGAGGAGATGGAGAAACGCGAGGCCGAACTCGAGGACGCGGACGGGGCGGAGACGGAGGAATCGACGGCCGAGGCGGCCGAAGAAGCCGACGAGCCCGACGACGCCACCGACGACACGGCGGGTGAGCGGCCGGAACCGGGCGCCGACGCGGACACGAACTCGGAGGCACCGTCCGACGAGCCAGCAGACGACTCGCCCGCTGACGCCGACGACGCCGTGGGGCCGGGTCGGGAAACCCGATGACAGCGAAGCGTGAGACGGCAAGCCTTCGCGTGATGGAAGCTATTATCCCCGCTTGCGGGCTAACGCGGGTATGATTGAGCACGACCATCGGGTGGTAGCAGTATGCGCGTAGTCGCCAAGTTCGGCGGGACGAGCCTCGGAAACGGGGACCGGGTCAACCGGGCCGCGGACTCCGTGGCCGCCGCCGTCGAGGCCGGGAACGAGGTCGCCGTCGTCGCCAGCGCCATGGGCTCGACGACCGACTACCTCCTCGACGCCATCACCTTCGAGGCCGACGAGGCCGACGAGGCCGAGATCGTCTCGATGGGGGAACGCACCTCCGTCCGGATGCTGAAGGCCGCGCTCTCCGCCCGCGGCGTCAACGCCGTCTTCTTCGAACCCGGCGCCGACGGCTGGCCGGTCATCACCGACGAACACGGCGAGGTCGACATCGAGGAGACCGCCAAGCGCGCCGCCGCGCTCGCCGAGCGCATGGGCGAGGAGAACGTCGTCCCCGTCATCACCGGCTTCCTCGCGCAGGACCACGACGGGAACGTCACCACGCTCGGCCGGGGTGGCTCGGACACCACCGCCGTCATGCTCGGGAAGTACATGGACGCCGACGAGGTCGTCATCGTCACCGACGTCGAGGGCGTCATGACCGGGGACCCGCGCGTCGTCGAGGGCGCGCGCAACGTCGGCCAGATCACCGTCGACGAGCTCCGCAACCTCTCGTTCCGCGGCGCCGAGGTCGTCGCCCCCAGCGCCCTCTCGTACAAGACCGAGGGGATGGACGTCCGCGTCGTCCACTACCAGCACGGCGACCTCCTCACCGGGGGCACGAGCATCGAAGGGCAGTTCGAGAACCTCATCGACCTCCGGGAGGGCACGCTCGCCTGTCTCACCGTCGCGGGGCGTGCCATCCGGAACCGACCCGGCATCCTCTCTGATCTCTCGAAACCGCTCTCCGACGCGGGGATCAACATCGACGCCGTCGCCAGCGGGATGGACTCCGTGACGTTCTACGTCGACGGCGAACACGCCGAGAAGGCCGAGACCATCCTCCACGACTCCGTCATCGCCGAGGAGACGCTCTCGTCCGTCACCGTCGAGGACGACGTGGCCGTCATCCGCGTCACGGGCGGCGAACTCCCGAACCAGCCCGGCGTCATCCGCAAGATCGTCGACCCGCTCGCAGACGCCCACATCAACCTGCTCGACGTCATCACCTCCGCGACCTCCGTCGCCGTCTTCGTCAACGACGAGGACCGCGAGCAGGCGCTCGAGATCATCCAGAAGATCGAGTTCTGACCTCGGTTCCTCCCCTCGATTTACCGACCCTTTCTGAGCCGCGTGCCGATCGCCTCCGGGAGCCCCGCCTCCCGCACGTCCGCGACGACGGCGTCGATATCGTACGCCACGCGCCGCTCCTCGACCGCGAGCCCGTCCGTCTCCAGCACCGCGTAGGCCGCGCGCGGGTCACCGTCCCTCGGCTGGCCGACGCTCCCCGGATTGACGACCACGCCCTCGGGAAACCGCTCGTACCCCTGGACGTGCGTGTGGCCGAGGACGAGCGCGCGAGCCTCGTCCAAGAGGTCCCCCGAGAAGAGCGCCGGGTACACGTACCGGTCCGGGTCGTCGGGGTGGCCGTGTGCGACCCGGACGCCCCCGACTGTCCGGGTCTCGGGCAACGACGCGAGCCAGTCCATCGCCTCCTCGTCCAGTTCGTGCATCGCGTACGCGGCCCCCGCCGCGGCCATCCCGCTCGTGAAGCCCGACTCCAATCACACAGACGCAAGGAGGGTGTCCCCGGCTTTAGTCGTCCCCAGAACGCGGAGCGTTCTGGCGGGCTGCACAAGAGCGGAGCTCTTGTGAACGTGGGAGGGATCCGACAAGCCTCGAATCAAACCACGACTGATTGCAACCCGACTCCCCCCACGCCAGCCACAGAATGTATAAAACACTACACCGTACGTGAAGTTACAGATGGAGGTCAAACGAACCGTTCCGGTCAAACTCTCGGTTCCCGAAGACCGAAAAAAAGACCTCCATCAGACCATCGAGCAGTTCAACCGCGCCTGCAACTACGCCGTCCAGCACGGTCGGAACGACGAAGGCTACCTCATCCTCAACAAGTCCACCATACACGACGAAGTGTACCACGACCTACGAGACGAGACAGACCTCCCCGCGAACCTCTGTGTTCGCGCCTACTCCAAGGCCGTCGAAGCGATGAAATCCACGGTTGCTGACTGGAAGAAGGGCGCCAGCCGACCACTCCCGCGATTCAACGAACCGTCAGCCGTCTACGACAAACGGACGTTGACCATCAAAGACAGGTCGGCCACCCTCTCCACCATCAACGGCAGAGTTGCCGTGGACTTCGTTCTCGGAGACTACCAGAAGTCCTACCTCGATGATGACGAGTACGAGAAGCGGATGGGGACGCTCCACTACCGCGAGGACGAGGA